>NZ_MBES01000056.1 GCF_001954195.1 Mycobacterium sp. IS-1264 | reverse complement strand
GGAAGGGGCTCGGTCGCCGAGACGCGGTCATCGAAATCTTTGATCAGCGCGGTCGGACCACCGACGTCCACCCGCCCATACCCAACAAAACCAGCACCGCAAAATCCGCACTCAGAATCAGGTCTCTGTAGCGACGACATACCCCACCCGCCACCGCCCCCTGGGTACTGCGGGTAGCGGTCGGCGCGGTCAGTCGCGCTGACCTGCAATAACTTTGGTGGGCGCGGACGGTATCGAACCGCCGACCGCTGGTGTGTAAAACCAGAGCTCTACCACTGAGCTACGCGCCCTTGAATCGTCCGCCGCAGGCTACACGGCAACAGCCTAACCAGCCAAAACCGTCAGGCCTTCTCAGCTCTTTAAGGCAGCCAGCGCGTCGGTCCACAGCTTCTGGTCGCGGGCCTCGCCCGGCTCCTTCATCTCGGCGAACTGGATGATTCCCGATCGATCGACGACGAAGGTACCGCGATTGGAGTATCCGGCGGCTTCGTTGAACACGCCGTAGGCCTGGCTGACCTCGCCGTGCGGCCAGAAATCCGACAAGACCGGAAACGTGAAACCGCTCTCCAGGGACCAAATCTTGTGCGTCGGCGGCGGGCCCACCGAGATCGCCAGCACCGCGCTGTCGTCGTTTTCGAAAACGGGCAAGTGATCACGCAGCAAGTCGAGTTCACCCTGGCAGATCCCGGTGAATGCGAGCGGGAAGAACACCAACAGAACGTTCTTGGCGCCACGGTAGGAGCTCAGTGTGACGCGCTGCTGATTCTGGTCGCGCAAGGTGAAGTCCGGGGCGGGCGTTCCGACCGGCAGCATCAACGCTTCCCGGCCCGCGACTTCGGCTGAACCAACCGGCTGGCGCTCCAGTCACCGAGGTTGACCGACGAGGTCGGCATCAACCCCGCGGTGGGCGCCGCCTCGGCGATCTCGGCCGGAAGGACGTGACCGGGCTTGCCCGTCTTGGGTGTCAGCACCCAGATCACGCCGTCCTCGGCCAGCGGGCTGATCGCGTCCATCAGGGTGTCCACCAGATCGCCGTCCCCATCCCGCCACCACAGCAGGACGACGTCGACCACCTCGTCGGTGTCTTCGTCGAGCAGGTCACTGCCACAGGCTTCCTCGACCGCGGCGCGAATGTCGTCGTCGGTGTCTTCGTCCCAGCCCCACTCCTGGACGACTTGGTCCCGTTGGATGCCCAGCTTGCGAGCGTAGCTCGGGGCGTCATCCGCCGCGACCACCGTGGAGCCTCCTTTTTGCCATGTGCGCCGTGCGATGGGGATTATCGTCGCACAGCCGCGACGCGGTCCACACCCGTGCCTGGTAACGCGTGTCAGAACGACGCCAGGCAGAGTTTGAGGGCCTTCGTCTTCGTGTCGTTGAGCTGATTGACCCGCCTGTTGAACTCGCCCGTCGGCGCATGCGTACCGATGGCGTTCGCGACCCCGCGGGCGGCGTCGATGTACGCGTTGAACGCGTCCTTCATCTGCGCCGACAGCGCGTCGCTGAAGCTGTTGGCCACCGTCGAGGCGCTGTCGTTGAGCGCGTCGATGGCCGGGCCTTCGGTCGGCCCGGTGTTGCGGCCCGCATTGAACGCCCCGACAAAGGCATTCACCTTGTCGATCGCGGTGCTGCTAGTGGTGGCCAGCGAGTCGCACGAGGTGCGAACCGCCCGCGTCGTCAGGGATTGCTGCCGCTGGGTTTCCCGGATGCTGGACGTCGCGGCCGACGCGGACACCGACGCGGACACCGACTGGCGGTAGGCCGGGGCCACCTTCGTATCGGGCGTCGCCGTGCCGTTGGTGACGGTGGTACAGCCCACGATGCCCATCACGACCACCGCGACACACCCGAGCGCCAGAGCGCCTCGCTTTACGGCTTCCCCCGCAAGGACGGCACGCCATCCGATGAGCACAGCTAGACGTTACCGGGTGGCCGTCCCCGCCGCCTGCGGCACACCGCGGCTACCCGCCCGGGACGCCGGTGCGGCACGATAGAAGGCGAAACCGCGGGCAGACGACCCGCCAACCGAGGAGCGGAAGTTGACCACCGAGTTCGCGCGCCACGATCTGGCCCAAAACTCAAGCAGCCCAAACGAATCCGATCGGGTGCGGGTGATCCGCGAAGGCGTCGCGTCCTATCTGCCCGACATCGACGCCGAGGAGACCAGCGAGTGGCTCGAATCGTTCGACGAAATGCTCGAACGCTCCGGGCCCGCCCGCGCCCGGTATCTGATGCTGCGCCTGCTGGAACGCGCCGGTGAGCAGCGGGTCGCGATCCCGGCGCTGACCTCCACCGACTACGTCAACACAATCCCCACCGAACTGGAGCCGTGGTTCCCGGGCGACGAGGACGTCGAGCGCCGCTATCGGGCCTGGATCAGGTGGAATGCGGCGATCATGGTGCATCGCGCGCAGCGACCGGGCGTCGGCGTGGGCGGCCACATCTCGACCTACGCCTCCTCGGCGGCGCTCTACGAGGTCGGCTTCAACCACTTCTTCCGCGGCAAGGCCCATCCCGGCGGCGGGGACCAGATCTTCATCCAGGGCCACGCGTCGCCGGGCATCTACGCCCGCGCCTTCCTGGAGGGCCGGCTGACCGCCGACCAGCTGGACGGGTTCCGCCAAGAGCACAGCCATCCCGGCGGCGGCCTGCCGTCCTACCCGCACCCGCGGCTGATGCCCGACTTCTGGGAGTTCCCGACGGTGTCGATGGGGCTGGGCCCGATGAACGCGATCTATCAGGCCCGGTTCAACCACTACCTGCACGACCGCGGCATCAAGGACACCTCCAACCAACACGTGTGGGCATTCCTCGGCGACGGCGAGATGGACGAGCCGGAGAGCCGCGGCCTGGCCCACGTCGCGGCGCTGGAGGCACTGGACAACCTGACCTTCGTCATCAACTGCAACCTGCAGCGCCTCGACGGCCCGGTGCGCGGCAACGGCAAGATCATCCAGGAACTGGAGTCGTTCTTCCGGGGCGCGGGCTGGAACGTCATCAAGGTGGTGTGGGGCCGCGAGTGGGATGCGCTGCTACACGCCGACAAGGACGGCGCGCTGGTCAACCTTATGAACACCACGCCCGACGGCGACTACCAGACCTACAAGGCCAACGACGGCGCCTACGTGCGCAACCACTTCTTCGGTCGCGATCCGCGCACCAAGGCGCTCGTCGAGCACATGACCGATTCCGAGATCTGGAACCTCAAGCGCGGCGGCCACGACTACCGCAAGGTCTACGCCGCCTACCGGGCCGCCGTCGACCACAAGGGCCAGCCGACGGTGATCCTGGCCAAGACGATCAAGGGCTACTCGCTGGGCGCCCACTTCCAGGGCCGCAACGCCACGCATCAGATGAAAAAGCTTGCGCTGCAAGACCTCAAGGACTTCCGCGACGCCATCCGGATCCCGATCAGTGACGCGCAGCTGGAAGACGACCCGTACCTACCGCCGTACTTCCACCCGGGTCCCGAGGCCCCGGAGATCCGCTACCTGCTCGACCGGCGCCGCGCGCTGGGCGGCTTCCTGCCCGAGCGGCGCACCAAGGCCAAGGCGCTGAACCTGCCGGGCCGCGACACCTACAAGGCGCTGAAGAAGGGGTCCGGCACCCAAGAGGTGGCCACCACCATGGCGACGGTGCGCACGTTCAAGGAAGTGTTGCGCGACAAGGAGATCGGGCCGCGCATCGTGCCGATCATTCCCGACGAGGCGCGCACGTTCGGCATGGACTCGTGGTTCCCGAGCCTGAAGATCTACAACCGCAACGGCCAGCTCTACACCGCCGTCGACGCCGAATTGATGTTGGCGTACAAGGAAAGTGAAGTCGGCCAGATACTGCACGAGGGCATCAACGAGGCCGGGTCGGCGGCATCGTTCACCGCGGCCGGCACCTCGTATGCGACGCACAACGAGCCGATGATCCCGATCTACATCTTCTATTCGATGTTCGGGTTCCAGCGCACCGGCGACGGCCTGTGGGCCGCGGCCGACCAGATGGCGCGCGGCTTTCTGCTCGGGGCCACCGCCGGGCGGACCACGCTGACCGGCGAGGGCCTGCAGCACGCCGACGGCCACTCCCTGCTGCTGGCGGCCACCAATCCGGCCGTCGTCGCCTACGACCCGGCGTTCGCCTACGAAATCGCCTACATCGTGGAAAGCGGACTGGCCCGGATGTTCGGCCAGAACCCGGAGAACGTGTTCTTCTACATCACCGTCTACAACGAGCCCTACGTGCAGCCGCCGGAGCCGGAGAACTTCGACCCCGAAGGCGTGCTGCGCGGCATCTACCGCTACCACGCGGCCACCGAGCAACGCACCAACAAGGCGCAGATCCTCGCGTCCGGGGTGGCGATGCCGTCGGCGTTGCAAGCCGCCGAGATGCTGGCGGCCGAGTGGGACGTCGCCGCCGACGTGTGGTCGGTGACCAGCTGGGGCGAATTGAACCGCGACGGCGTGGCCGTGGAGACGGCGCGGCTGCGCCACCCCGACCAGCCCGCCGGTGTCCCCTATCTGACCAAGGCCCTCAACGGGGCCGTCGGACCGGTGATCGCCGTATCGGACTGGATGCGCGCGGTCCCCGAGCAGATCCGGCCGTGGGTCCCCGGCACCTACGTCACGCTGGGCACCGACGGGTTCGGCTTCTCCGATACTCGGCCCGCCGCGCGGCGCTTCTTCAACACCGACGCCGAATCCCAGGTGGTCGCGGTGCTGGAGGCCCTGGCGCGAGACGGCGAGATCGACCCGTCGGTACCGGTCGCTGCCGCCCGTCAGTACCGGATCGACGACGTGCAGGCCGCCCCGGAGCAGACATCCGATCCCGGCGTCGCCTAAGGCCGTGGCACTTCCCCCGCGAGCGTGCGGCTAGCCGCACGTTCGGGGTCCAGCGTGCGGCTGGCCGCACGTTCGGCGCGGGAGGCGCGGCGGCAGCGCGTGGCTTTGGCGGAAAGTTCCATAAATGTGACGTAGGTTTTAGGGGTGAATGACAACCCGTTCGCCGGTCCTTTTGCCAAGCATCCAAGGTCGCCGCTGGAATTGCTGGACACCGTCCCCGATTCCCTGCTGCGTCGGCTGAAGCAGTATTCGGGCCGGCTGTCCACCGAAGCGGTGAACGCCATGCAGGATCGGTTGCCGTTCTTCGCCGACCTGGAAGCCTCCCAGCGGGCCAGTGTCGCGCTGGTGGTGCAGACGGCCGTCGTGAACTTCGTCGAATGGATGCACGACCCGCACAGCAACGTCAGCTACACGGCCAAGGCCTTCGAACTGGTGCCCAAGGACCTGACCCGACGGATCGCGCTGCGCCACAGCGTGGACATGGTTCGGGTCACGATGGAGTTCTTCGAGGAAGTCGTGCCGCTGCTGGCCCGTTCCGACGAGCAGCTGACCGCGCTGACGGTGGGGATCTTGAAGTACAGCCGCGACCTGGCCTTCACCTTCGCCGGCGAGTACGCGGACGCGGCCGAGGCGCGGGGCAACTGGGACAGCCGCATGGAGGCGAGCGTCGTCGACGCGGTGGTGCGTGGCGACACCGGCCCGGAGCTGCTATCTCGTGCGGCCGCGTTGAACTGGGACACCACCGCGCCGGCGACGGTGGTCGTCGGGACCCCGGCGCCGGGCCGCGAGGATGCGAACGGACCGGGTGACAGCGAGCGGGCCAGCCAACACGTTCGTGACGTCGCCGCCGTCCATGGCCGCGCGGCGCTCACCGACGTGCACGGCACCTGGCTGGTGGCGATCGTGTCGGGCCCGTTGTCGCCGACGGAGAAGTTCCTGGGTGACCTGTTGGTCGCGTTCTCCGACGACCCGGTGGTCATCGGACCCACCGCGCCGATGCTCACCGCGGCTTATCACAGCGCCAGCGAGGCGATATCAGGGATGAACGCCGTCGCGGGCTGGAGCGGGGCGCCCCGCCCCGTGCTGGCCCGAGAGCTGCTGCCCGAACGCGCCCTGATGGGAGACGCATCGGCGATCGTCGCGTTGCACACCGACGTGATGGGGCCGCTGGCCGAGGCCGGGCCCACCCTCGTGGAGACCCTTGAAGCTTTCTTAGATTCGGGCGGCGCGATTGAGGCTTGCGCCCGCAAGTTGTTCGTTCATCCAAACACCGTGCGGTACCGCCTGAAGCGCATCACGGACTTCACGGGCCGCGATCCCACCCAACCCCGTGATGCGTATGTGCTGCGTGTGGCGGCGACCGTTGGTCAGCTCAACTACCCCACGAGCCCGTCTAGTGTCGGCAGCAACGCCCTGACGCAGGTTCCCCTCCCGGTCAGAGGGGGTGCGGTGGCGCCGTCCGCGAGATAGTGATCCAGGCAACAGATCGCGGCACGATATCAAACATGTTGCTTACGGAGCTGTTTTGTAAGGTGTATACAAAAACCTAAGACGAGGTTCATAATCTGTTACACCCGCCAAAACCGTTTCCACAGTGTTCTCTTAGACACGTGATTGCGTTTCTCGCGCCCGGACAGGGTTCGCAGACCGAGGGGATGCTGTCGCCGTGGCTGGAGTTGTCCGGCGCGGCGGACCAGCTGGCCCTGTGGTCGAAGGCCAGCGGCCTTGATCTCGTGCGGCTGGGCACCACCGCCTCGACCGAGGAGATCACCGATACCGCGGTCACCCAGCCATTGGTCGTCGCGGCCACGCTGCTGGCTCATCAGGAACTGACAAAGCGCGGTCTGCTCGCCGGCAAGGAATTCATCGCGGCCGGTCACTCCGTCGGCGAAATCGCGGCCTACGCGATCGCCGGTGTGATGGGGGCCGACGACGCCGTCGCGCTGGCCGCCACCCGGGGCGCCGAGATGGCCAAGGCCTGCGCCCTCGAGCCGACCGGCATGTCCGCCGTCCTCGGCGGCGACGAGGCGGAGGTACTGGCCCGCCTCGAGCAGCTCGACCTGACCCCCGCGAACCGCAACGCCGCCGGCCAGATCGTGGCCGCCGGCCCGCTGGCCGCGCTGGAGAAGCTCGCCGAAGACCCGCCGGCCAAGGCCCGGGTGCGCGCCCTCGGCGTGGCCGGAGCGTTCCACACCAAGTACATGGCTTCGGCTCTTGACGCGTACGCCGCCGCGGCGGCCGCCATCGCGACCGCCGAGCCCACCGCCACGCTGTTGTCCAACCGCGACGGGAAGCCGGTCACCTCGGCGGCCGCTGCGATGGACGCGCTGGTCGCCCAGCTGACCCAACCGGTGCGCTGGGACCTGTGCACCGAGTATCTGCGTGAGAACACTGTCACGGCGATTGTGGAGTTCCCGCCCGCGGGCACCCTCACCGGCATCGCCAAACGCGAACTTCGGGGGGTTCCGGCACGCGCCGTCAAGTCGCCCGCAGACCTGGACGAGTTGACCAACCTCTAACGCAGTCCAGTACAACCAAAAAGCACGTCAGTTCGATTTACACACAACACATTACGAAGGGAAGCAAGGCTGTGGCCGTCACTCAGGAAGAAATTATCGCCGGTATTGCGGAGATCATCGAAGAGGTCACCGGTATCGAGCCCTCCGAGGTCACCCCGGAGAAGTCGTTCGTCGACGACCTGGACATCGACTCGCTGTCGATGGTCGAGATCGCCGTCCAGACCGAGGACAAGTACGGCGTGAAGATCCCCGACGAAGACCTCGCCGGTCTGCGCACCGTCGGTGACGTCGTTGCGTACATCCAGAAGCTCGAGGAAGAGGACCCCGAGGCCGCCGCTGCGCTGCGCGCCAAGATCGAGTCCGAAAACCCCGACGCCGTGGCCAACGTCAAGGCGAGGATGGAAGCGGACACCAAGTGACCAAGCCTTCCACTGCTAATGGCGGTTACCCCAGCGTTGTGGTAACCGCCGTCACGGCGACGACAGCAATCGCGCCGGACATCGAGAGCACGTGGAAGGGTTTGTTGGCCGGCGAAAGCGGCATCCACGTACTCGAAGACGAGTTCGTCACCAAGTGGGACCTGCCCGTCAAGATCGGCGGGCACCTCAAGGAGCCTGTCGACAACCACATGGGCCGGCTGGACCTGCGGCGCATGTCCTACGTCCAGCGCCTGGCGAAACTGCTGAGCGGTCAGTTGTGGGAGACCGCGGGCACCCCGGAGGTCGATCCCGACCGGTTCTCGGTCGTTGTCGGCACCGGTCTGGGCGGCGCCGAGCGGATCGTCGAGAGCTATGACCTGATGAACGAGGGCGGGCCCCGCAAGGTCTCCCCGCTCGCCGTTCAGATGATCATGCCCAACGGCGCCGCGGCGGTGGTGGGCCTGCAGCTGGGGGCGCGCGCCGGGGTGATAACGCCGGTGTCGGCCTGCTCGTCGGGCTCGGAGGCAATCGCCCACGCGTGGCGTCAGATCGTCATGGGTGACGCGGATATCGCCGTGTGCGGCGGAGTCGAAGGTCCCATCGAGGCGCTGCCCATCGCGGCGTTCTCCATGATGCGGGCCATGTCGACTCGCAACGACGAGCCCGAGCGTGCGTCGCGGCCGTTCGACAAGGACCGCGACGGCTTCGTGTTCGGCGAGGCCGGGGCGCTGATGATGATCGAGACCGAGGAGCACGCCAAGGCCCGCGGCGCCAAGCCGTTGGCCCGGTTGCTCGGTGCCGGTATCACCTCGGACGCCTTCCACATGGTGGCGCCCGCGGCGGACGGCGTGCGTGCCGGCCGGGCGATGACGCGGGCGATGGAGCTGGCCGGCTTGTCCCCCAAGGACGTCGACCACGTCAACGCACACGGGACCGCAACGCCGATCGGCGACACGGCCGAGGCCAACGCGCTTCGGGTCGCCGGTTGCGAAAAGGCCGCGGTGTATGCGCCGAAATCGGCGCTGGGGCACTCAATCGGCGCAGTCGGGGCGCTCGAGTCGGTGCTTACGGTGCTGACCCTGAGGGACGGGGTCATCCCACCCACCCTCAACTACGAAACCCCTGACCCCGAAATCGATCTGGACATCGTCGCGGGCGAACCGCGCTACGGCGAGTACCAGTACGCGATCAACAACTCGTTCGGGTTCGGAGGGCACAACGTCGCGCTCGCGTTCGGGCGTTACTAAAGCACGGAAGGAACGTTCGCCACACCCATGACAGAGCTGGTTACGGGGAAAGCTTTCCCCAATGTGGTCGTCACCGGCATTGCCATGACGACTGCCTTGGCACCCGACGCGGAAACCACCTGGAAGTTGCTCCTGGACAGCCAGAGTGGGATCCGTCTCCTCGAGGACCCCTTCGTCGAGGAGTTCGACCTGCCGGTCCGTATCGGCGGGCATCTCGTGGAGGAGTTCGACAGCCAGCTGACTCGCATCGAGCTGCGCCGAACGGGCTATCTGCAAAGGATGTCCACCGTCTTGGGCCGCCGGGTGTGGGAGAACGCCGGTTCACCCGAAGTCGACACCAACCGGTTGGCCGTTTCCATCGGCACGGGTCTGGGTTCGTCTGAGGAAATGGTCTTCAGCTACGACGACATGCGGGCCCGCGGCATGAAGGCGGTCTCTCCGCTAGGCGTGCAGAAGTACATGCCCAACGGAGCGGCCGCGGCGGTCGGGCTGGAACGGCACGCCAAAGCCGGTGTGATGACACCGGTTTCGGCGTGTGCGTCCGGTTGCGAGGGCATCGCCCGGGCGTGGCAGCAGATCGTGCTGGGTGAGGCGGACATCGCGATCTGCGGCGGCGTGGAGACGCGGATCGAGGCGGTGCCGATCGCGGCGTTCGCGGCGATGCGCATCGTGATGTCGACCAAGAACGACGACCCCGCCGGTGCGTGTCGCCCGTTCGACCGGGACCGCGATGGTTTCGTGTTCGGCGAGGCCGGCGCTCTGATGGTGATCGAGACCGAGGAGCACGCGAAAGCCCGCGGCGCCAACATCCTGGCCCGGATCATGGGTGCCAGCGTCACCTCGGACGGCTTCCACATGGTCGCGCCGGACCCCAACGGGGAACGCGCCGGCCATGCGATGACGCGGGCGATCCAGCTCGCGGGCCTCACTCCCGGCGACATCGACCACGTCAACGCGCACGCCACCGGCACCCAGGTCGGCGACCTGGCCGAAAGCAAGGCCATCAACAACGCCCTGGGCAGCAACAAGCCGGCGGTATACGCCCCCAAGTCCGCCCTCGGCCACTCGGTCGGTGCGGTCGGCGCGGTGGAGTCGATCCTGACCGTGCTCGCGTTGCGGGATCAGCTGGTCCCACCGACACTGAATCTCGAGAACCTCGATCCAGAGATCGATTTGGACGTGGTGGCGGGTAAGCCGCGGCACGGTGATTACCGGTACGCGATCAACAACTCGTTCGGATTCGGCGGTCACAACGTGGCGATCGCCTTTGGGCGGTACTAAACCCCAGCGCCATCAACCCCGAGCAACACCGGAAACAGGAGACCCGCAATGACACTCATGGCCCCCGAGGCGGTCGGCGAATCGCTCGACCCCCGAGACCCGTTGTTGCGTCTGAGCAATTTCTTCGACGACGGCAGCATCCAACTGCTGCACGAGCGTGACCGCTCGGGCGTGCTTTCCGCCGCGGGCACCGTGAACGGTGTGCGCACCATCGCGTTCTGCACGGACGGAACGGTGATGGGCGGCGCCATGGGCATCGAGGGTTGCACGCACATCGTCAACGCCTACGACACCGCCATCGAGGAGCAGAGCCCGATCGTGGGTATCTGGCACTCCGGCGGCGCCCGGCTGGCCGAAGGCGTCAAGGCGCTGCACGCGGTGGGCCTGGTGTTCGAGGCCATGATCCGGGCGTCCGGCTATGTCCCGCAGATCTCGGTGGTCGTCGGCTTCGCCGCCGGCGGCGCCGCCTACGGGCCGGCCCTGACCGACGTCGTGGTGATGGCGCCGGAGAGCCGGGTGTTCGTCACGGGGCCCGACGTGGTGCGCAGTGTCACCGGCGAGGACGTCGACATGGCCGCGCTCGGCGGCCCGGAGACTCATCACAAGAAGTCCGGGGTGTGCCACATCGTCGCCGACGACGAGCTCGACGCCTACGAGCGCGGCCGCCGGTTGGTCGGATTGTTCTGCCAGCAAGGGCATTTCGACCGCACCAAGGCCGAGGCCGGCGACACCGACATTCACGCGTTGCTGCCCGAGTCGTCGCGGCGTGCCTACGACGTGCGCCCGATCGTGACCGCGATCCTCGACGACGAGACACCGTTCGACGAGTTCCAGGCCAACTGGGCGCCGTCGATGGTGATCGGGTTGGGCCGGTTGTCCGGCCGCACAGTCGGCGTGCTGGCCAACAACCCGCTGCGCCTGGGCGGCTGCCTGAACTCCGAAAGCGCCGAGAAGGCGGCGCGATTCGTGCGCCTGTGCGACGCCTTCGGCATTCCGCTGATCGTGGTCGTCGAC
Source organism: Mycobacterium sp. IS-1264 (assembly GCF_001954195.1). Lineage (GTDB taxonomy): Bacteria > Actinomycetota > Actinomycetes > Mycobacteriales > Mycobacteriaceae > Mycobacterium. The sequence goes on along the minus strand of NZ_MBES01000056.1, from coordinate 100,164 downwards.
GTCCCCGGTTATCTGCCCGGCGTCGACCAGGAGTGGGGCGGCGTGGTGCGTCGCGGCGCGAAGCTGCTGCACGCGTTCGGTGAGTGCACCGTTCCGCGGGTCACGCTGGTCACCCGAAAGACCTACGGCGGGGCCTACATTGCGATGAACTCCCGGTCGCTGAACGCCACCAAGGTGTACGCCTGGCCGGACGCCGAGGTCGCGGTGATGGGCGCCAAGGCCGCCGTCGGCATTCTGCACAAGAAGAAGCTGGCCGCCGCGCCCGACCACGAGCGCGAAGCGCTGCACGACGAGCTGGCCGCCGAGCACGAGCGGATCGCGGGCGGCGTGGACAGCGCCATCGAGATCGGCGTGGTCGACGAGAAGATCGATCCGTCGCACACCCGCAGCAAGCTCACCGAGGCACTGGCCCAGGCACCGGCACGCCGCGGCCGCCACAAGAACATCCCGCTGTAGCTCACTTTTTAGCGCGAGCTGGGGGCACCTCCCGCTTGCGGGGGAACGCAGAATCGCACTCGCGCGCGCTGCGCAGTGCGAATTCTGCTGGGGCACCTCCCGCTTGCAGTGGACTGCTCGCGGCGTATTTCAGGAATCCAAGAATCGCTGAACGGCCTCCGTGAGGATGCGCCCGCCGGTCGTGTTGAGGTGAATGCCGTCGATGTGGAATTGCCAGCCGTTGCGCCGAGCGATCTCGTCAAAGCTTTGGCGCAGCACCATCTCCCGCCACAGGTAGTCGCGGTAGAGCGACGCGAAGGAGAACCGCGTGAACGGTTTCGTCGTCGCCGCCCCGGCGAGGCGCTCCTGGAATGCTTCGTAGAACGGGATGTAGTCCGTGGACTCCCGCGCGGCGGCTTCGCGGATGATCCCGTTGTAGGTGCCGAACAGCTCGTTGAGCCGCGCCTGCACCGGATGGCCTGAACCGGGTGCCTCCCCCACCGGGGCAAGAGAACTCAGCGCGACCCTGGCATTGGTCTCCCGTTGCAGCCGGCGCACGATGACGGCCAGGTTCTCGGCGAACCGCGCGGGTGTCGGTTCGTCGCGGAGCCCCTTAAGAGTGCGAACGAATCCCCGGAAGTTGGGAAAGACGCTCGCCATGATGTCGTTGCTGCCGATCAGCACGATCACCCGGCCCGGCCGGCAGGCGATCACCCGGTCGAGGCGCCCGACGGCGTTGCCCGACAGATCCCCACCGACGCCGAAGTTGACGAAGCGAAACCGGTTGTTACGGGGCCGCTTTTCCAGCTCGTCGATCCATTTGTAGGTCCCCCTCGACGCGGTGGTGCTCGACCCCAGGCAGGCCACCGTTTCGGAGCGCGGCGGGTCGGTCATGGCGCGCGGCCGAGGATGCGGCACAGCACCCGACCGAGCTCGTCGCCCGGTGAGCGCGGGAGCTCGTCGGCGCGCCAGGCGACGAAGTCGTCGGGCCGCACCAACAACGCCCCGTCGGGCGCGAGTCCTGCGACGGCGGACCACGAGCCGTCGACATCGACCGCGGCGCCGATGCGCCGCACGGTGATTGGGGCGCCAGCGGCCTTCGACGCGCGGGCCGCGGCGTCCGACCATGCGGCGTCGTCGTCCCCGGTGAGCAGCGTGAAGGCGGGACCGAGCAGATCGAGTGTGGAGACCCGCTTCCCGTCGTCGACGACCCAGGCGTGCGGGACGCGCGTGCCGGGCTGCCCGCGCAATTCGTCGACCAGCGACACGGCGTTGGGATCCACCGGCGCGGGAGAATCGGAAACCACTGCGCCCGAACGGTATTGGTAGCCGATAAGCACGGCGAACATCGACGCCTCCTCGTCCGGCGGCAATAGCGGCCGGTCGTCGTCCAACCGCAGGAAGGCCAGCGACGGCCCGGTGAGCGACTGGCGCGCGTTGAAGCGCCCGACCGGGTGCCGCTCGGCATGGTAGGTGGTCAGCAGCTCCGGGCCGGCGGTCCCGTTCACGACGGCCGCCAGCTTCCAGGCCAGGTTATGCGCGCTCTGGATGGCGGTGTTGGCCCCGCCGGCCTTGAACGGCGGCATGGTGTGGGCCGAGTCGCCGACGAGAAACACTCGGCCGCAGCGGAATTGGTCAGCGACACGCTCGTACGGCTGCCACGGCGCGACGTCGATGACTTCCACGTCCATCGGCTCGCCGATCGCTTTCGTCAGCATCTCGCGGCACCGCTGGGCGGTGAACTGTTCGGCGGTTTCCCCGCGGGCGGGAAAGTAGGTGCTGATGAACATGCCGAAGTCGTCGCGCACCGGCAGAAAGATGCCCTCCACGTCGGGATTCTTGACTTGGATGCCGTCGCCCGGGCCGAGGTCGCCGACGAATTTTCGCCACGGCGCCCGGAAGTAGACGAACACGACATAGATCGGCAGTGCCCCGTAGCCGGAGGTCGTCACGCCCAGCGCGTCGCGGATCGGGCTGTGCACGCCGTCGGCGGCGACGAGATAGTCGGCGCGCACCACCTCGGTCGCGCCCGACTCACGATCGCGGATGACCGCGGTGACGCCGCTAGCGTCCTGGTCGAACGAGCCCAACTCCGTGTTGTAGCGCGCCTCGCTGCCGTGCCGGCGGATGTGGCTCAGCAGCATCGGCTCGAAGGCGCTCTGCGGGCAGTACTGGCCGCCGGGCTCGGGGCTCAACTCCTCGAAGGGCGCGAAGATCGCGTTGACGTCGAGCGTCTGACGCTGTTCGGCGCTGTTGAGCGTCGGCTTGCTCAGCACGTCGGTAACGCCGTGGGCAATCGCGTGGACCTCGTCGGCCAATCCCAGGCCGCGCAGGATCTCCAGGCTGCGGAAGCTCAGGTTGCGCGCCTTCGGGTAGATGAACACCTCGCCGCGCTTTTCGACCAGCAGCGAGTGAACGCCGTGTTTGGCGAGCAACGCAGAGGTGGCCAGGCCGGCGGCTCCGGCGCCGACCATCAGGACCGGGACATGCTTCGTGTTCATCACCGTCTCCCCTCTACACGGAACTATGCAGTTCCGTGTAGTTCCAATGTGGCACGGCCCGGCCTGATGCGCAACAACTACGGCGCCGGACCCCCGGCCATCGGCAAGATCACGTCTTCGAGCATGCGCCGGACATAGACCCGGTCGATTGGACGTCCGGTGATCACCCGCAGCACGTTGAGGCCCAGCGCGACGTCGGGGATCAGGCTGAGGTCGCGGTCGGCCGGGATTTCCCCGCGAGCCACCGCATGGTCGAGTATCGCGCGGACCACCTGCCGCGGGGTGGACAGCACCAGGTCGTCCAGGGCGGCCGCGAGGACGGGGTTGTGCATGGCCGCCGTCGCCACCCCGACAACCACCCGAATCATGTGTGTGTCAGCGTCATTCAGGTCGGGAGTGGCCGCAACCAACGCGTCGATGTCACCGCGAAGGCTGCCGGTGTTGGGCGGTTCGACGGGTCCCAGTCGCCGCCTCCAATGCGCGATCGCGTCGGCGACCACCACCTCCTTCGACGGCCAGCGACGATAGATCGCCGCCTTCCCGACGCCGGCGCGCGACGCCACGTCGTCCATGCTCAACCGGTCATAGCCGACTTCGGCGACGCCCGCCAGGGTCGCGTCGAGGATGGCCGCATCCAACGACCGATCCAGGCGCCCAGGGCTTCGGGATCGGCTCGACGTGCTCGCCTGGCCGCTTTCGCGCTTCATGATGTTCCTAACGATACGGACTAGTTCCGTTTAATGGTATCCTCAGCCGAGGCGCGCCACGAATTCCTCGGCCACGCCGGCCACCCGCTCACGATCGCGCGCAACCAGGCCGATGCGCGTTCGCCGGTCCAGGATGTCGTCGACGTCCAGTGCGCACTCGTGAGTGACGGCGTACTCGAACTCCGCCCGGGTCACGTCGATGCCCTCGGCGACGGGCTCGGTCGGCCTCTCGCAGGTCGCCCGAGCGATGACGTTGGGCGCCTCCGCCCCGTATCGCTGGATCAGCGACTCGGGCAGGCCGGCCATCGGCGGCACCGTCGAACCCGGGTTGGCCGGGGCGCCGACGAGCGGTAGATTGCGCGTCCGGCAATTGCCGGCACGCAAGTGCCGCAGTTCGACGGCGCGGTCCACGACATCCTCTGCCATGTAACGGTATTCGGTCAGCTTTCCCCCAATCACGCTGATGACGCCGGAGGGCGATTCGACGACGGCGTGCTCGCGCGAAACATCGGCAGTGCGGCCTTCGCCGGTGTCGATCAGTGGGCGCAGACCGGCGTAGGCACCAATGACATCGCTGGCCTGCAGAGCGGTCCCCAGCGCGGTGTTCACCGTGTCTAACAGGAACGTGATCTCCTCCGACGACGGTTGTGGCACATCGGGAATCGGACCGGGAGCGTCCTCGTCGGTCAGGCCGAGGTAGACGCGGCCCAGTTGCTCGGGCATGGCGAACACGAAGCGGTTGAGCTCCCCGGGGATCGGAATCGTCAGCGCGGCAACAGGATTCCCGAACGCGCCGGCGTCGAACACTAGGTGGGTTCCGCGGCTGGGACGCAACCGCAGCGATCCGTCGATCTCGCCCGCCCACACCCCCGCCGCGTTGACGACGGCACCGGCGGACACGTCGAACGACTCGCCCGTGCGTTGGTCGGTCAGGCGCACCGAGCCGCCGGTGGCCTCAGACGCCGCGACATAGATGAGGATCCGGGCGCCGTGCTGCGCGGCGGTGCGCGCCACAGCCGTGACCAGCCGGGCGTCGTCGATCAGCTGCCCGTCGTAGGCCAGCAGGCCACCGTCCAGGCCGTCGCGTCGAACCATCGGCGCCATCTCCGCCACACGACCGGCCGAAACCCTGCCCGATCGGGGCAGCACCGACGACGGCGTCCCCGCTAGCACTCGCAGCGCATCACCGGCGAGGAATCCCGCGCGCACCAAAGCGCGCTTGCCACGACTCATCGACGGCAGCAACGGGACCAGCTGGGGCATCGCGCGCACGAGGTGAGGGGCGTTGCGCGTCATCAGGATTCCGCGCTCGATCGCGCTGCGTCGGGCGATCCCAACGTTGCCCGTCGCCAGGTACCGCAGGCCACCGTGGACCAATTTCGAACTCCACCGGCTGGTGCCGAACGCCAGATCGTGCTTTTCCACCAGCGCCACCCGCAGGCCCCGTGATGCGGCGTCCAGGGCAATCCCGACGCCGGTGATGCCGCCACCGATCACCAGCACGTCCAGCGGCTCGCCGTCGGCGAGGGCGTTCAGGTCGGCCGTACGACGCGAGGAGTTCAAGGTCGTCACGACAGGTAACCATTCAGCGAGTAGGTGAGCTCGTTGGCCAGCGCATCGGAATCAAGAATCGGCCTGACGATCCGTTCCGACTGGATCGTCGACTGGGCGATCAGCAGCACCATGGTGGCCATCTGCAGCGGATCGCCGGCGCGGACGCTGCCGTGGCGCTGGGCAGCGCGCAACCGATCGGCTAGGGCGTCGATCAACATCTGCTGACTCGACCCCAGCCGCTCGGTGATGTAGATCGGCGCCAGCTCAGAATGCATCACTGACATGACCAAGTCATCGCGACGCAGCAGATTGGCCACCGTAACGATCTGTCGCACAAGGGATTCCCGGTCATCGCCGAGCAATGGCGCGTTGCGCATTACCCCAACGATGCGTTGAGTCAGCAGTGCCGCCACGATCGAGCGGGTATCCGGCCAACGGCGGTAGACGGTCGGCCGGCTCACGCCGGCGCGCCGGGCGATCTCGGCCAGGGTTACCCGGTCCACCCCGAAATCGACCACACAGCTGGCGGCGGCCGCGAGGATCCGTTCTCGGGTATCGACTGATGCGTTACTGATTGACAGCATGTGTAATACTGTAACGCATGACGCACCTCGAGGAACTCCTCCCGCCGATGAAGTGGAACGCGTGGGGAGATCCCGCCGCGGCCAAGCCCCTGTCCGAGGGGATCCGGGCGCTGCTCAAGCAGGCCGTGGGCCTGGACGATTCCGCCGAGACCGAACTGGACGCCGATGACGTCGAGCTGCGCCCGTCCGCGCTCACACCAGAAGATCGAGACGCGCTGACCGCGATCGTCGGCGACGGCTACTGCCGCGTCGCCGATCGCGACCGGTTGTTGCACGCGGGCGGCAAGTCGACCATCGACATGCTGCGGCGCAAGGAGAAGGTCCAGGACGCGCCCGACGCCATCCTGTTGCCCGGCGACGAAGACGCCGTGGCTGCGATCCTGCGCTACTGCTCGGAGCGCGGCATCGCCGTCATCCCCTTCGGGGGCGGCACCAGCGTCACCGGCGGCCTGAATCCCACCCGCGCCCAATTCGACGCGGTGGTCTCCCTCGACTTGCGCCGCTTCGACCGGCTCATCGACCTCGACGAGGTGTCCGGGCAGGCGGTGTTCGGCGCCGGCGTGACCGGGCCGGACGCCGAACGCATGCTTGGCGCCCAAGGCTTTTCGCTCGGGCATTTCCCGCAGAGCTTCGAGTACGCCACCATCGGGGGCTTCGCCGCAACCCGTTCGTCGGGCCAGGACTCGGCGGGCTATGGCCGGTTCAACGACATGGTTCGCGGGCTCCGGGTGGTCACTCCGGTCGGCATCCTGGATCTGGGCCGCGCGCCGGAGTCGGCCGCCGGTCCCGACCTTCGTCAGCTGCTGATCGGCTCGGAGGGCACCTTCGGCGTCATCACCCAGGTGCGGCTGCGCGTGCACCGCGCGCCGGAAGCCGTCCGCTACGAGGCGTGGTCGTTCCCGGATTTCGCGACCGGGGCCGCGGCCCTGCGCGCGGTCACCCAAAATGCCACGGGCCCCACCGTCATTCGGCTCTCCGACGAAGCGGAGACCGGGGTCAACCTCGCTACCACCGAGGCGATCGGCGAAAACCAAATCACCGGCGGCTGCTTGGGAATCACGGTCTTCGAGGGCACCACGGAACACGTTGAAAGCCGGCACGCCGAAACCCGCGCACTGCTGGCGGCGCAGGGCGGCACGTCGCTCGGCGAAGCGCCGGCCCAAGCGTGGGAACGCGGCCGGTTCGCCGCGCCGTACCTGCGCGACTCGCTGTTGTCCGCGGGCGCGCTCTGCGAGACGCTCGAGACCGCCACCGATTGGTCCAACATTCCTGCCCTCAAGGCCGCGGTTACTGAAGCGCTCACCGGTGCGCTGGCCGAGACCGGCACGCCGGCGCTCGTGATGTGCCACATCTCGCACGTCTACCCCACGGGCGCCTCGCTGTACTTCACCGTCGTCGCGGGGCAACGCGGCAATGCGATCGAGCAGTGGCAGAAGGCCAAGAAGGCGGCGTCCGACGCGATGATCGCTAACGGCGCGACGATCACCCACCACCACGCCGTCGGCGCCGACCACCGACCTTGGATGCGCGACGAGGTGGGTGATCTCGGAGTGCAGGTACTGCGCGCGGTGAAGGCGACGCTGGACCCGGCCGGAATCCTCAACCCCGGCAAGCTGATTCCGTGAGTCCGCGTGAAATCGCCAAGGTCACCGCGCTGACCAATCCCGCGTCGGGCCACGGCGCCGCGATCCGCGCGGCGCAAATCGCGATCGCAAGGCTGCACGATCGGGGCGTGCAGGTCACCGAGATCATCGGCGACGACGCCGAAGACGCGCGCCACCTTGTCGGCGCCGAGCTCGAGCGAGGAACCGACGCGGTCATGGTCACCGGGGGCGATGGCGTCGTCTCCAATGCCCTACAGGTGTTGGCGGGCACTGACATTCCGCTGGGAATCATCCCGGCGGGCACCGGCAACGATCACGCCCGCGAATTCGGCATTCCCACAAAGGATCCCGCGGCGGCCGCCGACATCGTCGTGGACGGCTGGACGGAAACCATTGACCTGGGCCGGATTCGCGACAGCAATGGCACCGACAAGTGGTTCGGCACCGTGGCCGCGACGGGGTTCGATTCGCTGGTGACCGATCGCGCCAACCGGATGACCTGGCCGCACGGCCGTGCGCGTTACTACATCGCGATGCTCGCCGAGCTTTCGAGGCTGCGGTTGTTGCCGTTTCGGCTGGTGCTCGACGGGACGAAAGAGATCGACGCCGACATCACGCTGGCGGCCTTCGGCAACACCCGCAGCTACGGCGGTGGACTGCTGATCTGTCCCAGTGCCGACCCCACCGATGGTCTGCTCGACATCACGATGGCGCATTCGGCGTCCCGGACCAAACTGGTCCGCCTGTTCCCCACCGTCATGAAGGGCACCCACGTCGACCTCGACGAGGTCAGCACCGCACGCGCCACATCGATCCACGTCGACTGCCCCGGCATCAACGTCTACGCCGACGGCGACTTCGCCTGCGCGCTGCCCGCCGAGATCTCCGCGGTACCCGCTGCGCTGCAGATTCTGCGCCCCGCGCGGTAAGCACGAGCGCCGTGTGGTGATGGCCGTTCATCACAGACGGCAGATCTGGTCGTGGAGCTCGTCGAGGTAACCGTCGTAGGCGGCGACGATGTCGTCGAGGTCGAGTTGCTCGGGTAGGTCTTCGGGGCACTGCCGCGCAATCAGGTAGGCGATGGTAGCGGCGACAACACGGGTTTCGTCGGCGTCGGGTCCGGCGATGCGCGCGACAACCTCTGGCGTGGCTCGCATTCGGATGGCGACGAGTTCCTCGCCCTGGTCGACACGCACGAGGTACTCGTGATCGCCGAGTGCTTCGATTCGCGGAGTTTCGATTTTTTTCATTGTCATGACGCACCTCCACGCCCCTAGATGGTCTGGTGCCGCCCGAAGTATTCGTGGTCTTCGTTGTAACCGCCGTAACCGCTGCCCAACTCGGAGTAGTGTGCGACGAACTCAATGCCCTTGAGCCACTTCACGTGCCGGAAGCCGTGCTGCAATTCATTGCGCAGCCGCAGTGGCGCCCCGTGACCGTAGCTCACCGGTTCGCCGTTCATGTCGTAGGCCAGCATCGTGAGATGGTTACTCATCTGGTCGATCGGGTGCGCGACATAATAGATCCCCCCGTCCGCGCCGGGGCCCAGCGAGTAGAACACCACCCACTTCGCAGCGGGCAGCGGTCTGACGACGTCCATGATCGTCTTCATTTGCACGCCACCCCATTTGGCAACACCCGACCAGCCCTGGATGCAGAAGTGTTGGGTGATCTGTTCGTGGTACGGCAAGTCATGCAAGTCGGCCAGCGAGAACTCGGTGGGGTTCTCGACGAGGCCGTAGACCCGCAGCCGCCAATCCACGAAGTGGTTCTTTTCCAACTCCTTGTACTCAACGGTTTCCGGGTAGGTGCCGTTGTGCCAGAAGTACGGCGAGATGTCTTTTTCTGTGAACGCACCAGGCTTCGGGTTGGCGTACTCGAACAGCCGCTGCAGCGGCCCGACAAGCGCGTAGCCGACCCGCTGCACAATCCTGGGGTGGCGATAAGTGAACGGGGTGGCGACCACCCAGCCAATCGTTACCACCGCCATGGCCGCGGCAAAGACCCAGAAACCCACCCAGCTGTTGTCGTCGCGGGCGCCGAACATGTGGTTGAGGTTGAGCACAGCATCGGTGGCAAAAACCATCGTGACATGCATAACGATGAACACGATGAAATACACCAAGACCAGGAAGTGCAGTGAGCGTGCGTGCTGAATGTTCAACCGCTTGCTGATCACGGTGAGGCGCATCGAAAGTGCCGGCGACATCCCAAGCGCGGTGATGACCGCGAGCGGTGCCGCGATGAAGACCGTCGTGAAGTACGTCAACAACTGCAGCGCGTTGTAGGCCACCCAGGTGTTGTCGGTCGGCCAGTCCAGCGACAGGTATTGGATCGCAACCGATCCCGCATTGGGAAAGACGTCCCAGCTGGTCGGCACGATGTGTCGCCATTGACCGGTAGCGAACAGCAGCACATAGAACACCGCGCCGTTGAGCAGCCACAGAACGTCAACGCCGAGGTGCCACCACCGCGCCAGCCCAATGGAATGGCGAATCCCGGGCAACCCCAACTGGCCGGGCAGACCAACGGAGTCGTCCTTGGCCGTCCACAGCGGGTCATCCGGCACCGGCTTGGCCACTCGCAGCCACTCGTCCCTGCCCGGGGTGGCGTTGCGACTGAAGTACAACCGCGGATGGTCGCACAGGATCTGAATCCCGGAACGGATGATGAACGTCATCAAGAACAGGTTGAAGAAGTGGCTCCATCCGACCCACGCCGGGATGCCGGGGCTGACGCCGGAAGGCACATGGGTTCCGGGATATCGCTGGATGAAGGCCTGCACCGCCGGGATGTGGTGCAGGCCATTGGCCACCGCCACGGCCACGACGAGCACGGCGAACCCCACGGGAAGCAGCCAGAGCACGTTTAACCACTTGTCGCGACCCACCCGCAGTCGCGGCACCATGGCCCGCTTGTCTTCTATGCCGCCGGCCCATGTCTCCGGATTGACGATGTTCTCGGCAAGGCGCAGCTCTGCGCGGTACCCCGCGCCCTGATACCCGCCGGCATCGCCCCTGTGGGCCTGGCGGACGCGGAGTTCGTTGTCGGTCACGCCGTATCGCACCTAACGCAATTTTTACAATTTGATATGGATAAACTCTAGCGCGTGAAGTGCCTGATCAGGAAGGGTCGCTGCGAGTGACTCGCCTCACCACGCGCTACGGATTCTGCGCCCCGCGAAATAAGGATCACGGCGGTGTAACAGATCGGCCACCCCGTCCGATATCTTGGCGTCGGCTCTGCACCGGGGGGAAATATGTCGGGACACCGCAAGATTGCACTGGGCGTGTTGGCTGCCGCGGCGCTGGGCTGCGCAGTCTGGCTTTCGCCCGCGGCCTCCGCGATTCAACCGTCGGCCTGGAACGGGCCCTACCTGCTGACTTTCGCCGCGAACCAGAAGACCGGTACCAGCATGGCGGCCCGCCAGCCCGAAACCTCCCAGCGGGCCAGCTACTCGTTCACGTCGAACTGTTCGACGGGCGTCTGCGTCGCCACGGTCAATAACCCTCCGGCGCCCAAAAGCCCGTACGAGCAGCGATCGGTCCAGTTCGCCTGGAACGGATCTCAGTGGGTTCAGCAGATCAACCGGACCTGGGATTGCCCACTGCTCGGCGGCCGCGTGGAACGCGACCCCGCGAGGTCCATCACAGCCTTGACGCCCGCCGCCGACGGCACCCTGACCGGCGTGTTTCACATCGACATCGTCAGCGGCGCGTGCGCAGGCAGCATGGAGATGCCGGTCACCGCTACCCCGGTGAGCCCGCCCGTTATCTAGCCGACGCCCCGGCTCAGCCAGGTCACCTCACCGGCGTCGCCGCCGTCGCGGTACACCTCGAGCGCCTCGTCCCAGGCCGTCCCCAGCACCGAATCCAGTTCCGCGGCGAGCGTGTCGGCGCCCTGCGCCATCATCGCCCGCAGCCGCATCTCCCCGACCATGATGTCGCCGTTGGCGCTCATCGCTCCGCTCCACAAGCCGAGCTGCGGGGTGTGGCTGAATCGGTGGCCGTCGACTCCGGGGCTGGGATCCTCGGTGACCTCGAATCGCAGCACCGACCAGGAGCGCAACGCGTTGGCCAGCCGGGCGCCGGTGCCCACCGGCCCGACCCAATTGGTGACCGCGCGCAGCTGTCCGGGCATCGCCGGCTGCGGAGTCCACACCAAGTTGGCCTTGGATTGCAGGGTCGACGACAGCGCCCACTCGACATGCGGGCAGACCGCCGCGGGCGAGGCATGGATATAGACCACGCCAGCCGTCACGTCGGCGAATTGATTCGACGCACGCATCTCCTGCTCCTTCGGTTCCACGAGGGACGTCTTCCCCAACGACCTGGTGGACCCGCGAGCAGCGGAAATGCTGATGTTTTTGTGTCCTGCGTGTCTATTGTGCCCTGTGATACCCGTGTTGCGCTAGTCTTCGATGCCTATTTGGTGTATTCGGATATCGCCGCGTCGGAAATCGCGGGCCACAAGTCCAGCGCCCACTCCCCGAAATCGCGGTCCGTGAGCGCCACCAGCGCCAGCTCCGCGGCGGGATCCGCCCAGATGAAACCGCCCGCCTGGCCGAAATGCCCGTACGTTCGCGCCGAGTTGCGCCCGCCCGTCCAGTGCGGCGATTTCGAATCCCGGATCTCGAAACCCAGCCCCCAGTCGTTGGGTCGCTGCACCCCGTACCCGGGCAGCACGCCGTCCAGGCCGGGAAATTGCACCGTCGTGGCCTCGTCGTGCAGCTGCGCCGACACCGTCGCCGGGCGCAGCAGGTCACCGGCAAAGGCGGCCAGATCCGCCACCGTGGACGTCGCCCCGAACCCGGCTTCCAAGGCCCCGCCGTCCAGCCGGGTCGTCCCCATCGCCAGCGGTTCGCACACCGCCTCGGTCAGGTAGCGGCCGAACTCGATCCCCGACTCCCGCTCCACGGTCTCGGCCAGCACGGTGAAGCCATAGTTGGAGTAGATGCGCCGGGCGCCGGGCTTGGCCAGCGCGCGGTCGTTGTGCATCGCAAGGCCCGACGCGTGCGCCAGCAGGTGGCGAACCGTGGCGCCGGGCGGGCCGGCCGGGGTCTCCAGGTCGACGACGCCCTCCTCGATGGCGACGTGGACGGCCCGAGCCACCAACGGTTTGGTGACCGACGCCAACACGAACACCTGCTTGCTGTCGCCATGCGTCTCCAGCACCCCGTCGGGTCCGATCACCGCGGCGGCGGCGGATGGGACGGGCCAGTCGTCGAGAGCGTCGAGGGCCGCCATCACTTCCTGGCGATGTAGTAGTTGTTCAGCGGATCCGATTCGATCTCGGCCACCCGCACGTCGCCGAAACCGGCGTCGGCGAGCATCGAGGTGGCCAGCTGCGTTCCCCACGCCGTGCCCAGCCCGGCGCCATCCAGCGCCAGTGACACCGTCATGCAATGCATCAGCGAGACGGTGTAGAGATAGGTGCTCATCGGCACGTCGACGTTCTCCTCGAGCCGGCTCGACGCCTTGACGTCGGCCATCAAGAAGACGCCGCCGGGTCGCAGCGCTTGGTAGATGTTCTCCAGCACCCGCGCCGGCTGCGCCTGGTCGTGGATCGCGTCGAACACGGTGATGACGTCGTAGGCCTCGTGCTTGTCCAGCCGCGCCAGATCGTGGCTTTCGAAGGTCGCGTTCGTCAGGCCGAGGCGAGCCGCCTCGGCGACACCGGTGGCAATGGCCTCGCGGGAAAAGTCGATGCCGGTGAACCGGCTTGCCGGAAACGCCTGTGCCATCACGTTTATCGCGTGACCGCTGCCGCAGCCGAAATCGGCCACATCGGCTCCGGCACGGAGGCGTTCCGGGAGGCCGTCGACCAACGGCAGCACGACGTCGACGAGCGCGACGTCGAACACGGCGGCGCTCTGCTCGGCCATCAACGCGTGGAAGCGAGGGAATTCGGTATACGGCAGCCCGCCACCCTCGCGAAAGCAACCGACGATTTTCTGCTCGATCTCGCCGAGTTGCGGAACGAACAGCGCAACGAGGGCGAGGTTGTGCGGCCCGGCCGCACGGGTGAGGGTCGCCGCGCGGTGAGCGGGGAGCGAGTAGGTGCCGGCGGCGGCGTCGTAGTCGACGACGTGCCCGGTTGTCATGCCAGCAAGCCACTCCCGGACGTAGCGCTCGTTGAGGCCGGCGGCCTCGGCGATCTGCGCGCTGCTGGCGGGAGGCAGCCGGGCCATGGTGTCGAGCAGACCGGTCTGATGCCCGATGCTCAGCAGGATGGTGAGACTGGCGCCGTCGATGGCCCCAACCATCCGCTCGGCGAATTGTTCGGCCGTCTCGGGTGCCGTCATGGTCAGCGACGCTACACCGTAGGTTGGACGCCATGAGTCAGACAGTGCGCGGCGTGATTTCACGAAAAAAGGGCGAACCCGTCGAGCTGGTGGACGTCGTCATCCCGGACCCCGGGCCCGGTGAGGCCGTGGTCGACGTCATTGCATGCGGGGTGTGCCACACCGACCTGACTTACCGCGAGGGCGGCATCAACGACGAGTACCCGTTCCTGCTCGGCCACGAGGCGGCGGGCACGGTCGAGGCGGTCGGGCCGGGCGTGACCGCCGTCGAGCCGGGCGACTTCGTGATCCTGAACTGGCGCGCGGTGTGCGGGCAGTGCCGGGCCTGCAAGCGTGGCCGGCCGCACCTGTGCTTCGACACCTTCAACGCCGAGCAGAAGATGACGCTGACCGACGGCACTGAACTCACCCCGGCGCTGGGCATCGGCGCGTTCGCCGACAAGACACTGGTGGCGGCGGGTCAATGCACGAAGGTCGATCCGGCGGCCGATCCTGCCGTCGCCGGCCTTTTGGGTTGCGGGGTGATGGCCGGCATTGGCGCGGCGATCAACACGGGCGCGGTGGAGCGCAACGACACCGTCGCGGTGATCGGCTGCGGCGGCGTGGGCGATGCCGCGATCGCGGGGTCGGCGCTGGTCGGCGCCCGGCGGATCATCGCCGTCGATACCGACAACAGCAAGCTGGATCTGGCGCGCAAGTTCGGCGCCACCCACACCGTCAACGCCCGCGAATTCGACGTCGTCAAGACCATCCAGGACCTCACCGACGGCTTCGGGGCCAACGTGGTGATCGACGCGGTCGGCCGTCCCGAAACGTGGAAGCAGGCCTTCTACGCCCGCGACCTCGCGGGCACCGTGGTGCTGGTGGGTGTGCCGACCCCCGACATGCTTTTGGAGATGCCGCTAGTGGACTTCTTCTCCCACGGCGGGTCGCTGAAGTCGTCGTGGTACGGCGACTGCCTGCCCGAGCGCGACTTCCCCACCCTGATCGACCTCTACCTGCAGGGCCGACTTCCCTTGGAGCAGTTCGTCTCCGAACGCATCGGACTGGACGACATCGAGGAAGCCTTCCACAAGATGCACGAGGGCAAGGTGCTGCGCTCGGTGGTGGTGTTGTGATCGAGCGGGTAGTGACCCACGGGACGTTCGAACTCGACGGCGGCAGTTGGGAAGTCGACAACAACATCTGGCTCGTCGGCGACGATTCTGACGTCGTGGTGTTCGACGCCGCTCACGACGCGGCGCCGATCATCGAGGCTGTAGCGGGCCGCCATGTCGTGGCGGTGGTGTGCACGCATGGCCACAACGACCACGTCACGGTCGCCCCCGAACTCGGCAAGAGACTCGATGCGCCGGTACTCCTGCACCCCGGCGACGACGTGCTATGGCGAATGACCCACCCGGACAAGGATTTTCGCTCAGTGTCCGACGGTGAGACGTTGAGCGTCGGCGGCACCGAATTGCGCGCGCTGCACACCCCGGGCCACTCGCCCGGGTCGGTGTGCTGGTATGCGCCCGAGCTTGGGGTGGTGTTCAGCGGCGACACCCTGTTCTCCGGCGGACCCGGCGCGACCGGGCGCTCGTTCTCCGACTTCCCGACGATTTTGCAGTCGATCTCCGACCGGCTCGGCAAGCTGCCCGGCGAGACTGTCGTGCATACCGGCCATGGCGACAGCACCACCATCGGCGACGAGATCGTCCACTACGAGGAATGGGTGGCGCGCGGGCACTAGGTGTTTGGTATCGGATCGGTTCCGCTCGTCACGGCTGCCACAGAAGTCCCTCCGCCGGGCGGGTCTCTCTCTGCCCGCCTCATAGCGACAAATTGCGCGGCGTCGCTGCTGCCGCCGCAACCCTCAACCGGTTTGTCGCTATGAGGCGGGGCAGAAAGCCTGTCCCCTTCTCCAGCCGCGGCTTATACGTATCGCCTCACGCGCTCGCAGTACCGGAGGTATTCCGCGCCGTAGTGGTTGCGCATGAACTCTTCCTCACGCAGCACCTGGCGGTGGAACAGCGCGAGCCCGCCGGCGAGGAAGGCCAACGGTATCCAGTTGGGGAAGACCAGGAACTCGCCGATCAAGACCAGCGCGCCGCCGACATAGATCGGGTTGCGGCTGACCGCAAAGATGCCGGTCGTGACCAGTTCGTCGGGGTGATCAACGTCAATGCCGACGCGGAAGCTCCGGCCGAACGAGACCAGGCTGGCCACCAGGACCGACAACCCGCCGAGGCATAGCGCAACCCCTGCCCATGCCGCGGCATTCGAATGAAAGAACCGCTGCCCGCTCACGATCGGCCAATCGAAGGCCGCGGCGAAGACTGTGTAGAAGTAAAACAGCGCAACCGGCGGGATCAGAAAGTCCGTCTTGTCCAGGTTCCCGAAATGCATTGCCTGCGTTCCGGTTCGGCGCAGCAGGAGGACTCTCGTCAGCACAATGGCAAGCAAGGCCACGAGGGCCGACGCGGCGAAATATCCCGGCATCGTTATCGCATATCCTCTCTGGGTTCACTTAATTCGAAGCAACCGAAACTCGTGGCGCCGCAGCAGGCGCAGTATCACCGCGCCTGGAAATCCGAAGGCTTGGCGTCCCAGGTCGGCGGGATACGGTTCGATGCCGTCGATTTCGTACTCAGCGCCCTTGAAAACCACCACACAGCGGCGCGACGCCATTACGTTGCGATACCAGGCAACATCGGTGCCGTAGGTCAGCTCGGCGACGAAACCACCATCGACCTCGGCGAGGATAAGCGGTGTTTCATAGGTGCGACCGGTCTTGCGCCCACGGTGGCGCAGCAGGGAAAACCCTCGGCCGCGGCGGGCGGCCCCCAACGCCAGCGGGTTAAGGGTGTGGCCCAATACCCAGAAAAGCGCCGCCCGCATCCGCGGATCGCTTTGCCTCCCAAGCCGCGACAATCGCATGATACTATTCTAGGCGCTATGCCTAGTAAAATGTCAACAGACGATGAATTTCAGGTGTCGCCCGACCTGGTGGACGCGGCGATCCGCGCCGCCGAGCAGTGCGGCCGGCCGGTGGCCGAAGTGTCACTAGGCACGCTCGCCGAGACGGCCGGGATGTCGCGCAGCACGCTGCTGCGCAGGATCGGGGGATCTCGGCGGGCCTTGGACGAGGCGGTGCGCCAAGCCGGCGTCGATCCCGGCGGGCGGCCGGTGCGCGAACGCGCCATTGAAGCCGGGGCCCGGTTGATCAGCGATCGTGGGCTCGCGTCGGTGACGCTGGAATCCGTTGCCGAGTCGGCGAGTTGCTCGGTGGCGAGCTTGCAGGCCATATTCGGCACTCGCGACCGATTGTTCGGAGTGATTTACCAGCGTTACAGTCCGCTGAGCGATCTGGCCCTGCTGTTTGCCGACGACACCGCCCGCCTCGAGGACACCGTGGCGAGCTTTTACGCGGTGATGGCGGCTGGTCTGGCCCGCGAACCGCGGGTGGCTCCCGCAATGCTGGCCGACCTGCTGGCGAACCCACGTGGACCCGTCGCCACGGTCTTCGCCGACTACTTTCCTCGTGACTTCGCCACCGTCGGAGGATGGCTGCACCGGCAGGTGGCCGCAGGCACGATCCGCGACATTCCGATCCCCCTGTTGATAGAGCAACTGACCGGACCCCTGCTAGCCCACGTATTAATGCTTCCCGCTGCGGGCCAGCCGGGTTGGGAGATGCCTGAACTGGAGCAAGTGTGCGACGCATTCACCGCCATGTTCCTCAATGCCGTTGGAACGCAAGGCAGCACGCAATGACACGCGACACCGACAAGGGCTCAGTGTCCCTCGAGGATCCGTCGCTTCTCGGATTCGAACTCGCTTTCCGTCAATGCCCCGGAATCCCGCAGTGCCGCTAGCGTTTTCAGCCGTTCTAACCGAACGCCCTCGTCGTTCGGCTCATACGGTTTAGGCTCATGCACCGCCACGAACGCCGTTGCCGCCTTACGCCGGGTGCGCGACAACCACATGCCGGACACAATCGAATCGACCAGTCCCACAACGAAGACGGCCACGAACACCCACACCAGATAGCCGTAGGAGCTCTTGTGCCCGAAGGCAAGTCGCGGCTCGATGAAGCCGTTGACCCTGCCGTCCGTGGTGACGTTGTAGGTGCCGGCGGCGGGAATCTGAGCGATCCATACCCGCACGTGTGCGTCATTGTTGACCGTCGTTGTGCTGCCGATGTTTTCCGTCACCACCGGTTGCGCCACCCCCTCGGGCGGCGAGATCGTGACACCGAGCGGCGGGACGGGCAGACCGCCATTGGGCCCGCCGATCACCACGGTGTGGAAGCTGACGGTGACCTCACCGGCGGGCAGGCTCAGGCTGCTCGACCCTGGGATCGGCACTTCGCCGTAGGCGTCGTATTTGTCCAGGAAGAACGCGTTGAGCACCAGCGAGACGATGAAGCCGGCCACCGCGACGACCATCATCACGATGGCCCCGGCGAGCGAGATTTTTGCGAGCCGCCTGCTGCTCATTCAGGCAGTTTGTCACCGCGGGCCATGCGGTGCCAGCGAAACACCGCGACCCCGACAATCACGAACGCCGCCACCGGCACCCAGTCGCCCAGCCGTTGGTACGGCGTCGCATACGACCCGATCGGCACGGCGACCACGGTGACCCCCCGAAAGCCCGACCGACACCACGCCAGCCGTCGGCCGCGCGCGTCGAACGCCGAACTGTCCCCGGACAATCCGGCGTGCACGGCCGGGCGGCCGGCCTCGACGGCGCGGACCGCGGGCTGCGCGGCCAGCTGCGGCTGCGCCCAACTGCCCTGGAACGACGAGGTCGAGCTTTGATACACCAGCAGGCCGGCACCGAGTGAAGCCTCGCGCCGGGCGAGGTCGGAGAATGTCGCCTCGTAGCTGATCAACGGTCCGATGGACACGCTGCCCACTCGCAGCACCACGGGCCCGGTGCCGCGCTGCCGGTCCTCACCGGCGGCCTTGCTGTGGCGGGTGATCCAGCCGAAAAGCGTTCGCAGCGGCACGTATTCGCCGAACGGCACCAGCCGGGTCTTCCGGTAGCTGCCCAACGATCCGTGCTCGCCGATGAGCACCGCCGACTTGTAGATCCCCCCACCGGGAGCGGGCGCATCGACGTTGACCAACAGATCCGCACCGACTCGCCCGGACAGCTCGGCGAGCCGGGCCAGCAGCTCGCGATGGCTGACGAGGTCTTGACCCACGCTGCTTTCGCCCCAGACCACCAAGTCGGGTCGCTGGCCGGCGACCGACGCGGTGAGCGCCTCGCTGGCCGCCAGCCGGGCATCGGAGTCGGCGATGTCGCCGGGCTGCACCAAAGCGACCCGCAGCGTCGACCCCCCGGCCGGCGCGGGCCCCAGCAGATACCACAAGGGCCCCACCGCCGCACACGCCAGCACGGCCGCCGTCGCGACGAGCCGACTGGTCACCTCCCGGTGCGCGATTACGCCGACGATAGCGGTATTACAAGCAACCAGAAGGAAACTCGTGAGCCACACCCCGCCCAACGACGCCGATGCCAGCGTGACCGGCTGGTTGGATTGCGAGGCGCCCAGCGATGCCCACGGACCGCCCAGCCATGGCAGCGACCGCCCCGCCTCGGCCGCCACCCACGCGCTGGGCAACACGACCAACGCCGCAATAGTGCGGCCGACGGTGGCGGGCGGCGCCAACAACCGATGCGCGAACCACCCCCACGGCAGCCAGAGCGCGCCGAACCCGACGGCCAAGGGCACCAGGAGAGGACCGATGCTGGTCACCAACCAGTACTGGTTAATCAGCACGAACCCGCCGAGACCCCACCACGCCCGCACGGACGCCTGCCACGCCGAAGGCGCCGCCCGCACCAGTAACAGCAGCGGAACCACACCGAACCAGGCCAGCCACCACCACGACGGCGCCGGAAAAGCGAGCGTGGGCAGCGCGCCGGCGGCTAATGCGGCGGCCCAGCCGCGACCGGGCTGTCGACAAGCCGACACAAAGAGCAGACTAAGACGGGGCTCATATCGAGTAAGGAGTGATACGCATGGCCAAGGATCTCGTCGCCACCGTGCCGGACCTGACGGGGAAGCTGGCGATCATCACCGGGGCCAACAGCGGGCTGGGGTTCGGGCTGGCCAGGCGGCTGTCCGCGGCCGGCGCCGACGTCGTCATGGCGATCCGCAACCGCGCGAAAGGGGAAAAGGCGATCGAGGAAATCCGCGCCACGGTTCCCGACGCCAAATTGACCATCAAACCTCTCGACCTGTCGTCGCTGGCATCGGTCGCCACGTTGGGCGAACAGCTCAACGCCGAGGGCCGGCCGATCGACATCCTGATCAACAACGCCGGGGTGATGACGCCACCGGAGCGCGACACCACCGCCGATGGCTTCGAATTGCAGTTCGGCAGTAACCATCTCGGGCATTTCGCCCTCACCGGGCGCCTGCTGCCGCTGCTGCGCGCCGCCCAAAAATCCCGCGTCGTCTCGCTGAGCAGCCTCGCGGCCCGGCAGAGCGGCAAGATCCACTTCGACGACCTGCAATTCGAAAAGTCCTACGCGGCGATGTCGGCCTACGGGCAGTCGAAGCTCGCGGTGCTGATGTTCGCCCGCGAGCTCGACAAGCGCAGTCGCGCGGGCGGCTGGGGCATCGTCTCCAACGCCGCGCACCCCGGCCTGACCAAGACCAATCTGCAGATTGCCGGCCCGTCGCATGGCCGCGAAAAGCCGGCCCTGATGGAGCGGCTATACAAGCTGTCCTGGCGTTTCACGCCGTTCCTCTGGCAAGAGATCGACGAGGGAATCCTGCCCGCCCTGTACGCGGCCGCCGCGCCCCACGCCGAGGGCGGTGCGTTCTACGGGCCGAGCGGTTTCTATGAGGCCGCTGGGGGCGGCGTGGCGCTGGCGAAGGTCCCCGCAAACGCCAAGAACGACGACGACAGCGCGCGGCTGTGGGAGATTTCCGAACAACTCACCGGCGTCAGCTACCCGAAGCCGAACTGAGAGCTGCCACAACGCTTTTCGCCGCCACCCAGCGGCGCCAAGCCCACCCCGGCGCTGATCCGGCGGCAAACAAACGCGTTGCCGAGAGTTTCGGCACGATGCTGCGGGGGGAACCCCCATCACAACCGTCGAGACTGCAACTCGGAAGGGGGTAGCCGCCATGAGCGTGCAGGACGACAAAGACGCTGGTCAAGAAGAGGGCCAGCAGTTAACTGAGAAACCAGAGCCCGACGAGGAGCAAAAGGAAAAGGCCGCCGAAATGATGACGGCCTACGAAGACCGGCCCACCCTGGTGCTGCCCGGCACCAGTGGAATGGTCTCGGGCACGGCGGTCAACGACTGGCTGGACGACGAGGGCAACCCGAAGGGCGGGGAAGGCGCCGAGGACCAGGGCGCGAGCGACAAAGGCGCGAGCGACAAAGGCGCGAGCGACAAAGGCGCGAGCGACAAAGGCGCGAGCGACAAAGGCACCGAGGACCGAGCCGAGAATCAGGGCGAGGACCAAGGCGACGAAGACCAAGGTACCGAGAACCTCGGCAAGCAAGAGCAGATCGAGAAGGACAAAGCCTTTAACGAGGAACTTCGCGAAGCCGCAAAAGAGGAGAACAAGGGCGAAAAGCGCTGAGCTAGGTTAAGGCGCCCGCGCCAGCCGCGCGCAGCGCGGCGCCGACGGCCGCCGTCAGGTGCGGGCGCGGCGTGGTGACAACCGGCACCCCAAGATGGCCCGACAGCGTGGTGGTGACGGCCGGGATATGCGCCCCGCCCCCTACCGAGATCACCGCGACCAACTCGCGAATTCCGTTGTGCGCCAACGTTTCATCCAAGACCGAAACGAAATCGTCGAGCGAATCGTGGATTGCGCCGTCGAATTCAGCCCTGGTGAACCGGACCTCGTCGCTCACCCCGGGCAACCCCAGCGCGACCACCGTGTGCGACGAGAGCCCCTCCTTGGCGCTTCGGCAGGCGGCGCGCAGTCGGCTGAGCGAGCCGACCGCCGACGTGCCGGGCGGGTCGAAAAAGCCCGCGTCCGGCAAAACCGCCATGACTGCGGTCAGCACCGCCTGATCGATCAGGTCGCCGGAGAAGTCGGGGTGGCGCACGGTCGCGGCCACCGGGTGATCGTCGCCGGCGTCCAGCATCGTGATGCTGGTCCCGCTGCCGCCGAAATCGCACACCGCCACTGTCCCGCGGGCCGGTATGCCCGGGTTCGCCCGGACGGCGAACAGGGCCGCCGCGGCATCGGAGATCAAGGTCAACGGCCGGTTCGACCATTCGGCCAGCCGGCTCAACGCCGAGCCCAAGGCGTCCACCGCCGTCGCTTCCCAGTGGGCGGGATACGTCACCGCGATGTTCTCGGGCAAGGCGCGTCCACAGGTGGCGGCGACGGCCAGCGCGCGCAACCCGTCGGCGAGCAATGCCTCGCTGCGATGGGTTGAGCCGTCGGCCGCGACGATTCCGGCCGGGTCTCCCACCCGCTGGACGAAGTCGGTGATCACCAGGCCCGGCTCGCCCAGCTGAGGGTTTTCCGACGGGACGCCGACCTCCGGTGAGCGTTGCCGATACAGGGTCAGGACGGGCTTGCGGGTAAGGGCGTGGTCGGCGGTGACGGCCGCCAGGTTGGTGGCACCGACCGACAACCCCAGCGCGGGGCTTGCTCCGGTCACCGGATGTTTCCGGCGCCCGCGATCAGCGGCAGGTCGAGCGGCGTGACCCAGCCTGGCCGCAGGTCGTTGACCGCGGGAACAGCGTTCAACGCCCGCATTCCAGTCGCCAGGCATCCGGCCGTCGCCGCGTCGCGGCCCGAGCCGTCGGTGAACCGGAACGCGGTCTCCTGGAAGATGCTCGGCGTCCCCTCGATATCGACCCGGTAGACGTCGTTGTCATGTCCCGTCGGCCAGTCGGGCGCCGCGTCGAGCCCGATGCGGTTGACGTGTTCGAGCTGGATGCGCGTCTCGCCCTGGTAGATCCCGTTGATGGTGAACCGGACGGCGGCAACATGTCCCGGCTTGATGACACCCCTGGCGGAGTGCCGCTCCGTCGGGGTCACCCACTTGTCCCAGGTGGTGGTGATCTCGTCGAGCATGATGCCGGCGGCGTGGGCGATCATCGGGACCGTGGCCCCCCACGCGAAGATCAACACGTCACTGTTCTCCAGCATCGGGCTGTATTCCGGCTCGCGGCCGATGCCCATCTCGACTTCGTAGTCGCCCTCGTAGTTGGTGTAGTCCAGCAATTCCGACGCCCGCACCCGCCGCACTTCTGAGCACAGGCCCATCAGCGTCATGGGGAACAGGTCGTTGGCGAATCCCGGGTCGATGCCGGTGGTGAAGCAGGACGACTCGCCCAGCTCGCAGGCTTCGGTGATCGGCGCGATCCAGTTGGGCGGGTTGAGGTGCATCGTCGGCCAGACCCACGGCGTCATCGCGGTGGAGCACACGTCGATTCCGGCCCGCAGGAAGCGGGTGATCAGCGCGATGTTGTCCTTGGCGTGCATGGCCGTCGGGCCGTAGTGGACCAACGCGTCGGGCTTCAACGCGATCAGGGCGTCGACGTCGTCGGTGGCGAGGATGCCCACCGGCTCGGGCAACCCGCAGATCTCGCCGACGTCGCGGCCGACCTTGTCCGGGTTGCTGACGCCGACGCCCACCAACTCGAACACCGGATGCTTGACGATCTCGGCGATCACCATCCTGCCGACGAAGCCAGTGCCCCAGACCACCACACGCTTCGAATCCGTCATGCGCACCTTCCGATCGTCAGCCCCGCGTTCACCCTATAGACCAGGCGATGCCCGTGATGACACGATGACATCCATGACGAAGCATCTGCGCGGACCGACGCTCGTGTTCGCGATCGGGATCGGGGTCGCGAACGCGTGCGGCGTGGCCAACGCCATACCCCAGAACCCCAAGGTCCAGTACGAGGTGAGTGGTCCCGGCGTCGCGCAATACATCTCCTACCAAACCGATGCCGGTCAGCAGCGCCAGGTGAACGCGCCACTGCCGTGGTCGACGCAGTTCACCGCGTTCGGGGGCCAGGTATTCGTCATCAGCGCACAGGGGCCGGGCCCCTTGACCTGCAGGATTCTGCTCGACGGCAACGAAGTGAGCAAGGCGACGGCGACGGTGGGCTCACCCACCAGAACCCTCTGTACGCACTGACGACGGTCTAGGCTCGCCAGTGTCACCTCTTCAACGGCGAAGGAGGGCCTAGGTGAGCCTTACGACGGGTCCCAAAAAGGGCATAGCGACGCGGCAAAACGGGACGCCACCGCCGGACATCCCGCTTGCCGACATTCATCTCGAGTCGCTTGATTTCTGGGCCCTCGACGACGACGTTCGCGACGGCGCGTTCGCGACCTTGCGCCGGGAGGCCCCGATCTCGTTCTGGCCCGCCATCGAGATGGAGGGGTTCGAGTCGGGCAATGGGTATTGGGCGCTGACCAAGCTCGACGACGTTCACTTCGCCAGCCGCCATCCGGACATCTTCAGCTCCAGCCCCAACATCACGATCAACGAGAATGCGCCCGAGATCGCCGAGTACTTCGGCTCGATGATCGTCCTCGACGATCCGCGACACCAGCGGCTGCGCTCGATCGTCAGCCGCGCGTTCACGCCGAAGGTGGTCGCCCGCATCGAGGCGTCGGTGCGCGAGCGGGCGCACCGCTTGGTCGCCTCGCTGATCGCCAATCATCCCGACGGGGAAGCCGATCTGGTCACCGAGCTCGCCGGGCCGCTGCCGTTGCAGATCATCTGCGACATGATGGGGATTCCCGAGGAGGACCATCAGCGCGTATTCCATTGGACCAACGTGATTCTCGGGTTCGGGGACCCCGACCTGACGACGGATTTCGAGGAGTTCATCGGGGTTTCGATGGAGATCGGCGCGTACGCCACCGCGCTGGCGGAGGACCGGCGCGTCAACCATCACGACGATCTGACCACGAGCCTGGTGGAGGCCGAGGTCGACGGGGACCGGCTTTCGTCGTCGGAAATCGCGTCCTTCTTCATCCTGTTGGTGGTGGCCGGCAACGAGACCACGCGCAACGCGATCAGCCACGGCGTGCTGGCCCTGTCGCGGTATCCCGAGCAACGCGAAAAGTGGTGGTCGGACTACGAGAATCTCGCACCCACCGCGGTCGAGGAGATCGTGCGGTGGGCCTCCCCCGTTGTCTACATGCGACGAACGCTGACCCGAGACTTCGAGCTCAGCGGCACCAAGATGGCGGCCGGCGACAAGGTCGCGCTGTGGTACAACTCGGCGAATCGCGACGAGTCAAAGTTCGCCAATCCGTGGGCTTTCGACATCACGCGCGACCCCAATCCGCATCTCGGCTTCGGCGGCGGGGGCGCCCATTTCTGCCTCGGCGCCAACCTGGCCCGACGGGAGATCCGGGTTGCGTTCGACGAATTGCGCCGCGAAATCCCCGACATCGTCGCGACGGAGGAACCCGCGCGGCTGCTGTCGCAATTCATTCACGGCATCAAGACCCTGCCGGTCGCCTGGACTCCCCCACGCGGTTAGCTCCGCGAGCAGACGCAGAATCGCACAATTGCCAATGATCCCGTGCGATTCTGCGTCTGCTCGCCGGGCAATTCGGGGCTTACGCTAACCAGCGTGACCATTCCCGCGTTTCCCCCTCCCGAGGTGCTGGCCGCCCGCGAGAAACTCGTGCTCGACCACTTCCACGACGAGGTCCGCCAGGCCTGGGACGACGTGCTGTCCACGTTCCCGCACCCCCGCTACGAGCTGATCCCGCAGATGGTCGTCCACGACGGCGACGAGGCGGTGCGCGCCTATTACCACTACACCCGCACTGCGTTTCCCGACCAGGACCACGAGATCATCGCGCTGCGACACAGCGCCGACGCGGTGATCGTCGAGTTCTGGTTGATGGGCACACACCGCGGTTATCTCGGCAAGGTTCCGCCCACCGGCAGCCGGTTCCGGGTCCGCATGAATGCCTACTTCGTGTTCGACGACACGGAAACGCTTGTGTGCGAACGCATTTACTTCGACACCCTGACCATGATCAAGCAGCTGCTGGGCGGGCTGAACATGAGGAGGCCGTCGAACTGGCTGCTGGCCGCGCGGTGCGTGCGCGGCTTCCTGTCCATGTCGTCCGAAAAGCCTGACCCGGCACTGACTTCCGCGTAAACTGCGCTGCATGCGGGCCCTTTACGCGATATGCGGCCTAGCCGCCAGCGCATTGCTGGCCGCCTGCGGTTCCGAGCCAGCCAGAAACACCATCACGCCGCACGCGACGGCGACGCCATCCGCGACGGCGGCCACAAAGCTGAGCTCGCACACCGTGAAATGGGTCGACCTGCAGGTCGGCGACTGCGTGGCCGACCTTCCGCCAATCGATCTGAGCCGGGTGACCGTCACCGCCGTCGACTGCGCCACACCGCATTTGGCCGAGGTGTATCTGCGAGGTCCGTTGGCCGTCGACAAAGCCGTCGCCATCGTCGCCAACAAGGACTGCAACGAAGGATTCGCGCCGTATACCGGACAATCCGTTGACGGCAGCCCCTTTTCGATCACCTATCTCATCGACTCGAACCAGGACCGAACCGGCGCCAATCCCACCCCGAGCACCGTCATCTGCTTGCTGCAAGGCGCCAACGGTCAGCCGCTGACGCGTTCGGCGCACCGACCCTAGCACCCCAACTGTGCGGCGAGGTCGACGAAGTCGGCCGCGTTGACGTCGAATTCGTCGGAGTAGGCGACGTCGGCTTCGACGCCGGGCCCGAATTCCAAAGGGCGCGCGACGAATGCCGTGCGGAACCCGAGCCGGGCCGCCGCGCGGATGTCGTACTTGTGGCTTGCCACCATCATGACGTCCGCGGGATCGTGACCCAGGTAGGTCGCGGCCATGCGATAGATCGCCGGATCGGGCTTGAACACCCCGGCCATCTCGGCGGCAAAGACGGCATCCCAGGGCAATCCCGCCCGCTTGGAAATGTTGATCACCGCCGAGACGTCGGCGTTCGACAGCGTGGCCAACGTGAACGCGCCCCTCAGCCGCGTCAGCCCCGGCACCACATCCGGCCAGGGCGCCAGCCGCTGCCAGGCCAGGGTCAGCTCGTCGCGCTCGGCATCCGAAAAGCCCCCGATGCCGCACTCCTCCAGGACGGTGTCCAACGACGAGCGATACACCGAGTGCACCGAAACCCAGCGCGTGCCCGGCGAGGTCCCTAACGCGGCGAAATAGGCTGCGCGCCAACGCCGCACCACGTCACCCCAATCGACGCCCGGGTGCCGCCCGGCACTGAGACGCTGGGCCTCGCCGCACACGGTGGAGTGAAAATCGGTCGCCGTGCCCTGCACGTCGAACAACAATGCCTTGACCACGGGCCCCATCATGCAACGATGTGCCTCGTGGCCGACAGCGCAGAAGAGCACGAAGAACTCGACTACCGGTTCACCTTCGCCAACGAGCGGACGTTCTTGGCCTGGCAGCGCACCGCGCTGGGCCTGCTCGCGGCGGCCGTCGCCCTCGTCCAGCTCGTCCCGGAGCTGGCGATCCCCGGCTCGCGCCGACTGCTCGGGGTAGGTCTCGCGCTGCTGGCGACCCTCACCAGCGTGATGGGTCTGATGCGCTGGCAGCAGGCCGATCGCGCGATGCGCCGCGGCGATCCGCTGCCCCGTCATCCCTCGCCGGTGTTCCTGGCGATCGGCCTCAGCGTGGTCGGCATCATCGCGCTCGGCCTGGTCGTCCTCAAGGCGGTCGCGGGTTGACCCGGCCGGCCAGTCTGGCGGCGGAACGCACGATCCTGGCCTGGACGCGGACGTCGTTCGCGTTTCTGGTCAACGGCGTGCTGTTGACGATCAAGGACTGGCACGGCGCGACGGAGCCGGCGGCGCTCATCCCGGCCGCGTTGGCCGCGGCCGCGGCGCTGTGCAGCTTCGTGATCGCCCTGCAACGCCAGCGCACACTGGGCCGGCGGCCGATGCCGGCCCGGATCACCGCTCGGACCCCGG
Organism: Mycobacterium sp. IS-1264; assembly: GCF_001954195.1. Taxonomy (GTDB): domain Bacteria; phylum Actinomycetota; class Actinomycetes; order Mycobacteriales; family Mycobacteriaceae; genus Mycobacterium. The sequence continues at coordinate 72,522 of NZ_MBES01000056.1, read as the reverse complement.
TGTACGTCGTCGGGATTTCCGTGCTGGTGCTCGTTGTCGTGACGGCGGTGACGCAGCTCGTCTAGAGCTTCAGGTACGCCGCGATCCCCCGGACGACAGCCGCGGCATACGCCGCCCGGCCGTCCGGGCTTTCCATGCGCGCGGCCTCGGCGGCGTTTTTCATGTTGCCGAGTTCGACGAGGATCGCGGGGTAGTCGGCGAGGTTCAGGCCGGCGAGGTCGTCGCGGCCGTAAAGGCCGTCGGAGCCGATGTAGTTGGACGGCCGCAGGCCCGCCTGGACCAACGCATCGCGCATGGTGTGGGCCAGCTGAATCGCGGGCCCGGATTGCGCGGCGTTCAATGGCGGGCTGGAGTAGTTGACGTGGAATCCGCTGCCCGACGGCGGACCGCCGTCGGCGTGGATGCTGACGATCGCGTCGGGGCGCATCGCATTGGCCTGCGCGGCGCGCTGGTCGACGCAGGGACCGACGGAGTTGTCGTTGTCCCGCGACAGCTGGGTGCGCACGCCCATCTGATTGAGCGAGCCGCTAATTCGCTGGACGACGTCCCACGTAAACGCGTGCTCCGAATAGCCGTCGTTGGTGGCGGCGCCCGACGCCTGGCAGGCCTTGGTGCCGCCCCGCCCGTTGGGGACTTGCTGGTTTATCGACGCGTCGTTCACTGCGTTGTGGCCCGGGTCGAGGAAGACGGCCGTGCCCGCGGCGGCGGCGGGTGGGGCGCCCAGCGTCGCGGCACCCAGCACCGCCGGCGCGACGCCGGCGTACTTCAGGAGGTCACGCCTGGAGACAGCGTCCATCGCGCGATGCTAGCAATTGGCCCGCGGCAACGAGTATTGGGCTGGCCAGCAACATGTTTGGCGACGCCTCTCCGCGAAACTCCCACCAAGACGTGGCCGTGGCCGCCAAATGTGGTCCACAATCCGGTGATTGGCCAAGCTCGGCAGTCCACGCACCGCTAACGCCCGCGCGAACCGCAGCAAACTTGGCTTCGCGGGCCCGATGCAATGGGGACGGTTCCTTTCGGCGAGTGACTTGCGGATGCCCCCGCGGTGTGAGGGAATAATTATGAAGTCCTCTGGAAATTCTTAGGTTTGGGAGGTGCTGGAATGGGCAAATATTGCGGCATGACCGCCGGTAATGTCATTCGTTTTCTTGCTCCTGCAGTACTCGCGGCCGCTGGGCTCAGCGGTTCCGTCGTGTCTGCCCCCATCTCATCCGCCCAGGGATGTCCGGACGTCGAGGTGTTGTTCGCCCGCGGCACCGGTGAGGATCCCGGGGTCGGTCCGACGGGACAGGCATTCGTCGATAACTTGCGCGGGCGCATCGCCCCGAAGTCGATGGATGTCTATCCGGTTAACTACCCCGCCAGCCAGGAGTGGCAGACGGGCGTCGACGGCATCCGGGACGCCGGCGCGCACGTCCAGTCCGAGGCGGCAAGCTGCCCGCAGACCAAGATGGTGCTCAGCGGCTACTCCCAGGGCGCGGCCGTGATGGGCTTCGTCACCTCCGCGGCGGTGCCCGACGGGGTCGACCCCGCGACAGTGCCGAAACCGCTGTCGCCCGACGTGGCCAACCACGTCGCCGCCGTCGTGCTGTTCGGAATGCCGAACGTTAGGGCCATGGACTTCCTGGGCCAGCCCCCGGTCGTCATCGGGCCGACCTACGCGGCCAAGACCATCAAGGTCTGCGCCCCCGAGGACCCGGTGTGCTCCGACGGCATGAATTTCGCCGCGCACGACACCTACGCGGCCGACGGCGACATCGTTGCCAAGGGCGCGGAATTCGCCGCCAGTCGCATCAACGGGTCTGCAGCGGGTCCGGCGACCGTGGTGAATTCGCCACACGGGGGTTTCGGCAGCTGACCTGCTGACCATACAAAAAAGTATGTTACGGTCGACGGCATGTCCGCCGTCGATGTCCGCCCCCTGCACGGGATTACCGATGAATTCGTCGCGCGGCTGGCCGAACGTGCCGACGAGGCCGAGCGGCTAAGGCGCCTGCCCGCGGAGACGGTCAGCGAGTTCAGGCGGACCGACCTGATCCGGCTGTTGCTTCCGGCCCGGTTCGGCGGCATCGAGGCGTCGTTCCCCGAGCTGCTCGGACCGATCCGGCGGATGGCGCACGGCTGCGCCTCGAGCGCGTGGACGCTGGGTTTTTATGCATTGCACAACTGGATGCTGTCGCTGTTCGATCCGCGGCTTCAGGAGGAAGTGTTCGCCTCGGGACCGGTCCTCGCGCCCGCTCCCCTGGCCCCGACCGGGCGCGGCGCCGCGGCGGACGGCGGGGTGCGCCTGACGGGGCGGTGGTCGTGGGCGACAGGGGCGATGGATGCGGATTGGGTGATCGTCGCGGCGCTGATCGAGCGACCGGACGGTGTCAGCCCGTCGCTTCTGGCGGTGCCGGCCGGCGAGGTCGAGGTCGCCGACGTGTGGCACACCTCGGGCATGCGCGGCACCGGTTCTCACGACCTCTTGGCCGACGATGTCTTCGTGCCCGAGCACCGCATCGTCGCGGTGTCGCACATCTACGGCGGAACCGCGCCGGGAGCGCAGTTCCACGGAGTGGCGACGTATCGGTGGCCGCTGGTGCCGGCGCTCGCGCTGACAGCGGCGATGCCGGTCCTCGGGGCCGCCGAACGGGTGACCGAGCTATTCGCCCAACGGCTGGCCAGCCGGGTGCTCGCGTATAGCGGTGTGGCGCAGAAGGATCAGCCCGCCGCCCAGATCAGGCTCGCCGATGCCAACGTGCGGCTGCGCGCAGTGCGCGCATTGACCGCCGAGACCGCCGACGAGATCGAGCGCATCGTGGTCAGCGGCGAGCGCGTCCGACGATCGACACGCGCCAACGCGCGCATGGCAGCTGCCCACACCGTGCACGAGTGTCGGTCGGTCATCGCCGATCTGATGGAAGCCGCCGGGGCCAGCGCGCACTTCTTGGCGAACCCATTGCAGCGCGCAAAGCGCGACGTCGACATCGCGGCCGGCCATGTCGTGTTCGACTACGACGTCGGCCGAGAGTTGGCCGGGGCCTTGGCAATTGGCGCGAAGATCTCGCCGATCGCGATGATCTGAGTGCTTACGACGGGCCGGCGAGCTTGGTCCGCGATTGCTGCAGCTGGGCGGCGTGCAGAATCGAGCCCGCCATAAGGAATGCGGGTTTCTTGCAGTCGGCGGGTTCGATCGACAGGTTGGCGGCCCGGCGCATCACCATCAGGGCGAGCGCGCTGTAGGTCGCATACGGAATGATCAATAGGTTGGCACGCGCATCGCACCCGCTGATCGTCATCACGTGCTGCTGTCTGCCCTCCCATCCCGGAGAGTTGAAATCGGGTGGTCGTTGCAGCGGTGGCCAGTTGACATTGATCGACGCGATCGCTCCGAGCAACGGCGTCAGGGTCTCGACAAGGTTCGGCAATTCATTCGTGATGCGGTCTACCCGTGGCCACCAGGCACCGTCGATGTCGTGGCCTAATTCGCAAGCCACGGAAACCCGCACCGGGTCGGCTCGGCGTCGAGCCCTAATCGGATGGGTCATTGCCGACAGCTCTGGACGATCCACGGATGTTCCTTCACGGACGGCGTCACCGCCCCGCGGGTGCGGGGCGCCGGAGGAATCACATTGCCCGTGATGTCATGCCGCGGAGAGCGGTGGACGACCGCCGACAACGAAACGGCTCACTGTCGACGCTACGCCACTAGCGTTGGGCACCGTCCACGGGATCGGCCAGCATGAGGTCGAGGAATCGTTCTCGCTGCGCGACGGACTGCGCCTGCTCGGCGGAAGCGGCGAGGTGCAGCAGCCCGATCCCCGCCGCGAAGGTCAACTCCGCTCGCAGCTTGGCGTCGTCGGGGCCAAAACCGTAGTCGGCGTAGGCCTTTGCGACGGTTTGCAGGAGGCGTCGGTCGGCGGCGCGGATGTTCGCGGCCGCCACCCGGTCCGTGCGCGCCCACTCGCGCATCGCGCGCTCCAGCATCCAATGCTGAGGGCTGACCAAGTCAATCATCATGGCGGACAACCGTTCCCGCGGTGGCAGCGCATCGAGCTCGGCCAGGGATTGGCGGTCACGCTCGAGGAAAGTGTTCCAGGATTCGACGAGCGCGGCGCGATAGCCGTCCATGTCCTCGAAGTGCCAGTAGAAGCTGCCCCGGGTCACGCCCAGCTGCTGGCAGAGCCGTTCGACCTTCAGCGCGCGCACGCCCTCCTCGGCGAGCACGGCGTAGCCGGCCTGCAGCCAGTCCTGGACCGACAGGCGGGTCGACGGGGGTTTCCGCGCAGCCACCGTGCCAGGTTACGGGCTTTTCTCGTCCGGCTCGTCGGCGTCGGCCACGGTCAGCGGCAGGGCCAGTTCTTCGAGCGGTCGGCGCTCGGCGGCGACACCGAGCCACAGCTCGACCAGGCCGGCGGCGGCCATCACGACCGCGCCGATCAAAAACGACCAGACCACCTGGCTGCGATCTCCGGAGTTGATCAGCTGGCCGAAGAGCAGCGGCCCGGTGATCCCGCCGATCGCCGTGCCCACCGCGTAGAAGAACGCGATCGCCAGGGCCCGGGTCTCCATCGGGAAGATCTCGCTGACCGTCAGGTAGGCCGCGCTCGCACCCGCCGAGGCCAGGAAGAACGCGACCGCGAGCACCGCGATGAACGTCCAGGCGCCGCCGGTCTTGGTCACGAACAGGACCGCGAGGACGACGACAGCGACGGCCGAGCCGATGTAGGTCAGGGTGATCATCGGTTTGCGGCCGACGGTGTCGAAGAGGTGCCCGAGCAGCAGCGGGCCGAAGAAATTGCTCAGCGCCCACAGGATGAAGAACACCGGCACCGCCCCGGAGGCGACGCCGTAGAACCCGCTGAGCAGGGTGCCCAGGTTGAAGGTCACGCCGTTGTAGAGGAAGGCCTGCCCGATGAAGAGAGCCAGCCCCAGGACCGCGCGGCGCGGGTAGAGCTTGAATGCCACCCGGGCGATCTCGACGAACGAGATGGTCTCGCGTTGTCTGATTCTTAGTGGCCGGCCTTGTGGCTCGGGCAGCGCTTCGCCGGTGTGCTCTTGGACTTCCGCTTCGATGTCGCCGACGACCCGCTCGGCTTCCTCGTCGCGCCCGTGGATGAACAGCCAGCGTGGGCTTTCCGGGACGTTGCGCCGGACGACGAGCACGAAGATGCCGAAGATGGCCCCAATGCCGAACGCGAGCCGCCAGCCGATGTTCGCGGCGAAGTTCGCCGTGTCGAGGAGGACCAGTGCGCCGGCCGCGCCCGCGGCCGAACCCAGCCAGTAGGTGCCGTTGATGATCAGGTCGACGCGGCCGCGCACCCGTGCGGGGATCAGCTCGTCGATGGCCGAGTTGATGGCGGCATATTCGCCGCCGATGCCGGAGCCGGTGAAGAAGCGTGCCAGGTAGAAAAACCACGGCGCGAAGGCGAACGCGGTGGCGACGGTGGCGGTCAGATACACGATGAGGGTCAGCACGAAGAGGTTGCGGCGGCCGAAGCGGTCGGTCAGGTGGCCGAAGAACAGCGCGCCCAGGCACGCCCCGGTGATGTAGATCGCCGCCGCCACGCCGATGTCGGCGGGGGTGAGCTCGATGCCGCTGCCCTTCTCGGTCAGGCGGGCCGACACGTTGCCGACCATCGTGACCTCGAGCCCGTCGAGGATCCACACGCCGCCCAGCCCGACGACGACGCGCCAGTGAAACCGCGACCAGGGCAACCGGTCCAGCCGCGCCGGCACCTGGGTGGTGATGGTTCCGGTTTGCACGCTGTCACTCATCGATACCCCCATTACCCACCGCGTCGCGTTCGCAAGCCTCATCCGCGATCTCGAAGTCCCAGCCGTTCGGGAAACCGATCATGCCGAAGGACTCCCGTGCTGCCGGGGCCAGATACACGCTAGCGGCCGTGTGGGTGGCGGGGCGACAGTGCGGTCGAGGATCAGGACCGGGTGCGCGACGAGCGTTCTAAGACGGAAGGAACTCCGAACGCGCTAGGCGCCGGAGCCATCCCCATCCGTCGACGCGAGCCAGCAGGCTCCAAAAGCCGCTACTTGCAACCAGGTTCGACGACCACCAGACGTGGTCGCAGCCGCTGCGGCGGGATCTCGACACCCGCCGCGAGGTCGTCGATCAGCGCATCCGCAAAATCCACCAAACCGGCGACATCGGTCCCGTAGCGCCCCGGGCGGTCGGCATGGGAAAGGCGGGCCGACGCGTTGCGCAGCAGACTCGTCGCCCCCTTGACGTTGCCGCGCTGGGCATGGGTGATGCCAACTGCGAGCTGCGCCAGGCCTTGCCACAGCATCCGTTCGTCTTCCGGACCGTGCTTCCAGGCCGCCTCAAGGACCTCGTGCGCGCTGAACGCCAGGCCCTGGTCCAGCAGATCCTGGGCAGAGGCCAGGGTTTCGGCCGGTGCCAGCTCAAGGTCATCGGGGATCCGTGGTACGCCCTCACTGCCATAGGGCAGCGGTCGGCCCAAGGAATCACGCGGGCGGGCACTTCGGGGTCGGCCCGATTCGTCCCGATCACGCTCGGCCATGCGCCCATCATGGCAAGCCGCGCTGTGTATTAGGAGCTCGGCTGTGAGCTGTCCACGTCGCGGCGGTCGGTGGTCGCGATGAAGTCCTCGATCAGCTCGACCACCTCGTTCGGCGCCTCGACGTGCGGGTAGTGACCGACGTGAGGCAGCACCTCGAGTCTGGCGTCCGTGCGCACCTTCGCCGCGGCGTACGCGTGCTCGACAGGAATGATGTTGTCCCGCTCGCCCCAGATCGCCATGATCGGCAGGTCGGCGCGCACCTGCAGCCTGTTCAGCGCGCTGACCGCCTGCCCGCGGTAATCGACCACGGACCGCAGCGTGCGCAGGAAGGACGCCCGCGTCTGCCGATCCGACAGCGACGAGTAGGCGCTCCATGTCTCGGCGCCGCGCGGCGAATGAATGCCGGCGCCCCTGAACCATGACCGGAGCTTGTTGCCGACGGTGAGCACCGGCTTCGGCGCGATGATCGGCAACAGCAGCTCCGCGCCGGGCGCCGAGAGCAGCCGTAGGATGATTCCGACGTCGGGACCGAGGCCGCCGCTGCTGATGAGCACCAACCGGTTGACGTAGTCGGGGTGCTGATAGGCGAACTGCATGGCGACACCGCCGCCGAGCGATTGACCGACCACAGTGACTTGGCTGACGCCGAGTTCGTCGAGGAAATCGCGGAGCAAGACCGCGAACGCTCCCAACGAGTAGTCACTGCGGGGTTTCGCCGACTCGCCGTGGCCCAGCAGATCCGGAGCGAGCACCCGGAATTTTTTCGACAGCTGCGGTAGCACGGCCCGCCAGGTGGCCGAACTCCCGGCCATGCCGTGGATCAGCAGCAGCACTTCCCCATCGCCGGCGTCGCGGTAGGCCATCCGATCGCCGTGCAACTCCAGAAACTTCAACTCGTTCATTTCGACCGAGTACCCCCTCTGGTCCCGATCCGGCCCGGTGGACCCTATCGTTGCAGAAAACATTAGGCGCGCGAAGAAAAGGTCGCGGCCGGCGTCAGCCCCGGTGGATCGTATTGGAGCGGCCCGAGTCGGTGATCTTTGGCGTGCCCGAGTGATAGGTGACGACGTTGTCGTAGCCGGAGACGTTGATGCGGTCGACGGCGTCGACGGTGACTTTGTTGTCGTAGCTCGAGATCGTGAGGCTGGCGGCGTGGCCGGTGACTTCGAATTCGATGCTGTAGGCCGACAGCGTCAGCTTGCAGTTGTTGCACGCGTGGGCGGTGACCGTGTTGCTGTAGCCGCTGGATTCCAGGGTGTCCGCGCTGTCGACGGTGACGTTGTTGTTGTAGCCGCCCACTTTGAGGCTGGCGCAGTGCCCGGTGACCGTGTACGTGCCGCCCGTGCCATAGAGCGTCAGGTTCCCGTCGTTGCAGGCGACCGTCTTGGTCTCCATGCTGCCGCCCACTCGGAGGTCGCCGCCTTGGGGTACTTCGGTGGGGCCGTTGCTGGGCTTCGAGTTCGGGCCGATGCTTCCAATGATCGACCCACTGGGGTTGGACCTCACGAACATCATCACCAGGCCCACGACGACCGGGATGAGAATCCCCAGGACGACGAGCACGAGCAACCACGAGAATGACGGGCTGCGTCGCGGCTGTGGCGTGCCGTAGCCATACGTCGGCGTTGTCGAGTACGTCGGAGCGCCGGTATACGGCGCCTGAGGCGCGTACGGCTCGCTCCCGATATATGGCGTGCTGTCGGCGGTTGGCGTCGCGTCGGCAAGCCCGCGCTCTAGCTCGCGGATCCGCTTTTCGGGATCGTCGTCTTTCATTTGCCAAATGTGCCACAGGTACTGGTCGGGGGCCAGCCTGAATTCCCGCTCAGCCGACTGTTTCAGGACGCCAGCTGCGGGCGGGTAGCCACAGTGAGCGAAATCCTAAGTGTTGGAAAGTAATTCGAAGGAGTCGATGATGGCGGTATCGTTGATGCCCTGGTCAACACGCGACCTCTCATGACAGGATTGCTCGGGTGATCCTGGCCGTAGACCTCGGCAAGACGTCCTGCCGGGCCGCGGCAGGCGGCCGGAGGGCCGAGGGGGCGGGCGCGCCGGGGCTCACGGCGCCTGGCGGTGTGGGGGCCGCGGAGGCAGCGATCCTGGCCGTCGCGGGTGATTTCCGCCCGGTCGACGAGGTGATTGTGGGCGCCGCCGGGGCGCTCGCGGCGCCTGACGCGGCGCGCGCGCTGGGCCACGCGCTGCTGGCCTCGCTGCGGGCGGAGCGAGTCGCGGTGACCAGCGACGCCGTGATCGCGCACGCGGGCGCGCTGGACGGGAAGCCGGGTGTGGTCCTGATCGTGGGCACCGGTGTCGTGGCGCTCGCGATCGGCGCCGATGGCACGCTGCGGACCGCCGACGGCTGGGGCCCGTGGCTGGGTGACGAGGGCGGCGGCGCGTGGATCGGCACCGCCGGGCTGCGCGCGGCGCTGCGCGCCCACGACGGCCGCGGCCCGACCACCACGCTGCTCGACGCCGCCCGCGCCCGCTTCGGTGCGCCGGAGACCTGGCCCGCCCAGCTCACCGGAGCCGCCGCCCTCGCCTCCTTCGCGCCCGAAGTCCTTGCCGCGCAAGACGATTCCGTGGCGTCGGCGATCGTCAGCGCCGCCGCCGAGGCGCTCGGCGCGACGGCCCACGCGGCCGGGGATGGCCCGGTGGCGATGGTCGGCGGCCTGACAGGGGTCGAGGCGCTGCGCGAGCAGCTCGACCTCGTCCCGGCCGCCGGCGACGCGCTTGGCGGCGCGCTGCGGCTGGGCGCGATCCACGAGCCGCATGTGATCCGCGTGCAGGCCGCCAAAACCGTTGTGGCACAAGGGCTCGACGCGCTCGCTACCGAAGCCGTGCGTCCAGACCTGGACGACCTCGACGCCCGGCCCATCGGCGAGGTCGTCGCGCTGCTCGTCGCCGCCGAGGGCGAGACGCACGCCGCGGTGGCGGCGGCGGTTCCGCGGATCGCGGCGGCGGCCGAGGCGATCGCCGCACGGCTCGAGCGCGGCGGCCGCCTGATCTACGCCGGCGCCGGAACGCCCGGGCGGCTCGGCGTTCTCGACGCGGCCGAGTGCGGGCCCACATTCGGCACCGACCTCGTGCGCGGAGTGATCGCCGGCGGGCCGGCGGCGCTGACCGCGGCGATCGAGGGCGCGGAGGACGCGTTCAACCCGGTCGATCTCGCCGACCTGACGGCCGCCGATGCCCTCGTCGGGATCACGGCATCGGGCCGCACGCCGTACGTGCTCGGGGCGCTCGAGCACGCGCGCGCGACCGGCGCGCTGACCGTCGCGATCGTCAACAACCCGGGCAGTGAAGCGTCTGCCGACGTCGTAATCGAATTGCTCACCAGCGCTGAGGTTCTCGCCGGGTCCACGCGGCTGACCGCGGGGACGGCACACAAGATCGTGCTCAACACGCTCTCAACGAGCGTGATGATCGCGCTCGGCAAGGCCTACGGACCGCGAATGGTCGACGTGCGCGCGACGAGCTCGAAGCTGCGCCGGCGCGCGGTGCGGATCGTCCGTGACGTGGCCGGCGTCGACGAGGAGGTCGCCACCGCCGCGCTCGCCGCCGCGGGCGGTCACGCCAAGACCGCGATCGTCGCGCTGCTCGCGGGCGTCGACGCCGCCGAGGCCGCCGTGCGGCTCGACCGGGCCCGTGGACGCCTGCGAGACGCGCTCGATCAGGCATGAGTGTGGCCGGGGCGGCGCATCATTGAGGGGTGCGGATCGGAGTCGGGGTTTCCACCGCGCCCGACGCACGAACGGCCGCGGTGGAGGCCGCAGCGCACGCGCGCGACGAGCTCGCGGGTGAGGCGCCATCGCTGGCCGTGCTCTTCGCATCGCGATCACACACTGACAAGGCCGTCGATGTCCTCGACGCGGTGCAAAGGATCGTTGAGGCGCCCGCGCTGATCGGTTGCGTCGCCCAGGGGATCGTCGCCGGCGGCCGCGAGATCGAGGACGGGCCCGCGGTGGCGGTGTGGCTGGCGTCCGGCCTGGCCGCGGAGACATTCGCGCTGGACTTCGTCCGCACCGGCTCGGGTGGCCTGATCACGGGTTACCGGTTCGACCGGGCCGCGCACGATCTGCACCTGCTGCTGCCGGACCCGTACACGTTCCCGTCGAGCCTGCTCGTCGAACACCTCAACACCGACCTTCCGGGGACGACCGTGGTGGGGGGCGTGGTGAGCGGTGGGCGGGGGCTCGGCGAGACCCGGCTGTTCCGCGACCACGGCGTGCTCACCTCCGGCCTCGTGGGCGTGCGCCTGCCTGGCGTGCACGGTGTTCCGATCGTGTCGCAGGGCTGCCGGCCGATCGGCAACCCATACATCGTCACCGGCGCCGAAGACGGCACGGTGATCACCGAGTTGGGCGGCCGGCCGCCGCTGCAGCGCCTGCGCGAGATCGTCGAGGGGTTGTCGCGCGACGAGCAGGAACTGGTCAGCCACGGGCTGTCGATCGGGATCGTCGTCGACGAGCACCTCGCTGCTCCGGGTCAGGGCGACTTCCTGATCCGCGGCCTACTCGGCGCCGACGAAACGACCGGGGCGATCGAGATCGGCGAGGTTGTCGAGGTCGGCGCGACGGTGCAGTTCCAGGTCCGTGACGCGGCGGGGGCCGACAAGGACCTGCGCCTGGTCGTAGAGCGGACTTTGGCGGAGCTGCCCGGGCGTCCGGTTGGCGCGCTGTTGTTCACCTGCAACGGGCGTGGCCGGCGAATGTTCGGGGTCGCCGACCATGACGCGTCGGCGATCGAGGAACTACTTGGCGGGATTCCGCTCGCCGGCTTCTTCGCCGCCGGGGAGATCGGCCCGATCGCGGGCCGGAACGCGTTGCACGGATTTACCGCTTCGATGGCGCTATTTGTCGACGATATGAGATGAGCAGCTACCTACGGACTGGGCTCCTGTAGTTGTGTGGTCTTCGCGCCGGGTAGCCGGCGGATCCAAGTTGGGAACGCGTGTACGTGCCGGTCCTGACATCCATTGCTCCACGCATGCACAATGGGCGCCCGGCGGTCGACCAGGAGTTCACGCACGCTGTCAGGGAGCCGCGCTTGCCCGTCACAGCTGCCGCGGAAACCCGTGTCCGTCGCTCCGGCCTTGTCGGTGGGTGGCGGCAGACTTCGTGACATGTCTCAATTGGGAGCGTCGTCGGTGGCGGCGGCCTTGGCCGGCGAGCACGCGGACGTGCGCCGCGCAGTGGAGTTGGTCGGTCAGATCCTGGCCGGATCGGTAACCTCGCGAACCACCTTGGATGGGTTCTTACAGGCGAGTCTGGGTCGGTCCGGCTCAGATTTGGTGTGTGAATCACGGAAGCTCTCTTCGATAGGTCACGTCACCGTGGGTTTAGCGATCGCGGCGCTGATTGACCGGTTCGATCCCGCCATCGGCCCTGGTGATGACGACGAGCCGCCTACTTGGGGTCACATCGAGATCGGCGAGCAACACCTGGCCCCGCCATCTGCCTTGTCCGCGTACTTCGCCGAGGGACAGCTTGCCCCCGCGCCGCTGGTGGTGCGGCTCAGCGAAGCGTTCGCCTTCAGCGACGGACCCCGCCTGCAGATCTACGCTTCCGCCGGCGACCGGTCATATGGCGTGGCGGTCATCGACGCGATCATGGCCGACGCCGAAGGTGCCAAGAACTTGTTCCGCGGACGCGCGCTGACCGCGACTGAAAACGACGGACTGGTGCTGGAAGTCAGTGAGCTGCCCGCCATTAACCGCGCGAATGTTATTGTGCCCGAATCCGTTTGGTCAGAGATCGACTTGAACATCGCGGCCGTCACCACCCATCGCGAGCTCATGAGGAGTTTGGGGTTGGGTGTTCGGCGCGGTGTGCTGTTAGCCGGCCCGCCCGGGGTAGGCAAGACCGTGATCTCCCAGGCGATCGCAAACGAACTGGTCGGTTCATTCACCGCGATCATCGTCGACGCCCGCGCCGGGCAGTCTGCGCTTGCCGGGGTGTACAAGGAGGCGCGCACCCTAGGCCCGACCTTGATTGTGTTGGAAGACCTCGATCTGATCGTCGGCGACCGGCGAAAGAGTGGTGACGCCCGGGCGTTGTCGGAATTTCTGGCAGTGATGGATACCGATCCATCGGCTCCGATCTTGACTTTGGCGTCCACCAATGACATCAGCGCTCTGGACGCTGCCGCTATCCGCACTGCACGCTTTGATTCGATCATCGAGATCGGCTACCCCACCCGCGACGCCGCGGCCCAAATACTGTCCACGTACCTACGGGGCGTGCCCGGCGGCGAGAGCGTCGCGGTACACAATGTTGCCGCCCGTTTCAGCGCTGATACCAGCGGAGCGGACATCCGTGAGATTGTGCGCCGCACTGTGCTTGCGAGCGGTTCAGTCACGCAGGCGGGTCTGATCGCCACAGTGCAATCCGGACGTTTCAAACCCCAACTGCCCCAAGGACATTACCTATAGCCCGATCGGTTCTATCCCATCGCCTTCGACTGCGACCACTACCAGACCTGACCCTTGCCGGTGTATTTAGTACTTAGCGTTGAGATCGTCTCTCGCATTTCGTAACTTTGTTCCGTAACGCCCGATATGAATTAAGAATTGGCCACCCTAGCCAGTTCATTCGATTCTATTAAAGCTCTTGCGGCGTAGATTGTCTGCCGCTCACCGTCAAATTATTCTCGCATCGGTGCTCCAAGTGCCGAGTTCGGCAAGGCGAGCTCGGATTGCGTCAAATCGTTTGATCGCAGATGCGATGCGGCGCTGCTGATCTATGTCATAGTTGCCGCTGTCATCCACCGGTATAGATATAACTAATTCCCTTACACGCGCAGTAAACAACTTGGCCTCATAGAGGAATCCACCGGCAGTCACGGCGCTCTGTAGCGCAACTGAGAGATAGTCCAGGTCGAATTGTCCTTCGCGAACCGGTTGAACAGCAATAACATCGTCCGTCAAGAGGCATCCCTTTTGCCGCACAAAAACTTTGCCAACTGAAGCACCGTTCGCATTCACGGTCACACTTGGTGCAGCTTCAATCGGAAATGCGGGGATTGTTGCGCCTTTCTTCCTTGTATTCCTTCTCATACTGTTCAACCAGGACCTACTCACGCTGCCTTTGGTAAGAGTTGCATCCTTAAAACAGGAGTAGACAACCACTTCGTCGTCCGGATTTATAGGGGGATGCTCTTGAATCTGGGTCGTGGTTATGCGAGTTCCTGATCTAACGGTTAGGAGCGTCTCGTCAGCCAATGAAACATCAGCCATCGGACCGGATGTAAGCAGCTCCAGCTCGGCCTTAGCTTCGTCGAGATCGTTCATCAATTGTTCGAGAGTATTTCGAGCATCATCAATGAAGTCATCTCGGGCAACAGGCGATGTAGTCTCGCCAAGTTGAACCAGTTCGTCATCTGACCAAAACCTGAAAATGTCCCATCTATCGTCAGGTCCAAAACCGTCGGCTTCGACAATCTTCACCACCGGCGAATTCGACGCCGCAGTGAGATCTCCTTCCTCCCGCGCAACAAAGGCAGCGGCGATGCCGGCTAGATCATTGTCATCTGGCGTAGGAGTGCGCCGCCAATCCAAGGATTCGCCAATGCTTCGCGCCAACCCGCACAGCACATCGGGACGCGGGTCCGAGTTAGTATGTCGCCGTTCGAGGACGATAATGTACGTTTTCTGGGCAGTGTTGAAGAAGGTGTTGCGAGGTAGCTGGATAGAAGCGAGAAGGTTGCATTCATCGAGTAGTTGTTGTTTCGGGCCCGGCTCCGTCCTATTCAATAGCCCTTGCGGCACGACGACGAATGCCCGTCCACCAGGCTTAAGAGCGCCAGATATATAGCGGATAAAAAGAGCCTCAACGCCAAGGCCAGCCCTGTCATAGTACTCCTTCAAGACCTTGCCGTTCCTTGGTCCGCTGACCGCCTTAATGGTGTCTTTGTATATCGCACTGCCGCGAGTAACATACGGAGGATTAGTCAATATGACGTCGACACTATTGACCGGAGGCTGGAGCAACGAACCAAGGGTTTTATTATCGTCCATCAACACGAAAGTCTCGGCCATCGCCTTGTTCAGCGCGCTCGGTGTTGTGGCAGGGTCTCGCACAAGCTCCGCCAGATGCAAAAGCATGTTCGCTTTTGCTAATACGTGAAGATCGGCATCTACGTCCAAGCCGATCGTTCTCACTCGGCGCCGGGGCTTTCCAGAAATAACCGTGACGTTGCCTTCAAGCGCGTCTGACCACATCAACGGTTCGAGTATAAAACCGCCGACTCCGGCGGCTGGATCCAGCAACACGGAGTTTTCTTGAAGCTTCCCCAACTGAGCCATGGCGACCATGGAACGCACAACGTTACGCGGCGTGAAGAACTGGCCCAGGCGCTGTTGTCGCGCCGAGCGTCGAAGGAAAGTCTCGTATAAGCGCAACTTGAATTCTGGGTCGATGGTCGTCAATGGACCAAAGGCATTGAAAGCATCGATTATGCTACGAAATGTTGTATTATAGCTTTCGTGCGTCTGGCTTCCGCTCTGCAAAAAAACGAACCCATTGATGATCGAGGTCTTTGACACTACGGTTCTCAGATCGAATAGCTTTGGCACATCGTCGTCGTCGCAGATCGTATTGTCCGGAAAAATCGACTTGATTTTTGGCCGGATCTGGTTGACGTAATACTCGACCTCGGTGACGCCAGTCTGCTCTTTGAACTTAGCGGGATCTCCTACTAGACGGTAGAAATTCAAATCGGCCGGCAGCAAGGAAGATGACAAGTTGTCACTGAGGAACTTGAGTACAAATATCTCGACGAACGTGAGGAGGCACTCTTTTGGCTCGGCCTTCGTGGCGTGCCAAATTAACTGCCAAACACGCTCGGCCAGCGGGGTGGGATCCTTCGGCGTCTCGACTCCCCCCGATAACAAACCTTCGAGCACGGCCGGAGAGAAATCTCGCTTCTCCATGAGCGTGACAACTCCACCCGATGTTTCGCTAGCTACGACGTCCACATATACGGTTTTGGTTCCATCGGCTGCGAAGGCAACAGTTGAGCCTACGGCGAGTGCTGACAGCAATGCCTGTTCTAACGCACCCTGGAGGCGCCTCTCCCCCAAGGTCCCAGCGAACTCACCGTGCTTCTTGTGCTCACCGATGGCTACCGGCACTGGCTTTCCGTCGCGGCGCTGCAGATAGACCGAATCGGGCTTGAGGGACGCGGGGCGCTTAGGAGGCTTGTACACGACTGGCGAAAACCGGTGCTCGGTCGGCAGGATGACCGGAAGCCCCGCGGTGACCAGGTTGGCCAGCGAGGTAGATCCTAAATTTAGGTGCTCGAAGGATCCGAACGTCTCGCCCTTGAGCTTGCCGCTCGCGAGGTACCCACGTTGCTGCAACTCTTCGTTCGCCACTGTCCGCCATTCTCTTTTGCGACTGTGTGGCACGGTACGTGACTAGCGGTCTACCTGTCATGGAGGCGCGCGGCTGGTCCGTCCCCTCGTCCTGTACCTGCAACCATCCTTGAGCAGGTCCTTATGAAGGAGCTAGCGACCATCCGTCAACTTGAGATAGCAACTGATCCGATCGCGTTCGCCGAAGCCACAATTCACCCGACGGCACGCCTACACAGGTGGCCGTCGTTGACCTCGATCGCTCATCGCCGAGTGACTCCTGGAGCGCCGAATGACTCATGGGGGTTAGGTGCGGCGCGCCCACACCCTTGACGAGGCGATGGCAATCCACTCACAGTTTCGTCGCCAAATCCCAGCACCCGGGGCCGGGATCGCTGGCAGCAGGAGCCTTAAGCGTGATACAGATCGAGGCGTACAACGACAAATCTGCCGACGGCCCATAGATGAATCGTCGAATTAGCCTACTAATTGCAAGTACCGTAGTTCCAGAATGCATCGCTATACCATCCCGGCACCGTGCTTAGGCCCGACCAGCGCGGACAAGCTAATTTAAGGCCTTTCCGGCAGAGCCGAAAGCCACCCGTCGCTAAGCAGTTCCAGCAACTGCCCATCCGGATCGCGAACCATTGCCGAGGCTTGGGACACCGTCCCGTCGACCACCGTTCCCCCGAACTCCGCAGCCTTCCCCAACACGCCCGGAAGATCGGATACCGAAAACGAGATGTGCGTCAGACCGATCTGATCCATAACCCGCCCCGGCCCGGCGTGTACTCCACGCCGCGAGTAGTCGATGAGTTCGAGGACCAAGCCATCCCGGACCAAGTAGGTCGCGTGGACTCCGAGTGGTTTGGGGAGCTGCAGCAGCTGATCCGCAGCCTCGTCGGGCACGTCAAGTTCCCACCAGAACTGGAACCCCAGCAGACCCTCGTAGAAGCGGCGTGACCGCTCGCGGTCGGCAACGCATAGCCCTACATGGTTGAAAGTTGTTCGGTGACTGGACATTACAACCTTCCAAAGCGGCTCGGGCTCTGACGGACACAGGCCAACTATTCGTACGCATTCAAAAGCGTAATAATGCAAAGATAGCGTTGATACGCGGCCACCGCCGCCAGGTCTCCTCGTGGAGGGCTCTCGATGACTACACGGCCCGACGTCAGGCCCGACTCCATCGTCGACTTCGACCACCATTCCGACGAGTTCAACCTCAACCAACAGCAGATCAACGCCGAGCTCAGGCAGAAATGCCCCGTCGCCTGGAACCAGAACTACGACGGCTTCTGGTACCTCAGCAGCTACGACGCGGTCAGCCAAACGGCCCGAGACGACGACACCTTCTCCCATCGATACGACCCCAACACCGACGACGGCGTCGACTACCAGGGCGAGATGGGCGTGCCGCGTCCCGACGGCCAACCCGCCCTGGGCATCGGCGAGGTCGACGGCGACTATCACCTGGCCCTCCGCCACGCGCTGGCACCGTTCTTCTCACCCGGCGCCGTCGAAAAACTCAAGCCCTTCATGGAGCAATCCGCGCACTGGTTCCTCGACCAGAAAATCACCGACGGGCGGATGGACCTCGTCCTCGACTACGCCAGCCCGGTCCCGGCCATCCTCACCATGAAGCTGATGGGCCTGCCCTACGACAACTGGCACCTCTACGCCAACCTCTTCCACTCCGTCATGGCCGTCCCCCAGGACAGCGACGAGTACGCCAGCGCCATCGCCAAAGTCCCCGCCATGATGCAAGAGGTCCTCGAGTTCGCCGCGGCCCGACGAGCCGACGCCCGAGAAGACCTGACCAGCTTCCTCATCCAGTTCGAATTCGACGGCAAGCGCCTCACCGACGACCAGCTGCTCAACATCATCTGGAACCTCATCGGCGGCGGCGTCGACACCACCACCTCCCAAACCGCGCTCACGCTCAAACACCTGGGCACCCACCCCGAGCTACTCCAACAACTCATCGACCACCCCGAGCTCTACCGCACCGCCACCGACGAATTCCTGCGCTACTTCTCGGTCAACAAGTCATTGAGCCGCACGGTCACCCGCGACGTCGAACTCAATGGCCAACGCCTGAGAAAAAACGACCGCGTCATCATCAGCTGGCTCTCCGCGAACCACGACGAAAAAGAATTCGACCGACCCGACGACGTCATCCTCGATCGAATGCCCAACCGCCACCTCGCCTTTGGGCTCGGGCCGCATCGCTGCATCGGATCGCACCTGGCGCGCCTGATGTCCGAAGTGATGGTCAGGGCGGTGCTCGACCGCATGCCCGACTACCGGGTCGACGTCGAAAACACCCACCAATACATGAGCAACCCGAGCATGACCGGCCTCGGCAAGCTACCGGTCACCTTCACACCCGGCGCGAGCAGGCGCACATCACGCCCCTGGTGATGGCTCGCGCGGAATCATGACGCGCCGCCGGTCAGCAGTCCACGCTCGATAAGTTCCCACACTTGCCGCTGCGCGAATTCGATGCCGGCCGCGGTTTTGGGTAATGGCCCGTCCAGCAGGAGGTTCGCGAGGCCGTGCACCGCCGACCAGACCGCAATCTCGGCTCCGGGCCTGCGGCGCCGGTCCAGCAGTCCGGCGGCTTGGCATTGGTCGAGCACGTCGCTGAGGATCTCGAAGGGATCGGCACCATCACGCGGTGCTGCGGCGTCCTGATCCGCGGCGGGCGCAGTGGCGGGATGCGAGGTAAACGCGGTCCGGAACAGTCCGGGCTCACTCAACGCGAAGTCAATGTAGGCCGTACCAACCGCACGCAGCCGCTGGCGGGGAGCTCTGGCGCGGGCAACGCGTCGGCGCATTTCGGCGGCAAGCTCGCTGCGCGCATGGCGCGACACCTCGTCCAGCAGTGCTTCGCGGTCGGCGAAATGACGGTATGCGGCCGAGTGCGACACCCCGGCCACCCGGGCGGCCTCGCGCAGGATGACCCGATCGGGTCCGCCTTCGCGAGCCAGCTCGATGCTCGCCTCGACCAACGCTGAGTTCAGCGCACCGTGGTGGTAAGGCTTTTCACGCTGTGGTCCGGCGGGGGTCATGCTCGCCAGAATCCCACACGGACTCGATGTTGACAACGGTCACATGCCGTCGCATACTGCAATGTAACCAGTGGTCACATTGCGCTACTGGTTCGAAGTACCGATTAGTGGAAGGACAGTCCGATGACAAACTCACGCGTGCTGGTGACCGGCGCCACCGGCAAAATTGGCGGCGCGGTAGCCGCCCAACTATTGGAAAAGGGCGTGCCGACAAGGGCTTTGGTGCACCGCGAGGACGCGCGCAGCGCCCGCTTGCGTCAGTTGGGCGCCGAGGTCGTCGTCGCCGATATGTTTGACATTCAACAGGTTACGGCCGCGATGAACGGGGTCGATCGGCTCTATTTCAATCCCCCGTGGCATCCTCACGTACTCGACAGCGCGGTGGCCTTCGCGGTCGCGGCACAGCGCGCAGGAGTGGAAGCGGTGGTGGCGCTTGGGCAATGGCTGGCCAGCCCCGAGCATCCCTCGTTGATGACGAGGCAGGCCTGGCTGACCGACAAGTTGTTTGAGCTGCTGCCGAACACCGCCCACGTCGCGGTCGATCCCGGCTACTTCGCCGACGGCTACCTGAACCTGCTCTCGGTCGCCGCGCAGCTGGGCGTGTTGCCGGTGCCGACCGGCGGCGGCCGCAACGCCCCGCCGTCCAACGAGGACATCGCCCGCGTCGCCGTCGGTGCCCTGCTCGATCCGCACCGTCACGACGGGCGGGCCTACCGCCCGACCGGGCCGACTCTGCTAACCGGAGCAGAAATCGCCGACGCGATAGGTGAGGCGTTGGGCAGGCGGGTGCGTCACATCGACATCCCGCCTCGGATGTTCATGAAGGCCCTGCGCGCGAACGGAAAACGATTCGGTTTCGACGAGTTCTTCCAGTCCGGCATGCGCCACTACGGGCCGGAGTATGGCCTGGGGACCTGGGAAGTCGGCGGCCCGACGACCCATGTCCGTGATGTCGCCGGTGTCGAACCGGAGGACTTCCTGACCATTGCGCGCCGCTATGTCGGTGGCCCGGAATTACGGCGCACCCCAGGCAATTTCGTTCGCGAACTCTGGAACATGATGCGCATCACGGTTACGCCGATGCACCGGCTGGACAGGTTCGACCGACTCCAGCAGCATCCGCAGCCCGCCCGCCCGGTTTTCTCGGCGCAATCCGCGATCTGGCGACAAGAACATGCCGCAGTCGATGGCCGGTTTGGGCTAAGCCAGCCTCACCCTGCATCGCCATCGCAGGTCGCGTAAACCGGCTCGCCCGTTAGCCGGCTGTGGCGTACTGCAGCACCGGCTCCGACGAATCGACGTGCTCACCGCTGATGATCCTCAGCCGTTCGGGGCGCACCTCGTAGCGGACGCCGTTGAGCGGATTGGTGACGTCGAACCCGTCCCCCGCGCGTTCGGCGTTGGACAGTTCGATGTGGGCGCCGTCGCGAATACGCTCACCGCGGTAGTAGTAACTGCCGCTGAGGTTTTCACACACCACCGCGAGTGACTGGGCGGTGCGCACCACCGCGGCGGGCGGATTGCCCGGATCGCACCGGGCCGTCTCACCGACGAACCCCAACCCGTCGGCACCCTTCACCGGGCGCGATAGCGACGGCGTCTTCGGCACCGGCGCGCTCGGCGGAGGTGCAGCCCGCTGGGTCTGCGACGGCACGGCGCCGTTGCGGGGCGTGAAGACCACGGATCCCACCGCCACGACCAGGCCGACAACCAACGCGACCACCGCCGCCACCGTCAGCACGAGCGGCGCCCGGCCGATCGTCAGCGGGCGGACCGGCCGCTCCGGCGTCGACTCCGCGGGCGGGTAGGGGCTCGAGCCAGTGTCATCGGGATTGGGATAGAACGCCGCGAACGGCCGCGTGCGCGGCGGCACGCTCTGCCCCGCCGCAACGGGAATCCGCTCGTCGGCCGAGGACACCGCCTCGCTGGCCGCCCGGGCCAGCTCACCTGCGGACGCGTACCGCCCCGCGCGCTGCTTGGCCATGCCCCGTGCGACGACGTCGTCGAAGGCCCGGCCGACGCCGCGGCGCATGATGCTTGGGCGCGGCGCCGGGGACAGCAGGTGTGCGCTCTTCAGTTCTTGCGGATCCGAGCCCTCGAACGCCGGCTGTCCCGTGAGGCATTCGTAGAGCACGCACGCCAGCGAATACACGTCGGTCTGCGGCCCGATCCGCCCGCTGGTGAACCGTTCGGGCGCCATGTAGGTGCGCGACATCGTCGCGTCGCCGCCGGCATGCGCGATGCCGAAGTCGACGACGTACGCGAAGTGGTCGCGCGTGAGCAGGATGTTTTCCGGTTTGACGTCAAGGTGCGTCAGGCCAGCGGCGTGCGCGGCGTCCAGCGCACGCGCCACCTGCGCCGTGATCGAGGCAGCGCGCGAGGACTCCAGCGGGCCCCGCTCGCGCAGCAGGTCGCGCAGGCTGCCGCCGTCGACCAGGTGCATGTCGAGGTAGTGCACCCCGTCGATCTCGCCGAAGTCATGCACCGGGATGACGTGGGGTTCCTGCAATCGCGCCGTCGCCCGGCATGCTTGGTAAAAGCGTTGCTGGAAGCCAGGTTCCGCGGCCCTCTCCGCACGTAACAGCTTGAGCGCGACGCGCCGATCCTTAACCGTGTCGTAGGCCCGGTAGACCTCGCCGAGCGCGCCGCTGCCGATCAGTGCTTGCAGCTCGTATCGCCCGAACCGGGTAGAGGACAATCGGAAATCCTTCCGTCAGCTCGAACAGGTCCAGCCCGGCGGATTCCCAAATTCGGCGTCGACGTAACGTGCGCCAGCTCACGCGTGCGGCGGTACTGGGCACCAGAACAGGCCGCAGTTGAAGTTGGGAGGGCCGGTGTGCCGCGGCGGAGCGTTGATCGGTCCGTTCGGCCAGCCATATACGGCTCCATTGCCGGTATCGACGACACCACGATAGTCGTAGTAGTACTCGTGGCACACGCCCATGTTCCAGTTGATGAAGTTGTCCGGAATCCGCTCGCCGGGACACCAGTGACCGCACGTGTGGCCCGCCGGGCAGTTTCCGCCGACGTGGCCAAAAGGATCGGCCTGGGCGACGCCCACGGCCATCCCCAACCCCGCGGTGGCGATGGCGCCCGACACCAGTACCCCGGCGACGATCCTCTTCAAAGTCATGCGGTAACTACACACCGGCCGGACCACTACCGATCCCAATTACGATGAGCGACATGACGGCGCGCTTCGCGGAAATCGTCGGGGCCCACAACCTGCTGACCGGCGCCGCCATCCCCGACGACTACTTCCACGATGAGGTGTTGACGGCGGCGCCGCAGAAACCGGGGTGGGTCGCGAAACCGGCATCCGCCGACGAGGTCGCGCAGCTGCTGAAAGCCGCCACGCAGCACAAGGTTCCGGTGACGGCCCGCGGATCCGGGACCGGCCTGTCGGGCGCGGCGATACCGCGGGAAGGCGGGCTCGTCATTTCCTTCGAGCGGATGAACGCGGTCCTCGAGGTCGACACGACCAACCAGGTCGCCGTCGTCCAACCGGGGGTGACGCTGACCGAGCTGGACGCCGCGACCGTCGACGCCGGGCTGAGCTACATGGTTCATCCGGGCGAGCTGTCCTCCAGCGTCGGCGGAAACGTGGGAACCAATGCCGGCGGCATGCGTGCGGTCAAGTACGGGATCGCCCGCCACAATGTGCTCGGGCTGCAGGCCGCGCTGCCGACCGGCGAGCTCATCCGGACCGGCGGCAAGATCGCCAAGGTCTCCACCGGTTACGACCTGACCCAGCTCATCGTCGGCTCCGAAGGCACCCTGGCCCTGGCCACCGAGGTGATCGTCAAGCTTCATCCGCGCCTCGATCACAGCGCCACCGTGCTCGCCCCGTTCGCCGACTTCGACCAAGTCATGCAGGCGGTGCCTCGCATCTTGGCCAGCGGGCTGGTGCCCTACATCCTCGAGTACATCGACAACATGACGATGGCCGCCCTCGTCCATACCCAGAACCTCGAGCTCGGCATTCCGGACTCTGTCCGCGACAGTTGCCAGGCGTATCTCGTTGTGGCGCTTGAGAACCGCACCGCGGACCGGCTGGGCGAGGATATCGAGCGGGCCGGTGAGCTGGTCGCCGAGCTGGGGGCCGTCGACGCCTATGTTCTCGAGGGAAGCTCCGCCCGTCGATTGATCGAGGCACGCGAGAAGGCGTTCTGGACGGCCAAGGCGATCGGCGCCGACGACATCATCGACACCGTCGTGCCGCGCTCCGCGATGCCGAAATTCCTTTCGGGTGCACGCGAATTGGCGGTGGCCGCGGGCGGTGCCGCGGCGGGCTGCGGGCATGCCGGTGACGGCAACGTGCACCTGGCCATCATCTGCAGGGACCCGTCGCGTCGGAAGAAGCTGATGACCGACATCTTCGCGCTGGCAATGGAATTGGGTGGCGCGATCTCCGGTGAACATGGCCTTGGCCGCGCCAAAACCCCGTACTTCCTCGAGCTCGAAGACCCCGTCAAGGTCGAGCTCATGCGCCGCATCAAGCAGAGCTTCGACCCCGCGGGCATCCTCAATCCCGACGTGCTCTTCCCGACGCAATTGTCGCTGTGAGGCGGGCACAAAGCGTGTCGCCTTTTCGAGAGACTCGTGTGGCCGATGTGACTTAGCTGCGTCGCCGCGCCGCAACCCAACGCGCGACGAACCAGCAGAACAGCGCAAACCCGACGCTGGAATAGATCAGGTTGATGATCAAGCCCGCCGTTGGATCGAACCCGAGCCGGCGCAGCTGCCCCGCTTTACGGGCATCGATGCCGTGGCTGAGCTCCAAGATGATTCCCGCGATCGCGAGGAGATGCCCGGCGAGCGCAACGAGGACGACCCGGATCACCCAACGAAAACCACGCAGCACCATCACCGCGACGGCGGTCAGGGCGACCGCAACCGCGATGTACGCCAGCGCTTGAACCGTCTCGCGGTGCGCTACTGCGGAGACCAACGCGGTGATGGCCAGCCCGACACCGGCAAGCATGAGCCCGGCGACGCTGATTGCAAGCGGCCGATGGAACGCAGCCATGCCGGCGAAGTCTACGCGTCCTCAAAGCAATTGGGCCACAACGCCTTCAATCATCGCTTCCGGGTCTGCCTGAATGCCGACCGCACGCAACTCGCCCCCGATGGCAAGCGACGCGACGCCGTGCACCAACGACCAGAGCGGGCCGGCAATCGAACGCGGGTCCTGGCCAGCGGCCTCCTGACATTGCGTTATCGCCTCGAGCAGGTCGCCGAACGCGCGCTCCGCGGCAACCGCCAGGCTCGGGTGGTCCGCTTTCGAAATCTCGGCGCCGAACATCACCTGGTAGCGGTCCCGATGGTGCACGGCCCAGCGCACATAAGCGCGGCCCAGTTCGACGACCCGCGCCTTCGGATCCGCCACGGCCTCGGCGGCGGCGGCCAGCTCGGCGTGCAGTTCGAGGAACCCCTGTTCCGCGACGGCGGCCAGCAACGAGGCCTTGTCGGCGAAGTGCCGATACGGGGCCGCCGCGCTGACGCCGGCGCGCCGCGCCGCCTCGGTGAGGGTGAACCCTTTCGGCCCCTTCTCGGCCACCAGCGATAGCGCGGCGCTGGTCAGCGCCCGTTTCAGGTCGCCGTGGTGGTAACTAT
This sequence comes from Mycobacterium sp. IS-1264, assembly GCF_001954195.1. GTDB lineage: Bacteria > Actinomycetota > Actinomycetes > Mycobacteriales > Mycobacteriaceae > Mycobacterium. The sequence goes on along the minus strand of NZ_MBES01000056.1, from coordinate 47,959 downwards.
CCCGGCGCGCAGACGTCGTTTTCCGTGCCATGTTGACGACATTAACATTATGGTCTATGTTAATGCTATTCACATCTCCGCAGAGGAGCAGAAATGAGCAAGCAACTGGCGACCATCGAGACCAACCGCGCGGGCGACCGTGACCGGCAGCGGACGGCCGCACGCCTCGGCCAGGCACTCGCGCAGGGCTACCTGGAACTGCACGACTACGACCAGCGCCTGCAGACGGCGTACCAAGCACACACCACCGGGGACCTAAAGCAGCTCCTGACCGACCTTCCCCTCGATCGCATCCGCCGTGCCGACCCTCGCCGCCGCGCCGCCCGCGCGGCCGCGTCCCGCCGCGGCGTGCGCATCCACCTCACCGCCTTCGTCGCGATGGCCGCCATCGTGCTCACCGTGTGGGCAGCGACCGGCGTCGCGTACTTCTGGCCGATCTGGCCCATTTTGGGTGCGGCGATCGGTCTCGTCAGCCACGCCCTGGCCGTCCGGCCGGCCGTGAAAACCGTTGGATATCAAGGAGTTTAGCCATGTCACTCGCCGTCATTACCGGGGCCAGCTCGGGCTTCGGCGCAATCTTCGCCGACCAACTCGCGAAACGCGGCCATCGTCTGGTCCTCGCCGGACGGGACGAGCAGAGGCTCAGCGCGGTCGCGCAACACGTCGGCCAACAAGCCGAACTCGTCGTCGGCGACCTCGGCACCAAAGCCGGCGTCGATGCCCTGATCGCCCACCTCGGCAACCGGGACGTCGACGTACTGGTCAACAACGCCGGGTTCGGCACCTACGGCCCGTTCGCCGAGATCGACACCGAGCGCGAGCACGAACTGGTCGCCGTCAACGTCGACGCGCTCGTACGCCTCACGCATGCGGTCCTCCCCCAGATGCTCAAGCGCGGTCGCGGCGGAATCCTGAATGTCGCCTCCACCATCGCGTTTCAGCCCGGCCCCTACCAAGCCACCTACGGCGCGTCGAAAGCATTCGTGCTGTCGCTCAGTCAGGCCTTGTGGGCGGAGACCCGAAAATCCGGAGTCACGGTGACGGCGTTGTGCCCGGGCCCAACCCGCACCGGGTTCGTCGACGCGCTCGGATCCGACGTTTCGCACACCGCGATCTATCGACGCCTCGCCGCGCCCGAGCCCGTCGTGGCCGCCGGCCTGAAAGCCCTGGACCGAGGCCGGCCCGTCGTCGTACCCGGCTGGCGCAACCGGTTCACGTCCACGTTCAGCCACCTGATGCCCGGCGGGCTCTCGGCGCGGGTCACCGGGCGGATGCTGCGGCCCGCAGAATAACAAACCTATTGCGCCACAACCTATTTCGGACGCACCCCGGCGGCGCGGTAGACGAAGACCGGCTCGACCGGAAAGCGCAACGTCGTGCTCGGCAGCTTCTCCAGCACCTCGTCGGGGATTTTCCTCTTGTAGTTGAGCTTCATCATCCCGCTGCAGGCGCGGTCCACGCCGTGCAACCCGATGTCGATCACCAGACCTTTGCCGGTGATTGTCGCGGTCGCCGGTCCCTTATCGGCGTCCCAACCGCAATCGATGGACCGCAGGTTGGTGTCCCCCCGCGCCGGAAAGGTCGCGACCACCCGCGCATTGCTGAAGGCGAACGCGCCCTTATACCGGGACACCCCGGAGGCCGAAAAGACGCCCGGGACATGGCCGCTGAAATGCCGGCTCACGCCGACATTCCCCGCAAGGAAAATCAGACCCTCGGCTTCGAGCTGCTCACGCAGGTCCGCGGGCACATTGCTCAACCGCGGCCAGTTGCGAAGGAAACCAAACACAGCCAAATTTCTACCGCACCGTCACGGTCGCGTTGTAAGTGCTCTTCGGCGTCGGGTCGCGGCCCACGAAACTGGTGTAGTAGGTGGTGATCGTGGTGATCCCGGGTTTCAGCACCGCGAAGGTCCAGACTTCGGTTCCGGGCGCCCCCAGCCTGTCGCTGCTCGGCTGGACAAACTCGTGACTGGTTTGCTTCAGGATCGTCGTGTCGCCGATCTTCGTCTCGGCCGTCCACCGATACGGCGTGGTGTAGTTCGAGCCCAACTTCAGTGTCAGTGTGTTGCCGACGGCAACGGTGGCGTTCTGCGTGATGACGCTTTGCTTGAGGACGTCATCCATGGAGACCTCAAGGGTCGTGCTGGTCGGGGGGTTCCTGGACTGGAACGTGCAGCCCACCAACGTCGATATAACGAGAATCGCGACGGTCACCAAGAGCCTGATCTTCACGACAGTCATTTGCTTCCATTATGGGGGCTGACCCAGGTCGCCACGTGGTGAGGAGCAGCAGGGCAACCGGCAGCAGCACGGCAATGGTGAGGACGGTTGTCTGCGCGACCGCGTCGGCCGTCGTGAAGTGCTCCAGGTGGCTGACATGAAAGATCAGGTGCGGGACCGCGAACAGCACGTAGGCACCCAGCGCAACCCGGACCATGCGGCGCTCCATCGTTATTGCGGCGACGACGAATACGAGCGCAAGTGAGAGATTCATCGCGCCGTAGTCGCGCATCAGGTGTTCGGAGAACGGCGGCACGAGGGTCACCCAGGGCACATGGTCGTAGAACGCTCGGGGGGCCAGCGTCGCGACGAGTCCGACGGCGAGCGCCACGAATGTGAGAAACCACACTCCGGCACGAAGCACGGCCAGCCGGGCATTCACCGCGACCCCCTGAGTCGCGGTAAGTACGCGCGGATGGCGCCGCGGTACGGCCGTTGACCCGCGTCGACCTGTTCGCGAAGGTACTGCTCGAAGGTGATCGTGCCGTCGGCGTGTTCCGGGGTCATCAGCCCGCCGGCGCCGATCCCGCGAAAGACCTTGCCGGGCAACCGGATCGGGACGATCGGCCGGCGCTTGCCGACGATCGCCAGGTAGCTGCGGGCGAGATCGTCCAGCGCACGCGGCTGCGGCCCGCCGAAATCCGGTGCACGCCCGACAGGCTCGCCGAGCGCCAGTTGGGCCAACCGCACGCCCACGTCGCGCACGTCGACCGGTTGGAACCTCAAGCCCGCCGGCAGCGCCATCACCGGCGGCTTCGCGAGCATCCGCAACAGGAACGCGATCAGATCGTGAAACTGCGTGGCCCGCATCACCGTCAACGGCAGACCCGACTCGGCGATCGTACGTTCATTGGCGAGCACGGCGCGGTAGAAGGCGAATGGAATGCGGTCGATTCCGACGATGGAGACGAACACCAGATGCGGTGAGCCGGCTCGTTTCGCAGCCGCGACCAGGCGCTCGCTGGGAAAGACGCAATGCACGATCGTGTCGATGCCGTCCAGCGCCGCGTCCAATCCGTCGCCGGTTTGCACGTCGCCGACGACGTGCTGAACGTCGGTGGACTGCTGCGGGCGCCGTCCCCGGCTCAGGACGCGGACGTCCTTGCCCGCGGCCGCAAGATGGTCGACGACGATGCGCCCGACGGTGCCCGTGCCGCCGGTTACCAGTACTCGATTAGCCATACCCTTATGAACCGGGCAGCCCGGCCGGACGTGACAACTGCTCGGCAATAAATCTCAGCTTGTCCGGATTGGCCACCACACGCAGCGCCGCTATCCGCTGGCCGCTGATCTCGAAGTACAGGACGGCGGCCAACGTCTCGCCGTCGAATGCCAGCACTGCCGGCTCGCCATTGACGTCAGCGACATCCAGGCGCAGACCGAGCTCAGGCATGTTCCTGCCGAACGCGCCCGCCACGTAGCGGGACACCCGGTCGCGGCCCAGGATCGTGCGCCGCGCGGCGCCCACCTTGCCGCCGCCGTCGGCCGTGGACGTCGCATCGGCGGTCAGAATTTCGACGAGTCCGGTCACGTCGCCCGCGCCGGCCGCGGTGAAGAATCGATCGACCAGGGATCGCCACTGCGCACGGTCCGGCTGGAATCGCTGCCGGGATTCACCCAGCCGTTCCCTCGCGCGCCGGTAGAGCTGCCGGACGTTGATCTCCGACAACTGCAGGATCTCGGCGATCTCTAAGTGGCTGTAGGCGAACGCCTCTCGGAGCACGAACGCCGCGCGCTCGTTGGGTTTGAGGCGTTCCATCAAACTCAGCAGCGCGATCGACACCGACTCGCGCTGCTCGGCGGTTTCCTGCGGACCGAGCGCCCGGTCGTCGGTGAGGACCGGCTCCGGAAGCCACGGGCCGGGATACACCTCGCGGCGAGCGCGCGCCGACGTGAGCCGGTTGAGGCACAGGTTCGTGACGACCTTGGTCAGCCATGCCGGCAGTGATTCGATGTGCGCCGGGTCGGCGGCGTGTAGGCGCAGGTATGCATCCTGTACCGCGTCTTCCGCTTCGCTCGCCGACCCGAGCAGTCGATACGCCAACCAGAACAGGCGCGAGCGCTGAGCCTCGAAATCCTCGACGAGCTCGCTCACCCTGCCCAGCCTGCCACGCCCGGATCCCGATGGCCCGTCCGGCGTTTTGGGGCGCGAGTTTGCTGCAGGTCCGGTAGCTTCTGTCCAATGTTTGGCATCATCCGGCCCTGCCGTCACCGGCTCGGCGACGAGCTCGCGGCCGCGTGGACGGCCCAATTGTGCGGATTGTGTCTGGCCCTGCGCGACGACTACGGCCAGGTCGCGCGGATCGCCACCAACTATGACGGCCTGGTGGTCTCGCTGCTCGTCGAGGCCCAGTCGGCCGGCGAGCCGACCCGCCGCAAAGCCGGACGGTGCCCGCTGCGCGGGCTGCGGCGCGCCGACGTTGCCACGGGTGAGTGTGTGCGGCTGGCCGCGGTGGTGTCGCTGGCGCTGGCCGCCGCTCGGGTTCGCGATCACGTCGACGACCGCGACGGCGTGGTCGGCGCGGTCGGGGTGCGACCGGCCGCGCGTCGCGTAGCCGAGCGGTGGGTGCGTCAGGGCACCGACGCCGGTCACAGCCTGGGCTTCGATACCGGCGTGCTCGTCGCCGCGATGGACCGGCAGGCCGAGCTCGAGGCCACGGCGGGGCCGGGCAGCTCGCTGCTCGCGGTGACCGAGCCCACCGAGACCGCGGTCGCCGAAGCGTTCGCGCACACCGCCGTGCTGGCCGGCCGCCCGGCTAACCAGGAGCCGCTGCGCGAGATCGGCCGGCTGTTCGGGCGAGTGGCGCACCTGCTCGACGCGGTCGAGGACTACCGCGACGACCTGGCGCGCGGCAAGTGGAATCCGTTGGCCGCCACGGAAACTCCTCTGACGGAGGCACGCGCGCTATGCGACGACGCGGTGCTCGGCATCGAATTGGCGCTTGCCGACGTGGAGTTCAGCGACGGACGCCTGGCCCATCGCTTGTTGACGCGCGAGGTGCGCCGGGCGGTCTCGCGCACCTTCACCGGCGCCGGTTACCGAGCGCAAAGCGGAACGCCGCACGGCCAGCAGGAACCGATCAACTTCGGTCCCGGCAATCCCGCCGGCCCAGAGGGCGAAGAACCCGGCGCAGTGGCCAAGCGCCGCGGCGGCGGCGACGGAACCGGTTGCATCTTCTGCTGCGATGGCTGCGACTGTTGTTGCGACTGCGGCGATTGCTGCGACTGCACATAGGCCCGACCCGTGCGGCCGGTTAATGTTGCCGGCCATGACTACCTATGACACGCTCACCTTCGCGCAGGACGGACCCGTCACCCGAATTGTGCTCAACCGGCCGGACGCAGCCAACGGCATCGACGACACGCTGGCGCGTGAGTTGGTCGACGCGGCAGCGCGATGCGACGTCCCCGAGACGAAGGTGGTCGTGCTTAGCGGCGCGGGACGGTTCTTCTGCGCCGGCGGCGACTTGAAGGCGATGGCCGCCTCGCCGCTCGGCCCCGGCCGATTCGTCAAACGCCTTGCCGACGACCTGCACCGAGCCATCTCGACGTTCGCGCGCATGGACGCCGTCCTGATCATCGCGGTCAACGGCGTCGCGGCGGGGGCTGGATTCAGCCTCGCGATGATCGGCGATCTCGTGCTGGCCGCCGAGTCCGCGTCGTTCACCATGGCCTACACCAAGGCGGGCCTCAGCCCCGACGGCAGCTCGTCCTACTATCTCCCGCGGCTGATCGGCGTCCGCCGCACCCAGGACCTGATGCTGACCAACCGGCGGCTCTCGGCCGTGGAGGCGGCGCAGTGGGGACTGGTCACCGAAGTCCTGCCCGACGACGGTCTGGGCGCCCGCGTCGACTCGCTGGTCGCTGAAATGGCCGGCGCCGCAAAAGCTTCCAGCTCGGCGGTGAAGAAACTACTGCTCACGAGTTTCGGTAATGGCCTCGAGGAGCAAATGGAGATCGAAGGCCGGATCATCGCGGCATGCGCCGACAACCCCGACGGCCGCGAGGGCATCGATGCGTTCGTGAACAAGCGGGCGCCGAAGTTCGCCTGAGTCAGTCGGTCTGCGGGCACCCACATGACTCTCGAATCTGATAGCGCATGCGCTATCGCGTTTGAAATTCACCTGCCCCTTCCCTGACGGTGCCCGTGGGGCGGGTGTGACTCAAACCCCACCCGGCGCAGGTCGAGCGCGTCCGGCAGGATGGGCTGGTGTTTGGCCTTGAACTCGTCGTCGCGCTCGTATCTACCGTCATCGTGGGGACGGTCATCGGCCGGCGGTATCGCGTGGGCCCCCCGGTGCTCCTCATCTTGCTCGGCGCACTGGTAGGTGTGATCCCGCACTTCGGTCATGTGCATGTCGACGGCGAGGTCGTGCTGCTGCTGTTCCTGCCCGGGATCCTCTACTGGGAGGGCATCAACACCAGCTTTCGCGAGATCCGAGCGAACGCGCGCATCATCGTCATCCTCAGCGTCGCCCTGGTGATCGCGACGGCGGCCGCCGTGTCGTGGACCGCGCGCTCGCTGGGCATGGACCCGCACGCGGCCGGCGTCCTGGGCGCGGTGCTGTCCCCCACCGACGCCGCCGCGGTGGCCGGCCTCGCCAAAAAACTGCCGCGCCGCCAGCTGACCGTACTGAAGGCCGAGAGCCTCATCAACGACGGCACCGCGCTGGTGCTTTTCGCCGTCAGCGTCCAAGTCGCGATCGGCGGATCGGCCATCAGCCCACTGCAAGTGACCGGCCGGTTCATCCTGTCCTACGTCGGCGGCATCGCCGCCGGGCTGCTAGTCGGCTGCGCGGCCACCTTCATCCGCAAACGAATCGACGCACCCCAGGAGGAAGGCGCCCTGAGTCTGCTGACACCGTTCGCCGCGTTCCTGTTGGCCCAAGCCTTCGACTTCAGCGGTGTGGTCGCGGTCATGGTGTCCGCCCTGGTGCTCGCGTACGCCGGGCCGCTGGTGATCCGTGCCCGCTCCCGCCTAACGGCCTACGGGTTTTGGGACATCGCGACATTCCTGCTCAACGGCTCGCTGTGGGTGTTCGTCGGGGTGCAGATCCCGGGTGCGTTGCGCGGCATCGCGGGCGTCGACGGCGGATTTCGCCACGCCTTGTATCTCGCTCTCGCCATCACCGGGGTGGTCATCGTGTCCCGGATCGTGTGGGGCGAGGTCACCACTCTTCTCATTCGCCTCATCGACCGCCGCGAGTTGCAACGCAGCCGTCGCGTCAACTGGCGCCAGCGGTTCCTCACGGCGTGGGCCGGATTCCGCGGAGCCGTGTCGCTCGCCGCGGCGGTGGCCGTCCCGATGACCACGCTCAGCGGCGCGCCGTTCCCGGACCGCAGCCTGATCATCTTCATCGTGGTCGTCGTCATCCTGGTGACCGTCCTGGTCCAAGGAACCACGCTGCCGGCGGTGGTCCGCTGGGCGAAGATTCCCGACGACGTCACCTACCTACAAGAATTGGAGCTCGCCCGCACCCGCGGCGTGCAAGCCGCCCTCGACGCACTGCCGACGGTTGCCGACGAAGTCGGCATCAGTGACGACCTGCGACGGCGCCTGCAGAAGGAATACGAGGAGAAGGCCGCGCTCGCCCAAGCCACCGAGGACGGTTCGGCGAACAGCCGCCTGCTTAAGGGCAAGGAGAAGGTCCGGCGGGTGCGACTCGGCGTGCTCGAACACAAGCGCCGCGAAATCACCGCGCTGCGCAACCAGAAGGTCATCGACGACATCGTGCTGCGCGAATTGCAGAACGAGATGGATCTAGAGGAAGTGCAGCTGCTCAACGCCGCCGACGACGAGTGAGTTAAATCTACGTCGTCCTCGGTACGTCACACGCGCCTCACGAATCTCGCCGGAGAGGCGGCACCCTTTGTGCCCGCCTCATAGCGACAACTTGAGTACTTGTCATACCGGCAGGCGATCGTTCGGGTATGGAGCTCCACGGAATCGAATTGCGTTACGTGCTAACGATGCACCTTGCCCACAATGGACGAACGACCATCGCCGAAATGATCGATGCACTCGATCGGCAGGGCTTCCGCGTCCGTGGCAGGGCATCAAAGGCCATTTCCGATGCCTTGCGTTGGGAAACCGCACGCGACAGAGCGCGCCGAATCGGGCGAGGCCGGTATGGGCCCGGGTATATCCCGCGCTCGACCGAACACAGAATCCACCAACGCGTGCTGGCTCTGCGGGAGGCAGCGAAATTGTCGCTGTGAGGCGGGCACAACGAGCACCCCTTCCCCCGGGAGGCCAAAGTGACGAATGTGACAACTCAGCGGTAGATGTTCACGCTGCCGGGCAGCCCTAGGCGCATTGGCTCGCCCCGGCCGGTGGCGGCGAGCAGAAAATCGTGTGCCCCCATACCGGTTTGCTGCTCGAAGCGCTCGCTCGAGATGCCCAGCAGCCGCGCGACGGCCGGGTTCGCAGCGGCCTCGTCATCGCGCTGCAGCGCACCGAGCACGAAGTCGACGCTGGCACGCAGGCCAGGGCCGGGATCGAACGGCAGCCCCAAGGCGGCGCGAATGTCGTCGCCGTGGAGATAAGCGTCGTTCAGCAGCGCGTGCACGCCCTGGCCAAGGGTAAGGCCAGGGACCGGGCTTGGCGCCGACCAGGCCGCGTCATCGAACACCTCCGCAAGGCGCGCAAGCGAATCCATTGCACTCCGCAGCCGCCCCGCGAGTGCCTCAGGCGATTCGCCGCGCAGGGCCGCGGCTTGGTCGTCGGGCGTGCGACTGCCAATGGTGCCGCCGACCGTGTCGAGAACCTGGCCCACCACGTGGCCGGCGACGTCGCGCACCTGCCACCCCGAGCAGCGGGTTTCACGGGTCCAGTCCGAATCATCCAGTGCGCCAATGAGTTCGGCGAATGAACGATATTCGTCGAGTAAACCCTGCACGGTCTGGTCTCGATCGGGCCCTGGGCGCGTGATCATCGCAGCGCCGCCGTTACGCTGCGCAGCCGGTGCAGCTGCTCGATGAACCCGTCGGGACCGAGGACACCTATCCGGCAGACCAGATGCCGCGCGCCCGCGTCGATGAAGCTCGCCAGCCGGGCGGTCACGGCGTCGGGTGTACCGGCCGCGAACGTCTGGATTTGCTCGACAACGTCGATGCCGAATCCATATGTCTGGGTTGCGAAGTGATCCAGGGCAGCTCGCCCTCCGTCGGCATCGTCCGTCAATAGCACGGTGACGAACAACGCCGGCGTGACGGCATCGGCGGCGCGCCCAGCACCTTGGGCGGCGGCGCGCACCTCGAGCAGACCCGACCGATAGCCCTGCGGCGTCGGGGGATACGGGAGCCACCCGTCGTACAAGCGGCCGGCTCGAGCCCGCGCACCGGTGGTGTCCGCGGCCAGCCACACCGGTGGACCGGACGCGTTGAACGGGGTGATGCCGGCCGGAATGTCGTCGAGGTGCAGCACGGCGCCGTGAAAAGAGCTGGGCTCCTTGGAGTTCCAGAGCTGGCGCCACAACGCGACGGTGTCGTCGAGGCGCGCGAACCTTCGGGCCCATGGCACCTCCGACGCGGCGTATTCCACCTCGGACAGTCCCGGGAAGCCGGCGCCGACCGCCACCGCCAGCCGCCCACCCGATAGCCGGTCAATCGAGGCCAGCACCTGTGCGGTCTGCACCGGCCGCCGCAGCACCGGCTGTAACGCAGCGGTGCCCAGAGTGATCCGGTCGGTGATGGCGGCCGCTGCCGAGAGAAACGTCAGCGCCTCGATGCGGGGCCGCACCAACGAGTCGTTGGCCCACAGCGAGTCGAACCCCAGCTCTTCGACGGCGCGGGCGAAGTCGAGGAGCCCACGCAGATCGGTACCGGCCCAGGGCTCGGCGGCGAGCGGCGGCATGACACCAATGCAGACTGGCTGATCCATATCGCGATCGTGTCGCCGGGAATGGTGCACGGCAATTCCCTGCAAGGAATAGCGTCCAGCGCGACAAATGAGTTGACTGTTGGCATGTCCGTTTCGGCGCCGGAAGACTTCGGCGCGGTCCTGCGCGAATGGCGCGCCCGGCGCCGGCTGAGTCAGATCGACCTGGCCAACGAGGCCGGCACCACACAGCGGCATCTGAGCTTCCTGGAGCAGGGGCGATCAGTGCCGGGCCGCGAAATCGTCAGCAGGTTGGCCGACTCGCTGCAACTGACGCTGCGGCAGCGCAACGCGCTGCTCTCGGCGGCGGGCTTCGCGCCGGCGCACCCGGAGTCGCCCCCGGACGCGCCGCTGCTGGAACCGGTGCGGGAGGCGCTGCAACACGTCCTCGACGGCCACCTGCCGTATCCCGCGATGGTCATGGACGGGTTCGGCGAACTCGTCGCCGCCAACAGCGCCTTCGGGCTGCTGATCGACGGGGTGCCGGCGTCGCTGCTGAAGCCACCGATCAACGTGTTGCGCGTTGCGTTGCATCCGGAGGGCATGGCGGCGCGGATCGTAAATCTCGACGATTGGCGCCGGCACATCTTGCATGGTCTGCGTGAGCGTGGCCCGCACCCACGGCTCGATGCGCTCATCGAGGAACTGGAGGCGTACGGCCTGCCGGCGCCGGGCGGCAGGCCGATCGAATCGCTCGGCTTCGCTGTGCCGCTGCACCTGCGCTCCCCCGACGGCGACGTACGGCTGGTGGCAACGATTTCGACGTTCGTCACCGCACTCGACGTCACCGTGTCGGAGCTGCGCCTGGAGGCGTTCCTGCCCGCCGACCGCGAGACCGCAGCGATTCTCGCCCGTCGCCACGCCGAGTGAGACGAGCAGGCCTCCGCCGACGAATTCACCCACTGTTCAGGCACCCGTCGGTTCCACATCGTTGAGTGCACAGGCGCGGCGGGTGTCCTCACGGTATGCGTGTCGTACAGGTCGCCAACTTTTATGGCCCGCGCTCCGGCGGCCTTCGCACCGCAGTGGACCGGCTCGGCGCCGAATACTGCGCCACGGGACACGAGGTGTTTCTGATCGTCCCCGGCTCGCGGACCGAGCACACCGAGTTGCGGACGGGTGTCGTACGAATCACCCTGCCCGCCAGGCTGATTCCATTTACCGGCGGCTACCGCGCGGTGATGCCGTGGCCGGTCAAGGCGCTAGTGGAGTCGCTGAAACCCGACGCGTTGGAGGTCTCCGACCGGCTCACGCTGCGATCGCTGGGGCCTTGGGGCCGCGAATTCGGCGCCAAGACGGTGATGATCTCCCATGAGCGCCTGGATCGCCTTGTGGGACAGATACTTCCGCGTCGGGCGGCGGAGAAGTTCGCGGACTTCGCCAATAGGCGCACGGCCGCCAACTACGACACCGTGGTGTGCACCACGGGTTTCGCTCGCGAGGAATTCGACCGTATCGGAGCGACGAACACCGTCACCGTCCCGCTGGGCGTGGACCTGCACACCTTCCACCCGCGGCGGCACTCGTACCTGGTGCGGCGGCGATGGGCCACACCGGAACAGATCCTGCTGGTCCACTGCGGCCGGCTGTCGGTGGAAAAACGCGTCGACCGCAGCATCGACGCGCTCGGCGCCCTCTGCCACGCCGGCGTCGATGCCCGGCTGGTCGTCGTGGGCGAGGGCCCGTTGCGGGCCAGGCTGCAGCGGCAGGCCGCCCGGCTTCCGATCGACTTCACCGGTTTCATCAACGACCGCCACGCGGTCGCGGGGTTGCTCGCCACGGCCGACGTGACGCTGGCACCCGGGCCGCACGAAACGTTCGGGCTCGCCGCGCTGGAATCGCTCGCGTGCGGGACGCCGGCCGTCGTCTCGCGGACGTCGGCGCTGACCGAGATCGTCACCCCCGACAGCGGCGCCCTGGCCGACAACGATCCCTTCGCCATCGCGACAGCCGTCGGCACCATCGTCAGCCGACCCGAGCGGCACCGCCGCAGTTCCGCGCGGCGCCGCGCGGAGAACTTCACCTGGCAACGCGCGGCGGCGGGCATGCTGGCATCGCTGGGAACCGCGTAGCTACGCTCGATCGGTGCAACCGCGCGACCGGGTCCTGATCACAGTCACGGAGCTGGCCGACCTCATCGCGGCTGGCGATCGGCTCACCGTCCTGGATGTGCGTTGGCGCCTCGACGAGCCCGACGGGCGACCGGCGTACCTGGAGGGCCACATCCCGGGCGCGGTGTATGTGTCACTCGAGGACGAGCTCAGCGATCACACCGTTGCCGGCCGCGGACGACATCCGCTGCCGTCGGGCCGCGATCTGGAGTCCGCCGCGCGCCGCTGGGGTATTCGGACCGACGCGACGGTCGTGGTCTATGACGACTGGAATCGCGCCGGCTCCGCGCGGGCATGGTGGGTGTTGACCGCGGCGGGGCTGCCGAACGTAAGGATTCTGGACGGCGGCCTGTCGGCGTGGCGGTCCGCCGGACATGGTCTTGAGTCAGGGCTTGTCGACCCGCAGCCGGGGAATGTGACTGTGCCGCACGACAATTTGTACGCCGGGGGCCGACCGACGTTGACTGCCGAGCAATCGGGCGCCGTGACGATGCTCGACGCCCGCGCGCCGGAACGCTTCCGCGGCGACGTCGAACCCCTCGACCCCGTCGCCGGTCATATCCCCGGCGCGAAGAACCTGCCGAGCACCGCGGTGTTGGCCGCCGACGGTACGTTTGTCGGCGATCTTGCGCTCGCCCAATTGCTTTCCGACCGCGGCATCTCCGATGCCAGCCCCGTGGGTGCCTACTGCGGCTCGGGGGTTACCGCCAGTGTCGTGATCGCCGCGCTCGCGGCGACCGGCCGCGAGGCGTCGCTGTTTCCCGGGTCATGGTCCGAATGGTGTTCGGACCCGAGCCGCCCGGTGAGCCGCGGTCCCGAATAACCCGCTCAGTCGCCCCAGCTCCGCAGGAAAGCCTCGGTTACCCGGGCGGCGTTGCCGGCCGCGACCTTGTAGTAGTGGAAGAACTGGAACGGAAAGCCCGGCAGGTGCAGTGGGTCTCCGGGCCCGTCCGAGATACCGCGGATCCCCAGGAATGGGACGCCGTGTGCGTCCGCGACGGCCTGCGCGGCGGCGGTCTCCATGTCCGTCGCGTCGAAGGCCGGGTCTGCGGCCGACCTGATCTTCAGGTTGCTGAGCAGCGCCTTTCTCAGCCAGGGCAGCGCCGCCTGGAAGAAGTTGCCGGTATGCAAACGCGACCGGTCCGGCGCGCTGCCGGGTTCGCAGCCGAAAACGTTGCCGCCGTTCGGGATGCAGGGGAACGCCGCGCCGTTGTTGTTGTCCCAGCTGCACCCGTCGCCGCCGACGAACACCTGCGGGTAGCGCGGCAGGTTGACGTGCGCCAGTGCGACCGACAGCTTCTCGGCCGTGGCCAGCATGCCGGCGTCGACCGGACGAAATGTCGCGCCCTCGTCCAGCGTCCACCGCGCCGGTACGGCGACATCCGCGATACTGGTGCGCCCGCCGCCGCCGGCGACGCCCGAAAACACCACCGCGGCAATGGAAGTCGCGTGTGCAAAATGCGCGAGGGCGATCTCGGTGGTGTCGGCGGCGTTCACCATGCCGACGCCGGTCATCGCCACGACCACCTTCTTGCCTGCGATCGTGCCGAGGTAAAAGTGCCGGCGGTGGACGACCACCACCGGGTCGGCGTCCAGCGTGGTGTGCGACAGCACCGCGTCGGCCTCGGCCGGAAACGCGGACAAGACCAGCGTTCGCTGTTCACAATCCGGCGTCATGGTGGGGCACTTCCTCGGGCTCGGCAGCGGTCACATTCTAAGTTCCGCCTCGCCACGGGTGGCCTAAAGCTAATCTCAGCGGCGTGCTCGAAGTGATCGAAAAGCGGCCCTCCCACGAATCCGACATACCACTGCTCTTCGTCCACGGCGCTTGGCACGGCGCGTGGTGCTGGGACGAGCATTTCCTCGACTTCTTCGCGGACAAGGGCTACCGATCGCTGGCCCTGAGCCTTCGCGGGCACGGCAAGAGCCCCGCACCCAAGCGCATGCAATTTTGTTCGATGGCGGATCTCGTTGACGACGTCGATTCGGTCGCGAGGAGCCTGCCCAGACCACCCATCGTGATCGGCCACTCCATGGGCGGCTTCGTCGTGCAGAAGTACCTGGAGTCGCACGATGCGCCGGCCGCCGTGCTGCTCGCCCCCGTCCCTGTGAGCGGGGTCGCCGGATTCCTGCTGCGCAGGTTCCGGCGCCACCCGTGGTTGACCGCAACGGAACTGGCGAAGACCAAATCACTGCGCAGCATCGGTGCCACACCCGAATTGGCCCGCGAAAGTTTCTTCTCCGAGCTCACTCCCGATGCCGACCTGGCGCGCTACACCGCGCAGCTCGGCGAAGAGAATCTCGGAAAGCACGTGCTCGACATGCTGTTCCTCAACCTGCCCCGACCCGAACTCATCACCACCCCGCTGTTGGTCGTAGGCGCCGAGAAAGACGGGTGTTTCACGCAGGGGGAAGTCCGCGCGACCGCGCGTGCGTATCGCGTCGAGGCCGAGCTCTTCCCCAAAATGGGCCACGACATGATGCTCGAGCCCGGCTGGGAGGCCGTCGCCCAGCGAATCCACGAGTGGCTCGAAACATGACGGGTCGACTGGCCGGCAAGGTCGCTATCATCACCGGCGCCAGCACCGGACTGGGGCCGGTGCTGGGCTCGTTGTTCGTCCGCGAGGGCGCCCGGGTCCTGCTCGCCGCGCGCCGCGAAGAGCTGGTCCATAGCGCCGCCGAAGCGGCGGGTCCCGGTGCCATCGCGATGCGGGCCGACGTGACCGACGAGCGTGACGTCGCCGCCATGGTGACGCGGGCGGTCGACGAGTTCGGCCAGGTCGACATCCTCTGCAACAACGCGGCCGCGCCCGGACAGGACCGCTGGATCTGGGAGCAGACGCTGGACAACTGGAACGCCACGATCGCCATCGATGTCACGGCGGCGATGCTGTGCACCCGCGAGGTGCTCAACCGGTCGATGTTGCAGCGCCGTCGCGGGGTCATCCTGAACTTCTCCTCGACCGCCAGCTACACCGGCATGGTTCGCAAAACGCACTACGTCACGGCGAAGGCATCGCTTCGCGCGTTCACCAAGGCCGTTGCGCTGGAAGTGGGTTCGTACGGCATTCGGTGTAATTGCATAGTGCCCGGCGCCATCGACACCGAACTGTTTCGCAACTGGGTCCAACGGATGGCCGACGAGCAAGGCGTTGACTTCGCGACTCAGCGCGCAACGTCCCTCAAAGGAGTTGCGCTGCAAGATATTTCCTCTCCCGACGATGTCGCAAACCTGGCGCTGTTCCTGGCCAGCGACGAAAGCCGTACCATCACAGGGCAATCGATTCCCGTCGACGCCGGAGGGTACATGCAGGGATGAGCGCCGCTAAGCTGTCGGTCGCAACGCCGGTGGTGACGATGCTGCCCGGGTCCAGTGGCGATTGGGAGAAGACCGCGTCGATCGACGACCTGGCGCAGATTGCCGAAGCCGCAGACCAACTCGGCTACCACCACCTGACCTGCAGCGAGCACATCGCGCTGCCCGCTGCCGAACGGGCTCGCCGCGGCACGCGTTACTGGGATCCGCTGGCCACGCTAGGCTACCTGGCCGCACGCACCCAGCGAATACGGTTGGCCACGCACGTGCTGGTGCTCGCCTATCACCACCCGCTCGAGATCGCCAAGCGCTACGGCACCCTGGACAAAGTCAGCAAGGGCCGACTCATTCTCGGAGTCGGCGTGGGCAGTCTCAAGGAAGAGTTCGACCTCATCGGGGCGCCGTTTGACGATCGCGGACCGCGCGGCGACGATGCGTTGCGGGCGCTGCGCGCCTCCCTGTCGGTCGTCGAACCGGCATACCGCGGCGAGTTCTATGCGTTCGACGGGATGGTCGTCGACCCCTGCGCCGTCCAGGAACATGTGCCAATCTGGATCGGTGGACGCACGCTGCGCTCGCTGCGCCGGGCCGCGACACTCGCCGACGGCTGGGCTCCCTTCAGCGTGAGCCCGCGCCAGGTCCGAGACTGGTTGGGCCGCTTCGAACTTCGGCCCGGGTTCGAGGTCGTCCTGCCACCCGCGGTGCCGCTGGACGCGATCAACGAACCGGAACGCACCCGCGATGTCCTCGCGGACACCGCCGCACACGGCGCCACCATCGTCAGCGCCTGGTTCACCCACACGTCACTGCAGCATTACCTGGAAAATCTGCACGCGCTCGCGGAGCTGCACGCCCCCGAAGGATCCCCTTGAACCGAGTCAAGGCAGGCGTTTTCAGCCTCACCGCGGCGCCACCACCCGACGACGACGGCAGCTACCTGCGCTGGCACCTGCTGGATCACATGCCGGAGCAATACCAACTGCCGGGCATCGTGCACGGGTTGCGCTGGATCGCCGACGGCGACTACGCCGAGCATCGCTTGGCGGCCGACGGACCGCTCGGCGACGTCGGCAACGCCGTGCACTACCTGGTCGGCGACCCCGTGGAAAAAACCTTCGACGACTTCGTCGTACTCGGTCGCACCCTGCGCGACAATGGCCGCTTCCCCGCCACACGACCGTCGCTGCAAGTGGCCGGGCTGCGCCTCCTAGAGTGGCAATCCGCGCCGCGCGCACTCATTTCCGCGGAGGTCGTGCCGTTCCGGCCGCACCGCGGCATCCTGCTGATCGTCGAAGAGCCCACCAACGGCCGCTCCGACGAGTGGCTGCAATGGCTGCACGCCGAACACTATCCGGCACTGCTCGCCACGCCCGGCACCGCGGGCGCCTGGACATTCGGGTCCACCACCGCCTGGCAGATACCGCGCGGTTGGCGAAGGGACCACCAATACATCACCGTCGTTTACCTCGACGACGACCCGCTCACCGTCACCGGTGCGATGGCGCCGCTGATCGAAGAGCGGTGGCGATCGTCTGCCGTACGACCCGTGTTCGCCGGCCCGCTGCGGACCATGATCAGATGGGAAGCGTGGCCGTGAGACAAATCGTCGTCGGTGTCGTTGTTCTGGTGGCCGTCACGTCGGCCTGTTCCACCAAGAGGGGCGCCCCTCCGGCAAGCTCGAGTCCGGCAGTGTCCGGCGCCACCGTCATGCTCGACCAGCACACCCACACCATCTACAGCAGAGTCGACTGCAGTACCTCCGCGGCGAAACCGAGTGCGACACCGGCGGAGTCGGGAGATCTGACCACCCGCATCACCGTGCATGACGATGCAGCGTCGATATCGCTGGCGCTGTCCGACGAGATACCACCGAGCGTCGACGGCTTCGCCATCTCGCTCAAGGTGGAAGACGGTCAATATCAGTTGCCCTACCAGTCGGTGCAGACTCCGACTCAGGTCCAGGCGAGCAAGGAGGGCAAGAGCTACACGGTGACCGGGGCGGGCCAAGGGTCGGCGCCCGGACAAAGCAGCACGCGTCAGGTGACATTCGGGATTCACGTGACGTGCCCGTGAAGGGCTCTCGCAGTCCCATCGGTCACTACAGTCACCAGAGATATGCGGGTGACCTTTTGCCCGCCTCACAGCGACAACCCCGGCCATTGCTACACCGACGTGCCCCGTTGTCGCTGTGAGGCGGGCAAAATGGCATAGCCCGAACTTTCTGTGACACGTGTTGTCTAACCGCGATTCCCTCTGGGATGCTGGCAGCTTGGACATCTTCGCGGAGTGGCAGAAGGGCAGTACCGAACTTCGTTGGCGGTCGACCACCGCTGCCAACGACGGGCAGGAACTTACCGTGTTCAGCCGCCGCTGCGGCACGCCCGGGGCACCCGCACTGGTACTGGTGCACGGCTTTCCGACGTCGAGCATCGACTACTTCGCCCTGTCAAATGAGCTGAGCGCCGAGTTCGACATGTATCTGCTGGACTTTCCGGGCTACGGATTGTCCGACAAACCACCGGAGCCGTACGTCTATTCGTTGTACGACGACGCGCGCCTGCTCGTCTACGCGATCACCCAGGTGTGGAACCTGAGCCAATACCGCATGCTCACCCACGATCGAGGAAGCAGTGTCGGCATGATCGCGCTGGAGATGTTGGCGACCGACGACCAAGCGGCCGTGCCCGTCGACCTCATCTTGACCAACGCCAACATCTACCTGCCCCTGTCGAACCTCACCGCGTTCCAAACCGCGATGCTCGACCCCGCCACGGGACGCGCCACCGCGGCGGCGACGACGCCGGAGCTGCTCGCGGCCGGCCTGGGAGCCAGCACTTTCATGCCGCGGCGGACGGCGCAGGACCCGGAGATCGCCGCCCTGGCGAAATGTTTCGCCCACAATGACGGCATCCGCGTGCTGCCCGACACGATTCAGTACCTGAACGAGCGCGCCGCCGACGAAACCAGTTGGCTCGAAGCGCTTTCCAGGAGCGAAGTCAACACCACGGTGGTCTGGGGCGTGCACGACAACGTCTCGCCGCTGCGTGTCCCCAACCACGTCTGGCAGGCGTATCTCAAGGACAAGCCCGGTCGAAACCGCTACTGGGTGTTGCCGAGCGCCGATCACTATCTGCAGTGCGACGCCCCCGGGCAATTGGCCCAGATCGTTCGCCTCACGGCCCAGGGGGACGACATTGCGCTCCAGACGCTCGGGAATCAACCCGACGGCGCGGTCCTGGTGGATCAAAGCGCGTGACCGGTTACGGCGACGAGGATCGTCGTGACGCGGTAATCGACGACGCCGGCGACCGGCGTTGGCTGACCCCCGGCGTCGGGGCGGTGGGAGGGGCGAGCTTCTTCTCGGATGCGGGCCACGAGGCCACCACGTCGGTGCTGCCCGCGTTTCTGACCGGCACACTGGGCGCCTCCGCGGCTGCGCTCGGCGTCATCGACGGGATCAGCGACGCGTTGATCGGGGTGATGAAGCTGGTCGGCGGACCGCTCGCCAACGATCCCGACCGGCGAGGACGGGTTTCGTCGGCCGGTTACCTGGGCACCGCGTTGGCGACCGGGGCGATCGGCGCGGCGGTGACGGTATGGCAGGTCGGGATTCTGCGCGCCCTCGCCTGGGTCTCTCGTGGCGTGCGGGGGCCGTCGCGCGACGCCCTGCTGGCGTCCCTGATCCCGGACTCGGCACACGGCAGGGCATTCGGGCTCGAACGCGCCGGGGACAACCTGGGTGCGGTGGTGGGCCCGCTGCTCGCGGCCGGGCTGGTGGCCTGGGTTGGCATCCGCCCCACGCTGTACCTGGCCGCAATTCCGGGGTTGTTCGCCGTGGCCGCGATCCTGGTGGCCGCACGCGAGGCCCGTCGCCGCAACCACTCCAACGGCCGCCCGGCCAGGCGGAGATTCGAGTTCGGTGCTCTGCGCGACGCCGGAATGCTGCGCGCCTTGCTGCCCGTCGCGCTATTCGAATTCGGCAACGTCGCAACAACTCTGCTGATCCTGCGTTCCACTCAGCTACTCACCTCCCCGCACCGGACGGTGACCGCGGCGACATCGCTGGCGATCCTGATCTACGCGCTCCACAACGCGGTCGCCACGGCGGCTTCGCTGATTGCCGGACGATGGTACGACGGGACCGGCCCACGCACGGTATTCGCCACGGGCGCGGCCGTCTATGTCATGGGCTATGCGGTGTTTGCGGTCGGCCCGCACAGCGCGCTAGCCATCGCGCTGGGCTTCGCGCTCGCCGGAGCGGGCATCGGCCTGGCCGAACCCACCCAATCGGCCGTTGTTTCCCAGTTGCTTCCGGACCGGTTGCGCGGCAGCGGATTCGGTGTGCTCGGTGCGGTACAGGCAACGGGTGACGTGGTGGCCACGGTCGTCGCGGGCGTGCTCTACACGGTGGCGTCGCCCGCGGTCGCCTTCGGCTACGCGGCCGCGTGGATGGCCGTCGCGATCGTCGCGTCGGGCCTGCTACGGCCGTCGCGGGCCTAACGACTGGGGCTCGAACGTGACGCTGCAGTCACGTTGGAGCTCGAGCGTGACTGCAGCGTCACGCTCGAGGCGCGATGGGCTTAGGTCAGTCGTTGCGGTGCAGGAAGCCGTGCAGGATCGCCTGGACGAGTTCCTCGACGATGACCTTCCTTGACGGCTGCTTGGTCCCAAAGTACGTCGAACGCAACGCGGCCATGCCGGCGATCATCGCCACCGTTGAATGGGCCGGCAGGTCAGGATGATCCGCGCGCATCCCACGCAAATGCATGCCCTCGGCGCTGATCCGGCCGAGCACCTTCAGCGCCCGCCTGACGTCGGCAATGCCGGCGTCGGCCATTTCCTCCGCGCTCAGCGTCTGCGATGCCATCAGCGTCAACAGCAGACCCTGGTGTTCGACGAACACGTCGTAGAGCTGCCCGACGAAGTGCCCGGCCAAGTCCTCCTCGTTGGTCTCCTCGGGGATAACCGACTGCCACGTCCGGCCGAATTCGTCGACGAAACTGGTGAACGGCAGGACGAGGGCCTCCCGGAACAGCGCTGCCTTCGAACCGAAATGGCGGAACAGCAGGTGTTCGGTGACGCCGGCAGCCTGGGCGATTTCACGCGTCGTGGTGCTGCGGTAGTCCTGACGCGCGAACAGATCTCGCGCCGCGTCGAGCAGGAGCTTGCGCGGCGCGCCGCGGGGTCGGCGCGTGGCGGCCGGGGGCGTCTTCGTCGTGGAGGGTCGCTGGGACACATCTTTTAAGATAGCATCCACTATCTACTCGACCTCGTAGCGAAAGGGGCGCGGACGTGGGCGCTGTCATCATGCTCGGCACGCTGTTCGGCCTGATCGTCCTGATATTCGGTTTGGTGCTTCGCTACGACCCGCAAGCACGCCGGGGTCAAGGGCGCGACCAATGACCACCGCGATGACGCCGTTGATGCAGGCGGCCAGTGGCTTCGCCATCGTGGGGGGCATCGCGTTTACCGCGGTCGGTCTGTACCTGAGCATCCGCCAGGGCCGCGTGCACCCGCTCCTGCTCCTTTGCATCTCGGCGATCTCGTTCTCGTGGATCGAAGCGCCCTACGACTGGGCGATGTACGCACAGTTCCCGCCCGCTATCCCCCGCATGCCGTCGTGGTGGCCGCTGAACGTGACGTGGGGTGGGCTGCCCTTGTTCGTTCCGATCGGCTACATCTCCTACTTCGTGCTGCCCGCCGTGACGGGCGCAGCGCTCGGGCGATGGCTGAGCTCGAAATTCCAATGGCGCAGGCCCACAACGCTATTGACCGTCGGCCTCGTCGTCGGGTTCTGCTGGGCGCTACTCTTCAACGGGTTCCTCGGCGCGAAGCTCGGCGTCTTCTATTACGGCCGCGTGATCTCCGGGCTCGCGATACGTGAGGGGACCATCCATCAGTATCCGCTGTACGACTCCCTCGCGATGGGCATCCAGATGATGGTCTTCACCTACCTCCTCGGGCGGACCGATTCGGAGGGACGAAATGTCATCGAGACGTGGGCCGAGAAAAGGTCGACGAGTCGTCTGCAAGCATCGGTGCTGTCCATCGTCGCCGTAGTCGTCATCGGAAATGTGCTCTACGGCGCGGTTTTCGCACCGCATCTCGTGACCAAGCTGGGCGGCTGGGTGACCGCGGGTCCGACGGGCCAGTTGTTCCCGGGCGTCCCGAACCAACCCAAGTAGGCGCCTAGCCGGTGAAGACCGGCAGCTTCGACCAGCCCCGCACGCTCGACGTGTGTGCCTTGCGGGCGTTGGCGTAGTCGACTTCCCAGTCCGGCCAGCGCTTGATGACCTCCTCCAAGGCGACCCGCGCCTGCATGCGCGCCAACGCCGATCCAAGACAGAAGTGCAGCCCGTGGCCGAAACTGAGATGGGTGTCGCCGCGATGGATGTCGAACTTCTCGCCCTCGGGATACCTACGCTCGTCGCGGTTGGCGGATCCGTTGAGCAACAACATGATCGAACCCTCGGGAATCGTCGTGCCATGAGACTCGACATCGCGGGCGACGTAGCGCGCCTGCACCGGCGAGGGCGCTTCGTAGCGCAAGACCTCCTCGATGGCCATCGGGATCAGCGACGGGTTCTCGACGATCTGCCGCCGCTGATCGGGGTGTTCGGCCAGCAGCTGGCCGGCGAAGCCGATCAGGCGCGTGGTGGTCTCGTTGCCCGCGCCGGCGATCATGCTGGTGTACTGCAGCACCTCGACCCGCGTCAGCCGCCGGGTCGATCCGTCCTCCTCGACTTCGGCGTTGAGCAACTGGGTCATCAGGTCATCGGAGGGGTGGTCCACTCTCCAGTCGATGTAGTCGGCGAACATCTGATAGCTCTGCTCGAAAAACTCTTTCGTGGCGGGCCTGAATGTGCCCTCTCTGAGGGTGAGTGATCGGCCGCCGCGGTCGCGAATCGACTCCTGGCTGTCTTCGGGAATGCCCAGCAGGTAGCCGATCGTGCGCATCGGGATCATCGAACCCAGGTTCTCGACGAAATCGAACCTCCCCGAGCCCACCAACGGGTCGAGCGCACGAACGCAGAACGCCCGGGTCAGCGGCTCGATCGCCTCCATCCGCCGCGGCGTGAAAACCCTTGAGAGCAAACGACGATGCAGATCGTGAATCGGTGGGTCCTCGAAGAGGATGATTCCCGGCGGAACCTCGACACCACTCATGATGATGTCCATGGTGGTGCCGCGGCCGGACCTGAAGGTGTCGAAGTTCATCAGCTCGCGAGAGACATCCTCGTACCGGCTCAACGCGTAGAAGTTGTACTTGTCGTTGTGATACAGCGGGGCTTCGTCGCGCAGCCGCTTCCAGACGGGATACGGGTCGTCGTCGATGTCGAAATCGAACGGGTCGTAGTACACCCCGGTCGCACTGGTCATAGCGATGTCCTCTCCGACAGAGCCTCGGGCAGCACGACCTCGCCAACCCGCTTGAGGTATGGCCACGCGACTTCGGGCGGCAAGCCGCCGCACAACGGCGACAAGTTGAGTACCTGCCCGGAGCGAACCCGCGAAATCGCTTCCGGCACAGAGATGATCACGTGGGACTTTCCGGCCTCGCGCAGCTCGTCCACCGTGGCCACGTGCGAGAAGCCGGCCGTCGTCTCGTCCCCGGGATTCCAGGCGGCATAGGTTCGCACGTCATGCAACAGATGCTCGCCGAGCTCTTCCCACGCCTGGTCCACGTCTTCGGCCACGAAAACGACTGACGGGGTGTCGCGGCTGGGAAACATCGTCGGGCCGGGCGTATGACCGTGCTGGCGGCATGCCTCCTCGTAGGCCTCCTGCATGCCGGGTTCGTTGGCGTTGCCCAGCATGCCCAGGCCGTACCTGCCGGCGCGGCGGGCTGCCGCCAATGTTCCACCGCCCCACATCATCGACGGGCCGCCCACGGTCAGCGGCGTGGGCGTCACCGTGATGCGACGCCCATCCTCGTCAACGGTTTCTCCGGCGAGCAACCGGCGCAACAGCCCGAGCTTTGCGTCGGCGAGCCTGCCGCGCTTGGTGATTTCCAAGCCGAAGTGCTCGAACTCCTCGGGCCGGTACCCCAGTGCCAGGGTGTAGGACGCCCGTCCCCCGCTGATGATGTCGAGGACCGCCATGTCCTCGGCCAGCCGGACCGGGTCGTAGAACGGCAGAATCAGGATCAGGTTCATCGCCAGCCGTTGTGTGCGCGCCGCAATGGCCGGCGCCAGGATCATCGGCGACGGCAGGTACCCGTCCTCGGACCCGTGGTGCTCACACAGCACGGCGGCGAGGCCACCGTGATCCTCAGCCCAGGCACACATCTCGGGCACAGCGGCGTACAGCGCGGCTGGCGGCGCTCCCCAGGAAGGAGCGCGCATATCGAAACGCAGTGTAAACACCCAAACTCCTAGATGACCTAATATTTGTCCACGTACGCTACGTGCCTGCTGAGAGCTGCGTCAACGTTCAATCAAAGACGTCCCGCGGCAGGGTCGTCGGGATGTCCAGCGAGCTGAGCAGCCCGGGCGGCGCATCGACCACGTACGGGATCGCGTTGACCACGCGCATGGCCGTGGCCGCCATCGCAGCGCGCCCCGCGCCGCGACCCTCGGCCGCCCCCAGGGTCATGACGCAGTGAATGTCCGGATCGCCTTCGATGTCGACCCGATAGGTCGCGTCGCATTCCGACGTCGGCCACCCGGGGGCGACGTCGCGGGCCATCCGGATGATGTGTTCGATCATGATGGCCTCGCGGCCCTTGACGACGCCCGCCGCGCGGGTCCGCACCGCGCCGCAGGTGCCCGCCTTGACGGTGCCGAACGCGACCTCGATATCGCGATCGGTCAGCTCCCTGTCGAGGGAACCGTTGATGCGCTCGACCTCGACCCCGAGCCCGCTCGCGATCAGGTATATCGGTGCCTTCCAGGCTATTTCGATGAATCCCGGCGTCGAGAGCATGGGCTCGAAATCGAGTGGACGGCCGAAGCCCATCCCGTCCATCATCACGTCGGCCACCGGGTAATGGTCGTTGAGGGCGACCTCGCTCGCCGTGATGGTGCGGATTCGCTTCGACTGCGTAGTCATCAGCAACGCCAGCTGATCCGAGGCAAAACCCGGAAAGATGCCCGAGACGTAGAAGGATGCGCCGCCGGACCTGGCGGCCGCCTCGAGTTGGTCGCGCCATTCCGGCGCGACATACGAAGGTGGATACACCAGACTCGTCGACGACGTCGACACGACGTTGATCCCGGCCTTTAGCAGCCGCAAGTAGTCGGGCACGGCGGCGCCGTCGCGCTCGGGACCGCTCGCGGCATACACCACCGCGTCGGGCGCCAGGGCGATCAAGGCGTCGGCATCGTTGGTGGCCGCGATACCCAACGGTTCGATGCCGGCCAATTCCCCGGCGTCCTGGCCGACTTTGTCGGGCGAATGCACCCATACCCCAACGAGTTCCAGGTCGGGCCGGCGGCGGATCGCATCGATGGCGATCGACCCGACTCCCCCCGTCGACCACACAACGGTACGCACGGGGCTCACCTCCCTACTCATGAGCGGCCGCGGCGCGCTCGAGGTATTGCCACGCCGCATCGGCCGGCCCGGCCCACTCCGGCGCACGCAGGTCGAACCTAAGCGTGAACATCAACAGCACCATAACCTAAAATTTGTTCGTTAGGATAGTGTGCGCTCTCTTAACAGGAGGAACGAAATGGCAGCTCAGCGCGTAGTGGTCTGGGCGACCGGCGGCATCGGGTCGATCGCGATCCGCACTATCCACCGACGCCCCGATCTGGATCTGGTCGGCGTGTGGGTGCACTCCGCGGAGAAGGTCGGCAGGGACGCCGGCGAACTCGCCAATGGCGAGCCGATCGGCCTCGCCGCCACCAATGACGCGGACGCGCTGATCGCCCTCAAACCCGATTGCGTCATCTACGCGGCCAGCGGCCCCGAGCGCGACGCGCTGGCCATCCCGGACTATGTTCGTCTGCTCGAAGCCGGAATCAACGTCGTCACGACCAGCACGACCCGGTTGGTCAATCCGCACGCCTACCAGCCCACTGAGTGGCGCGACCAACTCCTCGGCGCGGCTAAGCAGGGCCAGGCGTCGTTGTATGCGTCCGGGATCGAGCCCGGCTTCGCCGCCGACTATCTGCCCTTAGTGCTGTCCACCCAGTCGTCGTCCATCGAGAAAATCCACTCGTTTGAGGTCGGCCTGTACGACGACTACGGGGTTCCCGACATCATGAGCGACGCGTTGGGCTTCGGACGTCCGCTCGACTACCAGCCCTGGATCGGCTATCCCGGTGCCATCGCCGGCGAATGGCAGGGGCAGCTCCGGCTGATCGCCGACGCGCTTGGAGTCGAAATCCAGGAAATCCGTGAGAGTTTCGATCGCGCGGTAACCAACCGGACACTTGAGGTAGCCATGGGCACCGTCGAGGCCGGGACATGCGGCGCCCTGCGAATGAAGGCGATCGGGGTGGTCGACGGTCACGAGGCCATCGTCATCGAGCACGTGACCCGGCTCGCGCACGATGTCGCCCCCGACTGGCCGACCGGGATCGGCGATCTGTCCTACCGCGTCATGATCACCGGCGACCCCGACATCGACTGCAGCATGGCGGCGACACTCAAGGATCCGCACAAGGCCGGCGTCGGCGGAATGACCTCGGGGGCGGGCGCGATGGTCGCCACCGCAATGCGAGTCGTTAACGCGGTGCCGTATGTCGTTGCCGCCGAACCCGGCCTGCTGAGTTCCGTGGACTTGCCGCTGACGATTCCAAAGCACGCGTTCGCCACTTAGTCTGCCCGAGTGACGGTTAACCCGCTCGAGGAACTCACGCTGGAGCAGCTGCGCCTCCGGACCAGCATGAAGTGGCGCGCGCACCCGGCCGACGTGCTGCCGCTGTGGGTCGCGGAGATGGACGTCCAGCTCGCGCCGACTATCGCCGACGCCCTCCGCGCAGCCATTGACATTGGCGATACCGGCTATCCCGCCGGCCACGCGTTCGCCGAGGCAGTCGGCGAATTCGCTTCGCGGCGTTGGCAATGGCACGACCTGGAGGTCCGCCGCACCGCGACCGTTCCGGACGTCATGCTCGGCATCGTCGAGACGCTGCGTCTGGTCACCGACCGCGGCGACGCGGTCGTCGTCAACTCACCGGTGTACGCGCCGTTCTATGCTTTCGTCTCGCACGACGGCCGCCGCGTGATCGAATCGCCCCTGGACGCCGACAGCCGAATTGATTTGGACGCCTTGGAAGAAGCGTTCACCTGTGCGTGCGCTTCGGGCGGGAAGGCCGCTTACCTGCTGTGCAATCCGCACAACCCGACGGGCGCGGTGCACACATTCGACGAACTGCGCCGGGTTGCCGAACTCGCCCGGAGTTTCGGAGTCCGGGTCGTGTCGGACGAGATTCATGCACCGGTCGTCCTCCCCGGCGCACGCTTCGTCCCGTATCTGACCGTTCCCGGTGCCGAGAACGCGTTCGCCCTGACGTCGGCGTCGAAGGCGTGGAACCTATCCGGGCTGAAGGCGGCCCTGGCCATTGCCGGTCCGGAGTCGGCCGCGGACCTGCGCCGCATGCCGGAGGAGGTCGGGCATGGGCCCAGCCACCTCGGCATCATCGCGCACGCCGAAGCGTTCAGGACCGGCGGCGCGTGGCTCGACGCGCTGTTGCCGGGCCTGGACGCGAACCGGGCATTGCTGGGCGATCTGGTCGCCGAACACCTGCCCGGAGTGAAATGTCTACGGCCGCAAGGCACTTACCTCGCGTGGCTCGATTGCCGAGCGCTCGGGTTCGACGAAGAAGAAACCGAGGGACTCGCGGTGGTAGCCGATCTATCCGGGCCCGCCCGCTGGTTCCTCGATCACGCCCGCGTCGCGCTCAGTTCCGGCCACGTGTTCGGTACCGGCGGAGCCGGACATGTGCGGCTGAACTTCGCTACCTCGCAAGCGATTCTCACCGAGGCGGTATCGCGAATGGGCCGCGCGCTTGCGCAGCGATGAGCGCCGAAGTTCTTCTGAAACAGCGATTTTCAGTTAGGCGGGGATTTCCTCGACGCCCCGGCCCAGGTTTCGGAAGCCCTCAGCGGGCTTCTTGAGGCGCAGTAGGAACGGCAGCGTACTCAATTCGAACTTCGTCGTCTTTCCCAGCCGGCCGAAGAAGCCGCGCTCCGGCACGGTCGGCACCACCTCGGACGTGGCGAGGTCGATGTAGTGCGTCGAGGTGTTTCCGATCCCGGCGAAGTCGTGGATCAGCGGCTTGCACAGGCCGCGGGTCGATTCGTCGAGGCACTCGGCCACCGGGTCGGTCATCAGCACGTATTCAGCTACGGGTACCGAGTTTTTCAGCATTCGGTGGACGAGGATGACATCGACGCCGGCGAGCTCGGTGTGGCGTTTGACCCGCTGCTCGGCCACCTCGCCCTGGTGGACGACGAATTTGAGCGACAGCTTGTCCAGCTGTACGCAGCTTGCACACTCGCAGGCGATGTCGGCTTTGAAGCGCTCCCGCTTGGCGAGGAATGACCTGCGCATCCGTGACAGCCGGTCACACACCAGCACTTTGGCATTGCCGTCGGGCTCCCAGAAGAACGCGGCGTCGCCCTCCAGTTTCGCCAGCTTTAGCCCTTTACCAGCATCGATAACCGCCTCCAGCAACCCGGCCACCGTCTGCTGCGCGTGCGCCAGGTGCGTCCGGTTCCAATTCATGTAATCGGTGTATCCGCTGATGTCGGCGATCAGCAGAACCGCGTGCCGGATGGCCATGAGTTTTGGAGTGTAGTGGCCCCCACTGACAACCCTCAAAGAAATCTCGTACTGGACGAAGGGGCGTTCGGAGAGAGAGGCTTGCAGAGGTGCCCGCTCACCGGAGGAGCTGAATGTGGATGTGCTGCGAACCCCGGATTCCCGATTCGAAAACCTGGAGGGCTATCCGTTCGTAGCGAACTATCTCGACGTGGCGGCAAGCGACACTCAGCCGCTGCGAATGCACTTTCTCGACGAGGGTCCGGCGGATGGCCCGCCGATCGTGCTGCTGCACGGGGAGCCCACCTGGAGCTACCTGTACCGAACGATGATTCCGCCCCTGGCCGATGCCGGAAACCGGGTGCTCGCGCCCGACCTGATCGGCTTCGGCCGGTCCGACAAGCCCAGCAGGATCGAGGATTACACCTATCTGCGCCACGTCGAGTGGGTGACGTCATGGATCGAGCGCCTCAACCTGAAGGACGTCACGCTGTTCGTCCAGGACTGGGGATCGCTCATCGGTTTACGCATCGCCGCCGAGCAGAGTGATCGCATATCGCGGCTGGTAATCGCCAACGGTTTTCTCCCGACGGCCCAGCAACGTACCCCGCCCGCTTTCTACGCGTGGCGGGCCTTCGCGCGTTACTCCCCCGTGCTGCCCGCCGGGCGCCTGGTGTCCGTCGGGACCGTCCGCAGGGTTTCGACCAAGGTGCGCGCCGGCTACGACGCGCCCTTCCCTGACAAGAGCTATCAGGCCGGAGCCCGCGCCTTCCCGCAGTTGGTGCCGACCTCTCCCGACGATCCCGCGATTCCTGCCAATCGCGCCGCGTGGAAAGCCCTGGGGCAATGGGACAAACCGTGCCTGACCATCTTTGGGTATCGCGACCCGATCCTCGGTGCCGCCGACCGTCCCCTGATCAAGCACATCCCGGGCGCGGCCGGCCAGCCGCACGCCCGCATCAACGCCAGCCATTTCATTCAGGAAGACAGCGGCCCCGAGCTGGCCGACCGCATCGTCGCCTGGCAGCAGGCGGTGCGGTAAACGTCGGCAATCACACAGACGCTGCGCCAAACCCTCCTGTCCGCAACCGAAATCGACGTTCGGCGACCTCAGCCGGTGACAGCGAGTACGGCCGCGGCGAGCTCGGGACGGCACACCAACAGGTCCGGCAGCTTCGGGTCCGGCTGGTTGTAGGCCAGCGCCGAGCCGTCGATGCGTGAGGTGTGCAAACCCGCGGCCCGGGCGACCGCCACCGGGGCGGCCGAATCCCATTCGAACTGACCGCCGGCGTGGACGTAGACGTCGGACAGACCTTGCACGATCGAGGCCACCTTGGCTCCGGCCGATCCCATTTCGACCAGGACGCCGTCCAGGGCGTCGCGAACGGCCAAGGCGATCGCGGGCGGCCGGGTGCGTGATACCACGATGCGCGGCTTGTCCGGTGCGGCGGGAGGCGCGGCAACGTCGGGTGTGGCCAACGTGATGCCCTGCGCCGGCAGCGCCACCGCACCGGCGACAAGCTCGCCGGCCTCCCAGAGCGCGACGTGCACCGCCCAGTCGTCGCGCCCGAGTTCGGAGAATTCCCGGGTGCCGTCGAGCGGATCGACAATCCACACCCGCTGCGAACGCAGCCGCACCGGATCGTCGGCGCCCTCCTCGGAAAGCACCGCATCGTCGGGGCGTTCGTTCGCGAGCGCTTCCATGAGAAAGTCGTGGGATCGCTTGTCCCCCGCGGCTTTCCGCTCGCTGGCATCGAACTCGGCGAATTCGTCGCGCACTCCGAGCAGCAGCCGGCCCGCCTCGGTGGCCAGCCGCGCGGCCAGCTCGTGGTCATTCATCGGTCACTCCGGAGATCATCGCCATCCTCAATATGTTGGTCGGATTGACCAAACTTACCGCGCCGCGATTCATGCGGCGCCCGCCACCCCGGGGGTGGCATTTCTGCCATAACCTGGTGAACGTGAGCGGCAACGTCTCTTCATCGAGCCGGCCGCGGCGGATTCCGCGGGGGCGCAAGACCGTGATCGGTGTCGTCCTCGCGGTGCTGCTGATCGGTGGGCTCGGCTTCGTCGGGATCAAGCTGGCCCAGCACCAGAACGGCGCCGCGCCGCCGACCACCACCCAGCCGGCACCTCCTAGCAGCTTCGCCATTCCGGCCTGCTACAACCCAGCGGTTCAGCCGGCCGAGCGTCCCAAGAAGCTCAATGTCCTGGGCTGCGCGAGCGTAGCCGTTGCGCTGCAAGACATGTCGTGGAGCTCGTGGGGACCCCAGGGCGCCGACGGGACCGGCACCGCCGTTTTCAAAATGTGCGACCCGAATTGCGCGGCCGGCTATCAACTCACCGATCCGGTCGTCGTGCACGCGTGGAATCCGCAGCCGCCGCGTCCGGATGCAATCTGTCAGGTCGGGCTCAGGATTTTCGCCGACCTGATCCTGGCGTTCCCCAAGGATGTCCCGCCGCCCACCGCGCAGAAAATGACCACCCAGTACAACGGAATGCCGGCGGTGCACTACGTGAACTACGCCGTCGGCAACGGTCGCGACACCCAATTCATCGGCTACACGTTCTGCAACTAGCCGCGACCGCTAGACCTCGATGACGACCGCCCCGCCCTGGCCACCGCCGGCGCACATGGCGGCGACGCCGATGCCACCGCCGCGGCGGGCCAGCTCGTAGGTCAACGTGGTGACCATGCGCGCACCCGATGCCGCGATGGGGTGGCCAAGGCTGCAGCCGCTGCCGGAGAAATTGACCCTCTCGTCGTCGATGCCGTACTCGCGGCACGCCGCGATCGGCACCGAGGCGAACGCCTCATTGATCTCCCACAGGGCCACATCACCGACCGACAGGCCGGCGCGTTGTAGCACCTTCCCGATCACCTTGACCGCACCCAGACCGCAGTCCCGGGGCGGCACGCCCACTGCGGCCCACGCTTTGACCGTGCCCATCACGTTGAGCTTTTCGGCTTCCGCGTAGTCGCGGTCGACGAGGGCGACCGCCGCGGCGGCGTCGTTGGTGCCGCTGCTGTTGCCCGCCGTGATGGAGAATCCCTCGATCTCGGGGTGCAGCACCTTGAGCGCGGCGAGTTTCTCGACGGTGGTGTCGCGGCGCGGATGCTCGTCGACCGAAAAGTCCGTCACCGAACCGTCCAGCTGGGTGATCTTCAGCGGGATGATCTCGTCGACGAACTTGCCCGCGTCCATGGCCGCGATGGCGCGCTGATGCGACCGGGCGGCCCAGGCGTCCATCTCCTCGCGGGTGATGCCGACCGTCTGCGCGGTGTTCCAGCCCACCGTGATCGACATGTCCTTGGTGGGCGCATCGGGCGTCTCGACATGGGTCGGCGGCAGCCAGCGCTCCTCGAACTTCAGCTCGGGACCGGGAATTCGCTGGTTCATCAGCGGCGTCATCGACAGCGACTGCACCCCGCCCGCGATGAGCACGCGCTCCATCCCGGAGCCGATCTGGGCCGCGGCGTTGCCGATGGCGGTGAGGCTTCCCGCGCAGTGCCGGTTCACCGCCTGGCCGGGAATGTCCTCCATCCCGGTCGCGGCCGCCGCGTAACGCGCCAGATCCCCTCCGCCGTAATGCGATTCGGCGAAGATGATGTCGTCGATGGCCGATGGGTCGACGCCGGAGCGACGCACCACCTCGGGGAGCACCGTGGTGACCAGAACCTCGGGCGGTGTGTTGACGAGCGTTCCTTTGAAGGAGCGCCCGATCGCGGTCCTGACTGCTCCGACGATGACGGGTGTGGCCATTGTTTACCTCGAAGTGTTGGGTGGGCGGTGCGCCAAGTTTACACTAAACGCCTTAAGCGTAACGCCACCCCCGGGTCACACCTAGCGCTACGCTCGCGCAATGACCGCAACCCCCCTCATAAAACCCGACAACGCCCAGGCGGCCGCGTACCGCGTCGCGGCGATGCTGATGGGCATCGGCACCCTCCACTTCCTGGCACCCAAACCGTTCGACGGGATCGTTCCCGCCGAGCTGCCCGGAGACGCGCGGCTGTACACCTACGTGTCGGGAGCTGCCGAGGTATCGATCGGCGCGCTGCTGTTGCCGCGCCGCACCCGGCGATCCGCGGCGCTGGCGGCCGCCCTGCTGTTCGTCGCGGTGTTCCCGGCCAACGTCAACATGGTCCGCTTGTGGTGGGGCAAGCCCTGGCCGATGCGAGTCGCCGCCCTGGCCCGGCTGCCGCTGCAGATTCCGATGATCACCACGGTGCTGAAAATCCGGCGCGACAGCTAGCGTGTCACATGCGCCACATGCGTCGCTGGCCGCGGCGGTGTCCGTTGTGCCCGCCTCCGAGCGACAACCGGTAGTTGGCGGCGTCCCGCCTGGTCGCCCGACTTGTCGCTAAGAGGCGGGCAAACTGTCTGCCGCCTGACGCGGAAACTGGTGTGGCAGTTGAGATCATTGCGGCGTAAACACACCCGAACGCACGGGAGGTTTTAGTGGCGAAGGCGGACATCGCGGCCCTGCTCGCGGTCGCGGCGGCGTTGACGATGGCCATCGGAGACGTGATCGAGCAGCGATCCGCCCAGCAAGTCACGGACAAGCCTGTCGGCACGTGGACCCTGTTTCGCGAGCTGCTCCGCGATCGTCGGTGGTGGGCCGGCAGCCTCGTGGCGGGAGCCGGGTTCGGTCTGCAAGCCGCGGCACTCGCGCTGGGTTCGGTGGTACTCGTGCAGGCGTTACTGGTCACCTCGTTGCTGTTCGCGTTGGTCATCAGCACGAAGACAAGCCACCGCAAAGTCACACGCCCGCAAGTGATCTGGGCCGTGCTCCTCGCGGTGGCGGTGACGGTGGTGGTTGTCGTCGGCGATCCACAGGCGGGGAACCCGCGAGGGTCATTCAGGACGTGGAGCGTCGTGGCCCTCGTCATGGGACCGGCGCTGATCCTGTGCGTGATCGGCGCGCGGATTTTCTCGGGGTGGACCAGCGCCCTGTTGCTGGGCCTGATGTCAGGTTCGCTGTGGGGCCTGTTTTCGGTGTTGACCAAGGGCGTCGTCGACCAGCTTGGCCACGGGATCATGCCCTTGCTGCGCATGCCCGAGCTCTACGTTTGGGCCGTGCTGGCGATCGCCGCGACGGCGTGGGAACAGTCGGCCTTTCGGGCCGGCCCGCTGACGGCGTCGCTGCCCGCCGTGACCGTCGCCGAGCCGATCGTCGGATCGGTTCTCGGCGTCACGGTGCTCGGCGAAACGATGAGCACCAACAATGTCGGCCTGGTAGCACTGGGTGTGTCGGTCGCGGTCATGATCGCCGCGACGGTGGCGCTGGCCCATGGACAGGCCGCGGCATCGACCGGCTAGCGCGTTCAGCCGAAGGTCTCGCGGAGTTCTTTCTTGATCACTTTCCCGAATTGGTTTCGCGGCAGCGCATCGACGACCACGAGACGTTCGGGATGCTTGTAACGGCTGAGCCCGTGCGAATGGCAGTGCTGAACAAGGGATTCCAGCGACACACTGTCGGCTGACGTTGGTACCACCACCGCGCAGACACGCTCACCCGCGCTGCGGTCGGGCACCCCGATGACGGCGACGTCGGCGACCGCCGGATGGGTGACAAGCACGTTTTCGATCTCGGCCGCGGAAACATTCTCCGCGTTGCGGATGATCGCATCTTTGAGACGGCCGGTGACGCGAACATTGCCGTCGGCATCGATCAACCCGAGATCGCCGGTGCGCAACCAGCCTTCCCCGTCGAATGCGTCGGCGTCGAGCGCCGCGTCCGTATAGCCCAGGAAGCATTGCGGGCCCTTGAGCCGCAACTCGCCTTCACGCCCGGCGGGAAGTTCGACTTCTCGGCCGTCGACCACGCGGACGCTGACCCCCGCTACCGGCGCGCCCACGGTGTGGTCGAGGACCTCCGGCGGGGCGGTCAACGACGGTGAGGTGGCGCAGGGAAACTCGGTGAGCCCCCAGGCATTGGCGATCCCGGCCACTCCGAAGGTTTCCCGAACCTGGCGCCCGAGTTCGGGTGTGATGGGTGCGCCTCCGGCCAGGCAGCCCCGCAGCGCGGGGAACAGGGGCCGATCGCCGTGGGCGCGTTGGGCCTCGAGGAACGCCACGAAGAACGGCGTCGCCGTGCCGAGGAACGTAGGGTTATGCGCTGCAACGGAAAACGGCGTCGTCGCCGGGTCGAATGCCTCGAACAATGCCAGCCGCATACCGGTCAATAGCGCGGCGGCCAGCATCGCCGCGCCGCCGATGTGCGCGATCGGGAACGCGATCGGGTCGACGTCGCGGCTCGTCGCGCCGACCATGCCCACCACGCCCGTCGAGCCGGCGATCACCGACGCGTCGGTGTGACGGATCCCCTTGGGGGTCGCGGTGGTCCCCGACGAGTAGTAGATCCAGCGGGTATCGCCGGTGGATCCCGTTGGCGCCGTGAGGGTATCGACGCTGCCGCGGGGCAGCCGCAGCTGGCCGACGGCGGGCGGAGTCTCCAGGTCGACGGTGATGACCTCGAAGCCGTTGTCCGCCGACAAAGCGCGGGCAAGCCCGCCGTGGTCGAATCCGCGCCAGAAGTCGGGCGCCACAAAGAATTCCGTTGCCAGCTGCCCGGTGATGAAGTCGACTTCGCGTTCCCGCAGTATCGGAATTATCGGGTTTTGCACCGCGCCAAGTCGAGCGAACGCCGCCATGACCACCATGGTTTCGAGCGTGGAGGGCAGCTGCCAGGACACCACCGTTCCCGCGCCGATCCCCCGTTCGGCGAACGCGGCGGCCGTCGCGCACGCGGCATCACAAAATTCACGCGCGGTAAGGCTTCGGCCGTGCTCGTCGGCGAGCAGACGGCGGTTCGGGTCGCGCTGTGCCGCGCCGGCGATCAACTCCCAGAACGTCATCTAGGTACGTCGGTGGGTGGCCGAAATCCCGAGTGGGCGAGCGAGACGGACACGGCGCTGCCGACGGGACCCTGGTGGTCGACGAGGACGGCCGACCCGGTGGCGACCCCCTCGTTGCTGTAGTGGGTGAGCGCGGCCAGCCCGATATGGGGCCCTTCCGGCAGCCGGCTCAGGGTCAGGGTGTAGTCGACATTGATGAACTGCAGAGCCCGAGTGCCCCAGTTGGCGATTGCGGCGGTGACGTCGGCGGCCATCGCCGCTCGGGTAAACGCCGTGAACGGCTCGCCGTCGATCAACGGGCGCGTTTCCTGCAACCACGTGTATTTCTGCCCGGACGCATTGACCCAGTCAGGATCGGGATTCTGGACGCCCGCGCCCCAGCCGTACGTCCGCATGAACAGCGACGGGTGGGTGCCGTCCTCTTCGATCGGTAGCCGCGGCATCTGCACCGGCTGTGACCACACGTCCCCGTCGGGTTGCGGGCCGCGCCGTAGAAACAGCGCACTGCCGCGCGCGACCGGGGCGTCGTGCTGGATCAGGACCGCCTCGACCAGCCGCAGCCGCCGTCGCTCGTGTCGCACCCGCGTGCGCACCTCGATCGGTTCCAGCGCGGTTGGTGCCGGAAGGTCGACGGTGAGCCGCGCAGGTTGCAGTTCGGGGTCGTCGACGGCCTGTTCGACGGCCCAGCCCAAGAGGCCGCCGGCGACGTGGCCGCTGAGCGACGGTCCCCACCCGCCGCGGGCGATTTGGGTTGGCACGTAATGGCTTCCGTCACGCACGAAGTACGGTGTCGCCGCCGACGCGCCAATGTCGTCGGGCACGATCCTCGTCTCGGTCACCGCATGCCTGCCTTCTCCTGTAAAGCCACGAACCGTGAATATTACAGTATTGCCTTCTAGTCGCGCGGTGAGCCGACACGATGTGCGGTGCCGTCGGGATCGACGTAGACGAATTCCCGTAAGCCGTAGGGTGTGTCGTGCGGCGCGATCAAGCGGCCTTCGAGGTGCTCCAGCGCCTTCCATTCCGCGTACACCGCGTCGGCGTCACTGACGTAGAGGTACACACTCGCGGCCGTGCGGAGGGGATCGTGCTCGGCCCACTCGGTGAGGTGGATCGAGACCGATCCGCGATCGGCAAAACCGTACCGCTCGGGTCCTTCGTAGGCGCGGGCATCGAATCCGAGTCGGCGGTACCGATCAAGCGCGAGGTCAAGGTTTCGGACCGGGACGATCGGTGATACCGACGTGAAATCAATCGCGGGCACACCACAGTGTGTCAGCGGGGTCGGACGTCGCCCAAATGGCCTCACGCCGTTCACCTGTTGGCCGTGGAAAGCCGCCACGACCAGGGCGTACACTCTGGCGGCCGAGCCGGTCAAGCGACGATACTTGCGCCATCACAGTGCGGGCCTGCTGGCGGGGGCCATCGCACAGCGTTGAGGAGGACAAGTGAGCACATCAGAGACGACGGCCGGGGGGCTGCCGGTCATCCATCTGTCGCAACTGCTGCGCGCACCGGTGCTGGCCCGCTCCGGCGAGACGGTGGGCCGGGTCGAGGACGTGATCGTGCGGCTGCGCGGCGCCGAGGAGTATCCGTTGCTGACCGGGATCGTCGCCGGGGTCGGTGGCCGGCGAGTGTTCATCGGAAGCAAATCCATTGATGAGTACGCCACGGATCGAGTTATCTTGGCCAAGAACAAGATTGACCTCCGCGGCTTTGAGCGCCGCGACGGTGAGGTGCTACTGCGCGCCGACGTACTGGGGCACAGGTTGATCGATGTCGCCGCCGTGGAACTGGTGCGCGCCTACGACGTCGAGCTGGAAGACACCGGCGCCGGGTGGGTGCTCGCGCGGCTGGACACGCGCCGACCGCCGTTGTTGTTCGGGCTGATCAAGCGCTCCGGTGGCCACGCGGCGCGCGATTGGAAGGCATTCGAACCGCTGATCGGGCACGCGCGTTCCGATGCCGTCCGCCGTATGTCGGGCCGGTTCGGCGGATTCAAACCCGCCGAGATCGCCGATCTGCTCGAAGACGCCGACAAGGCCGAGGGCGGCGAGATCCTCGATCGGGTCCGCAGCGACCCGGAACTGGAAGCCGATGTCTTCGAAGAGCTCGACCCCGACAAGGCGAGCCAACTACTCGATCGCATGCCCGACGGCGAGGTCGCGGCGCTGCTGGGCCGGATGCGCGCCGACGATGCCGCCGACGCGATCGCAGACCTGCGGCAATCTCGGCGCCGGCGCGTCCTGGACCTGATGCCGGCCCCGCAGCGCACCAAGGTGATCACCCTGATGGGGTTCAACCCCGACAGCGCGGGCGGGCTAATGAACGTCGACTTCGTCTCCTGCGCCGCCACCGCAACCGCCGGCACCGCGCTCGCACTGATCGCCGACTCCCGCGCCATCCAGCCCGAGGCGCTCATCAAAATGCACATCGTCGACGAGGACAAACGCCTCGCCGGTGTGGTGTCGGTGATCGCACTGCTGCAGGCCGACGCCGCCGAAAGCGTTGGGGCGCTGATGGATTCCGACCCGATCCGGGTCGGATCCGAAGCCGACCTGACGGACATCGCGTTGCTGATGGCCGACTTCAACCTCTACTCCATCCCGGTGGTCGACGAGCAGGACCGCATGCTCGGGGTGGTCACCGTGGACGACGTACTAGAGGCCACCATCCCGGAGGACTGGCGACGGCGGGAACCCGCGCCCCGACCGGTCCGCGATATCACCAGTGATGAGGACAACGCGTCGGTGCCGAGAGGGGAAGCTACGTGACCTCCGGCGACGACAACACCACTGTCGCGGGAGCGTCGGGTCCCGGCGTTGAACCGCCCGAGGTGCGCCGTACCGCGGTGCTCGACAGCAAACACCTGGGCGATATTGAGGGCGCGTTCGGGCGCATCAGCGTCGGCGAGACCGACCATCCCCGCACCCTGAAGACCAGACTGCTCACCCTGCTGGCGATCGTCGGTCCGGGGATCATCGTGATGGTCGGCGACAACGACGCCGGCGGAGTGGCCACGTACGCCCAAGCCGGCCAGAACTACGGCTACTCCCTGCTGTGGGTGCTGTTGCTGCTCATCCCGGTGCTGATCGTCAACCAGGAGATGGTGGTCCGGCTGGGCGCGGTCACCGGCGTCGGACACGCCCGGTTGATCAACGAACGCTTCGGTCGCGGGTGGGGCTGGTTCTCCGTCGGCGACCTATTCCTGCTCAACTTCTTGACGATCGTCACCGAGTTCATCGGCATCACGCTGGCCGCCGACTACATCGGCGTCTCGAAATACGTTGTGGTCCCGGTCTCGGCGGTGGCACTGGTCGCGATCATGGCGAGCGGCAGCTTCCGGCGTTGGGAGCGGGCGATGTTCGTCTTCATCGCCGTCACCCTGCTGCAGATCCCGATGCTGCTGATGTCGCATCCGCAGTGGGCACATGCGGCGAAGTCGCTTGTGGTGCCAAGCATTTCGGGGGGTGTCAGCTCGGACGCAGTGCTGCTGATCATCGCCATCGTCGGCACCACCGTGGCGCCGTGGCAGCTGTTCTTCCAGCAGTCCAACGTCGTCGACAAACGCATCACTCCCCGATTCATGGGCTATGAGCGCGCGGACACCGTGTTGGGGGCCTTCGTCGTGATCGTCGGCGCCGCGGCACTGCTCATGACCGGCGACTGGGCGGCACGCTCCACCAACACCGTGGGCCGTTTCACCGATGCCGGCGACATTGCACACCTGCTCGGCCAGCACAGCGCGACGCTCGGCTCGTTCTTTGCGATCGTGCTGATGGACGCGTCGATCATCGGCGCCGCAGCGGTCACCCTGGCAACCAGCTACGCCTTCGGCGAC
Organism: Mycobacterium sp. IS-1264; assembly: GCF_001954195.1. GTDB lineage: Bacteria > Actinomycetota > Actinomycetes > Mycobacteriales > Mycobacteriaceae > Mycobacterium. Next base: position 8,953 of record NZ_MBES01000056.1, on the reverse strand, counting down.
GTGTTCGGCCTGAAGCATTCGCTGCACCGCGGCTTCGCCGACGCCAAACAGTTCTACCTGTCCTACACCGCGATGGTGGTGCTGGCCGCGGCCATCGTGCTGATCCCCGGCGCCCCGCTTGGGCTGATCACCACCGCGGTGCAAGCCCTCGCCGGACTGCTGTTGCCCAGCGCCAGCGTGTTTCTGCTGCTGTTGTGCAACGACCGGGAAGTGTTGGGGCCGTGGGTGAATCGGCCCTGGCTCAACTGGGTCGCCGGATTGATCGTCGGCACCCTGCTGCTGCTGTCGGGGATACTGATGGCCACTACCCTTTTCCCCGGCATCGACGTCATCGCCGTCGCCGGCTACCTGGCCCTGACGTTGGTCGTGCTCGCCGCCGCGGCCGCACCGGCGCTGCGCTGGATGGCTCGCCGGCAACCCGCGCCACCGGCCCCGAAGCTCCCGGCGCGCGGCGTGGACCGCACCCATTGGCGGATGCCACCGCTGACACTCTTGGAGCCGGTCACCTGGTCGCCGGGCACCCGGCTCGGCATGATCGCCCTGCGCGCCTACCTGATCGTGGGAGCGCTGCTGCTGGTGGTCAAGGCAATCCAGGTCGGCCGCGGATAGTGTTTACTGGCTATTCATCAACAACGTCCGATTGACAGCGATGAGACTGATGGCCTGTGCCGGCGTGGCCGCGTGTGGGTCGCACCAGCCGTCGCCGCCGGCCGCGTCCGGTCCGAGCACGACGAAACCCGCGAGCACGTCGGTTTCGCCCAGCACGCCTGGCAGCGTGGCCATGTCGCCGGGCGCACCCGGCACTACGCCGCAGTGCGTCGGATTATCGATCTGTCCCCCGCCGCCGCCGGACGCCGAGGGCAACCCGGCGTGTTACTACTCCGACGGCTGGCGCGCCAACGGCTCGGGCGCGGGCATCGAGGTCTGGTACTTTCACGAGCCACAGAACATGTCCAAGCCCGACAAAGTGACGGCGGTCGTCCGCAAAAAAGACGGCACCAACGAGTCCCAAAACGCCGACATCGAGGCCGGTCAGCAGGTGCACCGCTTCGAATTTCCGGCTATCGACACGTCTTCGGTGCAAGAGGTACTGCTCAACACGAGTAACGGCCGCTGCTTCGTCATCGGGCCATGATGCACTCCCGACGAAGTCGAACCTCTATCGGCGCGAGCGCGGCGGTCGGCTGCCCGGGGCGGTAAACCCCCCGGTGTCATCGAAGAAGGCCCACTCCCCCTCATCGTCGACCTCCATGCGCCAACCAAGCTCGGAGGTGTGTGCAACGGAATTCGTAAACCAGGCGTGCGCGGCCTCGGCACTGTCGAAATCCCTGGTCGCGATGATTTCGCCGTGCGGGCCGACAACTCGAAACCTGGCCATACGGTGTGGTTATCCCTTCTTATCGGCATTCAATCGCAAGTAATGTCCGCCGACAAGTGCCAGGAAGGAAATCTCGACCGAGCTAGACGGTGCGCGTCAGCCGGCCCGCGAGCAGCTCGGCGAACCTCGCCGGATCCTCGAGGGCGCCGCCTTCGGCGAGAAGCGCTGTGCCATAAAGCAGTTCGGCGGTTTCGACGACCTCGGCACGAGCGGCATCGTCGTCCGCCTGCTGCTGCGCCTGCCGCAGCCCGATGATCAGCGGGTGGCTCGGATTGAGTTCGAGAATCCGCTTCCCCACCGGAACCGCCTGCCCGGAGGCGCGGTACATCCGCGCGAGGGCCGGCGTGATGCCAAAAGCGTCGGTGATCAGGCAGGCCGGCGACTCGGTCAGCCGGGTTGACAGCCGAACTTCTTTGACGTGCTCACTCAGGGTTTCCTTCAGCCAGGCCAGCAGATCGGCGAACTCTTTCTCCTGCTCCTCGCGCTCGGCCTCGCTTTGCTCCTCCTCGGCGTCCAGGTCCACCTCACCTTTGGCCACCGACTGCAGCGGTTTCCCGTCGAACTCGGTCACCGTCCCCACCCAGATCTCGTCGACCGGGTCGGTGAGCAGCAACACCTCGTAGCCCTTGGCCTTGAACGCCTCGAGGTGCGGCGACTTGAGGATCTGCTGACGTGACTCGCCGGTCGCGTAGAAGATCTGCTGCTGCCCTTCCTTCATGCGCTCGACGTACTCGGCCAGCGTGGTGGCTTCCTCCTCGCTGTGCGTCGACGCGAACGAGGAGATGCGCAGCAGCGTGTCCTGATTGTCGAAGTCCGACAGCAGGCCCTCTTTGAGGACCCTGCCGAACTGAGTCCAGAACGTGCGGTAGTCCTCCGGGCGCTCGGACTGCAGATCCTTGATCGTGGAGAGGACCTTCTTGGTCAGGCGGCGACGGATCGCGTTGATTTGCCGGTCCTGCTGCAAGATTTCGCGAGAAACGTTGAGCGACATGTCCTGTGCGTCGACGACGCCCTTGACGAACCGCAGATACTCGGGCATGAGCTGGTCGCAGTCGCCCATGATGAACACGCGCTTGACGTAAAGCTGTATCCCGACTTTGGCGTCGCGGTTGAAGAGGTCGAACGGGGCGTGGGTCGGAATGAACAGCAGGGCCTGGTACTCGAAGGTGCCCTCGGCCCTCATCGCGATGACCTCGAGCGGGTCGTCCCAGGCGTGCGCGATGTGCTTGTAGAACTCCTTGTACTCCTCCTCGGACACTTCGTCTTTGGGCCTGGCCCACAGCGCCTTCATCGAGTTGAGGGTCTCGGTTTCGAGGGTGACGACCTCCTCGCCACCCTCCTCGCTGGGCGGGGTCCGCCGCTCGACTTCCATCCGGATCGGCCAGGCAATGAAGTCGGAGTACTTCTTGACCAGGCTCCTGATCATCCACTCCGCGGTGTAGTCGTGTAGCTCGTCCTCTTTGTCTTCGGGCTTGAGGTGCAGCGTGACCGACGTTCCCTGCTGGGCATCCTCGACGGATTCGATCGTGTAGGTGCCCTCACCGCTCGACGCCCATCGGGTGGCCTCGCTCTCACCGGCCTTGCGTGTGAGCAGCTCGACCTTGTCCGCCACCATGAACGACGAGTAGAAGCCGATACCGAACTGCCCGATCAATTCCTCGGACGCGGCCGCATGCTTGGCTTCACGCAGCTGCTGGCGCAGCTCGGCAGTACCGGACTTGGCCAGAGTCCCGATCAGGTCAACGACCTCGGCGCGCGTCATCCCGATGCCGTTGTCGCGAACAGTCAACGTGCGTGCGCCCTTGTCGACCTCGATGTCGATGTGCAGATCGGAGGTGTCGACGTCGAGGTCTTTGTTGCGGAACGCTTCGAGGCGCAGCTTGTCGAGTGCGTCAGAAGCGTTCGAGATCAACTCCCGCAGAAACGAGTCCTTGTTGGAGTAGACCGAGTGGACCATCAAGTCGAGCAGTTGTCGGGCCTCAGCCTGAAACTCCAACTGCTCTACACCGGCGTTCATGCGATTCGACATAAACCAAAATCTACCGAGATCTGAATCTGTGAAGGGTGGGGGGCCTCACACATTCGCTCATGAACCCAGACCGGCCGCCGCGCCGGCATAAGCGCGGACAACCAGGCGAAACACCGTCCCGCGAGCCCCGAAAATCAGCCGGCGCCGGCCCCGCCGCGCAAAGAGTCTGCACGTCCCGATCACAGCGCACGCATAGCCGGGCTTCCTAGCGTCGGTGGGCGTAGGGGGAATCAAGCAACTAGAGACGGGTGACCGACCATGAAATTCAAGCAACTGATCGCGGGGGGAACCATCGCCGGCGCTCTCGGTGCAGCGGTGTTTGGGGTGGGCGCCGGCACGGCGTACGCGGCTCCGGTTTCGCCACCGCTGGCTCCTGGCGCTCCCCATGATCCGCCCGGACCCGGTGGACCCGGCGGACCTGGCGGGCCCGGCAATCCCGGTGGGCCCGGGAACCCAGGCGGCCCCGGTGGACCCGGGAATTACCACCAGAACGGTCCCGGCGGACCCGGCGACCACGGCCCGGGCGGACCTGGCGGTCCGGGCGGGCCCGGCGGTCCCGGGGACTACCACCCGAACGGTCCCGGCGGGCCCGGTGGCCCCGGCGGCCCCGGACCGTGGCGAGGCGATCCGCACCGTGGCTATTTCCACGCAGCCCCCTGGGGTGACGGACCCGCACCCTGGGGATGGGGTGAGCCGCCGCGGCCCGCGTGGGACCGGCCGCTTCCACCGCCCGGCGGGCAGTGGGGCTACGGCCCGATCAACTACTGGGGCTACCAGGAAACTCCGGTCTGGGATCCCGGCTTCAACCAGTGGGGGTTCTGGTTCTTCGGGGTCTGGATCCCGCTGTAAAAAGCCACCTCACACGGCGCCCGCCTTGCCACTCGGCGAGGCGGGCGTCGGCGTCGGCGTAACTGCCTAAGGTGAATTGACGACCGCACGGGCGGTAGTAGCGTGGTCTCGAGTTCGAGAAGGGGAAGCGGTGGTCGTCGGCAGCCAGATGCTGTACTCGGGAGCCAACGAGTCGCTGGGCCGCGAGGCGCACTGTGCTGCCACGGATTTCGCCGGCATGGATGAGCGCAGCGTCGCGAAACCGCGGGCGGTGCGATGCAGCTGCGCTACATAAGCGTCGCCGCACTCGTCGCCGAAGCCGGCGGCGATCCCTGGGCGATCAACCACAGCCTGCAAGCCGGCCGCCCGGCCCAGATCTCCGACCTGGCAGAGGCGTTTCACGCCGCCGGCCGCTCCACCGCCGAATCCAGCGCCGCCTTCGACGAAGCCCGCCGCCGCTTCGAGGCGTCCTGGAATCGGGACAACGGCGAGAATCCGATCAACGACTCCGCCGAAGTGCAGCGCGTGTCCAAAGCGCTGGGCGCCCAGTCCGTAGAGCTGCCGAAGATCGGTGTCGAGCTGGAAAACATCGCCGCCGCCCTGGCCGAAGCGCAGCGAACCGGCGCGGTGCAGATTTCAAACCTGGAGGGCCAACTACAACAGCTCGACAACGAAATCGGCCACGCGGTCGAAGCGGAGAAAGACATCCACCCCAGCGCGGCCGACAAGTCCGCGCTCGACACGCTGATCACTCACCTCGAACAAGAAGCCATCGACGACACCAAATCAACGCTGGGCCAACTCGTCTCGCTGCGCGACGGTTACTCGGACTGTCTGCAGAAATCACTGACCACCGTGCGCGCCGACGGATACGAGCCGCCGGTCATCCAGGGATTGGGTGTAGCGCCTCAGATTCCGCCACCCAACACCAAGCCCGAAGATGTGAAGAAGTGGTGGGACTCGCTGAGCCAGCAACAACGGGATCAGCTGATTGCTGAACACCCGCCGGAGCTGGGAAACCTCAACGGAATCAACGCCATCGCCCGCGACGCCGTCAACCAAGCGGTGATGAATGACGACATCAACCTCGTCGAGAACATCGCCAAACAGCGCGGGGTATCCGTCGCGGACGTCCTCGCCAACCCGGGACTATATGGCCTGTCGGGCACCGAGGTCACGCGCTATGGCAACGCCGTAAAGACGCGCGACGGCCTAAACTACGACAGGGGCCCGGAAGGCCCCAACCAACGACCCGTCATGCTCTGGGCCTACGACCCGTTGGCATTCAACGGCTGGGGCAGGGCGGCGATCGCGATCGGCAATCCCGACTACGCGCGCAACACCGCGGTCATCGTCCCGGGCACCGGCAGCAGCGTGCAGCAAGGCTGGATGTCGGGGCACCAAGACGCGACCAACCTCTACGACCAGTCCCTGGCCGCCGACCCCGAACACCACTACACGTCCGTGATCGCGTGGATGGGTTATGAAGCGCCGCACGGCTTCTCCGATGTCCGGGTCAGCGAACCCGGACTGGCGCGGGCCGGCGGTGATCTGCTCGCCGCCGACGTCAACGGCCTGTGGGTGACCCACAACAGCCTCACGCCGGAGCACATCACGGTCATCGGGCACTCCTACGGCTCAACCACCGTCGCCGACGCGTTTGCGCACAGCAACATGCACGCCAACGACGCCGTGCTGATCGGTTGTCCGGGAACGGATCTGGCGCACAGCGCCGCAGACTTCCACCTCGATGGCGGGCACGTCTACGTCGGCTCGGCCTCCACCGACCCTGTCAGCTGGATCGGCCAGGGCAGCGGCCTGCCCGAAGAATGGCTCAAAGGCAAGCTCAGGGACTACGGACTCCCCGTTCCCTACGACGCCGGCCTGGGCCGCGATCCGGCCGGCGACGGGTTCGGATCGATCCGCTTCCACGCCGAAGTGGCGGGCTCCACCGACATGGACCGGCACGACCATTCGCACTACTACGACATGGGCAGCGAGGCGCTGCGCAGCATGACGGACATCGCCAGCGGCCAGTCCAACCACTTGGCGACCGACGGACTACTCGCGGACGGCCGGCGGCAACCACATATCGGGCCGTTCCGAATACCCGGTATACCTGCATATATCGATCCCGAGCACGATCGCCCACGCGATACGATCAACGACAACCATGCCTACCCCACGTACGCCCCTCGCTGATCGCCACCAAATGCCATGGCGTTCCGTGATCTTCACTGCGCTAGTCCTCGTCCTGTCGATCGCCACGGGAGGGTGTTCGCTGATGTTTCCTGACCGGCACGACATTGACCATCCGGCCAACCCGCTGTCCGATGACCAATCCCAAGCCCAGGTTGTCGACGCCGCCAAGCAAATCGCACAGCAGGTGAGCCTGCCAGATGTGTACGGGGGCTTCGCGTTTCAATCGTGCAACGACCAGGGGGACCCACCCTACCGCGGGGTCGTCGAGATGAGCTTCAAACTGCCGACGGACGACCGCAAGGGGTATCCCGCCGAGGTCGACCCGGACACGTTCTTCAATCAAATCGCCGCGACGATGGTCGCACACGGGTGGACCGACGGACCCCCGCCCGGATTGCGCCCGAACGGACGGGTGATCAACAGGAACGGCGTCATGGCGGTCATGTCCGCGGGGCCGAACCCCGGCTGGAACCGCATCCAGCTGTACGGCGAATGCCGGAACATGACCGATCACCACAGCGATGGCAAGACCAACTGGGTGAAGATCACCGACCAATTGCGTTGACGATGCTCAATCCGCAACGTGCGGTTGGATTTCCTCGATCACCCACTGCGCGTAGTCAAGGTAAGCCTCCGGCCCGTTCAACCGCGGCGGAGGGACCGAGCTGAACGTCACGCCGAGTTCGGCGAAGCGGCAGAGCTGGTCGATGATCTCTTGCTTGCCCATCCCAGGCCGATAATTGGGATCGTCCGTCGCGACGTGGCCCTCGCCGACTCGGCCCATGCCCAGCGGATACATGACGTCGAACGGCCCGTCGTCATACGTCGGCTGCGACTTGATGAAGTCGATCTTGGCCGGAACGTCTTCGACCTTCGACAGAAACGGCCACCAACCCGATGCGAACCGCGCCGCCCGTTTCAGCGCCGCATCTGCGTCACCGGCGATCCAGATCGGCAGATGCGGGCGCTGCACCGGCTTCGGCGCGAAGGCGATTCCGTCGAAAGAAACATACTTGCCGGAAAAACTCGGCGCCTCGTTTGTCCACAGTTCGACCATCGCCTGAAGGTATTCGTCGGCGATGCGGCCCCGCTCACGGAACGGCACCCCCAGCGCATCGAATTCCTCTGCGTCCCAACCCACCCCGAACGTCGCGGTGATGCGCCCGCCGCTCAGCCAGTCCGCGGTCGCCAGCGCCTTGGCCAGCACCACCGGATGATGCAACGGCAGGATCGTCACGCTCGAATTGACCCGGATCCGCTGTGTCGCCCCCGCGATGAACGCCTGCGCAACCGTCGAATGCAGATAAAACGGGCCGGACAGCTCCAGGTGCGAATGCGGGACGACGAAATGCTCAGGCACCGAGACCATGTCGTAGCCCAGCTCGTCTGCCCGCTTGAGCATCGCCGCTTGCTGCGGTCCCGTCACGGCGAACTCCCAGTCGGCCGTCATCGCGGGCAACTCCAGCGTGTGCGGCAGGGCGAATGCCAACTTCATCCCGCCATGATGTCGGGTCAACAATGAGCTGCACCCGTCGGGTGCCCGGTAAAGCGCCGCGGGCTTTAGACTGCTCGCGTGAATCCGGTGAAATCGTGCTAACCCTGCGGCGTTTCGTTGCCGTGGTCGCCGTCTCGGTACTGGCCGCGGGCTGCGGATCGGCGCATGCGGCCGGCCCGCGCACCATTACGTTGACGCTAGTGCGCCATGCCCAGTCGGCGGCCAACGCGTCCGGCTTGATCGACACTTCAATCCCCGGCCCGGACATAACCCCCAAGGGGTGGTGTCAGGCGACGCTGGCGGCCACCCAATTGGCCCCCAATCACTACGACGGCATCTACGCCTCGCCCCTGATCCGCACGCAGGAGACGGCCACACCGACGGCGCAGGCGCTGGGCGAAGCCGTCACCGTGCTGCCCGGGCTGCGGGAGATTGAGGCGGGCCAGTACGAGGGCACCCCCGAGGCCGACATCCCGCAGACCTACTTCGCCGCACCCCGGCAATGGCTGCAGGGTGACCGGAGCGCGCGGATCCCGGGCTCGGTGGACGGCAACGAGTTCGACGCGCGGTTCGACGCTGCCGTCCAACAGATTTACGACAGCGGCGAGCAGAACCCCGTCGCCTTCTCGCACAGCGCGGCGATCATGTTCTGGATGCTGATGAATGTCCGCAACGTCCCGCCGCAGCTGACCGCCAAGCCACTCCCGAACGTCGGGCGCGTGGTGATAACCGGAAATCCCTCCGGCGGCTGGACATTGACCGACTGGGATGCCGATCCCCCGCAGTGCTGAGTCCCTACGCCTAGCTCTTGGTTCCGACGGTGATCAGATCCGACACGATCTGCGTCCACAGCGGTCTCGGGATTCGGTGCTGATCGGCGACGGTGAACCCCGCGTTTTCGAACAACGACCGCATCTCGGTCGGCGACGCGTTGTGCTGGGGTTTCCACCTGTTGGCCGCCGAAGCCTGTAGTCGCGGTTGCCGTGTGCTCAGGGCGCTGACGGCCACCAGGCCGCCGGGG
>NZ_MBES01000055.1 GCF_001954195.1 Mycobacterium sp. IS-1264 | reverse complement strand
ATGCCCGGCGTCAGCTGGTCGCGAATTGGCTGGCCGCCTGCTCGGCGGCCTTGAGGCGGTTGGGCTCGACGTCGGTGGAAGCCATGGACTCCGAGACGTCGATGACCAGCATGACGACGGCGCGGTTGAGCGGGATCCGGACGTTGGACGTCGGCCCCGCCATCGCCGTGGTCAGCAACACCAGCGATGTGGCAAGCAGGATCGTGGGCAGGTGCCGCCAGCGGCCGGGGTGACGCGGCGCGACGCGCTCGAGCACATCCATGTTTGCGAAGCGCAGCACCCGCCGGCGGCGGGCGAATTGCTGGACGACATAGATGCCTATCACCAACAGCACGGCCAGCAGGAACAGGAAGAACCAGGCGTGCTGGAAGCCCGCCAGCGATACCGGGCCCAACAGCGGCAACTTCATGTTCAGCCACAGTATTCGTCAAACGCCGGCGGTGCACGGTCGCGGCGTCGCGGTGAGTTTCGCCGCGGTTTGCGGTCTGTATCCCCAACACGCAACCGCACTCGAGGAGAGCATCATGACCGCCACCTACACCTTCGACGTCTTTTCCAGCCTCGACGGCTTCGGCGGCGTCAGCGGCGGCGACTGGGGCGGCTACTGGGGCAAGCAAGGCCCCGAACTGCTCGATCGCCGCCTCTCCCTGTACGACGAGAAGCAGCGAATGGTCATGGGCGCCAACACATATCGGCTATTCGCACAAATGCTGGCCGAAAGCACCGAGGAGTCCGAGGTGCGCGACCCGTGGGTCACGCGGATGAGGTACCTGCCGGCAACGGTGGTGTCGACCTCCCTGGACGCACCGCTCGACTGGCCCGACGCGACCGTCGTGAGCGGCGACGCCGTCGACGTCGTCGCCCGACTCAAGGAGGAGTCAGAGGTGCCGTTGCGCTCGCACGGCAGCCTGTCGATGAACCGCGCGTTGATGGCCGCCGGCCTGGTCGATCGCGTCCAGGTGACGCTCTTTCCCGTGATCACCGGTCAGACCGGTGATGACCGGATCTTCCAGGGTGCGGCCGACTTCGACCTCGAGCTGATCGAGAGTCGAACACTCGACGGCAGCATCCAAGAACTCAGCTACCGGCCCACCCTGCACGTCTCGGTGCGCTAGGGGCCGACGGCGGGGAGACGAAATAGCCGTTCTCAGGCATAGCCGTTCGCGGGCGGCTCGCGATCGGCCCAAGAATTTTCTGAGGTACACGCGCGCTTGTCCCCGCCGCGCAGCTAGGTAACGGCGAACACATGATTCCTAGTGGAGCGCTGCAACGAAAGTCTCTACGCTCCAATATATTTCAGGTTCGCCCTGACGCGTGAACCAGTTTAGTTGTTTGTGGGTGGTGGTTGGGGTTGGAAGGGGTCATACCACCGCCAGTCGGCGCGTTCGCCGAGAGGCCCGGGACATGGCGGGACGGCGGGCGGGGGTTGTGTTGGTGGGCGCGCCAGCGATCCGGGGCTTAGTAATCGGCCGGTGTCGTCGGTGACGGTGAGATCATCGGCGGGTCCGGTGATGGTGATGACCCCGCGGTGGTGCAGTCGGTGATGGTAGGGGCAGACCAGCACCAGGTTGGCCAGCTCGGTGGCCCCGCCGTCTTCCCAGTGGCGGAGGTGATGAGCGTGCAGACCCCGGGTGGCCCCGCAGCCAGGAACCACGCACGCCCGGTCGCGGTGCTCGAGCGCACGGCGAAGACGGCGGTTGATCAGCCGCGTCGAGCGGCCGGCGCCGATAACCTCCCCGGCACGTTCGAACCACACCTCACAGGTGGCATCACAGGACAGGGAGCGGCGTTCGGCGTCCGATAACAGCGGACCCAGATGCAGCGCGCCGATGCGCGCCTGGGTGTCGAGATGCATCACCACAGTGGTGTGCTGCCCATGCGGGCGGCGGGCCACCTCGGCGTCCCATCCGGTCTCGACCAGACGCATAAACGCCGCGGCGGTGTTCGGCAACGGCGGCGCGTTATCCGATGCCCGCCCACGGTCCTCGTGATCGTGTTTCCATTCGGCGATCAGCGCCTCACGATGCGACGCCAGCGCCGCGTCGAACTTCGCCGCCTCATCGTGAGCAAGCCTGATCCGGTAGCAACTGGACTGCTCGTCGGTCGTCTTGGTGATCGAGGGCTGCGGTTGCGGTGAAGAATCGGGTTCGGGCCGCGGTTCTAGCTTCACCGCGGTGCGCAGCTGAGTGACCGTGGCGACCCGCGCCAACTGCACGTAATGCTCATCAGATCCCGCCCCGCCCCGCGCTGCGATGACGCCCACCCGATCCAGCGACAGCCAGCCCTCCCGCATACCCTGGGCACACCGCGGGAACTCCGCCAGCCGGGCCGCGATGGTAGCGATCGTGTGCGCAGTGGCCGGTGAGCAGCCCGTCTTCCAGGCCACCAACGCCGGCACCGAGCGCGCCCCGGTGGCTCCCCACAGCCCGTCGCGATCAATCTCGGCCACAATCTCCACGATGCGCCCATCAATCGCATTGCGCTGACCGGACAACTCCGCCAACTCCTCAAAGAGCACCTCCAAGCGCTCAGCAGGACTCAACCCCACCGAGACAAGCGATGCAGTCGAAGACATGACCCCATCATCACAAAGGGGTACGACAAATCCCGGCCACCCAAAACCGCGCCAGGGTGTGACCACCATCATTCGTCAAGCGAGACAGCCTGATTGGCGCGTTCACGCCAGCAGGCTATCCACAGTCACGGTTCTTTCAACAGGTTTGCCGACTGGGCCTGATTTGGCACGGAACCCGTCGGTGGCACGGCGCTAAATGGCGGCCAGATAGGGCGCGCTCACCGCGCGAAGAGATAGCAAAACCAGAAGGGACAAGCCAATGTTCGAAACGCCGCTCACTGTCGTCGGTCACATCGTCAACGACCCTCAGCGCCGCCAGGTCGGCAATCAGGAGGTCATCAAATTCCGCGTGGCCAGCAATTCGCGCCGACGCAACGGCGACGGCAACTGGGAGCCGGGCAACTCACTGTTCATCACCGTCAACTGCTGGGGAAAGCTGGTCACCGGGGTCGGGGCCGCGCTGGGCAAAGGCGCGCCCGTGATCGTGGTGGGCTACGTGTACACCAGCGAATACGAGGACCGCGACGGCAACCGCCGCTCCTCGCTGGAGATGCGGGCGACCTCCGTGGGACCGGACGTGTCGCGGGCGATCGTGCGCATCGAGAAGCCGGGCTATACCGGCCCCAGCACGGACCAGGCCGCGCCCGCCGACGGGGACTCGACGGCCAACGACTCCGCGACCGACACCGCCAACGACTCCGCCGGCGACCCGACCCCGTCCGACGGCGCCGAGGGCGACGGCCCGCTGCCCCTCTCGGCCTAGCCGCCGGCTTGGGGGCCCCGCTAGGTCCGCCGGGCGATGCCTAGGATGGTCGAGGTAAATCTGCAAGACCAGAAAGGCAAACCCGCGGCATGGCTGAGTTCATCTACACGATGAAGAAGGTCCGCAAGGCGCACGGCGACAAGGTGATCCTCGACGACGTCACCTTGAGCTTCTTCCCAGGAGCCAAGATCGGTGTCGTCGGTCCCAACGGGGCCGGTAAGTCGAGCGTCTTGCGGATCATGGCCGGTCTGGACAAGCCGAACAACGGCGAAGCCTTCCTGGCCAACGACGCCAGCGTCGGCATCTTGCTTCAGGAGCCGCCGCTGAACGAGGAGAAGACGGTCCGCGGCAACGTGGAGGAGGGCCTGGGCGACATCAAGGTCAAGCTCGACCGCTTCAACGAGGTCGCCGAGTTGATGGCGACCGACTACACCGACGAGTTGATGGAGGAAATGGGCCGGCTGCAAGAGGAGCTGGACCACGCCGACGCGTGGGATCTCGACTCGCAGCTGGAGCAGGCCATGGACGCGCTGCGCTGCCCGCCGCCGGACGAACCGGTGACGAATCTCTCCGGCGGTGAGCGACGCCGCGTGGCGCTGTGCAAGCTGTTGCTGTCCAAACCCGACCTGTTGCTGCTCGACGAGCCCACCAACCACCTGGACGCCGAAAGTGTGCAGTGGCTCGAACAGCACCTGGCCGCCTATCCGGGGGCGATCCTGGCGGTCACCCACGACCGCTACTTCCTGGACAACGTCGCCGAGTGGATTCTGGAACTCGATCGCGGGCGCGCGTACCCCTACGAGGGCAACTACTCGACCTACCTGGAGAAAAAGGCCGAGCGGCTGGCGGTGCAGGGCCGCAAGGACGCCAAGCTGCACAAGCGATTGACCGAGGAGCTGGCTTGGGTCCGGTCCGGGGCCAAAGCCCGTCAGGCCAAGGGCAAGGCGCGCCTGCAGCGCTACGAGGAGATGGCCGCCGAGGCGGAGAAGACACGCAAGCTCGACTTCGAGGAGATCCAGATTCCCGTCGGGCCGCGGCTGGGCAACGTGGTCGTCGAGGTCGAACACCTCGACAAGGGCTACGACGGCCGCACCCTGATCAAGGATCTGTCCTTCACGCTGCCGCGCAACGGCATCGTGGGCGTCATCGGTCCCAACGGGGTCGGCAAGACCACGCTGTTCAAAACCATCGTCGGGCTCGAGCAGCCGGACAGCGGCACCGTCAAGGTCGGGGAGACCGTCAAGCTCAGTTATGTGGACCAGACCCGCGCCGGCATCGATCCGAAGAAAACGGTATGGGAGGTCGTTTCCGACGGGCTGGACTACATCGAGGTCGGCCAGACCGAGGTACCGTCGCGGGCCTACGTGTCGGCGTTCGGGTTCAAGGGTCCCGACCAGCAAAAGCCCGCCGGCGTGCTGTCCGGCGGCGAACGCAACCGGCTCAACCTCGCGCTGACGCTCAAGCAGGGCGGCAACCTGATCCTGCTGGACGAACCGACCAACGACCTGGACGTCGAGACGTTGGGTTCGCTGGAAAACGCCCTGGAGAAATTCCCCGGTTGCGCCGTGGTGATCTCGCACGATCGCTGGTTCCTGGACCGGACGTGCACGCACATCCTGGCGTGGGAGGGCGACGACGACAACGAGGCGAAGTGGTTCTGGTTCGAGGGCAACTTCGGCGCGTATGAGGAGAACAAGGTGGAAAGGCTCGGCGAAGAAGCCGCCCGGCCGCACAGAGTGACCCACCGCAAGCTCACACGCGACTAGTGTCGGCTCTGCCGACGCCCTACGACGCCGCGGTCGCAGTGGCCGCTCTGGAGTGGGGCGATCGAGCGCAGTGGCGTCCGTCGCGAGTTGGGAGCAATCGGCATGGCGATCGATCCCGGAGCTAAGCACGAACTCAAGCCCTGGACCACGTTCACCGACCCTCAGGACATTCCCGACTGGATCGCGACCGCCTACATCGAGAGCTACCGAGGCCCCCACCGGGACGAGCCGGGCACGGAAACCGGTCCCATCGACCTGAGCATCCCGGTCGCCATGGTGACCCCCGAGATGCTGAGCGCCCACTACCGGCTCGGCCAGTGCCGCCCGGCCGGCGGCAACTGTGTCTGCGTCCATCCGGCGGACGATCCCGCCGGATTCGGGCCCGCGCTGCAGGTCGTCACCGATCACGGCGGCATGCTGATGGACTCGATCACGGTGCTGCTGCATCGGCTCGGGGTCGACTACACGGCGATCATGAACCCGGTGTTCGCGGTGCGGCGCAACCCCGAGGGGGAGTTGCTCAGCGTCGAACCGAAAGCGCCCGGCGCGCCGCAATACGTCGGCGAGGCGTGGATCCACATCCAGCTGTCGCCCTCGGTCGATACCAAGGCCCTCGCCGAGGTCGACCGGCTGCTGCCAAAGGTCCTCGCCGACGTTCAACAGGTCGCCAGCGACGCGGCGGCCTTGATCGCCACCCTGAGCGGCCTGGCCGCCGACGTCGAGGCCAACGCGGGCGACCACTACACGGCGCCGGACCGCGAGGACGTCGCGGCCCTGCTGCGCTGGCTGGGTAACGGGAACTTCCTGCTGCTGGGCTACCAGCGTTGCCGGGTGCACGAGGGCCTGGTCTCCAGCGACGGGTCACCGAGTCTCGGCGTCCTGCGCACCCGCACCGGTTCCCGTCCGCGACTGACCGACGACGACCATCTGCTGGTGCTGGCGCAATCCGTCGTCGGCAGCTACCTGCGCTACGGCGCGTACCCCTACGCCATCGCGATTCGCGAACACACCGACGGCGGCGTTCTCGAGCACCGCTTCGTCGGCCTGTTCACCGTCGCCGCCATGAACGCCGACGTCCTGGAGATTCCGTCGATCTCCCGCCGGGTCCGCGAGGCGCTGGCGATGGCCGACAACGATCCCGCACACCCGGGCCAGTTGCTGCTCGACGTCATCCAAACCGTCCCGCGCTCGGAGCTGTTCACGCTGAGCGCCGAGCGGCTCTTCGCTTTGGCCAAGGCCGTGGTGGATCTGGGATCGCAGCGGCGCGCGCTGTTGTTCGTGCGCGCCGATCGCCTGCAGTACTTCGTGTCCTGCCTGGTCTACGTGCCCCGCGATCGCTACACCACCGCGGTTCGGCTGCAGATCGAAGACATCCTGGTTCGCGAGTTCGGGGGAACGCGACTGGAATTCACCGCCCGCGTCAGCGAATCACCCTGGGCACTAATGCATTTCATGGTGCGGCTGCCCGAAAACGCCGCCGCGGTCGACGTTTCCGAAACCAACCGCGTCCGTATCCAGGGACTGTTGAGCGAGGCCGCCCGGACCTGGGGTGACCGCCTGATCGCGGCCAGCGCGGCGGGTACCACCGCGCATGCCGACGCCGAGCATTACGCGGCCGCCTTCTCCGAGGCCTACAAACAGGCCGTCCCCCCCGACGACGCCATCCAGCAGATCGCCATCATCAACGAGCTGACCGAGGACTCGGTCAAGCTGGTGTTCTCCGACCGCGGCGAAGACGGTGTCGCCCAACTGACCTGGTTCCTGGGTGGACACACCGCCTCGCTGAGCCAGCTGCTGCCGATGCTGCAAAGCATGGGCGTCGTCGTCCTCGAGGAGCGACCGTTCACCGTCACCCGGCCGGACGGTCTGCCGGTATGGATCTACCAGTTCAAGATCCAACCGCACCCCACGATCCCGCTTGCCAAGACCGCGGACGAAAGGGATTCCACCGCAGAGCGATTCGCCGACGCGGTCACCGCGATCTGGCAGGGCCGCGTCGAGATCGACCGGTTCAACGAGTTGGTCATGCGCGCCCGCCTGACGTGGCAGCAGGTGGTGCTGATCCGCGCCTACGCAAAATACCTACGGCAGGCGAACTTTCCCTACAGCCAGTCCCACATCGAGACCGTGCTCAACGACCACCCCTCCACCGCGCGATCGCTGCTGCAGTTGTTCGAGGCGCTCTTCGACCCCCGCGCGTCGGGATCGCCGACGAGCCGCGACGCGCAAGCGGCCGCGGCCTCGGTCGCCGCGGACATCGACGCGGTGGTGGGCCTGGACACCGACCGTGTGCTGCGCGCGTTCGCGTCGCTGGTGCAGGCCACGCTGCGAACCAATTACTTTGTGACCCGGGAGGGTTCGGCCCGGGCACGCAATGTGTTGGCGCTCAAGCTCGACGCCCAACTGATCGAAGAGCTGCCGCTGCCGCGCCCCAAGTACGAGATCTTCGTGTACTCGCCGCGGGTGGAGGGCGTGCACCTGAGGTTCGGCCCCGTGGCCCGCGGCGGCCTGCGCTGGTCGGATCGCCGGGACGACTTCCGCACCGAAGTCCTGGGCCTGGTCAAGGCGCAAGCGGTGAAGAACGCCGTCATCGTGCCGGTCGGCGCCAAGGGCGGGTTCGTCCTCAAGCGCCCGCCGCTGCCCACCGGGGATGCCGCCGCCGACCGTGACGCGCTGCGCGCCGAAGGCGTGACGTGCTACCAGCTCTTCATCTCCGGGCTGCTCGACGTCACCGACAACGTCGACCACGCCACCGGAAAGGTCAGCGCGCCACCGGAAGTCATCCGGCGCGACGGCGACGACGCCTACCTCGTGGTGGCCGCCGACAAGGGCACCGCCACGTTCTCCGACATCGCCAACGACGTCGCCAAGTCCTACGGCTTCTGGCTGGGTGACGCGTTCGCCTCCGGCGGATCGGTGGGCTACGACCACAAGGCCATGGGCATCACCGCCAAGGGCGCGTGGGAGGCGGTCAAGCGACACTTCCGGGAGATGGGCGTGGACACCCAGACCGAGGACTTCACCGTCGTCGGTATCGGGGACATGAGCGGCGACGTGTTCGGCAACGGCATGCTGCTGAGCAAGCACATCCGGCTGCTCGCCGCCTTCGATCACCGGCACGTCTTCCTCGACCCGGACCCGGATGCCGCGGCGTCGTGGCGGGAACGCCAGCGGATGTTCGACCTGCCCCGGTCGAGCTGGGACGACTACGACAAGTCGCTGATCAGCGAGGGCGGCGGGGTGTACAGCCGCGAGCAAAAGGCCATCCCGGTCAGCCCGCAGGTGCGCGACGTCCTGGGCATCGACGGCGACGTCACCGAAATGGCCCCGCCCAACCTGATCAAGGCGATCCTGCAAGCGCCGGTGGATCTGCTGTTCAACGGCGGCATCGGCACCTACATCAAAGCCGAAACCGAGTCCGACGCCGACGTCGGCGACCGCGCCAACGATCCGGTGCGGGTCAACGCAAACCAGGTGCGCGCCAAGGTCATCGGCGAAGGTGGCAACCTCGGCGTGACGGCATTGGGCCGCGTCGAATTCGACCTGACCAGTGGGCGCATCAACACCGACGCGATGGACAACTCCGCCGGCGTGGACTGTTCCGACCACGAGGTCAACATCAAGATCCTGATCGACTCGCTGGTCACCGCCGGCAAGGTCAAGGCCGACGAACGCAAACAACTGCTCGAGTCGATGACCGACGAGGTTTCGCAACTGGTGCTCACCGACAACGAGGACCAAAACGATCTGATCGGCACCAGCCGTGCCAACGCGCCCAGCCTGCTTCCGGTGCACGCGATGCAAATCAAGTACCTGGTCGAAGAGCGTGGCGTGAACCGCGAATTGGAAGCGCTGCCGTCGGAGAAGGAAATTGCGCGGCGATTCGACGCCGGTCTCGGGCTCACCTCTCCGGAGCTCTGCACGCTGATGGCGCACGTCAAGCTGGGACTCAAAGAGCAGATGCTGACCACGGAGCTAACTGAACAGGACGTGTTCGCATCCCGGTTGCCGCAATACTTCCCGAAGCCGCTGCGGGAGCGGTTCACCCCGGAGATCCGCACACATCAACTGCGCCGGGAGATCGTCACCACCATGCTGATCAACGATCTGGTGGACACCGCCGGCATCAGCTACGCCTTCCGGATCACCGAGGACGTCGGCGTCGGGCCCATCGATGCGATACGTACCTACGTGGCCACCGACGCCATCTTCGGTGTGGGCCACATCTGGCGGCGGATCCGCGCGGCAGGCATGCCGGTCGCGCTGTCCGACCGGATGACGCTGGACACCCGCCGGCTGATCGACCGCGCCGGGCGCTGGCTGCTCAACTATCGACCGCAGCCGCTGGCCGTCGGCGCCGAGATCAACCGATTCGCCGCCAAGGTGAAGGCGCTGACGCCGCGGATGTCGGAGTGGCTGCGCGGCGACGACAAGGCCATCGTCGAAAAGGAAGCCGCGGAATTCGCGGCACAGGGTGCGCCCAAGGACCTCGCCTACCGGGTCGCCGCCGGGCTGTATCGCTACAGCCTGCTCGACATCATCGACATCGCCGACATCACCGAGATCGACAGCGCCGAAGTCGCGGACACCTACTTCGCCCTGATGGACCGGCTGGGCACCGACAGTCTGCTGACCGCGGTTTCCGAGCTACCCCGACGAGACCGCTGGCATTCGTTGGCGCGCTTGGCGATTCGTGACGACATCTACGCCTCACTACGGTCCTTGTGCTTCGACGTGCTGGCCGTCGGGGAACCCGACGAGAGCGGTGAAGAGAAGATCGGGGAGTGGGAACACATCAGCGCGTCCCGGGTGGAGCGGGCCCGCCGGACGCTCACCGAGATCCAGGAAAGCGGCGCGAAGGATCTCGCGACCCTCTCGGTGGCCGCGCGGCAGATCCGCCGCATGACCCGCACCAGCGGCAGGGGATCGTCGAGTTGAGCGCTGGATTCGTCGCGCCCGTGCCGGTGCGCTGGTCGGACATCGACATGTACCAGCACATCAACCACGCCACGATGGTCACCCTCCTGGAGGAGGCGCGGGTTCCGTTCCTCAAGGAACCCTTCGCGGCCGACATCACGACCATCGGCCTGCTGATCGCCGATGTCCGCGTCACGTACAAGGATCAGCTGCGGCTCGCCGATTCGCCTCTGCAGGTGACCATTTGGACCAAGCGGCTGCGGGCCGTCGACTTCACGCTCGGCTACGAGGTGCGCTCGGTGGCCGCAGATCCCGAGTCCAAGCCCGCCGTCGTCGCCGAGTCGCAGCTGGCCGCGGTTCACATCGAGGAGCAGCGGCTGGTGCGGCTGTCCCCACAGCATCGGGAGTATCTGCAACGTTGGATGCGGTAGCCGAGCGCGGACTGTGGCTGGGCCCGGAGCGAATGGACGCCCACCGCGCGGACCTGGCTGCGTTCGTCGACCATGCGACGCGGCTCGACGACGCCGCGGTCGTTCGGCTCCGCGCCCGATCCGCCGGCTTGCTCACGGCATGGGTGGCAACGGGTTTCGACGTGCTGGCCAGCCGGGTGGTGGTGGGCCGGGTGCGGCCGGGGGACCTGACCGTCGCCGCGGACGCGTTGGCGCGCGGCCTGTCCGCGATGGACGACTCGGGCTACGTCGATCCCGGCTTCTCCATGGATTCGGCCTGGCGAACCGCGTTGCCTCCGGAATCGGGCTTCACCCATCTCGACGACGTGCCGGCCCGAGTGATGCTGGATCTGGCGCAACGCGGCGCGCGACTTGCCAAGGAACACAGCAGTTCCCACGGCCCGCCGGTTTCGCTGCTCGACCAGGAGGTCATCCGGGTCAGCGCCGCCGATGTCAGCGTCGGGCTGCCGATGCGCTGCGTGTTCGCCTTGACCGCAATGGGTTTCCTGCCGCAATCGCCGGATGCGATCGACGCCGACGAGATCATCCGGGTGCGGATACTGCCGGCGTGGCTGCGCCTCGACGCCAAGTTCGGCTCGGTGCACCGGCGTCGCGCCCACGCGGCGCTGGTGCTGCGCTGATCAAGCTGAGCCGCGCCCTCAGACCACCCACGCCGCGCAGTCGGGCGGCAGCTTGCCGCCGTCCAGCGCCGCGCTGGCCAAGATGAGTTCGCCCGGCGGCAACGCAATCGGGCGCCGGCCGGCGTTCAGCGCGCACACCACACCCGCGCCACCGCGCCGGAAGATCAGGGCGTCCCGCGGCGCGGTCAGCCACTCGATGTCGCCGCCATCGAATTCCGCTCGCTTCCTGCGTAATTCGAGCGCGCGACGGAAGAACGACAGGGTCGAGCCGGGGTCTGCATCCTGCTTTTCGACGGTCAGCGCCGCCCACTCCGCCGGCATCGGCAGCCAGGTGTCGGCGTTCGTCGAGAACCCGAACGGGGGAGCGTCGCCCGACCACGGCAGCGGAACCCGGCACTTGTCGCGGCCGCGTTCGGTGTGTCCCGATCGTTCCCACGTCGGGTCCTGCAAGACCTCGTCGGGCAGTTCGACGTCGGGCAGCCCGAGTTCCTCACCGTTGTAGATGAATACGGCGCCCGGCAGGGCGAGCATCGCCATCGCCATCGCCCGCGCCCGGCGCAGCCCGATCTCGCCGCCGCCGTACCGGGTCACCTCGCGGCCCACGTCGTGGTTGGACAGCGTCCAGGTCGGGATGGCGTTTTCGATGGCCGTCGCCGCCAGTGAATTCTCGATCGCCGCACGGACTTCGGCCGCGTCGAAGTCGATCTTCGTCAGCCGGAAATTGAAGCCGAGATGCAGTTCGTCGGGCCGCAGATACTCCGCCCAGCGGACGTTGTCGGTCACCCACACCTCGCCCACGGTCACCGCGTCGGGATAGTCGTTGACGACCCTGCGGATGTCGCGGTGAATCTCGTGCACGCTTGGGTGGTTGAAGCGCGGGTCGTCGTCGGTGTGGTGCAACACTTTCGCCTCGAGGTCCGGCGAGTCCGGCAGGCCGGGTGGCTTGGCCATCCCGTGCGCCACGTCGATGCGGAAGCCGTCGACGCCGCGTTCCAGCCAGAAGCGCAGCGTCTTCTCGAAGTCGTCGAAGACATCCGGATGCTCCCAATTGAGATCCGGCTGCTCGGCGTCGAACAGGTGGAGATACCACTGGCCGGGATTGCCGTCCGGTTCGACCACCCGCGTCCATGCCGGTCCGCCGAAGACAGACGTCCAGTTGTTCGGCGGCAGTTCCCCGACGGCGCCCCGCCCGTCGCGGAAGAAATAGCGCTCCCGCGCGTCGGTGGCCGGGCCCGCGGCCAGCGCCGCCTGGAACCACGGGTGCGCCGAACTGGTGTGGTTGGGCACCACGTCCATCGTGATCTTCATGCCCCGCCCGTGGGCCGCGGCGATCAGCCGTTCGATCGCGGCCATCCCGCCGAACAGGGGGTCGATGTCCCGGGGATCGGCGACGTCGTAGCCGTGGTCGGCCATCGGCGAGACGGTGACCGGGTTGAGCCAAATCGCGTCCACGCCGAGGCGCTCCAGGTGCCCCAGCCGGGCCGTCACGCCGTCCAGGTCGCCGACCCCGTCACCGTCGCTGTCGGCGAACGACCGTGGATACACCTGGTAGAAAACCGCGCTTGACCACCACGGCTCGGGGCTCATGCTGCTCCGTTCGGTTGGCATCAAAACGGCGAATTGACGAGCGAGTGGGCCGCCATTTCCAGATAGTCGAGCAACTCCCGGCGGTGCTCGTCGTCGAGGGTGTGCGAGTCGATGGACGCGACGGCGGTGTGCATGCACCGCAGCCAGGCGTCGCGCTCGATGGGCGTGATCCGGAACGGGACGTGCCGCATCCGCAGCCGCGGGTGGCCGCGCCGGTCCGAGTAGGTCCGCGGGCCACCCCAGTACTGCTCGAGGAACATGCGTAGACGTTCCTCGGCGCCCTCGAGGTCGTCCAGCGGGTAGACCTCACGCAATATTTCGTCCTCGGGAA
>NZ_MBES01000054.1 GCF_001954195.1 Mycobacterium sp. IS-1264 | reverse complement strand
GTTTTCGCGACGGCCCGGGGGCGGGCCTGGCCGCGCTGGACAAGGTGGCGCATGATCCCCGGCTGGCCCGCTCCAATCTCGTCGCGACGGTGCGCGCCGATCTGCTGCGGCGGGGCGGGCGGCCGGCCGACGCGGTGGCCTGGTACCGAATCGCGTTGGAGTCCAACGGTTCCGAGCCGGGCCGCGAGTTCTTGCGCCGACGCATCGCCGAGTGCGGCGGATAGTCAGGAGGGGTCCCGTGCGCCCAAGTCGCCGTTGAGATATCGGGCGCGGCAGGCGCGTCGCGCCAGCTTGCCGCTGGTGGTTCGCGGGATCACGCCGGCCGCCACCAGCAGCACGTCGGCCAGTGGCAGGCGATGCCGGCGCGATACCGCCGCGCGGATGGCATCGATTACGGGTTGCAGATCGGCCCGCCCCGTCCCCGGTGCCCGCTCGGCGACGATCACCACACGCTCGCCGAACCCATCGTTCGCCGGCACCGAGAATGCCGCGACATAACCTGAGCGCACCGCGGGCGACACGGCGGCCGCGGTGGCCTCGATGTCCTGCGGATAGTGGTTGCGGCCATCCACGATGATCAGATCCTTGATGCGCCCGGTGATGTAGAGCTCACCGCCGAGGTAGACGCCGAGATCACCGGTCCGCAGCCAGGCGGCCTCACTCGGCGCCCCGTCAGCGTGGCTGCCTACCGGTAGCCGGGACTGCAGCTTGTTGCCGAACGTCCGCTCGGTTTCCTCCCGGCGTCCCCAGTACCCGCGGCCGATATTGTCGCCGTGCAACCAGATCTCACCGACCTCGCCATCGGCCAGCTCCGCCTCCGTCTCGGGGTCGACGATGACACCCCACTGGCTGCGCGCGATCCGACCGCAGGACACCTGCGCGATGGCGTTGGGCGCGTCGCGAGGGACCTCAACCGCATGCCCCGCGCCCAACTGTTCCCGGTCCAGGTAGACAACGGTTGCCCGCTCGGCGAGGTCAATGGTCGAGACAAACAGGGTCGCCTCGGCCATGCCGTACGACGGCTTGACCGCCGTGCTCGGCAGACCATATGGGGCGAACGCGGCGTTGAACTTCTCGATCGACTCGATGCGCACCGGTTCGGAGCCGTTGATCAGCGACACCACGTTGCTCAGATCGAGGGCCTCGCCGGCATCGGGAAGCCCGCGCTCAGCGGCCAGCTCGAACGCGAAATTCGGTGCCGCCGCGTAGGTGGGACCGAGTTTGGACTCGGCCGCAAGTCGCCGGATCCATCGTTGCGGCCGCCGGACGAACGCCATCGGCGACATGAGTGTGAGCTGGGTGCCGAAGACCGCCACGCACACGATCATCAGCAGGCCCATGTCGTGATAGAGCGGCAACCAGCTGACGCTGCGGATGTCCCAGTCGATGCCGGTGGAGATCACCATCTGCAGCACGTTGGTGCCGATCGCGCGGTGGGTGATCTCAACACCGACGGGGGTACGCGTCGACCCCGAGGTGTATTGCAGGTAGGCAATGTCGTCGGTGTCGAGGTGAACCGGCGCGAACGTGGCACCCACCGAGTCGGGGATTTCATCGATCGCGATGACCCGCGGTCTACTGTTGCGCGGCAGCGAGCGGACGAAGTCCCCCACCGCCGCGGCCGCACCCGCGGTCGTCAGTACCACCGAGGGCTGGGCGTCGCGCAGCACCGCATCGAGGCGCTCGGCGTGGCCCGGCAACTCGGGCGCGAACAGCGGAACGGCGATATCGCCGGCCTTGATCGCGGCGAAGAAGCCCACGATGTAGTCGATGCCCTGCGGCGCCAGTATCGCCACCCGATCGCCCTGGGCGGTGACTTGCTGCAGCCGGGCGCCGATGGCCCGCAGCCTGGTGCCCAGCTCGGCCCAGGTCAACTCGATCAACGTCCCCTCGGCATGGTGGGCGTAGTCGATATAGCGGTACGCCACGGCATCGCCGATGTCGGCGATGTGGCGATCCAGGAATGTCACCAGGTTGACGCCGTGGGGCAGGAGGATGCCGCCATCCGCGTCGAGGTAGTCGGTCAACTTCGGCCGGTCTACACCACCGCCGTCATTGCTTCCCATGGCACCTGACATGAGCGGAGTCTAAGAGACGGGCATTGGGTTTCACGGTAGCGACCAACAGTGAAACGCCGTCTTGCTCACCCGTCGGCGAAGTTGCGGGTGATCGACGGGTCGACCGGAATGCCCGGGCCGGTGGTCGTCGACACGGTGATCTTCTTCAGGTAGCGGCCCTTCGACGAGGACGGCTTGAGCCGCAGCACCTCGTCGATCGCGGCGCCGTAGTTCTCCGCGAGGTTCTTCTCGTCGAACGACGCCTTGCCGATGACGAAGTGCAGGTTGGCCTGCTTGTCGATGCGGAAATTGATCTTGCCGCCCTTGATGTCGGCCACCGCCTTGGCGACGTCGGGGGTCACCGTGCCGGTCTTGGGGTTGGGCATCAGGCCGCGCGGACCCAGCACTCGCGCAATGCGTCCGACCTTGGCCATCTGGTCGGGGGTGGCGATCGCGGCGTCGAAGTCCAAGAACCCGCCCTGAATCTTCTCGATCAGGTCGTCACTGCCCACGATGTCGGCGCCGGCGGCCTGCGCCTGCTCGGCCTTTTCGCCGACCGCGAACACCGCGACGCGGGCGGTCTTACCGGTGCCGTGCGGCAGATTGACTGTGCCGCGCACCATTTGGTCCGCCTTGCGCGGGTCGACGCCGAGCCGGATCGCCACCTCGACGGTGGCGTCCTGCTTGGTCGAGGACGTCTCCTTGGCGAGCTTCGCCGCCTCCAGCGGGGTGTAGAGGTTGTTGCGGTCCACCTTCTCGGCGGCGGCGCGGAATGCCTTGCTGTTCTTGCTCATTGAATATCCAATCCGGTGTTGGGTTGTGGTTACGAAGCGGGCCGAAGCTGGCCCTCCCACGGGGTACGGCTGAGAGCTACTCGACCGTGATCCCCATCGACCGGGCGGTCCCGGCGATGATCTTGGCGCCTGCCTCGATGTCGTTGGCGTTGAGGTCGGCCTTCTTGGTCTCGGCGATCTCGCGACACTGGTCCCAGCTCACCTTGGCGACCTTGTCCTTGTGCGGCTCGGCCGAACCCTTGCTTACGCCCGCGGCTTTCAGCAGCAGCTTGGCGGCGGGTGGCGTCTTGAGCGCGAAGGTGAAGCTGCGGTCCTCGTAGACCGTGATCTCCACCGGGATGACGTTGCCGCGCTGGTTCTCCGTCGCGGCGTTGTACGCCTTGCAGAACTCCATGATGTTGACGCCGTGCTGGCCGAGCGCGGGTCCCACCGGCGGAGCGGGGTTGGCCTGCCCGGCCTGGATCTGCAGCTTGATCAGCCCGATGACTTTCTTCTTCGGGGCCATGAGTTGTTGACGTTCCTTCCTGGGAGTTAAATCTTGGAGACTTGGCCGAAGGTGAGTTCCACCGGCGTTTCACGGCCGAAGATCGACACCAGTACCTTGAGCTTCTGCTGTTCGCCGTTGACCTCGCTGATCGTGGCCGGCAACGTGGCGAACGGCCCGTCCATCACCGTCACCGATTCGCCCACCTCGTAGTCGACCTCGACGACGGGACGTTCCAGGCCGCCCGCCTCGGTGGCGGCGGCGGTGCTGGCCGCGCCCTTGGCGGCCTTCTTCGACGAGCCCGGGGGCAGCAGGAACTTCACCACGTCGTCGAGCGCCAGCGCCGACGGGCGCGACGTCGCTCCGACGAAGCCGGTGACGCCGGGCGTGTTGCGCACCGCGGACCACGAGTCGTCGGTTAGGTCCATGCGCACCAGGATGTAGCCCGGCAGCACCTTGCGGTTGACCTGCTTGCGCTGGCCGTTCTTGATCTCGGTGACCTCTTCGGTGGGTACTTCTACCTGGAAGATGTAGTCGCCGACGTCCAGGTTCTGCACCCGGGTTTCCAGGTTGGCCTTGACCTTGTTCTCGTACCCCGCGTAGGAGTGCACGACGTACCAGTCGCCGGGTTTGCTGCGCAGTTCCGCCTTGAGCGCGGCGGCCGGGTCGATCTCCTCGGCCGGCTCCGCGTGAGCCTCGGCCTCAGGGGTCTCAGCGACCTCCTGCACGTCGACCGCTTCACCCGCGGACGTGTCACCGTCGAAGGTAGTCACGGTTGTCAGTCCTCTCTGTCAATCGCTCAGCCGAACACCAACAGGACCAGCTTGGTCAGCCCGAAGTCCGCGAGACCGACCAGCGCCACCATGAAGGCGAGAAATGCCAGCACCACCGAGGTGTAGGTGAGCATCTGTTTGCGGTTCGGCCAGATCACCTTCCGCATCTCCGCAACGACCTGCTTGAGGTAGTTGTAGACGAACACGAACGGGTTAGCCGAACGGCCGGCGGGTTTCTTCGGTTTCTTGGGCTGCTTGCCGTCCTTCTTGGCTGCCCGGGCCTTCTTGGTCTTGCCCTCGGCCTCAGCCTCGTCCGGCGACTCGACGTCAACGTCTTCGTCGACGTCGGCCACCCGCTGCCGAGACCGCTTGCCGGTGGGCCGCGCTGGCTTGGTCACCACGGCCGTCCGACCACCGCCGGCGCGGCTGTCGTCGGTCTCGCCGCCGTCGCTTGCGGCGTCGTTGGCAGCGTTGCCCTCGTCGCTCACCGCATGCTCCTTTGTTCGTTGGCTTTCAGTGTCCAGCATGGCACGTCTCGGCCATCAGCAGGGGCGACAGGACTTGAACCTGCAACCTGCGGTTTTGGAGACCGCTGCTCTGCCATTTGAGCTACGCCCCTTCGCGGTTGGCAGGCCAACCTGCGCTTACCTACCGGGGCCTACACGACACGCGCGCTCTCCGTTCGGTGATCGCCGAACCGACGGACAGCGCGCTGTTATGGGAAAACCCCGAGGTCCGAGTGTACATCGACGCAGGAGTCAGATACTAATTACGCGCTTCGGACGACCTGGCCGGACTCCGCGTCCCAGCGCAGGTTCGCAGAACCGTCGCTGTACTGGCTCATCAATGTGGTGTAGGCCTCCAAGACCACCTCACCGTCGTCGGTGGTGCAGATGTTCTTGGTGACAACGATGTCGGCGCCGAAGCGCTCCTGCACCGATTGGACTTCCATGCGGGCCCACAGCTTGTCGCCGGCCTTGATCGGCTTGGAGAACACGAACCGCTGGTCGACCTGGACGATCACCAGGGTCTCCATGCCGATGTCGACGTTCCGGAAGAAATCCAGCTGGACCAGCTTGGCGAAGATGGTCGCGAAGGTCAGCGGTGCGACGATCGCGTCGTGGCCGAGTTCGGCGGCGGCCTCCTCGTAGAGATGGGCCGGGTGGTTGTTCTTGATGGCTAGCGCAAACTGACGCAGTTGTTCGCGACCCACGACGAAATAATCCGGATACCGCCAGATCATCCCGCGGATATCGGTCTTGAGCGCCATGGGCTACGCCAGAGTCGCGGACGCGATGGCCCTGCCGAAGATCTTCTTGCCGCCGGCCGTGGCCGTGAGTGCGATGGTCACGGACTTGCTTTCCGGATCGACCGATTTCACCCTGCCGCTGAACACGAGCTCGGCGCCCTTGCCGTCGTTGGGCACCGGGACCACGGCGGTGAACCGCACGTTGTACTCGGTGACCGCGCCCGGGTCGCCGACCCACGACGTGACGTAGCCGCCGCCTAATCCCATGGTCAACATCCCGTGCGCGATCGCGGTGTCCAGCCCGACGACCTTGGCGATCTCGTCGTCCCAGTGAATCGGGTTCAAGTCCCCGGAGACGCCCGCGTAGTTGACCAGATCCTGGCGCGTCAGCGGGTAAGTCTTCTCCGGGAGGCGATCACCCACCTTCACCGAGCTGAACTCACGCAGTGGCATCAGAAAATCCCTCTTCTCCATCCTCACCGGCACGGCCCGCGAGGGTCGTGTAGGTCTCCTGCACGATGTCACCGGCGTCGTCGGTGACGATGTTCTTGGTCACGATGATCTGGGTGCCGTGCGACTGGCGGACCGAGTCCACATAGACGTCGCAGTACAGCTTGTCGCCGGCCACGATCGGCTTCTTGTATTTCAGCACCTGGTCGACCTGGACGATCTGCGCGTCCTCGACCGCGATGTTCGCGTAGTTGAAGAACGCGTTTTGGGCCTTGTAGCCGAACACAGAGATGAAGGTCAGCGGGGCCAGCAAACCGTGGTAACCGAGCTCGGCGGCCGCTTTCTCCTCGAAGAAGGGCGCGTCGTCATTCTGGACGGCGACCGCGTACTCGCGGATCTTCTCCCGCTCCACCTCGTAATGGTCGGGATAGCGGTAATGCATCCCGACAATGTTGGTCTTTAACGGCACGGCTCTCGAATCTACCTAGTCAGTCTCAATAAACGGTCGCCGGTTCGCGCTAGCGGGTCTCGCGGTGCGCCTGATGCTTGCCACAGTTCGGGCAGAACTTCTTCAGCTCCATCCGGTCGGGGTCGTTGCGGCGATTCTTCTTGGTGATGTAGTTACGGTGCTTGCACACCTCGCACGCCAGGGTGATCTTCGGCCGGACGTCGGTACTGGAAGCCATGACGGTTCTCTCTCAAATCTCTCAAAGTGCGTTGTTGTGTTGTAGCGATGGCCGGACTCGAACCGGCGACCTAACGATTATGAGTCGTTCGCTCTAACCGACTGAGCTACATCGCCTTGTCCACCCTGGGTCGGGGCCGCCACGCCTGCTCGGCATCCGCCGAGCCCCCTAACGGAATCGAACCGTTGACCTTTTCCTTACCATGGAAACGCTCTACCGACTGAGCTAAGGGGGCCGTTCGCCCGAAGCGACCAGTCGTCCCGCGGGCCTAAAAGAGGGTACAGCCTGGCCCGCAACGGCACCAAACCACAGGCGCGGGACCGGAGTTGCCGGGGGGAAGGTCTAGCCGGTGTCGCTCCTGCGGTGCGGTTCCCAGGCGCTGAGGTCGCTGAACTCGTCGTAGTCGCCGTCGCGCTGATCTTTGTCTGCGGCATCGGTCTCGCCGAGCAAGGTCCGCAGCGCGAGGTGGATGGCCTCGCGCGCGTCCGCCAGGTGGTATCGGCGTATGGCTTCCTGGACAAGCTCGAAGTCCACGTCGATCTCGAACTTCTTCAGCATGGGCTAACGATACCCAGTACGGACCGGTTGAAGCGGTTTGCTGCCAGGCGCGCCGGAAGCACACCGCGGCGGGTCATAGTCTGGTGACGTGTCAGATTCGTCCGAAGACCGGCTGTACTTCCGTCAACTGCTTTCCGGTCGCGATTTCGCCGCCGGCGACATGTTTGCGACACAAATGCGCAATTTCGCCTATCTGATCGGCGACCGGCGGACCGGAGACTGCGTGGTGGTCGACCCGGCGTATGCCGCGGGCGACCTTCTCGACGCGCTGGAGGCCGACGGCATGCACTTGTCCGGGGTGCTGGTGACCCACCATCACCCCGACCACGTGGGCGGGAACATGATGGGCTTCGAGCTCAAGGGACTCGCCGAACTGCTGGAGCGAGCCAGTGCGCCGGTTCACGTGAATACCCATGAGGCACTCTGGGTTTCGCGGGTTACCGGGATCGGGCTGGGCGACCTCACCACCCACGAGCACCGCGACAAGATCAGCATCGGCGACATCGAAATCGAGCTGCTGCACACGCCGGGTCACACGCCCGGCAGCCAGTGCTTCCTGTTGGACGGCCGGCTGGTCGCGGGTGACACGTTGTTCCTGGACGGCTGCGGGCGCACCGACTTTCCCGGCGGCGACTCCGACGAGATGTATCGCAGCCTGCAGCAGCTCGCGGCGCTTCCCGGCGATCCGACCGTGTTTCCGGGGCACTGGTATTCCGCCGATCCCAGTGCCTCGTTGTCGGAGGTCAAGCGGTCCAACTACGTGTACCGGCCCGCCAACCTCGATCAGTGGCGAATGTTGATGGGCGGCTGAAAGACTCAGCGGCCTTTCTCCTGAATGCGGCGATATTCGCCTGGCACCTCTACTATCAGTCCAGCGAAATTTCGTGCGATGACAGATAAGCGGAGGGTCGTTTCAATGGGGTGGATCCAGGACAGCTGGCACGGGGTCACCGATGTCGGGTCCAGCACCTGGCTGGCGTGGGCGGCCTGGGCGGCCATCGCGCTCGGTGTCGTCGCGCTGATATTCGCAAACCGGCAGATCAACCGCAGTCGCCGGTTGGCGTCGGAGCAGACCCGCCCCCACGTCGCCATGCTGATGGAGCCCCACGCCGCCGACTGGCACGTGATCGAGCTCGTGGTCCGGAATTTCGGTCAGACCGCGGCGTATGACATCCGCTTTTCATTTCCAAATCCCCCGACGGTGGCCGAATACGAAAATGCCTCGGACGGCTACGCCGATGTCGTCCCACTGCAGCTTCCCCGCGAACTGCCGGTACTGGCGCCCGGCCAGGAATGGCGGATGGTGTGGGATTCTGCGCTCGACCGCGGCGAAATCGGGAGTGGTATCGAGTCGCGCTTTACCGGCAAGGTGATCTACTACGACCGCCCCGATGCGCCGCGCGGATGGCGGTTCTGGCGGCGCGAGCGCCGCCCGCTGGAAACCAACGTGGTGCTGGACTGGGATGCCCTGCCACCCGTTCAGCGCATCGAGTTGATGACGACGCACGACCTGGCGAAGCGGGAAAAGCAGAAGCTGGAACTGCTGCGCGGGCTGCTCACCTACTTCCACTACGCGAGCAAGGAAACGCGTCCCGACGTGTTCCGCAGCGAGATCGAACGAATCAACGGCGCGGTGCAGGAAACCCAGGACCGGTGGCGCACGCGGCAGCTCGACGAGCCGACCGACGTCAGCCTGCGCTGGGGTAACGCCGAAAACGAACTGGGCAAGCATCGCGGCCAGCACGTGTGACGGCGGGCGGCGGCGGCCAATCGGACCCTGACGTCGATCTGATTCAATCGACTGCGCGTCCGTACCGAAGGAGTGAGCCATGAGCGGCCCGGTCACCTACAGCCGTAACGAGTCCATCGCGGTCATCCGGATGGACGACGGCAAAGTCAACGCGCTGGGCCCGACCATGCAGCAGGCCCTCAACGAAGCCATCGACCGGGCCGATAGTGACGACGTGGGCGCGGTGGTGATCGCCGGCAACGAGAGGGTGTTCAGCGGCGGATTCGACCTGAAGATTCTTACCTCCGGTGAGGTCCAGCCGGCGATCGACATGCTCAGGGGCGGCTTCGAGCTGGCGCATCGACTGTTGTCCTACCCGAAGCCGGTGGTAATGGCCTGCACCGGTCACGCCATCGCGATGGGCGCGTTCCTGTTGTCGTCCGGCGACCACCGAGTGGCCGCGCACGCGTACAACATTCAGGCCAACGAGGTCGCGATCGGGATGATCATCCCGTATGCCGCCCTGGAGATCATGAAGCTGCGGCTGACGCGGTCGGCGTACCAGCAAGCCACCGGCCTGGCCAAGACGTTCTTCGGCGAGACCGCCCTCGCGGCGGGCTTTGTCGACGAGATCGTCCTGCCCGAGATGGTGCTCAGCCGCGCCGAAGAAGCCGCGCAGGAATTCGCCGGCCTGCACCAGCACGCCCACGCCGCGACCAAGTTGCGCGCCCGCGCCGACGCGCTGGCGGCCATCCGCGCCGGGATCGACGGGATAGAAGCCGAATTCGGCGTGTAGTTCGGCGTGTAGCTCTCCCCGCAGGCGTTGACCAGCTGAAAGTTGGCGCGATGCAACATGATTCAGTTTTGCGGAGAAGGCGATGCGGTTGCCCGGGCAACCGCCTCCCCTCATGTCGCCTCCTCCATTCGGAAGTCTGACACGTTTGCGCGATGCCGTCACTTCACCCCGTGAGCAGGCGTTTCGGCCCGAAAGGGTGACCGTCAACCGGCCCAGCGGAAGCGCTTGAGATACGCGGTCCAGTCCCACGTCGCCAGAAACTCTTGCGCCGCCTCGTAACCCCTGTCGTAGAGCTCTTCGAGGCGCCCGGGCGCGACATCGAAGTCGAGCACCCCCACATTGGTCGACTCGACCGGGATCGCGCGGGCGGCGACCCACGGCCGGTTGAGGTGGGTCTGGTCGTGGCCGGCCAGCATCGTGGTGAGCAGGCTTTCCAACAACGCGGTCTGTTCGAAGAAGCGCAGGGGTTTCAGCGCGGGCATCACCGCGAGGATGCCCTCGTTGAGCCTCGGCAGCACCGTGATCCCGAACGTGGGCCAGCGTGGCGGTTTGCCGTCGGGCCGGTCGAAGGTGTCGATCGGGAAGTTCGAGAGCACACCACCGTCGACGAGGGTCGACGTCTCGCCGCTCGCGCTCGTCAGCTTGACCGGGCGGTAGAAGAACGGGATCGCCATCGAAGCGCGCACCGCCTCGGCGACCGGCTGCTCGTCGGGGTCCAGGCCGTAAAGGCGCCGGTAATCCCAGGGCAGCCGCACCAATTGCGCCGCGGTCAGGTCGGCGACAGTGACCACCAGCTTGTATTGCCATCCCTCGATCGGGTGGTCCTCGTCGAGGACCAGATCGCCGAAGGAGGTGACGCCAAGGTTCTTCAGCTCGCTCCGAATCCAGTCGTAGGCAACATCGCCGCGGTACATGCTCGTGTCCCGCACCAGTCCCCACGCGGCACCGAGGAAGGGGACGGGCCCCGCATCACGCCACTGGTTCAGCGGTACCGAGAAGGCGAGTTCCTTCATGTCCGCGCTGCTCAGCTGGCCGCCTTTAGACCCGGCCGCCAAGATCGCGGCAACCACCGAGCCGGCCGACACACCCGAGATCCGCTTGATCGAGTAGCCGGCATCCATCAGCGCGACGATGGCGCCCACCAGACCGATGAACTTCACGCCGCCACCGGAAAGCACCAGATCCACCGATTTCGGCTGTGCCGCCTTGACCGCCATCTAGTTCTCCGCCGAAACCCAGTCGTAGGGAAGGAATTTCCCGTCGAATGTCACCACCACGCGGTCGCCCGACGGGTGCGGCTTCTTTTGCAGGTCGACGCTGAAGTTGATCGCGCTCATGATGCCGTCGCCGAACCGCTCGTGAATCAATTCTTTGATGGCGCCTCCGTACACCTGAAGCGCTTCGTAGAAACGATAGATGGTGGGGTCGGTCGGCACCGTCGTAGGCAGTCCGCCACGCATGGGCGGGGCGGCCAGCACGGCTACCGCCGACTCGTCAAGACCCAGCATCTCGACCAAGACCTTGCCGAGTTCGACGGGGATGGGGTGCTGACCGAGCAGTGCTGAGGTGGTCCACACGACCGGCCGGCCGATAGCATCCGCCAGCTCCTGCCACGTCAGGCCGCGCGCGAGGCGGGCAACGACGATCTGCTCGGTGACTTCGTTTCTCGTCATGCGTCCCAGCATGCACGCCTGACCTAGCCGGGTTTCGTCGCGGTGACCAAGCGGGTGGCGAACCACGGCCCGCCGTACCACATGCGCCATCCCAGGTTGCGGCGCCGCACGTCGAGCCAGCCCAGCTCGCGCAGCCGCGCGGCGTGCTGACGGGTCTCCCATAGGTCGGCGATGGCCAGGCGGCCACCCGGCCGCAACACCCGAACCGCTTCGTCCAAGGCCTTCCGCCGGCCGGCGCGTTTCGGAATGTTGTGGATGGCCAGGCTGCTCACGATCACGTCCACGCTCTCGTCGCCCAACGGCAGGGCCGTCATGTCGGCGGTGTACACCTCGACGCGCTCGGCGACGCTTTCCAGGGCCGCGTTGGATAACGTTGCCTCCTGGGAGTTTTCGGTCTGATCGGCCCGCCACAGGTCGACGCCCACCGCGCGGCCCTGCGGCAACCGCTTGGCCGCGGCCAGCAGCACGGCGCCCCGCCCACACCCGAGGTCGAGCAACGTTTCGTCGCCGCGCAGTCGTAGGTTGTCCAAAATGTCGTCCCAGGCGCGAAACTTGCCCCATCTCGTTGCGTAGATGTAGGAGGCGGCCGTCGCGAGAATCTCGACCGCCGACGCTGCCGCGAGCGACGCCGCCAATCGGTTACCGCGGGCCAGCGCGAAGCCGGCCCCCGCGAGCAGGCCAGCGGAAGTGGCTGCGACGCCGGCCAATTGCGTTCCGGCGGACAGGGTGTGGAAAGAGCCGTCGTATCCGTATTCGCCCTTCCGGGTTCCGGTGGTCACCGATTCACCAGCGGCCACGGTGGACGACCTCGTCGAACGGGCGCCGATTCGGTTTGCGGATCGGGGCCAGGGGCCGGTCGGCGGGATAGCCGATGCCGAGCATGAAGGCCACCACGCGGTCGTCGGGGACGCCCAGGATGGCGCGCGCCTTCTCCTGATCCCCCACCGATGAATGGCCGGTGCCGATCCCCAGGTCGGTGGCCGCGATCATCATCGCCATCGTTGCCTGGCCGACGTCGTAGTTGTCCGTCACCAGCCGGCGCTCGTCCGGCGGCACCGGCACCACGATGACGATCGCGGCCGCGGCCGCGGCGATGTGACCGGCACCCATCCAGACCGTGGATAGCTCCTTGAGTTGAGTCGGGTCGGTGACGATCACGAAGTCCCACGGCTGACGGTTTTTCGCCGACGGCGCCCGCCATCCGGCCTCGGCGATCCGGTTCAGGTCGGCCTCCGGCACCGGTTCCGCCGTGTATTGCCGTACGTTGCGCCGGGCGCGGATCGCGTCCCACGTTTCCATCTCGTCCCCTCTAGTGCGTGGTTCCGGATTGTGCCTTGGCGGCCATCTGCTTGAGCATGTCGTCGTGGATGATGTCGATCCGCGAGCGGGCCTCCGCGCAGACCAGTGGGTCGCGGATGACGGTGAGCTGGTTGTCCTGCCTGGTCTCTCCGCCCTGGGACCAATTCGTGGAGCCCGTGACGACGTCGACCCCGTCGATGATCACCATCTTCAAATGCATGATCGCCGACTTCTCGCTGTGGCCGATCGCAATGCTATTGCCGGTCTTGTCATTCAGCCACTCTGCCAGTAGACCGCGCTCGGCGACCCCTTTGGCTTGGGTGGAGTCGAGACTCAGCTGCACATAGATCTTTTCGTCCTGCAGCTTGGACTTGAGGACCGAATTGAGCTCCGGGTCGTCGTAGCCGTACATCGCCACGACGAGGCTCTTGTTGGCGGAAGTCAGCAACGCCTTGAGCGCCTCGTGCACTCGGTCGACGGGGCTGTAGAAGGTGCGGGTGTGGTCGGGATAGCCGGGTGGGAACGGCGCGGCTTTGTACTGGTCGAGTTCGGGTAGCGAATCAAGTGCCATGACAGTTGCTCCTCTACAACGCTGGAGTCGTCCAATCCGGCTGGGCCGCGCTGGCCTGTACCTGCGCGGCGCTCAGCTTCGGCAAGTATCCCGGGTCTGCACGGCGTCGCACCAGCACGCTGGGGTGCAGCAGAGCGTCGGGAGGGATCGGCCGACGCCGCCGCCCCACCAGGTACCACAGTTTGCCGTTGTCGTGGATCGTCGCGGTCGCGAAGTCCTCGGTCACAGCGCACCGCTGGCGGTAGTCGTCCGCGTCGATCGCCAGCTCGTGGGCCACGCCGTCGACGATCCACTTCAGCGCGATCGTGGCGAGCCGGTGGTCGGGCATGAACGTGCCCCCCACGTCGGCGTGCACGCCGGCGAACCACCGCTCCTCAAGGCCCAGCGGGTGCCGTTCGACGAGGTATTCGCGGTAAGGACGGCGGCGTTCGTCAATCGAGACGGCGTGGCGGATGCGCGCCACGTTGGGCAGCGTGCGCGTATACGGCCAGCGCAGGGCGCCGAACCGCAGGAAGCCCGCCGCCTTGACCGTGTCCCATAGTCCCAGGTATGCCACCGGCACCGCGTAGTGCCACACCTGATTCGGGTTGTTCTGGCGCACAGTCGAAAACAGTGGCTCGCCCTCGGTGCGCCAGCAGAATGCGCGGGCAAACTCGCCCCAGAGGTCGTACTCGTTCTTGGTGAAATCCCGGTTGATAGCGTACTTTTCGATCGCGTACGGCAGCAGATTCTCCGAACCGGGCCGCATCAGCCCCGGCCGCAGCAGCATCCCGGCCAGCGCGCGGGCGGTATACGCGCCGCGGCTGAACCCGAATATGTAGATCGCATCGCCGGGCCGCCAGTGTTCCATCAGATACCGGTATGCCTGTGCCACATTGTCTTTCAGGCCCGCACCGAATGCCTGCTCGAATAGCAGCGACGCGGTGCGACGCAGCCCCGAGTGCGCGGCGGCGGGGGCCAGTGTGCCCACGCCGGGGTCGTAGTAGGTCAGTTGACTGGTTGGATCGTCCTTTGCCAGCAACTCGAAGAGCTTGGCGACATTGGTTAGGTTGCCGGCCCCGATTTGGTTGGCGGTGCCGTCAAGGCAGACCACGATCCGCTTGCGCCGCGGCGACTCGGGGCGTTCGGTCATGGTGAGGGCCTCCCATGTCGCATAGTAAGACGATTGCGGAAGAATGACGCCCGATGCCCGACGACGACGGTCCCGCACCGGCGACCCAACCCACGTCCCGACGCAGCCACATCGTGCGGCTCGCCGTGTTCGCCGCGTTCTTGGCCGCGATGTTCTATCTCTTGGCCGTCAAGCGAATTGTCGACATCGAGGACCTGCGCCGCGTGGTGTCGGCGACGGGCCCGGCGGCCCCGCTCACCTACGTCGTGGCGTCGGCCGTGCTGGGCGCGATGTTCGTGCCGGGCTCGATTCTGGCGGCGGGCAGCGGGCTGTTGTTCGGCCCCATTGTGGGCGTCTTCGTCACGCTGGGCGCGGCGGTGGGCACCGCGATCGTCGCCAGCCGCCTGGGCCGTCGGGCCGGCCGCAACAGCGCTCGGGCACTGCTGGGCGCGGCACGCGCGGACCGCATCGACGCGCTGATCGAACACGGCGGGCTGTGGGCGGTGGTGGGTCAGCGCTTTGTCCCGGGCATATCGGATGCGCTCGCCTCCTACGCGTTCGGGGCATTCGGAGTTCCGTTGTGGCAGATGGCCGTCGGTTCTTTCATCGGTTCGTTGCCGCGCGCTTTCGCCTATACCGCGCTGGGCGCATCGATCGGCACTCGGTCGCCCGCTTTGGCCTACGCGGCGATAGCGGTGTGGTGCGTGTCGGCCGTCGTCGGTGCGTTCGCCGCGCGACGCGGGTACCGGAGTTGGCGTCACCACGCCTGCCACGAAAAAACCGGCGGCACAGCGGATCCGGATGCCGAGGCGCGCTGACGAAACGCCGCTTCAGCGGGCCGGCGTCAGCATCTTCTTCCACCCCTCGTCGCCGATGTTGGTCGAGTTCTCAACGGAATAGACCACGCCGTCAGGCCCCACGACTTTGCCGCTCTGCACGTCATAGATTGCAGCGGAAAGCGAATCCGGGGTGTAGACGCACGGATTGGGCTGCTGCCCGTTGCAGCGGACGGTGCCCGATCCGGGTCGCTGCAGCGGGTCGCTGACCGGGGGCGGCGTGCCCGGCAGCCGATCGGCGGGCAGCGGGTTGAGACCGTTGTTGACCGACGGTGCGGGGATCACCAGACCGGGTTTCACCGGCTGGTCACACCGCGCGGCCGGGGCGGGGCACGTCAGGATCTGATTCGGGTCTCCGTACCACGGATTGGTACCCAGCGGCACATACGGCTCGCTGCTGCGGCACTCCCGCGGGGACGCGGCCCGCTTGCCCGGCACGTCGGCGCACGGGTAGTTGCGTGCCCCACGGACGACGTTCTGCGCGTCCATCGGAATCTTGCAGTAGGTCCCACTGGGTAGCGGCGCGGTGCTGGTATCGGCCGGCGCCCGCCATTCCGATGCCGGCAGGAAGCCGGTCAGGCACGGCGGTGGCTGGTTGAGGGACAGGGCGCCGACGCCGAGTGCCGCCTGACCGGGAAATTCCGAGGTAACCGACTGGGCGGCGGCTGCGGACTGTGGCAAGAACACCAACGCCTGCTCGACGCCGTTGTGATAGCGCTTGAGCATGTCGATCACGACCTCGAGATTGGCCAGCGTCTGCGGTAGCGATTCCCGCACATCGCCGAACGTGGCGTTGACCTGCTCGGCGGTCGGTGCGGCGTTGGACAGGATGCGACGAATCGCTTGATCCTGCTGCGCGGTTTGCGCGGTCAGCGTGTTGAGGTTGGCGGCCCAGCGCGCGATGTCGTCACCCGAATTGACCTGGCTGTCGATGATGGGCGCCGAATGGTCGACGATGTCGTCGACATCGCCGATGCTGCCGTTGAAGTCGTGGCTGATGCCCTCGGCGGCGTCGACCAGGCGCCGAAGCGACGGCCCCAGCCCACCCAGGGCCTGCGATGCCTCGTAGAGCAGTGACGCCACCTTGTCCTTGGGCAGCACGGCCAACCCACGGTTGGCGGCATCGAGCGCCGGGCCGATCTGGCTGGGGACCGTGCTTCTGGTGATCGTCTGGTTGTTCTCGAGGTACGGACCGCCGGTGCGGGTGGACACCAGGTCGAGGTACTGCTCACCGACCGCGGACACGGAGTGCACATTGGCCCACGTGTCGGTCGGGATCTGGTAGCCGTTGTCGATGCTCATCGTTGCCCGCGCACCGCGCGCGGTCGGGTCGACGGCGGTGACCGTCCCTATGGTGATGCCCCGATAGGTGACGTTCGCGGTTCGATAAAGCCCACCGGACTGCGGCAATTCGGCATAGAGCGTGTATCGCCCGATGCCGACGAGACTGGGTATCCGCAGGAAGTACCAGCCCAACACCACGATCGCAGCGACCGCCATCACCACCAACAGCACCAGTTGGGTTTTGATGAGGCGAGTCAGCATCTTTCACTCGCCCCGTTCCACCAGAGGTCCGCCCGGGGCGTCGTTCGGGTTCGGCGTATAGCGGACGTCCGGGATCATCGTCGCCGGATCGCGGCCCCACGCCTGCTCGAGCGCTCGGAACATGCCGGACAGTCCCGTTCCGCTCAGCAATGCGTTGTCCAGGGCGGACAAGGTCAGGTCGATGCCGGCCGAAATGTTGATGTAGTCGCCGCGGATCAGCTTGGGGACACCGTCGATGTTGAACGGCGCGGTGAGGCCCAACCGCAACGCATCGACCGTTAGCGGCGAGGCCCGCTCGAGCTGAATGAGCGGCCGCTGCAAGGAATCCAGGTTCTGGCGCAGGTTGCGCCGCGAATCCGATAGCGCCCGGTTGGCGGCGTCGCTGAACCGCCCCAGGGATTCGACGGCGTCGGCGAACAATTCGCGGGTGTCGGCGAAGTGGCGGATCAGCGGTGGGATGTCGGTGAGCACCCGATCCAGCGTGTCGTTGTGGTCCGCGATGGCGGCCAGGAGTTCGTTGGTCGAATCGATTGCGCGGGTCAGATCACCGGTTCGCCGATTCAGTTCGGCGGTGAATGTGTCCAACCGCCCGAGGAATTCGCGAACCTGATCGACATGGCCGTCAAGGGCATTGAGGATCTCGTTTTGGATCACCTCGAGGTGTGTGATGCCGCCTCCCGTGAGGATGACCGCGATGCTGGCCAACGTCCGTTCGACGGTGGGGTATGCCGAAGAGTTCGCCAGGCCGATGGTGTCGCCAGCCTTCAACGGTTGCGGCGACGGGTTTTTCGGCGCGGCCAGCTCCACGTGCTGAGTGCCCAGCAGGCTGGTCTGGCCGATCTTCGCGGTCGCGTTTGCCGGAAGCTGCACGCTGGGATCGATATCCAGCGTCAGCGTCGCGATCCAGTTCTTCAGCCTGATGTCACGCACCGTGCCGACCCAGACGTCGGCGACCCGCACCCGGCTATTGGTGTTCAGTGCCAGCGTGTCGGGCACCTGGACGTAGATCCTCATGTGGCCCGCGCCGGTGCCACGGCCGACCGGCAGCGGCACGTTGGCGATGCCACGCCAGGTGCACGAACTCAACACCAAGGCCATCAGCAACACCAGGCCGCGGCGCGCGGCGCCGACGATCACGCGCTTCACCGGCCCGGCCCCGGCTGTGCGGGCTGCGAAAACCACGGCGGCGCAGGCGGATTGGACTCGTCATAGGCGTTCGGCGGCCCCGGCAGGTTGCTCGCCGGCGGCGGCGGCGGGGCGTCCGGACCACCCATCAGCTCGGCCAGCGAGTCCGGGGTCAGCACGTTGGCCGTGAACGGCTGAACCTGCGTCCCCTGCATCCCGGGCGCGACCACCCAGCCCGGTTCATGGTTGCCGTGCGAAAAGGGTGTGTCCGGCGAGAAGATCCCGGGGACGGTGGTGTCCTTGTACCCCGGCGGTGGGCGCAGCCGGTCCTCGGAGTACGCCACCTCCTTGGGCAAGGTGTCCGCCGAGCTGAAAAAGTTCGCGCTGAACGGTAGGTAGTTGAACTTGATGGAGTCCAGCACCGGCGCCAGATACTGTGCGCACAGCTCGGCCGAGTCCTGATAGCCGAGCCGGCTGCCGGCCTGAATGGAGCTGCAGATGAAATGAATCGGGTTCGCGAAGTTGGGAAATACGAACGACCCCACCAGCGAGCTGTGCGCCGGATAGTAGATGTTGTTGATGTTGCCCGCGAACGTGGGCAGCACGTGCAACGCCGTTTCCAGACCGTCCCGCGGCTCGGGCTGCAGGAGCGCGGTGGTCGCGTCGGCGAGGTTGTTGACGTCGTGGCTGAGCGCGGACCTGTTGTCGTTCACGAACTTTCGTGTGATGGCGAGCACCTCGTCGACCCGCGCGACCGTGTCGGCCACATCGTGATCGGATTTGGTGAACCAATCGGTGAACTGAGCCAGGTTGTCGTTGAGGGCGACGAACTGTCGGTCGTTTTGGTACAGCGCGCCGATGAATTGCGCCAGGCTTCGGGTGATCGAGACGAAGTCGCCTCGCCCCTCGTTCAGCGCGGTCAACGCCTCGGACAGGCTGTTCAGGGTGTCGTGGACCTGTTTGCCCTTACCGGCCAGATTGTCGGCGGCCGATTCGATGAGCTCGCCGAACGGGCCCTCCGGCTGCTGCGGTGTTGGGCCGAGCTGTCGCAGGATCCCGTTGAGGGAGTCGCGCAGCTGGTCCCACTCGACGGGCACCTGGGTGCGCTCGACGGGGATCACCGCGCCGTCCTTCATGACCGGTCCGTCGGTGTAGGCCGGTGACAACTGGATGGTGCGCGAGGCCACCAGGCTGGGGTTGAGTATCGATGCGGTGGCGTTGAGGGGCACCTTGTATTTGTTGCTGTAGTGGAAGGTGACTCGCATCTTGTCGCCGGCCGGCTCGATCTTGTCGATCGAACCCACCCGCACGCCCATGATCTGGACCTTGTCGCCGGGGTAGAGCGCGAGGGTCTCGGAGAAATACGCGACAACGCTCGTGTTGGTCAGCTTCCGGTAGAGCTGCACCCCGACGACGAGCGCGACGAGGCCCAACACCGTTACCAACGCCGCGGCGAGCAGTGCCTTGCGCGACACTTTGGGCAGTCGAAGGCTGCGAATGTCGAAGATGGTGCTCATTGGCTGCTACCTCCCGTCCCGCCGGGCGTGATGAACGGCGCCGGCAGCTGCGGTCCCGGTCCCGGTGGTGGGGCCGGGCGCGGCGGCAGGCCCGGCGCCAACGTCGACGGTGGCGGTGTCGGGCCGGCCGGCCCCAGCGGTTCGGTGCGCGCGCCGGGGGGCGCGTGCGGCGGCAGCGGCGCCGGTGCGCCCGGAACATCCGGCGGCGTCTCACCCGGGCGGCCTGCGATCGGGATGCCCGGTTCTGGTTGCGGCCCATCGGGTTTGGGCGCAGACGTCTGGACGTCGAGCGGCGCCGGGAATGCGGGTCCACCGAACGGGCCGATGGCGGCGCCCGCGCAGGGCAGCGGATTGTCGGGCCGCGGCGAGGCGCCCGGCCCCGGCGTGTAGGAGCACGGCGATCCGGGCGGGACGGCCGGCCCCGGATGCTGCGGTGTGCCTTCCAGCACCGTCGGCGCCGGCGGAGGCGCGCCGTTGGGGAACCGGGTGCCGTTGGGATCGGGCCACCGGAATTCGGGCAGCCCGGCACTGCGCCAGAAGTTCTCGGGGTCGATGCCCCGCTTTTTGAACGCCGCGTCAACCCACGGCTGAAGGACTTGGTAGGGAAGCAGATTCGCGACCATCGCCTTGAAGTACGGCCCGGAAGCGACGGCCTCGGTCAGGGATGCGGTGTATCTGCTCAGCAGTACCAGCACATCGGCCAGGTCGTTCTTGCGCTTGACCAGTTCGTCACTGACCGTACCCAACTGCGCCAGCACATGATTGAGGTTGGGGTTTTCCTTAAAAAGACCGGACACGTGGGCTGACACGTCCGACACATTGCTCAGCAGAATGCTCAGCGCCTGGCTGCGTTGCTTGAACGAGGCCAGCAGCGTGTCGGCATTGACCAGCAACCCGTTGAACTGGCCACTGCGGTCGCCCAGCACCCGGGCGATCTTGTTGGTGTTGGCCAGCAGTTGCTTGAGCTGCTCGCCTCGCTTGCCGATGGTGTCCGAGAATGCCCTGACCCCGTCGAGGGCGGCACTGAGATGCGGAGCGGTCTGATCGAAGGTCTCCGACAACACCTTGAGCGAACGTTTGGTGGCCTCGATGTCCCAGCCCTTCGCCGCCTTCGTGGCATCGACGAAGGCGTCGTAGACCTGGTATGGCGTGGTGGTTTGCGCCAACGGAAGGAAACCGTTGGGCCGCAACGGCTCTGAACCACGCGGTTCGATCTGCATATTCTTGCGGCCGAGAATGGTCTCGGTGCGAATCGCTACCCGGCTTTGCGTCCCGACCGTCCTACCATCCAGCGTGAACCCGACCGCCACCCTGTTGCCGCGGATCGCCAGCGAGCGCACCAGACCGACGTCCACCCCGGAGATTTCCACCTTGTCGCCCGTATTGATCCCGCCGGTGTCGGTGAATTCCGCGTAGTAGGTGGGCGTGGCGAACAACATCGGCACACTGGTGAAGGTTTGTCCCACACCGATGATGAGCAGCGTGACCACGACACCCATCAGCCCCACGCGGCCGCGGTTGGATTCCGTCAGCGTCCTCATTGCGGCGTGCACCTCCCGGTGGGCTGCCCAAAGAGCTTGATGGTGCGTACCGGACCGCCGGGCTGCAATCCGTTGACTTTCAACGAGATGTCGCACAGGTAGAAGTTGAAGAAGTCGCCATAGGTGCCGCCGGCGCGGCCGATGATCCGGTACGCACCCGGCAGCTTGCGTAACACGTCGTCGAGGGTCGGCAGATCGTGTATCAGCGACTGCTGGATTCCCTCCAGGCGTCCGAATGTGCTGTGCAGCAGGGACCGGTCCTCCCCCAGCAGGTCGGCCAGGGTTCCCGCGGCGCCACTGATGTGGGCTACCGCCGCCGCCAACGGATCGGCCCTGTTCTTCAGCCCGGTGATCAACACCTCTAACTTGTCGACCGTTGTGTCGAACTCCTTTTCATGCTTGACCGCCGTCGCCAGCACCGTGTTCAAGTTGGTGACTATCTCCCCGATCGCCTGATCCTTGTCGGCCAACGTTGCGGTGAGCGAGGCGGTTTGGTCGAGGATGTCGTTGATGGTGGCGCCCTGTCCCTGGAACACGGTGATGATCGACTGGGCGAGCCTGTTGACCTTGTCCGGGTCCAACGCCTTGAAGAGCGGACGAAACCCGCCGATCAAGGCGTCCAGATCCAAGGCCGG
Organism: Mycobacterium sp. IS-1264; assembly: GCF_001954195.1. Taxonomy (GTDB): domain Bacteria; phylum Actinomycetota; class Actinomycetes; order Mycobacteriales; family Mycobacteriaceae; genus Mycobacterium. The sequence continues at coordinate 59,423 of NZ_MBES01000054.1, read as the reverse complement.
CTGCGTGTGCTCGAGCGGGATGGTGCCGCCCGGGGACAGCGGCTGGCCGAGGTCGCCGCGCTTGAGCTCCAGGTAGCGGTCGCCGATCAGGTTGAGGTAGCGGATCGACGCGGTCGTCGCCTTGTCCAGCGACAGCGAGTCATCCACCGTGAAGGCCACCAAAACCCGCCTGTCCCCGTCGATCAACGTCACCTTGGAGACCTTGCCGACCTCCACGCCCGCCGCCCGGACGAACTGCCCGGCCCGCAGCCCGCTCGCGTTGGAGAACACCGCGGAATAGCCGGTGGTGCGATCGAAACGCACTTGGCCGAACACGATGATGATCACCACGGTGAACACGAGCAGAACCAACCACACGATGCCGAGTTTGAGTGCCGTGCCAGTGGTTTTCATGGGTTGATCGTGTTCTCCCCGTATTGGCGTCCCCAGACGTATTCACCGAACAGTGGCTGGCCCAGCTCGAGGTGGTTGTACGGCGCGAGGCTGGCGCCGGTGTCCATCACCAGATAGGGCGCCGGCCACAGATCCCGGGTGATCGTCTGCCAGCAGCCCGGCCGCCCCCCGGGCCCGCCGTGGGCGTTCACGCGGGGCAGATTGTCCGGATAGACATAGGGATTGGGTGCCGGCAGCAGCGTTCCGTATGCCGCCAGCGAATAGCCGTTGCCGCCGGCCGCGTTCAGGATCAGTGGCGCGGCGTCGTGAAAGTTGCGCGTCGTGCAGAACAGCTCGGGACTGTAGGTGTCGAGCAGCTCGGCGGTGGGGACCAGATCGGCTGCGCCGCGCACCAGATACGGCCCGCCCCTGGCGAAGATGTCCTCACCGGTCTTGCCCGCGGCCGCCGCCGCCAACAACGCGGCGTCCAGTTCCCCCTGCTGCCTGGTCAGTGTGCGGGCGGTGGTCAGCGCGTTCTGCAGAAAGCCCCACAGATCCGGCGAAGCGCGCGTGTAGATCTCGCCGAGATCCGCCAACCGCCGCACGTCGTATCCGAGCCGCTCGACGCGCGGGTTCAAGTGCTGCAGAACCTGATTGCCGTTGACCAGCGAGTCTCCGAAGCCCCCGCCCAGCCCGTCCAGCGCCTGCGCCAGCGCCGAGAGCGTCGCGTTGAGTTCGACCGGATCCACCTTTTCGGCGATCGAGGTGATCGACTCGAACAACGTGTTGAACTCGGTGGTCACCGACCGCACGTCGATGACGTCGCGCGGCGAGATCCGTTGGGGTAATGGGTTTTCCGGTGAAGACAGTGCCACATACTTGTTGCCAAACAGGGTGGCGGCCTCGATGGTCGCCACCACGTTGGCCGGAATCAGCTTCACGAACTCGGGGTTGACCTCCAACGCCAGCTTTGCCGCGGGGCCGCGGTCACGCTCGATCTCCGTGATGCTGGCCACCCGGCCGATCGCGACCCCGTTGAAGGTGACTTTCGCTCCGGGTTCCATCACCAGCCCCGCCCGCGAAGCCACCATGGTCAGCTCGGTCTTCGGGGTGAAATCCCCCCGAAACTGCATGTACACCAACACCAGAACCAACGCGGCGACTGCCAACAAGACGACACCCTCCACGTACAGGAGGACCCGTCGACTCTTGCGCGTCAGCTGCGTCGTCATGGGTGTTACACCGTGAGATTGAAGTTCGGGTCGACGCCGTAGAGCGCCAACTCGGCCAGCAGGACCACCACCACCACCGAGACCAGAGAAAACCGCATCGATCGCCCGACGGCCTGGCCGACGCCGACCGGTCCACCACTGGCGGTGTAGCCGTAGTAGCAATGGGTGATCATCACGACCACCGCGATGATGACGACCTGCACGACCGACCAGCCGACGTCCTCGGGGCGCAGGAACGTACGAAAGTAATGCTCATACGTGCCGTTCGACTGTCCGTAGAGGATCGTCGTGACGACCTGTCCCGACGTGAAAGCCATGTCGAGGGCCAGCGCGTACAGCGGCACGATCACCACCAGCCCGCCCAGGATCCGGGTGGACACCAGAAACGAAATCGACTTGATGCCCATGACTTCCAGCGCGTCGATCTCCTCGCTGATCCGCATGGCGCCCAGCTGGGCGGTGGCGCCGGCGCCGACCGTGGCGGCCAGCGCGACACCCGAGACGATGGGAGCGGCCACCCGTGTATTGGCCAGTGCCGCAAAGAATCCGGTGAATGCCTCGACGCCGATGTTGCCCAGCGACGCGAAGCCCTGGATGGCGATCAGCGAGCTGCCGGACAGCGTCACGAAGCCGATGATCGCGACCGTGCCGCCGATCACGGCCATCGCGCCGGTGCCCATGCCGATCTCGGCGATCAGGCGCAGCGTCTCGCGGCGGTAGCGGTGTAGCGCCCAGGCGATCTGCATGACGCTGATCCGGGTGAACCTCGCGAAAGTCCCGATCCGTTCCAGCCTTCGGGCCGCGCCGCCGCCATAGCGGTTGAGGTTGGCGGCCGTCCGCGGGTAGCGCGCGCGCAGTATGACTCGCGTCGACACGTCAGCGCCCCGTTCCGAACCGCACGCCGATGGTGGTCAGCACCACGTTGACCGCGAACAGCGCGATCACGCACAACACCAGCGTTTCGTTGACGGCGGTGCCGACGCCTTTGGGACCGCCCTTGGTGGTGAGGCCGCGATAACACCCGACCAGGCCGGCGATCGCTCCGAACGTGGCGGACTTGACCACCGAGATGACCACCTCGGGTAAGCCGGTGACAAGGGTGAGGGTGCCGACGTAGGCGCCGGCCGAAATGTGTTGGATGAAAACACCGAAGACGAAACCACCGACCAGGCCGATGGTGATCACCGCGCCGTTCAGCAGTGTGGCAACGATCGTCGCGGCGACCACCCGCGGCACCACCAGCCGTTGGATGGGGTCGATGCCGAGGACCTCCATCGCGTCGATTTCCTCGCGGATGGTGCGGGCACCGAGGTCGGCGCAGATGGCGGTGGCGCCGGCCCCGGCGATCACCAGCACGGTGGTCAGCGGGCCCAGCTGCGTGACCGCGCCGAGCGCCGCGCCCGCGCCCGAGATGTCGGCGGCGCCGAACTCGGCCAACAAGATGTTGAGCGTGAAGATGATCAGGACGGTCAGCGGAATCGAGACGGCGAGGGTCGGCAGTAACGAGACACTCGTGATGAACCAGCCCTGCTCGATGGTCTCCCGCCACTGGAAAGGGCGCCGAAACAGCGCCTTACCGGTGAGCACGCAGGTCCGGTAGAACCCGCCGACCGCATCGACCCCGGGCTGGAGCTGGCCACGGAGATACGTGGTGATCACGGTGGCGGTGCTCATCGCCGGATCCCTTGGCGGTCGAGGGCGGCGATCATCGTGGTGTTGGCGAGTTCGAGTGCGTCGTGGGCGGCTTGCTTCGCCCCGGCGGTATCGCCTGCGCATATCGCGGCGGCCAATGTTCGGTAGGCGTCCGGGCGTTTGGCGTCGGCGGCCATCGCGCGGCCCAGCGCGGCGAGCGCAGGCTCGTACGCGGCGCGAAATGCGTTGTACATCAACCGAAATACGATCGAGCCGGTGCCGTCGACCACGTGATCCCAGAACGCGAGCGTGTCGCGCTGCCACTGGACCGGGTCCCTGTCGGCCTCGAGGAGGTGCAACGAATCCTCGAGCAATTCGGCCAGTTCCGGTTCGTGCCGTTCGGCTGCCAGCTCCGCGACCTTCGGACCGATGCGCAGGCGGGTCTCGAGGATGCTGCGGAAAACGGCGGGGTCGACCTCGCCGTCGCGAAACAGCAACCGGGGCAGTAGGTCAAGGCCGGCGTGCCGCCGGAAATCGCGCACGGTGGTGACGCCGCCGTGGCGCACCTCGACCAGGCTGGCCGCCGAGAGCCGCTTCAGTCCCTCGCGGACGGCGGGGCGCGATGCCCCGAAAACCTCCGCCAACCGGCGCTCGCTGGGCAAGGCCTGACCGGGCCGCATCTCGCCGCTGAGCACATCGGCGGCGATCTCCTCGAATACCTTTTCCGGCACGGATCGGCGTACCGGCGGTAACGGCATGCGGCCAGTGTGGCTGGTGTGACGCTTGTAAAGTGGTCAGACCACCGGCGTGTCGCGAATCTTTCGCCGCGTGAGTTTCGTACCGCATTGGGCCGGCGAGCGTGCGGCTGGCCGCACGTTCGGGCTCGAGTGTGCGGCCAGCCGCACGTTCGGCGACGCGCCGCTGGCTTGCCTACCGTTGCGCGGCCACGAACAGGTTTCCCGGCATGGTGTCCGCGACCTCGTGGGGGGCGCTGCGCCCATAGCCGGCCATCAGCTCGTTGGACGGCGTCACCGTCACGCCCCAGCCGTGGCGCCGGAACCAGTCACCGACGTCTTCGCGCTCCTCGAAGTAGAACAGCTCCTCGTTGTTGGGAACCTCCCGCTGCGGGTCTACTTCGGTCATGACGGCACGGATCCGCTCCATCCGCGCCCGACGCTTGGCGCGGAACTCCGGGTCGTGAAATCGGGGGCCCAGCGCCTCCACGGCGACACGGCTGCCGTTGGCCGCCAGCGCGTCAACGCGCTCGAAGAGCAGGTCCTGGGCCGCGGCCGGCAGGTAGGGCATCAACCCCTCGGCCGACCAGGCACTGGGCGCCGACGCGTCAAAACCGGCCTGGCGCAACGCCGTCGGCCAGTCCTGACGCAGGTCCACCGGGACGGCGATCCGGTTGCAGGCCGGCTGTGCCCCGTGCTCGTCCAGTGTCGCCGATTTGAACTCCAGCACCCTTGGCTGGTCCAGCTCGTAGACCGTGACGCCGTCGGGCCAGGGTAGCCGCCAGGCCCGGGAGTCCAGTCCCGCGGCCAGGATCACCGCCTGGCGGATGCCCGCGCCCGTCGCGTCGATGAAGAATTCGTCGAAAAAGGCCGTGCGGCATGCCATGTAGCCGACCATCGCCTGCATCTGCAGCCGAATCTCGGGTTCGGCGTCGAGGAGCTTGGAGGGCAGCTGCGATGCCGAATACCAGTTCCACAGCCCATCACCCGCCGCATCGAGGAACACGCGTGCGAACGGGTCGCGGATCATCGGGTTGTCGCTCTCGGTTTCCGCCGCGCGGGCCGATGCCACCCCCAGCGCCGTCGTCCCTACGCTCTCGGTGATCTCCCAGGTGTCGTTGTCGGTTCTGGCCACGCTCAGTTCCCTTCCGTCCGCTCGCCCGTCACGAACAGGGTCCGCGGGGCGGCGCCTTCGATGTGCTGCGGCGGAGTCCGGTCGTAGCGGGCCATCAGTTCCTCGGCCGGCGTCACCGTGGTGTCCCAGCCGTGGCGGCGCAACCAGGCGTCGACGTCTTCGCGCTCCTCCAGGTACCACAGGTCCTGAACCTCGGGGATCTCCCGCTTCGGCTCAAGTTTGGCCATCAGCTCGCGCACCCGTTGCATCGTCTCGCGCCGCTTTGCGATGGCGTCCGGGTCGACGAAGTCGGGGCCGGGTGCCTCCACCGCGATCCGGCTGCCGGCGGCACCGAGCGCCTGAACGCGCTCGAAGAGCAACTCCTGTGCCGCCGCCGGCAAGAACGGCAACAGCCCCTCGGCCGACCACGCGCTCGGCGCGGAGGCGTCGAAACCGGCCTGCTGCAACTCCGCCGGCCAATCGTGCCGCAGGTCCACCGGGACATGCACCGCGTTGCACTTCGGCTCGGCACCGCTGTCGTGCAACGTCGACGACTTGAATTCCAGCACCCGGGGCTGGTCGAGCTCGTAGACCGTGACGCCGTCGGGCCAGGGCAGCCGCCACGCCCGCGAGTCCAACCCTGCCGCCAGGATCACCACCTGATGCACGCCCGAGCGGGCGGCATCCAGGAAGAACTGGTCGAAAAACAAGGTCCGCGCGGCCATGTAGCCGACCATTGACTGCATGCGCGGCTGTAGGTCGGGTTCGGCCTCGGCGATCTCGGCGGGCAGGTCCGGTGCGGCGAACCAGTTCCACATACCGTCTCCCGCAGCGTCGAGGAACACCCGCGCAAACGGGTCGCTGATCAGCGGGTTCTCGCTCTCGGTTTCGGCCGCGCGGGCCGCCGCCACGCCCAGCGCCGTCGCGCCCACGCTCTCGGTGATGTCCCAGGTGTCGTTGTCGGTTCTCGCCACGCTCACGTCCTCCAATTTGCTAGCACGCCTACATAGCGACCGTACGCGCGCTGCGTGTGAGCCAGCTGTACGTCAGGTTCTCCCCCGCTGACCCGGAGGTATCCGGTTAAGTTGTCGGACATGCGGGTTGACGGGCGTGACATCAGCGTCTCGGGCGACTTGCTGCAACCACTGACCCGACGGACCAACGACATCCTGCGGCTCGGCGCCACCGTGGTGTTCTTCGGGATCGTCATCGCCGGTTCGTTGATCACCCGCCCGCAGTGGGTCGCGCTGGAAAAGTCGATCTCCGAGATCGTCGGCGTGCTGACACCGACACAATCCGATCTGGTCTACCTGGCGTACGGCATCGCGATACTGGTGCTGCCGTTCGCGATCCTGATCGGATTGATCGCAGCCCGGCAGTGGAAACTGCTCGGCGCCTACGCGGCCGCGGGGCTGTTGGCCGTTCTTCCGCTCTCGATCGGCGGCAACGGCATCGCGGCGCCCCGATGGCACTTCGACCTGACTGATCGACCCCAAACCGTGTTGGCCCAGATCCTGGACGACCCACGGTGGATCGCCCTGCTCGCGGCCGTGCTGACGGTATCCGGTCCCTGGCTTCCCGCGCGCTGGCGACGTTGGTGGTGGGCGCTGCTGCTGGCGTTCGTGCCGATCCACCTGTTCATCAGCGCGATAATCCCGGCCCGCTCCCTGCTGGGACTGGCGGTGGGTTGGTTCGTCGGCGCGCTGGTGGTTCTGGTCGTCGGCACACCCGCTCTGGAGGTGCCGCTGGACGGTGCCGCGCGTGCGCTGGCCAAACGCGGCTGCGTGGTCACCCGATTGCGCGTGATCCAGCCGGCCGGACAGGGGCCGCTAGTACTTAACGCAATATGTCAGGACTCCGATTCGGACTCCGACACCGCCGTTGTCGAGTTGTACGGCCCGCATCAGCGCAGCGGTGGCGCATTGCGCCAATTGTGGTGGAAGCTAAGGCTGCGCGGCTCCGAGACCGCGCCCTTTCAGACCTCGATGCGTCGTATCGTCGAGCACCGCGCATTGATGGCCATCGCCATCGGCCAAGTGGGAGTTGCCAACACGGCGACGATTGCGGTCGCCGAACTCGACCGCGGCTGGATCATGTACGCGCACCGGCCGGTGCAAGGGCTTCCCCTGGTTGAATGCGCCTCCGCGACACCCGTCGCCGCAGTGTGGGAGTCGCTGAAAACCCTGCAGGGACAGCAGATTTCGCACGGAAATTTGCGCGGCGACGAGATCACGGTGCGCGACGGCACCGTGTTCTTCGGGGGATTCGGCAGCGCCGAATACGGCGCCACCGAGGCCCAATTGCAGTCCGACGTCGCACAACTCCTGGTGACCACGTCGGCGCTATATGACCCGAAATCCGCGGTGACCGCCGCGATCGACGTATTCGGCAAAGACGCCGTCTTGACCGCCTCCCGCAGGCTCACCAAAGCCGCTGTGCCGAAACGTGTTCGACAGTCGGTAACGGACGCCGGGGCCGTCATTTCCGCCGCCCGCGAGGAGGTGCAGCGGCAAACCGGCGCGGATCAGATCAAAACCGAGACGATCACCCGGTTCACCCGCAGGCAGGTCATTCAGCTGGTGCTGCTCGTCGCACTGGTCTACGTCGCATATCCGTTCATCAGCACCGTGCCGACATTTGTATCCCACGTGAGTAGGGCGAACTGGTGGTGGGCACTCCTGGGCGTGGTGATATCCGCGCTGACGTATGTGGGCGCGGCCGCCGCTTTATGGGCCAGCGCCGACGAATCGGTGAATTTTTGGAAGCTATCAATCGCGCAGGTGGCCAACACTTTTGCCGCGACCACCACCCCGGCCGGTGTCGGCGGGCTCGCGCTGAGCACACGGTACTTGCAGAAAGGGGGCGGCCTGTCCGCGGTGCGAGCCACGACCGCGGTGGCGCTGCAGCAAGCGATGCAGGTGATCATGCACCTTATATTGCTGATCTTGTTCAGCACCGTCGCGGGCGCGTCGATGGACCTGGCGCACTACGTCCCCAACGCCACAGTGCTGTACCTGATCGCGGGCGTGGCGCTGGGCATCGTCGGCGCATTTCTCTTGGTACCCAGGCTGCGACGCTGGCTGGCAACGGACCTGCGCCCGAAACTGAAGGAGGTCACCCGCGACGTCATCGAAGTCACCCGACAACCAAAACGCTTGGGGCTCATCGTGCTCGGTTGCGCCGGAACGACTCTCGGTGCCGCCCTGGCGCTGTGGGCAAGCGTCGAGGCTTTCGGCGGCGGCGCGACGTTCGTCACCTGCACCGTGGTGACGATGGTCGGGGGAACGCTCGCCTCGGCCGCGCCGACGCCCGGCGGCGTCGGCGCCGTGGAAGCGGCATTGATCGGTGGTCTGGCCGCATTCGGCGTGCCCGCGGCCGTCGGTGTGCCGTCGGTTCTGCTGTATCGGGTGCTCACCTGCTGGCTGCCCGTATTCGTCGGGTGGCCGGTGATGCGGTGGCTGACCGCAAACGAGATGGTCTAGCAACTTTCTGCAGCGACTTCGGCTAGTCTCAATCCGCGCGGCTGGCGCTGGTGCCGGCCCCAATTTTCGGGAGAGTTGATTGATGAAACACTTGACCGCAGCAACCATTACCGTGACCCTGATTGTGGCGCTCGTGGGTTGCGGATCCAACAACAAGACATCGACATCCACGTCGACATCAACATCGACGAGCACGTCGACGTCGACGACCACGACGACAACCAGCGCGACATCTTCCGGCCAGGCCCACAAGTCCATCGCCGACTACTTCAACGAGAACCACATCACGCAGAGCCCCGTTCGCCGGGGCGATCCAGGCTCCCCCACGATCAGTCTGCCGATGCCCCCGGGTTGGCAGGTAGCCAACGAAAGCAGCGCCTCCTACGGCACCATCGCCTTCTCTCAGCCGTCGGATCCTTCCGATCCGCCGACGATCTCGGCGCTGGTCGCCAAGCTGGACGGTAACGCCGACCCGGCGAAGATCATCCAGTACGCCCCGGGCGAGGTGCAGAATCTGCCGGGCGCCCAGGTCTCCGGCGACGGATCCGCGTCCACCCTCAGCGGCTTCCAGGCGTGGCAGATCAGCGGCACCTACGTCAAGGACGGCAAGACCCGGTTCGTCGGACAGAAGACCGTGGTGATCCCCGGCCAGGGCGCCCTCTTCGTGCTGCAGCTCAACGCCGACGCACTCGCCACCGACAAGGCGACGTTGATCGACGGGATGAACATCGTCGACGACCAAACCACCATCTCCGTCTGAGCACCGGATCGCGCCGCGGAATGTTCTTCTCCGCGGCGCGATCGCGTGTTCCCCCGGACCCCGATTGGTCCTACGGTGTTGGCATGGCAGAACAGTCGCCCGCGATAGACGTCGGGCACCCACCGTCGGCTCTACTTCGCATCGTCAACCCGATGCTGCGCTCCCTGCTGCGCACCCCGCTGGCCGGGTCCGCGCGCAAGCAGCTGATGGTGTTGAGCTTCACCGGACGAAAGACGGGGAAGCCGTACTCACTTCCGGTGAGCGCCCACATGATTGACAACGACCTCTACGCGCTGACCGGCGCGCCCTGGAAGCAGAACTTCCGCGGCGGCGCCACCGCCGAGGTCGTCTACGACGGCAAGACGACGACCATGCGCGGTGAGCTCATCCGGGACCGCGCGGTCGTCTCCGACCTCTACCTGCGCTGCGCCCAGGCCTACGGCGTCCAGCGTGCGCAGCGGATGATCGGATTGAAATTTCGCGACCAGCGCATCCCGACCCTCGACGAATTCGCCGAGGCCGTCGACCGGATGCACCTGGGAGCGGTCCGGCTGACTCCCGTATAGGCGCCGATCAAAGCTGCGCGCGCAGCCGTTCGACGAGGCCGAGCAACTTTGCGAAATGCGAGCCGGCCCAGTAGATGCGGCCACACCCGGCGCAGCGGCTGAATTCCTCGTAGTACTGGGCGGTCAACGGCTCGAGCTCGTCGATCACGTCGCGCTTGTCGACCGCGACTAATGCGCCGTTGCAGTGCAGGCAGCGGGTGAGCGGCGCCAGCCGTTCGCGGAGGTCCAGTCGCCGAATCACCTCGAGGGCCTGTTGCTCGGGATCCTGGGAGTGGACGAAGAGGCCATGCGTGATGGCCCGGCGCTTCAGCAGGCCGCGATCGCGGGTCAGCAGGATTCGCTGCTCGTCGAGGCTGATGCGGGCCAGGGCCACGTCGTCGGCATCCCTCGACCACCACGCGTCGAAGCCGAGGACGCGCAGCAGCCGCGCGAGCCGGCCGAGGTTCACATCGACGACGAATCGCGGATCGCGCAACGGCACCGGCCGAAGTTTTGCGGTCGACGCGACGTCGAGCGCCTCGAACATCGGGTACGCGGCGATGCGGTCGCCCGCCGTGGGCCGGTGGTCGAAGCCGGCCGGATCACCGTTGACCAGGATCAGGTCAATCTCGGTGTGCGGAATGCCCATTGCCTCCAGCACGTCCTTGACGGTCTGGTGGGAACGGAACGGGCGGCGCACGGTGGCGCCGCGGAGCTCGGGCGCCAGGAAGTCGTTCAGTTCGGCATACGCCCGAACCTCGACGTAGCCGACTCCCGGCGGTCCGTTCACCTATTCGGGCCCCGCGCCCGCGGCCGCATGGGTTCTGGTGATCACCGGCCGCTCAAACCCCGCGTCGGACACGGCCCGTCGCACCGCCGCGCCGACCGAATCCGTCCGGTCGGTAGGGACCAGGGCGATCACGCAGCCCCCGAACCCGCCGCCGGTCATCCGGGCACCCAGGGCGCCCGCGCCCACCGCGGCATCGGCGATCAGGTCGATGTGCTCGGTGGTGATTTCGAAGTCGTCGCGCATGGAGGCGTGCGAGGCGGTAAAGATGCGACCGGCTTCGACGAAGTCCGAATCACCCAGGGCGCCAACGAAATCAGTTACCCGGCGGTTCTCGGTGAGCACGTGACGGGCACGACGGGCGTCCGTCGGGTCGGTCACTCTCGCCAGAACCGACGGGCCGCGATCCTGCAGATCACGCAGTGTTGACACGCCCAGGTCGGCGGCCGCACGCTCGCACGAGGCGCGCCGGGCCGCGTAGTCACCGCCGGCGTGACGGTGGCGTGCCCGGGAGTCGATCAGCAGCAGCGTGACGCCGCGGCCTTCGGGGTCGAAGGCCACCGGTTCGACCGTGACATCGCGAAAGTCGATCAGCAGTGCCGTAGCGGGCCGCCCGAACAGCGAGGCCAGCTGGTCGAGCAAACCCGTTGGGGCGCCGACGTATTCGTTTTCGGCGCGCTGAGCCAGCCGCGCCTGCTCCGTTGCGTCGATGCGCACACCGGCGGCCGCCGCGATCGCACCGAGGGTTGCGCATTCCAATGCCGCCGAGGACGACAGGCCCGACCCCATCTCCACGTCGCTGGTGATCGACATCGCGCCGCCGGGCACCGGGTGGCCGGCCTGTCGCAGCGCCCACATCACCCCGGCCACGTAGCCGGCCCAACCGGTCACCCCGCCGGGAGCGGTGTCGAGAGGAATGCGCACCGAGCCGTCCGCGCGATCGCTGCCCACGGTGATCGCGTCGCCGCCGTCGGGAAGAAAAGTCACCAGGGTGCGTTGCGGAAGCGCGATCGGCAGCGCGAACCCGAGGTTGTAGTCGGTGTGTTCCCCGATCAGGTTGATCCGCCCGGGGGCGGCGTACCGCACGCTCGAGTCGGTCATCGGCCGAGCTCCCGCAGCCGCTGGGCCACCGCTTCGGGCGTGACGTCGCCGATGAACGCGTCCATCGCCGATTCGGAGGCCGCCAGGTACTTCAGCTTGGTGGCGCTGCGCCGGATCGACATCAGCTCGACGTGGAAGTAGCCGTCGGCCTGGTCGTGCGTGTCTGCGAACTGGTGCAGCGCCGAAATGTATGGCAGCGGAGCCGAATACATTCGGTCGAACCGTCCCAGCACGTCGAGGTAGATCTGGGCGAACCCGTTCAGTTCGTCTTCGTCGAGGTCGGCAAGGTTGTGCACGAACCTGTTCGGGTAGATGTGCACCTCGACCGGCCAGCGCGCCGCGAACGGCACGAACGCCGTGAACAGCTCGGTGCGCGCGATCACGCGGCTGCCGTCGGCGATCTCGCGCGCCAGGAGGTCGGCAAAGAGGTTGCTGCCGTGGCGCATTCGATGTTCGCGGGCCTGGCCGAGCATGGCAGCGGTGCGCGGCGTCAGATACGGGTAGCCGTAGATCTGACCGTGCGGATGGGTCAGAGTGACCCCGATTTCCTCGCCGCGGTTTTCGAAACAGAACACCTGCTCGATGCCGGGCTTTGCGATCAAATCGGCCGTGCGGTGCCGCCATGCGTCCACGACGAGCCGGGCATGCGGCGGTTGCAGCTGCGCGAACGACCCGGTGTGGTCGCTGGAAAAGCAGATCACCTCGCAGCGCCCATGCGCGGGAGCGGACACGAAGCCGTCACCGGCGGGCGGCACCGGCGCCGGATGACCGGCTGAGGCGCCGGACAGGCTCGGGAAGCGGTTCTCGAAAACGACGACGTCGTAATCGGGGGCGGGCACCTCGCTGGTCAGCCCGGTCGGGCCCGGACACAGCGGGCACTGGTCCGGCGGCGGCTTATAGGTGCGGTCTTGGCGTAGCGCCGCGATGATCACCCACTGTCCGGTCGAGCGGTCGAACCGCAAGTGCGACTGGTCGGGGTCGCGCGGCGGCAGCGGCCTGCGGTCTTCGACCGGGGCCGGTCGGTGCCCGGGCAGCGAAAAGAAAAGCAGGTCACGGCCGTCGGCCAGCTTGGCCCGCGTCGGCGGTGTCACGACGTTGAAGACTAGCTTGGCCACCGCGCGAGGCCGAATCCAGAACGAAGGCATCGATCGGCTGGTCGTGCCCGCGCAGGTCGAGTCGCCGCCGCGGCGCCATTCCCATCAGCTCGTCGGCCACTCCGGATGCGACGAGCAACTCCCCGCCGGCGGCGTGTTGTTGCATCCGGGCCGACACGTTGACCGGATCACCGAGGGCGGTGAAATCGACCACCGCGCCCCCGACGTTGCCGACGTATGCGACCCCCGCATTGACCGCTACCCCTAGCTTCAGCCAAGGCCCCTCGGCGCTGCCGTACCCGACCGCCTCGATCAGCTCCGTCGCGGCCAGAACCGCGCGCCGCCGGTATTGCGGACCGCTGATGCCCCGAACAAAGAACGCCATGATCTCGTCGCCGATGAGTTTGTCGATCACCGCGTCGTGCCGCAGCAGGGTCTGTGTCGCAACGACGTAGAACCGGTTGAGCAACGCGGCGAAATCTGCGGCAACCGCGCGCTGGCCCAGCGCGGTGGAGTCGCGAACGTCGGCGAACAACACCGCGATATCGACCTCCGCGCCACCGGGGGGCAGCACATCACAACAACGACTGCACAGGTTGGGGTTCTTGCGCGACGGTCGGAACCCGGCCGCGGCGAAAGCGCGGCCGATCAGGCCACCAAAGGGGTTGTTGCACAGCTTGCAACGTGGGGCCGACGGCAGGTGGCGAAACACCCGCCGCGCGCTCACCAAAGGCGCGTGACCTTCGGTCAACACCTTGTCCCACCGCTGCTCCGGGGTCACCGGCGCGGTCTGGCGCGGGGTCTTGCCGTCAATCATGGTGAAATGGTCCACCCCGACGCCGTTACGGCACATGAGGCATCCGCCTCAAATGGGATCGCCGGGGCCCGGCGCCGGCGAGGGCGCCCCGCTGGCGCGCTCCAGCGCCTTGCCGAGTTGCCCTAGGGGGTAGGGCCCATCGCCATCAACGCTTGCGGTGAGTTGCTCGCAGTCGATGTCGACCCGGTACTGGGGGCGACCATCCGGGAAGTGCCGCAAATCCATGATCACCAAGGACTGGCTTCGCCAGTCGGCCGAATCCAGGTGCCAGTAGCGATCCGTCAGGGCCAGAAGTGCTCTGTCGGTAGCGGAATCAATCAATTCGGGCGTCTCCACCCATTGGGAAGCGCGTGCCTCGAACGGGTCGACGCAGACTATGTATCGACCGTCGGGCGAAGTTGATCTCTGCTCCAACGTCACGGGATCGGCGGGTGAACCGATGCCCAGGGGTGGGCCGATTCCAGTTGGGCCGCAACGCGAATCAGAACGTCCTCGCGGCCGTAGGCGGCGGCGAGCTGGATTCCGATGGGTAGACCCTCGCCGTTGCGGTGCAGCGGAAGGCTGATCGCCGGCTGACCGCTCATGTTGAATGGCGGTGTGAACGCAGCGAATTGGCCGGCACGGCGCATGGGCGCGGTGGGCTGCTCGGGATTGTTCTCGAACTCCGTCAGCGGCAGAGGCGGCTCCGCGAGCGTCGGGGTGAGGAGCAGGTCCCAGCCGTCGGCCCACCACCCCTGCACCGCCCTGCGGAAGGCCCATCCCGCGGCCTGGGCGTCGGCGTAGTCGACGGCGGTCAACCGGCCCGCCTGCTGGACCAGCACCCAGTTCACCGGCTCGATGTCGTCGGCCGTCATTTCGCGCCCGAGCGTCTCGCCGAATCCGCGGGCCGCCATGGCCATCTGCGTCGCCCACAGCGCCATGAACTTTTCGACCAACGAGGTATCGGCGAGGCACGCCGGCCAGGCGGGCTCGACGATGTGGCCGAGCCCCTCCAGCATCGACGCCGCCGCCCGCACGGCCGCGACGCAGTCCGGATGCAAGAAGTCGCCGCGCGGATGGACGTCGAGCAGGCCGATGCGCAGCCGGCCCGGATCGGCGCCGACCTCCGTGGCGTACGGCCGCTCGGGCGCCGGCGCGATCACGCTGTCGCCGACACCCGGACCGTGCACCGCGTCGAGCAGGCTCGCCGTGTCGCGCACCGTGCGGCTGACGCACAGTTCGACCCCCAGGCCCGCCTCGGTGCGCAGCGGCCCGGCCGTGATCCGTCCCTGGCTCGGCTTGAGTCCCACCAGCCCGCAGCACGACGCCGGGATCCGGATGCTGCCACCGCCGTCCGAGGCGTTGGCGAACGGCACCATCCCGGCGGCGACGGCCGCGGCGGCGCCCCCACTCGACCCGCCCGGCGTGCGATCCAGCGCCCACGGATTGCGCGTCGGCCCCCAAGCCACCGGCTGCGTGGTCGGCAGGCTGCCCATCTCCGGGCTATTGGTCCGCCCCGCGATCACGAGCCCGGCCGCCTTGAACCGGGCCACCAGCGTCGTGTCGGCGGCGTCGATCTTGCCCGCTTCTTTGAGCGCCACGTTGCCGTTCGACAGGGTCTGACCGGCGAAACTCGTGTAGAGGTCCTTGAGCAGAAACGGGACGCCGCGGAACGGCCCCTGTGGCAGGCCTGGATCGGCGGCCACCGACCGCGCATGCTCGAACCACTCGATGACCACGGCGTTCAACGACGGGTTGGCTTGCTCGATCCGCTCAATCGCCGCGTCCACCAACTCACCGGCCGTGACCTCGCCTTTCGACACCAGCGCGGCCTGGTCCGTGGCATCCATCCACCGTGTCTCGTCGGCAAGTTTGCTCATGGCTCTTGGTCTATCACGTGTGATCAAAACCGCCGTGCAGAAGTCGCGATTGCACCCGCCCGCCTTTACGCTCGTTGGTTATGCCCGGAGGCAAGGTCGCCCTCGCCGTGCCCGGCATCTGTCTTGCCGTCGCCGCGTGTTCGGCGACGGTGTCGCCGCCCCCGTTCACGCCGACCACCTCGTCGACGACGTCTCACACGACGACCGCCAGCGCGGCGCCCCCGCCAGCCCCGATAACGGGTCCGTTGGAAAAGGATTGGAAAAGCTACGGCGGCACCGCCTACTTCGGGTGTCCCGAAAGGTTCTCGGTCGCCAAGTCGGCACTCGAGGACATCCGCCCCAAGGTCTTCGATACCAAAACCGGACAATATGTAGCACCTGCTGTCCCCACGGTGCCCGCGGGTGAGAATCTCACCGGCGCGATCTGCGCGCTGACGGGCGTCGCCGACGACATGAAAGTCGTCTACCTGGTAACCACCGTCAAGCCGGCCCAAGCGCCCGCCCCCGAAGTCACCAAGACGACCGCGTATGCCTTCGATTTCAAGTCCGGCCAGCCGGTGGCCACCAAGGAGCTGCAGCCGCCCACCCCTGACCTGAAATTGACCGCACCGAACGGATGGGGGCTCGGCGCAACGGCATCCGGAGTGGCGTGGGTGAACGCCTTCACCGACGGCCACACCGCGGCATCACCGCCGCGGACCGTAATCCTGTCCGGCGCAGACCTTTCCGCGACGTGGAACGACCCGCAGCCAGCCCGGACCTGGCAGGACGTTCTCGCATTCCAGCGCAACACGACGGAGGGTAAGACGACGGGAGCCGAGCTGCGCCGGCCCAACGGGGAAGCGATATACCAGGACAACGACGTTGTGTCCGTCGACGCCGAATTATCCGATGGCCCAGACAAACTCGTGAAGATCACACATCAGGACTCCCCCACGGCCGTGTCGACCATGTTCTTCGACCTGAACTCCAAGACCGTCATCAATATCGGCGACACCGACCGGATCTCGGGCGGTGGCCTGGCGACGACGCTGTCGGACGGGAAATTGTTCGTCGACGGCCGCGTGTCGGAGAATTCGCAGTTCGGGTTCGGGGTCTGGAACCTGCGAACACAGCACTGGGACTTTCTGAAGAACCGCGACGACGCCTTGAAGCAACCGATCGCCAAGGTGGCTTTCTTCGGTGATCACCTCTACATCACGAACGTGGGCAACACGTTCTCGGTCATCGCGTTGCCCGGTCCCGATCCGGTCGCCCCGAACTGGTCGGTGCGCCCCTTCGCGCGGATCAACGGCTGGACGCTGGTCTGCCGCGGTGAGACCGCGGCGGACTCCGCCGGCGAGTGCAAGGAGATCGTGATGGTGCAGGACCAGGAGGGTCATTACCCCGGTCCGTGGTTCTGAATCTTCCGGCGCTGACCTTGGTGGCAGGTACAGGATTCGAACCTGTGTAGGCGTAAGCCGACGGATTTACAGTCCGCTCCCATTGGCCGCTCGGGCAACCTGCCGCCAGACAGGTTACAACGAACGGGTAGACAGGGCACAAACGGCTATCACCTGATGAAGGGACGGATCGAATGGCGGACTCATCGTTCGACATCGTCAGCAAGATCGACCGGCAGGAGGTCGACAACGCGCTCAACCAAGCCGCCAAGGAGCTGGCCACCCGGTTCGACTTTCGTGGCACCGACACCAAGATCGCCTGGAAGGGCGACGAGGCGGTCGAGCTGACGTCGTCCACCGAGGAGCGCGTCAAGGCCGCCGTCGACGTCTTCAAGGAAAAGCTGGTCCGCCGCGACATCTCCATGAAGGCCTTCGAGGCCGGCGAGCCACAGGCCTCGGGCAAGACCTACAAGGTCACCGGCACCCTGAAGCAGGGCATCAACAGCGAGAACGCCAAGAAGATCACCAAGCTGATCCGCGACGAGGGGCCCAAGAACGTCAAAACGCAGATCCAGGGCGATGAGGTCCGCGTCACCAGCAAGAAGCGCGACGACCTACAGGCCGTGATCGCGATGCTGAAGAAGGCCGACCTCGACGTAGCGCTGCAGTTCGTCAACTACCGGTAGCGCGGGGGATCTGGCTGCTGGCCCAACCAACCGGTGGGTGCCTAAGGTAGTGCCGAGTCCCACGAATCAAGCGAGGTTCACGATGACCGTGACTCCCCAGGAGGCCGCCGGCGACGGCGCGGCCGACGCCGGGTACTTCGACGTCGTGATCGTGGGCGCGGGTATCTCCGGCATCGGCGCGGCGTACCGGATCACCGAGCGCAACCCCCACACGACCTACGCCATCCTGGAGCGGCGCGAGCGGATCGGGGGCACCTGGGACCTGTTCCGCTACCCCGGGGTGCGCTCCGACAGCAGCATCTTCACGCTGAGCTATCCATTCGAGCCGTGGACCCGCCGGGAGGGCGTCGCCGACGGCACCCACATCCGCGAGTACCTGATCGCGACCGCGCGCAAGTACGGCATCGACCGGCACATCCGGTTCGGCAGCTACGTGCGTTCCGCGGACTGGGATTCGTCCACCGACACCTGGACGGTCACGGTCGAGCAAAATGGCGCGACGCAGCACTACCGCAGCCGGTTCGTGTTCTTCGGCAGCGGCTACTACAACTACGACGAGGGCTACACCCCCGACTTCCCCGGCATCGAGGACTTCCGCGGCACCGTCGTGCATCCGCAGCACTGGCCGGAAGACCTGGACTACAGCGGCAAGAAGATCGTGGTCATCGGCAGCGGCGCCACCGCGATCACCCTCATCCCCGCACTGGCCGAACGCGCGGCGAAAGTGATCATGCTGCAGCGCTCGCCGACCTACATGATGGCGGCATCGAAATACAGCAGGGTCGCCGCGGCGGCTCGTAAAGTGTTGCCGCGCAGGGCTGCCCACTTGGTCACGCGGACATACTCCGCCCTGACCGAGGCGGTGTTCTGGTTTTTCTCCCGCAAGACGCCCGGGCTGATCAAGCGGCTGCTGCGATACGTGGCGACCCGCTATCTGCCCGACGGCTACGACATCGACACGCACTTCAAGCCGCGATACAACCCGTGGGACCAGCGGATGTGCCTGATTCCCGACGCCGACCTGTACACCGCGATCGCGTCAGGCCGCGCCGAGGTGGTCACCGACCACATCGACCACTTCGACGCCACCGGCATCGCGCTGCAATCGGGCGGCCACCTCGACGCCGACGTCATCGTCACCGCCACCGGCCTGCAGCTGCAGGCGCTGGGCGGGGCCACGATCAGCATCGACGGCGTCGAGATCAACCCGCGGGACCGCTTCGTCTACAAGGCGCACATGCTCGAAGACGTGCCCAACCTGTTCTGGTGCGTGGGCTACACCAACGCGTCGTGGACGCTGCGGGCCGATATCACCGCTCGGGCAACCGCAAAGCTGATGGCGCACATGGCCTCTCACGGCTACACGCACGCCGCTCCGCACCTGGGCGATCAGCCCATGGCCGAGAAGCCGGCCTGGGACATTCAGGCCAACTATGTGAAGCGGTCGTTGCACGCGCTGCCCAAGTCGGGCACCAAGCGGCCGTGGAATGTCCGGCAGAACTACCTCGCCGACGCGATCGACTACCGGTTCGACCGTATCGAGGAGGCGATGGTGTTCGGCCGGGCCGGCGACCGGGCGCCCCTGGCCGGATGAACTGCTTCTAAATCGCGAGTGTCGGCAATACGCTGATCGCCATGGCAGCTACGAAGCGCGAACCCAAAGTCGTAGTCCTCGGTGGCGGTTCCTGGGGAACCACGGTGGCGTCGATCTGTGCGCGCCGCGGACCGACGCTGCAGTGGGTGCGCTCCGAGGCGACCGCCAAGGACATCAACGACAACCACCGCAATCACCGCTACCTCGGCAACGACGTCGTGCTGAGCGACACCCTGCGCGCGACCACCGACTTCGCCGAGGCCGCCAACGCCGCCGACGTGGTCGTCATGGGTGTGCCCTCGCACGGTTTCCGGGGCGTGCTGACCGAGCTGACGAAAGAGCTACGGCCGTGGGTGCCGGTGGTATCCCTGGTCAAGGGGCTCGAGCAGGGCACCAACATGCGGATGTCGCAGATCGTCGAGGAGGTGCTGCCCGGGCACCCGGCGGGGATCCTGGCCGGCCCGAACATCGCCCGCGAGGTGGCCGAAGGGTATGCCGCGGCGGCGGTGCTGGCGATGCCCGACCAGCATTTGGCTACCCGGCTGGCGGCGTTGTTCCGCACCCGGCGCTTCCGCGTCTACACCACCGACGACGTCGTCGGCGCGGAGATGGCGGGGGCTCTGAAGAACGTCTTCGCGATCGCGGTGGGGATGGGTTACTCGCTGGGCATCGGGGAGAACACCCGCGCGCTGGTCATCGCGCGCGCCTTGCGCGAGATGACGAAGCTCGGCGTGGCCATCGGCGGTCATCCCGACACCTTCCCCGGGCTCGCCGGCCTGGGCGATCTGATCGTCACCTGCACCAGCCAGCGCAGCCGGAACCGCCACGTAGGCGAGCAGCTGGGAGCCGGCAAGCCGATCGACGAGATCATCGCGTCGATGAACCAGGTCGCCGAGGGGGTCAAGGCCGCCAGCGTGATCATGGAGTTCGCCAACGAGTTCGGCCTGAACATGCCGATCGCCCGTGAGGTCGACGCGGTCATCAACCACGGCTCGTCCGTCGAGCAGGCCTATCACGGGCTGATCGCCGAGGTACCGGGGCACGAGGTACACGGCTCGGGCTTCTAACTGGCCTGCTGAACGGGGCGTTACGAAAACATTTGCATTCCATATGCGCCCGCCCCGTCAGCTTGACCGAGGTTTTGCCGGCCCATACCGTCGAACGAGGTAGCCAAGCGTTCCCATCGTGCTGCGCTGGGTGTAATCGTTTGTGCGCCAATCAGTTACGCAGACGTTACTGAACGCAAGGGCGGGATATCGGAACGTCCCCCGCTAGTCCTAACGAGGGAGCAACCGATGCACCATATCGAGGCGCTGTCCTCCGACCGATTGCGATCGATTCTGCGGCACGACTTGCCCTCTTCGCTCGTGGTTTTCCTGGTCGCGCTTCCGTTGTCGCTCGGAATCGCCATCGCGTCGAACGCCCCGGTCCTGGCCGGTCTGATCGCCGCGATCGTCGGTGGCATCATTGTCGGCGCCATCGGCGGATCGCCGCTGCAGGTGAGCGGACCCGCCGCCGGCCTGACGGTGGTGGTCGCCGGCCTCATCTCCGATTTCGGTTGGGGCGTAACGTGTTTGATCACCGCCGCCGCGGGCGTCCTGCAGGTTCTGTTGGGGCTCAGCCGCATCGCGCGAGCGGCCCTGGCGATCTCGCCGGTCGTCGTGCACGCCATGCTGGCCGGCATCGGGATCACGATCGCGCTGCAGCAGGCGCACGTGTTGCTGGGCGGCAGATCCAAAAGCACGGCCTGGCACAACCTCATCGGCCTGCCGGGCCAAATCATCGGCGCGCATCGGCCGGGGGTGCTGCTGGGCGTTCTGGTGATCGTCATCATGGTCGCCTGGCGCTGGGTTCCGGGGCGCCTGCGCTTCATCCCAGGCCCGCTGGTCGCCATCGTGGCGGCGACGATCATCTCCCTGGCCTTCCCGTTCCACGTGAGGCGGATCGAGATCGACGAGTCGCCGCTGAACGCGTTGCGGCTGCCCGACATTCCGCATGGCAACTGGGGCGCGGTGGCAATCGGCGTGATCACGGTCGCACTCATCGCCAGCGTCGAAAGCCTGCTGTCGGCGGTTTCCGTCGACCGGATGCACCACGGCCCGCGCACCGACTTCGACCGCGAATTGATCGGACAGGGTGCCGCAAACATCGTGTCGGGCAGCATCGGCGGGCTGCCGATCACCGGCGTAATCGTGCGCAGCTCAACGAATGTCTACGCGGGCGCGAAATCCCGCGCCTCCTCGATGCTGCACGGCGTCTGGATCTTGCTGTTCACGGTTCCATTCGCGGAATTGGTCGAGAAAATCCCGGCCGCCGCCCTTGCCGGACTGCTCATCGTCATCGGCATTCAGTTGCTCAAGCCCGCGCACATCGAAACCGCAATGAAGCACCGGGATCTCGCCGTGTACGTGGTGACGGCGGTCAGCGTCATCTTCCTCAATCTGCTGCACGGCGTGATGATCGGACTCGCTTTGGCGATCGCGTTGACCGGATGGCGGGTGATCCGTGTCAAGGTCGAGGCGAAGGCCGTCCGCGACGAATGGCAGGTGATCATCGAGGGCACCGCGTGCACATTTCTCGCCCTGCCCCGGCTGACCCGCGTGCTGGCGTCGGTCCCGACCGGCCACACGGTGTCGGTCAGCATTTCAGTCAATTACATGGATCATGCCGCGCACCAAGCGATTACCGATTGGCGGCACCAGTATGAGGCCACGGGCGGCAGCATCCGAATCCACGGTGAGTTCGAGACGGGCCATGCCCGCCGGCCCGTTCGCGAGCTGGTCGAACCCGAAAGACCCGAAGCAGCGGCCTAGTCGACGTCGATCCTGATGTGCAGGCGCTTGCCGCACACTTGGGCCAGGCGTTCCAGCACATCGATGCGCGGCACGTCACTCCCCTTCTCCCAGGCAGCGACCACGTCCTTGTCGATACCCAGTGCATCGGCCAGCTGGGCCTGGTTCATGCCTGCGCCGACGCGCGTCTCGAATATCAAATCGGGCAGGTCCAGTGACAATCCGGCTTCGTGGATATCCATTGAGTTAGCTTCCGGCATCGGAATCACTGCTTCCATGTAGCCAATCGATCCGTAACGCCCATGGTACGTATTGATTCGGCGTGATTCGTTTTATTGCTACGACGCGCGCGCTTTGATCGCGGCGGCCAGGGAGCGTTCGGCGCGCCGGCGCGTGTCACCGAGACCCACCATCAAGTTGATCGCCAACGGTGCCATCACGTCCTGCGCTCCGCGGGAGTCGACTATTCCACTCATCACCAGGAGCACGAATCCGTGTGTGGCACTTAGGATTTGGGTGGCCACAGCGGTCGGCTCCTGCGGTCGGATCCGCCCCGTTTCAATGACCCGCTCGACGGCGCTGACCAGCACCGACAATGCGTCGACTCCCTCGGCGAGATCCCAGGGTGTGGCGACACCCTCAGGGAGTTTGTCGACTCCAAGGTCGGTGAGACCGAACAACAACCGGTACATCTGCGGGTTTTGGAGTGCGAACTCGCCGTAGGCAAGTCCGCCGGCGAGGAGATCAGCCATCGGGTCGTCGGTGTGGGGAACCCCGCGAGTGTGCTCGGCGAAGCGCGCAAGGCCTTCACGCATCATCGCTTCGATCAGCTTGGGCATTCCCCCAAAGTGTGTGTACACCGCCATTGTGGACGTGCCGATCTCGCCAGCTAGCGTGCGCGCTTGAATCGCCGCCGGTCCGTCTCTCTCGAGGACGAGCAAAGCGGCGGCGACCAGACGGTCGCGGGTGTTCAACGTGGTGTCGGCCGAACGCATCATTGACATGATGCCATAACGGCCGTTATGTTCGTGACAGGGAATAACAGTTGTTATGCGACGCGGGACTGACCCACCGCACTCACCCGGAGGACGGACATGGCCACGAAAACATCCATATACCGACGGCTGATCGCCGGCGCCGGCGGCGCCTCGTTAATCGTCGCGGTGTTTTTACCCTGGGCAGGCGTTCAGGGCGTCTACCGCACCGGTTGGGAGCTCAACGCAGTAGCCGCCGCGTTGTTCGTGGCCGCCGGCGTGCTCGGGATCGCCACGGCGATCACCGGCGGACAGTATGGGGCGGGCCGCCCTGATCTATCGCTTATCGCCGCAACCGACCTGCTGAACACCACCTCAATGTTGCTGCTCGCCTGGCTGATTCCCTTTAACTTTCCTGAACACGCGACGCGGCAGCCCGGCGTCTTCGTCGCGCTGATCTCAGCAACTGCAACCGCATTCGCCGTCGCCGACTACCGCCCTCTTCGGGGAGCGCCCTGGTTTCCACCCGTCAAGACCTAATCGAACCCGTAGGGCCCGAGGCCGCCGCTCAGGTCTCGCCCGCTGAGCTTCTGAACAACCCACTGATCCATCGAAACCCGTTGCTCGGCGGGCCTCGACGGCAAGGCGCCCATGGAGCTCAGGGGACGTCCTGACGACGAATGTGCCGCTATAGCCGCGTTCGGAGAGTGGTGTGGGGACTGATTCTCCGCAGGCCCGCAGGCTGTCCACCTGCTGATCGACAGCGTTCTCGATCGCGACGACGGCTTGTGCCGCGGTCGGTGCTTCGCGCCTCAAGTAAGGCAGCTCAATGCACACACCTACGTATTCGTCGCGATCGGGCGACCATTCGATGCGATAGGCACAGCGGTTCACGCCGGAATTGATAGCACATGCGCTATCGATTTCGTGACTCACTCATCCCCAGCCGGAGCCGGGCTGTCCGGACCATGAGGCTTGCTCAAAATTTGATAGCGCATGCGCTATCAAATCCAAGAAGGCCCTAACCCCGCGCCATCGCTTCCAGCCGGCGGATGCGGTCCTCGATCGGCGGGTGCGTCGAGAACAGCGACCCGATTCGCTCACCCGCACGGAACGGGTTGGCGATCATCAGGTGCGCCTGACTGGCCAGCTGCGGCTCCGGCGGCAGCGGCGCCGCCTGCACGCCGCCGGAGATCTTGCGCAGCGCCGATGCCAGCGCCAGCGGGTCACCGGTCAGGACGGCACCCGACTCGTCGGCCTGGTATTCGCGCGAACGCGACACCGCCAGCCGCACGACCGTCGCGGCGATCGGGCCCAACAGCGAAACCAGCAGCAGCGCAAAGGGATTCTCGCCATCCCGGTCGTCACCGCCGAAGAACATCGCTATGTAGGACAGTGCCGTGATCACCGACGCCAGGGCGCCGGCGATACAAGAGATCAGGATGTCGCGGTTGTAGACGTGCGAAAGTTCGTGCCCGAGCACGGCGCGCAGCTCACGCTCGCTGAGGATGCCCAAAATGCCGGTGGTGCAGCACACCGCGGCGTTGCGCGGGTTGCGTCCGGTGGCGAAAGCGTTGGGGGCGTTCGTGTCGCTGATGTACAGCCTGGGCATCGGCTGGTGCGCGGAGGTGGCCAGTTCGCGCACGATCCGGTACATCGCCGGTGACTGCAGCTCGGAGACGGGCTGCGCGTGCATCGCCCGCAGCGCCAGCTTGTCGCTGTTGAAGTAGGTGTAGGCGTTCATGCCGATCGCGAACAGGACCGCCAGCCACATCGCAGTCCTGCCGAACAGCGAGCCCACCAGCACGATCAACACGGACATACCGACCAACAGGGCGAAGGTCTTCAGCCTGTTGGCATGGGGATGCCAGGTCATCGGTGTCCTCCTCGGACCACTCTGTCGCGGACTTCAGCCTATTGAACGCCTGAAACGGCGGGCGGAGTTCCGCAATCAGCGCTAACCGTGCCGGCTGATGGTGTAGTCGACCAGCGCCTGCATCGCGTGCCGCCCGGGCACGTCGGGCAAAAGGGCCAGCTCATGATGGGCTTTAGCGGCATATTGCGCCAGGAAATCTTTGGCCTTGGCCATGCCAGGCGACGCCCGCAACAGCATCAGGGCCTCGGTCACGGCGTCGTCATCGTCGACGGGCCCGGCCAGCAGCTCGCGCAGCCGCGCCGCCTCGGGTCCGGTTTCGGCCAGCGCGTAGAGCATCGGCAGGGTGTGCACCCCTTCGCGCACATCGGTCCCGGGCAGCTTCCCCGATTCGCGGGAGTCGCTGTCGATGTCGATGATGTCGTCGGAGATCTGAAACGCGGTGCCCACCAGGCCGCCGAGCCGGCTCAGCCGCGCGACCTGGTCGTCGTCCGCCCCGGAGAACATGGCGCCGAACTCGCCGGCGGCCGAGATCAGGCAGGCGGTCTTCTCGTACACCACCTTCAGGTAGTGCTCGATCGAATCCGATGCTTCGGCGACACCGCGGGTCTCGCGCATCTGGCCGGTGACCAGCTGAGCGAAGGTTTCGGCGATGAGCCGCACTGCCTCTGGGCCCAGCCGCGAGACCAGCCGCGACGCCGTCGCGAACAGATAGTCGCCCGCCAGGATCGCGACGTTGTTGCTCCAGCGCACGTTCGCCGTCGGGGCGCCGCGGCGCACCTCCGCCTCGTCCATCACGTCGTCGTGGTAAAGCGTGGCCAGGTGCACCAGCTCGATGACCGCGCCGGCGATCGTCACCTCCGCGGCCTCCGGATGGGGTCCGATCTGCGCGGACAGGACGGTGAAAAGCGGCCGGAACCGCTTGCCGCCGGCCTTGAACAGGTGGGTCAGTGAGTCGGTCATGATCGCGTCGGCGCTGCGCAGTTCGGTGTCCATGAGCTGCTCGATTTTCGCGACACCGTCGCGGACCGTCGCGGCGAACGCGGCGTCGCCGAAGTCCACGCCCGCCACCACCGTTGCGGGAGTCCTCACCCGACCCACCCGCTGTTCGCCGGAGTACTCACTCGACCAACATACTGGTGAGCGTGGAGACCAAGGCCGACGTGGTAGTCGTGGGCGCCGGGCCCGCGGGTTCGGCCGCGGCAGCCTGGGCCGCGCGCGCGGGCCGCGACGTCCTGGTCGTCGACTCGGCCAGCTTCCCCCGCGACAAGGCCTGCGGTGACGGGCTGACCCCGCGCGCCGTCGCCGAGCTGGAACGGCTGGGCCTGGGCGACTGGCTGGATAGCCGCATCAGGCATCGGGGTCTGCGGATGAGCGGATTCGGCGGCGAGCTGGAAGTGGATTGGCCCGGACCGTCGTTCCCGTCGACCGGCAGCGCGGTGGCCCGCTTCGAGCTGGACGACCGGATCCGCAAGGTCGCCGAAGACGCCGGCGCGCGGATGCTGCTCGGGACCAAAGCCGTTGCCACCCACCATGACTCATCGAGACGGGTGACGTCACTGACATTGGCCGACGGCACCGAGGTGGGCTGTCGGCAGCTGATCGTCGCCGACGGGGCCCGGTCGTCGTTGGGGCGCAAACTGGGCCGGCGCTGGCATCAAGAGACGGTGTACGGCGTGGCCGCCCGCGGCTACCTGACCACCCCCCGCAGCGACGACCCCTGGCTGACGTCGCATCTGGAACTCCGCTCCCCCGACGGCGCCGTGCTGCCCGGCTACGGCTGGATTTTTCCGCTCGGCAACGGCGAGGTGAACATCGGCGTGGGAGCGTTGTCGACGTCCAAGCGCCCGGCGGATCTGGCGCTGCGGCCGCTGATTTCGTACTACACCGACCTGCGCCGCGACGAGTGGGGCTTTACCGGCCAGCCCCGCGCGGTGGCTTCGGCGCTGCTGCCGATGGGCGGTGCGGTGTCGGGGGTGGCCGGGCCGAATTGGATGCTGATCGGCGACTCCGCGGCCTGCGTCAACCCACTCAACGGCGAAGGCATCGATTACGGCCTGGAGACCGGACGCCTGGCGGCCGAACTGCTGGACATCCGCGACCTATCGCGGGTGTGGCCCTCGCTGCTGCAACACCACTACGGCCGCGGGTTCTCAGTGGCGCGCAGGCTGGCGTTGCTGCTCACCTTCCAACGCTTCCTGCCCGCCACCGGGCCGATCGCGATGCGCTCCACAACACTCATGACCATCGCCGTGCGCGTGATGGCCAACCTGGTCACCGACGATGATGCCGACTGGGTGGCGCGGGTATGGCGCGGCGGGGGCCGGCTGTCGCGACTGATCGACCGCCGCACGCCGTTCAGCTGAGGCGGGTTTATATCAAGTTCATTGACATGTATCAGGGCACTTGATATACATGGGCCATGACTCAGCCAACAGATTTCCAGTTCGAGGCGGCCTACCGCGGTGAATCCCCGTTCGGTGCGGGCGTGCGGCCGCCATGGAGCATCGACGCCCCGCAGCCGGAGCTCGCCGCGCTGATCGAGCAGGGCAGGTTCCACGGCGACGTCCTCGACGTGGGCTGCGGGGAGGCCGCCATCTCGCTGGCGCTCGCCGAGCGCGGCTACAACACGGTGGGACTTGACCTGTCGCCCACCGCCGTCGATCTGGCACGTCGCGAGGCCGAGAAGCGGGGCCTGACCAACGTCACCTTCGAGGTCGCCGACATCAGCGAATTCAGCGGATATGACGGCCGGTTCGGCACCATCGTCGACAGCACCCTGTTCCACTCCATCCCGGTGGAGGCGCGCGAGGGCTACCAGCGGTCGATCAGCCGCGCCGCCGCGCCCGGCGCCTCGTACTTCGCCCTGGTCTTCGACAAAGCGGCCGTGCCCGAGGGTCCGATCAATGCCGTCACCGCCGACGAGTTGCGCGACGCCGTGCGCAAGTACTGGGTGGTCGACGAGATCCGGCCGGCCCGTATCCACGCCAACCTGCCCGACAGCTTTCCCGATATGCCGTTCGCTGGATTCCGCGAAGAACCCAGCGGCCTGCGGTCCGTCGGTGCCTGGCTGTTGTCCGCGCACCGGGACTGATTTGCCAATTTCGAGCCATCACCGAGGTGTATAGTCCTGCTAATGAGGGGTACCAAGCTGCTTGCAAGCGTCACCATGGCGGCCGCAGCCATCGCGCTGGCCGCGCCGGTGTACGCCGATCCACCGCCAACTGCGCCGTATCCGACGCCGCGGACGCCGTCGCCGCCCAGCGACTACGACGCTCCGTTCAAGAACACCGTGAACGGGTTCGGCATCTACCAGCCGCAGGACCAACTGGCGTGGCTGGGCAAGATCACCTGTGACCGAATCGGCAGGGGCGTGGACACCGACCCGTACAAGTCGGCCAACTTCATCCAGCGCAACCTGCCGCGCGGCACCACCGAGGGGCAGGCGTTCCAGTTCCTCGGCGCCGCGGTCGACCACTACTGCCCCGACCAGGTCGGCTTCGTACAAAGCGCCGGTCGCTAGGCCCCGGTCACCGCAGGGCCTTGTACGCGGCGTGCAAGGCGACAATGCCGCCCGTCAGGTTGCGCCACCGCACCGCTGACCAACCCGCGGCCGAAATTCGACCCGCCAGCGTCGCCTGGTCGGGCCAGGCCCTGATCGACTCCGCGAGATACACGTAGGCGTCGGGGTTGCTGGACACCGCCCGCGCCACCCGCGGCAGCGCGCGCATCAGATATTCCTTGTAGGCGGTGGCGAACAGCGCGTTGGTGGGAGTGGAAAATTCGCACACCACCAATCGACCGCCGGGCCGGGTGACCCGCGCCATCTCGCGCAGCGCCGCCTGCGGGTCGGCCACATTGCGCAAGCCGAAACTGATTGTGACCGCATCGAATACGTTGTCACCGAACGGCAGCTGGGTGGCGTCGCCGGCGACCTTCGGCACCGTGCGCGCGGCGCCGGCGGCGAGCATCCCGATCGAAAAGTCGGCCGCCACACACCACGCCCCGGACTTGCCCAGCTCCACGGTCGACACCGCGGTGCCGGCGGCCAGGTCGAGCACCTTCTGGCCGGGCGCGAGCCTCAACGCCGCACGGGTTGCGCGACGCCAGTACCGGTCCTGGCCCAGCGACAGCACGGTGTTGGTCAGGTCGTAGCGGCGGGCGACGCCGTCGAACATCGACGCAACGTCGCGGGGGTCCTTGTCCAGCGCCGCGCGGCTCACGCCGTCGACGCTACGCCCAGCGACAACGCAGCCCGCGCAGCGGGTCGGGGGGCCGTGAAAATTCAGAATTGCGACCAATTTTCGCGAACGGTCCAGCCTGGCGCTCAGCACGTCCGCTCCATGTCTTGCCTCAATTTTCCGAGATCAGTACGCTCAGGCTCGAGGAAAGGGCGACAGCGAATGAGCGAATACAGCTTGGAGCAATTCTTTCAGGCCCTTGCGTCCGACGCGGCGCTCAGGGAACGCGTCGTACAGGCTGAGCAGGAGGCCGACAGACGCATGCGGCGCGAATCCGACGCTATCGCCGCAATTGCTGCCCAGGCCGGCTTCGACCTGAGCGAATGGGCCAAGCGGCCATCCGATGGCAAGCCCGAGCCGTCTGGCCATCAGACGCACTGCTCACTGACCTGTTGCGCGGTGGGGACTTCGTCGTTCTGGTGATCGGTTGGGCGGGTGCGGTTTTCAGCGATTCAGGCGTGGTTGCGCGAATCGCCGCCCATTCGAGACGATGGCACACGACCGGGCCCGGCACCCTCTTTCGCTGAACTTTGGGCGCCGATCGCCGCCGGTGCCGGTGCGGTCTTGGCTTCGAGCCTGACCGACGGACCCGAGCCGGGGGTTATCCAGGACCTGCGCGACGAGCTGACAGGTCGGCTATCGGAGGTCGGCGAGGCGGTCGTCTGGCAGTTCTTCAACACCCACCGAACGCTTCCCGAGTTAGTCAAGGCGCATCTGCTAGCCTCGGACGCCGGGTTTCCGCGGACGCTGTATTGTCGCGCGCTCGAAGCGCTCCGCGCGGACGGTCTGGTGCAGCTGACCGACGAATACCCGGTGCTAGCGCGCCATCTCGGCATGACGGTCGCATCGTGGCTGGATTCAAGCCGAGAGCTTCTTGAGCGAGTCCGACGCGATCGCAATGTGCTGACGGAAACGTTCGGCCTGCCATCCGAAGCCGGACTCGTCGGGGTGCGGACCGGCCTCAGCGATCCCCACCGCGGCGGGCGTACCGTCGCGATCCTGACGTTCGCGACGGCCGCCGACACCCGAGCCGTCGTGTACAAGCCGAAGGATCTCGAGGTCGATGCCGCCTATAACGCGCTGATATCCGACTTGTCGCGGGCGACCCCTGGCGCTCCGCCTCTCCGCAGCCTGACCGTTCTGCCGCGCGAAGGCTACGGTTACGCGGAATATGTCGGACATCGAATCTGCGAGAGTGACGAAGAGTTACGCGGCTTCTATCGCAACGCGGGACGTCTGACCGCCATCCTCTACATCCTGGGCTGCAATGACTGCCATTACGAGAACGTGATCGCCCACGGCGACCAGCTGATTCTCGTCGACGGCGAAACCTTGTTCCAGGGCACCCTGCACCCCGGGTTTTCGGGCGCCGGCGTGGCGACCGCACGCGCCGCACTGGATACGCGTCTCGCCGACTCTGTCGTCAGGATTGGGCTGCTGCCGCACTGGTTCTTCGTCGGCCCAGAGCGCATGCCTCGCGACTTCAGCGCGCTCGGAATCGAGTCGCGGAAATCCGCTCACGAGAAGTTCACGGGTTGGCTGGCGTTGAACACCGACGGCATGGTCACCGGCGACGCGGAACGGACCGCGGCCCAGCCCATGTCGTTGCCGGTCGGTATCGGTACCCTCAACCCGCTCAACAAGTTCTCCCGCGACTATTGCGCGGGATTCGAAGGGCAACTCAAAGTCGTTGTGGCAAATAAAGACTCATGGTTGGCCAGCAACGGGTACCTCGAACGGTTCCGCGATCAGCGATGCCGTTTCATTCGGCGGCCGACGTGGACCTACATGAAAGCGCGTGGGCAGTTGCTCGAGCCGGCGGCCATGACGAGCGAAACCGCCCAACGAGAGGTTCTGGAACGCCTCGGACAGTCGATTGCGACCGCGGCCGGGGTAACGGACGACGCCGTATTCGATGCCGAGCTGGCTCAGCTGCGCGACCTCGATGTCCCCTTCTTCGAGCACTCCAACACCGAACGCGACCTCCGGCTCGGAGATGGTGCTTGCGCGGCGGGCTTCTTCTCCAGCAGCGGTCTCGCCAGCGCACGCCGCCGGATCGAATCACTCGATTCCGAGGAAATCCACCTGCAGCTGACACTGATCAACGGACTGCTGTCCGTTAAGGACAGGCTGGCGCATCGCGACCAGCAGCCCGACTTGTCGTTGGCCGACGCCACCGTCGAGCTGCCAACGGCCGGTACCCGTCTCGGCGCCGCCATTGCGATCGGCGAATTGCTATCTCGCACAGCGGTATCCGACGATACCGGCAGCATGGAATGGCTCGGCATCGACTCCGCGGTCGACGCGGAACACTCCTGCTACGGGCCCCTCGGCCCATCGCTCTACAGCGGCCGGACGGGGATCGCACTGTTTCTCGCCGCACTGGCGCGTGCGCAATCGGACCAGCGAGCCTATGGCGTGTACGCCCGGGCGGCCGCGGGCGCCTGCGCCGATCTGGTTCGGTTGCTCGCGGATTCGGCGCCCGACAAGCAGCGGTGGTGGCGGGAACAACCGCTCGGCCTGGCGGGAGCCGGTGGCCAGCTGCTCGCGCTTATCCTGCTCATTGACCAACTGCCTGATTTAAGTCGCGCGGCGGTCACCGGATTACCCGTACTTTTGAATTCGCTGGATCCGGAAACTGTCCGCGCCGACGAGGATCTGGACGTCATCTTCGGGTGCGCCGGACTGATCGGCCCCCTGCTGAAGATCGGCACACACCTTGCGGTTCAACTCGCACGGGTGGCCGGCGACCACCTCGTCGATAGGCAGGGCAAGGACGGCGGCTGGGTGGTGC
Source organism: Mycobacterium sp. IS-1264 (assembly GCF_001954195.1). GTDB lineage: Bacteria > Actinomycetota > Actinomycetes > Mycobacteriales > Mycobacteriaceae > Mycobacterium. The sequence goes on along the minus strand of NZ_MBES01000054.1, from coordinate 27,558 downwards.
CGTCGACGGGAGGCCGCGCGCTCACCGGGTTTTCCCACGGAGCGTCGGGCAGGGCCGCCGCGCTCGGGCGTCTCGCCGCCGTGACGGGGCAGGGTAGCTATCGCGAAGCCGCCGAGCGAGCGTTGGGGTATGAGCGATCGCAATTTGTCCCGGCCGAGGGCAATTGGCCGGACTACAGGCGCACCGAGATCGAGTCGGAGGAGCCGCGATTCATGCTCAGCTGGTGCCATGGAGCACCCGGAATCGCGTTGGCCCGGCTGTGCCTCAAGACCACACCGCTGTGGGACGACGCGGTCAATGCGGATCTCGAACACGCACTGAACGCGACGACCGACCTCACCCGGCCGGAGGACTCCTTGTGCTGCGGTCGCTCTGGTCGGGCGGCCATTCTGCGTGCCGCCGGTCGTCGTGACGGCGACCCGCGTTGGACCGAAGCAGCCGACAACCTCGAGGGCCAGGTGCTCGCAAATCGGCGCGCACGAGATGCGTTCAGCTTCGGCGAGGTCCTCGGACTGTTTCAAGGCGCGGCGGGCGTGGGCCTGGCGCTACTGGATGGCCTGCCGTGCACAGCTGCGCCGCTCTTGCCGATGATCTTGTCCGCCGCCTTGATCGATTGACGCATGCCTCATTACGATTGCACCGGCGCCTACACAGAAAGGCCTCGTTCATGAGCGAATCGGCCATGGCTGGGTTTCTCCACTACCTCGTCGACCACCCGGAAGAAAAGCTCCGTGTCCTCGATTTGGAGCGTTCGCTCGCCACCGCGTTCCGCGAGGGACAGGACACGATCGTCGGGATCGCGGCTGAGGCAGGTTTTGACATCACGGGGTGGGTACGCCGACCGGGCGTGGTGGAACCGGCATCGAGCCATTCGGTCTGCTGCGGGATATTGACGTGGCCCACCGACGATCAGGCGAAGACTCCGTAGCGCCCAAACCGCCCGGACACAAATACTTTCGTCGTATCCGGCGATCTTCACTCACCCTGCGCGTGCCGCCGGAACGACATGCGCGCCGGGGCGTATGGCGAAAGAACGGCCTCGTAGTGGCCGAGCAGCTCGTCGCAGATGACCGGCCAGCTGCGGCCGAGTACGCTGCGCCGAGCGGCGTGCGAATAGCGGTGGCGTTCTTGGAGCAGGTGCGCGACGGCGCCGGGTAACCGCGCCTCGAACTCGTTGACTCCCAACAGGAGTCCGGTCCGCCAAGGAGCGATCAGGTCACGCGGTCCGCCGGCGTCGGGGGCGATCACCGGCAGTCCCGACGCCAGCGCTTCCTGCACGACTTGGCAGAACGTCTCGTGCTCGCCGGTGTGCACGAAGACGTCCATGCTGGCATATGCTTCGGCGAGCTCCTCGCCATACAGCGCACCGGTGAAAACCGCTGTGGGCATTGCCAACTGCAGTTTGCGTTGGTCGACGCCGTCGCCGACGATGACGAGCTGCACCGAGTCGTCGGTCCTCAGCGCGGCCAACCGCTCGGCGTGCTTTTCCGGCGCGAGGCGGCCGACGAACCCGACAATGGGCTTGCCCTGCGGCGACCACCGCCGGCGCAGGGCCTCGCTGCGCGCCGACGGCGCGAATCGCAGCACGTCGACGCCGCGTGCCCATCGGTGCACCCGCGGAAACCGATGGGCCACAAGAGATTCCATTGTCACGCTGGATGGGGCCAGGGTGCGGTCGGCGAGGCTGTGCAGGTGGCGGAACCACGCCCACGCCGCGCGTGCCGTCATCGGAATCCCGTAGCTGGCCGCAAAACCGGGGACGTCGGTTTGGTACACCGCGACCGTCGGCACCCCCAGCCGCCGGGCCGCCTTCACTCCGCCGTAACCGAGCAGCGCCGGAGACGCGAGGTGCATGACGTCGGGATCGAAACCGCGTAGCACGCTGAGCATCCGGGGCGTCGGCACACCGAGCGGTAACGTGGTCACCTTGGGGAACATCCGCGACGGCACCCGATGTATCCGCACGCCGTCGTGAACCCGATCCGCCCGGGGCTGGCCCGGCGGATTGTCCGGTGCGATCACAAGGGCTTCGTGACCGGTGCGGCGCAGATGCTCCAGGACGCGCAGCACCGAATTGCTGACACCGTTGACATTGGGGAGGAATGATTCGGCGACGATTGCAACGCGCACGCCATCACCATGCCAGCATTGGCTGTCGCCAAGGTTGCCGACGGGCATACGGGGCGCGAAATCTGCTGCTTAACGCCCTACGACGGCGATTCTCCGGGCTCCGAGGCGACCTTGGCGCGTCCGTCCAGCCGCCTGTCCAGCAGCGCCAGAACGGCCAACACGGCGCCGGCGGCCAGCCAGGCCACCACCGCGATGGAGCCCGCCGGGATGATCGCGAGCCCGGCGTTGCGGTGCTGCACGCGGACCAGGTTCGGATCCCGTTTGTTGTATTCGACGTAAATCCGCATGCCGGTAGACAATTCCGACGGATACAGCACGCCCAGCTCGGGCCGATACGTGATTCGCTCGGGCGTGACGAATTCGATCGTGGATCGCCGTGGCCCGGCGCTGAGCACTTCGGCCTGCGCGACGCCCATGTTGCGTTGGATGGCAATGTCGTCGCGCCAGGCGCCGGCGACCAGCAGCACCGACTGCAGCGTGACCAAGCCGGCCACGATCAGCACGGCAATGCGCACCCACCGCAACGCGATTCTCGCGCGGGTCTTCGGCGGTTCATCACTGCGGCCGTGAATGAGGATGCGCAACAACGTCTTCGGCGATATCACACCGATCCTCATAGGGCCGCCTTGATGGCGGCGTGCAGCTGCCGCAGGGAAGACCGGTCCGCCTTGACTTCCAGCACCCGCATACCGGCCCCGGGTTCGTCGAGGGCCGCGTTGAGCTCTTCGACCTCGATCTGCCGGCTCTCCACGTGGTAGGCGCGACACAGCGCGCCCACGTCGACATCGTGCGGCGTCCCGAAGATCCGCGACGACACGTCGGAGAACCGCGGGTCGCCCTGCTCGAGGAGTTCGAAGATGCCGCCGCCGTTGTCGTTGGACACCACGATGGTCAGGCGCCGCGGTGTCGGCTCGGTGGGGCCGATCAACAGCCCGGAGCTATCGTGGACGAACGTGAGGTCACCGATGAGCGCGACGGTGCGCCCGTCATGGGGCCCCTCATGGGCCAGTGCCGCCCCGATCGCGGTCGAGACCGTCCCGTCGATGCCGGCGACGCCACGGTTGGACAGGACCTTGATGCCGTGCGTGTTCAGGCCGACCAGGGCCGCGTCGCGCACCGGGTTTGACGCCCCGAGCACCAGCTGGTCGCCCGGGCGCAGCGCGTCGGCGACCGCGGCCGCGACATGCAGGCCGGTGGTCAGCGGGTGGGCCGCGAGCTGGCCCCGGACCGCGGTGACGGCGTGGCGGTTCATCTCCGCGCAGCGGTGCAGCCACGCCGGATTCGGCGTCCCGGTGGTGACGGCCCGGGTGCCGGTGGCCTGCGAGTTACCCGAGACGTCGGGCCAGCGCGGCCCGGTGGTCAGCGCGTACACCGGCACCTGCGGGTCGGCAAGCAGCGCCGACACCGGCCGGTGCAGGGTCGGGCGGCCCAGCATGATCACCTGCTTGGGGCGCAGCAGCGGCAGCGCCAGCGGATGCAGCGGGTTGGCCGGCGGCGGGGCCGTCGGCTCGGCGACGGTAGGCAACTGCGCCAGCTCGGGCTGCGCGCCCGCCCCATGCCCGGCGATGACGACCGTGTCGGGCGACAGGTCGATGTCGAGCGGCTGGTCGAAGCTGACCGCAGGGGTGTAGGTCCACGGTTTGCCGCCGGGCCGGCCGGGCGGCGTCACCGCTTGTGGTTCCGGATCCGGCACCAGCGGCTCGCGCAGCGGGATGTCGAAGTGCACGGGACCGGCGTTGGCGGTGCGAGAACCCGTGGCGGCCACCAACACTCGGCAGGTGGCCGATCGCCAGGTGGCGTTGAACTCGGGCAGGCGCTCGGGCGCGTCCTCGGCCAGGCCCAGGCTGATGGTGGCGCGAACCTGGGTGCCGAAGTAGCCCAGCTGCTCCATGGTCTGGTTGGCCCCGGTGCCGAGCAATTCGTAGGGCCGGTTGGCCGAGAGCACGATCAGCGGCACCCGCGCGTAGTTGGCCTCCACCACCGCCGGGCCGAGGTTGGCCACGGCGGTGCCCGACGTCATCGCGACGCACACCGGCGCGTCGGCCGCGATCGCCAGACCGATGGCCAGATAGCCGGCGGTGCGCTCGTCGATGCGGACGTGCAACCGGAGCCGGCCGGAACGATCGGCGTCCTGTAACGCGAACGCCAGCGGGGCATTGCGCGAGCCGGGGCATAGCACCACGTCGCGGACGCCGCCGCGGATCAGCTCGTCAACGACGACGCGGGCCTGTGTCGTCGAGGGGTTCACTCCTACAGGGTGTCACAGGGCCGCTGAACTGGCCTCAGGCCTTGTCGTCGGCGAAGAACTTCAACATCTCGGCGTTGACGACCTCCGGCCGCTCGAAGAAGCCGAGGTGACCGGTGTCGGGGATCTGCACGTAGCGGCCGTTGGGGATGGCGTCGGCCACCTCGCGCCCCAGGTGCGGCGGGGTCACCAGGTCGTCGCCGAACCCGATGACCAGCACCGGCGCCGAGATGGCGCGGTAGGCGGGCAGCCGATTGGTCTGCGGAGAGATGTTCAGCTGGCAGCGCGTTCCCGGGGTTTGCTTGGCCGGCCACGTGCTGAACATCGCGATCCAGTCCGCGACCGCCACGTCGTCGTTGAGGGTCTTGCGCGAAAAGCTTTCCATCAAGCGCATTTTCGCTTCATAGCCGGCGGGCAGCTTGACACCGGACGAGAAGAACTCGTTCTCGGCTTGGTGAAAGAACTCCCGCGCGCGGTCCAGGCGGCCGCGCGTCGCCATCAGCACCGCGGCGCTCACCAGATCGGGCCGGGCCACCATGAGTTCCTGGGCGATGTAGGAGCCCATCGAGACGCCGACGAGGCGGGCCGGTGCTGCGCCCAGCTTTTCGATCAGGGCCGCCGTGTCGGCGACCATGGTCTGCGTCGTGAACCCTTCGTCGTTCTCGGTGGCACCGATCCCGCGATTGTCGAAGGTGATGCAGCGATACCCCGCCGCCAGAAACGCCGGCACCTGATGCGGCAGCCAAGTGCGTCCGGCACCGCCGTGGCCTGCGATGAAGACGACGGGTTCGCCCGTCCCGCGGTCGTCGTAAGCCAGGTTGGTCACTCGGAGCACGTTACAAGCAGCGGGTGGCAGGCCTTGACCCGGTCGATCCACCACTGCCGCCGCTCCGGCGGCGCGCCCAGCGCCCCCAGCCGCGCGGGATCCGGCGTCACCGGCGCGACGGCCAGGCTCCCGTCGACGGGTGCGGCGCGCTCGGCGACGTCCTCGGCGAACAGGCCGCCGGTGCCCAGCCCGCACGCATGCCGGAGTTGCGGTAGCGCCGCGGCGGCGGTCAGGCCATGGCTTATGCCGACCGCCGAGTCCAGCGCACTGGAGACCACGACGGGGATGTCGATCCGCGCGGCGATGTCGAGCAGCGCCGAAACCCCGCCCAGCGGAGCAACTTTCAGCACCGCGACGTCGGCAGCGCGAGCGCGGACGACGGCCAGCGGGTCGTCGGCTTTGCGGATGCTTTCGTCGGCGGCGATCGGCACGTCGATCCGCCGGCGCAGTTCGGCGAGTTCGTCGACGGTGGCGCAGGGTTGCTCGAGATACTCGAGCGGGCCGTCGGCGGTCAGGGCGGCCGCGGCCCGTACGGCCTGTTCGACGGTCCAGCCGCCGTTGGCGTCCACCCGCACGTTGGGGCACAGCTCCCGCACGGCGTTGACGCGCTCGACGTCGTCGGCGATCGTCTGTCCCGGTTCGGCGACCTTTACCTTGGCCGTGCGCGCCCCCGGGAACCGCGCCAGCACCTCGCCGACCTCATCGGCGGAAACGGCCGGCACGGTGGCGTTGATCGCAATCCGGTCGCGTCGCGCCGGCGGCGGGCGGCGGTAGGCGGCCTCGATACCCGACGCCAGCCACGCGGCGGCCTCGGCGGGCCCGTATTCCACGAACGCACCGAATTCGCCCCAGCCCGCCGGGCCCTCGATCAGCGCGACCTCGCGGGTGGTGATGCCGCGGAAACGCACCCGCATGGGCAGCGCCACCACGTGCAGGCGGTCCAGCAGGTCGTCCAGTGCGGGCTTCACCGGCGGTAGACCTGGCGGCCCGCCAGAAACGTGGCGCACACGTCGAGCTCGGCGATCCGCTCGGGCGGCACGGCGCGGGGATCGGCCGACAACACCACCATGTCCGCGTACTTGCCGACCTCCAGCGAGCCGATCACGTCGTCGGCGAACAGCTGCCAGGCGGCGTCGATGGTCTGCGCGCGGATCGCCTGCTCGACCGTCAGGCGCTCCTCGGGCGCCAACACCCGGCCGCTGGGCGCCGTCCGGGTCGCGGCCACGCTGATGTTGCGCAGCGGCTCCTCGGGCGTGACCGGTGGGTCGTTGTGCAGCGAGATGCGCATCCCCGTGGCGACCGCGGATCCCGCTGGCATCCAACGGGATCCGCGCTCGGGTCCGAACAGGCCGTCGACAATGACGTCACCCCAGTAGTGGATCTGGTCGACGAAGATGCTGCAGGTGACGCCGAGCTCGGCGGCGCGTTTGAGTTGTTCGGGCCGGATGGCGCCGACGTGCTCGAGCCGCAGCCGGTGGTCTGGACGGGGCCAGCGCTGCAGTGCTTTTTCGTAGACATCCAGGATGGTGTCAACGCCGTTGTCGCCGTGCACATGGCAGGCCATCTGCCAGCCGAGCGGAAAGTAGGCGCCGACGATTTCGGTCAGCTGCTCGGCGGTGTAGTTGGCGCATCCGCACGAGCCGGGCGTCACGCCGATGGTGCGGGTCGCATCGGTGTCCAGGTAGGGGAAGGACAGGGCGATGTTGCCGACCCACGGTGACCCGTCGACCCAGATCTTGATGCCGACCTGGCGCAGCATGTCGTCGCCGCCGCCCGGTGCCGCGGTGGTCGACATCTGCGGGTTGGAGATCTCGTAGGTGCGCAGCCGCACCGTGAGCTCGCCGCGCAGTTGCTCGACCAGCGGCCGGAACGCGGGGTCGAACGCCATCTCCGAGCAGGTGGTCAGCCCGGCGCGGTTGAGCCGGGCGCATTCGGCGTGCAGCATCGCCGGGTAGTCGGCGGGCTGGACGGCGCCGGCCAACAGGGGAAACACCGCGCCGATCTCCTCGGCGGTGCCGTCGAGTTCCCCGCCGGCGTCGCGGCCGAACCGGGCGCCCTTGGGATCCGGCGTGTCGCGGGTCAGCCCGTTGAGGCGGGCGGCGTGCGAGTTGAAGAAGGCCTTGTGCCCGGAGTTGTGGATGATCACCAGTGGCCCGTCGGGCGCGATTTCGTCGAGCCAGGCCAGCGTCGGCTCCGGAAGTCCGGGCTGCAGGAGCGGATCCCAGCCGTTGAGGTAGGCGCCGTCCGCGCCGCGCTTTCCCACTTCGCGCCGGACGGCCGCGACGACGTCGTCGGCGCCCCGGAGGGTGACCGGGCGGATGTCGACGATCCGGTCCGACAGCGCGACGGCCTCCATCAGCGGATGGCCGTGCGCCTCAACGAATCCCGGCATGACGCAGGCGTCGCCGAAGTCGATGGTCTGGGTGCCGGGGCCTATCAGGCCCTCGACGTCGGACCGGGTGCCGACGGCGGTGATCCGGCCATCGGCGACGGCCACGGCCTCGGCGGTGGGGCGCCCGTCGTCGACGGTCAGCACGGTTCCGGTGATGACGACATCTGCCTTGAGATCGGCCCCAGCCATGTGCAGGAATCCTAGTGATCCCAGGGTCCGACCGACCCGAATTGCAACACGTTCTAGTCTTGGGCCATGAGTCACGCCGGCGACGATGCAGAACGAAGTGATGAGGAGGAGCGGCGCAATGGGTGACGAGCTGCTGCGCAACCCGACCCACAACGGCCACCTGCTGGTGGGCTCGCTCAAGCGCCATAAGAACAAGCCGGTGCTCTTCCTGGGCGACACCACGCTGACCGGCGGCCAGCTGGCCGAGCGGATCAGCCAGTACACGCAGGCGTTCGAGGCACTGGGCGCCGGCACCGGCGTCACGGTCGGCCTGCTGTCGCTCAACCGTCCCGAGGTCCTGATGATCCTCGGCGCCAGCCAGACCCAGGGTTATCGGCGCACCGCGCTGCACCCGCTCGGCTCGCTCGACGACCATGCCTACGTGCTCAACGACGCCGGGGCCAGCGCGCTGATCATCGACCCCAACCCGAATTTCGTCGAGCGCGCTCTGGGACTGCTGGAAAAGGTGGACTCCTTGAAGCAGATCCTCACCATCGGCCCGGTTCCCGAGGCTTTGAGCGGCGTGGCCGTCGACCTGTCCGCCGAGGCCGCCAAGTACGAGCCGAAGCCGCTGGTCGTTGCCGACCTGCCCCCCAACCACATCGGCGGCCTGACCTACACCGGCGGCACCACCGGCAAGCCCAAGGGCGTGATCGGCACCACCGGCAACATCGCCACCATGACGTCGATCCAGCTCGCCGAATGGGAATGGCCGGAGAACCCGCGCTTCCTGATGTGCACGCCGCTGTCGCATGCCGGGGCGGCATTTTTCACGCCCACCCTGGTCAAGGGTGGCCAGATGATCGTGCTGGCCAAGTTCGATCCCGCCGAGGTGCTGAGAGTCATTGAAGAGCAACGCATTACGGCGACCATGCTGGTGCCGTCGATGCTGTACGCGCTGATGGATCATCCGGATTCGCACACCCGCGACCTGTCGTCGCTGGAGACCGTGTACTACGGCGCCTCGGCGATCAACCCGGTGCGGCTGGCCGAGGCGATCCGGCGGTTCGGCCCGATCTTCGCCCAGTACTACGGGCAGTCCGAGGCGCCGATGGTGATCACCTACCTTCCCAAGGCCGATCACGACGAGAAGCGGCTGACATCCTGTGGGCGCCCAACGCTTTTCGCGCGGGTCGCGCTGCTGGGTGAGGACGGCAAGCCGGTGCCGCAGGGCGAGCCTGGCGAAATCTGTGTCAGCGGACCGTTATTGGCCGGCGGCTACTGGAATTTACCTGACGAGACGTCGAAGACTTTTAAAGACGGTTGGCTGCACACCGGCGACATGGCCCGCGAGGACGAGGATGGCTTCTACTTCATCGTCGACCGGGTCAAGGACATGATCGTCACCGGCGGCTTCAATGTGTTTCCCCGCGAGGTCGAGGACGTCGTCGCCGAACATCCGGCCGTCGCGCAGGTCTGTGTCGTCGGGACCCCGGACGACAAATGGGGCGAGGCCGTCACCGCCGTGGTGGTGCTGCGCTCCGATGCGGCCCGCGACGACGCCGCGATCGAGGCGATGACCGCCGAGATCCAGGCCGCGGTCAAAGACCGCAAGGGCTCGGTGCAGTCCCCCAAGCGGGTGGTCATCGCCGAGTCCCTGCCGTTGACCGGGCTGGGCAAGCCGGACAAGAAGGCCGTCCGCGCGCAGTTCTGGGAAGGCGCGGGACGCGCGGTCGGCTGAGTTAGTTGCCGGGCGCCCGGCTGGCCGGGCGCTCCCTCAGGCGGCGATCCCCGCCACCAGCAGGTCGAGCATGCGGCCCGTCTGCTCCGGCGAACCGCTAACGAGAAAGATTCCGATCAGGCTGGACACGACGTCGTCGGCCGCCACATCGGAGCGGAGGCTGCCGTCCTCCGCCCCTGCCCGCAACAGCGTGTCGGTCGCGGCGACAATGCTGTTGCGAGTCTGGCTCGGCTCCATGGCGCCGGAGTCGAAGATGGCCTGCAGCGACTCGGCCATCCCGCGCTTGGCGGCCACGAAGCTGGCGTAGCGGTCCATCCAGCGGCGCAGGGCGGTCTTCGGCGGATGCCTCTTGAGCAGCCGCTCGGCCGCGGCCGCCACCTCAGCGAGCTCCGCACGGTAGATCGCCTCGACGAGGGCTTCCCGATTCGGGAAGTGGCGGTAGAGCGTGCCGATACCGACACCGGCGTCGCGGGCGATCGACTCGAGCGCGACCGGCCCACCGTTCGCGGCGGTGAACGCCGCGGTCGCCGCCTCGAGCAACCTTTCGCGGTTGCGGCGCGCATCCGACCGGGCACTGCCTGACAAAGCGGAGGGTCCTCCGTTTCTGCTACCATCGACTAAGCGGAGGGGCCTCCGCATTTCTCCAGTGTCTCACGAGATTGGGAGCACCATGACAGACAAAGCTCGCCCCGGCGGCCAGAGCAGCATTGGCACGAATACCGTCGCGCGGGTCGGCTACGGCGCCATGCAGCTGTTCGAGGGCACGTCCGATACCGACGCCGCGGCGGTCCTGCGTCGCGCGGTCGAGCTCGGCGTCAACCACATCGACACCGCATCGTTCTACGGCCCCGGCGAGGTGAACCGCCGGATCCGACAGGCTTTGGCCCCCTATCCGGAAGACCTCGTCATCGTCAGCAAGGTCGGCGCCCGGTGGACCGGCGAACAACCGATGCCCCTGGCGTCGGCGCAGAAGCCCGCCGAATTGCGCGCGGCTGTCGAGGACGACCTGCGCCAACTCGGACTCGACTGTGTACCCGTGGTCAACCTGCGCCGCCACGACCTGGGGCCCAGGCCGGAAGTCGAGGAAGACCAGAAGATCGACCTCGATGACCAGTTGGCCGAGATGATCGCCCTGCGCGACGAGGGCAAGATCGGGGCGATCGGGATCAGCAGCGTGCCGCGCGACATCGTGCGTCGGGCGTTGCCTGCGGGCATCGCCTGCGTACAGGACGCCTACAGTCTGCTCGACCGCAGCGCCGAAGACGCGCTGGAGCTGTGTGAGGCTGAGGGCATCGCATGGGTTCCGTACTTTCCGCTGGGGTCGGCCTTCCCGGGCGTCCCCAAGACCACCGACAACGCTGTGGTGATCGACATCGCCGGCGAACTCGGGGTCACACCCGCGCAAGTCGGGTTGGCCTGGATCTTGGCTCATGCACCGAACACATTGCTGATTCCGGGCACTCGCTCGATCGCGCACCTCGAGGAGAACATCGGCGCGGGGAACGTCACGCTGAGCGCCGACGCCGTCGCACGGCTGGATGCCGTTGGCTAGGTGCTTGCCTCGAACGTGACACTGCAGTCACGTTCGCGGTCGAGTGTGACTGTGGCGTCACGCTCGACGGGCGCGGTTAGGGTTGCGGTCATGTCTGCCTTGAGTGACAACCCTTTTGACGCGACGGCATGGCGGCCCGTCGACGGCTTCGGCGATCTGACCGACATCACCTACCACCGCCACGTCGACGATGCCACGGTGCGGGTGGCGTTTGACCGGCCCGAGGTGCGCAACGCGTTCCGGCCGCACACCGTCGACGAGCTGTACCGGGTGCTCGACCACGCCCGCATGTCGCCCGACGTGGGCGTGGTGCTGCTGACCGGTAACGGGCCGTCGCCCAAGGACGGCGGCTGGGCGTTCTGCTCCGGCGGCGATCAGCGGATCCGCGGCCGGTCGGGCTATCAATACGCGAGCGGGGAGACCGCCGACACCGTCGACGCCGCCCGGGCCGGCCGGCTGCACATCCTCGAGGTGCAGCGGCTGATCCGGTTCATGCCCAAGGTGGTCATCTGCCTGGTGAACGGGTGGGCGGCCGGCGGCGGGCACAGCCTGCACGTGGTCTGCGATCTCACCCTGGCCAGCCGCGAGCACGCCCGCTTCAAGCAGACCGACGCCGACGTCGGCAGCTTCGACGGCGGTTACGGCAGCGCGTATCTGGCCCGTCAGGTCGGCCAGAAGTTCGCCCGCGAGATCTTCTTCCTCGGCCGCGCGTACACCGCCGAGCAGATGCACCAGATGGGCGCGGTCAACGAGGTCGTCGCGCACGCCGAGCTCGAACGCGTGGGGGCGCAGTGGGCGCGCGAGATCAACGCGAAATCGCCTCAGGCGCAACGGATGTTGAAGTTCGCGTTCAATCTGCTCGACGACGGTCTGGTGGGTCAGCAGCTCTTCGCGGGAGAGGCCACCCGGCTGGCGTACATGACCGACGAGGCCGTCGAGGGCCGCGACGCGTTCCTGGAGAAGCGGCCACCGGACTGGACCCCGTTCCCCCGCTACTTCTGAGGGCCGCGCTTAGACTCCCTCGGTGAGCAAGAGTCCCCTTCGCCGCCTGACCGACCAGCTGGTGCTGGCCACCATGCGGCCGCCGATTTCGCCGCAGATTCTGGTCAACCGGCCCCCGATCAAACCGGTCAGCCTCGACGGCAAGCGGATTCTGCTCACCGGCGCGTCGTCGGGCATCGGCGAGGCCGGGGCCGAACTGTTCGCCAAACACGGGGCCACCGTCCTCGCCGTGGCCCGCCGCCAGGAGCTGCTGGACGCGCTGGTCGACCGGATCGCGGCCGCGGGTGGCGAGGCGACGGCGATGGCGTGTGACCTCTCGGACATGGACGCCATCGACGCGCTGGTGTCCGAGGTCGACGAGCGCCTCAGCGGCGTCGACATTTTGATCAACAACGCCGCCCGTTCGATCCGGCGGCCGCTGGCCCAATCGCTGGAACGCTGGCACGACGTCGAGCGAATCATGGCGCTGAACTACTACGGCCCGCTGCGGCTGATTCGCGGGCTCGCGCCCGGGATGCTCGAGCGCGGCGACGGCCACATCATCAACGTCTCGACCTGGGGAGTGATGTCGGAGGCATCGCCGATGTTCGGGGTGTACAACGCGTCGAAGGCCGCGCTGGGAACCATCGGCCGGGTCGTGGAAACCGAGTGGGGCCACAAGGGCGTGCACTCGACAACGCTCTACTACCCGCTGGTCGCAACTCCTATGATCAAACCCACAAAGGCGTATGACGGGATGCCCGCTTTGAGCCCGGAAGAAGCCGCCGAATGGATGGTCACCGCCGCCCGCACCCGGCCGGTGCGGATCGCGCCGCGGATGGCCGTCGCCCTCAACGCGTTGAACACCGTCGGCCCCCGCTGGGTCAATGCGCTCATGTCACGCCGCGCCGACCACCTCAACGATTCCCATTAACTCCGGGAGGTCGCCATGTCTGATCTGTGGGCCACCATCGCCGCCGAGCGCGGGGCGCTCGCCAACGACCTCGCCGACCTGGAGCCGGCGCAGTGGGATACGCCGTCGCTCTGCCCGGGCTGGACGGTCCGCGACATCGTCGCGCACCTGTCGGCGACCGCCTCACTGAACCCGGCCACCTTCTTTCTCAACATGGCCAAGGCCGGGTTCAGCTTCGACAAGTTCGCCAACGCCCAGATCGCCAAGCACCGCGGCCCCGATCCGGCCGCCACCCTGCGCGAATTCCGTGACTTGCAGGACTCCACCTCGGCACCGCCGGGCCCCAAGACCTCCTGGCTCGGTGAGGTGGTGGTGCATGGCGAGGACCTGCGGCGGCCGCTGGGCATTGCGCACGCCTACCCGCCCGACGCGGTTCGCGAGGTGATCGAGTTCTTCAAGGGCTCCAACATGCTGATCGGATCCAAGAAGCGCGTCGCCGGGCTCGCCCTGAAGGCCACCGACGACGACTGGCAGCACGGAGAGGGCGAGGCGGTCGAGGGTCCGCTGCTGTCGTTGCTCCTCGCGATGACCGGCCGTGCCGCCGGGTGCGATGATCTCGCCGGTCCGGGCGTCGAAACCCTGCGCAGCCGGTGCACGTGATAGACACGACGCTATGGAGATCCTGGGCAGCCGGATGCTGCTCCGGCCGGCGGACTATCAGCAATCGTTGAGCTTCTACCGCGACAAGATCGGCCTGGCCATCGCCCGCGATTACGGTGCGGGCACAGTGTTTTTCGCCGGCCAATCGCTGCTGGAGCTGGCGGGCTACGGCAGCCCCGACCACTCGCGGGGCCCCTTTCCCGGCGCGCTGTGGCTGCAGGTCCGCGACGTCGCGGCGACACAGGCCGAGCTGGAGGGCCGCGGGGTGGCGATCGCCCGCGAGGCACGGCAGGAACCCTGGGGCCTGCGCGAGATGCACGTGACCGATCCGGACGGAATCACGCTGATTTTCGTCGAGGTCCCGCCCGAGCACCCGCTGCGCCGGGACACGCGCGGCGGGGGTGGGGAACGTAAGGTTAACTAAGCGCTAATATTCAACGACGAGTCGAGGTACACCTGCGTTTCCGCCATCTCAGCGTTCGACAATTTAATCCCCCAACTACCAGAATCAGGCGCTGTGAACATCGATTTGTTCCTCCTCATCATCGTCGTAATCACGGCACTCGCTTTCGATTTCACCAACGGCTTCCATGACACGGGCAACGCGATGGCGACCTCCATCGCCAGCGGCGCCCTGGCGCCCAAGGCCGCCGTCGCGCTGTCCGCTGTCCTCAACCTGGTGGGCGCGTTCATGTCCACCGCGGTTGCGGCCACGATCGCCAAGGGTCTGATCGACGGCCACATCGTGACGCTGCAATTGGTGTTCGCCGGCCTGGTCGGCGGCATCGTCTGGAACCTGCTGACCTGGCTGCTCGGCATCCCCTCCAGCTCCTCGCACGCGCTGATCGGCGGCATCGTCGGCGCGACGATCGCCGCCGTCGGCGCGCACGGCGTGATCTGGAAGGGCCTGGTGTCCAAGGTGCTGATCCCGGCCGTCGTCGCCGCGATCCTGGCCATCGTTGTCGGCGCAATTGCGACCTGGCTGGTCTACCGGATCACCCGCGGCATTGCGACCAACCGCACCGAGGCCGGCTTCCGGTACGGCCAGTGGGGCTCGGCGTCGCTGGTCTCCCTGGCGCACGGCACCGGCGACGCGCAGAAGACGATGGGCATCATCTTCCTGGCGCTGATGTCCTACGGCGCGGTCAGCAAGACCGACGCGGCGCCGCCCCTTTGGGTCATCGTCTGTTGCGCCCTGGCGATGGCGGCGGGTACCTACCTGGGCGGCTGGCGGATCATCCGCACCCTGGGCAAGGGACTCGTCGAGATCAAGTCGCCGCAGGGCATGGCCGCCGAATCTTCCTCGGCCGCAGTCATTCTGCTGTCCACCCACTTCGGCTACGCGCTGTCGACGACGCAGGTCTGCACCGGTTCGGTGCTGGGCAGCGGGCTGGGCAAGCCCGGCGGCGAGGTGCGCTGGGGCGTGGCCGGGCGGATGGCGGTCGCATGGCTGGTGACCCTTCCGTTAGCCGGGCTGGTCGGGGCGATCACCTATTGGATCGTGCACCTCATCGGGGGATTCCCCGGCGCGATCATCGGCTTCGGCCTGCTGATCGCCACCTCTACGGCGATCTACCTGCGGTCGCGCAGGGTCAAGGTCGACCACAAGAACGTCAACGCCGAATGGGAGGGCAGCCTCACCGCCGGCCTCGAGGGGTCGGACGAAAAACCGCCGTCCGATACCGGCCCGAGGTCGGGCGCGGCCGGCACCGGCTCGCAGGACACCGTGAGCGCCGGGAACCCCTCATGAGCCACTTCAGCGATTGGTTCAACTACCAGGCGTCCCTGAAGATCCTGGTCTTCGCCATGCTGGCCGGCGCCGCGCTGCCGGGACTGTTCGCCCTCGGGCTGCGGTTGCACGCCGTCGGGGCCGGGCAGGTCACCACCGACGGCACCGCGCCACACAAGAATCCGATGCTGCTGGCGATCGCGTGGGTGATCTACGCGGTGGTGATTGCGGTGATTGCCTTCGCTCTGCTGTACATCTCCCGCGACTTCATCGCGCACCAGATCGGCCAGCCCTTCCTGGGAGCAAAGCCGCCGCACAAGTAGCATTGAATCGTTGTCCACCGACCTGCCGATCCCTCGCCCGGAGAGATAGCAAGTGAACCGATTCCTGAGTTCCGTTGTCTCGTGGTTGCGCGCGGGATATCCGGAGGGCGTTCCGGCGACCGACACCTTCGCGGTGCTCGCGCTGCTATCCCGGCGGCTGACCAACGACGAAGTCAAAGCCGTGGCCGGTGACCTGATGGCGCGCGGCGAATTCGACAAGATCGACATCGGTGTGGCGATCAGCAAGCTCACCGACGAACTGCCGTCCGAGGACGACATCGAGCGAGTGCGCGTCCGGTTGGCCGCCAAGGGTTGGCCGCTCGATGGAGAACACGACGGCGGGGCCCACGCATAGCCGTTCTGCGGGCGCTGCGCGTCGCGCCGGGCTCCGCCACCAAGGAGCTGCTGCCCGCGCTGGCCGGGGTGCTGGATGGCGGTGATCCGGCTCTGGTCGTGGCCCCGGCGGGTGAGGGCGATTCCGAGCTGCACGCGTTGCGCGTGGGCGACGCCATAGACGACGACGTCGCCCTGGTGGCGACGACGTCGGGAACCACCGGCGCGCCCAAGGGAGCCTTGCTGACCGCGGCCGCCTTGGTCGCCAGCGCATCGGCGACCCACGACCGGCTCGGCGGCCCGGGGAGCTGGCTGCTGGCGTTGCCGCCCCATCACATCGCCGGCGTACAGGTGTTGGTACGCAGCGTGCTGGCCGGGTCCACGCCCGTCGAGCTGGATGTTTCCGCCGGCTTCGACGTCACCCAATTGCCCGGCGCCGTAAGGCGATTGGGCGCCGGCCGGCGGTACACGTCGCTGGTGGCCGCGCAGCTGGCCAAGGCCCTGACCGATGCGGCGGCGACGGCGGCGCTGGCCAACCTGGACGCCGTGCTGATCGGCGGAGGGCCGGCTCCGCGGCCGGTTCTCGAGGCCGCGGCCGAGGCCGGGATCGCGGTGGTGCGCACGTACGGGATGAGCGAGACCGCCGGCGGCTGCGTCTATGACGGCGTCCCGCTGGACGGGGTCCGGCTGCGGGTGACCGACGGGCGCATCGTGATCGGCGGCTCGACGCTCGCCAAGGGCTATCGCAACCCGGTCGATCCCGATCCGTTCGCCGAGCCGGGCTGGTTTCGAACCGACGACGTCGGCGCCATCGACGACGCGGGCGTGCTGACCGTGCTCGGCCGGGCCGACGACGCGATCAGCACCGGCGGGTTGACCGTGCTGCCGCAACCGGTGGAGGCGGCGCTATGCACCCATCCGGCCGTCAGCGACTGCGCGGTCTTCGGGCTGGCCGACCCGACGTTGGGCCAGCGCGTGGTCGCCGCGGTCGTGGTGAGCGACGGTTGCGCGCCCCCGACGCTGGACGAGCTGCGCGCGCACGTGTCGCGCGCGCTCGACGCCACCGCCGCGCCGCGCGAGCTGCACATCGTCGCGGCGCTGCCGCGTCGTGGGATAGGCAAGGTGGATAGGGCGGCGTTGGTGCGCCAGTTCGCCAACGCGGGCGATCAATAGGCTGGGCGATCGTGAGGATTGCTCGCCGGGAGTGGCTGGCCGTCGCCTTCGCTGTCGTCCTGCTGGCGGCGGCGTTCGTGCTACCGCGGTTGAACTGGGGCGTCAAACCCCGTTCGGATACCGGGCTGGAGCATTTTGCCATGCGGGCGGGCGCCGCGCCGATCTTCGGCTATTGGGACGCCCATGTCGGCTGGGGAACCGGCCTGGCCATTCTCATCGCCGTTGCCGCCGTGTTATGGGGACCGGCTGTGGCGCAACGTCTTTCGTGGCGCGCCCTAGTGCTGGTCAGCTGGGCAACCGCGTGCGGGTGGGCGTTTGCGCTGGCGATGATCGACGGCTGGCAACGCGGCTTCGCCGGCCGGCTGACCACCCGCGACGAGTACCTGTCGCAGGTGGGAAGCATCACCGATATTCCAGCGGCGGTGCGCACCTTCTCCAGCCGGATCCTCGACTTCCAGCCGAACTCGTGGATCACCCACGTCTCGGGGCATCCGCCGGGTGCGCTGTTGACCTTCGTGTGGCTGGACCGGATCGGCCTGCACGGCGGGGCCTGGGCCGGCCTGCTGTGCCTGCTCGCCGGGTCCAGCGCGGCGGCGGCCGTGCTGATCGGCGTTCGCGCGCTGGCCGACGAGCGGACCGCGCGACGGGCCGCACCGTTCGTCGCGGTGGCGCCGACGGCAATCTGGGTGGCGGTCTCCGCCGATGCCTACTTCGCGGGAGTCGCGGCGTGGGGCATCGCGCTGCTGGCGGTGGCGGTGCACCGGCCGGTTCGGTTTCCCGCGCTGGTTGCCGCCGCCGCGGGCCTGCTGCTCGGGTGGGGGGTGTTCGTCAACTACGGCCTGGCGCTGATGGGCATTGCGGCGTTGGCGGTGTTGGTGTCGGCGCCTGGCTGGCGAGCGGTCCTGCGGGCGCTCGGCCCGGCGTTTTTGGCCGCGCTGGCGGTGGCGGTGACCTTCGCCGTGGCGGGATTCTACTGGTTCGACGGCTATACCCTTGTGCAGCAACGCTATTGGCAGGGAGTGGCCAAGGACCGGCCGTTCGCGTACTGGAGCTGGGCCAACCTGGCGAGCGTGGTGTGCGCGATCGGGCTGGGCAGCGTCGCGGGGATCGCCCGGCTGTTCGACCGGGCCGCGATCCGCGGCCGCTCCGGTTTTCACCTGGTGCTGCTGGCGATGCTGGCGGCCATCGTCGTCGCCGACCTGAGCATGCTGAGCAAGGCCGAGGTCGAGCGGATCTGGCTGCCATTCACCGTCTGGCTCACCGCGGCGCCCGCGCTGCTGCCGGTACGCTCACACCGAATGTGGTTGGCGCTCAACGCTGCCGGCGCCCTGGTGATCAACTCCGTGATCTTCACGAACTGGTAGGCGACTATGGAAGAACAGCCGCGGCTGGCCCGTCAGCTCGGCACGATCGACGCGGTGGTGATCGGGCTGGGCTCGATGATCGGCGCCGGTGTATTCGCGGCGTTCGGCCCGGCCGCGCGGGCGGCCGGCGCGGGCCTGCTGATCGGGCTGGCGGTGGCCGCCGCCATCGCGTACTGCAACGCCACCGCGTCAGCGCAACTGGCCGCGGTCTATCCAACGTCGGGCGGGACATATATCTACGGGCGTGAACGCCTCGGCCCGTGGTGGGGCTTCATCGCCGGTTGGGGATTCGTGATCGGCAAGACCGCCTCGTGCGCGGCGATGGCTCTCACGGTCGCCAGCTACGCGATTCCGGGGCCGGCCTGGGCGCAGCGAATCATCGGGGTGGGAGCAGTGGTCCTGTTGATCGCGCTGAACTACCGGGGCGTCACCAAGACCGCGCTGCTGGCCCGAATACTGTTGGCCTGCACGGTGATTGCGCTCGCCGCGGTGGTCATCGGGATCGGGGTGACCAGGCCCGCACCGTCGCAGTTGATGCACTGGCCGACCGGCACGGTCTACGGTGTTCTGCAGTCGGCGGGGTTTCTGTTTTTCGCCTTCGCGGGTTACGCGCGGATCGCGACGATGGGCGAGGAGGTTCGCGACCCGGCCCGCACCATCCCCCGCGCAATAACGCTCGCCCTGGCCATCGCGGTAGCGATCTATTTCGTGGTCGGCGTGGCGGCCCTGCTCGCCGCGGGACCCGACCGCCTCGCACATGCCGCCGCTCCGCTGGCGGAGGCCGTCCGGGCCGCCGGGATCCCGGCGCTGGTGCCGGTGATCACCGTCGGCGCCGCGCTGGCCAGCCTGGGCGCGTTGCTCGCGCTGATCGCCGGGCTCGGCCGCACCGTGCTCGCGATGGGCCGTCATCACGATCTGCCCGCGTGGCTGGCGGCCGTTCACCCCCGCTACCGGGTGCCGCACCACGCCGAGGTCGCACTCGGCGTCATCGTCTGCATCCTGGTGGCCACCGTCGATCTACGCGGGGTGATCGGCTTCTCGTCGTTCGGGGTATTGATCTACTACGCGATCGCCAACGCCTCCGCCTACACGCTGCCCGCCGACAGGCGCCGCCGCCGCTTCCTGAACGTCTGCGGCGTGACGGGTTGCCTGCTGCTGGTCGCCACCTTGCCGTGGCAGGCGGTGATTTCGGGGCTGACCGTATTCGCCGTCGGGATCGTCGGGCGGTTAGTGGCGTTGCGGTTGCGGGCCTGAATTCGCTTGCCGCGTGTGCCTTGATGGCGCCCTGGACGCACACTGACCGCCCAGGACGCACACCCGGGCGGTCAGAGTCCGGCTGCGCGCGTGACGCGGGCGAACCGACTGGCCGGCCCGCAGGCATCGCGGACCGCGGCGATGTCGGCGGCGACATCGAAGTCGGCCAGCCGTTGCACTACGGTGACGTCAATACCGTTGTCCTGCAACGCTTTCGCTGTGAGCTCCCCGGTGTCGGGTTGAGACATCGGGACGTCGCGCAGGCATTCGGCCATCGCCGGCGTGCGCACGCCCAGCACCCACCATCCGCCGTCGCGCGCCGGTCCGAGCACGGCGGGCGACTCGACCAGCCGCCGCGCGCAGCCGGTCAACACCTCGGCGGTCACCTGCGGGGTGTCCATGCCGATCTGCAGCACCGGATATCCCTCGACGCCCGCGTCGGCGTGTGCGTTGGCGAGCCGGTCGGCGAAGCCGTCACCACGCTGCTCGATCACAGTGAACGACGCGAGCCGTTGCCGGATGTCCTCGGCGCCGGCGGCGGCGTCCAAATCGCCGGTGAGCGCCACCACCCGCGCCGCCACCCGGGCGGCCGCCACCGCGTCCAGCGTGTCCAGGAGCGCGGCGGCGGCGATGTCGGCCGCGACCCCCTCGCCGACCGTCGCGGCGAGCCGGGTCTTGGCCCGGCCGGGCTCCGGCGCCTTGGCGACCACCAGCAGGGTCACCGGCAAGCCACTCATGAAATCACCTTCCAGAAGTCCACGATCGCGGTGATGCTGCCCCGCAGCGAACCGCTGACCTTCGACTTGCCGCCCGTCCGGGGGCCATAGCTGACGTCGAGCTCCACCACACGCCAGCCGGCGGCCGCGGCTCGCACCAGCAGTTCGAGCGGGTACCCCGACCGCCGGTCGGCAACTCCCAGACCAAGCAGCGCCTCCCGCCGCGCGACGCGCATCGGCGCGATGTCGTGCACCGGGAGGCCGTGGCGAGTGCGCAGCCGCCAGCTCATCACGACCGTGCCGATCCGGGCGACCCACGGCCAGTGCAACCCCGGAACGGGTCGGCGCCGGCCGATCACCAGGTCGGCACCGTCCTCGAGCGCGGCGACGAGTCGCGGCAACTCGCCGGGATCCATGGAGCCGTCGGCGTCGATGACCGCGACGATCGGCGTCGTGGCCGCGACGACGCCGGCGTGCACCGCGGAGCCGTAGCCGGGCCGCGGCTCGGCGACCACCTCAGCGCCGTGGCGGCCCGCGACCGCGGCGGTGGCATCGGTGCTGTTGTTGTCGACCACCAGCGCCCGATAACCGGCGGGGATCGCCGCCAGCACCTCCGGCAGCGACTCCTCCTCGTTGAGGCAGGGCAGGACCACCGTCACCACGTCGGGCATGGCTGCCGACAATAGCCCGACGACGGGGTTCGGGATGCCGTGGCGGGCCCTTAGTAGTGGCGTGGCTGCTGCGGGACCAGCGGCTGCTGGGGGACCAATGGCTGCTGCGGGACCAATGGCTGCTGCGGGACCACCGGCTTTGGGACCACTGGCTGTTGCGGGACCAATGGCTGCTGCGGCACCACAGGTTGCTGTGGGACCACAGGCTGCTGCGGGACCAATGGCTGTTGCGGCACAACCGGTTTCGGGACCACCGGCTGCTGCGGGACGAGTGGTTGCTGCGGCACCACAGGTTGTTGCGGCACCACAGGTTGCTGCGGCACAACCGGTTTCGGGACCACCGGCTGCTGGGGCACCACAGGTTGTTGCGGCACCACCGGCTGCTGGGGCACCACCGGTTTCGGGACCACCGGCTGCTGGGGCACCACCGGCTGCTGCGGCACCACCGGCTGCTGCGGCACCACCGGCTGCTGCGGCACCACCGGCTGCTGGGGCACCACCGGTTTCGGGACCACAGGCTGCTGCGGCACCACCGGCTGCTGCGGCACCACCGGCTGCTGCGGCGCTACCGGCGGCAGCGGCACCACTACCGGCGGTGGTACCACGGGGGGCTGGGGCACCACCACGGGCGGCTGCGGGACTACGGGCGGCAAGTTTGGCGGTGCCTGTTGCACCGGCAACGGAATGATGATCGGGATCGGCACAAGCGGGTTCGGGTTGGGCACAAAACCCGGAAGGCCCGGTGCTGCCGGGGCCGGGTTGACCGGCGCTTCCGGCACCGGGTTGACCGGAGCAACCGGGGCCGGGTTGACCTGGACTACCCGCGCGGGAGTGCCGCCACCGCGCGACACCAACTGCGGCGGAATGTAGCCCTTGGAGTCCGGAACGACGCCACCCTGGAAACCCGCGTTGGGCTGATTGGGCGGGGGCGGTGGAACCGGCGCCTGCTGCTGCGTCGGCAACAGTGGCATGAACTTCCCGGGGGCGGCATTCTGGATCCCCACCAGCGGCGCCGCACTCGCGGTCGGCCGAACGGCAACCGCCACCGCGACGGCCAGCGACGCGAATCCGATGACGGCGAACGCGATGACCGCATTGCCGAGCAGCACCGACCGTCCGCTCAGCGGTATCCGAACGGTGGCGGCGGGGTCGTCATCAAAGTCGTCGTACTCGTCAACGTCGTCCGCGAATGGTTCGGCATCGTCGGTCTCCGAGTACGCGAGCTGTGGTTCCTCCGCACCCGAATCCGTCAGCCCGGACGTGGGGGCGATCGCGGTCGAGTCTCCGCCGACCGCGGTCACGGGAGCGATCGAGGTCGCCGCTGCCGCCGTGATCGTGGGCGTCAACCCGGCTGCCAGCGCCGCGCCGCGGGCTAGTGCGAACGTGGGGTCTTCGGGAATCTCCACTCGCACGGTTGAGGCGTCGCGAAGCTGGTCGGCGACCCCGATGAGGTTCGACGACGCGCCGACGAGGTAGACGTCCTGCGGGACCCCCGGCTGGCCGTCGAGGGTGGCCATCATCGTGTTCAACGCGGTGGTGGCGTCACCGCGCCCAAGGGGCTGCCTGGCCAGCATCGTCGGCGCTTGACCATCGCCGTCCGCACCCACCAGCGACAGCGTCGCCGTGTCGTCGTCGACGACGAGCACACCGCCGGCCCGCCCGGCCGCACGCATCAACGCCGTCACCGCCTCCGACTCCGACAGCACGGCAACATCGTGGACACCGGAGTCTTCGAGCGCGCGGCGGAGATCGTCGGCCTTCGGGGCGTCCGGCCAGCACAGCCGGGTCGCGACCAGGCGATGGTCCTCGTCGGCCAGCAGCCGATCCGTTCCGACCACGGCCCGGGTCAGGGTATCGATCGGCTGGTCGGCGATGTCGAACACGGATTGGTCGAGCACGCCAGATCCTGGTGCGCCTGACCCGACGAGCGCCATACGTGCGACGGGACCTGCGACCGCGACTCCCAAGACGACGTCCATCCCGGCGCTCCTTAGGCTGGCTAACTCGCAACCAGCATGCCCAGGGATCATTACACTGCGTTATCGCCCGCAATAACAGTCATTTGGGCAAAAATTTTTGCCGGTCCCAGCGGCCGGGTCAGCAAACCGCTCGAGCGCTACGACGCGATCAGTGGTGCGGGGTCAAAATGGGCGCCTTTGGGGTCACCGGCTGCTGCGGGGTCACCGGCTGCTGCGGAGTCACCGGCTGCTGCGGGGTGACCGGCTGCTTCGGAATCGTCTGAGTCGGAATCGTCTGAGTCGGAATCGTCTGAGTCGGAACTGTCTGCTGCACCGTCGAGGTCGGCGGTGTCGTCGTCACCACCTGCTGCTGCTTCGTCGTCGTCGGCTCCGTCGTAGTCGTGGTCGGCTGCGTCGTAGTCGTGGTCGGCTGCGTCGTGGTGGTCGTTGGCTCCGTCGTAGTCGTCGTCGGCGTCGTGGTGGTCGTGGTCGATGGACCCAGCGACGTGGTCGTCGTGGTGGTCGTCGTCAGCGTCGTCGTGGTCGTCGTCGTAGTCGGCCCCAACGGCGGGTACGGAACGATGATCGGGATCGGGATCGGCACATACGGATTCGGGTTCGGCACGAAACCGGGAACGCCCGGGGCGGGGTTGACCGGGGCAGCCGGCGCCCCACCCGACATCAACTGCGGGGGAATGTAGCCGTTGGAGTCCGGAACAACACCGCCCTGGAACCCGGCGTTGGGCTGACCGGGCGGGGGCGGCGGAACCGGCGCCTGCTGTTGCGTCGGAAGCAGTGGCATGAACTTGCCCGGGGCGGCGTTCTGGTGCCCGACCACCGGCTGCGCGCTCGCGGTCGGCCGGACGGCGACCGCCACCGCGACCGCGAGCGACGCGAATCCAACGACCGCGAACGCGATGACCGCATTGCCGAGCAGGACCGACCGCCTGCTCAAGGGCAACGGCCCGGTCTCGGCGTCGTCGCCGTCGAACTCGCCGTACTCATCGTCGAACTCATCGGCCCCGAGGGGCTCGCCCTCTTCGGCCATCGAATACGCCAGCTGTTGATCCTCGGCGGCCGGTTCGGCCGCGGGCGCGAAGGCGGTCTCGTCTCCGGTGCGCCCGGTC
This sequence comes from Mycobacterium sp. IS-1264, assembly GCF_001954195.1. Classification (GTDB taxonomy): domain Bacteria; phylum Actinomycetota; class Actinomycetes; order Mycobacteriales; family Mycobacteriaceae; genus Mycobacterium. Next base: position 3,302 of record NZ_MBES01000054.1, on the reverse strand, counting down.
ACGGGCGAGTAGGCCGTCTCGTCTCCCGTGAGCCCGGCCGCGGACGCCATCGCGGTCGCGTCTCCGGCCGCCAACTGCGCCCCCGGCACGGCGGCCAACGCCGCGCCGCGGGCCAGCGCGAAGGTGGGGTCGTCGGGGATCTGCACCCGCATGGTCGACGCCTCGCGAATCTGGTTCGCGACGGTGTTGAGGTCGGACGACGCGCCCACGAGGTAGAGGTCGCCCGCGGCGTTCGGCTGGTCGCCCAGCCTGGCCATCAACGTGTCGAGTGTGCCCGTGGCTTGATCGCCCGAGTCGCCCGCCAGCGGTGCGCTGGCCAGCAGGGTAGGGGGCGCGTTCTCGTCCCCCACCGCAGGGCCCAGTAGGGTCGCCGCGTCGTCGCCGACCACCAGCGCGGGACCGGACCGCCCCGCCGCGCGCATCAGCGCGGCGACCGCCTGCGATTCGGACAGCACCGCGACGTTGTTGACGCCGGAATCTTCCAGCGCCTGCCGCAGCCGGTCAGCTTGGGGGTGGTCGGTCCAGCAAAGCCGCGTGGCAGTCAGCCGATGGTTCTGGTCAGCCAACAGCCGATTCGTGCCGACCACGGTCTCGGTCAGCGTTCCGACCGGGTTGTCAGCCAGCTCGACTTCGGATTGGTCGATCACGTCGGCACCCTGCGCGCCCTGCCCGACAAGCGCCAAGTGGGCAATGGGGCCCGTGACCGCGACCCCCAAAACGACGTCCATCCCCACTCTCCTTCGGCTGGCCACCCCGCAACCAGCATGTCCCTGCGTCACTACACTGCGATACGTCGGCAGTAACAGTCATTCGGGCGACAGCGTCCGCCTACGAGCGCAGCGTAACCGTTCCCAGACCGCGGGACCGTCTCCGCGGAACAACATCCGCGGAATCGCACGTTCTCATCGCAGCCACTGCCGCGTCGTCCGAACGGGGATTATGTTTCCAAGTAAGCAACGCAGTCGGCCGGGCAGGTGGTTCCCGCGCCACCCAACCGAAGCGGCGCCGCCAGCAACCGTCCTCGATACCCGGGGGGAACAGTGAGCCAGAGCAGCGACGACGCGCCCACCGGCCCGATTCACGAGCAGACGCAGCGACTAACCGCCGTCGACCCACCCAGTCAGGCTCCGCGCGCGGCGCAGCGGCCGAAGCGGCGCCGAAACGTCGTCAGCGACCTGATCGCCGCCGCGTTGCTGGTCATCGCGCTGGTTCTGCCGTGGAATCTGTACTCGGGCCTGGCGATCCCCGGCAGCAGCCGGATCCTGTTCGCGGTGCTGTTCGCGGTGACGTTGCTGTCCCTGATCTCGCTTGCCGCGGCCGGTGCCTGGCGGTCGTCCAGCCCGCAATACAACGCCGCGGCGGCCAACCGGATTCGTCTCTGGCTCAACGTCCCCTACCTGCTGCTGGTGCTCGGCTTCGTCGCCTTCGATGCGGTCGAGACCGTCCGCTTCGGTGGCACCGTGACCGTGCCCGGCGGCGTGGGACCGGGCGCATGGTTCGGCATCGCCGGCTCGCTGCTTTGCGCGCAACCGGCGATCACGGGTGCCGGAGCGGACGACGAGAAGTTCGCCGGGTGGCAGCGCTCCGCCCGGATCATCGGTTACGCGTCCGTGGTGCTGGCGGTGCTGAGTTTTGCGTTCAACCTCTACTGGCGGATCAAGTACGCCGTGACCGGCGGATCGGGCGGCTTCGGCAAGCAGAACATCTCGGTCATCGCGACGGCGGTGGTGTACGGCGTGGTGGCATTGGTCGCCGTGCTCCTCGCGTCGCGTTGGCTTCTTCGCAGCACCAAGGCTTCCCGGCTGGCCACCGTCGCGCTTGGCGCGTCGACGCTCGTCGCTGGGCTGGGTGTGTGGAGCCTTCCCGCCGGCCGTGACATCGACGCTTTCCATGGCATCGCGCAGAACACGTCGACGGCCGGGGTCGGGTTCGAGGGCTATCTGGCGTGGGCGGCGGCCGCGGCCATCTTCGCGCCCCGGGCGCTGTTCGGCGACCGCAACCGCTCGACGACCCAGGAAAACGTTTGGCGCGCGGCCGCCCGAAATGGCTTGCTGCTGATCGTCGTCTGGTGCGTGGGATCCATGGCGATGCGGTTTACCGACCTATTCGTCGGGGTGGCGCTGAACTACCCGTACTCGCGATACGACAGCATCGTGCTGGCGGGATTCGATCTGGGCACCGCCGCCCTCGCGATCTGGCTGCGCGTCAACCTGGCCAACGACGCAGTGTCCGCGCGGCTGATCTCGTCGCTGTGCGGACTCGTTGCCACGCTGAGCATTTCGCGTGTGGTGGTCGGCGTCGTGCTGGCTCCGCGGTTCGAGGAAATTCCGAACTCCGCCGCGCAAAACCCGGTCTACGGAAACAATCTCGCCCAGCAGATCACCAGCACCTTCGACGTGGCGCTGTGCGGGCTGGCCCTGTGCATACTGGCCGCCGCGATCGTCACGGGTCAGCTCACCGGCCGGCGGCTGCGACGCAAGAAGCCCCGCGCCGCGCACACGCGTGGTGCGGGGGCTCAGCCGGGCCCTCAGCAGGAGGCGGGGACCACCCGCATTCCGGCCGCGGCGACCACCCGCATCCCGACCGCCGCGCCGCCGCCGTCGGCCGCACCGACGACGCGTGTGCGGGTCGGCGGCGGGTCCGAGGCGCCCCGGATCTTCCGCGGCGACGACTCCGGCACCCGCCAGATCCCCGTCCCGAAACCCAAGATCTTCCGGCCGCCGGCCGGCCGCTAGCGCAGCGGGGCGAACGCGAATTCGCGCAGCCCGTCGCGAGGGTGGACGGCCGCACGGAATCCCAGCACCTCGGCGGCCCGGGTGGGATCCGCGACGATGTGGCGCACGTCGCCGCTGCGGTACTGCCCGGTGATCACCGGGTTGACCGCGCCACCGGAATCCCTGCGCGCATCGCACAGTGCCGTGGCGACCTCCAGGATCGAAATCGGCTGTCCCGAGCAGACATTCACCGCGGTGAAGCCGGAGCCGCCGGCCGAAACCGACGCTGCCGACACGTTGGCGGCGGCCACGTCGTCGACGTGGACGAAGTCGCGCATCTGGCCGCCGTCCTCGAAAACCCTTGGCGGCTCACCCTTTTCCAGCGATGAACGAAAGATCGCGGCCACGCCGGAGTAGGGGGTGTCGCGCGGCATGCCCGGACCGTAGACGTTGTGGTAGCGCAATGCCACGACCGAGCCGCCCGTCGACTCCGACCACGCCAGCGCGTAATGCTCCTGCGCGGTGTCGACCTGGTCTGCCACCAGGCCGCGATGGTGGGCGCGGGCGTGGATGCCGCCGACGCGCCCG
>NZ_MBES01000053.1 GCF_001954195.1 Mycobacterium sp. IS-1264 | reverse complement strand
CTCCCGGACAGCGCCGGCCGCGGTGCGATCGAAGACCTCGCCGGCCGGGGCGTCGCCGCCGAACAGCGCCGAACTCACCAGCGCCCGGCGCAGGTGCAGGTGCGCATCGTGTTCCCAGGTGAAGCCGATGCCGCCATGCACCTGGATGTTGAGTTCGGCGTTGCGCGCGTAGGCCGGGAATGACAGCGCCGCGGCCACCGCGGCGATGAGACGGAACTGCTCCTCATCCTCCGCCGCGGCGCGCGAGGCGTCCCACACCGCCGCGATCGCGGATTCGACGGCCACCAACATGTTTGCGCAATGATGCTTTACCGCTTGGAAAGTGGCGATGGTGCGGCCGAATTGCTGGCGCACCTTCGCATAGCCGACGGCCGCGTCGACACAGTCCGAAGCCCCGCCCACCGCCTCCGCGGCCAGCAATGTCCGCGCCCGCGCCAGCGCCGATTCCCGGGCCCCCGGCAGGATGTCCGCGGCGGCGATGCTCACATTCTCCAGGCGCACCCGCCCGGAACGCCGGGTCGGATCGAAGTTGTCGGGCACGTCCACCGACACGCCGGCGCGGCCGCGGTCCAGCACCAGCACGTCGTCGCCGGCCGCGATCAGCAACAGCTCGGCGAGCCCGGCGCCCAACACGATCCCGGCCTCGCCGTCGGCTGTGCCGTCCTTGACCCGCACCTGGCCGTCCAGGCCGATACCAGCGGTGAGAGTTCCGTCGATCAGCCCGGGCAGCAGCCGCGATTTCTGCTCGGCGCTACCGTCTTTGGCGATGACCGCCGACGCGATCACGGTCGGCACAAACGGCCCCGGCGCCACCGCGCGTCCGAGTTCTTCGGTCACCACCACGAGTTCGGGCAGTCCGTAGCCCGAGCCGCCGTGTTCTTCGTCGACGTGCAGGCCGAGCCAGCCGAGTTCCACTAGGTTCTGCCAGAACGGGGGCCGGGGTTCGTCCGGCGAATCAAGCAGCGAGCGCGCCGCCCAGCGCGCCTTCTGCGAGGTGAGGAACGCGCGGGCTACCTCGGCGAGTTCGCGATGGTCGTCGGTCAGTGCGATACCCATCGGGGCCTCCTCGCTACCGTGCTAACTGCCTGCCCCGCTCCGAGGGGGAGCGGGGCGGCTGCCTAAAGAGGATACTGTATTGCCGCGGCCCCCTGCGGCCGGGTTGTCTTACTTAGGCGCGAATCGCTGCCCTGCGTCCAGTCGCAGGCATTGGCCGTTGAGCATCGGGTTGTCCACGATCGCGGCGACCAGCTTCGCGTACTCGATCGGCCGGCCGAGGCGCTTGGGGAAGGCCGCGTCCTTGGTCAGCGCCGAGGCGAATTCGTCCGGAATGCCCTTGGTCAAACCCGTGGCGAACAGGCTGGGCGCGATCGCCAGCACCCGGATGCCCAGCGACCCAAGGTCGCGCGCCATGGTCAGGCACATGCCGGCGATGCCCGCCTTGGCGGCCGTGTAGGCGACCTGCCCGATCTGGCCCTCGAAGGCCGCGATGGACGCCGTGTTGATGATGACGCCCCGCTCCTCGTCCTCGGGCTCGTTCTTGCTCATGTGCGCGGCGGCCAGCCGGCTGATGTTGAAGGTGGCGATGAGGTTGAGATCGATCACCGATTGGAAGGACTCCAGGTCGTGCGGGCCGGTCTTGGTCATCGTGCGCTTGGCGATGCCGCCGCCCGCGGTAGTGATCACGACGTGCAGCCCACCCAGGTCGTCGACCGCGGCCTGCAGCGTTTCCTCGGTGCCGCCGAAGTCGGTGACGTCGACCGGGTAGAACTTGCCGCCGACGCCTTCTGCGACCTCCTTGCCGTCGGAGCCCTCACGATCGAGCACAGCGACCTGCGCGCCGCGCTCGTGCAGAAGTTCGGCGCTGGCACGCCCCATGCCCGAAGCGCCGCCGATGACGACGACCTTCTTCCCGTTGATCTCCATCCGGACCTCCCTTTTATGGCTTGTCAGATTCCACGCAATCTGTAACGTTATCTAGGCACGCTATCGTGTCGGCTCCGAAGGCTTGTCACCGAGCCATGCCAAGCTGGCCACCGTGCTCCTTCTCGACGTGGCGGCGACGTCTGCGGACGTCGGCGGCACCTCGTCGCGCCTGGCCAAGGTCGCCCACATCGCCGAGCTGCTCAGTCGCGCCGCGCCGGATCCCGAGCTCGTCTCGATCATCGTGTCGTGGCTCTCGGGTGAGCTGCGGCAACGCCAGATCGGCGTGGGATGGGCGTCGCTGCGGTCGCGGCCGCCACCCGCGTCGAATCCGACCCTGACCGTCTGCGGTGTCGACGCCGCGTTCTCCGAGATCGGTGCCGTCTCGGGCAAAGGGTCCCAGGCGCGGCGCGCCGAACTCGTCGCGGGCCTGTTCTCCGCCGCGACCGAAACCGAACAGACCTTTCTGCTGCGACTCATGAGCGGCGAGCTGCGCCAGGGCGCGCTGGCCGGGATCATGGCCGACGCCGTGGCCCGCGCCGCCGGAATCCCTGCCGCCGCGGTGCAGCGCGCCGCGATGCTGGGCGGGGATCTACCCGCGGTAGCGGCAGCCGGTCTGACCGGCGGGGCCGTCGCATTGGAGGCGTTCACCCTGCGGGCGGGCCAACCGGTCGGCCCGATGCTGGCGCAGACCGCGACCAGCGTCGCCGATGCGATCGAACGCCATGGCGGCACAACGATTTTCGAGGCGAAGCTGGACGGCGCGCGCGTGCAGATCCACCGCGCCGGTGACCAGGTCACGGTCTACACCCGAAGCCTCGACGACGTCACCGCCCGGCTGCCGGAGGTGGTCGAGGCGACGCTGGCACTACCGGTGAGCGAGTTCATCGCCGACGGGGAGGCGATCGCGCTGCGGCCGGACAACCGGCCACACCGCTTCCAGATCACCGCGTCACGGTTCGGCCGATCCGTCGACGTGGCCGCAGCCCAACTGGCACAGCCACTTTCGGTGTTCTTCTTCGACATCTTGCACCGCGACGGCGTCGACCTGCTCGATGCCCCGACCACCGACCGGCTGGCCGCCCTGGACTCGCTGGTGCCACCCGCGCAGCGGGTGGACCGGCTCGTCACGTCCGACCCCGCGGCCGCCACGGACTTCCTGGACGCGACGCTGGCCGCCGGGCACGAAGGCGTCATGGCGAAAGCGCCGGGGGCGCCATATCAAGCGGGCCGTCGCGGAGCCGGCTGGCTCAAGGTCAAGCCGGTACACACGCTCGATCTGGTGGTGCTCGCCGTGGAGTGGGGCTCGGGGCGCCGCCGCGGAAAACTCTCCAATATCCATCTGGGCGCGCGTGATCCGGCCACCGGCGGCTTCGTCATGCTGGGCAAGACCTTCAAGGGAATGACCGACGCCATGCTGGATTGGCAGACCGCCCGGTTTACCGAGCTCGCCGTCGGCGGCACCGACGGCCACGTCGTCGTGGTGCGGCCCGAGCAGGTCGTCGAGATCGCGTTCGACGGGCTACAAGAGTCATCGCGCTACCCGGGCGGACTGGCGCTGCGGTTCGCCCGCGTCGTGCGCTACCGCGACGACAAGGGCCCGGCCGAAGCCGACACCATCGACACGGTCCGAGCGCTGTACTGATTCTCCTCGGGCAACAGACCCCCGGCCGTCGTAGGGTTTGAGCGTGACGGAGCGCATCGCAGCACGGGAAAGCGATAACAGCCAGGTCAGCTACATCCGCACCGACGAGGACTTACCGGCCGTCGCGATCATCGACCGCTCACCGATCACCGTCCGGCACAAGATCGTCTTCGCGGTGATCGCCGTGCTCGGTGCCATCGCCTGGGCGATCATCGCGTTCGCCCGCGGGGAGACGGTGAACGCGGTCTGGTTCGTGGTCGCGGCCATCTGCACGTACATCATCGGGTTCCGGTTCTATGCCCGGCTGATCGAAATGAAGATCGTCCGCCCGCGCGACGACCACGCCACGCCGGCCGAGGTCCTCGATGACGGCACCGATTACGTGCCCACCGACCGGCGAGTGTTGTTCGGCCATCATTTCGCCGCCATCGCCGGAGCCGGACCGCTTGTCGGTCCGGTGCTCGCAACCCAGATGGGCTACCTGCCGGGCAGCATCTGGATTGTCATCGGCGCGGTGTTCGGCGGCTGCGTGCAGGACTACTTGGTGCTGTGGATCTCCACCCGGCGCCGGGGCCGTTCCCTCGGCCAGATGGCCCGTGACGAGCTCGGCGTCGTGGGCGGGGCCGCCGCCCTCCTCGGTGTCCTCGTCATCATGGTGATCCTGATCGCGGTGCTGGCACTGATCGTGGTGAAGGCACTGGCCGAGAGCCCATGGGGGGTGTTCTCCATCGCCATGACCATCCCCATCGCTCTGTTCATGGGCTGCTACCTGCGGTTCCTGCGACCCGGACGGGTTGCGGAAGTATCCCTGATCGGCTTCGCGCTGCTGATGCTCGCCGTGGTCTCCGGCAACTGGGTCGCCGAAACATCATGGGGCGCATCCTGGTTCACCCTGTCCCCTGTCACGCTGTGCTGGTGCCTGATCGTCTACGGCTTCGCCGCGTCGGTACTGCCGGTGTGGTTGCTGCTCGCGCCGCGCGACTACCTGTCGACGTTCATGAAGGTCGGCGCCATCGCGCTCATCGCCATCGGAATCGTCATCGCCCGGCCGGAAATGCAGGCACCCGCAATCTCGCACTTCGCCACCCGGGGGAACGGCCCGGTGTTCGCCGGCTCGCTGTTCCCGTTCCTGTTCATCACCATCGCGTGCGGCGCTCTCTCCGGATTCCACTCGTTGATCTCATCTGGGACCACGCCGAAAATGCTGGAGAAGGAAAGCCAGATGCGGCTGATCGGCTACGGCGGCATGATCACCGAATCCTTCGTCGCCGTCATGGCGCTGATCACCGCGTCAATCATCAACCAGCACCTGTACTTCACCCTCAACGCGCCGGCCGCGCAGACCGGGGGCACCGCGGCCAGCGCCGCCCACTACGTCAACGGACTCGGGTTGTCGGGCGCCCCGGCCACCGCCGACCAAATCAGCCAGGCCGCCACCAGCATCGGCGAGAGGACGATCGTGTCGCGCACCGGCGGAGCACCGACGCTGGCGCTCGGCATGTCAGAGGTGCTGCAGCGGGTGTTCGGCGGCGCCGCTCTCAAGTCCTTCTGGTACCACTTCGCGATCATGTTCGAGGCGCTGTTCATCCTGACCACCCTCGATGCCGGGACCAGGGTAAACCGGTTCATGCTCTCCGACACGCTCGGAAACTTCGGCGGCCCACTGGCCAAACTGCGAAACCCGAGCTGGCGCCCAGGTGTATGGGTCTGCAGCCTCGCCGTGGTCGCCGCGTGGGGCAGCATCCTGCTGATGGGCGTGACCGACCCGCTGGGCGGAATCAACACGTTGTTCCCCCTGTTCGGCATCGCGAACCAGCTCCTCGCGGCGATCGCGCTGACCGTCGTCACCGTGGTCGTCATCAAGAAGGGCCTACTGAGGTGGGCGTGGATCCCGGGAGTACCGCTGCTGTGGGACCTGGCCGTCACGTTGACCGCGTCGTGGCAGAAGATCTTCTCCGGGGATCCCGCGGTCGGCTACTGGACTCAGCACACGCAGTACTTGGCGGCGAAGAATGCGGGCAAGACGGCGTTCGGTTTGGCAAAAAACGCCCATCAGCTCGACGAGGTCATTCGGAACACGTTCATCCAGGGCACCCTGTCGATCCTCTTCGCGTTGGTTGTCGTCATCGTGCTCATCGCCGGAATCATCGTTGCGCTCAACGCAATTCGAGGTGGCGGCAGACCGTTGACCGAGGACGACCCGTTACCGTCGAAGTTGTTCGCGCCGTCGGGTCTGATGCCCACGCCCAGCGAACGCAAGGTGCAGCGGCAGTGGGACGCCCTCCCCGCGCCGCGGCCGTAATGGCGAACGCCCGCTAGGTAAGTGCCCGCAGCCGTCGCAGCGAACGTTCGTGCAGCACGAAGTCGGGCTCGGCCGGCACCACCGACAACCGCTCGATCGCGGCGCCAACCTCGGCCAGATCGTCGGCTCCGCCGCGGCGCAGCAGGAGTTCGGACAGCACCTCGACGGCCATGCCCAGGTGGAGCGTCCCCCCGGTCGTGTACATGCCGTCGACCGCACCGCGGGACAGCTCGATCGCCCCATCGAGATCGCCGGCGTCGGCCTTCGCGCGGGCGAGGTAGGCGTCGACCGGTGGCAGTATCGTCATGCTGAGCCGTTCTTGGGCGCTCGATTCGCGGACGTCGGCGAGCATGTCGAATCCGCGTGCGCTGTCAGCGTTTTCGTGATGGATGAGCGCCAGGCCGCGGGTGAACCGAGCGAAGCCCACGGAGAAGTCATTGCCGGAACGCTCGGCGTTGTGCAGGGCCGCGGCGGTATCGCGAAGGGCGTCGCCGTCCAGCGTGATCGCGCCGAACATCACCGGGACGTATTTGTACATCGTCACCGTCACCTCGGTGATCGCATCGGATCCGCGGGCGAGGGCCATCGCCTCATCGGCATCCTGCCGCCAACCGGCCATCCCCATACAGCACTTGATGAAACCGCTCATCGCCTTGGCCATCGCCAGCGGAGATCCGACTAAAACGTTGCCGCGGGCGGCATCACCGGCCGCCAGCTCGATCACCCGCTGGCAGAGCCGCAGTGCCTCAGCCATCTCGCCGGCTTCACATTTCGCGACCACCGCCGGATGGCACGCGCCGATCATCATCGTCGGGTCGCCGATCGATTCGAGCAGACCGATGTACTCGGTCGCCAGCCGCGACGCCTCCCTGATTTCGTTGTGAAACGTCCGCGCCATGACCTGCCCGCCCAAGCCGACGGCGAGCGACACCTTGTCCCCGGCTTCGGCACACAGTTCGGCCAACTCGTCGAAACCGGCTCCGGCGACAGGCCCTCCGGCCATCCAGGCGGTGGCGCAGAGGCTGGCGCGGGGCGCGATGCGCATTCGCATCACCCCGACCTCGTCCGATGGCAACCGGTCGGCGACCTGACGGGCGCGTTGCCAGCTGAGCCGGGCGGCACCGATATCGCGCTTGGTAGCCATCGCGCCGGCGCGCATGTGCCAGGGATAGGCCTCGCGCAGGTCGCCCGCGGCTTCCAGATGTTCGGCCACCCGCTCCGCATTTACTTCGACGCCCGGCCCGCCCGCTTGGATGACCGCGGCCAGCCGCCGATGCAGCTCGACACGGGTCGACCTGAGCATTGATTCATAAGCCACCACACGAATCAGGCGCTGGCGGAAGGCGTACTCCTGAGATTGGTCGAGTCCCAGCAGCGCGAGATGTGTGCGGCGCGTGGTCATTTGATCGATGAAGTCCGCGTCGAGCAGCGGCTCGAGCGCGGGCTCGATGCTCAGCCTCGTCAAGAGATCGGCGCTGAAGCGGTCCCCGATCACCGCCGCGGCACCAAGCGCTCGCTTCGCCGGCGCGGGCAAGCGGTCGATGCGCGCCGCGATCGCGGCCTGCACGGTGGCGGGAACGTTGATGTCGGTAACCGCGGTGGTGCACGCGTAGGCTCCGGGCTGCCCCACCAGCACGCCACGGTCGCGGAGGTCACGCACGATCTCCTCGGCGAAGAACGGGTTGCCGCACGCTCGCGCGATGATCATCGCCGCCACGTCCGCCACCGACGGGTCCATGCCGAGCAGCTCGGCGACCAATGCCGCAGAATCGGAATCATCCAGGGGATCAAGGACAATCGAGGGTGCGCCCGCGATCCTTGTCAGTGCACCGCCGTACTCGGGGCGGTGGGTGATGAGCAGCACTGAACAGGTTTGGGGGATCACGGTCGCAAGGTCCGCCAGCATCGACTGGCTGACCGCGTCGCTCCAGCCCGCACGCTCGACGATGTACAGGGTAGGTTGCGCGCGCTGGCGCACCACGCGCGCGATGAGCGCCGTCAGCCGTCGCCGCCGTGCATCGGGATCCAGTGCCGGCGCGGCCACGAGCGGATCGCCGATTCCGAACAGCTCGTCGAGCAGCAATAGGTCCTGCTCGTCGACGTCAAAGGTCCGTGCCCGCATCGTCTCTCGCGCGGATTGTGGGTCCTGATCACGAATGCCGATGACCGACCGCAGCAGCCGCGTCACCACCGTGAACGGCTTTTCGCCGTCGTGCAATTCGGCGGCCACCGAGAACACTTCTACATCTCGCGAAGCCGCGCTGGCCGCGACCTCGTGGGCCAGACGACTCTTGCCTATGCCGGCCGCCCCCACCAGCCTCACCACACCGCCGCGTCCCTGAATCGCTTGCTGAACAACGCCATCCAGTGCCGCCAGTTCCCGGCGCCGGCCCACCAGGGCCGCCTCGACGCGGTCGGTCCGCCGGGGGCCGATCGCAAGGAGTTGCCGCGCGGCGACGGGGTTTTCGCGTCCTTTGATCCGTACCAATTCGGGCTCACCCAGGGTCGCGCAATGGTCGACCAGCCTGGCGGTGGACTGGCTGAGCATCACTCCCCCGGGCGGTGCCACCGACTCCATCCGTTGCGCCATCCCCACCTGTTCGCCGACGGCGGTGTAACTCCATGGCGCCGTGCCGACGGCGCCGGCGATGACACGCCCCGAATTCAGGCCGACCCGCAGGCTCAGCGCGAGCGCATCTCGCCGTTTGACTTCCTCGGCAAGCTTGTCGGCCTCCCGCTGAATGTCCAAGGCGGCCAGGCACGCACGGACGGCATGGTCCTCCAGTGCGACGGGCGCGCCGAACAGTGCCATCACCCCATCGCCGGTGAATTTGTCAACGATGCCGCCGTGCCGGCGCACCACATCGGTTGACCGCCGCAACAACTCGGACATGATGTCGCGCAATCGCTCGGTGTCCACCGCCGCGGCGATGTCCATCGAGTGCACGACATCGGCGAACAGCACCGTCACTTGTTTGTACTCGGCGACCTCGCCAACCGCCGTCGTGGGCTTGCCGCACTGATCACAGAATTTCGCGTTCGGGCGCAACTCCGTGCCGCACGACCCGCACGTCATCAGGGCCGCCGCTGCTTGGGAAACCCGTGCGGCATAGTTAGCATCTTCCCGACAAATCGAGACCAAGCATATGGCGTCCAGGCCCTGCCGGTGTGCGTTGTGCCTCGACTGATACGGAGGCGTTCTCATGTCCACCTGGCTCATCACCGGCTGCTCGACGGGACTCGGCCGCGCGCTCGCCGAAGCCGTCATCGCCGCCGGCCACAACGCCGTCGTCACCGCCCGCGACGTCGCGAAGGTCGCCGACCTGGAAGACCCCGCGACGCAGCGCGTGCTCCCGGTCGCGCTCGACGTCACCAAGCCCGATCAGATCGCCTCCGCCGTTGCGCAGGCCGACGAGAGGTTCGGTGGCGTCGACGTTCTGGTCAACAACGCGGGCTACGGCTATCGCGCCGCGGTCGAGGAAGGCGACGACGCCGAAGTCCGCGCCCTGTTCGAGACGCACTTCTTCGGCACCGCCGCGATGATCAAGGCCGTGTTACCCGGCATGCGGGCCCGCCGCAGCGGCGCGATCGTAAACATTTCCTCCATCGGCGCCACCGTGAATCCGGTGGGATCCGGCTACTACTCGGCCGCCAAGGCCGCCATCGAGGGCATGAGCGGCTCGCTTCGGGGCGAACTCGCACCCCTGGGCATTTCGGTGACCGTCGTTGAGCCCGGGGCATTCCGAACCGACTTCGCGGGACGCTCGCTCGTGCAGTCGGCCACCGTCATCGACGACTACGCCGGCACCGCGGGGCAGCGCCGCAAGGAAAACGACACGATGGACGGCAACCAGGCCGGCGACCCCGCCAAGGCCGCCTCGGCGATCATCGCTGCGGTCGAGTCGGACGAGCCCCCGGGGTTCCTGCTGCTGGGGCCCGACGCCTTGGGCCTGTATCGCTATGTCGCCGACGCGCGCGCGGACGAGATCGCGAAATGGGAGCCCGTCACGGCGGGCACGAACTTCGACGCCTGAACCCGCCCCTGCCGCAGTCATTTTCGGATTGCGCCCGCTGCGTCTTCCGTTGGGTGAACAAAGCGCGCACCATTGGAAGGGTCGGCACGTCTCACACCCCGAGAGAAGGGAGCGGGCGATGAAGGCCAGGGTCGGCGACTTCCTCGTTGTCAAGGGCACGACAACGGAACGGCATGATCAGCATGCGGAGATCATCGGGGTGCGCGCTGAAGACGGCTCGCCGCCGTACGTGGTGCGATGGCTGGTGACGGGCCACGAGGCGACGGTGTACCCCGGATCCGACGCGGTGGTGGTGACCGCCGCCGAGCACACCGAGGCCGCCCGGCGGGCCGCCGCGCGGGCCGGCCACCCGCAGACATAGCCGCGCTTGCGGACGCGACCCCCACCGGAGAATAGCTTCGCCGTCTAGGAGAGGAATATTCTCCTCAGCCGAGAGACACATTACGATCGGTGGTGATCGAAGGGGATCTCCGCTGTCCGACACGCTGCAACTCGAACGTCCGCGCGACGGCGTCGCCGTTGTGCGTCTGAACCGACCCGAGCGCCTCAACGCGATCAACGAGGTCATGCAGACCGAGTTGCGTCGGGCGCTGGCCGATGTCGCAGTCGACAACGCGGTGCGCGCCGTGGTTTTGACCGGTGCCGGTCGCGGCTTCTGCGCCGGCATCGACATGCGTGACTTCGGGCCCAACGTGCCGGAGGCCGGCGCGCCGGCGGCGGACCGTTTGCGGTTCCAGGAGGACATGGCCGGATTGGCCGAAGCTATCCGCCAATTGCCGCAGCCCGTCATCGCCGCGGTCAACGGCCCCTGTGTCGGTGCGGGATTCGCGTTGTGTCTCGCCTGCGACATCCGGATCTGTTCGGCCGCCGCATCATTCGGCAACGGGGCCATCCTGCTCGGGTTGTCGGGGGCAGAGATGGGCACGAGCTATCACCTGCCCCGCATCGTCGGGACCAGCGTCGCGGCCGATTGGATGCTCACCGGCCGCACCGTTTCGGCCGCCGAGGCCGATCGGCGCGCTCTGGTCAGCGAAGTCGTCGAGCCGGATCGGTTGGCCGACCGCGCGCTGGAGCTGGCATCGCTGATCGCGGATCTTGCCCCGCTCGGTGTGCAACTGACAAAGCGCGCGCTGCAAGTCAACACCGACGCGGCCGGTCTCTCGTCGGCGCTCGAGCTGGAAAACCGCAACCAGGTGATCGCACATGCCACCGACGAGGCGGCGGAGCGCCGCGAAAAGTGGTCTCGCTGAGCCGCAACGCAGAGAGGACGACACATGGCGTGGGACTTCTCCACCGACTCCCAGTGGGCGCAACAACTCGAATGGGTCGAGGACTTCGTGCGCAGCGAGTGCGAGCCGATCGACTTGATCGTCAAGGAGTCTCACGACCTAGGCGATCCGGTGCGTCAGGCGCTGATCCCGCCGCTGCAGCAGATCGTCAAGCAGCGCGGCCTGTGGGCCACCCACCTGGGGCCGCATCTAGGCGGTCCCGGCTATGGTCAGGTGAAACTGGCTCTGCTCAACGAGATTCTGGGCCGGTCGGAATGCGCGCCGATAGTCTTCGGGTCGCAGGCACCCGATTCCGGCAACAGTGAGATCCTTGCGCACTACGGCACTCCCGAGCTCAAAGCGCGCTACCTCGAGCCGCTGCTGGACAACCGCATCGTGTCGTGCTTCTCGATGACCGAACCGCAGGGCGGCGCGGACCCGAAGGTGTTCCGCACCACCGCGGTGCCCGATGGTGATCACTGGATCATCAACGGAGAGAAGTGGTTTTCGTCGTTCGCGTCGATGGCGTCGTTCATCATCGTGATGGCGATGACCGACCCCGAGGCGCCACCATATCAGCGCTACTCGATGTTCGTCGTGCCGGGCGACACACCCGGCATCAACGTGATGCGCGACGTCGGACTGGGGTATCAGCCGCCCGGCGGTGGGCGCGAAGGCTACGTGCGTTACGAAAACGTCCGGGTGCCGGCCGATCACATGCTCGGCCCGCGCGGCGGGGCCTTCGTCGTCGCACAAACCCGGTTGGGCGGCGGACGCATTCACCACGCGATGCGCACGGTGGGGCTGGTCCGGCGCATCTTCGACATGATCTGTGAGCGGGCGGTGTCGCGCTATACCCAGGGTGAGGTGTTGGCGAACAAGCAACTGGTCCAGGAGATGGTCGCCGACTCGTGGATGGAGATCGAGGCCTTTCGGCTGCTCACACTCCAAACCGCTTGGAAGATCGACCAATTCAACGACTACAAGGCGGTACGCGCCGACATCTCGGCGGTCAAGGCGATGATGCAGAAGGTGCTGCACGACGTGTCGTCGCGGGCGCTTCAGCTACACGGATCGTTGGGCACCACTCATGAGATGCCGTTTGTGCAATACCTGGTGGAGTCGTTCGTGCTCGGCCTTGCCGACGGTCCGACCGAAGTGCACAAGGTGACGCTGGCCCGCCAATTGCTGAAGGACCGCGCGCCGGCTCCCGATCTGTTCCCCTCCGAGCATCTGCTGCGGCTGCGCGCGGCCGCCGAGGCAAAGTTCGCAGACAAGCTGGCCGGGATCGCGCGCGGCTAGGCGGCTTTCAAACGGCTTTCGTGACGCCGACATAGGACAGCACCACGTCGGATTCATCGGTCACTCGAGTCAGGGTCGCGTAGGAGCGGATGAACGACTGACCCACGCATCCGTCGATCTTGACGTGGAAGTTGCTGATCATGACCCAGGGATCGGAACCCTTGAACTGTTTCTTGACCACCGGAACCACGATGATGACGCCGGGCTTGAGCCCCACGCTGAGCACGCCGTTCATCGGCGTGGTCACCAACGGCACGACACCGGGCACACCGGTGAATATTCCTGTAAAGGCGAGGCCCGGGCTGACGCCGGCGCTACCCGCCATCGTGACGCCGTTGGACGTGCTCATGTCGATTCCGCAGCCGATCTCGTAACCCACCTCGAGGACGCCTCGAGGCGGTTCCGGTCCTTTCAGCGAAGCAACGAATGTCCCGCTGGCGAGGTATTCGCGAGACGAGACCGCCGTCGTCAACGGCGCGACGGGAACTTGCGACTCGTCCCTCGCCCCGAGGGTCAACGTCCAGCCATCGGGAGTGTCCAGGGCTGCCGGATCGGCCGAGGGTACCTGGCCGTCGGCCGGCGGGGCCGCCTCGGCGGCGGCGGGCTCAACTTCAGGATCCGCAGTTCCCGGGGGCGCCGTGGCCACCGAGATGACGAAGCAGACGGCGACAACCGCAACGCGGTGCATAACCACAGCGATCGGCCTCACGCGCGACACCGTACGCAGCGCGAGATGCGAGTCGCGAAATTTGCTGGCCAGCCAATCAAAGCTGTTGCACGTTCGTAATTGACCTGCGATCTTGCCGCGCAAGAACGGGGGAAATTTTGTATCCGCCTCGTTCGCCGGGGGTTAAAATGGTGTCTCTATTCACCATTAGTTCGCGGCAGACGATCGGAGAGGGCGGCATGAAATTTCGCGCGTGCACGGCCGGATTGTTTGCCGGCGGGGTGTGTGTCGCGAACTTCTTCGGCGCCACCGGTCTGGCCAACGCGGACCCGCAAACTGATGGGTCCGGGGGAGCCAACATCGTCATCAACCAATTGATATCGGGGGCAGTCCCGGCACTGCGAGCGCCCACCCAAGACGAAGGCGATTCGGAACGGAACTGGGGTGGCGTCGGAATGTACTGTGAAAACCCGTTCGTGCGGTGCCACTAGTCCAGCATTGAGTGCGCGCGCTCCAGCAGCCGCGGCAGCGTGGCCGCCATGGCTTCCAATTCGGCTCGCGGAGACCGCCTTCGGCGGTTGTGCTTGACGATGAGCGACCACGTCGCCACTGACTTGAAGCACGCTAGTGCGACGAACCAGGGCAAATCGGGCACCGGGCAGCCGAGTTCCCCTCGATAAATTTCCGCGAGTTCAGCGACCGGCGGTGCCAGACCCGCCGAATCCGGAACGCGTTGGTAGGTATCAGGATCACAGTTGATCAGGAACCAGCCCGCGTCGACGCGCGGGTCGCCGATCGACCAGATCTCCCAGTCGATCACCGCGTTGACGCGCGCTCCGACCGCGAGCAGGTTGCCCAGCCGGAAGTCACCGTGCACCACACTCGGCGCCAAACCCGTTGGCGCGCAACCCAACAATGCGTCGCGCACACCTTGCCAGCCGGGCACCAGGGCGGCATCGACGGTTCGCAGCGTGTCGCACCAGCGCCGGACTTCCGCGACCGGATCGATGACCGGTTCAGTGCCGAAATCCAAGTCGCTCGGCGACACGCGGTGCAGGGCGGCCATCACCCGGCACGCGTTGCGGTAACGCTCGGCGAGGTCAGGGGTCGATGGGCAACCGTCGAACAACGGCTCCACACAGTCGCCTTCCACATGAGACATAACGAACAGGGGCGGTTTTCCGGCGTCCTCCCACAGGACCTCGGGAACCGGAACCCCCGTCACGGCAAGCGCTTTGATGATGCGGGCCTGGCGCAGCACGTCGCGGTGCGCGACCGGCTCGACGCCGGGCGGAGCGACCTTGATCACCACCGCCCGGCCATCGCGCACGCCCCGAAACGTAAGGCTGGACGCTCCCCCGGCCAGTGACTCGACTCCGGTGACACCCGCGCCGGCGAGCCGCCGCCGCAGCTCGTCGAGGTCGAGCTCAGCGGCCATTCAGCCCGCCGATTTCAGCCAGCCCACTTCGGCCAGAAACGGCTGGGTGTGCGCGATGCGACCGGTCATGGTCTTCGGATCGCCCGTGCACAACCGAAAGGCGGTCTCGGTGATCAGCTCGATCCCCTCGGTGTCGGTCTTGGCCAGGTCGAGGGTGCCGGCCCCGGGGGTCGCGACGGGATTCGACGGAGCGGCGGCGTTGACGGCGATGCCGTCGTCGTAGAGTTCGGCGGCAAGGCTTTTGGTGAGCCGATTGAGCGCGGCCTTGGCCGTGCCGTATATCCCGAAGCCCGCGGCGCGGTCGAAGTCGGAGAACGGCGGCCCCGGCGGCAGGTCGCCCCCCACCGACGTCACGTTCAGAATCCAGCCCCGGCCGCGCTCGCGCATCGCGGGAATCGCCAACTGGCACAGATGCAATGGGCCGAGCACATGCATCTCCATCATCAGCCGGGCCCGTCGCTCGGGAAAGCCGTCGAGCGGCCGCAGGAAGGTCACCGCGGCGTTGTTGACCAGGATGTCGGGTGCGCCGACGGCTTGCACTACCTCGGCGAAGAGCCGTTCACGCTCCTCGGAATGGGACAGGTCCGCCTGCACCGCGATGGCCCGGCCGCCCGCGGCCGCGATCTCGTCGCGGGTTTGGGCCAGCGACCCTTGGTATTTGGGATCGGGATCCATGGTGCGAGCGGTCAGCGCCACCGTCGCGCCCTCGGCCGCGAGCCGCGCGGCGATCGCCTTGCCCAGCCCGCGGCTGCTTCCGGTTACCAGGGCGACCTTCCCGTCGATGTCAGCGCCCACCGTCGACCTCCTCCGGAACCCGCGTGCGGAAATGGCTTCTCCGAACTAGAGAATGTCATTATCGCCGCCCGAGCGGAAGCGTTCCCTGCACCCTTGTGTATGGCCTAAATCGTGGGAAGCGTGGCGTTGCAGCCACTCCCCACGTCGCAGGCGCCGGCCTAACGTAATTGCCCATGCAACAGGTTCCGGATCTGATCGACACCACCGTCGCGCATGCCGCGATGCGGCTGGCGCAGTCCACCGAGTCGGCGTCGGTGTTCAACCACAGCGTGCGCAGCTACCTGTTCGGGGAGCTGCTCGCGGCCCGCGAGGGGATGCGATCGGGCGCCGACTATGACAGCGAGGCCTTGTTTTTGGGATGCGTCCTGCACGACCTGGGAGTCGGGACCGCGGCACCCGGCAAGGAGCGGTTCGAGGTCGAGGGAGCAGACCTCGCGGCGGCTTTCCTGACCGAGCAGGGCTGCGAGCGCGCGGTCGTGGACGGCGTCTGGGAGGCCATCGCCCTACACACCTCGATGGGCATCGCCAATCGGCGCGGAGCGCTCTGCTCACTGACGCAGTCCGGCATCGGCGCGGATTTCGGCCGCAATGCCGAGGCGATCGACGAGCAGACGGCCGCGGCGATCCACGCCCGTTACCCGCGGCTGTCCATGGCGCGCACGCTGGTGGACGCGATCGTCGCGCACGCGCAACGTAGCCCCGAGGCGGCGCCACCCTATTCGATGCCGGGCGAGCTGCTGCGTGAACGCCAGTCGGGAAACCCAGCCCTCGTAGAGGTCATGGCGTCACACGGCCGCTGGGGCGAGTGAGATCAGCGCCGCGGATTGCCGCGCCGAGCATCGATTGAATGGCTCCCCCCGCCCATGAAGACCAGCAGGAAGAAACCGAAGCAGAAGAGAATCGCCAACGTTCCACCATTGCCCGCCGGGGGATCTCCGATCGGCCAGAGCGAGCGCGGCTGATGCATCCAGAAATACGCGACCGCCATTTCGCCCGAGGCAATGAATGCCGCGGCGCGGGTGAACAATCCGGCCGCAACCAGCAGCCCCGCCACGAGTTCGATCAAGCCGGCGTACCAGGCGGGCCAGGCCCCCACCTGGACCGGCCACGCCGGACGAACGGGCCAACCGAACAGGATCATCGAGCCGTACCCGGCGAAGAGCAGACCGTAGACCAACCGAAACAGGCTAAGCACCGCCGGCGCGTGGCGGGCGAGGCGATAGTTGAGATTTCTCGTCATACGACAGACGTTACGGTCGTGGTTCGTGGGTTCCGTTACCGCCTTTGCCCGGACTATGCCGCGTCGCGCGCGCTCGTGGGGCGTCTGGTGCAGGGCTGCTGGCAGGCGTGGTTGATTCCCGGCAGCACCTGTTGCGTGATGTCGGCGCCGGTGCGGATGGTCAGGAACGAGGTGATTGCGCCGACTACGCAGACGGCCGCGGTGATGGCCATCGCGAGCGCGAAGCCGGCGCCGAGCGGCTGGCCGGGGCCCGCCCGAATTCCGGCCGCGACCGGGAGGACGGCGATCGCGATCAGTCCGGCGACACGCGCAATGGCATTGTTGACGCCCGACGCGGTCCCCGCATAGCCGTCGGGTACGGCCGAAAGAACGGCTGCGGTAAGCGGCGCAACGGTGATGGCCAGTCCGACGCCGAACACGACCACAGCGGGCAGCACCGCGGCCAGATACGTTGTCCCGGGCACGATTCGAGTCATCAGCGCCAGGCCGGCGGCGGCGATCAGCGGGCCGACCGTCATGGGCAGCCGTGGCCCGGTGCGCTGCGCGAGCGCGCCTGCCCACGGGGAGCCGATCAGCATGATGATCGTCAGCGGCAACATCGACAGGCCGGCGGCGAGCGCAGAGTAGTGCAAGCTTTGTTGCAGCTGCAGGGCCAGCAGGAACAGGGCGCCGCCGACCGCCGTGTAGACGGCCAGGGTGGTGAGGTTGGCGCCGGTGAATTGCCGGGAACGAAACAGGGTTGGAGGCAACAGCGGCGACTGTGCACGCGCTTCGATCAGCGGGAAAGCGGCCAACGCCAAGGCGCCGACCGCGCAGGCGGTCAGGTTCGCCAATGTCCAACCGCGAGAAGGAAACTCGATGAGCGCGTAGATCACTCCGGCCAGGCCCACCGTGATTGCGGCGGTCCCGAGGATGTCAGGGCGGCCGCGCACGGTTGGATCGCGGGATTCAGTGACATGGCGGCTGGCGATCCACCCCACCGCCACGGCGAGCGGAACATTCAAAAAGAACACCCAGCGCCATGAGGCCGTATCCACCAGCCAGCCGCCGATCAACGGGCCCAGCGCCGTGGTCACTCCGGACATCCCCGCCCAGATTCCCACCGCACGGCCGCGGTCCTCGTCGGTGATTCCGGCATCGATCAACGCGAGGCTCCCGGGAACCAGCGCCGCGGCACCGACCCCCTGAACCAGCCGGGCGCCGATCAGCCAGCCGATGGTCGGTGCGACGCCACACCCGAGTGAGGCGGCGGTGAAAACGACCAGTCCCGCAACGAAGATTCGGCGACGGCCGTAACGATCTCCGGCGGCGCCACCCGCGAGCAGCAACGCACTCAATGTCAGCAGGTAGCCGTCGTGGACCCACTGTTGACCGGCCAAGCCCGCGCCCATCTCGCGCCCGATGGCCGGCAGCGCGACGTTGACGACGGTGCCGTCCAGCAACGCGATTCCCGAACCGAGGACGGCGGCGGCGATCAGCCAGCGCGCGCCCGCCGCCGCCAATGGCAGCTGATGTGGCGCGCTCGCGGGCCGGTCCACGATGCAGATTCTGCGCCATTGGGCAGTCGCAGCGAATACCGGGATCGCAGGTCTACCATCTCGGCATGCCGATTCTTGGGGACGCAACCGTTGTCGTCGCCCGAGTGGCGAGGTCCACGTCCAATGCCAAACCCGGGTTGCTTGCGATCAACGGCGCCACGCCGAGATTGCCGCCATGGTCGTGACCCAAGGCTCAATCACAGCCCTCACGGCAATCTCGACGTCGAGATCAACCGGCCATCCCCGCATATCCGTCGGCCAGGCCGCGCAACTGCGCGGCGCCGTCGCCGGCGAAGGAGGCGCCGTGCATCAGCGCCAGGGTCGTGGGCCGCAACTGTGCCAGCTGCTCGAGCGTGGGTCCAAGGTTGGGGGTCAGCGCGGTGGCGCGGAAGGCCGCCTCAGCCTCTAAAGCCGGTGCGATGCAGTCGGATTCGGTGAGCGCGGGGCACTGACCGGTGTGGGTCAGCAGATCTCCGGCCAATAGCGTGGAGCTTGTCTCGTCGAACCAAAGCCCGCTCTCCCAGTTGTGCGGCACGTGTGGGGTGGGGATGAATCGCAGTCGATGACCGCCGATATCGTGCACGTCGCCTGCGACTACCGGCGGCCTGTCGCACATGTCGTTGAGCGAGAGCATGCATGCCAGCGGCCCGTGAATGACCTCGGCCTGCGGCGCCGCGGCCAGCAGCGCGTTCATCGCCCCGCACTCGTCGGCCTCGATGTGGGCGAACGAAATCCAGCGCAGGCGTTCCAGCGGTATCACCTTGGCGATGGCCGCGGACAACAGCGGAAAGAGCTGCCGCATCCCGCAGTGGAACAGAAATGGCTGCTCCGCGGTCAGCAGGAACTGGTTGAACGTGAAGCCGTGTTCGGTGATGCCCGGTACCCACGTGGAAAACCGGAAGATACCGTCGGCGATTTCATCGACGGTGGTTTGCAGCTCGGTGGTCATTCACAGCAGGCTACGCCGCCGTGCTAGCCGGCACCCTTGCCGTTGTCGACCCGGTAGACGGCGCCGTGAACGGCGACGGCGGCGTCGCTCGCGAGGAAGGCGATCACGTTCGCGACGTCGAGGGGCTGCATCAACCCGCGCGGCGAGGCGGTGCGCATGATCAGGTCGTAGTTCGGGTTGTCCGGCGCGCTGAACTGTTCAATTTGCGGCGTGAGCATGCCGCCCGGACACACGGCGTTGACCCTCAGGCGATCCGCGGTGTACTCCACCGCCAACGCGCGAGTCAGCCCGATCAGTCCATGCTTGGCGGCGCAGTAGCCGGCCGAATACGCCTGGCCTTCGACACCGGCGATCGAGCTGACGTTGACAATGTTGCCGCCCCGCTCCAGCAGACGGGGTAGCGCCGCCCTGCACAGGTAATACGGCCCGTTCAGGTTGACGCCGAGATCTTGTGCCCAGTCGTCGTCGGTCATCGACTCGGTTCTGCGCATCTGGTGCTTGCCGGCGATGTTGACGAGGACGTCCAATCCGCCGAACTCGCGAACGCATTGATCCACCGCATCCCGACAAGCCTGCGCCACAGCGACATCCACCGATGCGTACGAACCCCGTTCCACATCGGCGAATACCTCGGCCAAGCGCCCGGTATCGCGACCGATGCCGAAAACCGTTGCGCCCTGGCGGGAAAACAGCCGGGCCGTTTCGGCGCCCAGGCCCGACGACGCGCCGGTCACGAGTGCGATCTTGCCCTGCAGTGCCGACATGTCAGGCTCGCATCCGCGCGGCGCTGATCCGGATGCGGCGTGCTGTCATTAACACGAACAGACTGATCGCCATCCTCCCCACCGCCATCCGGCTCGTCCGCTTCTTCCAGCTCGGTCGCCGCGAGCCCACGCGCCGGCCGAAATAGTAGCCGACGCATGCTGCCATCGCGAGGGCGGCGATTGCCGCGAGCACCGTCATCATGACGAGCGTGCTTCGTCACCGTCGCGGCGAGGTCACGCGCGAGACACAGCTCAGCCGCTCTATCGGTTGAGCAACGAGTCGACGTTGGCGTGAAAGAGGCCGGGCATTTCCAGCCCGTCGCAGCCCATCCGCCGATAGTCGTCGAGCGGCGTCGCTGTCCCCTCGGAGTGCGGGTAGTCGCTGCAGAACATGAACACGTCGCCGGCCATCTGGGCCAGCTGCTTGGGGTTCTCGTATGAGAAGGAGGACACCCGGACGTGGTCGACGAAGTACTCGCTGGGTCGCCGGGACAGTTTGGCCACCGGCTTGCCGTTGAGTTGGGCGGTGAACGCGGACGCACCGTCCAACAGCATCAGAAATTGCGGCACCCAGGCGGAGCTGAGCTCGACCACGCCGAACCGTAAACCTGGGTGACGGTCGAACACGCCGTGCAGGATCAGGTCGGACAACGCCAGCGCCGGGGGCACCCACAGGAATACGGCCTCGGTGGCGGGCACCAGATCCTGCACCGGATCGTCTTGATACCAGCAATCGTCGAAGACCCGCACCTGATCGGCGACGTGGAAGACCGGCGTGACGGCGTGGTCGACGAATGCGGACCAGATCCGGTCATGGTCGGGATGCGACAGCTCCCGGCCGTCCACCGGACCGGCGCCGATCATGGCCAGTGTGATGCCGGCGGCCGCCAGCGTCTCCAGCTCGGCATCGAGCCATTCCGGGTCGCGCAACGTCAGATGCGCGACGGGATGCAATCGTCCATCGCCTTCGGCCTGCACGACCGCGCACCACCGGTTCCATGCCGCCATGTTGGCGGTCATCGCCGGAAGCGTCGGCGACAGGCGGCGCTCCCAGAGCAGGCCGAAATTGGGGAACAGGACCGCCTCGTCGAGTCCCGCCGCGTCGAGCCAGCGAAGCCGGGCCGCGGGCTGCCAGTAGGAGGCAGGTAACGCGTCGTCGTACCGATAGGAGGGGGGCTTCCCGGCCCGTTGACGGTTGCGGTGCTCCCCGCAGGATGCGGTGTTGCCGGGAAGGTGGACGTCGGCGAGGGCGAGGTGAGCGCCGCGCCAGTCGAGCCAGGTGTAACCGAGTTCATCGTCGACCAGGCTCAAGGCGTCGTCGCGCGCATCCGGGTCGATATGGTCGGCCCACAGCGACCGACTCTCGTAGAGATGCTGGTCCGAGTCGACGATGCGAGTCACACCGCCAGTTCTTCCACCGCCGCCCTGCCGCGTCAAGGCCTGCAAAATCCGGGCGTCGACTTATGGCTGTGCTCTTGGTCAATCAGTCGCCGCCAGCGTTCGTTGACGTGGTCGGACTGACGCTCGAGCGGCGGTTCGGGCAAAACGGCGGCGTGCACGGGATCGGCGCCGAGGAATCGCAGGACTCGCGCAATCTCACCGCGATAGTTCTTGTCGAGATCTTCATACCGAACCGTCAGGACCTCACGACGCCGAGTGGTGAAGTAGTTGGTCCAAGCCGCTTGTTCGGCGTCCAGGGTCCGTTCCATCTCGGTGATCTGCTCGTACGTCGGTGCCACGCCGGTGAGATCGGCCGCCGGCCGGCCCGGTGTGGGGCGGTCCAGGTAGAGCCCCCAGGGGCGCACCCTCCTCGACGAGCCGGTAGACCGGAACCACTCGCCGGTCGCTTCGGCACGAAACAGCGATATGGCCTGCGCGCGCCGATCGGCACGGACGATATTGACGAAAACTGCTGCCGGAAAAAGCATCTCGAGAACATTTCCCGGATCGCCACGAAAACCCAGTGCTTGCGCGAGCGAAACGACATGCCGCCAATGAATTTTCATACCCCGAATACCGTTCTCCGTCGCCGCGAACGCCATGACCTTCGCCAGATATTCGGTCCACGAGCAATTCGCCGGCAGTTTCAAGTCCTCCTTGTAGGACCCGATGTGGTCGGGCGTGAAGTACTCTTCGGGCCGCCCGGCAACTCCAGTCGCGACGAGGCCACCGGCGAGGAGCGAACTACCCGAACGAGGCGTGGAGGCAATGACATAGGTTGCAGGTCTCATAACCTTCGACCCTCCGGGATTACTTCTACGCTCGCACGCCGCCACCCAAAGTTTCATGCAGTCGTCGGCATGGTGTCGAGGCCCGCTTGCCGCACAGCCGGCGTTGTTTGCAATATTCGCAGGTCAGAGGGCCGAGCCGAGGACACGTTACAGCAGAAAACCCACTCAGTGGGCAGAGGTTTCACAGCTTGTCCCGTGGCTTTTTAACGTCATCGGCGTGGACAGACACAACGCGCCGCTTACGGTATCGCCAGCTGTTGCGCCGGAGCGGGAGTGACAACGGATGCCTGACCGGTCAGTTGTGATTATCGGTGCGGGTCCAGCCGGGCTTTCTGCGGCATTGAGCCTGAAAGACAAACGAATTCGATCATTGCTCATCGATCGAGCCGATGCAGTGGCGGCGTCTTGGCGCGGGCGGTATGACCGGCTCAGACTCAACACCGGTCGACAGTTCTCCCATCTACCCGGGCGGCGGTACCCGAAAGGCACTCCGCTCTATCCGACTCGTGACCAAATCGTCGAGCACCTGGACACCCATGCGCACGAGGATGGCATCGAACTACACCTGAATACCGAGGTTGAGCGCATCGACGAACATTCCCTGGGATGGCGGTTGACGACGTCGAACGGCGACCTCGACGCCCGAGTCGTCGTGGTCGCAACGGGTTACGAGCACACGCCATTCATCCCCGACTGGCCGGGCATCTTCAGCGGTGAGCTACTGCATTCAACTCGGTATCGAGATCCGGCGCCGTACGCTCACAAGCGCGTGCTGGTCGTCGGCTCCGGATCGTCGGGCATGGAAATCGCCCACGACCTGACCACAGGCGCAGCGACCAAAGTTTGGCTCTCAGTGCGAACTCCACCAAACATCCTGCCGCGCAAAGGACCCGGGGGACTGCCCAACGACGTGATATCCATACCCTTGTTCCACCTGCCCCCGCGGATAGCCGACCGAATCGCCGCCCGCGCGCGCCGCCGCGCATTCGGCAATCTCGAAGCAGTCGGCCTGCCCGTTCCCGATGAGGGCCCCTTCGCGAAAGCCCACCGGCTGCACGCCGCGCCAACAGTTGTCGACCCCGAGGTTGTCGACGCAGTCCGCGACGGGTCCGTCGAGGTGGTCGGAGCGGTCAGTTCGCTCGAGGGTGCCACGGTGGCGCTGGCCGACGGTACCCGGATCGAGCCCGACGTGATGATCTGCGCGACTGGGTATCGGGCGGGGCTGCATCGGTTGGTCGGACACTTGGGGGTGCTCACACCTGACGGCGTACCGGTCATGCTGGCGCCGTTAGCTGCCGCCGACGGCCTGTATTTCCATGGCCTGCTGAGCCGCCCCGCGCTAATTGGCTACGTAGCCAGGCAATCACGAAGGCTGGCCAAGCGCATCTCACAAGGCCGCCCCCCGCCGTACTGCCTGAGCCGACCCGCGGCACCGGCCGAGATGCTGCGTCGCTACGCCGATACCGGCACGTAATCGACAACCGGACCTAAGGGGAAACATGTCATCCGAAATCATGGACTGGGACAGCGCTTACCGCGAGCAGGGCGAATTCGAGGGCCCGCCGCCGTGGAACATCGGTGAGCCGCAACCGGAGTTGGCGGCGCTGATCACCGCCGGCAAGTTTCGCGGCGACGTGCTCGACGCCGGATGCGGGGTGGCCGAACTGTCGCTGGCACTAGCAGCGCGCGGCGTCACCGTCGTCGGCATCGACATCACTCCGACCGCCGTCGCTGCGGCTACCAAGGCGGCCGAAGAACGCGGCCTGACCACGGCCAGCTTCGTGCAGGGCGACATCACGTCCTTCACCGGCTACCCACCCGGTTCGGAAGGGCGATTCGACACGATTGCCGACAGCACGCTGTTCCACTCGCTGCCGGTCGAGGGTCGCGACGGCTACCTGCGCTCGATCCACCGCGCCGCGGCGCCGGGCGCCAGCTATTTCGTGCTGGTGTTCGCCAAGGGCGCCCTCCCCGCCGAGATGGAGCCCAAGCCGAACGAGGTCGAGCAGGACGAGTTGCGCGCCGCGGTGAGCAAGTACTGGGAGATCGACGACATCCGGCCCGCCTTCATCCACGCGAACATCCCCCCAGCCGGAGACGGCTGGCCCGAATTTCCGCCGCACGACCGCGACGAGAAGGGCCGGATGAAGTTGCCGGCCTTTCTGCTGACGGCGCACAAGGCCCGCTAACACTCGCGATCGCCGCGTCGGCGTCAAGCAGCGGGTCAGGCGTGGGCCGGTCTGAGTTAGATCACATGTCCGGTCGTATGGCCAGGGGTCAATGTGCGGGCGCGATGCACGGCTCGTTTCATGACGACGGTCGCGGGGTCATCCAGAGCGCATTTGAGCTGCTGGGGCACGTGGGTTCGTTGGAACCGGTGCGGCTCGTCGATTTAGCGAATGCGAGCGGGATCCCCCGGGAGACCGTGCGTCGAATGCTGCAGCAGCTAATCGCAGTCGGGGCGGTCAGTCGCGAAGGTACCCGCTATCGGCTCGGCGCGAGCCTGCTGGAACTGGGTGCGCAAGTCGGCTCGGAGCGACGACTGCGGGCGGCCGCCCGGCGACCGATCGCCGAACTCGCAACCGCCACCGGTGCCGCAGTGCACTTGTCCGCGACGATCGGCAGTGACCTGGTGTACCTGGACGCGGTGGACGCGCGGGTACCGGTGGGATTCACAGCCGAACCCGGAGCTCGGGTACCGCCGAGAACCGCGGCCGCGCGCGCCCACATCGAAATGGGCGGCACCGCACCGATTGTGGACCCCGGCGGAGTGATAGCGGACCTGAGTTGTGTCGCGGTAGCGATTCCGCTGGGCAACGGCGCGACTGCGGTGGTGTCGGTGCTTGTCCCGGGACCGCGACCGCCGCTCGGAGTGTTGGCTGCCACCAGGGCCACCGGCACCCGGATCGTCAGCCTCCTTCTTCCACCGCGCGACCGTGACGAGACAAGGCCGGATGAAGCTGCCGGCCTCCTCCTGGCGCACAGGGCTGGCTGACACTCTCAATGGCGGATCAGTCCGCGCCCATGCCCATGAGCCTTTCATCGGTGAACAAAAGTTGTTCATTCTCGATATTCGGCATAGTTTGCTGTGTTTGTGCGTTAGACCCTGAGATGTCGTGACATTTGTGTGGGCATCAGAGCATAAAGGGGTCGATGGTGGACCAATCCGAGTTGGATCGATTGACCGATCGTGTGGCCAGCGGTAGGCGCGCGGACGCGACGGGCGGCTCCTTTCACAATGACGGTCGCGGGGTCATCCAGAGCGCATTTGAGCTGCTAGATCACGTGGGTGCAATGGAACCGGTGCGGCTGCTCGACTTGGCGAATGTGAGCGGAATCCCCCGGGAGACGGTCCGTCGAATGCTGCAGCAATTAATCGCGGTAGGGGCGGTCAGTCGCGAAGGTAGCCGCTATCGGCTCGGCGCGAGCCTGCTGGCGCTGGGCGCGCGAGTGAGCTCGGAGCGGCGCTTGCGTGCGGTCGCCCGTCGACCGATCGCCGAACTCGCAACCGCCACCGGTGCCGCAGTGCAGTTGTCCGCGATGATCGGCGGTGAGCTGGTGTACTTGGACGCGGTCGACGCTCGGGTTCCGTCCGGAGTGGTCGTTCAGCCCGGCGCCCCCGTACCGCCCAGATGCGCGGCTGCGCGGGCCCACACCGAATTGGGCTATACCGCACCGATCGTGGACGCGGGCGAATTGAGAGCGGATATGAGCTGTGTCGCGGTAGCGATTCCGCTTCGCAACGGCGCTGTGGCAGCCTTGTCCACGATCGTCGCGGGACCACGGCCGCCGCTCGGACTGCTCGCCGCGACCAGGGCCACCGGTGCCCGTATCGCGGGGCTCCTGCACACACCGTGAATTGGTGATCAGCGAGAAAAACCCATCTAGTGGGCACGGATTGGCCGCTCGTCCCGCTGCTTCCTAACGTCGTGGGCGTGACGGCTACGAATCCGGCGACGCATCGCACAACAGTAAGTACAGCGGGCCGCATGAGCAATATGACTGCGGTGCACCACAACTCACGCGGGCGGTTGGAGTGCGAAATTAATGTCGGGTCAAAACAATTCGTAGTGAGCCCACCCCGAATCACACCTGAAGGGGCCGACCCGGCGCGACGATGGCAAATCGTCAACAAGAACAACGCGAACCGGCCACCGCTTCGGCTGCGCCTCGTCAAGTTCAAGAAGTAGCAACGCTCATCCGTCTATCTATTTCGTGGGACACACGCCGCCGAGATGAGGTTACGGAAGGAAACTCCAATGGTTTTCGCGGGTGCGGTCGCGGATTATGTTGTGGTAGGCGCAGGATCGGCCGGAAGCGTGGTGGTCCGGAGGCTGCTCGAGGCCGGCCGCAGCGTGCATGTCATCGAGGCCGGCCCGGCCGACACCGACCCAAAGATTCACTCATTGCAGGGCTGGCCGACGCTATTGGGCGGCCCACAGGACTGGGGAGCGTTCACCACGCCACAGCGGCATGCCAACAATCGCAGGCTGTTCTGGCCTCGGGGCAAAGTCCTGGGGGGAAGCAGTTCATTGAACGGAATGATCTACATACGCGGGCATGCCAGTGACTACGAGCGTTGGGCGCAGGTGACCGGCGATCCCAGTTGGGGCTGGGATCAGGTGTTGCCGAGGTTCAAGCGCTCCGAGGCGCATGAGCTGGGCGGCGACGAGTACCACGGCGCGGTCGGACCATTACCGGTGTCCACAATCACCAAGCCGCACCCACTATCCGAAGCATTCTTCGAGGGGGCATTGGCCCTCGGACACAAATTGATCGACGACTTCAATGCCGAGGAGATGGTCGGTGTCGGATACAACCACATCACCGCGTTCCGTGGCGAACGGATGAGTGCGTGGAAGAGCTTCGTCGCGCCGATGCAGCTTCATCCTCGGTTGACAGTCACCACCGGCGCCCTCGTCCATCGGGTGCTCCTGGAGAAGGGCCGAGCCGTGGGAGTCACGTATTCACAAGGAGACCAACCGCTTCGGCGTGCGTACGCCCTCGCGGAGGTCGTGCTGAGCGCGGGCGTATTGGGCTCACCGAAGATATTGCTACTCAGTGGGATCGGACCGAGCGCGCATCTGCAATCCGTCGGTGTTCCCACGATGGTGGACCTGCCCGCGGTCGGAGAGAATCTGCACGATCATCTGTTGGTCAGCAATATCTATGAGGCCAAGGCGCCTTTGACGGTCGGTGTCAACAATCTCCTCGAGGCGCAGCTCTACGCGCGCAGCACCGGATGGCAAGGAGCAGCACCGAATTTGCAGCCGCTGTTCATGCACATTCCCTACCCCGCGGATGGCGGCCCGGTGCCCGAGCATGGGTATACGATCGCCGCGGGATTGGTTGCGCCGCAAGCGCGGGGCACCCTGCGGTTGGCCTCCGCCGACCCGAGCAACCCGCCGCTGGCGGATCCCAACGTTTTGGCCGATCCCGCGGACCTCGAAGCGATGGTTGATGCGGTCGAAATCTGCCGCGACATCGGCGCTTCAGCGGCATTCATGCCGTGGCGCGAGCGCGAGGTCGCTCCGGGACCCGCAGCCGCGACGCGAAACGCCTTGCGCGCCTTCGTCCGGCAGGCGGTGGGCACATACCACCATCAAGTCGGCACCTGCAAGATGGGGGCGGCGGATGACCCGGATGCCGTTGTCCAACCGGATCTTCGCGTGCGCGGCGTCGCGGGTCTGCGTGTCGCGGATGCCTCGATCATGCCCACGGTCACCAGCGGCAACACCAACGCGCCCACCATCATGATCGGTGAGCACGCGGCTGATCTGCTGCTGGGCGGTAGCAGGAAGTTCCATGCCAACTGATATCCGCGGCGAGCGGCTGCGACGTCGCATCGCCGAGCTGTCTGTCACCGATCCGCAGTTCGCGGCCGCCATTCCGAGCGAGACGGTCACCGCGGCGCTCGGTCAGCCTGGTCTGCGACTTGCGCAGATCGTTCGCACGGCCTTGGAGGGTTACGCGGATCGACCTGCAGTGGGTCAGCGGGCGTTCGAGTTGGTCAGCGACGCCGCGACCGGACGCACATCGGTGCGGCTGCTGCCGCGCTTCGACACGATCACCTACCGGCAGCTGGGCGAGCGTATCGACGCGCTCGCCCGCGCGTGGGCCGACGATGGGGTGTCTGCCGGCGATCGCGTCTGCATTCTCGGTTTCACCAGCGTCGACTACCTCACTATCGACGTGGCGCTGGCTCAGGTCGGTGCCGTGTCGGTGCCGCTGCAGACCAGTGCGACGATCAGCCAGCTGCGGTCGATCGTGAGCGAGACCGAACCGTCCGCCATCGCGGCCGGCATCGATTACCTTCCCAACGCCGTCGAGTTGATCCTGACGGGTTCCGCGCCCGCGCATCTGATCGTCTTCGACTACCACCCGGCGGTCGACGACGAGCGCGAAGCCGTCGAGGCGGCCCACGGCCGGCTGGCGGGGACCCCCGTCACCATCCAGGCGCTGGCCGACGTTCTCGACCGCGGCAAGTCGCTGCCCGACGCACCGCTGACGGCGCCGTGCGACGAGGACCCGCTGGCGTTGTTGCTCTACACCTCCGGCAGCACCGGCGCGCCCAAGGGCGCGATATACCGGGAAAGTGCGGTAGCCAAGATGTGGCGACGGTCGACCCGCAATCTCGTTGGGGCGAGTGCCGCGTCGATCACGCTGAACTTCACGCCGATGAGCCACGGGATGGCTCGCTTCGTGGTGTACGCGACGCTCGGCAACGGCGGCACAGCGTATTTCGCCGCCAAGAGCGACCTCTCGACGCTGCTCGAGGATATGTCCCTGGTTCGGCCCACCGAGCTGAACTTGGTGCCGCGGATCTGGGAGACCATCTACGGCGAGTACCAGCGCCGGCTCGACCGCGGAGCCGACGAGGCCGAGGTGATGGACGAGCTGCGCAACCACCTGCTGGGCGGGCGGTGCACCTTCGCGCTGACGGGCTCGGCGCCCACCTCCCCCGAGCTGAGGAACTGGGTGGAGTCGCTGCTCGAGATGCACCTGTGGGACGGCTACGCCTCCACCGAGGCCGGGATGGTGCTGTTCGACGGCGAGGTGCGGCGCCCGCCGGTCATCGACTACAAGCTGGTCGACGTGCCGAAGCTGGGCTATTTCTCCACCGACCGGCCCTACCCGCGTGGTGAGCTGCTGCTCAAGACCGAGAACATGTTCCCGGGCTACTACAAGCGGCCCGAGGTGACCGCCGGCGTGTTCGACGAGGACGGCTACTACCGGACCGGCGACGTGTTCGCCGAGGTAGCTCCCGACCGCCTGGTGTATGTCGATCGCCGCAACAACGTGCTCAAGCTCGCGCAGGGCGAGTTCGTCACCGTCGCGAAGCTGGAGGCGGTGTTCGGCAACAGCGCGCTGGTGCGCCAGATCTACGTCTACGGCAACAGCGCGCAGCCCTACCTGTTGGCGGTGGTGGTGCCGACCGGGGATGCCCTTGAGCGCTACCCGTTCGACGAGCTCAAGCCGCTGATCGCCGGTTCGCTGCAGAACGTCGCCAGGGACGTCGGCCTGCAGCCTTACGAGGTGCCGCGCGACTTCCTCATCGAGACCACGCCCTTCAGCCTGGAAAACGGTCTGCTCACCGATGCCGGCAAGCTGGCGTGGCCGAAGCTGAAGGCGCACTACGGCGAGCGGCTCGAACAGCTCTACGCCGAGCTGGCCCAAAGCCAGGCCAACGAGCTGGCCGCGCTGCGCCGCAGCGGCGCCGACGCGCCGGTGCTGCAGACCGTCAGCCGCGCAGCGGCCGCCCTGCTGGGCACCGCGAGCACCGAGGTGTCGCCGCACGCACACTTCACCGACCTGGGTGGAGACTCGTTGTCGGCGTTGACATTCGGCAACCTGCTGCACGAGATCTTCGACGTCGACGTGCCGGTGGGCGTGATCGTCAGCCCGGCCAACGACCTGGCGGGCATCGCCGACTACATCGAAACCGAGCGCACGGGCACCACGCGGCCGTCGTTTGCCTCGGTGCACGGCCGCGACGCGGTCGAGGTGCACGCGAACGAGCTGACCCTGGACAAGTTCATCGACGGGGCGACGCTGGCCGCCGCGCCGACGCTGCCGGGGCCGGCTGCCGAGGTGCGCACCGTATTGCTCACCGGCGCAACGGGTTTCCTGGGTCGCTACCTGGCCCTGGAGTGGCTCGAGCGCATGGACCCGGTGGACGGCACGGTGATCGCGCTGGTGCGCGCCCGTTCCGACGAGGACGCCCGGCCGCGCCTGGACAAGACATTTGACAGCGGCGACCCTGATCTGCTGGCCCACTACCAGGCCCTGGCCGCCGACCACTTGGAGGTCCTCGCCGGCGACAAGGGCGAGGCCGACCTCGGCCTGGACGCCCAGACCTGGCAGCGGCTCGCCGACACCGTGGACCTGATCGTCGACCCCGCCGCGCTGGTGAACCACGTGCTGCCCTACGGCGAGCTGTTCGGACCCAACGCGCTGGGCACCGCCGAACTGATCCACCTCGCCCTGACCACCAAGATCAAGCCCTACATCTACGTCTCGACGATCGGGGTGGGCGACCAGATCCAGCCCGCGACGTTCACCGAGGACGCCGACATCCGCCAGATCAGCGCGACCCGGGCGATCAACGACGGCTACGCCAACGGCTACGGCAACAGCAAATGGGCTGGCGAGGTGCTGTTGCGCGAGGCCCACGACCTGTGTGGGCTGCCGGTCGCGGTGTTCCGCTGCGACATGATCCTGGCCGACACCACCTACGCCGGTCAGCTCAATGTCCCCGACATGTTCACCCGGATGATGTTGAGCCTGGCCGCGACCGGGATCGCGCCCGCCTCGTTCTACGAGCTGGGGGCCGACGGCAACCGGCAGCGCGCCCACTACGACGGGCTGACCGTGGAGTTCATCGCCGACGCGATCTGCACGGTGGGTGCTCAGAGCGCCAACGGGTTCCGCACCTTCCACGTGATGAACCCGTATGACGACGGCATCGGGATGGACCAGTTCGTCGACTGGCTCATCGACGCGGGCTGCGCCATCCAGCGCGTCGACGACTACGGCGACTGGCTGCGGCGGTTCGAAAACAGCCTGCGCGGGCTGCCCGAAAAGCAGCGCAACGCCTCGCTGCTGCCGCTGCTGCACAACTACCAAAAGCCCCAGAGACCGATCAACGGCTCGATGGCACCCACCGACCGGTTCCGTGCAGCTGTTCAGGACGCGAAAATCGGCCCGGACAAAGATATTCCACACGTCTCGCCGCAGATCATCGCCAAATACGTCAGCGACCTCCGACTGCTCGGACTGCTGTAACCGATCAATCTGGTCTTAGTCCGCGCGAACTCAACTACTGCGAGATCGACGAGATCCGGCCCCCGCGGTGTTGTGCATCGGATGCGCGGTGCGGTTGTGTCGTCTGCCCTTGGATCGCTTCGTCCTTGCTGCGCCGTGAAGTGGTGACCAGCGAGAAAAACCCAATCAGTGGGCGCGGACTCGCCGTTGGCCCCGTCGCTTCTTAGCGTCACACGTGTGAAGGGAGCAAATGCCGCCACGACTGGCGCGGGAGTATTGCCGGCGCAGCTGGCGCTCGTGTGCGAGTCATGCCGCGCGGTGGGGAAAAGCCTTGTTGGAAACAACATTCATCCCTGTCCCGATAGGAGACAAATGAGTACAACCGATCTGATAGCCGCCGCAGCCAACGACCTGGCTAGCCGGATCAACGCCACCCAGCTGCGTGTGCCCGACGGTGCGCCGTTGATTTGGAATGCGGCGGTGCAGCATCGTCCAGCACTGATCATGCGGGCCGAGTCACCGTGCGACGTACAGGAAGCAATCCGTGTGGCGCGTGACCGTGGGATGCGGCTCTCGGTGCTCGGCGGCGGCCACGACTGGGCCGGTCGCGCTGCGTACGACGGCGGTCTGGTGATCGACATGTCCGGGATGCGAAGTGTCACCGTCGATACCGAGGCGCGGATCGCAACGGTGGGTGGGGGCGCCACAGCGGCCGAGTTGATCGACGCGGTCGCGCCGTACGGGCTCGTTGCCGCCACCGGCAACTGCGGTGCTGTCGGCATGACCGGCCTGACGCTCGGCGGGGGCTACGGACCGCTCAACGGGCGGTTCGGCCTTGCCTCGGACAACCTGGTCGGCGCCGAGGTGGTCCTGGCGGATGGCCGAATCGTCACAGCCGACGCGACTCACGAGCCAGAGCTGTTCTGGGCACTGCGCGGTGGTGGCGGCAACTTCGGCGTGGTCACCTCGATGCGGGTGCGGTTGCATCCGGTGGACCGGTTGATCGGCGGGATGATCATGTTTCCGTGGTCGCAGGCCGCGACGGTATGGCGTGGGCTGCGTGACCTGTTGTCGACGGCGCCCGACGCGCTGACCGTCCAGAGCGGACTGCTGCCCGGCCCGGACGGCAACCTGACGGTTTATCTGCAGCCGGCGTGGAGCGGCGATATTCGTTGCGGCCTAGCGGCCGTCGATCTGCTCGCAACGCTCGGAACGCCACTGATCACACAAGTCGCGCCCGTCGCTTACGGTGAAATACTGCGCCTTTTCGACGTGGGGTGCGTCCGTGGACTGTGCTGGGCGGTTCGCACCCGCACGGTCGCGGGGTACACGCCCGAAGTCATCGATGCGCTGGTGGAGGCCGCACGGACACTGACCTCGCCGCGCAGCCTCGTCTCCATCCACCACTGTCACGGCGCATCGACGCGCGTCGCCCCGGACCAGACCGCGTTCGCAAACCGCCGCCCGCATTTCGTCGTCGAGATCGTCGCGTGCTGGGAGGCCGGAGACGGCGCCGCTCACCGCGCCTGGGCACAAGCGTTGTCGGACGCGCTTGCGCCGCACGCGCTTCCAGGCGGATACGCCAATCTGCTCGGGCCCGACGACCACGATCAAATCGCAAACGCATACGGCGACAACGCCACACGGCTCGTCGCCGCCAAAAATCACTACGATCCCGACGCGGTGTTCACCGCCATCCCACTTCCCAGCGTCGGCTAAAAGGCGAACTCGAATGTCGTACATCATCGATAGTCACCACATCACCATGTCGGTGAACGGGGCCCAAGAAGACGTTGACTTCCACGTCAAGGTGCTCGGGCTGCGGCTGATCAAACGGACCGTGCTGTTCGACGGGACGCTCCCGATCTACCACCTGTACTACAGCAACGCCGACGGCGACCCGAGCGCGGTGCTCACCACCTTTCCCTTTGGCCAGGCCGGAATCTACGGCCGGCGCGGCACCAACCAGGCGCGTGAGGTATTGCTCGCCGTTCCGGCGGGTTCGCTGAACTATTGGTCCTCTCGGTTGCACGAGCGGGCCGCGGATGTCCGGGACACGACCGTGTTCGATCGACGGCGGGTGCTGTTCCGGCATCCGTGTGGCATCGAGTACCAGCTGGTCGAGGTCGACGACGACCCGCGTCGTGGCTACAGCGGCAGCGGGGTACCCGAGGAGTACGCCATCCACGGCATCTACGGCGTGGGTGTCCACGTTACGGGGCCGGACACCGCCGTCGAGTTCGCCGCCAACCACCTCGGCGCGCGCGAGGGCCTGACCGAAGGTAACCGGTTTGCGTTGGAGGCCGGCAAGTTTGGCCGCGGCGGCGCGGTCGAGCTGATTGTCAATCGCACAGACGAGCCGGGGACGTGGACCTACGGTGCCGGAACCATCCACCACTTCGCCTGGAACGCAGACACTCTCGAGAATCAGGACAACCTGAAATTCGAGATCGAGGGTGCGGGCTACACAGACATGTCCGAAGTGCGCGACCGCAAGTACTTCAAGTCGGTCTACGTCCGCTCGCCCGGCGGCGCCCTATTCGAACTGGCCGTGACACACAACGAGGGCGGCTGGGACTGCGACGAATCGCCGCAGGAACTGGGCAAACGATTCCAGCTGCCCGAGCAGTTCGAGGCACGGCGCGACGAGATCCTCGGCCGCCTCGAGCCGATCAGACTCCCGGAAACCGCAGAGTAAGGAACTCAATGAACACACCCGCAGTCGATAATGCCGCCGAAGTTCTGGCCGACCCGTCGGCGTACGCCGACGACGAACGGCTGCACACGGCGCTACGGCAACTGCGGGCACACAATCCCGTTGCGTGGGTGGACCATCCGCCGTATCGGCCGTTCTGGGCGATCACCAAGCACGCGGACATCATGGCGATCGAGCGCGATAATGACCTGTTCATCAGCGCGCCCCGGCCGATGCTCACGCGCGCCGATGCCGACGATCTGCTCATGGCACAGCGGGAAGCCGGGACCGGCATCCGCACCCTGGTCGACATGGATGACCCACACCACCGCAAGGTGCGTGCGATCGGAGCGGACTGGTTTCGCCCCAAGGCCATGCGCGACCTGAAGGCGCGAGTCGACCAGCTGGCCAAGCGCTCTGTCGACAAAATGCGCGAGATCGGACCTGAGTGCGATTTCGTCACCGACATCGCCGCCGACTTCCCGCTTTACGTCATCCTGTCCTTGCTGGGCCTTCCCGAATCGGACTTCCCTCGGATGCGCACACTTACCCAGGAGATGTTCGGCCGCGATGACGCCGAACACCAGCGCGGCCAAGAACCCGAGGCCTGGATCGCGGTGGTGCAAGACTTCCTCAACTACTTCGCCACGCTGACCGCGTCACGCCGTCGAAAACCCACCGAAGACCTCGCCTCGGCCATCGCCAACGGGCGCATCGACGGCCAACCGCTCTCGGACATGGACACTGCGTCCTACTACGTGGCCATCGCTAGTGCCGGCCACGACACCACCAAGGACGCCATCTCTGGCGGAATGCGTGCGCTCATCGAAAACCCCAGTGAATTAGGGCGATTGAAGCAGAACCTCACGCTGATGCCGACGGCGGTCGAGGAGATGATCCGGTGGACCACGCCGGTCAAGGAATTCATGCGCACCGCAACCGCCGACAACACTGTTCGAGGGGTCGACATCGCCGAAGGTGAGTCGGTGTATCTGGCGTATGTGTCCGGAAACCGTGACGAGGAGGTCTTCGACGATCCGTTCCGCTTCGATGTCGGCCGCGATCCCAACAAGCATCTGGCCTTCGGGTATGGCGTGCACTTCTGCCTCGGCGCCGGGCTGGCGCGGATGGAGATCAGCAGTCTCTACCGAGAACTGCTCCCTCGGCTGGGATCGATCGAGCTCGCGGGTAAGCCCGAATTATCCGCAACAACGTTTGTCGGTGGCCTCAAACACCTGCCAATTCGCTACTCACTGAAGTGATTTCGGTACGCAAACATCCTTCCGATTCCTGACACCGAAAGGCATACCATGACGCGATTTCCTGAGCATTACCCACCGCGGCCGTCCCTGGCGGGCACCGTACGACAAGTGTGCGTTCACAGCTTGATCGCGATACAGCTGGTCTTTCTGAGCATCATGTCGTGGGCAGCTATTTTCGGCGACCTCCCGATGTCTGACAAGGCTTCCCGACACTGTGTGCAAAACGACTTCGGGCCAGCGGCTTCACGCGACCGATCCGATCGATGAACAAAGCATCACGGCAACGCGAAGCCCGAGAATGGAATTCAGCGCAAAGCGCAATCAATATGTGGTGCCGGATTATTCGCAGTCGACCGAAGGGGACCCTCTTGTCCAAGGCGGCGTTCTGCGACAACTTGCCCTTCACGGCATCGTGACGGTGTTGCTGGTGGCAGCCGCCGTCGTGATGTTCTGGTAACCCCAGCGCTAGCCGACGAAATCAAACCTGAAACGACGAGTTGCCGTGTCTGAATTCGACTAAACGGCAGTCGTTTTGCGGGCAGCCGTTGCCGCCCGATGATGGCCCACGCCCTGCCGGTGGGCACGTCCGTATTTTTCGTCAACTAAAGGACGGTAGATGAGTATCTTGGAGACAACGCCATTGGACCAACAGGCTTCTTCCCCGGCCAAAGCGATGCAGGGGTCGACGTATGTGCTGATTCCGGGCGCCTGGCATGGCGCCTGGTGCTGGCGTCCGGTTGCCCGGCGGCTTCGCGCGGTGAACCATCGCGCGATCACCTTGACGCTGCCTGGTCTGGGCGACGGCGATGATCCGTCGGGCTACAAACTCAGGGACGCAGTCCATTACGTCGTCAACGAGGTGCGCCGGCGCGAACTGGACAACGTGATCCTCGTCGCGCACAGCTGGGGAGGCTATCCCGCCACGGGTGCCGCTCACCTACTCGTCGGCCAGGTCACCAAGATCGTCTACTACAACGCTTTTGTGCCGGTTCGCGGCAGATCCCTTGTCGATGAGACACCACACACACGCGAGTTGATGCTGCGGTTGATCGACGGATCGCCTTTCGGCGCCATTGCACCGAGCCTGGAATACGTCGAGCAGCTGTTAATGCAAGGCGTTGCCCCAGAGCTGCAGCGGTTGGTGGCCGATCTAATGACGCCGCAGCCCGGCGGTTACTTCCTTGGCGGTCTCGACATCGACGCGGCGAGTCTCGGTCTTCCCACCGCCTATGTCGCCAGCGACAGCGATTGCGCGCTGCCACAACCGGGGCCAGAATTTGCGGCCCGGCTCGGTGTACAACCCGTCGTGGTTCCGGGGACGCACAACGGAATGCTGACCCACCCCGACGAAGTGGCCAAAGCGATCCTCGCGGCTTGATGGAAGTAATGTCTCGCGACGTCACATTGGTGGAGCTAAGGGGACTCGAACCCCTGACCCCCACACTGCCAGTGTGGTGCGCTACCAGCTGCGCCATAGCCCCGAGAAGTTGTGCCCATCGAAGCTACACCACTGGGAACATGCGTTCAAAGTCGCAGGTCAGGCACCTACCCAATGACCTGGTTCACCACCTCGCGGGCGGTCTTTTGCACCTCGGCAAGATGCTCGAGGCCGTTGAAGGATTCGGCGTAGATCTTGTAGACGTCCTCGGTGCCCGACGGCCGCGCGGCAAACCACGCGTTGGCCGTCGTCACCTTCAGCCCACCCAGCGGCGCGCCGTTGCCGGGCGCGGCGGTGAGCTTGGCGGTGATCGGCTCACCGGCCAGTTCGGTCGCGGTCACCTCATCGGGCGACAGCTTGGCCAGCCGGGCCTTCTGGTCGCGGTCGGCGGGCGCGTCGATGCGCGCGTAGGACGGCGTCCCGTACTCGGCGGTCAGCTCGTCGTAGCGCTGGGAGGGACTCGAGCCGGTGACGGCCAGGATCTCGGAAGCCAGCAGCGCCAGGATGATGCCGTCCTTGTCGGTGGTCCACACCGTTCCGTCGCGGCGCAGGAACGACGCCCCCGCCGACTCCTCGCCGCCGAAGCCGATCGTGCCGCCGATCAGGCCGTCAACGAACCACTTGAACCCAACCGGCACCTCGACGAGCTTGCGGCCGAGGCCGGCGACCACACGGTCGATGATCGACGAGCTGACCACGGTCTTGCCGACCGCGATGCCCTCCGGCCAGGCCGGCCGATGGGTATAGAGGTAGTCGATCGCGACCGCGAGGTAGTGATTCGGATTCAGCAACCCCGCGTCGGGCGTGACGACGCCGTGGCGGTCGGAGTCGGCGTCGTTGCCGGTCGCGATCTGATAGCGGTCCCGGTTCGCGATCAGCGAGGCCATGGCATCCGGAGAGCTGCAGTCCATCCGGATCTTGCCGTCGTGGTCGAGCGTCATGAACCGCCACGTCGCGTCGACCAACGGGTTGACCACCGTCAGCTCGAGCCTGTGCCGCTCGGCTATTGCACCCCAGTAATCCACGCTCGCCCCGCCGAGCGGGTCGGCGCCGATCCGCACCCCGGCCGCACGGATCGCATCCATGTTGACCACGTTGGGCAGGTCCTCGACATAGCTGGCCAAATAGTCGTAGCGCTGGGCGGTCGGCAGCGCCCGGGCCAGCGGCACCCGCTTGACGCCCGCTCCAGAGCGCAGAATCTCGTTGGCGCGCTTGGCTATTGCGTTGGTCGCGTCGGTGTCGGCGGGTCCCCCATTGGGCGGGTTGTACTTGAAGCCTCCGTCGGACGGCGGGTTGTGCGACGGCGTCACGACGATGCCGTCGGCCAGCGCGTCGGTGCGGCCGCGGTTGTAGGTCAGGATCGCGTGGCTGACCGCCGGCGTGGGCGTGTACCGGTCGGCCGCGTCGATCATGGCAACGACGTCATTGGCCGCGAGCACCTCGAGCGCCGACACCCAGGCCGGCTCCGAGAGGCCATGTGTGTCACGGCCGATGAACAACGGCCCCGTGGTGCCCTGCGCCGCGCGGTACTCGACGATCGCCTGGGTGATCGCCAAAATGTGGGCCTCGTTGAAGGCCCCGTTCAACGAGGAGCCGCGGTGACCCGACGTGCCGAACGCCACCTGCTGAGCGACGTCGTCGGGATCGGGTTCGATCGCGTAGTACGACGTCACCAGGTGAGGCAGATCGACGAGGTCTTCGGGTCGGGCCGGCTGGCCGGCGCGCGGGTGAGCCATGTACCAATTCTGCCGATGTCCTGCCTAGGCTGCTTAGGTGCCTGGTCGTGACTATCGCGAGTTGGCCGCGGTTTTCGCCGGCGGCGCGCTGGGCGCCCTGGCCCGCGCGGCACTGAGCACTTTCACGGTCGACGATCCCGCAAGCTGGCCATGGCCCACCTTCGCGGTCAATATCGTCGGCGCCTTTCTGGTCGGTTATTTCACGACCCGGCTGCTAGAGCGGTTGCCGCTGTCGAGTTACCGGCGTCCCCTGCTCGGCACCGGATTGTGTGGCGGCTTGACCACGTTCTCCACAATGCAGGTCGAAACGCTGAAGATGATCGAACACGGCCATTGGGGCCTGGCCGTCGGCTACACAGTCACCAGCATCGTGTTGGGCCTGCTGGCGGTGCACCTGGCCACCGTGTTGGTTCGCCGGGTTCGGGTGCGCGGATGACCGGCGCGGCGACGACGGCGTTGGTGTGGGCCGGCGTCGTGGTCGTCGGCGGCTTCGGCTCGGTGCTTCGTTTTCTGGTCGATCGCGCGGTGGCTCGGCGTGTGGCGCAGCCGTTTCCGTTCGGCACGCTCGCGGTCAACGTCAGCGGTGCCGCGCTGCTCGGGTTGCTCGGCGGGCTGGCGCTGAGCAGGGATGCGGCCCTGCTGGTCGACACGGCGTTCGTCGGCGCCTACACGACCTTCTCCACGTGGATGCTGGAAACGCAGCGGCTCGGCGAGGAGCGCCAGACGTGGGCGGCGGTGGCCAACATCGTCGTCAGCGTCGTGCTGGGCATGGCCGCGGCGCTGCTCGGACAGTGGATTGCGGATCACATATGAACCAGCCCTGCCTGAAGTTGACCGCGTACTTCGGCGAGCGCCAACGCGCCGTCGGCGCCGGCGGGCGGTTTCTGGCCGACGAGATGCTGGACCTGTTCGGCACCAGCGACGTTGCGACCAGTGTGATGCTGCGCGGTATCGCCAGTTTCGGACCGAGCCGCGAGCTGCGCAGCGACGTGTCGCTGAGCCTGTCGGAGGATCCGGCAGTGGCGGTCGCCGCGGTCGACGTCGAATCGAAGATCCGTTCCCTGGTCGACGACGTCGGCGCGATGACCGGCCGTGGGCTGGTGACCCTCGAACGCGCGCGCCTGGTGACGCCGCAGCTGGGCACCGATGGTCTTGCGGACTTGCAAGTCACTGAGGCAGCCCACAACGGGGATGCGGCGAAACTCACCGTGTACGTGGGCCGGCAAGAACGCATCGCCGGCAGGCGGGCGCACCACGCGATATGCGACCTGCTGTACCGGCACGGATTTGCCGGTGCCATCGTGCTTCTCGGTGTCGACGGGACGGCGCACGGCGAGCGCTACCGGGCCCACTTCTTCGGGCGCAACGTCAACGTTCCGGTGATGATCATCGCTATCGGGTCGACGGCGCAGGTCGCTGCCGCCGCAATCGAACTGGCCGCCGCGACGCCCAACCCGATACTGACCGTCGAGCGGGTGCGGCTGTGCAAACGCGACGGTGAGCTATTCGCGCGACCCCAGGAGCTGCCGGCGACCGATGACCAGGGACGCACCCTGTGGCAGAAGCTGATGGTGTACACGGCCGAGGGAACCATCCAGGACGGGCTGCCGATCCATCGGGCGCTGGTGCAGCGACTGCTGCATTCGGAAACGGCTCGAGGGGCGACGGTGCTGCGCGGTATCTGGGGATTCCATGGGGACCATAAACCCCACGGGGACAAGCTATTCCAGCTGGCGCGGCGGGTTCCGGTGACCACGATCATCGTCGACACGCCGCGATCGATCGCGCGCAGCTTCGATATTGTCGACGAGGTGACGAGCCGCCACGGGCTGGTGACCAGTGAGATGGTTCCGGCCGCACTGTCGCTGGACGAGACCCAGCGGCTCGGTGACATCACGCTGGCTCAGCACGACTACTGATTACGCCTCTCGCGGCCGGGGGACATCCTCGGGCGTGCGGACCAACGCGTACAGGGCCATCCGCCGGTTGGACATATCGTGTTCGCCCAAAAACACGCAACCGCCACGCTCACAAAACTTGCGCGCCAAGACATTACGGTGATCCGGATCGAACATCACCCGGCGGCATCGCGGGTCGAGGTTGAGCATGCTCGCCAGCAGGTGCGGCAGCAAAAAGCTCACATGTCCCTGTTGTAAGTAGTCCAAATCGGCGACCGCGACGTGCAGGCCCAGATCGTAGGGATCGTACTCGTATCGGGCAGCAATGGAATCCTTTGCCGCCCGGTATAATTCGACGTATCCACGGTCTGCCCCATCATGACTGGCGACGAACGGGCGAGAAAACGTGCTGTCGAGTTGCGCACGCAGGTAACGATGCCAGCGCTCCGCTGGCCAGGCGTACTCCCACGAATCGGCCAGGTGCGGCATGTTCATCCACTCGGAGATCATCTCGGCGTCGCCGTCCGGGTCGGCGAGGCGCAAACCGTATGGCGCCG
The DNA here is from genome assembly GCF_001954195.1 of Mycobacterium sp. IS-1264. Lineage (GTDB taxonomy): Bacteria > Actinomycetota > Actinomycetes > Mycobacteriales > Mycobacteriaceae > Mycobacterium. The sequence goes on along the minus strand of NZ_MBES01000053.1, from coordinate 47,004 downwards.
GCAATTCCGGTATGGGCGGTGGCGGGACGGCGCGCACCTCGTCCGGGATATCGGTCAGCTCCCGCCGCAGTATGGGTTCGGCTTCAGTCATGTCAACCGGGGAGCCTACCCATCCACCGATCGGCCAGCGCCGAAACCCAGTCGGCCGCCACCCCGGGACGGCCGGGTGGCGCCTCGACCAGTACCAACTCGTCGACGCCCAACTCCACCAGCGCATCGATATCGCGAACGCTGGCCTCACTCAAGGCCACGGCCAGCCTCAGTTCGGAGCGGTCACGCCCGGCCTCGGCGCACAGCCGCCGCAGCTTTCCGATCCGCTCACGCACCGCCTCTACTCCGGCGAGGTTGAACCCGTACCAGCCATCCGCCCATGCCGCAACGCGCCGAAGTGCCGCATCGCTGTTGCCCCCGACCACGATCGGGATACGGCGATCGCGGGCCGGCTTGGGGTTGACGCGAATCGAATCGAAGCCGACGAACGTCCCGTCGAACGAGGCGACGTCGTCGCGCCACAACGTGCGCATGGCGGCGACGTATTCGGCCGTGCGAGCCGCGCGATGTTCGAAAGGCACTCGGAGCGCGGCGAATTCCTCCCTGGACCACCCGACTCCTACCCCGAGTGTCAGTCGCCCGCCGCTCAACCGGTCCAGGCTCGCGGCCTGTTTGGCCACCACGACCGGATTGTGTTCGGGCAGCAGCAACACGCCCGTCGCGACGCCGATCCGCGATGAGGCGGCGGCGGCGAAACTCAGTGCGATCATTGGGTCGAGCCAATCCGCTTGTGCCGGAACGCCGATGACGCCGTCCTCGGAATACGGATAGCGTGACTCCGAGGAGTCCACCATGACGACGTGTTCGCCGGCCCACAAATTGGCGAACCCGCACCTGTCGGCGGCCGAGGCGACGGCATCGATCACTGCGCGGTCGGCGCCGGTGCCGATTCCCAGCGCGTGCAATCCCAGCCGCATCGCGCGACCGTCTCAGCGGCTTTTCAGGAGCTTGGCCAGGACGGCCGCTTGGCTGATGTCGACGTCCCGGGTGGCGGTGACGAGGGTGACGGCGCCGCGTTTGGTCAGCTTGCGCAGTTCCTCCAGCGCGGGGCTGTCGCGCAGTTCCGCCGTGTAGCGCGATGCGAATTCGTCGAACCGTTCCGGCTTGTGCTGGTACCACTCACGCAGTTCTTTCGACGGCGCGACGTCCTTGCACCAGGTTCCCACCCGGGGGTCGTCCTTGCGGACTCCGCGCGGCCAGATGCGATCGACCAGGACCCGCTGGCCGTCATCACCGCCGGCGTCGTCGTATACCCGCGCCACCCGGATGCGCTTTCTGGCGCTCACCTGGTCAGAGTAGCGCTGTCGGTGACGGCTGCTATCCTCGAACGTATGTTCGATACGTTAGTGGCGCTCGACCCGGAGGCCGACGAGTCGGCGTTGATCGAGTACATCGCCGAACTGGAGAGAGCCAAATCCGCGGCGGCGGCGCGCCAGGCGCGCGCCGCGGTCGCGCTGGACACGGCACGCCGCGAGGCCGAGGCGGCCGCCGGGGTGCCCGCGGCTCAACGCGGACGCGGGCTGGCCAGCGAGATCGCACTGGCACGACGCGACGCCCCTGCCCGGGGCGGCCGGCATTTGGGCTTTGCCAAGGCGCTGGTGCACGAAATGCCGCACACGCTGGCGGCGCTGGAATGCGGGATGCTCTCCGAGTGGCGGGCCACCCTGATCGTGCGGGAAAGCGCCTGCTTGGACGTCGAGGATCGTCGCACGCTGGATGCAGAGTTGTGCGCTGACCCGGCCCGACTGGACGGGATGGGCGACGCGCGGGTGGCCGCGGCCGCCAAGGCGATCGCCTACCGCCTGGACCCGCACGCCGTTGTCGAGCGGGCGGCCAAGGCCGAGAACGAGCGCACCGTCACCATTCGGCCGGCACCCGACACCATGACCTATCTGACCGCGTTGTTGCCGGTGGCCCAGGGAGTTTCGGTGTACGCGGCGCTGCGTCGCGAGGCGGACACCCGCTGCGACGGGCGGTCACGCGGACAGGTGATGGCCGACACGCTGGTCGAACGGGTCACGGGCCGCGAAGCGACCGTGCCCGTTCCGGTCGCGGTCTACGTCGTCCTCTCGGATGAAACGCTGCTGGGCGGTGGTAACGCACCAGCCGATATCCGCGGGTATGGCCCTGTGCCGGCGGCGATCGCCCGCGCGATGATCTCCAGCGCCGTCGGCGACCGACGCTCTCGGGCGACGCTGCGCAGGCTCTACGCCCGTCCCCCGACGGGCGCGCTGGTGGCGATGGAGTCACGGGCGCGGCTTTTCCCGCGGGGGCTGGCCGCCTTCATCGAGTTGCGGGATCAGCGCTGTCGCACTCCCTATTGCGATGCGCCGATCCGACATCGCGATCATGCGCGACCGTGGTCCCAGGACGGCTCGACCACTGCGGACAACGGCCTCGGATTGTGCGAGCGCTGCAACTACACCAAGGAAGCCGCCGGGTGGCGGGTCAGCACGAGCATCGACGAAACTCACACCCACACAGCCGAATTCACGACCCCAACGGGTAAGACCTACCGGTCAGCGGCCCCGCCGCGCGCCCCGACGATGATGTTCAACGACTTCGAATTCCGCATCGGCATCGCACTGCCGCGGCACGCCGCGTAGACGAGAGCCTCAGCCTTGGCCGGTGAGGTGCTCGAGGTCGATGACTTCGCCGCGGTTGATACTCACCCAATCGCGCCCATCGAGGTAGGGCCGCAGACGCCGGCCGATGAGTTCGACGTCGGCCGGTGCTTTCGGACGCTGAAGCTCGTAGACATGCGGCAACTCGGCCATGCCCGTCACCACGCTCCACAGCCTCAGCGAATCGGGCCCGGTCGGCGGGTCCACCAACACCGGCCCGAATAGGCACTGTCCGGACAAGAACAGCGTCGGAACGCCGTACCCGCCCGCGTCGACGACCCGCTGATGCTCCGCGCGAACCTCGTCGTGGGTGGTCGGGTCGTCCAGCGCCGCATCCAACATCGCCGCATCGACGCCGATCTCGCCCAGCAGGCGCCGCGCAACCGCGGGGTCGTGTGGTTTGCCACCTGCTGCATGCAGTTCGCGTCCGATCGCCGCGTACCACCGGTCCAGCAGCGACATGTCAGTGCGACGCAGCAGCGCCCCGATCCGCATCAGCGACCAGCCGTAGGACCAATCACGCTCCCACGGATGCTTCTTGCCGTCTTCGCGATTGATCTCCTCGAGGCTGAAGAACCGCCAATTGATCGTGATCCCCACTTGCTCACGGACGTCGCGGATCCATAGCGACGTCTGGTAAGCGAACGGACACATCGGGTCGAAATGAAAGTCCACGACGGTACTCATCGGGCCCTCCGTCTTGCGTCAGTAGTGATACGTGTCCGACGGCGCCGGCATGTGGACCGGTTCGTCCTCGAAGTCCGATGCCTCGATGCCATAGGAGCGAGCCAACTCGAGGATCTTGGTGGCCCGGGCGATGCGCGGCAGGTCGGACCCATTGCGGATCTCTCCCCCGTCACGTTCGAACTCGGCGAAAAACTCCTTGGCCCAGCCGATTTCGTCTTGCGAGGGCGACAGCCCCTCGTTCACCACCGCACACTGCTCCGGCGAGAGGCAAATCTTGCCGGTCATGCCGAACTCGACGGAGACGGCCGTGGCCTCGATGAGCTTGAGCGCGTTGGAGCCGATTGTCGGGCCGTCGATCGCACTGGGCAGGTTGGCCGCCCTCGCGGCGATCGTGAAGCGCGACCGAGCGTAAGCCAGCGTGGTCGGGTCTTCTCCCAACCCGGTGTCGCGCCGGAAATCACCGATACCGAAGGCGAGCCGGAACGTGCCCTTGGCCGCGGCGATTTCGGTGACGCGCTCGAGACCGCGCGCCGTTTCGACCAGCGCCACGATCGGTACGTCGGGCAGCCGCTTCGCGGTCTCGGTGATGTGGTCCACCGATTCGACCATCGCCAGCATCACCCCGCCGACGCGGGTGCGGGCCAGCGCGGCCAAATCGTCGGCCCACCACGGGGTACCGAAGCCGTTGATGCGAACCCAGTCGGTGTTGTCGCCGCCGAGCCAACGCACGACGTTGTCGCGGGCGGCGGCCTTGTCCTTGGGCGCCACCGCGTCCTCGATGTCGAGGACGACGATGTCGGCGCGCGAGCGAGCCGCGGCCTCGAACCGGTCGGCATGCGCGCCGTTGACCAATAGCCAACTGCGCGCCAGAACCGGATCGATGCGCGAGCCTATGTCCGCGGGGTCCGCCGCGTCGGTGTCGACCTCTTCATACATTCCCTAAACCGTAGCGATGCCCAAAAAGGGCGGTGGAGCTGGGGCGTTTGAGTGTTCCCCCGCGGGGTATCTTCCGCCGAAGCGGTGCACAGCCCAAAGCCCGCGCTCCCCTTGCTCCAATGGAGGTATCGGCGATGGCCGACATGATTGTTCAATCGCCCGACGAAGTCGTGGCGTTCCTCAAAGCGCAGCACAACCTCATCGAGGACATGTTCGACGAAGTGCTGCACGCGTCGGACCCGCAGGCGCGCGAAAAGCCGTTCGTGGAGTTGCGACAGCTGCTGGCCGTGCACGAGACAGCGGAGGAGATGGTGGTGCACCCCCGGGTTCGCCGCGAGGCGCGCACCGGCGACACGATCGTCGACGCCCGGTTGACCGAAGAGCACCAGGCCAAGGAAGCGCTCTCGCAGATCGAGAAGCTCGACATCACCTCGCAGCGGTTCATCGACGAGCTCACCAAGTTGCGCGACGCCGTGCTGGACCACGCGAAGCACGAGGAGAACGAGGAGTTCCCGGTGCTGAAGCGAGAGGTCGACGCCGACGAGCTCAAGCGGATGGGAACAGCGGTGCGGGCGGCCGAGGCCATCGCGCCAACCCGCCCGCATCCGGGCGTGGAATCGGCGAAGCTGAATTTCGCCGTCGGCCCGTTCGCGTCGATGCTGGACCGGGCACGCGATTTGATCCGACAAGCCGTCGGCTAGTCGCGACCGGCAGCAGTTTCCGTAGTCTCGGTGGCGTGAGCGTCACACCGGAAATGGCCGTCGCCTTGGGCGACCAATTCTCCCGCGAGTTGCCGGAGATGGCCATCCGCTGGCAGGCTCAGACGCCTCCCGAGACGCGGCTGCTCGCGCTCAACGAGACGCTGGCCGAGGAGCTCGGCCTCGACGCCGCCTGGCTGCGCAGTCCCGACGGGCTGCGCTTTCTGGTGGGCAATCTGGTCCCCGAAGGCGCAGTTCCGGTCGCCCAGGCCTACGCAGGGCATCAGTTCGGCGGTTACCAGCCACGGTTGGGCGACGGCCGCGCTCTTCTCCTGGGCGAGGTCGTCGATGGCCACGGGCAAGTGCGCGACATCCACCTGAAAGGTTCCGGTCCCACACCGTTCGCGCGCGGTGGCGACGGCCTGGCCGCGGTGGGCCCCATGTTGCGCGAATACATCGTCAGCGAGGCGATGCACGCCCTGGGCGTGCCGACCACGCGATCCCTTGCCGTCGTGGCTACCGGACGCCCGGTCCAGCGTGAGACGCTGCTGCCCGGCGCCCTGCTGGTCCGCGTCGCCGGCAGTCACCTGCGGGTGGGCAGCTTCCAATACGCCGCATCGACCGGCGACATCGGCCTGCTGCGACGGCTGGCCGACCATGCGATCGCCCGCCACCACCCCGGCGCGGCGCAGGCCGAGCGCCCGTACCTCGCGCTGTTCGAAGCGGTGGTCGCGGTCCAGGCATCGCTGATGGCCCAATGGATGCTGATCGGGTTCATCCACGGCGTGATGAACACCGACAACATGACGATCTCCGGTGAAACCATCGACTACGGGCCGTGCGCGTTCATGGAGGCCTACAACCCGGAGACGGTCTTCAGCTCCATCGATTTCTGGGGCCGCTACGCCTTTGGCAACCAGCCGGCGGTCGCCGGGTGGAACCTGGCCCGGTTCGCCGAGGCGCTGCTGCCGTTGCTCTCCGACGACATCGAGGAGGCGGTCGCGCTCGCGGAAAAGACGTTCGGCGCGTTCCGTGTTCGCTATGACGCGGTCTGGCTATCGGGTATGCGCGCCAAACTCGGTCTGCCGGCCGAGGTCGCCGACGAGGTCGTCAGGTCGTTGGTCGACGAGTTGCTCGGCCTGCTGCAGGACAACGACATCGACTACACCTCGTTCTTCCGCCGCCTCGGCAACGTGGCCCGAGGAACGTCCGAATCCGATGCCGGCTTCGACGACTGGATGTCGCGCTGGCGAGGGCTGGGTCCCAACGCCGAGTCGATGGATCGCGTCAACCCGATCTACATTCCGCGCAACCATCTGGTCGAGGAGGCCCTGGCCGCGGCCACGGAAGGCGATCTCGATCCGGTCGAGCGACTACTGGGGGCGGTCAGCGCCCCCTATGAGGAACGACCCGGCCTCGAGCGCTACGCCAGCCCCGCACCCGAGGATTTCGGCCCCTACCAAACGTTCTGCGGCACTTGAGGTTTACGCCAGTTTGTCGAATTCCGCCTGCAGCTCGTCCAAACGGCGAAGCGTCTGATCGCGGGGCTCGGTGGGCAGTTCCACCAGAACATGATCGACGCCGAGGTCGCGGTAGCCCTCGAGATCTTTCGCCTCCCATTCCTCGCCCATGTGGACGTGGATGACGGGCACGTCGTGATCGGCGACTGCCCGCAATTCCTCGAGCGGGGCCGACAACAGGTCCGCCGACGGGCTCAGGGAGATCCAGCCGGCCTTTAGCCCGGCGATGCGCTTGAAGTTCGCCGGCCCACCGCCGAGGTACAACGGCGGATAGGGCTTCGTCAGAGGCTTGGGCCAGCTGTAGATGGGATCGAAGTTCACGAATTCCCCATGGAATTCGGCCTTTTCGTTCGTCCAGATCTCGATCATCGCGCGCAACCGCTCTTCGGACACGCGTCCCCGCACCGAGGGATCGACACCGTGGTTGGCGATTTCCTCGCGGAACCAACCGACACCCACGCCGAAGCGGAACCGTCCCTGCGACACCAGATCCAGCGACGCCACCTCTTTGGCCGTCAGGATCGGGTCGCGCTGCGGAAGCAAGGCGATACCGGTGCCAAGGGTCAGGTTCTCGGTGGCGACGGCCGCCGCCGTCAGCGCCACGAACGGATCTAGGGTCCGGTAGTACTTCGGGGGAATCGGACCGCCGGCCGGATACGGGGTCTTCGCGTCCACCGGGATGTGCGAGTGCTCGGCGAGGAAGAGCGACTCGAACCCGCGCTCCTCGAGCGCCTCGCCCAGCTCCACCGGGCCAATGCCCTCATCGGTGACAAAAGTCAGCACCCCGAAACCCATGTCCGCTCCCATCGTCGTTGAACGGTGACAGTCAACCGCATCGGGGCGCGTTTCATTCCGGCAGACCGCAGGTGCGCGAAAGTCATCGCGAAGCAGTTCGAGTCGTGGGACAGTTCCGGAGGTGACAAGGAGCCCGGAAAGCGTCGCCATCGTCGGTGCCGGACCCGGCGGGCTGATTGCGGCTCGATGGCTGCTGTCGCAAGGATTCGAACCCACGATCTTCGAGCAGGGGCCGTCGCTTGGTGGCCAGTGGACGGGCCTGGATGGTCGCAGCGGCGTATGGCCGGCCATGTACACCAACAGCAGTCGTACCGTGACGGCCTTCAGCGACCTCGAGCACGCGAACAACAACGTTTACCTGCCGAACCGCGAAATTCTCGACTACCTGCAGCGCTACGCGCAAACATTTGGGCTCACCTCGCGCATCCGGCTGGGCACTCGGGTCGAACTGATCAGTCGGGACGCAGCGAAGTGGCTCGTGCGTCACGCCGGCGGCGACGAGCCCTTTGACCGGGTAGTGGTGGCGAGCGGCAGGTTCCACACCCCGGCGATCCCACCCCTTCCAGGACTCGACAACTTCTCCGGCTCCCTGCGAGCCATCTCCAGCTACCACTATCGCGACGGCGGCGCGTATCGCGACAAGCGCGTCCTGGTGGCAGGCTGCGCGATCAGTGCCCTTGAGATCGCGGCGGAACTCACCCAACTCGGCGCACACGTCGTCGTCACCCAGCGGCGGCAGAGGTACGTCGCACCCAAGTTCGCCGCCGGCGTTCCCTCCGACCATCGCCTCTACACCCGATACGGAGTCCTGGCGAACGAGGCGCTTCCAGCGGCCGAGACGGAAAGGCAGCTTAAGGAGATCGTGATCGAGGCGGCGGGCAGCCCCGATCAGTACGGCGCGCCGGCGCCCGACCCGTCTTTGTTCGCCGCTGGTGTCACGCTCAACCAGCACTACCTTCCGCTCGTGGCAGAGGGCCGAATCACGGTGCGGCCATGGATGAAATCCGTGTCGGGCGCGACGGTCACTTTCCTCGACGAACATGCCGAGGAGTTCGACGCGATGGTGTTGGGCACCGGCTTCCATCTGTCGCTGCCGTTTCTCAGTGACGAAATCCGGGTCACCCTCGACCTCGACTCCCAGCACATGGACGCCGACCGCTACACCTTTCATCCCGACCTTCCGGGGCTGGCGTTTGTGGGCATGTGGGACCAGTCGGGCGGATACTTCGTGCCACTCGAACTGCAAGCCAGGTGGATCGCATACACGTGGGGCGGGACGATCCCGGCAAGCAGCGAGATCGACCAGCGGCTGGCGATCGATGCTTATCGCGCCACAAGGGGTTCGCCGCAGAAAACGCAAATGAACCTGGTGGCGATCACTTTCGCCCGGGCCGCCGGCGTCGAGCCGCGGCTGGATAACTGGCCGCAGCTGCGCCGCGGTCTGCTTTTCGGACCGCTGGCACCGAGTTGCTTTCGCCTCGAGGGCCCGGACGCACTGCCCGATGCGCCCGACACCTTCGCGCGCGAGGCCGCGGCTTTCGGCGCGATCACGTCGAACGAAATGACCGAGCGCGAAAGGTGTTACTGGTCGCTGATCGGCGACGCCGTTCGCTGACGCTTCGGTCTGCGACGGGTAGCGCCCCACAGTCCGACGCCGATGCCGATGACCGCGCCACCGAGGCCGATGAGCTGCTGGGGGCGCTTGAGTTCGTCGTGGACGCTTAGCCCGCCGATCAGGTCGGCCGCGTCGGCGCCACCGGAGGCGAGGAACCAGCCCCGGGTGTTCTTGCCACGCAGCGCCGCCGTCGCAAGCAGACCGCCGATCAGGGCGTCGCGATAGCCCATCGATCGCAGTAGCAGGCGCGCCGTCGGCGTCGGCTCTTCGCTATCACCCCACAGCCGGTTCGCACCCAGCGGGTCGACGAGGAAATGGACGCCCGAAGCGAGCCGGATGGTGCCCGCGACGAGCCCGGCACGGTCGATCGACATGGCCGCAGCCTAGCGCGACGGCAAACGAGGAAGGTGGGATCCGCGAATGGAGAGGATTACCTTTGGGTGTTGATGACGGATCAGGGGGACCCGCTCACTCGTCGGCATGGTTACGCGAGCCGTCCAGTCACGCGGCGGGGAAACAAGCTCGCCCCCGACCCCGATGTGCGTCGCGCCATCGTGGCCGCCGCGTCGAAAACCGTCCGCGAGCAGGGAGTCCAGGGGCTGAGCGTGGCGGCGGTCCTGGACCGCGCGCAGCTCAGCACTCGCGCGTTCTATCGGCATTTCGAATCAAAGAACCAGCTGGTTGCGGCGCTGTTTCTGGAGGTGACACGCGATGAGGTGCTGCGCCTGAGAACGAAAATGGCTGCGGCCTCCACCCCCGCCGCGGCGGTGGCCGCCTGGATCGAGGGTCGACTCGACCTCGCCTTCGACGAGAACATCGATTCGGAAGTGCGCCAGGTTGCCCTGGAGGCCCAGGCCGCGATGTCCTCTACGCCCGAGCTGGTGTCGCCCGCGTACAACGCGATTCTGGAGCCACTCATCGAGCAGCTTCAGCGCGGTCTGGAACTCGGCGTGTTTCGTGACATCCTTCCGGCGACGGCCGCGAAGTCGATTCACGGCGTCGTGTGGGGACACACTCACCGGCAGCGGGCAACGGGCCAGTGCGCGCGCGCCGACGTTCGCAACCGCGCGCTGCGATTCTGCCTGCGGGGATTGGGCGTGGCGCCCGACTCGATCACACAAATCGTTGCGGGTGGCGGCGCATAGCGGGCGATGGCTACCATGACCGTCATGGCCGAGCCGGGCCCGGCGGGCGATAAGACCGTCGGACTCAACAATGACGAGACCGTCGCCGTACCCAATTCCGCAGCGCCTGATGCGGCCGAGCTGGCGTGGTCAAGCAACGATGACGGCGACGGCGAAAGCGGCGGCGACGACCGTCGCGACGACGACGGACAACTCGGCCGGGCGGGCGACCGCCAATCATGGCGTGCCACTTGGCGTATCGCGGCTGCGCTCGTCGCGGCCGGTCTGGTTCTCGCTGGGGCGATCGTGTTCGGGCGTTCGCTGTTGACCGGCGATAACAAGGCTGCGCCGAAGCCGGCCGCACCGGCTACGCCGAAGGGCGGCGCGACTCCTGGGTCAACGGGTGCACCGCCGTCGGCCGGCCCCTCGTCGATCGTGTCCACCCCGGATCAGGACAACAAATACATTCAGGCGCTCAATGACCGAGGGATCTCATTCGCGAATCCCGACGCCGCCATCGCGAACGGCAAGCTGGTGTGCAGCGACATCGGCCGAGGGGTCTCGGTGCCGCAGATCACCGCGGCCTTTCGCGCCAGTAATCCGGGACTCGCCGACTCGGCCAACACCTATGTGACAATCTCGGTTCAGACCTACTGCCCCCAGAACAACAACCTGGTGGGCGGAGGCACCTGAAACGACTGCGCGCCAAGGTATTACGCCGATAGTTCGGTCAATCCCTGAATCCGGCGATGAACCGTTGCAGGCTCCGGGCCAGTGACCGCGGGACATGATCGGGGTCCATCAGGTCGTTCTCCGCCAGCGGACTCGCCTCACCGGCCACCGTCTCCTCGGTGACGGGTCGCAACGTCTTGCCGTCCCCCCGCAACGTCTCGATGGCCTTGACGAACGACCCGCACTCGACCACCGCGCTCTCGAGCTCGTCGACGGACACGCCGAGGTGTTCTGACACCAATTCATGCCGCACCGAAGTGATTTGGCGGCGGATGCCATCGTGGTGCGGATTATTCGATTCCGCCTCGATGGCGATGTCGCACTCGCTGTCGAAGCCCAGCGACCGGTTGTTGAGATTGGACGAGCCGATGCGCAGTAATCGATCGTCGATGATCAGCACCTTCGAGTGGACGTAAATCGGTTCACCGCCATCGGTTACCGGCCAATAGACACCCAATCGGCGATGCTCGTCGGCGGCCCACAGGATTTGAATGAGCCGGTGCCGCGCGCTGTCCATCGTTCCCCGCTCGAGGGGATTGTTGCCCCGGCGGGGAATGACGATGACGATCTCCGGGCCGTCGGCTTCGCTGAGTCGAGCGGCAAGCGCATCGACGAGCCGCCGGGCCGCAAGATATTGGTTCTCCAGATAGATGGTGTCGCGGGCCGCCGCGATGGCGGCAAGGTTGAGGGCCTCCACTTCCCGCACCTCGCGGCGGTCCTCGAGTTCCGGCAGCGTCCGCGCGATCCCGACGTCGACGTTGCGCAGAGTAACTTCCAGCCCGCGCGGCCAGGTGACGTGCTTCGGGTCGACTGGCTCCAACGACTGCCCCGTCGCGGTCAGCCACCGGGTCCGTGCCTGCTCAGCGAGCGCGCGGGCCGCCGCACCGTCAACCGCGGCGGCGACCTCGTGCCGCGGCCCATACCTGCGCCCCATCGTCCGACGGCCGCGACTGTGGTGCTGATGCGCACGTGTATCCCATCGGTCAAGGGTGAGGTCGACGCCGCCGCAGAACGCGACCGTATCGTCGATGACCACGATCTTCTGGTGATGGACGGCGCCGATCGGATGCGCGCCGTCGATGGCGAGATGCATCCGCTTGCTGCTGATCTGATTCAGCAGCGCCACCGGGGTGACGCCGAACCAGATGCCGTCAAAGGCCGGGAGCAGGCGCAGGTTGGACTTCAGCACGTAGATGTCAAGTGCCGGTCGCTTCCGCAGCATCCAATACAGGAAGGCGCCCAGCTGGTTGGGGCCGGGAAGCGTCTTGGCGCCTCGCTCGAACGTCGTCCGGGCGTCGAAATCCCACCCGGCCAGGACTATTCGGTGGTGGGCGCGCAGCATCGCAGCCTTGACGTGCCTGAAGTAATCGGCCCCGTCGATGATGTAGGCGAACTGATCGGCGCGCTCAATCCGCCAGCACGTCTCGCCCGGAGCTAGCAATCGATCGTCGCCCACCGCGGACATAGCGCGTGTCTACCACATTGGCGGCCTGGTCAGGCGCTGAGTACCTCTGGCCTTCAGACGCCCAGCACCAGCCCCGCCGTCAAGGCGGCCGCACACACCGCCGTGACGATCGAGAGTGCCACCCAGTCGGCCCGTTTCGGCCGCGATGGGCCCGCCGAGATCTGGCCCGTGCCGCCACGGGCGGTGATGGCGTCGCCCATCTCGTCGGCACGCCGCAGCGTCACGGTGATGACCGCGACGACCAGGTCGATCACGTCTGCCGCCAGTTGCCGGACGCGGGCCCCGCGGGTTCGCGGTGTTTGTCTGGGCCGCAACCGGCGAGCGGCGTAGAGCACGCGGAACTCGTTTATCAGCATCGGGAAGGTACGCAGTGCGAGCCCCAATGCCACCGCCCAATCGTCGACCGGGATCCGCAACGGTCGCAGCCGGCGACCCAGAGTGGCGACCGCCGGCGCGATTTCGGCGACATTGGTCGTCCACGACACCAGCGCGCCCAGGCCGAGCAACACGACCGAGAGCGCCGTCAAGCGCAGGAAATCCAACAGGCCGCCGGCCGTCGCCGCGGTGGCGCCGACGACGACCAGCAGGATCGGAAGCCAGCGCGGCAGCGACGGCAGCGCGCCTCTGGGAATGCGTGCTACCCGGGCTCCCGCGAGCACCAGCGCGCCGACAAGTCCGATCGCTACCCAACCCGGGTTGATGGTCAGCAACACCGAAATGGCGCCAACGGCAAGCAGTTTGGTGCCAGCCCACAAGTCGTGCATCGCGGAGCGTCCAGGCACCGGGCGCAGCAGCACAACGGGGCGCCTTTGGCGGCTGGTCGGCTTGGCCGGCGGGGCGGCCGTCTCGTGGGTCCTCCGCGCATGCGGCGACGCCGATTCCAGCCGACCGTCGCGCAGCTGCAGGGTGCGCGGGCACAGTTCCTCCAGCCCGCCGAAGTCGTGCGAGATGACCACCACGGTCAGGCCGGTCTCACGCCGCCGATCCGCGAGCAGCCGCACCAGTCCGCGCTGGCTGGCCGCGTCGAGGCCCGCCAGTGGCTCGTCGAGGATCAATACCCGTGGCGACCGGGCCAGCAATCCAGCTAGCACCACTCGGCGCATCTGGCCGCCGCTGAGTTGGTCAATACGCCGCTTCGCCAGGGCGGCGTCCAGGCCGACGGCCGCCAGTGCCTCGATTACCCGGTCGTGATCGTCGGGCGAAAAGCCCGCTGCCGCAGCAACTTCGAGGTCGACACGGCTGCGCATCAATTGCAGGCGGGCGGCCTGAAATTGAAGCGCGACCGCGCCGACCTGTTCGGCGGCGGGGCGTTCGTTGACCAGGCACGTGCCGGTGGTCGGCACCGTCAACCCGGCCATGATCCAAGCCAGTGTCGACTTGCCCGAGCCGTTGTCGCCGTGGATCAGCAGCCCGTCGCCCTCGTGGACCGCGAAGCTGATATCGCGCAGCGCAGTCTGTGCCCACGGGGTGCCACTGCCGTATTCGTGGCTGACACCGTTGAGTTCGAGCACCGGCGCGTTTGGTCGGTGTACGACGGCGGCTGTCGGCGCGGGCGCTCTTGCGGCTTCGACCATTGCGGTGTTGTCCGCCGAGTCGCTGAGGTCGATCGTGCGGTCGGCGTGCTCGGCTTCGTTGTCGTAGTGGGTGATGTGCACAAGGGCAGTTCGGTGACGGTCGGTGAGTCCGGATAACACGGCGAGCAGTGCGTCGCGGCCGCGCTGGTCGACCATGCTGGTGACCTCGTCGGCGATGAGCAGCGCGGGCTCTCGCGCCAGCGCCGCGGCCACGGCCAAGCGCTGCAGTTCACCGCCGGACAGGCCGCCGGTGTCGCGTTCGGCGAGGCCGGCCAACCCGACCTCACGGAGCAACCGTTCGATATCAATGCTCTTGCCGGGCGGCAATCCCCAGACCACGTCGTCGGCTACGCGCGTGCCGAGCACCTGGCTTTCCGGGTGTTGCATGACGACGGCAGTGCCACCGAGTTGACCGAGGCCCACCGCGCCGGGGCGGTCAACGGTGCCCGATGTCGGTTCGCGGCCGGCCAGGATCAGCATCAGTGTGGTTTTTCCCGAACCATTGGCACCGGTGACGGCCACGTGTTCGCCCGCCCGCACGTCCAGGCTGACCGGGCGCAGCGCATCGCGGTCGGTGTGCGGGTAGCGAAGGCGCACCCCGTCCAGTCGCACCGGGATGGGCTCGATCGACCCGGAGTCGATCGGCGCATCCAGTTTGTGCACATCGGGAATTCCCCTGAGGCGCACCAGCACTCGTGACAACGCCCACCAACCGATCAATGAGGCACCCATGATCGCAATGACGGCGTACCCGACGACGAGCCACTGCCAGTACTGCAGCGCGTCGGCGGAGAAATGCTTAAGGTCCTGCGCGACCGCCTGCAGGTGCGGCACGCGCGAGATCGCCGTCGCGACTCCGTCGGCGGTGGCGGTGATGGTGTGGAATATCAGCTGACGAAGCCGCACCAGGAAGGTCAACCCGATGACCACCGTGGCGCCGACGGCAACACCGGCGACGACGGACGTTGCGAGCACGGTCGGCGTTCCCCGACGGCGGCGTTTCACGATTCCGGCCAGTCCGCCGACATAGGCACACAGGGCGACCGCCCCGAACCCGCTCATGCCGACGACCAGGAAGCCGATCACACTGGCCGCGACGGTCGCGGTGATCAGAACGCGGATCCGGTAGCGGTAGCTCAGCAGGCCCATTGGCACGGTGCCCAGCAGTCCCAACGCGCCCGCGTGCGGGAGGATGACCGCAATGATCGCGATCGCGGCGCACAGGGCGCCCATCACCGCGGCGTGCGCCAACTCGGCGGGTTGCAGCGACCGAGCCGGCACACGTCCGCTCGTCGGTTGCGTGTGACAGTCGTCGGTGTCATCCGGAACAGGTGTCCAAACCAGTTGCCGCGTCACCTAATCGAGACCTCGACGCGTGCGCCTGGTGGGCGAAAAGTTGCTGTAAACATGGGAGCGCCAGCGTATGGATAGACTGCTGAGAAGCCGCTGAGAAGGGTTTAGAGGCCGCTGGCCTGGATGTCTCTTACGAGAGTTGCGCCCGAAAAAGGGGGCATACTGGCGCTGCTTCGATTCCGCGCTCGGGTTGGATCTTCTCAAAACTTGGCGCGAATGCACCCGCCCGGCGCTCGCAACGATCTCGTGTTTCGTTGTTCATCCCTTGGTGGGCAGCTCCGTGCGTCGATCTATTGCGGGTCGAATTTGGCGATGAGCCAGGTTCCGTTCACCTTGACAAGACCTACCCGCACTGAGCTTGTCGCGATTGACGGCGACGGTTTCTCCTTCGTGGTGGTCGATTGGTTTACGAAGACAAGTATCGAGGCATTCTGGCTGGCAAGGGATTCGACGCCGGCGCGGAGAACGGTGGCAGACGTAGTGACGCGCTTTTCCCGAGCGGCTGGCATGACAACCTGAGTTGAGAATTGCTTGTAGTAGGCGAGGAAGTCGCCGGTGAGCATCGCTTCGGCAGCGCTGAAGTCTTGTTCAAGTGTGTCTGGCGAATAGCTCAACAATTTCACCGTACCGGTACTTGCCGCCTGTGTTGCGTTCTGACGATCGGCGGGTTGGTCAGCGACGGGAGGCAGTTGGCGGCTTTTGACCTGCATCTGCCACCCGCCCACGGCTGCGGCACTCACGGTCGAGACGGCGAGTGCAACCACGAGCAACCACCATCCGACGCGCAGTAGCCCGGCGCGGGTCATTGCACGAAGTCCACTCGTGACACCTTGTACGTGTCGCCGGCTTTTTCGACTTGCACGTCTAATCGCCAACTTCTTGGATCTTGCGATGCGCCAGCGTTATTAGTGACCTTGGATGTCGCGGCTATCAGAACGTGCGCCGTCGTGCCATTGATGGAGTCCAGGCCGGCGCTGTTAACGGTTCCTTGGGTTGACACGTTTGAATTCACGAGCGTCTGCCTGAAGTCGGATCTTCTATTAGCGAAGTCATCGTGGAAAGACCCGGTTGATCCGTCGAGGATCCGCTGGATGTCGCTATCAGCCGATTGAGCACTGATACTCGTGAACCACACCGTGAACTGTTTGGCGTAGTCGACGTACGGCTGCCACTGCGGCGCGGCGGTGGAAGGCTGCGGGTCCGGGCGTAGAACCTGCGTGACCGCGAAGCCTGCGGCACCGAACAGCAATACCGCCAAGATCATTGGTACGACCGTGGCTGCACGCAGCGCGGGCCGTTGCGGCGAAGGAACATGCATCGTTCGGTGATATGAGGACGGCATCGCTGGCTGAGTGATCGGCGCCTGGCCCGCTGGCCCGCCCACAGCAGACACTCTTTCGAGCGGCCGAATGTTGCTGGGAAGGTTCGCATCTGGATAAGGGGCCGCGCCGGCGATGCACGCTCTGAGCGCATGCGCGAAGTCAAGGCATCGTGGGTAGCGTTCTGAAGGGTTCTTCGCGAGGGCTTTCGACAACACCGGGTCTAGCCGCGCCAGCTCTGGGCGCCGCTCTGCTAGCCGCGGCGGGGGCGCATTGAGGTGCCTGCTAATGACGACTGCAGGGTTGGAATGCTGAAATGGAGGCGCACCGGCTAGGAGGTGGAAAGCAGTGGCGGCCAACGCATATTCGTCAGCTCGCCCGTCTATCGACTCGCCCATCAATTGCTCGGGCGCCGCATATGCAACCGAGCCGACTGTCATGTTGGTCGCAGTCAGGCCGCTGATGTCATCGGTTCGCCGGGCAATACCGAAGTCAGCCAAAAGGATTCGGTGCCGTTCCACCTCAGACCCTGTGAGCAGGATGTTCGCCGGTTTGACGTCGCGATGCAGTAGCTTGCGCTGGTGCGCATAGTCGAGCGCATCAGCGACGGCAGTGACAATCTCGGTCGCGTACCATTCGGGGAGGCCGTCTGGGTAGTGCTGCCGTTGCAGTCGCCCAGCGTCGGTCCCGTCCACGTAATCCATGGTGATCCACAGCTGGCCTTCGAACTCGCCGCGGTCGTGAAGGCCCACGATGTGCGGATGCCACAGCGCGGCCGCCAGGTCAGCTTCGCGGTTGAATCGCTGCCGGAACTCGCCGTCCTCGGTTAGTGCCGCAGGAAGGATTTTCAGCGCGTCCAGCCGCGGCAGCCTGGGATGATGGGCCAAATAAACCTCCCCCATCCCACCGGCCCCCAGCAGTCGCTGAATGGTATAGCCAGCGAAAATCGCACCGTTCGCCAGTGCCATGCGCCGAATCCTAGTAACTGCTCCCAAGGAACGTATGCGGACCGTGGATATTTCCTGACAAGCGACTCTGGCGCGATCCTCCTCCGTATGGTGAAGACGATGTGTGGGCCACCGCCCGGCCGGCCCGATGAGCGACCGGATTTCGTCAGCCGCCGCCAGCTGCTTGGGCTGGCCGGCAGCGTCGGCGTGGCGTCCATGGTCGGCGCCTGCTCGAGTTCTACGCGGTCGAGCGTCAAGCTGACCGCTTCCACTTCAGCACCGTTGCTATGCCGAGACGCCTGGGGTGCGCGCCCGGCCCACCCGGGGGGCAAGCGCCAGACGATCACCCGCATGACCCTCCACCACGAGGCCGTGGTCCTTGGCGACAACCGCAACGCCCCGGGCCACCTCAGACAGGATCAGCGCTATCACCAAGACCAGCACGGCTGGATCGACATCGCTTATCACGTCGGCGTCGACCGTAATGGCAACATCTATGAACTCCGGAGCACTGAGCTAGCGGGCGACACCGCAACGGACTACGACACGACGGGCCATTTCCTGGTCCTCTGCGAAGGGGACTTCGACCAGGAGGCCGTGTCTGAGGCCCAGCTGCGCGGAGCCGCTCTGGCATTCGCCTGGGCCGCGCGGACATTTGGCATCGCAACCAACACACTGGCGGGCCACCGGGATCTTGCCCAGACATCTTGCCCGGGCGCGAGCCTGTATGCCCACCTCACATCGGGTGACCTCAAGCGCCGCATCGACGATCTGCTGGCCGCGGGCGGAGTGGACCTCCAGCGCTTCTGCGGACCCGACGCTGCCGCACGAGTCGCGGCTATCGAAGCGGGGAACTGACCTGGTCGCCGTCTACCGCGCGCCGATGCGATCGCGCGACGACGCCGTCGAGCCGCAAGCCACCATCGACCGCGCTCGCCGGCTCGGCGTGTGTGGGTTCGGGCAACGCGTAAGTCGGCAGGCCGATGAGGAGCGCCTTGTCCGTCGGGTCGCCCGATTCGCGGAGCTCGACGACGGCTCGTTCGTGTGGACCCGCGACACCGACGGGTGGTTCTGGTTGGGCCGCATCTGCGGGCCGTACCTCTACGACGCCGACAAGACCGCGGCGGCAGTGGATTTGGTGCACGTACGCCCCTGCGACTGGCTGTCCGTTCCGTTATTGGAGCCGGATGTGCCGGCCGCCGTCGTTGCCACATTCCGTCGGGGCGGACGGAACTTTCAGGAACTCCATCACCCATCGATCGACGTTGAGACACAAACGATTTGGGATTCGCAGCCAAATATCAACCCTCGACGGCGAACAGCCCCCACTCGCCCGCCACACCCTTGAGGGTGTGCTCGCCGCGAGCGGCAAAGCTGAGGCCCGACCCGGCGACCAGGTCGACGACGATGCGCGAGACGAGCACCTCGCCCGCCCGGGCCGCTGCTGCCACACGTGCCGCGATGTGGACGGCGATGCCGCTGATGTCGTCGTCGCGCAGCTCGACCTCGCCGGTGTGCACGCCCGCCCGCACCTCGAGACCCAGGCTCCGCAAAATGTCGCGGATCGCCATGGCGCACCGGATCGCGCGGGCCGGTCCATCGAACCGGGCGAGGAAGCCGTCGCCCGTCGTGTTGACCTCACGGCCACCGAAGCGCTCGAGCTGGCGCCGCACCTGGGCGTCGTGCCTACCGAGCAGCTCCTTCCATCGCTCGTCGCCGAGCTCGACCGCTCGCTTCGTGGAGTCGACGATGTCGGTAAACAGCACGGTGGCCAGGACGCGCTCGACCGCGGGAACCGGACGGACGCCGGTGAGGAACTCCTCGACCTCGTCGAGCAAGGCGTCGGCGTCGCCCGTGAAGAACAGGTGGTCAGTGCCGTCGAGCTCGACGAACTTAGACCCGGGGATGCGGTCGGCGAGGTAGCGTCCCATCTCGAGCCTCACCATCCGGTCGTCCCGCCGGTGGAGCACGAGCGTCGGCACCTGGATCGCGGGCAACACGTCGCGGATGTCCAGTTGCGGATAGAGCGCGAAGATGTTGCGGACGATGCCCGGGCTGGCGGCGACGCGCTGCAGCCGCGCCCACCACCCCCGCAGGGCGGTGTCGCCCCGACGACTCGGGGCCCACGCACCCAGTCCGACGCCTTCACCCCAGCCCTTGGCGCTTAGCTCGATCAACGCCGACAGCTGCTCCTCGGTCACACCGAGCGGGTAGTCGGGCGCTTGGAGCAGGCGGGAGAACGTGCCGTAGAGGGCGAGCGCCTTGACGCGCTCGGGATGGCTGGCCGTCATCAGCATCGCCATCGTGCCGCCCTCCGAAATGCCCACGAGGTCGGCACTTTCACATCCGGCCGCGTCCATGACAGCGCGCATATCGTCGACGGACTGTTCCAACGTCGGCGCATGCGTTGTCGGATCAGAGAGGCCGGTCCCCCGTTTATCGAAGATCACGACGCGCCGGAAGGACGCGAGCCGTGAGTAGAAGTGGGCGACCGACGGCTCCTCCCACATGATGTCGAGGTGCGAGATGAAGCCGGGCGCGACGACGAGGTCGGGCCCCTCGCCGATCACCGAGAACGCGATGTTCAGGCCGCCGCTCTTGGCATAGTGGATGTCCGGGGCCCTGCCCGCGACGTTCATGGTCGAACCTTACGCCGTGCTGAAGGCAAAAACCGTTGTCGAATCGTAGGCCTGGCCAGGGTTGAGCGTCGTGGTCGGGAAGTTCGGCTGATTTGGCGAATCCGGGTAGTGCTGGGTCTCCATCGTGAATCCCGCGCCCTGCCGGTAGATATGCCCGCTGGTGCCCGTGAACGCCCCGCCGATGAAATTGGACGTGTAGAACTGCACCCCGGGCTCGGTAGTGGAGACAGTCAACGTGCGCCCTGTCTGCGGATCCTCGGCCTTGGCTGCCTCCACCAGCCCCGCGCTGTTGCCGCGGTTGATCACCCAGTTGTGGTCGTAACCCTGGGCCAGCAACAGCTGCGGGTCATTCGCACTGATATGCGCGCCGATCGCGGTGGGCGATGTGAAATCGAACGGTGTGCCCTGCACCGAGGCAATCTGCCCGGTCGGGATCTGTGTCGAATCGGTTGGCAGGTAGTGGTCGGCGCGAATGGTGACCTTCTGGTCGTAGACGTCGAGCGTGTCCTCACCCGCCAGGTTGAAATAGCTGTGATTGGTCAGGTTGATCACGGTCGGCGCATCGGTGGTCGCGTGGTAGTCGATGCGCAATTCGTTTTTCTGGTTCACGGTGTAGGTGACGGTTGTCGTCAGCGTGCCGGGATAGCCCATTTCTCCTGCGGGACTGACATATTGGAGCTTCAGGCCCACGCTGTCGCTACCGTTCTGCTGGCTGGCTTGCCACACCTTCGTGTCAAAACCCGCGCTGCCACCGTGCAGGCTGTTGCCGTTGTTGTTGATCGGCAGGCGATACTCGTTGCCGTTCAACGAGAAAGCTCCCTTGGCGATCCGGTTGCCGTAGCGGCCGATGATCGCACCGAAATACGTTTTGGCGGATCCGGTGTTGTTCAGGTAGCCGTCCAGCGTCGGAAAGCCGAGCACCACATTGCCGTTGCGCCCGGTGCGGTCGGGGACCTCGATCGACTGAATGATGCCGCCGTAGTTCAGGACCCGCACACGCATGCCGTGCCCGCTGATGAGCGTGTAGCGGTTTACGGGTGTCCCGCTCACCTGACCGAAGGGCTCGCTGGTGATCGATGGCGGCCCGGCGGGTGTAGTGGTGTGAGTCGCCTTGCTACATGCCGCCAGCCCCGCGGCGATGGCGATCAGTGGAAGCAATCTTTTGCCGCGCATGGACGCTCTCGCACTTGGCCACCTCATGCAGGACGTCGTCAGCTCGCGCTGTCCGGAACCTCCGGGCTCGTGGGACTCGTCGGGGTCGTGGGACTCGTCGGGGTCACAGAACTCGTCGGGGTCACAGAACTCGTCGGGGTCGCAGAACTCGTCGGGGTCACAGAACTCGTCGGGGTCGCAGAACTCGTCGGAGTCGCAGAACGCGTTGGGCTCACGGGGGTCGTAGGCCGCACAGGGGTCGTCGGACCTGTTGGGCTCGTGGGACTCGCGGGCGGGGGACTCGCGGGCGCGGGACTCGCAAGGCCGGGGCCTTCGCCACACCAGTCCGCCACATCTTTCGGGTACTGCTCAAGCGGTGGAGGACAACGCTGCCCCGGCGGGAAATTGGCGCCGGCGTTGAGCAGATCGCACGGCACGTAGACCTGCTTGCCCGTGGGGGTGTTGGTCAGACACTTCGTCGGCGGTTGGCCATGCGCCTCGACGGGAACGATGGCCGCCACCATCAGTGCGCCGAGCACCCACGCAAGATGGCGATAGGTCATGAGAGCTCCTCGTGATGCGGTCTCGGGCGTGCACGACGTGACATTGCCGTCGTATGACGATTAAAGCCGCTCACCCTAGGCATAATCCAACCCACAAGTCTCTTGACGTTGAGCACAGCACATTCTCAGTGGAGCTGCCGGGAATCGAACCGGACGCTTTATCAGGCAAAATGGCTTGCGAGCTGCCTGTTCGTTACGTTTCGGCCCGATTCAGCACCCCTTGTTATCTGCGGTTTCGCTCTCCCGTCTTGACCGCGTCAAGGGCCCCACTCGGGTCCTAGTGCTCGTTGGCCGAATTCGCTTCTCGGCGACGCCGGTTTGTAGGCTTCGGACATGCCGTTCAACAACGGTGAGGTCTTCGCTGGCTACGTTATTCAGCGCTTGCTCGGCACTGGTGGTATGGGTGAGGTTTACCTCGCCCAGCATCCTCGTCTGCCTCGTCACGACGCGCTGAAGATCTTGTCGTTGGCCTCAACACGCGACGAGGAGTTTCGCGCGAGATTCAATCGCGAGGCCGAATTGGCTGCGACGCTGTGGCACCCACATATCGTCGGCGTTCTCGATCGTGGTGAGTTCAACGGCCGGCTCTGGATCTCGATGGACTACGTGGACGGGACCGACGCTGGGCGACTGCAACGGCAGCACTACCCAGACGGCCTCCCCGAATGGTACGCGACCGAGATTGTCACTGCCGTCGCTGATGCGCTCGACTATGCGCACCAGCGCAAGCTACTGCATCGCGACGTCAAACCGGCGAACATCCTGCTCACAGGGTCTGAGGTGGAACGGCACCGAATCCTTTTGGCTGACTTCGGTATTGCCCGGCGAACCGATGACATCAGCGGCCTGACTGCGACCAACATAGACATAGGTACTAACAGTTACGTGGCCCCTGAGCAACTTTTGGGCAAGCCGCTTGACGGCCGAGCGGATCAATATGCGTTGGCTGCCACGACCTTTCACCTACTAACCGGCGCCCCACCCTTTCAAGACTCAAATCGCGCCGTGGTGCTAAGCCACCATCTCAGTGCGCCACCACCGCGGATCTCAGAGCGCCGACCCGATCTCGCGCATCTGGACGCCGTGCTGATCAGGGCGCTGGCAAAGGATCCGGAACAGCGATACCCGACCTGCGTCGATTTCGCCCGGGCCCTCACGCAGCAGGCTCCCGGCCGCGCCGGATACCCGGGCTCGGGCGAACGCCCACCCACGCAGCGTCTCGAGCGTTTGGTCATCACTGGGACAGCGCGCGGCGTACAGCAAGGCGTGGTGGGTGCCCAGGACCAGGTCGGGATGTTGTCGTTCCATTTGATCCCGTATGAACCACCAGACAACGGGCCTGCGAATGTTCCGGTCGAAATTGAAACTGATCTCGTGGCGGGCCAGCTCGCCGATGGGGATGAGGTCGAGGTCAGCGGCGTCTGGGACGGCGACATCCTCGATGCCGACAAGATCGTCAACCTTTCAGCCGTAGCCCGTCCGAAGCAACGCTGGTCCGCGGCCCGCACCCAACCGCCGCGAGAAAAGGCATCGGAAGCAGCGAAAAGCAGAAAGGGGTGGATCGCCGCACTCGTCGCCGCTGCCGCTGTGATCCTGTTGACCGCGGGTGCGGTGATGTGGTTCACCGACGGCTTCGGCCATTGGACTCGTCCCGGCCCCATCGTCAGGCCAGCGAGCGCAACGGTGTTTTCACCCGACGGTGCCCCCGACAATCCGCAGAAGGCCAATTTGGCAATTGACGGGAACCCAAACACGGCGTGGTCCACCGTGACCTATAGGGACGCCGACCCTTTCCCGAAATTCATCGAAGGAATGGGTCTGTTGCTACACCTGTCAGAACCGACCGCGCTGAGCGCCGTGACGATCGACGTATCCAGCACGGGAACCCAGGTGCAGATTCGCTCGTCACCCACCGATGCCCCAGCCAAATTGGCCGACACCGTCGAGCTGACACCAACCACGTCACTGCAATCGGGGCACAACCGCATAGAAGTGCATAACCAGACCAAGACGTCCAACGTGTTGGTGTGGATCTCCACCTTGGGCAGCACCCACGGCGAGAGCCGGATGGAAATCTCCGAGATCACCCTGCAGGCGGCTGCGTGAGGTTGTCGTACTGATGGGCGACCGCCGTAATGACCGCATCCGGCGGCCAGCGGCTATTCAGTGGAGCTGCCGGGAATCGAACCCGGGTCCTACGGCATTCCCTCAAGGCTTCTCCGTGCGCAGTTCGCTATGCCTCTACTCGGATCTCCTGGTCACGCGAACCAGCCAGGATGACGATCCCAGTCGCTGTGTATGTCCCGATGAGTCCCGCGACCGGACTCACCGGTGGATCCCTCTAGCTGACGCCAGGGTCCGGGCCGAGGGCGTTCCCGGTCTGACGGACTAGCTGTCGCTTAGGCAGCGAGAGCGTAGTCGCGCTGATGTGAATCGGCGCTTATATATTTGCAGCGACGCTTACGGTGGTCTCTTGCCTGCACCGGCACGCTTCCCTTGATTCGATGCGCGAAGTCGAAACCGTTCAGCCCCTTGTCTATGCGTTCTTCGCTCATCCCCGCCGACTTTCGGCAGGACAATCCATGGTACGCCGTGTTCAACCAGCGGCAACGGAATTATCTTCCGTTGCAGGCTGCGGTCAGATCACAAAGTTCAGGTGCTCGACGACCTGCGTGGCCACGTCTTTATCGCCGTCGAGTTCGATGTCCTGGCTGCGGGCGGGGCTCATCGGGCGCCCGCCCGAAAGCCTGGTGAACTGCAGCCCGTCCATCCGGATCGTCGCCGTCGGTTCCTGGCCGCCGAAGCCGTCGACCACCTGAGCGCGACCGTCCACGCTGACGTGGATGTTGCGGGCCACCGGGCCGGTCAGCTCGAACAGAATGCGTGACCCTTCGGGCGCTTTGGCGAGCTTGCCCACCACGTATCCCATGGTCGCCGCGACCTCGTCGAGGGAAAGCTGCGACGCGGCCCCGTCGAGCTCGTTGTCGGATGGTGGCCGCGACAGCGCCTCGCGCATGTCCTGCTCGTGCATCCAGCAGTCGAACACCCGCACCCGCATGAATCGCCCGTAGCTCTCGGGGCCCACCGGAGTCGCGGTGACCGCGTTCCACTCCTCGTCCGAGAGGCTGATCAGCGCCTTGCGCCGCTCGTTAGTGATGTCCCTGAACCGGGCCAGCACCTCGACGCCGGGTTCACCGCTGAGATGACGTACCCAGCACTCGTTCATCGCTCCGATGTCGTTGCGCACGTGGTCGAGCGCGGACACGTCGACGTCGGGTTGCGGAGGCGCGATGCCGGCCAGGAACGACTCGGTTCCGATGATGTGCGACACCAGGGCCTTGACGTCCCACGCGGGCAGCGGACTGGCCGCGCACCAGCCGCTCTCGGGCAACCCTTCCAGCAGCGCGGCGATGTCGTCCCAGACGGCGAACAGACCGGACAGGACATCGGATTTATCGAGCTCGGTGAGGGGACGAGTGGCCATGGTCGGATCGTAGGCCGACTACCTCCCAATAAAGGAGCCGACCCGAAAAAGCACGAGGCCGCAGATCGCCAGCATGCCACCGACGGCAATCAACACCGCGGGCCACGGAAAGATGGTAATCCAGGCGCCGGTCACGACGGCCAGCAGCGCGTGCACGAGTCGCAGCGTGGCAAAGAACTGCTGCCGCAGGACGGATGCGAGCACCTGACGCGGGATGGTCCGCCCCAACCGTCCCAGGACGGCGATCAGCACCCCGGTGATCAGCCCGGCGAACACTCGGATCGTCGTCGTCGAGTGGCCTTCGCTGTACAACCCGGCGGCCACGGCGACGAGGACACTGAGAATCGTCGCCGCGACCGTCACGAACCTGAGCACCCTGCGCAGGACCACCCCGATGTTCCTGCGGGCGAGATCCCCGTACGCCGGGTCGATGCCGGCCGCGCCCAGAAACCCAAGCAGGGCGGTCGCGAACCTGCCGCGCTGCACCCGATTGACCGCCATGTTGTTGAGCGCCTCGGCGTTGTCCGGTTCCAAGGCCAACGCCTGCCGATAGGCCGCGTCCGATTCCGGAATCCGGCGCAGATCGTGCAGGACGGAGCCGCGCAGCACCAGTCCGTCGACGTTCGTGGGGTCAAGCCGGAGCGCCTCATCCACTGCAAGTAACGCCGAGGAGTATTGGCGCGACTTCTGCAGGAGTCGCGCGTAAAGGCGGTGCGCCGTCGGTTCGTTCGGATGCGCGAGCACGGTCCGCCACGCCATCCACAATCCTTCGTACCCGCGGCCCAGGCCATCGAGCGACAGCGCGTACATGCGCATGGCCATCTCGTCCTGCGGGGCCACCGACAAGGCGGCGTAGGCGCTCGACGCTGCGCCGGGATAGTTGTCGAGCATGTATTCCGCCCGGGCGTAGCGCGCTAACAGGACCGGATCGTTCGGGTGTTGTGACAACGCTTGCCGCAGCACGTCGCGGGCTCGCTCGTAGTTCTTGCTGTCGATGTACGCGTCGGTGACGTGAACGACTTGGTCCGGTCGGACCAGGCCGGACTCGGGCATTACCGAATTTTCCTGCGCCGCAGGAACTTCGCCAGTTCGTCGTAGGTGCCGTCGTTGTTGGCGAATTCGACGATGTTGCGGGCGGTGTCGAACCACGGCCCCGTGCTGGGCCGGATCTGCGCGGCGGCGGCGTTGACGTCGGCCATGGTCACCGGGCGAACCTGTCCGGCACGCATCGAATCGGCCATCGCCAATTGCGTTGCGCTGTCGCAGATGTGGGCGAGGTCGGCGCCGGAATAGCCCTCGGTTCGGCTCGCGATCGACGCAAGGTCGATCCCCGCCACCGGCCGGTCTCTCAGGTGAAAGCGGGCAATGCCGGCCCTGGCTTCGGCATCGGGCAGCGGGACGAAAACCATCCGGTCAAATCGTCCCGGCCGCCGCAGCGCGGGATCGACGTCCCACGGGGCGTTGGTCGCGCCGAGCACATAGACGCCGTCGTTGGTGGAAGTGGCCGAGTCCATTTCCTCCAGCATGGTGTTGACTACCGTGCGCAGGCCGGAGCTGCCGGCCAACCCGGACCGCCGGTGTCCTAGCGCATCCACCTCGTCGAAGAACAGCACGCAGGGGGCGTTGCGCCGGGCGGTCTCGAAGATCGAGTGGATGCTGCGTTCGGAGTCGCCGAACCAATGGTGCAGGACCTCGGCGATGCCCACCTGGTAGAAGTTCGCGCTCATCTCACCCGAGATGGCCTTCGCGATATATGTCTTGCCGCATCCCGGTGGCCCGTAGAGCAGCAGGCCTCCGCGCGCCGAGATCTTGTAGGCCTTCATCAGCTCGGGGTTGCGGATCGGGCCCAGCAGGGAAAGTTCGATCTGTTGCTTGACGTCGGCCATGCCCGCGACGTCGGCCAGCCGCACCCGGCTGCGCTCCAGGACGTCGAAGTCGCCCTCGTCGACGACATCGGCAGGCGCCTCGACAAAGGCCGGCTCGATAATGTCCGCGACTTCCTTTTCTGCGGTGGGCCAATCGAAGCTGTCTTTGGGAGCGGGTGGCTCGGCGGGTGCTCCCGCCAGCGCCGCGCTGCACCGCTGCAACAGGCTCAGCGCGGTCGCATTGCCCGCATCGCGGGTCAGCGCCGCACTGCAATGGTTCAGCGCCTCGGCATAGCGCCCCTTGTCTGCTAGCAGGCCAGCCAGATGCAGCCGCAACTCGACGACGTCGGGGCTGCGTTCCACCGCGTCGGACAACTCCCGGATCACCGGGTCCTCGGTATCAAACGCGCCTAATGCCATCTCCCGACACGACGTCCGCTGCTGTCGGGATCATGGTAAAGGGGTGAAGCACGGACCGGGATTCAGCTTGCGGCGATCATCGCCACCGAGCCCATGGCCAACACCATGCCGACCCCCTGGCAGCGGCTCAGCCGCTCGCGCAGCACCACCATGGCCAGCACGACCGTCGCCGCCGGGTACAGCGAGATCAGGATGCTGGCCAACGACAGCAGCCAGGTGTGCAGCGCGAGCAGCATCGTGATGTTGGCGCAGATGTCCAGCAGGGCGACACCCAGGGCCAGCTTCAGCGGCTGCCCGCCCGGCAATCGCAGATTCTTGCTGATCGCAGCCATGGCGAACACCACCGCGGTGGCCGACACCCGGGCGAACAACAGTGGCCAGAGCTTGGACTCCTGGGGCGCCTGATGGAGGAACACCAGGTTCAGCCCCATCGCGGATCCCGCGAGGAGCGTGAGCCAGCCCACCTTCGGGGTGAACCGATACGGCGTGATGCCGTCGACAGCGGTTTCGCGGCTGACCAGCAACACCGCGACCAGGGCCAGTACGACGCCCAGCGATGCCGCCTGGCCTGGCCGCTCCCCCAGGGCTACACCGACCGCAACGGGCACTGCCGCATTGAGCACGGCCGCCAGCGGCGAGACCACCGAGATCGGCCCGGCCGCCAGCGCGGCGAACAACGCCCACACGCCGAACGCCATGCCGATGCCGTACAGACAGCCCCACACGACCGCGCCCGTCTGGATTGGTCCGCCCACGGCGATGGCCAGCGCGGCGGTCAACACTGTCTCGATCGGGTAGGCCACGAGCATCACTCGCAGCGCAGCTACCCGTCGAGCGGCTACTCCGCCCACGAAATCGCTGACGCCGTAGGTAACGGCCGACAGCTGGGCGTAAGCCGCCCCGATCAGTTGATGCCCTTGGCTCGCCGGCCCAGCTCGCGATGCACTTCGCGTTGCGCGTCGCGGCGGGCCAAATCCTGGCGCTTGTCGTACGCTCGCTTGCCACGTGCAAGCGCGAGCTCGACCTTGACCTTTCCTTCGGAGAAATACAGAGACACCGGCACGAGGGCGAGGTTACCATCACGTATCTTGCCGACCAGCCTGTCGATTTGTTGCCTATGTAACAACAACTTTCGATTGCGGCGTGGGTCATGGTTGGTCCAGCTACCATGCTCGTACTCGGGAATGTGCAAGTTGCGCAACCACACTTCGCCGTCGTCGACGGTTGCGAACGCATCGGCCAGCGACGCGTGGCCCTCCCGAAGGCTCTTCACCTCGGTGCCCTGCAAAGCCACTCCGGCCTCGAAAAGTTCGATGATCGAATAGTTGTGTCGCGCTTTGCGATTGGTGGCCACAATCTGTTTGCTGCCACGCTTGCCGCCCGCGGCCTTGTCCCGGCCGGAGTTATTGGCCACAGCTACTACCGCCGCACGTAGAGCCGCAACGTCGCGTAGGCGGTCAGGCCGGCCATCGACACGCCGAGCAAAAACAGAATCGGCGAGATGTAAAGGATGTCGGCGTAGTCGACCCGTGCGATCAAATTGGCTTGGTAGAACTGGTTTAGCGCGTTGTCGAGGAAGAACGCGCGCACCACGATCAAGCCGAGGATCGCGATGCCCACACCGACGGCCGCGGCGACCATCGCCTCCACCAAGAAGGGCAGCTGGGTATACCAGCGGCTGGCCCCGACCAGTCGCATGATCCCGATCTCGGTGCGCCGGGTATACGCCGCCACCTGAACCATGTTGGCAATCAACAGAATCGCGCCGACGGCCTGCACCAGGGCGACGGCGAAGGCGGCGTTGCTCAATCCGTCCAGGACAGCGAACAGCCGGTCGATCAGATCCTTCTGGTTGAGCACCGAGAGCACGCCGGGCTGGCCCTGCATCGCGGTGTCAAAGTCCTTGTGCTGCTCGGGGTTTTCCAGCTTGACGATGAACGACGCTGGGAAGGAATCCTTTCCCGCAACGTCCTTGTACTGCGGGAATTTCCGGATGGCGTCGTCGTACGCGTCCTGGCGATTGAGGAATCGCACGGACTTGACGTCCTGGCGCTTCTCGATCGTCTCCCGCAGCGCCTTGCACGGGTTGGCTCCGCAGCCCGGGTCGTTGGCGGAGACGTCTTCGGTGAGGAAGACCTGCGTTTCGACGCGGTCGAGGTAGATGGCACGCGAGTGGTCGGCCAGCAGGACGACCAAGAGGCCACCGCCGAACAGGCCGATCGAGATGGCCGTCGTCAGGATCATCGCGACCGTCATGGTGACATTGCGACGAAGACCGGTCAGGACCTCGTTGAGCAGGAAACCGAAGCGCACTTAGCGATCCATTCCGTAGATGCCGCGCTGTTCGTCGCGAACCAGCCTGCCCAACGACAGCTCGACGACGCGCTGCCGCATCGAATCGACGATGTGGTGGTCGTGCGTCGCCATCAGCACCGTCGTCCCGGTGCGGTTGATCCGCTCCAACAAATCCATGATGTCCTTGCTGGTGTCCGGGTCGAGGTTGCCGGTGGGCTCGTCGGCCAGCAGCACCAGCGGCCGGTTGACGAACGCGCGGGCAATCGCGACCCGTTGCTGCTCGCCGCCGGACAACTCGTGCGGCAGCCGGTTGGCCTTGCCGGACAGGCCGACCGTCTCGAGCACCTCGGGCACCACCCGATTGATCGCGTCCCTGCGTTTGCCGATGACTTCCAGCGCGAAAGCGACGTTTTCGAACACCGTCTTTTGCTGAAGCAGCCGGAAGTCCTGGAAGACGCAGCCGAGCACCTGCCGCAGCTTCGGCACGTGCCGGCCCGGCATCTTGTTGACGTGGAACTTCGAGACCCGGATGTCGCCGGTATTGGGCGTCTCCTCGGCCAGCAGCAGCCGCATGAACGTCGATTTGCCCGAACCCGACGGGCCGATCAGGAAGACGAATTCACCCTTGTCGATTTTGACGTTGATGTCGTCCAACGCCGGGCGGGCCGACGCTTTGTACTTCTTGCTGACATGGTCCAGGGTGATCATCACGGCACGCCAGTGTAGCGGTGAATTTCGCTGGCCCGGACGATCAGCTGGCCGGTGGCGCCGATGTCGGCACCGGACCGGGCCCCGGCTGGGGTTGCTGCGGCGCCGGTGACGGGCTCGCGCTCGGCGGGCAGAAGGGCGGCGGCAGCAAACACGGCGGCGTCGGCAGCACGAACGGGGGCGTCGTCGTCGTGGTGACCGGCGGCGGCGGTGGCGGGGGCGCCGGGGTGGACGTGGTCGGCGTCGGCGTGACGGTCACAGTGGGCGTCGGCTGCTGCACCCTGCTGCGCGGCACCCAGGTGTAGTTGGGGTCGGGCACGAACCCGGGCGGCACCACCTGCGGCGCGGCCGGCTTGGGAGGCGGCTCCGGGCGGTAGGTGTCGTAGACCCACCACACCGCCAGGAAAGCCACGATCAACACCACGGTGGAGGTGCGAACCCGACCGCCGAACAGATGGCTCAGGGGCCGGCGCTGCTGGACCTCGTCGTCGCCCTTCTCGAAGATATTCAGGGTCAGCTTCACCGCTGATGCACCCGATTCTCGGTCCTGTCCTGCGCCGCGGCGACCTCGGCGTCCGGGATCGCGGCGTCGTCAACGACGCCGACCCTCGCATCGGCCGAAGTCACGATCCCGACCCGGGCAAGTGCTCGAATGACGAGGACACGCAGCTGGCGGCCGACCTCGAACTGCTTCCCGGGCAGCGTGCGGGCCACCATGCGCAGGGTGACGGTGTCGACTTGGATGCTCTCCACGCCCATCACGGTGGGCGCGTCCAGCAGTAGCTCACCCAACACCGGGTTGTCCAGAGCGCGCTCGCATTCCTGGTGCAGGACGTCGTTGACCTGGTTGAGGTCGGCGCTGGTCGACACCGGGATGTCCACCACTGCGCGTGCCCAGTCCTTCGAGAGGTTGGTCGCCTTAACGATCTGGCCGTTGGGGATGGTCAACACCTCGCCATCCGGTGAGCGCAGCCGTGTCACCCGCAGCGTCACGTTCTCGACGGTGCCGCTGGCTTCCGTCGTGGAAACGATGGTGAGCGTGACCAGGTCCCCGAAGCCGTATTGCTTCTCGACGATGATGAAAAACCCGGCAAGCAGATCCCTGACCACTTGCTGAGCCCCGAAACCCAGCGCCGCACCCAGCACCGTGGCCGGCGCGATCAGCCCACCCACGGAGAACTGCAGCACACCAGCAACCTGAACGAGGACCCAGATCGCGATGACCACGATCGATACCCACTGGATCACCGACGCGACGGCCTGGCGGTGCTTGGTTGCCTCCGAGCGCACCAACGCGTCGCTTTCGGTGAAGCCCACGTCGAGTTGCCGGGTCACCTGCTGTGCGATCCAGCTGACGAAGCGTGCCGCCAGCACCGCCGCGATCAGCAGCATGATGATGTGCAGGCCTCTGCCGAGGATCCATTCGCCGATCGCACCGCGCCAAAAGCCGTGCCAGCGATCCGCCATCGATGCAGCGAGAACAGTTGTGTTAGTCGTCATCTTTTCGGTTGCGCCACCGGATTCCCGCTTCCAGGAATCCGTCGATGTCTCCGTCCAGAACGGCCGCCGGATTGCCCACCTCGTACTCGGTTCGCAGATCCTTGACCATCTGATACGGGTGTAGTACGTAGGAGCGCATCTGGTTTCCCCAGGAACTGCCGCCTTCGCCTTTCAAGGCGTCCAGCTCGGCGCGCTCTTCTGATCGCTTGCGCTCCAACAACTTTGCTTGGAGCACTCGCATTGCCGAAACTTTGTTCTGCAGTTGCGACTTCTCGTTCTGACAAGTCACGACGATACCCGTTGGGATGTGGGTTAAGCGAACCGCGGAGTCAGTGGTGTTCACCGACTGGCCGCCGGGCCCGCTGGAGCGGTAAACGTCCACTCGCACATCGCCTTCCGGAATGTCGATGTGATCGGTGGTTTCGACCACCGGAAGCACTTCGACTTCGGCGAAGGATGTCTGACGCCGGCTTTGGTTGTCGAACGGGCTGATTCGCACCAGTCGGTGGGTGCCCTGTTCGACGGACAACGTGCCGTAGGCGAACGGCGCATGCACGGCGAACGTCGCGCTTTTGATGCCCGCTTCCTCCGCGTAGGAGGTGTCGAACACCTCGACCGAATACTTGTGTTGCTCGGCCCACCGGATATACATCCGCATCAGCATCTCGGCCCAGTCGGCGGCATCCACCCCGCCGGCGCCGGAACGAATGGTGACCAGCGCCTCGCGCTCGTCGTACTCACCCGAGAGCAGGGTGCGCACCTCGGCGGCTTCGATGTCGGCGCGCAGGGCATTCAGCTCGGCATCGGCCTCGGCCAACGCTTCGGCGGCGCCTTCGCCCTCCTCGGCCGCCAGCTCGTAAAGCACCGGCAGGTCGTCCAGGCGCTGCCGCAACTCCTCGATCCGGCGTAGCTCGCCCTGCGTGTGGGATAACTCACTCGTGACGCGCTGCGCGCGGGCCTGGTCGTCCCAGAGGTTGGGGTCGGACGCCTCGTGCTCGAGTTTCTCGATGCGGCCGCGCAGACCGTCGACATCGAGTACCCGCTCCACCGTGGTCAGGGCGGAGTCAAGGGCGGCGATGTCGGCTTGACGGTCGGGTTCCACAGCCGCCCACGTTACCGGGGGCTTTGCGCTCGGCGAGTGCTCAGGTCACGACCAGCGGTCATGCGTTTAGCATCGAGTCACGATCATGTGCAGCCCCCGACTGTGCCGCGACAGCCCCTCTGCGCGCAGACCGGGCACTAAACAGAAGGCTGGAGTATGCGCCCATACCATGTCGCCATCGTCGGCTCCGGACCGTCGGGGTTCTTCGCCGCAGCATCGTTGCTGAAAGCCGCCGACACCTCCGACGAGATCGACGTGGCCGTCGACATGATCGAGATGCTGCCGACGCCGTGGGGGTTGGTGCGCTCCGGTGTCGCTCCCGATCACCCGAAGATCAAGTCGATCAGCAAACAATTCGAGAAGACCGCCGAGGACCCCCGCTTCCGCTTCTTCGGCAACGTCGTGGTGGGCGAGCACCTCGAGGCGCCCGAACTCGCCGAGCGCTACGACGCCGTGATCTACGCCGTCGGGGCGCAGTCGGACCGCTCGCTCAACATTCCCGGTGAGGACTTGCCGGGGAGTGTCGCGGCCGTCGATTTCGTGGGCTGGTACAACGCCCATCCCAACTTCGAGCAGATATCGCCCGATCTGTCGGGCAGTCGCGCGGTAGTGATCGGCAACGGCAACGTCGCACTCGACGTCGCGCGCATCCTGGTCACCGACCCGGGCGAGCTGGCGCGAACCGACATCGCCGATCACGCGCTGGAATCGCTGCGCCCATGCGGTGTGGAGGAAGTGGTGATCGTCGGCCGGCGCGGTCCGCTGCAGACCGCGTTCACGACGCTCGAGCTACGCGAGTTGGCAGACCTCGAAGGTGTCGACGTGATTGTGGATCCCGCCGATCTGGAGGGCATCACCGACGAGGACGCGGCCGCGGTCGGCAAGGTCTGCAAGCAAAACCTCAAGGTGCTGCGCGACTACGCGGGCCGTGAACCCCGCCCGGGACACCGTCGCATGGTGTTCCGGTTCAAGACGTCCCCGATCGAGATCAAGGGTGACGGCAAGGTGGAGCGGATCGTGCTGGGCCGCAACGAATTGGTCGCCGACGAGAGCGGGCGGGTGGCCGCCAAGGACACCGGTGAGCGCGAGGAACTGCCCGTGCAGCTAGTGGTGCGGTCGGTGGGTTACCGCGGGGTGCCAACCCCGGGACTGCCTTTCGACGACAAAAGCGCGACCATCCCCCACGCCAACGGCCGGGTCGAGGGCAGCCGCAACGAGTACGTCGTCGGATGGATCAAGCGCGGGCCGACGGGTGTGATCGGCACCAATAAGAAGGACTCCCAGGACACCGTCGACACGCTGCTGGCCGACCTGAGCGGGACCGACGAATTGGCCGACTTCGGCGAGGACCATGCCGACAAGTTGGCCGAGTGGCTGGCCTCCCGGCAGCCGAAGCTGGTCACCTCCGCTCACTGGGAGATCATCGATCGCCACGAGCGGGCCGCCGGTGAGCCCCACGGGCGGCCGCGGGTCAAGCTGCCGAGCCTGGCCGAGCTCCTGCGCGTCAGCCACGGCTGATCACGCGTCGACCAGCACCCCGGGGTTGAGAACCCCGGCCGGGTCCAGCGCGGACTTCGCCGCGCGCAGCGCCGCCGCGAACGGGTCGGGGCGCTGCATGTCGTACCACGGGCGGTGATCGCGACCGACGGCGTGGTGGTGAGTGATGGTGCCGCCGGCGGCGATGATCGCCTCCGACACGGCGGCCTTGATCTCGTCCCATTGCGCGTCC
Organism: Mycobacterium sp. IS-1264; assembly: GCF_001954195.1. Taxonomy (GTDB): domain Bacteria; phylum Actinomycetota; class Actinomycetes; order Mycobacteriales; family Mycobacteriaceae; genus Mycobacterium. The sequence continues at coordinate 12,107 of NZ_MBES01000053.1, read as the reverse complement.
AGGGATTCCCACCGTCCGCCGGCATAGATGCCGTAATAAGGCGCCGGGCCGTCGGGGTAGACGTGGGTGAACCGGCAGGTCACCACGCCGGTCCCGCAGATCCGTTCGATTGATGCGCGCGCCGCCCTCATCACCGCGTCGTGCAGGGCCTCGAATGCGTCCCAGGTGCACGCCGTCTCGAACGTCTCGGCGATGACACTGCGGCGGGCCAGCGCATCGCGCTGGTACGGCATGCGTAGAAAGGCCGAACGCCAATTCCCGGAAGCGTCCGATTTGCTTGCATCGCTTGTGTTTTCGCGGTCGCGTCGCGCGGTCAGAACGCCGCCGTGTTCGGCGGCGATCGCCACGGCGCGGCCGAGCCACGCGTCGACCGGGTGATCGGCGGATTCGAAAGCCAGTACCAGCATCCCTCCCCCGACCGCGGCTCCGGCGTTCAGGAATGCCTCGGCCGGGTCCAGCAACCGGCAATTCGACGGGTACAGGCCGGCCTGCGCGATCGTCCGGGTCGCGGCGAGCGCGTCCGCCCAGTCGTCGAACGCCAACGACGCGGTGACCTGCCACTTCGGCCGGTTTTGCAGCCGCATCCACGCCTCCGTGATGACGCCGAGCGTGCCCTCGGAGCCGAGGAACAGCCGATCCGGGGACGGCCCCGCACCGGACCCCGGGAGCCGCCGCGACTCGCTCACCCCGGCCGGGGTGACGACCCGCAACGATTCGGTCAGGTCGTCGATGTGGGTGTAGAGCGTGGCGAAGTGCCCGCCGGCGCGGGTGGCCAGCCAGCCCCCCAGGCTGGAAAACCCGAACGACTGCGGATAGTGGCGCAGCGTCAAATCGTATGGGCGCAACTGGTTTTCGAGCTCCGGCCCCAGAGCGCCGGCCTGGATGCGGGCGGACCGACTGGTCCGGTCGAGCTCGAGCACCGCGCCCATGGCGGTGGTATCCACCGTGACGGCCGGACCGTCGAAGCGCGGTTCGACACCGCCGACCACCGAGCTGCCGCCGCCGTAGGGGATCACCGCAATCCCTTGGGGTGCAGCCCAATCCAGGACGTCGATCACGTCCTGTTCGTGGCGGGGTCGCACGACAAGGTCGGGAACGTGGTCGAGGCGGCCGTGCAGGTTGCGCACGACGTCGCGGAAAGCCTTGCCGTGCGCGTGGGCCGCCCGATCGACGGCGTCAACGGAGCACAGGTCTGCCAGCGACGACGGCGGGGCCACCCGCGGCTGCGCCAGACCGAGGGCATGGGGGTCCGGCGGCGGGTGATCGGTCAGGTCGTGCCCGGGAAGCAGCGTCGCCACGCGTGCGACCAGCTCGCGTGTCTCGTGCTCCGAAAGCGCGTCCTCGACGGTGCCCCAGCCCCACCACGAACGCATGCTGGCGGCGTCAGCGTTTCAAGACGACGACGGCGGTTCCAGCGATCAGCAGCAGGATGGCGGCGGCGATGGCCCAGCCGGCGCCGGCGAGCCACCAGACGACGGCCAGCGCCACGAGTGCCGGTGAGACCGCGAAGAGCGCTATTCCGGGGTTCTGCCTGATCACCGCCAGAGCGCTCTTTGCCCGGATCGGATCGATTTCTCCGCGTGCCATGCCCTCAGGATGCCAGACAAGTGCCTTCTGCGGGTTGATAAGGGACGAAGGCCCCTAGGGGCCCGCGCCCGCTCGCCATAGCGTCTGCGGTGTGGAAGTCGAGGCGCTCAAGACGGCGGTCCTGCTGGCCTGCCGCGCTCCTTCCGTTCACAACAGCCAGCCCTGGCGGTGGGTGGCGCGAGGCGATGTCGTCCATCTGTTCGTCGACCGGCACCGGACGGTGCCCGCCGCCGACCGATCCGGCCGGGAAGCGATCTTGAGTTGCGGCGCCGCACTCGACCACTTTCGCGTGGCCATTACCGCGGCCGGTTGGCTGCCGAGCATTACTCGGCTGCCCGACCCGACCGATCCCTCACACTTGGCCTCGATCGAATTCAGCCTCACGGATCACATCACCGAGTCGCAGCGACAGCGCGCGCGGGCGATCCTGCAACGTCGGACCGATCGGCTCGCCTTCGGCATGCCCACCTACTGGGATGCGTTCGAACCCGAGCTGCGAAGCGTGTTGAGCGAAAGCGTTGCGACGCTTGACATCCTGACCGATAATCAGCGCCCGCTCCTGGCGGAGGCCACGCAGCTCAGCGAATCGCTCCGGCGCGAGGATTCGTCGTATCAGCTCGAGCTGCAGTGGTGGACTTCGCCATTCGCGTTGGCGGAGGGCGTGCCGCCGAGCGCGCTGGCATCGGACGTCGAGCGCCACCGAGTCGACGTGGCCCGCGACTTCCCGGTTCGAAGCCACCAGGATCGGCGCCCGGAGATCGGCGCGGACTGGTCGAAAATCCTTGTGCTGTCGACGGCTGAGGACACGCGGGCCGAGGTGTTGGAGTGCGGCGAAGCGCTGTCGACCGTCCTACTGGAATGCACCGTGGCCGGGATGGCGACCTGCACGTTGACTCATCTGATCGAATCGGAGGAGAGCCGCGACGTCGTCCGCAACCTGGTCGGCCACGGCGAACCGCAGGTGCTGGTCCGCGCCGGGATCGCGCCGCCCCTGGAGGCGCTTCCCGCACCGACACCGCGGCGGCCGTTGGACGACGTCCTCGAGTTTCGCGAGGAACCACGCGGCGGCTTGAAATGGTGGTGATGTGCAGGGAAAGGTTGGAACCATGACCGATGAGCCAGTCACCATCCTGTCGGAGGACGAGAGTTGGCGCCGGTTGGGCGGCGTCGCGCTGGGCAGGTTGGTAACCAGCTTTGCCGGTGAGCCGGAGATCTTCCCGGTCAACTTCGTCGCGCAGGGCCGGACCGTGCTGTTTCGGACTTCCGAGGGCACCAAACTGTTTTCCGCCGTAGCCAACAGCGTCGTGCTGTTCGAGGCCGACGACCACAACGTCGCCGAAGGCTGGAGCGTGATCGTCCGTGGCCGCGCCAAGGTGCTACGCACCGACGCCGAGATCGAGGAAGCCGAGCGGGCCCAGCTCCTGCCGTGGACCGCGATACCCAAGGTTCACTACGTCCGCGTGACCCCGTCCGAAATCACCGGCCGCCACTTCAGGTTCGGACCAGAGCCAGACCCCGCCGCGGGTCCTTCCTGACGGTCACCGCGCGATCAAAGTGTTCAGGGCCAAAGGTCCCCCGATGCCGGTGGCTTCCTGCTCTGCTGGCGACGGCGTCGTCGCGCGATCCTGGAAAGCATGACCACACTTCTCGACAGCAAGGTTTGTCGGACCGGAGAGGCAGACATGAACGCCCTTTTCCCAGACACCGACACCGTTGAGGCGGTCCTCACCCTGGCCACCCGGGCGCCCTCCATTCACAACACGCAACCGTGGCGGTGGCGCGTGGGCGCGGCGAGCGTGGATCTGTACTCCGAGCCCGACATGCAGCTGCGCAACACCGACCCCGACGGGCGGGAGTTGATGCTCAGCTGCGGAACCGCGTTGCATCACTGCGTTGCGGCGCTGGCCGCCATGGGCTGGCAAGCGCGGGTTCATCGCTTTCCCGATCCCGACGACCCCACCCACCTGGCGACCATCGACGTCGCGCGGCACACCCCGGACCATGCCGACATCGCGCTGGCGGCCGCCATCCCGCGGCGCCGAACCGATCGGCGGGCCTACGGGTCGTGGCCGGTATCGGGGGGCGACATCGCGTTGATGGCCGCCCGTGCCGCGCGATGCGGGGTAATGCTGCGGCAGGTAGACGCCCTGGAACGGATGAACAAGATTGTCGCCCAAGCGGTCTGGGATCACGCGACCAATCGCGACTACCTTCGCGAACTCACCATGTGGAGCGGACGGTACGGTTCGGTGGCCGGGGTCCCGGCCAGGAACACACCACCGTCGGAGCGAACCTCCCCGATCCCGGGCCGTCTCTTCGCGGGACCGGGTCTGGCCCCGTCCGCCGCCCCGCCTGCCGAGGACGGGGCCGCGATTGTGGCGCTGGGCACCGAGGGCGACGACCGCTTGTCCCGGCTGCGCGCCGGGGAAGCCACCAGCGTCGTGTTGCTGACGGCGACGGCACTGGGATTGGCGTGCTGCCCGATCAGCGAACCCCTGGAAATCCGTGAAACCCGCGAGGCCGTGCGCGCCGATGTCTTCGGCTCCAGCGGATACCCGCAGATGCTGCTCCGGGTGGGGTGGGCCCCGGTCAACGCCGATCCGTTGCCGCCGACGCCGCGGCGCCGGCTGTCCCGGGTCGTCGAGTGGCCCGGCCTATTGGAGCAGCGGGGCTGACCACCGCAACACCGTGCCGCCGGTGCCGGCGCTTTCGATCGTGAACTGACCGCCGGCCTGCTCGGCGCGACGCCGCAGGTTCGTCAGGCCGCTGCCGGTGAACTCGTCGGGCATCCCCCGCCCGTTATCGCTGACCTCGATGCACAAGTCGTCTTCGACGCTGACCCGGACCGTCAGCGTGGTGGCGTCCGCGTGCCGAACGGCATTGCTGACCGCTTCGCGGACCACCGCCTCGGCGTGATCGGCCAGTGCACCGTCGACCACAGACAGCGGCCCGACGAATTGGACCGTCGTGCGCAGCCCCGAGCCGGCGAATTGGGTGACCGCTTCGTCGATCCGCTGCCGCAGCCGAGTGATGCCCTGCGCGGCACCATGCAGGTCGAAGATGGTCGTCCGGATATCCTGGATGACGGCCTGCAGGTCGTCGACGGCTTCCGAAAGCCGTTGCTGCACTTCAGAATCGCGTGCCCGCGGCACGGTGCCCTGCAGCGCCAGACCGACGGCGAAGAGCCGCTGTATCACATGGTCGTGCAGGTCGCGCGCGATGCGGTCGCGGTCGGTCAGCACGTCGAGCTCGCGCATCCGGCGCTGGGAGGTGGCAAGCTGCCAGGCCAGCGCGGCCTGATCGGCGAATGCGGCCATCATCTCGAGCTGTTCGTCGGTGAATGCGCCGCGTTGGCGTACCACGACAACGACTCCCGCGACCGTATCGGTGGCCCGCAACGGCAGTATCAGCGCCGGGCCCAGGTCGTGCGCACCGTCGAGGTCGAGTCCGTCGACCCGTCGCGGGGTGCCCGTGGCGAAGGCGTCCCCGATCGCCGTGCCCGCGATGGCGACCGTTCGGCCGGCGGTGGAAGCCGCTGCGCTGCCCACTGTTTCGACCACCAGCAGCTCGTCGGTACTCGCCGCGTTGTCGTCGACGGGAACGGCGACCAGCGCCGCTTCAGCGGCGGTGAGTTTGAGTGCTTCCTCGGCGACCAGCCGGAACACCGTCGCGGGTTCGGTGCCGGACAGCAATTCGGTGGCTATGTCACGGGTGGCTTCGATCCACGACTGCCGCTGCTGGGCCTCCTGATAGAGCCGGGCGTTCGCGACGGCGATGCCCGCCGCCGCGGCCAGCGCCTGGACCAACACCTCGTCGTCATCGCTGAACGGCTGCCCGTTGGTCTTGTCGGTGAGGTAGAGCGTGCCGAACGATTGGTCGCGCACCAGGACCGGCACCCCGAGAAAAGTCCGCATCGGTGGGTGGTGCGCCGGAAACCCGATCGAGGCGGGATGTTGCGAAAGGTCGTCTAGGCGTAGCGGTTTGGGTTCGTCGATCAGCAGGCCGATGACACCCAGGCCTTCGGGTAGGTGGCCGATGCGCCGCACGGTTTCCTCGTCGATGCCCTCGTGGACGAAGCGCACCAGGCGGTTGTCCCGGTCGTGCACCTCCAGCGCGCCGTATCGGGCGTCGACGAGCTTGGTGGCCGAGTGCACGATGGTGCGCAGGGTGGCATCCAGATCCAACCCGGACGTGACCACGAGCATCGCCTCTAATAGCCCGTCGAGGCGGTCGCGGCCCTCGACGATCTGCTCGACGCGATCCTGCACCTCGACCAGCAGCTCGCGCAGCCGCAGTTGGGAAAGTGTTTGACGCAGCGGGCCGATGCCGGCGTCTGGGGTGTCGCTATTCATCACCGGGCGGCCGCGAGCGCTTCAGTTCCGTTGCGAACACCGCGGCTTGGGTTCGCCGCTCCATGCCAAGCTTGGCCAACAGCCGAGACACGTAGTTCTTCACTGTCTTTTCGGCCAGAAACATCCGGTCGGCGATCTGCTTGTTGGTTAGGCCTTCGCTGAGCAGGCTGAGCAGTGTGCGTTCCTGGTCGGTGAGACCCGACAACGGGTCGGACTTCTCGGTGGCGCCGCGCAGCTTGGCCATCAGCGCCGCGGCGGCCCGATTGTCGAGCAGCGATCGCCCGGCGCCGACCTCTTTGACGGCGCGTGCCAGCTCCATCCCCTTGATGTCCTTGACGACATAGCCACTGGCGCCGGCCAGGATCGCGTCCAGCATCGCCTCATCGGATGTGTAGGACGTCAGGATCAGGCAGCGCAGCTCTGGCATGCGCGACAACAGATCACGGCACAGTTCGATGCCGTTGCCGTCGGGCAGCCGGACGTCGAGCACCGCGACATCCGGGTTCGCGGCCGGAATCCTGGCCATCGCCTCCGCGACCGAGCCCGCCTCACCGACGACGTCGAGGTCGGGATCCGCCCCGAGCAGGTCGATCAGTCCGCGCCTCACCACTTCGTGATCGTCGACCAAGAAGACCTTTACCAAGGCGCCACTCCCGACATCCGCTGCCTACAAGTTGCCGCACCGCACCGTGAGTATCGAGCATCCCACGTTGTACGCCCCGCACACGTCATTGGCGGCGTGCATATCGGTGACGAAGAGCTGCCCGGTGTCCGCGTTGGCCCCGAGGTATTCGCCGACACCTCCGCGGATGACCGTGGATTCGACCGGCACGTCGGGGTAGCGCGGCGTCCAGCGGGCCAGCCGGCGATCCAGTTGCGCTTGCGCTAAACGGTTTCCGTCGCCGACGTCATCGGGGGTCTCGGCGACGTGTGCGGCCAGTGCCCGCAGCGGAACTCCGCGCAACCTCGCCTCGTCGAACGCGTGTCTCAGCACCGAACCATTGTCCACCTGCACGACGACCTCGTTGACCTCGGGGCTTGCCGGACCGCCCGGCGAGCGGTGCACCACCGCAACCGGACACAACGCCGATTCGGCCAAGGCCGCGGCGACGGTGCCGCCGATGCGGCGCGCGTGGTTGAGCCCGATCGACCCGACACAGACCAATGCCGCCGACCTCGACTCGGCCATCAGCTTGGCCAGTGGCCGCCCCCACAGGATCTCGGTTTCGATCTTGACCGGTTTGTCCGTGGCGTCGACTGCCCGGTAGGCGGCGTAGAGCGCGGCGCGGGCGACGCTTTGCGGGTCGTCCTGTGAGCCGGCCGCGGGGGTGCACAGCGGATCGACGACGTACACCAGTCGCAGCGGGATGTCCCGGGCGACCGCCTCGTCGACGGCCCACAGGGCGGCGTGGGTTGCCGCCCTTGATCCATCGATGCCGACGACGACCGACGGAGCTGGGTAGATGTCGCTCATCGGAGTCTCCTTTGCGGGAGTGACCATCGTTGCTAACCCGTACGTTATGGGCCGGGCATGCCGTTCCCGCAGAGGCGATGGTCACCAACCGAGTGCCATTGGTCCCTTTCGGGCGACGAGGGAACTGTCGCCGGAAATTTCGCAGACTTGCTCCGTTACCAGGCCCAAAACGCGATACTGGCCTCTCGGGCTCAAGACGATACATAGCTGAAGGCTGCAGAAATGCCCTGTGCGAACGCCCCGCCAACTCTTTTTTGACGACGCCGGCCGCGACCGTAGCGGCCAACCCACTTCCCTAAACCACCGCCCCCGGGGCGGTGGTCGCGTTGTCGACGCCTATGAACCTCACCGCAAAGCAATTCATGAAGGAGATGCGACACAATGGATTTCGCATTTTTGCCGCCGGAAGTCAATTCGGCCCGGATGTATGCCGGACCCGGGGCCGTCTCGCTGTTGGCCGCCGCGGGTAGCTGGGACGCCCTGTCCGCCGAGTTGAGCAACACAGCCGAGTCCTATGAGTCGGTGCTTTCCGGCCTGGACTTGCAGTGGCGCGGGACCGCATCCGAGGCGATGGCGGCCACGGCCGCCCGCTACGTAGCTTGGCTGCAAACGACCGCCGAACAGACAAAGCAGACGGCCATGCAGACCAGGACGGCTGCGGCCGCTTATGAGCAGGCCTACGCGATGACGATCCCCCCACCGGCGGTCACCGCCAACCGGACACAACTGTCCTCGCTGATCGCGACGAACGTGCTGGGCCAGAACACCGCGGCGATCGCGGCCACCGAGGCGCAGTACGCCGACTACTGGGCTCAGGACGCCGCCGCGATGTCCGGGTACTCCGCCTCCTCGACAGCGGCGACGACGGGGTTGCCTCGGTTCTTTTCCCCGAACCGGGCCACCACCGAGTCCGGGGTGGCCGCTCAGGGCGCCGCGGTCAACCAGGCTAACGCCAGCGCCACCGCCACCCGGTCGGCCGCGCAGGCGGTTTCTGGGGCCGCTGTCCAGCCGGCCGCCGCGGCCGCGCCCGCCGCGGCCGCGCCCGCTGCGGCGGCGTCCGACTCGACCGCATTCCGGATCCTCGATGCCATTCAGGCGACGAATCTCGCGCTAACGGCCCCGTACAACATGGAAGCGTTCGCCTCCGGTGTCATCGGGGCCGAGAACAACCTGGGCATTTTGCCCAAGGTCGCGGCGGCTCCGGCCGCGCTCGCCCCAACGCTGACGGCGTCGCCCCAACTGGGCGGTGGTGCGGGGCTGGGCAACGTCACGGCCACGCTCGCCCGCGGTGGGACGATCGGGCCGATGTCCGTCCCGGCGAGCTGGGCGGCGCCGTCGACCGGTCAGATCGCGCGGTTGGAACCCGCCGGCTTCACCACGATTCCGGGAACCGAGGAGGCGGTCGCGTCGGGTTACCCGGGCTACCCAGGGATGCCGGCGGGGAACGTCTCCCGGGGCGCCGGCGTGGGTGCTCCGCCCCGATACGGTGTCCGGCTCACGGTGATGCCGCGCCCGCCGGCGGCCGGGTGACGGTCGCCTGACCAACCGCTGTCGCTGTCGCGCGTTTCCGCGCGCCGGCGCCGCCGCTGCGCACGGTTGACCACGGCCACCCTCTATCGATATGTGACACAATGGATTTCGCCTTCTTGCCACCGGAGGTCAACTCCGCCCGGATGTATGCCGGCCCGGGGTCGGGCCCGCTGCTGGCTGCCGCGGAAAGCTGGGAATCGCTCTCGGCCGAGTTGGGCATCGCGGCCGGGGTCTGCGAATCGGTGCTCTGGGCCCTGACCAGCTTGCACTGGCGCGGGCCGGCTTCGGAGGCAATGGCGGCAGCCGCCACCCCCTATCTGGGGTGGTTGCACGCGGCCGCAGAGCAGACAGAGCAGACCGCCATCCAGGCTCGGGCAGCCGCGGCGGCCTACGAACTGGCGTTCGCGATGACGGTGCCTCCGGTGGCGGTCGCGGCCAACAGGATTCGGCTGGCTCTGCTGATAGCGACGAACTTCTTCGGCCAGAACACCGCGGCGATCGCGGCCACCGAGGCGGAGTATGCCGAGTACTGGGCCCAGGACGTCACTGCGATGTCCGGCTACGCAACCAGCTCGGTGGCGGCAACGCGGTTGACGCCGTTCTCGTCTCCGAAGCGGGCCACCAACCCCGACGGGATGGCCGCGCAAAATGCCGCGGTCGCACAAGCCAACGCTGGCGCCGCGTCCACAATCCCAGCCGCACAGGCGGTTTCGACGGTACCCAGCACCGCTTCGGGCACCCCCGCCGATTTCGCACTCTTCGACGCCATCATGGCGACCGGCACCGCGCTGAAAGCGCCCACCAGTTTCGGGGGATTCGTTGCCGGGATTATCGGGGCCGAGAAGGACTTGGGGATTTTGCCTGTCGTCGGGGCGACAACGGCTCAGGTGGCGCCGTCGCTCAGCGGCGCCTCGAGCCTCGGAGGCGGCCTGGGGAACGTCACCGCGACGCTGGCCCGGGCCGGCACCATCGGGTCGATGTCCGTGCCGTCAAGCTGGGCCGCGCCGTCGGGTAACGCTGTTGTGGCACCGACGATGACCATCCCCGCAATGGCGTTGTCGAGCAACGGATTACCGGCGCCCCAGGGGACGGGGTCCGGCATGCCGGGCGTACCCGGGATGCCGAGAGTCTCGCGGGCCGCGATGGTAGTCCCCCGGTACGGCGCCCGGGTCACGGTGATGGCGCGCCCGCCGGCGGCTGGATGACGGCCGGCTACGCGGGAGGCTCCGGCGGCGCGAACTTCCAATTATTGGGATTCTTGGTGGAATACAGCACCGGCATCAGCTGGCCCACCGTCGGCCACGCGTCGACATCGACCGCCATGCGTTGATACACGGAGTACTCATCGAGAGTCGGCCCGTTGATCACCCCCGCAATCGTGACGTATTGCTCACCGCTCACGTCCGGCCGCGGGCTGACGCCGGTCACCAGCAGCGTGCCGCTCGCCAGCTCACCGCGCGGGCCACGCGGGATGAACCGTTGCGCAAGGAAGACCGCCAGGACGGCCACGAGTAGGAGCAGCAACCCGAATTCCCACACGCATCCAGGTTAGGGCTTTCCGGGAGTCCTTTCTGAAAGTCGTGGTAGGACTGCTGGCATGGCCCGGGATGATCTGGCGCTGGCGCTCGTGCTGGCCGACCGTGCGGACACGCTGACTCGTGCCCGGTTCGGCGCACTCGACCTGCGCATCGACACCAAACCGGATCTGACTCCGGTGACCGACGCCGATCGGGCGGTCGAGGCCGACCTGCGCGAGGTGCTCGGGCGCGAAAGGCCGGACGACAGCGTCGTAGGCGAGGAGTTCGGCGGCACCACATCGTTCACCGGGCGGCAATGGATCATCGACCCGATCGACGGCACCAAGAACTTCGTGCGCGGAGTGCCGGTGTGGGCCAGTTTGATTGCGTTGCTCGAGGACGGTGCGCCCTCGGTCGGGGTGGTGAGCGCCCCCGCGCTGCAGCGTCGGTGGTGGGCTGCCCGCGGCCGGGGAGCGTTCGTCGCTGTCGAAGGAGCCCCGCCGCGGCAGATCTCGGTTTCCTCTGTGGCACAGCTGAATTCGGCCAGTTTGTCGTTCGCCAGCCTGTCGGGATGGGCGCAACGCGGTCTACGCGAACGCTTCGTCGAGCTGACCGACGCGGTGTGGAGGGTGCGCGCCTTCGGCGACTTCTGGTCGTATTGCCTGCTCGCCGAGGGGGCCATCGATATCGCCGCCGAGCCGGAGGTGTCGGTGTGGGACCTGGCACCCCTCGACATCCTCGTCCGGGAAGCGGGCGGAACGTTCACCGGCTTGGACGGCAGCGCGGGTCCGCACCGCGGCAGCGCCGTCGCGACCAACGGGCTGCTGCACGACCAGGTGCTGGCCCGCATCGGCTCGCATCCGGAAGCACGCGGTGTGAATTAGTTAACAGGGCATCTCGCGCATCTTACTCCGGAGTAAGATAGCGTCATCCGCATCGCCCCAACGACCGAGGCTGCCGAAATGACCGGTTCAAAGAAGACTCAATCGTCGCAATCCACGCGTTCACGCTTCCGGCGGCGCGGCCGCAAGACCGGCGTCGGGCTGCAACCGCACCGGCGGACCGGGATCGATATCGCCATGGCCCTGCTCACCCCGCTCGTCGGGCAGGATTTTCTGGACAAATACCATCTGCGCGACCCGCTCAACCGGGCCCTGCGCTACGGCACCAAGACGATCTTCTCCACCGCCGGCGCCACCACCCGGCAGTTCAAGCGGGTCCAGAACCTTCGCGGTGGACCGACCCGGCTCAAGTCGAGCGGCAAGGACTACTACGACCTGACGCCCGACGACGAGCAGAAGATGATCGTCGAGACCCTCGAGGACTTCGCTGAAGAGGTGCTGCGGCCCGCGGCGCACGACGCAGACGAGGCCGCGACCTACCCGCCGGATCTGATCGCCAAGGCCGCCGAGTTGGGCATCACCGCGATCAACATTCCCGAGGACTTCGAGGGGATCGCCGCGCACCGATCCAGCGTCACCAACGTGCTGGCGGCAGAGGCCCTGGCCTACGGCGACATGGGTCTGGCGCTGCCGATTCTGGCGCCGGGAGGTGTGGCGTCCGCGCCGGCCCCCAGGGGGGGCGCGGGCCCCCCCGCCCCCCAACAGGCGGGGGGTGGGGGGGGGGCCGGCCGCGCGGGGGGGGGTT
>NZ_MBES01000052.1 GCF_001954195.1 Mycobacterium sp. IS-1264 | reverse complement strand
AGAGACAGCCGCGGTGCGCAGCTGAGTGACCGTGGCGACCCGCGCCAACTGCACGTAATGCTCATCAGATCCCGCCCGCCGTCCCGCCATGTCCCGGGCCTCTCGGCGAACGCGCCGACTGGCGGTGGTACGACCCCTTCCAACCCCAACCACCACCCACAAACAACTAGGTCCGCGCGCGGGGCCGGTCGCCTGCCGGCAACACACCGAAACTCAAACGGGCTGGGCCATCAAGGAATTCGGTCGGACCCACACAAAATCCGTCTACCGTGTCTTCGGCGATCCTGGCGTTTCGCGCCGCGCCAGCTCGGCGAGCATCGCGTTGTAGGCGGTCAGGTCGGCGTCGTCGTTGCGTTCGGCCGCGCGGTCCAGCCGCCGCGCGGTGCGCGCATCGCTGCGCGCCCACTGCACCAGCAGCGCGATCATGACGATCACCAGGGGCACTTCCCCTGCCGCCCAAGCGATTCCGCCGCCCAGTCGCTGATCACCCAGCAGATCGGTGTGCCAGGGCAGGCCCAATGACCGGTAATAGGCGGCGCCGAGCACGGTTCGGGTGCCCATCAACTCCACGCCGAAGAACGCGTGCAGCGGGAGCGAGGCGAACACGACGGCCACCTTGGCTATCGGCGGGATCGGCCGCGGCGTCGGGTCCACCCCGATCACGACCCAGTAGAACAAATAGCCGGTGATGAGGAAGTGCAGGTTCATCGCCATATGGCCGGCGTGACTGCTGACCGTGGTGTCGAAGAGGTTCGAGAAGTACAGCCCGTAGAACCCCGCGACGAACAACGCGGTGGCGACCACTGGATTGGTCAGCAGCCGCGAGACCCGGCTGTGCAGCGCGGCCAGGATCCATTCCCGCATTCCCGGCGGATCGCCGCGGCCGGCGGCCGGCAGCGCCCGTAACGCCAGGCTTACCGGCGCGCCGAGCACCAACAGGATCGGAACCAGCATCGACAGGCCCATGTGGGCGACCATGTGCATGCTGAACATGGCGGGCATGTAGCGCCCCACGCCCGACGACGTCACGAACAGCAACACCACGCAGCCGAGCAGCCAGGCCACCATCCGCCCCGGCGGCCACCGATCGCCGCGGCGACGCAGCCGCACCACGGCCGCCACATACAAACCGGCGAGAACTATTGCGGCCGTGCCGAAGATCAGGTCGAAGCGCCAGTCGAACAGGACGCGCGCCAGAGTGGGCGGACCGTCGAGATCGTAGCCGATCTCGGCTTCGGAGATCGACGGCAACCGCGACGGCGGTGGCGGCGGTGGGGTACGCCCCAGCCCGACGGCAACGCCGAAGGTCAGACCGAAAACGACCGCCTCGGTCAGGGCCAGCCGGATCAAGACACGGCGCGCCGGGACCGCGGGACCCGGATCCGCTTGCAGCGCAGCAACTCCGGTGCGTCGCTGGCGCCAACCCACGACACCGAGCACGCACAGCGCGACGAACTTGACGACCACCAGCCGCCCGTACCCGGTGGTGAACAGCTCGGCAGGCGTCACCCGCACCGCGGCGTTGACCAAACCGCTGAGCGCCATCGCCACCCAACACCACAGTGCGATCGCCGAGAAGCGCCGCGCCGCCAGGCCGATGTGTTCACCCGCGCGCAACGCGTGGGTCAACAGCGCCAGCAGCCCGCCGGCCCACAGCGTGGCGGCGACGAGGTGGATCAGCAGGCTGTTGGTGGCCAGGTCGTGTGAGCCGCCCGCCGACGAGTGACCGGTCAGCCCGAGCGGAACCACCGTCAACAACGCCCCGGCGAGCAGCACCGGCGTCCAGGACCAGCGCAGCACCGCCACGCTGGCCAACGTCACCGTTGCGGCCAAGAATGCGGTCCAGCGCCACGCGGACGCGGTGTAGATCAGGTCGGCCAGCCTCCAGATCGTCACCGGGTTGAGGTGCTCGACCAACGGGTGCCCGGACACGTCGGAAATGGTCAGCGGGACCAGCAGGGCCGCACACACCGCCCACACGCCCGATGCGACGGTCCCCAGCCGCAGCGCGCGGTAGCCGCCGGCGTCGAGGACGCCGCTGCCCTGCGGGGGCACCAGAAACGCCGCGAAAAGAAACGATCCGACCGCCAGCGCCGCCGCGATCTCCCCGGCCGCCCGGACGAACGGCAGCCCCACCGTGGTCGCGGGGCCCGGATTGGGCAGACCCGTCAGCGTCAGCGCGTCCGCCAGCGACAGCGCCCCGATTCCGGCCGCCGTGCAGCCGGCCAGCACCGCGACGCCGGCGAGTAGCGGCCACGCCAGCGCGGCGGGCTTGCCGGCGGGCCGGGCAACCGTCATGTACCCAGGGTATGGGCGGGCGCTGCGACTACAGAGGTTGGCTGTCCAGGCGGCCCGACCGGGCCCTGGTCTCGCGGGCGACGAACTGATCGCGCGCGATCCGCCCGACATGATCGGAATCGCGGATGATGTCGCGCAATTCCCGCCGGAACGCGATCCGTCGCTCGGCGAGGTCGGCAGCGGGCGCGATCAGATCCTGGTCGGCGACCACCTGGTAAGCGGTGGCGAACAGCAACGTCGACACCGATTCGCCACTGCGCACCCGGGCCTGCGCCACGTATTGCCGGCCCACCCCCAGCGCCAGCTCCGTCAGTTCCTTCTGGGTGATGTCGGCCGGCGCGTCACGCAACACGTCGGCGACGATCTCATAGGCCTCGAAGAACACCCGCAACATGGCGTCCGCCATCAGCGGGCGTTTGGAGAACAGCATCGCGTCGATCTCGTCACCCCCGGCGGCGACGTGGGCCTCCCAATCGTCGTGCCACGCCATCTCTTCGGCGATGTTGTGCCGAAATGCCGCGGAATCGGCGAAGTAGAAATCGAACTTCAGCAGATCGCGCAACCGCATCGCCTGGGCCCAAAACGCCTCCATGCGATCGCCTTTCGCGCGCCTAGCGTGCGTGAGCGCGAGCTCGACGATCGAGGTCTCCAGGAAGGCATGTATCAGGGAGTTACGGTAGAACGCCGCGGCGTGCTGCTCCTCGGGCGCGATGCGCCACACCGGTTCCCGGCCGCTGTCGACGCGGGTGATCGGGTGACCGTTGGACAATGTGTCGACCGCCGCACGCACCCCGTCGCGGGAGCGCAGCCGCAACAGGCTGGTCGACATCGGGGTCTGCTTGCGCTCCAGGTAGTCCAGCGCATCCTGCAGGGTGTGGTGCAGCTGATCGAGCGTCAACGCCGCGCCCCGGGTGGTCAGCAGCAACGCGCACACCAATCCCGTCGCCGTCACCGGCGTCGCCTGCAAAATCCGCCACGCCACTTCGAACGACATCTTCTGCAGCGCAAGCCGTTTGGCGTCCGGATCCTGGGCCAGCGAGCCGTGCGGCGGACCGAGGTGCTCGCGCATCGATACGGCTTCGGGAAAGCGAACGTAGATCTTCCCGTAGTTGCGTTCGCCCTGCGCCCTGATGAAGTTGTACAGCCACAGGATGCCCTCGGGTGTCTTTTCGCCGCCGCGGGCGTACGCGGCGTATTCGGCGGTCTCGTGTAGCTGGTCGAAGCTGATCGACACTGGCTGCAGCAGGATGTCTTCGCTGCGGCCGTCGAGGTAGGCGTCGGCCACATAGGCCAGCAGACCGAGCTTGGGCGGCAACATCTTTCCGGTGCGCGATCTGGTTCCTTCGATGGACCAGCTCAGGTTGAACCGCTTCTCGGCGATGTAGCCGACATATTCGCGCAGGACGTACTTGTATAGCGGGTTATCGCCGATGTTGCGGCGGATGAAGATGGTGCCGGCACGGCGCAACAGCGGCCCCATCACCCCGAACGACAGGTTGATGCCGGCGAACACATGCACGGGCGGCAGCCGATTCTCCTGCATCGCCACCGGCACCACCGCGCCGTCGATGTAGGACCGGTGCGAGAAGAGCAGTACCGCCGGATGTGCTTCCAGCCCGGTGCGCATCGCCGCGACCTGATACTCGTCGTAGTCGATCTCCGGGTCGAAGCCGCGGCTGAGTGCCCTGCCGAGGACGCCAACCAGGTCGACGGACACCCTGCTCCAGCCGGTGGCGAGTTCGTCGAGCACCCCCGCGGCTTCCTCCACGGTGGCACCCGGGATTTTCTCCAGGCCGGCGCGAAACCGTGTGGACGCCAGGATTTCCGGCTTCACCAACCGCGGAGACTTGTACTGCGGCCCGAGGATTCGGTACTCGGCGCGTTCCATCGCCAAGATCGCGCGGCGGGTGACGAACTGCGCGAAGTCGCGCTTATCCTCACCGACGGTGGTGTCGCGCCACTGCTGTCGGAGTTCGGACACCTTGGCGGGCTCGCCTGCGACCACGCGCGCCCGGTGGGGGGCATCGCGCAGGATGCGTCGTTGCTGACGTTGGTTGGGGTGGTAGGGATCTCGGCCGGGTAGCAACCCGGCCACCTTGGCGATCCTGCCGCGGTCCGCGGGCGGCAGCCAGAACACCCGCACCGGAACGACCAACCGGTCGTCGGCGGATTCGGAGCCGGACTCGAGCTGCTCGGCGAGAGCGGTCAGTGCCGCCGGTGGCGCATCACGCGACGGCAATTTCAGTACGTCGAACCTGGTCTCCGGGTGCCGGGCGCGCTGCTTGCCCAGCCAATCCATCACCAGCTCCCGTTCGACGCCCGTGTGCATGGACGCCAATACCAGCGAGTCCTGCGCGGCCAATACCGCGCTGGTATCTGCGACCGGTTGCGTCACGGCCGCCCTCTGGGACGTGAAGGCTGTTGTACCTCACCGTCTTTGAGAGCGACCTTGGACGCATGCGGCTCAGGCTTGGCCCTACTGGCCGCCTTCTTCGCGGCGGATTTCTTCCCGCTGCTGGTTTTCTTCGCGGTAGCCTTCTTCGCCGGGGCCTTGCGCGCGGCGGATTTGGCGGCCGGCTTGGCTTTTTTTGCCGCCTTCTTCTCCGCGTACAGGTCGACCTCGGGCAGCTCGTCGACGGGCCAATTGGCCAGGGTGTCCAGATAGAGCTGGCGCACCTCGGCGATGCGCTCCGGCAACGTGTCCAATGTCCAGCCATCGACGGGGATCGGCGGGAACACCGCGACGTCGACCGTGCCCGGATTTATCGTTGTCGAGTTTCGGGCCGCGACGATCTCGGCGTTGCGAATCACGATGGGCACGATGGGAATTCCCACCGCTATCGCGATGCGGAAGGGTCCCTTCTTGAAGGGACCGACCTCGGTGGTGTCCACGCGAGTGCCCTCGGGTGCGATCACGATCGAAAGCCCGTTCTTGGCCCGATCTTCGACCGCGTGCATGGTCTCCACCGCGGCGACCGGATCGTCGCGATCGATGAACACCCCGTCGAGCAGCTTGCCAAGCGTGCCCATGATCGGGTCCTTTTCGAGCTCCTTCTTGCCCACGCCGACCCAATTGTCGCGCACCAGCGCCCCGGCGATGACGGGGTCAACCTGGTTGCGGTGGTTGAAGATAAAGACCGCGGGCCGTTGCGCGGTCAGGTTCTCCTTGCCGACGACGTTCAGGTGCACACCCGCGATCGCGAGCGACAACTGGGAAAAAGTGGACGTGAAGAAGTTCACGCCGCGGCGCCGGCTACCGGTCAGCAGACCAATGCCCACCGCGCCGGCCGCGACCGGAAACATCGAACCGAAGCCGGCGAGCGTTCGCACCTGCCGCCGCAGTCCCACGCGACCGCGGCTGTTGAATCTCAGGATCGGCCAGCCGCGACGCTTGGCGACGGCGGCCATCTTGCCCTCGGGGTTCGTCGGCCGCGGATTGCCGACCAGGTACATCAGGGCGACGTCCTCGTCACCGTCGGCGTAGAAGTAGCTGTCTTTGAGGTCGATGTCGTGCTCGGCCGCAAACCGTTGCACCGCAGCGGCTTTGCCCGGGCCCCACAGGATGGGCTTCACTATCCGGCCGGTGAGCAACCCGTCTTCGTTGGTCTCGAACTTGTTGGTCAGCATGTTGGTGATCCCGAGGAAGCGGGCCACCGGATTGACCTGGATGGTCAGCGCCGACGAGCTGAGCACCACGGTGTGGCCGCGGGCGACATGAGCCCGCACCAGCTCGCGCATCTCCGGATAGATCCGCGACTCGATCCGCTGGGCGAAAAGGCGCTCGCCGATCTCCTCGAGGTCGTCGATCAGCCGTCCGGTCAGCGCCGAGCCGGCCTTGCCGATGAGGTCTTCGAACTCGATGCGTCCGAGCGTGTGGCTCAGACCCGCCTGAACCATGCCGAGTAGTTCGCCGACGCCCATGTCGCGGCGCCGCAAGCGCTCCTGGGTGAGGATGACGGCGGTGAACCCGGCAACCAGGGTGCCGTCGAGGTCGAAGAACGCTCCGATCTTCGGGCCGGGCGGACTGGCGAGGATCTCGGCGACCGAGCCGGGCAGCCGCATGTCCCGCTCGTCGGCGGGGCTCATGAGCCGGCCACCGATCGAGGCGCCGACCCGGCCGGCTCGGCGAACGACGCCGGTACGGCGCGCGGTTTCGGGTCGCCGCACAGCGCCAGGATCTCGTCGAAACCGTCGAGCAGGCACCGGGCGAACAACGCCTCGTTTCGCACCGAGGCCCGGTCGTAGCGCACGGTGATCGTGCACCAGCCGCCGCGGGAAATCAGCACGACCATCATCGCCACCCCGGGTAGTGGGCCGATCCCGTACTGCCGCAATATCTTTGCGCCGGCGATGTAGGTGTCCCCCGGATAGACCGGGACGTTGCTGGCCTGCACGTCGGAGCCGATGACCGAACCGGTGATTCCCTCCAGGACCGCCGTCGGCAAGACGCTCAGCACCGGCGCGATGGAACCGATGATGTTCATCGCCGGCTCCTCGCGGCGCTGCGTCATCTGCGCGCGGATCTTCTTCATCCGGGCGACCGGGTCGGCGGTGCCCAACGGGGCCGCCAGGTTGACGCCGGTGAATCGGTTGCCGCCAGCGGTGTCGGCGTCGGCCCGCAGGTTGACGGGCACCGCCATCGGCAGCGTGCTGATCGGGACGCCGAGGGCCTCGTGGTAGCGCCGCAGCGCGCCGGACAGGCCGGCGAGGTAGGCGTCGTTGATCGATCCGCCGCCGCACTTTGCGGCCTTGTGCAGATCGGAGAGCCGGATGTCGATGGCCTCGGTGCGGGTGGCCAGGCTGCGCCGCCGCAGCAGCGGCGAGGGCTCGGCGGCGCGGTTGATCACCCGCATGCCCGACGTGGCGTAGCCCACGATCCCCGAAACCGTGGACACCGGGTCCAAAAGCGCTCGCCCGGTGGCCGATACGGCCCCCGATACCGCACCCAAGACACCGTTCACGATGGCGAAGGGCAAGTGGTTGATGCCTTGCCGCATCAGGTCATTGGGCGTCAGATCCTGCGGAATGGGTTGCGGCGCTGTCGGTCTGGCGGGTGGGTCGCGCTCGAGGTCATAGATCTGCGCGAACATCTCGACGCCGCCGACGCCGTCGGTCACGGCATGGCTGACGTGCAGCAGCGTCGCAGCCTTGCCGTCGGCCAGACCCTCGACCAGGGTGGCGGTCCACAGCGGGCGCGATATGTCCATCGGCGACTGCAGGATCACCTCGGCCAGATCGAATACCTCACGCAGCGTGCCGGGTTCTGACACGCGCACCCTGCGCACATGGAAGTCGAGATTGAAATCGGGATCGACCACCCACCGCGGCGCCGCGGTCGGCAGTGTCGGCACCACAACTTTCTGCCGCAGGCGCAACACCCGTCGTGACGCGTTTTCGAACCGTGACCGGAACCGCTCCCAGTCCGGCGTCGCGTCGAGGAGCTCCAGCGCCATGATTCCCGAGCGGGTCCGGGGGTTCGCCTCCCCCCGGTGCATTAGATAGTCGACCGGTCCAAGTTCGTCGGACAATCCAACCGCCTCGACGGACTCAGCCATGATCGTCAACTCGACGCGCCAACCTTCTCACCGCCGACCAAGCCTCCTGCCTCGGACTTGCCATCCAGTAGCCAACACAACGCTAGTCGGCTCGACGCGCTGGTGAAAGGCGCGACCCCGGCGCGGGGATCGCGTGCGGGTGGCCCGGCTCAGCTGGCCGAAGAAGCCGTCAGCGGCAACGAATCCACGAGCGAGTGGGTGCGCCGCCCGTAGACGACGCCCAGGAAGTCGGCGACGGCGTCGGCGGCCAGCCGTGATCGAACCGTCGGGGTGATGTCGAACGCGTGGTGGGCATTGGCCAGCTCGGCGTAGGCCACCGTCGGCGCCCCGGCCGCACGCAGGGCCGCACAGAACGCGCGGGCCTGGCCGCAGGGAACCAGTTCGTCCTTCTCGCCGTGCAGCAGGAAGAACGGGGGCGCCTCGGCATGCGCGTATGAAATCGGCGATGCCGCCCTGAACTTTTCGGGGGCATCGGCGTAGCGAGCACGCATCACGATCTGCTCGAGGAACGGCATCATCAGCTCATGCATGTTCTCCGTGCTGGTGAAGTCGTAGACGCCGTAATACGGTGCGACCGCCTGCAGCGTCGTGTCGGCATTTTCGAAGCCGGGCTGGAACTCCGGGTCGTTGGGGGTGAGGGCGGCCAACGATGCCAGGTGCGCACCCGCGGACCCGCCGGTGATCGCGATGAAATCGGGGTCGCCGCCGTAGTCGGCGATATTTTCCCGGACCCAGGCGATGGCCCGCTTCACGTCGATGATGTGCGCCGGAAATGTGGACCGCGGACTCCTGCTGTAGTCGATGGAGACGCAGATCCAGCCGAGCTCCACCATCCGGCTCATCAGCGTGTACGCCTGACCGCGTTTGCCGTTGACGGCCCACGCGCCGCCGGGAACCTGGATGAGCACCGGCGCACGGCGCCCCGGGAGAAGATCATGACGCCGCCAGATGTCCAGCAGGTGGCGCCCGCCGGGGCCATAGGAGATGTCGGAAGTGTGCCGCGCGTACTTGCGGTGCGGGCCCGGCATGCGGATCAGCCCGTCGCGGGGCGCGCACTCGGACTGCTCGCAGGTCGGATGGCACACCAGCTCGCGGAAGTCGGGCCCGAAGGACTCCTCGAGCGCGGCGGTGAGCGCTTGATCCGCCCGCTGCGCGGCCCAGCTGGCGCCGACGCGGCCGATGGATGGGCGCGATACGCGAGACAGGGCGTGCCCGGTCACGACGTGCGGGGGAAACTCCGCGGACAGCCAGCCGGCAAACCAGCCAACCGCGAAGGGCGAGCCGCGCAGCAGCAGCGCGCCAGCGCGATAGGTATCTCTGGCATCGGCCGCCAGGCGCAGTGCCTGGGCACCTGCCGACGACCAGCGCGAGGTCAAGTTCATGGCCACGCTCATAGCAACGCCACCCCTCGACGTTATGCACACGCCTCGTTGCGGTTAACGGCTGTTTACCAGCCGATGTTGTGCGTGTGTCGAGGCTCACACCATAACCGATAAGCCCGGCGCGGGAAGACTTTTCGCGTGCGTGGCGGCCAGCTAATCGGATCTGCGGCCCGATTAGATAGACTGACCTGCACATTGCCTCCGTAGCTCAGGTGGATAGAGCAAGGGCCTTCTAATCCCTAGGTCGCACGTTCGAGTCGTGCCGGGGGCACCGGCAAACGCCTTGCCGGGGTTCCAGACAATTCGGCGGTCCGAGTCGCCGGTGTGGTGAACGCGGCATGAAGGCGGTGAGCGGCGCGCTGAGCGCGACGCGGGGGTGCCGCCAGCTAACTCGACCGACAGGTACCGGGAAATCCGGCGGCGCGTGTCAGCCCCTGGGAACACGCGCCCGCACGGCTTCCATTAGTTTGTATGCCTATGCGTTTTGGGTTGATGGGCCCCGCCTCGACGAACCCGACGCTGGCCCCGGCCGAACCGGAGGGTCGTCGCCTCCGATGGGACGTCGACCACCCCCACTACAAGTGGGTCGCGCTGTCGAACACCACGCTCGGCATGCTGCTGGCGATGATCAACGCATCGATCGTGCTGATCTCCTTGCCGTCGATCTTCCGCGGGATCGGATTGGAGCCGCTGGCCCCGTCGAACATCGGCTATCTGCTGTGGATGCTGATGGGCTACCTGGTGGTCACGGCGGTCTTGGTGGTGTTGGTCGGACGACTGGGCGACATGTTCGGCCGGGTGCGCATCTACAACGTGGGCTTCGCGGTGTTTACGTTCGCGGCGATCGCGCTGTCGTTCGACCCTTTCCACGAGGGCGCAGGCGCGATGTGGCTGATCTGCTGGCGCGTAATCCAGGGCATCGGCGGCGCAATCCTCATGGCGTTGTCGGCGGCGATTCTCACCGACGCGTTCCCGAGCAATCAGCGCGGGATGGCACTCGGATTCAACATGGTGGCCGCGGTGGCCGGCTCGTTCCTCGGCCTCCTGCTCGGGGGCCTGCTGGCGGAGTGGGACTGGAAGGCGATCTTCTGGGTCGGTGTGCCGATCGGCGTGCTGGGCACCGTCTGGGGCGTGCGCTCGCTGCACGAGATCGGCGTGCGTACGCCGGGCCCGTTGGACTGGCCCGGCACCGTGACGTTCGCCGTCGGGTTGACCGTCGTCCTGGTTGGTATCACCTACGGCATCCAGCCGTACGGTGGCCGAGCGACGGGCTGGACGAACCCATTGGTTCTGGGCTCGATCGCGGTCGGGCTGCTGTTGCTGGTCGCGTTCTGCGTCATCGAGCTGCGGGCGGCGCAGCCGATGGTCGACATCCGGCTGTTTCGGTCGGCGGGATTCGGGATGGGCAACCTGGCCAACCTCATGGCGTCGAGCGGCCGCGGCGGCCTGCAGTTCATGCTCATCATCTGGTTGCAGGGCATCTGGTTGCCGCTTCGCGGATACAGCTTCGAGTCGACGCCCCTGTGGGCGGGCATCTATATGCTGCCGGCGACGATCGGGTTCCTGATCGCGGCGCCGCTGGCGGGGTGGCTGGCGGATCGGTTCGGCGCGCGGCCGTTCGCGGTCGCCGGGATGCTGCTGATGGCGGCCACGTTCATCGGCCTGGTGCTGATTCCGGTCGATTTCGACTACCCGGTTTTCGCGGTGCTGATTTTCCTCAATGCGCTGGGCGGGGGCATCTTCACCGCGCCCAACACCGCCACGATCATGTCGAGCGTCCCGGCCGACCAACGCGGAGCCGCGTCAGGTGTCCGGGCGACGTTCTTCAACGCCGGTTCGGCGCTGTCGATCGGCGTCTTCTTCTCGCTGATGGTCGTCGGGCTGGCGAACACGCTGCCGCAGGCACTGGACGGCGGGCTGCAGGCCGAGGGTGTGTCGGCAGCGGTGGCGCGGGATGTCGCCGGACTGCCCCCGGTGGGCAGCCTGTTCGCGGCGTTTCTGGGCTACAACCCGATCGCGGAGTTGCTCGCCGGTTCGCATGCACTGCAACAACCCGGGGTCAACGCCGGCGTGCTCACCGGCAAGTCGTTCTTCCCGGCGCTGATCTCGGGGCCATTCCACGCCGGGCTGGTGGTGGTGTTCGTCGCCGCGGCGCTGATGACGTTGACCGGCGCGTTGGCGTCGCTGGTCAGCCCCGGGCGCTACGCCGACGAGGTGGCGGAAATCTAGGAGCGGGCCCGCCGAGGCCGCGACGTAGTCTTTGGCGATGGCCCAGTCCGACCTAGTCCTCTACCGCGTAGACGATCACGTCGCAATCATCACCGTCAACGACCCCGACCGGCGCAACGCGTTCACCGCAGAGATGTCGGCGCTGCTGCGCGGCGCCGTGGAACGGGCCGAAGCCGACGCCGGCGTGCACGCCGTGGTGGTCACCGGGGCCGGCAAGGCATTCTGCGCGGGTGCCGACCTCAGCGCGCTGGGCGCCGCGGGCGGCGGGGCGGCGGAGTCGGGGCTGACGCGGATCTACGACGGCTTCATGGCCGTCGGCAACTGCACGCTCCCCACGATCGCCGCGGTCAACGGCCCCGCCGTCGGGGCCGGGCTCAACTTGGCAATGGCCGCCGACGTGCGCATTGCGGGGCCGGCGGCGTTGTTCGACGCGCGTTTCCAGAAGCTCGGACTGCACCCCGGCGGCGGCGCGACATGGATGCTGCAGCGGGCGGTTGGCCCGCAGGTGGCGCGCGCCGCGCTGCTGTTCGGCATGCGCTTCGACGCCGAATCCGCCGTGCGCCACGGGCTGGCTCTCAGCGTGGCCGACGACCCCGTCGCCGCGGCGCTGGAGCTGGCATCCGGGCCCGCCGGCGCACCGCGCGACGTGGTGCTGGCAACGAAGGCCACGATGCGCGCCACGGCCAGCCCCGGGGCGCTGGACACCGAGCACCACGAACTCGCGATGCGCACCGAACTGGGTCCGCAGGTCTACTCCATCCAGTCACCGGAGTTCGCCGCGCGATTGGCCGCGGCACGCCGCAGATAGCGTTGGGCCCAACCGTCTGTGGTGGGAAATTTTGGGATCGGTAGCAAACCGGCGCGTGTGGACTTGCGAAGACGACACCGAAGAGGTGGCGCACCCGAGCGAAGGAAGCAGCATGATCTACGCCCGCACTCTGAAGCGGCTCATCGCCGGAACGCTGCTGTCCGGCGGTGTCGCGATGGCTGGATTCGGATTGGCCGCAGGGGCAGCGCAGGCCCAGCCGGGCCTTGCGCCGCAGGTTTACTGGTGCCCGAACCAGCCCTGGAACCCGGCATGGGGTGAGAACAAATACTGGAATCAGTGTTGGGACACGGACAACCCGCCGGCGCACCCGCCGCCACCGCCGTTCCACCAGCCGAACTTCAATTGCGGCCTGTTTTGGTGCCCCGTGCCGCCCCACCCGTGACGACGGGGGTCATACCGCGGTAACGCCGTTGGGAGGCACAGACTTTCGCATCCAGAAGTCCCGACAAATCTGGCCCTCCGCTCCGTAATCGGGGCTCGCGTGGCAGTTGCCCTGGTATCCGCGCGCGGGGTCATCGGCCGGGAGCGCGTCGATGCAAGCCTGGTGGGCAGCGGGATCGGTGATGCTGACACAGGGATCGTCGGCGTGTGCTTGTGCCGGTGGAATGAAGAGGGATGCCAGCGCCATCACCGCCACCGCCGACGCGGCCATCAGTGCCTTCATTCGTCCATGCTCTCCTAATTCCCTGATCGCCGGCAGGGTTTACGTGAATAGTTCGGGATGCTCGCGGAGTAACCGCACCTCAGCCGCGGCTACCACCGCCTCCGCCGCCGACACCGCCGCAGCCGCGGCTTCGGCCTCTAACGCTTCGGCGTGGGCGCGCCGCAATTCTCCGCGCCCCAAAAGGGGGCACACGAAGAACAGGCCCAACATGATCCAGCAGATGACGTTGAAGTCTAGTGCGAGTTCGTTTCCCATCGAGTTGCTCGTCCCTGGCAATTAGAGGTCCAGCAGCGCGGTCTGCGGCGACTCGATCAGATCTCTGAGCTCGCAGACGAAATGGGCGGCCTGCGCGCCGTCGGCGACGCGGTGGTCGAACACGCATGTCAGCGTCATCGTCGGACGGACCACTACCTCGTCACCAACGACCACCGGGCGCGGCCTGATCGCTCCCATGCCCAGGATGGCGGCCTCGGGATGGTTGATCACCGGCACGCCGTCGTCGACGCCCAGGGCCCCGAAGTTCGAGACGGTGAACGTCGAGCCGCGCAGCTCGGCGGGCGCCAGCGTGCCGCCGCGCGCGCCGGCGATCAATTCGGCCGTCCGGCTTGCTAATTCGCGGGTGTTCTTGCTTTGGGCATCGGTGATCACCGGAACAAGCAGGCCGCGCTTGGTCGCCACCCCGAAGCCCAGGTGTATGTGACGATGGACACGTACCTGCGGTCCGTCGGGTGCATCGACCCACGTCGAGTTCAGAATCTTGTTGTGGGTCAACGCGACAACCAGCATCCGCAGGGTAAGCACGAACGGCGTGATCTCCTGGTGCACCGCACGGAAACGGTCGCGCAGCCGCAGCAATTCGCTGCAGTCGACACCCACGGCTACCTTTGCGGCCGGAATTTCTTTGTGGGACAACGCCATTCTCTCCGCCATCCGCGCCTGCACGCCGTGTACAGCCCGGATATCGGATTCAGCCTCGGACGCCTTGGCGGCCGACAGCACGTCCCCGCGGGTGATCACCCCGCGGTGCTGGATCGAGGCAAGGTCGACGGAGAGCTCCTTGGCCAGTTTGCGCACCGGAGGAGCGGCGCGCGGCCGGCCCCGTCGGCGGCTGACGTCGATGTCGGCGTCGGCGCCGTAGCCGACCAGCGTGGGCACCGCGGGCTGGCCGTTGGCCGCCGGCGCCTCCCCGCTCGCCGGCACCGTGTCGATCCGGACCAGCACCGCGCCCACGTTGAGCACATCGCCTTCGGCGCCGTGCGTTTCGACGATCCGGCCCGCGTATGGGCTCGGGATCTCCACCTCGGCCTTGGCGGTCTCGACCGAACACAGAACCTGGTTGAGTTCGACTTCGTCGCCGACCGCGACGTTCCAGCATGACACCGTGACCTCTTGGAGTCCCTCGCCAAGGTCGGGCACCCGGAATGACTTGATCCGCTCGTCGGCGCTCATGGCTGCTCCAACACGCGCTCTACGCAGTCCAGCAGCCGGTCGGGGCCCGGCAGCCACAACCTCTCCAGCCGCGCCGGCGGGTAGGGCGTGTCGAATCCGCAGGCGCGCAACACCGGCGCTTCCAGCTCGTAGAACATCTCCTCCTGGATTCGTGCGGCCAAACCGGCGCCGTAGCCCAGGCTGCGTGGCCCCTCGTGCATCACCACGCAGCGTCCGGTGCGATGGATCGATGCGGCGACGGTGTCGAAATCCAAAGGCACCAACGAGCGCAGGTCGATGACCTCCAGGCTCCAACCGTGTTCGCGCTGAGCATCTTCCGCGGTGGCGACGGCGGTATTCACCAGGCTGCCGTAGGTGATGACCGTGACTTCGGTGCCAGGACGGCGCACCATCGCCCGGCCGATCGGGGGTTCGGGCCGATCGAAGTCGACCGCGCCGCGACCCTGATAGCGCCGCTTCGGCTCTAGGTAGATCACCGGATCCGGGCAGGCGATCGCGTGCCGCAGCAGCCAATACGCGTCGGACGGGGTCGACGGGACCACCACCTTCAGACCGGCGGTGTGCGCCCAGTACGACTCCGTGGAGTCCGAATGATGCTCGGCCGCACCGATGCCGCCGAACGACGGTATGCGGACAGTGACCGGCATGTTCACCTCGCCGCGGGTGCGGGTGCGGTACTTCGCCAGGTGGCTGACCACCTGATCGAACGCCGGATAGGAGAAGCCGTCGAACTGGATCTCGGGCACTGGCACGAAGCCGCGCAGGGCCAGTCCGATCGCGATCCCAATCAGCGCGGACTCCGCCAGCGGGGTGTCGAAACAACGGTCCTCACCGAACGTCCGGGCCAGTCCCTCGGTCACCCGGAACACCCCACCCTCGACCGACACGTCTTCGCCGAACACCAGGACCCGATCGTCCGCGGCCATCGCGTCGTGCAGCGCGCGGTTGAGCGCCTGCACCATGGTCAGCTGTTGTGCGCCCAGCGCGACCTCGTCGACGGTCGCCGTCAACGCTTCATCGGGACCGGCCGGACGGTCGGCGAGCTGGGTCATGCGAGCCTCCCCAATTCGGCGCGCAGCTGCTGGCGCTGCGCCTGCAGTCCCGGCGTGATCTCGGCGTAGACGGTGGTGAAGACTTCGTCGATGTCGATGTCGGGCGCGTCGAACACCGCGTCGCGCAGTTCGGCCCGCATTCGCTTCGACCGGGCGGCGACGCGGTCTTCCAGGCGTTCCGACCACAGCCCCTGGCCCTGCAAGTACGTGCGGTAGCGCGGAATCGGGTCCAACGCCTCCCACCGGTCGACTTCTTCCTGCGTCCGGTACCGGCTCGGATCATCGGAGGTGGTGTGCGGGCCAAGCCGGTAGGTGACGGCCTCGATCAACGTCGGGCCGGCCCCGGCCCGGGCGCGGGCGGCGGCTTCGGTCATGACCGCGTAGCACGCCAGCACATCGTTGCCGTCCACCCGGATACCGGGCATCCCATAGCCAATCGCCTTGTGCGCGATCGAAGGTGCGGCGGTCTGTCTGGAGACAGGCACCGAGATCGCCCACTGGTTGTTCTGCACATAAAAGACGCACGGCGTGGTGAACACCGCAGCGAAGTTGAGCGCCTCGTGCACGTCGCCCTCGCTGGTGGCGCCGTCGCCGAGAAAAGCCACCGTCACCGAGTCTTCGCCCAGGCGTTGTGCGGCCATCGCCGCCCCGACGGCGTGCAGCGTCTGGGTACCGATCGGAATCGACATCGGGGCACAGCATTTCTTGGTGAATTCCAGCCCGCCGTGCCAGGTTCCGCGCCATGCGGCCCCGACGTGTCCGGGCGGGATGCCGCGCGCCAGGAACGCGCCCAACTCGCGATACTGGGGAAACAGCCAGTCGGTTTTGCGCAGGCAGGCCGCCGCGCCGACCTGGGCGGCTTCCTGGCCACGGCACGATGCGAACAACGCCAACTGGCCTTGGCGCTTCAGGTTGACGAATTCGGTGTCCAGCTCCCGGGTGACCACCATCGTCTCGTAGAGCCAGCACAGTGTCTCGGCGGGAAGGTCGCGACTGTATCGGCGTTCGGCCGTCGGTGTGCCGTCCGCGGCGAGCAGTTGCACCGGCTCGAGGTCGACGGTCATCGGCATCCGAGACATATCCGCCACAACGCCTCCCTAGCTCAGGGCCGCGTGACGGGTCAGGTCAGCAAACCAGCTGCACGAAAGGCTCCGCTCGCCGCGACACTGGCGCACTCTCCATTATGCGCTTTTGGCCTGTGCGTACCGCTCTGCCGAGAGGCATGTCGCCCGGCGTGTCTCAACGCCGCGGACCGCCCCAATTACCGGACCCGGCGTACCGTCATGCGGTTGTCGGCGGCCACGGCTGATCCCAACGGTCGATCGCCGCCACCGCATCAAGCGGCTTGCGCCGCACCGCGTGGTGCCCACCCTTGGGCCAGCCCACCGTAAGCAGGGTTGCGATCTTCCAGTCGTCAGGAATTCCAATCATTGGCCGCAGCTGGTCCTCGCAAGACCCGTGCCACAGGGTGATCGCCGCACCAAGCCCCTGAGCGCGGGCCGCCAGCAGGAAGTTCTGCACGGCGGGAAAGATCGAACCCCCTTGCTGCAGTTCGGTGGTCCCTCGCTGCGGCTGGACACAGAACAGCACCAGCACGGGCGCCGCGCCACCGACGCGCATGTGCTCAGCCATCGTTCGCAAGACGCGCGATTTGGGGTCATCAGCCCCGTCCTGCGGCATCGAAAACCGATAGAAGTCGGTCATCACGTCCCATGTCTGGTGGGCTGCGGCTGTGACCACGTCGCGCAGGCCATTCGATCTCAGGACGACGAACTTCCACGGCTGCTGATTGCCCCCGGACGGAGCCCAACTCGCCGCGCGCAGGCACGTGTCGATGGCCTCGTCCGAGACAGGTTCGTCGCGATAGCGCCGCACGGCAGACGCGGTTCGCATGACCTCCCACAGGTCCGCTGATGTCCGCGGGACCAGCTGCCCGCTCACGGCGCCGCCGTCGTGGGTAGGACGCCCCGCCATGCCCCACCGCGCACCGGGCCGGTTACCAGGGGTAGGTCCAACGTCGACAACAATCCAGGTGGCGCAGCCATTACCGCGGGAATCGCGTTGAGTTCGCGCATGACGGTCGCGTAGGTCAGGCCGCGCATGTTGTTCCCGCGACCGTGCATCTCTATGTCGACGGAGTAGGTGGGCAGCCCCTCGACGATGACCCGGTAGCCACCATATGGTGACGGATGCCGCGGCCAATCCGGCGCGGAACCTTCTCCCATGCGGGTGACGTGTTCCAGCACCACGCGTTCCTCGCCGCCCACGATGCCGACGAGCCTGAACCGCATACCCCCCACCGTGCCAGGCTCGATCCAGCCCGACGCAACCTCGTACCGCCGCACGGCAAGCCATTTGTCGATGGAAGTGTCGACTCGGTCGAGCGGAAGTCCGACCCCGTCGGCAACGAGGTGGACGATGGGTGCCCACAACGCCGCAAGGCGTTCGGGGTCGAATAGCGGCGCCGGATGGTCCGGCCGGTGTCCGAAGCCCATGAAGTCGAACATGATGTCGGGTTGATTGATCGGGCCGTAGTCGAGTATCTCGAGCATGGTGATGCTGTCGACACGACTGCTGAACCCTGTCATCGTCAGCGCGATCACGTCGTTCGCCCAACCGGGGTCGACACCACTATTGAAGAAGCTGGTGCCGCCCTCCGCGCACGCCGCCGCGAGCAGTTGCACCGTTTCCTTGTCGGCCGCGGGCGGGTAGCACATCGGCACCAGCGAGGTACACACCACATGCTTACCTGCGCGCAGGCAGCGCGCGATGTCCTGCGCCGCTTCGTGGTAGCGATAGTCACCCGTCGCGAAGTAGGCCACCACGTCGGCATCCACCGACAGCGCGGCACCGATATCCCGGGTGGCGATGACGCCGGTTGCGGGCATTCCACACAGGTCGCCGGCGTCCCTACCGGCCTTGGCCTCGCTGTGGACCACCACGCCGGCAAGTTCCAAGCCCGGGTGCGCGATGAGGGCACGCAACGCGCCGACGCCGACCTGGCCCGGACCCCACAGAATCACTCGCGGCTTGCGTTGGCCGTCTGCCATCTGCACCCCTTCCGGTCTTCGCCGACCGACCGTGAGAATATAGCTTCTCATATTGAGATAACACCATTACCACGATGCAGACGAGAGACTGGAGGGCAACGGTGAGCGATTACGAATTCTTGAAGTGGGAAACGCTCGACGACGGGAGGATCGCGCGTATTTCGCTGAACCGTCCCGATCAGCGCAACGCCCAGAATCGCGGCATGCTTGTCGAACTCGATCACGCGTTTGCCCGCGCCGAGGCCGATGACACCGTCCGCGTTGTCATCCTCGCGGGCGAGGGCCCGATGTTCTCGTCGGGTCACGATATCGGTTCCAAGCAGGCGCGCGCCGAGTTCAGCTCGGGCCCGGGCCAACACCCGACCGTGACGATCAACGGCGGGACCCGCGACGGCGCCGAGAGGACCATGCTGCAGGAGTGGCACTACTTCTTCCAAACCAACCTGCGGTGGCGCAACCTGCGCAAGATCACCATCGCCCAGGTGCACGGTGACGTGTTCTCGGCAGGTCTGATGTTGATTTGGGCGTGTGATCTCATCGTCGGAAGCGAAGAGGTGCGCTTCGCCGACGTGGTGGGAACGCGGCTGGGAATGTGCGGGATGGAGTATTTCGGCCATCCCTGGGAGTTCGGGCCGCGGCGCACCAAGGAGCTCATGCTCACCGGCGACGCGATCACGATCGAGGAGGCCTACCGACTTGGCATGGTCAGCAAGATCTTCAAGCGTGGCGAACTCGCCGAGCGCACGCTTGAGCTGGCGCGGCGCATCGCAAAGGTGCCGACCATGGCGGCCCTGCTGATCAAGGAG
This sequence comes from Mycobacterium sp. IS-1264, assembly GCF_001954195.1. Lineage (GTDB taxonomy): Bacteria > Actinomycetota > Actinomycetes > Mycobacteriales > Mycobacteriaceae > Mycobacterium. Next base: position 291,583 of record NZ_MBES01000052.1, on the reverse strand, counting down.
TCGGTGAACCAGTCCGTTGACAACATGGGTTTTTACAACGCGCTGCAATCGTGTTTCGCGTTGCATCAACTCAACCACTCGCACTGGGCGCAGATTCGAGAGGACAAGGTTCCCACCGCGGGCGAGAAGCAGGGCGTGCCGAATTGGCGGACCGCTCCCCCGGTTGTCCTGGCGGTCAAGGACAAGGTCCGGTCCGACGCGTGACCGATCGCTTCCTCTGACGGCCTGCCTCGATGGTCCGCGTCAGAAAGCGGGGTCACAGTCGTCAGGGTCGGCGTGACTGTGGCTCGACACAGGCTCCGGTTCAGCTGGCGGCCCCGTAGCGTGCGTCGGCTACGCGGTCCAATGCCGCCGCGGGATCGCCGAATACCATTGCCCAGCCCCGGATCCGGCGGTAGTACAACTGGATGTCGCCTTCCATACCAAATCCGTATCCGCCGTGGATATGCAGGCTGCGCCGCGTTGCGTCGCGCGCCGTCTCGTAGGCGAACGCGAAGGACATGGCGGCCAGTTCGCGGACGCGACCGGGCTCGTCGCTGAATGCGCAGGCTGCTTTCAGCCCGAGCAGGCGCGCCCCGTCCGCAGCCGTGGCACTGTCGGCCAGTGGGTGGGACACTGCCTGGAAAGCGCCGATGGCGGTTCCGAAGGCACGTCGTTGTTTGGCATACTCGACGCCGATCTCGATGGCCTTCTTGGCCGCACCCGCCAATGCCACAGCGCTCAGCGCAAGCCATACGTCGAGCGCTTCGGAGAAGAGCGCACTCGCCCGCCCTCCGTCGGCGAGCACGACGAACTCATCACCAATCGTGATGTCCGCCAACGGCATTGATGCAAGATTTTTCACCGCACTGCGATTGTTGCCAATCGGCACCGCCAGCAGCAGTCCCTCAGCGAGGGCGATGACGTGGTCGGCGACGGCACCGGCAGGCACCAGTCCCAGCTTCCCACCGCGCGCGGCGCGGGGCGCGAACGTGACGAGCTGATCGCCCGCGAGAAGAGTGCCCAGCAGCCTTGCGCCAGCCTGTCCGGACTTGGCCAGTACTCGCGCGGCGACGAGCGCTTCGATGACCGGAGCGGAGCCGATCGCGCGGCCGAACTGCTCGGCGATCAGGGCGAGTTCGAGTTCCGATGCACCCCATCCGCCGGCCGACTCGTCTGCCGCCATCTGTACCGTGCCCGTCTCCAGCAGTGCCTTCCACAGCTTGGGGTCAAAACCCGACGGCTCAGCAGCCCGGACACGCTCGGAGTTCGACTCACGCGCAAACAGTGCGGCGAACGATTCCACCAACTGTCTCTGTTCGCTCGTCAAACTCAGGTCCACGATCCTCGATCCCAATGCGGATATGGATACTCTCAGATTTGAGAGTAGCATTATCGATCGCTCAACCACTCGCGCGCCTGACGACAGATTGGCTTGCACAGATGCATTTTCAGCTCGATGCGGACACTGCCACCTACCGCGACGCGGTGCGAGCCCACCTTCAGGACGTGCTGACTCCCGAATTCGAGGAACGCATCTACCGCAGCGGCGTCGCGCACGACGACGAGTTCGCCAAGGGGCTGGTCGAAAAGGGCTACTTCGCGCCTGGCTGGCCGGCGGAGCTCGGCGGGCAGGGCCGCGGCGCATGGGACGAGCAGGTCGTCAAAGAGGAGCTCATGCGGTTTGACGCGCCCGTGTACCTCTCCGAAACGACAAGGATGGTGGCTTCGATCATCCGAGAGATCGGCACCCCGGCGTTGAAGGAACGCATCCTGGCCGGCGCGATCAGCGGCGACATCACCATCGCTCTAGGCTTCACCGAGCCGGAATGCGGGTCGGACGTCGCGGCGGCTGCCACCAAGGCCGTTCGCGATGGCCCGGGAGAAGACGCAGACTGGGTGATCAACGGCTCCAAGATGTTCACCACGAACGGTCACATTGCGGACTTCGTGTTCCTGCTTGCACGCACGAGCCCCGAAAAGCCAAAACATAAGGGCCTGACGATGTTCCTGGTCCCGTGTGACTCCGAAGGCTATGAGGCACAAGCCGTGTGGACGCTTTCCGGCGAGCGCACCAACATCACCTTCTACGGCGACGTCCGCGTCGGCGATGAGTGGCGAATCGGCGAAGTCGACGGGGGCTGGGCGGTGCTTGGGCTGTCCCTGCGCGATGAGCACGCATCCGGTTGGGGGCCACACCTGATCAGGCTGTTGGACCATGCCGAACACTGGGCCGCCGAGACCGTGTCCCACGATGACTCACGCTCCATCGTGAATGCCGACGTCCGGCGCCGGCTCGCTCGAATCGCAATCGAAACCGAGGTGTCGATGCTGTTGCAGCGGCGGTGTGTGTGGATGCTCGAACAGGGCGACATACCGGTGGCCGAGGGATCGATGTCCAAGCTGTTCAGCACCGAGGCGCTCGAACGCGCCAGCCAGGATGTGGTCGAACTCGTCGGCGCGGACGCCTTACGCAGCTATCTCGAGCCGACGGCACCCGAACGTGGGCGGTTCGAACACTCACTCCGCTTCTCGTTGGGCACCACGATCTATGCGGGCACCAGCGAAGTCCACCGCACCATCATCGCGCAGCGTGGGCTCGGCCTACCCCGTTAGCTTCTTTGCCCGGCGGCTCGACGTCGCCCTCGGCGCCGCCTTGCGGGCCGGCCTGGCCTTGATTTCGGCAGCAGGCGGTGTGACCGCCTGCTTGCACCACGCCCACAATTGATCTTCAGTCAGCCTGGAACTCTTGCCGCCCAGGTGGAAAACCCCAATCTGCGCCAGTGCGGTGAGCGTGGTGTTCAGCAACGTGGTCAGCTGGGCTGGGGTCATGTCCGTGCGGACCAGTCCCGCCCGGGCGCACGACGTGATGATCTTTGTCAGCAGCTTCAGATGAGGCTCCCACACCTTGGCGAACGCGTCCGGCCGCTCGATCTCCAGGCTCAGATTGTAGATCGTCATGACTCGGCCGCCGACCGCTTCGGACGACTCCGCGCGGGACAGCACACCGCGGCAGAAGGCCTCGAGTTGCTCCATAGGGCCGTCGGCCGCAGCGACTTCCTGCCGGATGTTCTCGGTGAACTGACTCGTGACGTTCTCGTAAAGCGCCAACAACAGTTCTTCTTTGCCGGCGAAGTGTTGGTAGAACGCCCGCAGGCTCAGATTCGACCTATCGATGAGCGTCTGGATGGTGAAGTCGGCCTTGCCCGACTCTTCCACCAATTCCAGCGCGGTGGCCAGGAACCGCGAACTGCGGGCGAGAGCGCGCGCTCTCGCACTGCTCAGGCGCCGCTCGATCGTGCGCTGCTGCCATGTGCCGGGCAGCTCGGCCTCGGATTCAACCAATTCCAGGCCGGCTTTGGATTCGGTGCCGGCGGGCCTCTTTGCAGACATAGTGCTTAAAGCATACGCGAGCAACATCAATCATGTGGACAGTCTACGTACGCGTGTATGTTGATTGTCACTCTGCGCAAGTGCAAATTTTCAGTCCTCTTGCCGCGCCAGCCGGCAGTCCCAGCGTTCGGCAGAGCAGCTTCCGTGACGACTTGGGGCGCCTCGAGGGGATCCGGGTCGGCACTCGGCATCCCAAGGGCGCATTTGTATTTCAGATCGTCGCGGGCGGTGCACAGGTTACCGGGGATGCCCGGGTATCTCGGAGCAGAATGATGCGGTACCGTGGAAACGGTGATTCTCTTTTCCGAATCAGTGTGCCGCAAACGGAAGCCGCAGGCCATGGTCGAAGGAGCGCAGCGTTGAGTGCAGACATCCTAATCGTCTCGCCGGATGACCACTTGGTGGAGCCGGCCGATCTGTGGACCAGCCGCCTGCCCGAGCGCTACCGGGACATCGGGCCGCGAATCGTTCGCACCCGTGGGCGCATGGATCCGAGCGTGACTTCCGATGTCGCCTTCGTCGAGGACGACGGGGGCCGCGATGCGGACATTTGGCGCTACGAGGATGCAGTCATCCCGATCCCGCTCATCAGCGCGGCTGCCGGCTACGACCTCGACGAGCTCACCACCGATCCGATCACGTACGACGAAATGCGCCCGGGCTGTTACCGTCCGGCGGACCGGCTCGCCGACATGGACATCGCCGGCATCGAGGCCTCGGCATGTTTCCCCAACACCCTTGTCCGCTTCTGCGGTCAACGATTCCTGTACGGCAAGGACAAGGAGCTCGCCAGGCTCTGTGTCGAGGCCTACAACGACTTCCAGATCGACGAGTGGGGAGGCAGCTCGAACGGCCGGCTGATTCCGCTGGGCATCATCCCGCTCTGGGACGTCGAACTCGCCGCGAAAGAGGTCGAAAGAGTCGCCGCCAAGGGCATGCGCGCCGTGTGCTTCTCCGAGCTGCCCTCTCGTCTCGACCTGCCGTCGATCCATAGCGGCTACTGGGACCCGTTCTTCGCTGCCTGCGAGCGAAACCAGGTCGGCATCATGCTGCACATCGGCTCGAGCTCTTCGCTGACAAAGTCCTCTCCGGATTCGCCGCACGTTGTCACCAGCGCACTGATGGCGGTCAATTGCACCATCGCCCTGGTCGATTGGCTGTTCTCCGGCAAGCTCGTTCAGTTTCCCAACCTCAAGCTCGCGTTCGCCGAGGCACAGGCCGGCTGGATCCCCTACTACCTGCAACGAGTCGACGAGGTGTGGGAGGACCGTCGGGCATGGGGCGGTATCCATCCGCTGCTGACGGAACCGCCAAGCAGCCAGGTGCCTGGGCGCGTTTACTTCTCCACCTTCGGCGACCCGGTCGCCTTCCGCATCCTCGATCTCGTCGGGCCCGACCAGCTCATGTTCGAGACGGATTACCCGCACAACGACACCAACTGGCCCCGAAGCCTCGAAGTGGCCAATAAGGCGACGGAAGGCTTGGACGAGGAGACCAAGCGTAAGGTCTTGTCCACCAACGCGAAAAGGTTCTTCGGCCTCACGTAGCGCTACCGTGCCTTCCACTCCGGCTTGCGCTTCTCCAAGAAGGCACGGGGTCCCTCAATGGCATCCTTGGTCAGGGCGACCTTCATGCGGTAGTTCTCGGCGAGCAGTTCCGCCTCGTATATCGGCAGCGTCAGACCCTTGCGCACGGCCATCCGGGATCCCCGGACCGCCAGGGGCGCATTGGAATTCACGATGTCCGCGATTTCCCACGCCCGGGGCATCAATGAGTCGTGCGCGACGACCTCGGTGAAGACACCCAGGTCGTAGGCGCGCTGCGCGTCGAGTTGTTCGTGCTTGCCCATCAAGATCAGACGCATCGCCACGGGCAGCGGCAGGATCCGAGCGAGCCTGACCCCTTCGCGCCCAGAGGTCACGCCGATGCTGACATGAGGGTCCATCAACGTCGCGCGCTCCGACGCGATGGTGATGTCGGCCGTTGTCACCAGGTCCATCCCCGCACCGCAAGCGATGCCGTTGACCGCGCAGATGATCGGCTTGGTCATCTGTAGCCACGGCGGCGTCGCCTCCTGCGGTGCATCCCACTGGCGCATGGAGCTCAGGATCGGTGCGCCCTGGTTGTCGATTCCCGCCGCGTTCTCCATGTCGTGGTCGGCAGCCTTGTTGACGTCCGCTCCGACGCACAATGCCCGGCCGGCACCGGTGACGATCACCGTCCAGATGTCTTGCGATCCCTCGATTTCTTCGTAGGCCATGCCCAATTCGGCGATCATCTCGTCATTGATCGCGTTGAGCACGTCGGGACGGTTGAGGGTCACGCATGCGGTGCGACCCCGAACCTCGACCTCGATCGTTTCATACCGTGTCACCTCGTGTGGCCCTCACTCTCCAAAACCGTTGTGGCGCTGGGGCGAAAGCCGAAAGTGTCGTGGAACCTGTCGCAGTAGTGCGGCCAGACGTCGGGATTGAGCAGGCGCGGCGGCATTCCGCCACTGAAGATGGTTTGCCATTGGGTGGCCGTGGCGACGGCGATGTCGCGGGCGGCCTCGACGGTGATGCCCGCGGTGTGCGGTGTGGCGACGACGTTCTCGAGATGCAAGAGGGGATTGTCCGTGCGCGGCGGCTCTTCGTGAAACACATCGAGGCCCGCGCCCGCGATGCCCCCACTGACGAGCGCATCGAGCAGCGCCGCCTCGTCGTGCACGGGTCCGCGCGCTGTCGTGATGAAGAATGCCGTCGGCTTCATCGCCGCGAACTGGGGCTTGCCGATGAGCCCCTTAGTCTCACTGGTCAACGGGCAGGTCACCTGCACGAAGTCGGAGTGCTCGAGAAGTTCGGCAAGTGGGACGATTTGGACCCCGCGCGCTTGCGCGCTGGCTTCGTCGACGTAGGGGTCGAAGACCAGGACCTTCATGCCGAACGGCGCGCACAACTCAACGAGGCGGCCCCCGATGGCCCCGAGCCCAATGACGCCGAGCGTCTTCCCCAGCAGTTGGCTCCCCCGTAGGACCAACCGGTCGCGGAGCGGACCACCCCGCAGCATCCGGTCGGCGGCCGTGATCTTCTTGGCCAGGTCGAGCATGAAACCCAGAGCATGCTCGGCGACCGCCTCCGCGCCGGGGCCGGAGTTGTTGCACACCGCGATTCCGGCCCGCGTGCACGCATCGACGTCGATGACGTCATACCCGGCGCCGGCCGAGCACACGGCGAGCAGCTTCTCACAACGCCTTACCAACACCGGCCCTGCGAGCCACTGTGCACCATCGGCGTATCCAGCCACGTCGGTCCGGGTGGCGACCTGGTATCCGTGCGCGGATTCCAGTGCGGCCCAACTTTTCTCGTCGACCGCGTTCAGATCGAGCTTGACCAGATCGATATCACCGGCCTCGAGGATGTCTCCGGCGACCGAATCTGTCCACCGCTCATAGACCAGACGCGGACGAACGCTCACGTGTTCTTGACTCTGGGTTTCGCCTGAGCCGCCTTGAACATCTCGGCCAGTTCCGCGTTGACATTCTTATAGTCGTTCCGGGCGATGGTTCCGTCTCGGCCCTCGACGACGTCGTACCCCAGCCGCAGATCCTTGTTCTCCATGTGGAAGTACTCCCTGCCGATCGGCAACCGCCGATCTTCCCGCGGCACCTCCATCCACGCCCGCAGGAAGCAGCGCGCCTTCTTCGGGTCATTGCTGCTGACGAAATCCGATCGCGAATGGCACATCGCGAAGTTATTGGCTACCGCGGCCTCACCGGATTCCAGCCGGAACTCGACCTGCTGCTCGACCAGGATGTTGCGCAGCAGATCCACCGCTTCGGTCTCCTCGGGTGTGAATTCCCGGCCGAGCGCGTGCATGGCGGGCAGGATGCTGCTGTAGGTGAAGTTGATGCAGATCCGTCCGTCGATCTGGGAGAAGACGGGGACATCGTAGGGTGTGACGTCCGGCTGGTCGTCGGGCTGTTCACTGCGCCGATGATGCGGGAAGCCTCGGTAGAGCACCTCGAGCAGATCCGGACGTTCGGCGAGAACCCGATTGTGCGCAGCGGGCCCGCTGGAGAACTGGCTTTCCCCACCCTCAGCGGCCGGATACACACACAACAGCGACAGGATGTCGGCGGCGTCGTTGTGCATTGCCAGTTCTGCGCGGGATTTCGTTCCGCGCGCGGGTTGCACGCCGCCGGGCAGGATCTCCTCCTGGACGCGCACCATCCGGTGCCCGAAGGAGTTGTTCGACACAAGATATCCGAGGTGGGTGCAGAACGCCCAGTAGATACGTTCGAGGTCCTCGATCGAGTGCTGTTCGACGGGGAAGCCGCGTACGCATGCCAGGCCCCTGCCGAACATCAGCTCCCGGTAAAGCCGCGCCAGATCGTCGTCGAGATCGGGGTGCCGGGCATCCTCGGGCGTGATGTCGTCACGGTCCTTGTTGGCGGTCTTGGCCAGGATCGATTCCAGCGCAGCCACATTGCGGGCCGACAGGTCGAACGCGAAGTCTTCCTTGCTCGTGAAGTCGGCGCCTGTCCACGCCATCGAATCGGTGACGGGTTCGGTGTAGATGGCTGTCGGCATCCGGTCCTCCTGATGTCTCGGCTTCGCTTTTCTGCTGTCGGTGTCATTCGTCAAATCGCTTCACAGGGTGACTCACCAGCCCGCGGAGTGCTTGCGCACGGCTTGTGGCCGCCTCGGTCATCATCCCGACATCAGTTCCCGCCGAGATGAATCGCAATCCCAGTCCGACGAACCGATTCAGCAGCTCAAGGGACTTTATTCCGGCCATACCGAGCGCCACGCCGTGACTACGACAAGCCGCCGCCACAGATTCTACTGCACTTTGGAAATGATAATTCTCATACTGGCCGTGGATGCCCATTTCGGCGGTCAGGTCGCTTGGTCCCACAAGGATCATGTCGATGCCGTCGAGCGAGGCGATGGACTCGGCGGCTTCGACGGCCTCCGGGGTTTCGATCATCACAGCCACAACCGTGCGTTGTTCGAGCAGCTCCACCAATTGCGGCGCTGTTCGCGCTTGGTATCCACTGACTGCGTTGGGACCCGAAATGGACCGATGGCCGATCGGCGGAAAACGCGCGGCCGTGACGACAGCTTCCGCCTCTTCTCGCGAATTGATGTGCGGCACAATGACTCCTACCGCCCCTGCATCCAATACCCGCGCTATGACGCTGGGATCGTGGGAGGGGACCCGCACAAGACCGGAAATTCCCGCCCCGAGTGCGCTCACACAGAGCATCTGCGCCGTCTCTAGAGACGTCGGCGTGTGCTCGAGATCCACGTAAACGGCGTCGTACCCGCACGCTGCCGCGACCGCGGGAACGTCCGGGGTACGTGAGTTGAGCAGCGCCAGGCACAGCACCAGCCCTTCTCCTCGCAACGAGATCCGCAGCGTCGGAGTCATAGGCTCACCGTAGCGGACCGAGAATATGGTTTCCATGATTACGTGAACGGCCATTATCAGTCCCGGGGGCGATGTGATAACCATGAGCTATGCCGTCGAACCGCGTCGCCATCGTGGGTGCTGCCCTGTCCGACTGCGGCCGAGTTCCCGATAAGACCGCGATGGCGCTGATGGCCCAGTCGTCGCGGCGGGCGGTCGCCGATGCCGGCCTGACGAAGGAGGACATCGATGGTTTCGGGGGGCACGGGACGTTGCTTCCGCCGGTGGAGGTCAGCGAATACCTGGGCCTGCGGCCCGACTGGGTCGATGCGACCAACGTCGGCGGATCGTCGTGGGAAGTGATGGCCGCTCACGCCGCCGCCGCGATCGCGGCTGGGGAAATCGAGGTCGCACTGTTGACGTACGGCTCCACCGCCCGCTCCGACGTCAAGCGCCGGGTGCGCCAGTCCGCTGCGGCGATGGGCACCGGTGGCGCACTGCAGTACGAGGCGCCCTATGGCGCGACATTGATCGCCAAATACGCCATGGTGGCCAGGCGTCACATGATCGAATTCGGCACCACCGTCGACCAACTGGCTGAGGTCGCCGTCGCCGCCCATGAATGGGCGGCCATGAACGAGAACGCATTTGAGCGCGACCGCATCACCGTGGCCGACGTTGCTGCCGCACCGATGCTGGCCGACCCGTTCACCACCAAGCATGTGTGCCTGCGCACCGACGGCGGCGGCGCTGTCGTGCTCGCCAGCGAGCGCGTGGCCAAGGATTGTGCGAAGGACCCGATTTGGATTCTCGGGGCCGCCGACGCGACCTCACACGTCAGCATGAGCGAATGGGCCGATTTCACGACGTCGGCCGCCGCGCGCTCGGGCCCGCGAGCCTTCGCGCGGGCGGGCATCAGCCCGGCTGACATCGACGTGTGCCAGCTGTACGACTCCTTCACGTCCACCGTGTTGCTGACCGTGGAGGACCTTGGCTTCTGCGCCAAGGGCGAAGGCGGGCCCTTCATCGGGTCCGGTGCGCTTCGCCCGGGTGGGGCGCTCCCGACCAACACGGACGGCGGCGGCCTGGCCTCGTGTCACCCCGGTATGCGGGGAATGTTCCTCATGGTCGAGGCGGTGCGGCAGTTGCGGGGGGAATGCGGGCCGCGGCAGGTCGGCGAGGCCCGCCTGGCGTGTGTCCACGCGATGGGCGGCTTCTTCACCCACAGCGCCACGATGATTCTCGGGAGGCTGTAGTGACGGCTCCAGACCGGCCCACGATCGACGCCGACGGCCAAGCATGGTGGTCGGCAACGCAGGACCGCAGGCTGATGGTCAACGCCTGCCGCTCCTGCGCTCGGACGTCGTTGTACGCGCGGCCGTTCTGTCCACTCTGCTGGAGTGAGGACGTGGAGTTGGTGCCGGCCACCGGACGCGCGCGTCTTTACACGTGGAGCGTCATTCACCAGAATGGCGCACCCTTTGACGCGCGGACGCCCTACGTGCTGGCAATGGTGGATCTCGAGGAGGGACCGCGGCTGATGACGGTCGTGGAGCGTTGCCGCGTCAGTGATCTGCGCGCGGACATGGAATTGGTCCTTGCCTTCCGCGACGACGAGGACGGATTCCTAGTCCCGGTTTTCCATCCGGCTACCGGGTAGTGGCAACTCGGTCGGCCAGGAGCCGCCGGCGCCCCGCCGATCGCGCGTCGAGCTTGGTGCGGTCGACCTTGCCGTTCGCGTTGACGGGAAGCGGCTCGTCCCAGAGCACCAGCTCCTCGGGCAGTTTGTATTTCGGCAGACCCTGCGCGACGAGCGCCCGGGCGACCTCGGCCAGCGAGATCTCGACGTCCGCTTCGAGCACGACCGCCATCGCCAGTCGCTCACCGGTGGTGTCGTCGGCGACGGAGTAGGCGGCACACTCGCGGACTCCGTCCATCCGCGAAACGGCCTCCTCCACTTCGGCGGCCGGAATCTTCAACCCGTTGCGAATCACGATGTCCTTGAGGCGACCGATGATCCGCACCCGCCCGTCGATGACCTCCGCCACGTCGCCGGTGCGGAACCATTCACCCTCGAATCCGTGCTCGTCGTCCGCGGCGTCGGTATACCCGAGAAAAGTGTGCGGGCCCTTGACGCAGCACTCGGTGGGTTCGGCCACGGATCCGACCCGCACATCGACGTCGCCGAGCGCCACTCCGTCGTCCGCGTGACGCACATCTCGGGATTCGGTCCGCAGGCCCGACGTGCTGACCGGGATCTCCGAGGATCCGTAGGCGCGCATGACGACGATGCCGAATTCGTCTTCGACACGTTCGACGATCCGCCGGTCAAGCATCGTGCCGCCCAGATACACCGCGCGTAACGCGACGTCAGCGCCGCGCGCTGCGGCCTCGTCGAGCATTTGGGCCAGCAGCCGGTCGGGGCCCCCGTACCACGTCGCGCCTGAGCTGGTCAGCAAGGCGGAAGTCGCCGACCGATCCCAACGATCCTCGAGAATCACCGGTATCGCGAGCATCGGAGCGATGAACAGCGCTTGCAGCACCCCGGTGACCGACGCCAGCGGACTGATCAGAAAGATCCGGTCGTCCGACCCGAGGCCCGCTGCGGTGATGTAGTTCGCCGACGCCTTGGCCAACGTGCTCAGCGAATGGATCACGCCCTTGGGTCGAGACGTAGTGCCTGAGGTGTAGAGCACGAAGGACGGTTCGTCCGCTGACCGCGCGGGGTGCGGCGGGTCGGCGTCAATTCGGTCGCGGTCACCCAGTTCGATCCAATGACAACCCACGGACAGTTCCGGCTGGTCGATCGCCGTCCAGTTCGGCGCCGCGCCGAACCGCGCCCCGGTGCGGATGAGGATGTCGGCGAGTTGCCTGGGCCCGGCGCTGCGCGGCACGAGCAGCACCACCGCATCGACTCGCAGCGCCGCGTGAACGGCCACCACCGAGTCCACGTCGTTGCCGACCACCAGCACGATCGCGCTGCCCGCAACCACGCCGGAATCGGCCATCGCGAAAGCGGCCGCATCCACCCGCCTGTCCAGTTCGGCGTAGGTCAGTTCGGCGTCGCGATCCGCCACGGCCAGCCGGGTGGCGTGTCGGGCCGCGGCGGATCTCACCACATCGAGCGGTTCCGCCGACCAGAATCCGGCCGCGCGGTACCCGGGTCGCACCCGTTCGGCTCGCCGGCGCGCATGTCGTAACAACTCAGCCGGGCCGGTCATGGCTTTGTCCTCCGATGCAAATGTTCGCTCTCGATTAGGTAAATGTAACCTCTCACCCATGCAGTCAATGACTTTCGACAACCAGGTGGCCATCGTTACCGGAGCCGGCGGCGGACTCGGCCGCTGCCACGCCCTGGAGCTCGCCCGGCGTGGTGCGCGTGTCGTGGTGAACGACCTGGGCAGTTCGGTGGACGGCAGCGGCGCGTCGACGTCGGCGGCTCAAGCGGTGGTCGACGAGATCACAGCCGCGGGGGGCACCGCGATCGCAAACGGCGACTCGGTTGCCACCGAGGAGGGCGGTGCTGCGATCGCGGCGGCGGCGATCGATGCCTTCGGGCGGATCGACGTACTGGTCAACAATGCCGGGATCCTGCGCGACGCCGCGTTCAAGAACATGACCGCCGAGCAGGTGGATGCGGTCATCGCCGTGCACCTGTCCGGCGCCTTCAATGTGACGCGGGCGGTGTGGCCGGTCATGCGGGAGCAGAATTACGGCCGGATCGTTCAGACGACCTCGGGCACCGGCCTTTTCGGCAACTTCGGTCAGGCCAACTATGGCGCGGCGAAAATGGGTCTCGTCGGCATGATGCACGTTCTTGCGATCGAGGGCGCCCGCAACGGCATCGCCGTCAACGCCATTGCGCCCATCGCGCGCACGCGAATGACCGAGGACATCATGGGTGAGGCCGGTAAGAAGATGGACCCCGAACTCGTTACGCCCGTGGTCATCTACCTGGCACACCGCAGCTGCGACCGCACTGCGCACATCTACTCGGTAGGCGCAGGCAAGGTGTCACGGGTGTTCATCGGTGTCACCAAGGGAATCGAGGACACGTCGCTGACTGCGGAGTCGGTGGCGTCGTCGATCGACGAGATCGACGACAGCTCCGCGTTTACCATTCGCGGTGGCCCCCAACGGGTTGAGCAGGGTTGAGCAGGGTTGAGCATTCAGATTCCCTGGAACCGTGGGGGGCGCCGCTCGGCGAACGACCGCAGGCCCTCTTGCAGGTCAGCGGTCCGCGACACCACCTCCTGCGCCCAGGCTTCCTGTTCGAAGGCGCGATCGCGCCCGGACTCCGATGAAACGGACAACAACCGCTTGGTGAGCGCCAGCATCACGGTCGGCCCAGCAGCGAGGCGTCCAGCGATTTCTTCCGCCGTGGCGTCGGTTTCGTCGGCTGCGGTCACCCGGTTGACAAGTCCGAGCCTTTCGCAGGTGACAGCGTCGACAGGCTCGCCGAGCATCAGCAGTTCGGTCGCCTTGCGCAGCCCCACAATTCTGGTCAGCAAGTGAATGGCGCCCGAATCCGGCAGGATCCCGCGGTGCACGAACGCCTCGACAAGCTTTGCCTCCGTTGACATGACGACGAGGTCGCACGCCAGGACCAGGCTGGCCCCGGCGCCCGCGGCGGTGCCCTTGACCGCGGCGACCACGGGTTTGTCGCAATCCAATACCGACGCCACCAACCGCTGCCAGCCCTGCTGGAGCATGCGAGCGATGTCGCCGGGCCGTTTCTCGGCGACGGGTTTCGATTGTGCAACTGCGTCCCCCGTCTGCGGCGCCAAGCCCGCGCCGGTGCAGAAGTGCCGGTCACCCGTGGCGCCCAACAGCACGGCGCGGATCGCGGGATCGTCGTTCGCTCGCGTGAATGCCTCCGTGAGCGCGTCACGCGCCAAGGGCGACAGCGAGTTTCCGACATCGGCGCGGTCGATGGTGATTCGTTGCACCCCGCCGTCGGTGACGCCTACCACGATGCCTGATCGTTCTTCACTCATCTGACTCATCCCTGCGTTAACGGCGTTTCCGCTTTTCGGGTATCTTAATTTCCATGCCGGCGACGGGTCAGATTACCGACGAGGGACTGGCCCGGTTGCGCTCTACCATCGGTATCGCCGTTCCACACACCCAGCCGCCGCACTACTACCGCCCGAACGAGGACTGCTTCCGCCACGTGGCGGAGAGCTACGGCGACGCCAACCCGCTGTGGGCTGATCCGGAGTACGCCGCCAAATCCATCTGGGGTGAGTCCATCGCGCCGCCGGCGCTCGTGGGGGGCGACACGCTGATCGGTGAGGACGAGGTGACCACGCTCTCCGACGAGGACCGAGCGCTGACCAAAGGCGACCCGCTGCGCGGCGTCCACGCCTTCTACGCCTCCTCCGGACGGGAATGGTGGGCGCCGCTGCGGGCGAATCATCGGGTCTTCCGGCGCAACGCTCTGGTTGCGGCGCTGGACAAGAGCAGCGAATTCGCCGAGCGCGCCGTGCACGAATGGTCGGCGCAGGTGTTCCGCGACGACGAGGGCCTCATTCTGGGTGCGCAGTACCGCAACATGATCCGCACCGAGCGCGGCAAGGCCCGCGGACGCAAGAAGTACGAGACCGTCGAACTGAAGTCGTGGACGCCGGACGAGATCGCCGATTTGGACGAAAGATACGCGCGCGAGTCGCCGCGCGGCGCCGAACCGCGATGGTGGGAGGACGTCGATGAGGGCGACGACGTCGGCCCCTTGACCAAAGGCCCGCTGACGGTAACCGACATGGTCTGCTGGCACGTCGGCATGGGCACCGGGATGTATGGCGTACGGCCCCTGCGGCTGGCGTGGCGCAACAGGCAACGCATTCCCCGTTTCTACACGCCCAACGAACACGGTGTCCCCGATGTGCAGCAGCGCGTGCACTGGGAACCGGACGCGGCCCGCAATGCGGGCAACCCCACCACCTTCGACTACGGCCGCATGCGCGAGACCTGGCTGATCCACCTGTGCACGGACTGGATGGGCGACGACGCCTGGCTGTGGAAGCTCGACTGCGAGTTTCGGCTCTTCAACTACGTCAGCGACCTGCACACGATCACCGGCAAAGTGGTACGCAAATATCTCGCCGAGGGCGACCGGCCCGCCGTCGACCTCGAACTTGCGGCGACGAACCACCGTGGCCAGGTCACGGCTCCCGGACACGCCACGATCCTGTTGCCGAGCCGCGAACGCGGCCCCGTCCGGCTACCTGATCCGCCGGGCGGCGCGACCAACCTCGCCGACCTGCTGACCGCGGTGTCGGCAGGGTTCGCCGAGCGCTGAGGCCATGAGTTACGACAGCGTGCCCGGCCTCGGCGCCGAACAACACGGTCAGGTCCTGCACCTGAACTTCGACCGTGCCGAGCGCCGTAACGCGGTCAACGACGTGATGCTCGACGCGATGATCGCGCATTTGGTCGCGGCCGGCACCGACGAGTCCGTGCGTGTCATCCGGGTCGATGCCCAAGGACCGGACTTCTGCGCAGGCTCCGACCTGATCGCCAACAACAGTCGCTCGGAGCGTAAGCCGCGGGTGGGCAGCACACAGCGGAGGCTGCCGAACAAGGCCAACCGGCTCATCCCATTGATGCTCGAGACGCAGGTGCCCATCGTGTGCGTGGTGCGAGGCTGGGCCGCCGGCCTCGGATTCCACATCGCACTGGCTTCCGACTTCTGCGTCGCCGCCGAGGACGCGCGGTTCTGGGAACCTTTCATGGCACGCGGTTTCACGCCGGACAGCGGCGCCGCCTGGCTGCTGCCCCGCGTCATCGGCATGGTCCGCACCCGGCAACTCTTGATGCTCGGCAACGAGATCTCCGGAACCACCGCGGCCGAGTGGGGAATCATTCACGCCGCGGCCCCCGCCGACGAATTGGACGCGGTCGCAAGCGAACTGATCACCGGCCTCGGCGACGCACCCACAGTGGCGCTGGGCCTCACCAAGTGGCTGCTGCACAGTGGCAACGGGCTCGACCTCGACCGTCACCTGCAGAACGAGGCGATGGCGCTCGAGTTGTCGAGCCGCAGTGAGGATTTCAAAGAGGGTTTGGCGGCATTCCGCGACAAGCGCGAGGCGAAGTTCCAAGGGCGCTAGAGGACCATGACACCGCTGCCGATCACCGAGGCCACCAGCACCGCAGACGCCGTCGCGGCCGTCGAGCGATGGGTCGACGCCGAGGTACCGGTCTCCTGGCGCACAGCAGCCGCCGACAGCCCCGCCGCCCTCCGGGAGGTGCGGAGTCCCGCGGAGTACCGGCAGTGGTACCCGGTCTTCGCCGCATCCGGCCTCGTCGTGCCGACCTGGGCGCGCGAATACGGCGGTCTGGGAATCGGCAACGAGGTGGCCCGGGCGATCGATCAGGTGCTGCGTCCGCTGCGGTTGTCCCGGCTGAATCCGTTGGGGCTGAACAACGCTGCCGCAGCGTTGTTCAGCCACGGCACCGAAGAGCAGCGGCTGCGTTTCCTGCCGCCGATCGTGCGCAACGAGGAAAAGTGGTGTCAGCTCTTCAGCGAGCCGGGCGCCGGGTCCGACCTCGCCTCGTTGGCGACGCGAGCCGTCCGGGACGGCGATGAGTGGGTGATCTCGGGCCAGAAGGTCTGGACCACGTGGGCCGACGAGGCCGACTTCGCGATCCTGCTCGCCAGAACCGACCCAGAGGCACCCAAGCACAAAGGCATTACGTACTTCCTGCTCGATATGCATCAAGTCGGCGTCGAGGTGCGTCCTCTGCGCCAGATCACCGGCGAGGCGGAGTTCAACGAGGTCTTCATCGACAATGCGCGGATCCCTGACGCGCACCGCGTGGGCGATGTCAACGACGGGTGGCGTGTCAGCGCATCTACGTTGTCCAGTGAGCGGCAGATGGTTTCGGGTTCCGGGTCGGGAGGCATGGGCCGCCTGGGCGGCTCCGGCGCCGACCGCCTGATAGCTCTGGCGCGCGAGACCGGCCGATGGCACGACCCGGTCGTCCGGAACAAGGTCATGCGGTTGTGGGCCCAGGAGCAGATCCGCGGCTGGACCAATGACCGTGTCCGCGCGGCACTTTCGGCCGGTCAGTCGCCGGGAGCCGCGTCCTCGATCGGCAAAGTGCACCAGGCCACCCTGAACCAGCAAATCCAGGACCTCATGGTGGATCTGCTGGGCACCGACGCGGTCGCCTGGCCGGCCACCGACGATCCGGACGCCCTCCCGCGGGACGTCCACGGAATGATGCGCAGCCTCGCCAACGGCACCGAGGGCGGCACCACCGACATCAACAAGAACATCCTGGGCGAGCGGGTGCTCGGGTTGCCCAAGGAACCGGACCCATGGAAGGGCAAGCCCTGGAAGGAAATTCCGCGCTCGTGAACAACTATCAGCGCCTGGTGGTGGAGAAATCTGATGGTGTCGGTTGGCTGATCCTGAACAGGCCGGACGCGGGCAACGCCTTCGACTCGTTGATGCTCGACGAGCTCGAATCCGCCTGGGCCGACCTCGAGGCCGACCCCACCGTCCGCGTGATCGTCAACACCGCCAACGGCAAGGCCTTCTGCACCGGAATGGATGTGGTGCAGGTGGCGCGCGACAAGGCGGCAATGCGCAGGCATTCACGCCGGACCCGGGACGCCGAGCTGAAGATCTCGTCGTGGCAGTGCGGGGTGTGGAAGCCGGTGATCGCGGCGGTCAACGGTGTTTGCGCGGGCGGCGGACTGCACCTGGTGGCCGACGCCGACATCGTGATCGCCGCCGAGCAGGCCTCTTTCGTCGACCCGCACGTATCGCTCGGCCAAGCCGTCGCCTACGAGGCGATCACCCTGCTTCGCAAGTCCCCGATGGAGGCAATCACCCGAATGGCGTTGAGCGGCAAGGGCGAACGCATCTCGGCGCAACGCGCCTACGAGTTGGGCATCTTGTCCGAGGTGGTAGCCGCCGATCAGCTGCGCACGGCGGCCCGGCGGCTCGCCGCCGCGATCGCCACGAATTCGCCGACCGCGATGCGCGCCACCAAGAAGGCACTGTGGCACTCCCTGGAGGTCGGAATGACGCAGGCCCGCACCGATGCCTCCGACGAGATCTGGCGACTGCGCAATCACCCCGACCACAGCGAGGGCGCCAGGGCGTGGCGCGAAAAGCGCCGGCCGCAATGGCAACCGCTGCCGGACGCGGTGGAGGTTTCATGACCTACCAGAGACTGATCGTTGAGCGACGCGGGCCCGTCGGCTGGATCATCAACGACCGGCCGGACCGCCTCAACGCCTACGACGTGGTGATGCGAGAGGAATTTCCCAAAGCGTGGGCGCAGTTGAACGCTGACCCCGACGTTCGGGTCATCGTGCACACCGGTAACGGGCGGGCCTTCCAGGTGGGCGCCGACGTCGCGGAGCTCGACGGCGAGGCCGTGCTGCAGTTCCAAGAGACCATGCGCACGCTGGACCTGAACCTGACGGCGTGGCACTGCAACGTCGACAAGCCGGTCATCACCGCCGTCAACGGGGTGTGCGCCGGCGGCGGGCTGCACTGGGTGGCCGACGCCGACGTCGTCATCGCGTCATCGGACGCCAGCTTCGTGGATCCGCACGTATCGATCGGTCAGGTCAGCGCGCTCGAAACCATCACGCTGATGCGCAAGATGCCCGCCGAGGCCGTACTGCGGATGGCTCTGGTGGGCAGCCATGAACGGCTCAGCGCCCAGCGTGCATACCAGCTCGGCATGATCAGCCAGGTCGTCGACCCGCCCGAAAAGCTGCGCGAGGTCGCCCAGGAGCTGGGCGAAAAGATCGCCAAGAACTCGCCCGCCGCGATGCGCGCCACCAAGCGGGCGCTGTGGGGCGCACTCGAATACGGCCTGACGGATGCCTGCCGTGAGGGGGCTAAGCACCTGACATCGATGTGGGGGCATCCGGATCAAAACGAAGGCCCGCTTGCCTTCGCGGACAGGCGAACTCCGAACTGGGCTCCGCTAGAGGGTGATTCGTGAGCCTCGCGGAGCTGCTGGACGGCCTGCCTGAAGTCGCAGTACATACGCTCGGCGCTGAGGTGTCACGCGACGAGCTGGCCGCCAGCGCTGACCGGCTCGGCACGCTGCTCGCCGAATGCGGACTGACGACGGGACAAGTGGTCGCCGCGATGCTGCCCAACGACCCGACCACCATCGCCGCGCTGTTCGGCGTGTGGCGTGCCCGTGGCGTGTACACACCGCTGAATCCCAGGGCGGCCGACGCCGAGATCGTGACCCAGTTGGAGACGTTGCAGCCCGTTGCCGTCATCACTACTCCCGCACTTGCGCAACGGTTCTCGGCGTTCCACCTGCCGGTCATCACCGGCGACGCGCTGGCGTGGGCGATTGCCGCCTCCGCGACGCAAGTCGCCGATGCGCGGTCCTATGATGACGATGTTGCGCTGCTGCAGTTCACGTCGGGCACCACCGGCCCGCCGAAGCCGGTGCCGCTCCGGCACAGCACGGTGCTCGATCTGATCGATCGGCTACTCGAGAAACTCCGTGGCGCGAAACCCGCTGGGGACA
The DNA here is from genome assembly GCF_001954195.1 of Mycobacterium sp. IS-1264. Taxonomy (GTDB): domain Bacteria; phylum Actinomycetota; class Actinomycetes; order Mycobacteriales; family Mycobacteriaceae; genus Mycobacterium. The sequence continues at coordinate 272,296 of NZ_MBES01000052.1, read as the reverse complement.
AGCCTAAGCGGTCGCCCATGCCGAATCTGGTGCCGTTGTCGTTGTCGCTGTGGGCCGGCATCTATCAGGTCCTGTTCGCATTCCGGGCCGGCTCGGGCGTTGTTCTGATGGACCGTTTCTCCCCCAGCGACTTCGCCGCCCTCGTCCGGCGACACCAACTGCGATCCACAGTGCTGCCGCCCGCGGCGCTAACCATGGTGCTGCACGACGATTCGGTCACGGACCTGTCGCCGCTCAAGATCGTGCGGTCCATCACCGCTCCCCTGTCGCCCGTTCAGGCGGCCCGGTTCCGGGACAAATTCGGTGTGATCGTGCTGAACTCCTACGGCCAGACCGAGCTCGGGGGCGAGGTGGTGGGCTGGTCGGCCGCCGACGCCCGCGAGTGGGGCGAGACCAAACTCGGCTCCGTCGGCCGACCCCTGCCCGGCATCCACGTGATGATCGCCGACGACGAGGTGCTGGTCCGCACGCCCACTACCGCCGCCCGCAAGATCGATCCGGCATTCCTGGACCGGCTCACGGATGACGGCTGGTTCCACACCGGTGACCTCGGCTGGTTCGACGACGACGGCTTCCTGTGGCTCGACGGCCGGGTGTCGGACATGATCAACCGGGGTGGGCTCAAGGTGTTTCCTGGGACCGTCGAGGACGTCCTGCTCAGCGCCGACGGTGTCCGCGAGGCCGCGGTGGTGGGGATTCCCGACGAGCGACTCGGCGAAGTTCCATGGGCCTTCGTCGCGCGCACCGACGACGAGCTGTCCGAGGATGGATTGATTGCGTGGTGCCGCGACCGCCTCACGCCTTATCGCGTACCCGTGCGCGTGGTGTTCGTCGAGCAGCTTCCACGCAACGATGTCGGCAAGGTTGTCAAGCGCGAACTGGCAGCGCTGGCCGGCGCGTGACCACAATCGTCGTGGGCGGTCCCGCCGTAGCGCTGTCGAGGGCGCTCGTCGACGAGGTCGGCAGCGTGACCGTCATCGACCGAATCGCAGACGCCGACGACACGATGTGGCACGCACTGGTCGCGCTTCAGACCGCACACTCATCGATGGCGGCACAAGGGGGACGGATCGTCCTGATTCTGCCGACGATCGGCACGGCAGGCGCGGCCGGGCTGGTGGGCTACACGACCGCGATCGAAGGCATCCGAGCGATGGCCAAATCCGCTGCGCGTCAATGGGGATCCGAGGGGATCGCGGTCAACATGGTCGCCGCACCCGTGCGGATCTTCGCGCCCACCCTGGCAATTTCCGACGCACATCTGAGCGCGCCGGCGTTCCAGGACGACAGCACGCTGATCCACTCCATCGTGGCGACGGCGAGATTCCTCCTCCGACGCGACATCAAACACCTTGCCGGCCAAACCGTCATCGTTGACGGCGGCTCGGTGATGCTGCCGTGAGCCTCGACGGCCACACCGTGCTGGTGACCGGCGCAGGGGGTGGCGTCGGGCGGGGTATCGCGATGGCCCTGGCGGCCGAGGGCGCGCACGTCCTCGTCGCCTCCCGGTCCGAGGCGGGGCGCAACGTCGCCGACGAAATCGCCGCGCGAGGACATCGCGCGACGTGGACCCGCTGCGACGTGACCGTACCCGAACAGGTCGCTGACGCCGTGCGCATCGCCCTGGCAGTCACCGGGTGTCTCGACGCGGTAGTGCACAACGCGACGAGCAACAGTTCCAGCCGACCGCATCGGCTCCAGGAGGTAAGCCGCTCGCTGTGGGACGACCACTACTCGGTGTCCGTCGGCGGCGCCCAACACTGCGCCGCCGCGGCGTTCGACGCGCTCAAGGCGCGCGGCGGCACCTTCTTGGTGATGACGTCACCCGCCGGTATCGAGGGCAGCGCGACGCTTCCCCTATATGCGACGATGAAGGGCGCTCTTCGCGGTTTCGCCAAGAGCCTGGCCCGCGAGTGGGCACCCCACGGGATCACGGTCAATGTGGTTTCACCACTTGCCTATTCGCCTGCGATGACGGCCGCGATCGAAGCCGAACCGGCGATGGAGCAGCGCCTTTCACGGCGGGTACCGCTCGGACGAATCGGTGATCCCGAGCGCGATATCGGATCGGCCGTCGCGTTCTTGGTCGGCCCCGCAGCGCGCTATATCACCGGACAGACCCTCGGTGTCGACGGTGGCCACTTCATGAACCTCTAGGCCAGGCCACGAACGAATACGGCTGTTTGCTATGTTTGAGAACACATATTCTCTCGCATGTTGGAGGCGAAAGTGAGCAAGACATTGGAAGTCTGGGACGCCGACAACCACATGTACGAGACGATCGATGCCTACACGCGCTATCTGCCGGAGAAATACTCCGAAGCACTGCAGTTCGTCGACGTCAACGGTCGCAAAAAGCTGCAGATCCTCGGCGTCATCACCGAGACAATTCCGAACCCGACCTACGAGGTGATCCCCACTCCCGGCGCGTGGGCCGACTACTACCGCGGGATCAACCCGGAGGGTAAGACTCTGCGGGAGCTTGCCGAGCCGATCCGCTGTCCGGACGAGTTCCGGCGTCCCGACCTGCGCCTGGCGTTGATGGACCGCCAGGGGGTTGACGGCGCACTGATGTTCCCGACCACGGCGGGCATGCTCGAGGAACGGACCAAGGGCGACGCCGAACTCACCCACGCGGTTACCCACGCCTTCAACCGCTGGCTGCTTGACGACTGGACGTTCAACTTCGAGGACCGCATCTTCCCGGTCCCGGCGATCTCGCTCAACGATCCCGCTAAGGGCGTCGCAGAACTCGAGTGGTGCCTGGAACACGGGGCGAGGACGGTGCTGATCCGGCCGGCGCCGGTACCGAGGGAAGACGGCACGTCCCGCTCGCCGGCGCTACCCGAGTTCGACGACTTCTGGAGGCTGGTTGAGTCATCGGGTATCTCGGTCCAGATGCACAACTCCGACTCCGGTTATGACCGCTATCTCTCCGACTGGGAGGACGGCAACGAGTTCCAGGGCTTCCAGCTGACGAAGTTTCGTGGCTTCATCTACGAGGAGAGCCGCCATATCTTCGACACGCTGGCGGCGTTTATCGCACACGGCGTGTTCGAGCGGTTTCCGGGCCTGCGCATCGGCGTGGTCGAGAACGGCGGGTCGTGGGCGAATCGTCTGATGGAAGCGTTCGATCGGGTGTACCGCAAGAAGCCGCGCGATTTCACCGAGCACCCGGGGGATGTCTTCCGCAGGCACGTGTGGGTGAACCCCTTCCACGAGGAGGACATGTCGCACCTGATCGACATTCTCGGTGCGGATCGGGTGATGTTCGGGTCGGACTACCCGCATCCCGAGGGATTGGCCGCGCCCGCGGACTTCGTCAAGGAACTCGAGAGCCTCCCGGCGGCCACCACAGCACGAGTGATGGGCGGCAACCTCAAGGAGCTGATCGGGGTGTAACCGGGTTCGGCTAAAGCGCTTCAGATACGGCCGGGCGAGGCCGACCGACTCATCCCATCGCCCTGCTCGCGCTTATCAGTGCGCTGTGGATCATCCCGGCAAGGGGCAAGCGAAGATCGCCTATCGCGCGAGCTCGAACGCGCGGCACAGGCCCGAAGACACGGTCGAGAGCACCCTCACTTGTATCGGCTCCGACAGTGACGCACAACGTTGCGATCCCTCGTGTGTTCGCCTCGCGCAATGCGCGCCGGGTGTCGGCTTCGGCGTAACCGCCCTCGTAGGCACTGTCGTAGGCGACACCGTCAGACACCAGGATGAGGACTCGTCGCGCCGCGCCGCCATCCTCATCGATGATGTCGCTCGAGCGCCGTACCACGGCACCTAGTCTCGTGAAACCACAAGGTTCACAAGCGTGTAGCCGACGCCGCGCCGACTCATCCCAGGGCCTGCCGAACGGCAGGATGCGCACTAACTCAACGTTGCGCCGGTCCTGCGAGCGGAAACCGCATAATGCCAGCCGCGCGCCTACCGCGTAAAGGGCATCCGAAATCACTTCTGCCAGTTCGACCTGCCGTCGATGCGTCGATATGCCTGAGGCCGTCGACGACACTGATCCCGACATATCGACGAGCACCATGACGGCAAGGCCCGGACGGCGCGGACGCGGCGCCATCCATACCCGGTCGTCAAACTGGCCCGTCGCCACGAAGTTCGCTCTGGCGTCGAGTGCCGCCTCGACGTCGACCTCGTCGCCGTCATGCCGTCGTCTGCTCGGGGCCGGAGTCAGCACCACCCGCGCCAACCGGCGCCGCAGCTCGGCATCGGCCAACTGCGGCCACGTACTTGAGGTGCTCTCGTCTTTCGCATCGATGTCGTAGACGGTGCAGTGGTCGGGTCGCATCGTCCGACGCTCAATGTCGAACTCGGGATACAGGCGCGATTTGCCGCGTCCGCTTGCCGCCAACCACCCCGGCAGTGGGGAGCGCTCCAGCGACTTGTTCGCTGTGCGCCACACCGTGGCCCCCGGATCACCCGCACGGCGTCGCGCCCTAGAACGCGCCTTCGGCGACGACTCCGGAGACGTCGAGCCCGCCGATCCGCGACGCTTGCGTCGCAGCTTGCGCAACAGCCAGTTCTCGTCGATGTCGGCCGCGAGTTCGGCGATGATTTTCGTCAGCTCCGCCGCCGCGGGGTTGACGTCGGCAGTGTGCGGGGCCGCCAACTCATCATCCGTTTCGCTGGCCGCCAGCTCATGGTGCGCGTTTTCGGCGACCTCTCTTGCGGGCACGGTCGGCGACAGGCGACCGAACCACACCGGGGGCTCGGGCAGCAGCTCGCGGGCCCGGGCCCGCCGCAGGGACTCCTGAGCGCTGCTCGATGAGGGCCAGTCAGCGCCCAACGACGACGCGAGGTCGGCCAACCCGGGCAATTTTGCTGAGCGGTCACGCAACGCGCGCGGTACCTCAAGCGCGACGTAGCGCTCGGCGATCCGGTTACGTCTACCGTGATGCCGTAATCCCGCGGCCCACGCGGTCCGCAGGCTGTCGGCTCCGGCGAGTGCAGCCTGGGCTAGCACCGAGGCGCGCACCTCGGATTCCGCCGTGTTCGAACACAGAATGATCTGGCGGGCTGTGGTATGCGTGGGCAATGTGCTGTCGCTGATCTCCAGCCACTCACCTGCCACCACCGCGGCGACCAGTTCGAGGTCACGATGGGGGGTGCTCGCGAGAGGCATGGCCGACGCTGCTCTACGAGAGAGCGGGGATAAAACTGTCGACGAGTTGCACCAAGGCCGCGGTGAGCGACACATCATCGGTCAGCGGTTCTGCGATGGCTGCGCGGCAGGCCGCCCTTGGTTCCAGACCGGAGACGATCAGATCAGCGGCGCTCACCAAGGTCCGGGTCGAGGCGACCTCACGAAGGCCTGGCACGTCCACGGATCGAACGGCCTGCCCGAGTGCGATCAACTGCTCCAGCAACGTGCCGTCGAGGGTGGTTTCGTGCCGAACTATCTCGGTTTCGATCTCTGGCGGCGGAAAGTCCAAACTGATGCCTACCATCCGCTGACGAGTGGAATCCTTCAGATCCTTGATTGCATTCTGATAGCCCGGGTTGTAGGACACCACCAGCATGAAACCGTCTGGTGCTTTTAGTTGTTGGCCCAATCGATCGAGCGGAAGAATTCGCCGGTAGTCGGTCAACGGATGGATCACCACGGTCACGTCCTGCCGTGCCTCCACGATCTCGTCGAGATATGCCACTGCGCCCTCACGCACGGCCCGGGTCAAAGGCCCATCGACCCAGACGGTTTCGGAGCCCTGTAAGAGATGCCTGCCGACGAGGTCGGCGGCAGTCAGATCCTCATGGCAGGCAACAGTGTGAACACCGATCCCGAGCTGAGCGGCCATCGCCTCCACAAAGCGAGTCTTGCCGCATCCTGTCGGGCCCTTGATCAGAACAGGGCGGCACGCAGCGTGTGCGGCGAGAAAGACTTCACGCTCGTCACCCACCTCGTAGTAGTACGGAACGCGGTGTGAAAAGGTCGAATCCGCCAGGCTGACTGCTCTGGTGTTGCTCAACTAACTGCTCCCTAGGCTCGGTTCATCGTCGAACGGACCTTTCGTCTCTCAGCCAAATAAGACCGGCAACGCGTTCGGGGAGCGGAATATCTGCCCTCGGATGTGCGGGTCGTGGCCGCCGGGGTCCAGCCGCAGATTCGGCAACCGGTCCATCAAGAGATTTACCGCCGTCCGCATCTCCAGCCGTGCTAGGTGCATGCCGAGGCACACGTGGGGGCCGGATCCAAAACCAATGTGTGCGCGCGCTTGCCGCAAGAGGTTGAACATGTCGGGTTCTTCGTAGCGATCCTCTTGCCGGTTAGCGGCACCGAGCATCGGCATCAGTTGCGATCCAGCGGGAATCGGAACACCACCCAACTCGGTGTCCCGCGTCGCCACCCTGGTGATGGCCAACAGCGGCGCCTCCCAGCGCACGGCCTCCTCGATCGCCTGCGGCATCAGCGACCGATCCGCCCGCAAGATTTCGAGCTGGCTGGGATTGGATAACAGCCCGAAAAGCATGTTTCCCAGCGCGCGGTATGTCGTCTCGATTCCCGCGGGTAGGAGCAACCGCATGAACGAGAAAATCTCGTCGTCGGTGAGGCGCTCGCCATCGATCTCTGCAGCCGCCAGGCTGCTGATCAGATCCTCACAAGGTTCTCGACGGCGCGCTGCCAGGATGGGCTTCGCGTACTCGGTGAGCGCCGCGGCCGAGGCACGTCCACGTTCGGGCGCCACCATGAAACTAAGGACGTCGATTGACCAGCGTTGAAACTGGTGGAAGTCTTCCTCGGGTAGGCCGAGTAAGCCGGAGATGATTCGGGTCGGGAAGTCGAAAGTAAATTCCTTCACCAGATCGGCGCGTCCGCGATCGACGAACCGGTCGATCAGGTCATTGCCGATCGCCACCACGAGTTCGTCTTCCCAGCGCTTCAAAGCCTTCTGGGAGAACGCTTTTGAGACTAGGGAGCGAAGCCGGCCATGATACGGCTCATCCATACCGAGCATCACACGTTGCCCGAGGACCTCGCCGAAGGCCGCGATGACCGCTGATGACGAGTACGTCTCACCGTCGCGTAGCACCTGCACAATCTCCTCGTGCCGGTAGACGATGAACATCGGCGCGGATTGGTCGACCGCCAGCCCAGGCATGTCGATGCGCTGAATCGGATTTTTTCGCCGTTGCTCTGCCAGCTCGGCATAGGGATCACGGATATCGCCGGATACGGCATCGTCAAACGCCATCGCCTCCAGGCTGCCGTCCTCGGTCTGTTCCATGCGTGCCTCCATAGCGAATGAGCTTTATGCCCGGTTGGGGATCCTGTGCTTAACGGATGCGCAGACCCGCGACAAGGGTGTTCAGCGCCGCGCTGACTTCGGCTCGTGCAGCGGCCGGATCATCGCTTTTGGCAACGATGATCGCCGCTTCGTCGACGAGCGCCAGTAGCAACTGCGCAAGCGCCGGCACCGATTGCGGCTCAATGGCTCCCTCGGCGATCGCGTGCTCGAGGCCGTCAGATATGGCGTCGAGGCCGCGGCGCGTCTGCATCATGCGCCAACGATCGGCACCGAACACTGCGGGACCGTCGATGAGGATGATCTGTTGCACGGCAGCAATATTGGCAGCACCGGCAAGGAAGCTGAGCAGACCGTGCCGCAGCCGGTCCAGACTGTCGCCCCGGTCGTCGATTAGAGCGTCCGAGATCACCATGAATTCGGACACGACCTCACAGAAGACCTCTTCGAAAAGAGCTTGCTTGCTTTCAAAGTGGTGATAAAGCGCCCCACGTGTGCCGACGCCAGAGCCAGTGACAATGTCTTCGATGCTTGTTCCGTGATAACCGCGTTCAACGAACAGGTTTCGTGCGGTGTCGAGAATCGCCGCCCGGGTGGCCGCCGCTCGATCTTCTCGTGCTCGACTTTTATACATGGTAGCGGTATGTTAACCCACCTACTAGCAGTATGTGAAATCGGCCCGCCAGAGAGGTTCGCTCATGACAGCCACTAATACGGTGCTGGCGCACGGGAAGGGAACACATCCCCGACCATCGGGTGACCCAAGTAGCCCAATATCGGCGCCATGCACGAGCGCCTTGGTAACAACCGTGGTCACGGTCGTAATTCTGTTCGGTTGGATGCTCAGCTTCGCCACTCGCGATGCCGGCGACCGGATCCGTCGACCGGGCCACAATGATCCGACGGAGTTCTCCGTCCAGCCACTCTTCGGGTGGCATTTCTGGCCCTATCTGTTTGAAGTCGGCGCCGTCGTCATGTTCGGAGGAGGATTGATCATCCTCACTGTGCAATCGATCAAGGCCGGCAAGATCACGATGGGCCTGCTGTTCTTCATCGCCGGCAACGCGTTGGTTTGGCTTGATCCATGGGGTAACTGGGGGCCGTACGCCACATACGACTCGCGGCTGCTGCATTGGCCCGAAACCTGGTGGTGGGCCGCTGTTTCGCCGACAGTGGAGCCAGTCTTCAACTTCATCGGCTATTACGCGTTTTACATCGGACCGTCGGCCTTGTCTATCCTGCTGCTCAAACGAGTCATCGGGCCGCGTTTCTCCTCTACCGCTTTCGTGCACCGGCACCCACTGATCTCACTGACGATTCTGACTGTCATCGTCGGGTTCCTCATCGACGCGATCATCGAGATTTTCTTCGTCATGACCGGTCTGTACGGGTACTCGCAGGTGCCCGCGTTCGGCTCCATCAAGGCTGGTCACCCAGATCAGTTCCCGTTGCTCCTCGAGTCGTTGTCGACAACACTTCCCTTCATCGCCGTCAGCCTGCTGTGGTGGCGCAACGACACCGGCTTGACCGGCGCCGAGCGGCTGGCGAATAAGTTCCGCATCACCCGCGCGACGGGCCGCCTGGGGGTCCTCATGACAATGATCGTGGTGATGAGTTTCGGCTATTTCCTCTACCTGGCACCGTTTTTCATCATCCGCTACTTCAACCTCTCCACCGAAACGGCGCGTCCGTGGCGGTGGTGCCACACCCAGGTCTATGACCCCCAGGGCCGCTTCGAGAAGGCCGGTGAGCAGGGGCCATTCTTCGCAGGAATCTGGTCGCACTGGCCTTCCGGGCAGCCCCACGGACGACTGGTAACCCCGCCGGTTGGCGAGCCGCCCCCTAACGCATGCAAGCCGTGAGCAGCGGCACCAATAGTCGTCGTCGAACCGCCGTCATCACCGGAGCCTCACGCGGGCTTGGTCGGCTCTCGGCCGCCGAGCTGGCCCTCCGTGGTTGGCAGGTCGTTGCCGCCATGCGTTCTCCCGAGCGTGACGGTGCATCGCTGGTCCAAGAAGTCGGCCGGGCAGGCGAGATCGAACTACTCAAGCTGGACTTGGTCGATTCGGCCTCCATCGAAGCCGCGGCCCGCCAACTCGCGGACCGGCCCGTCGACGCGCTGGTGCATATCGCTGGGCTAGCCCCGGCAGCGGCCTTCGAAGACACCTCTCGTGAAGAGCGGGTGAGCACCTTCCAGACCAATCTGCTGGGCCCGATGCACCTGACCGCGTTGCTATTGCCCGGCATGCGTGAACGTGGCATCGGCAGGATCGTCGCGGTCGCGAGCCTGGCGGCCAGGGTCGGTATGCCACTGTCATCGGTCTACGGCGCCAGCAAGGCCGCTCTCGAGAAATGGATTGAGAGCCTCGCTGTCGAGATCCATCAGTTCGGTCTCTCCGCGCACGTACTGGAAGCCGGCATGTTCGACACCGAGATGATCCTGAACAATGATGTGCCGGAGGCGGTTGGCCCGTACGGCCCGATGTACGCCAACTTCTCCGAACGCCGCGCAAGCGTTGTCGCAAGAGCCAGGCCGGCAGCCAAATTCGCGACCGCGCTTGCCGACACGCTGGAGAAGCAATCGCCACCCGTACTCGAGCTTGTCGGCGTCGACGCCGTCGCGGTCTATTACCTGCAACGACTCATTCCTCGCAAGGTGATCACCACAGTGATGAAGCGGGCAGTTGCCCCGTAGAAGCGACTTCGCTCATCCCGCTGACGCGAATCTTTTCCGAAGTTCGTTCTTCAACACCTTTCCAGTGAGGTTTCGCGGTAGGGTGTCCACCAGTTCGAGGCGTTCCGGCGACTTATGCCGACTCAATTCCTTTGCCTGGCAATGCTCCACCAGGGCCGACAGGGTTACCTCACTGCCCGGCGCTGGAACGACAACGGCGCAGACGCGCTCGCCGGTCCGCTCGTCGGGCACTCCGATGACCGCGACGTCGGCTACCGCAGGGTGGCTCGCCAACACGCCCTCGATCTCGAGTGCCGAGATGTTCTCCGCATTGCGGATGATCGCATCCTTGATGCGCCCCGTGACGACGACGTTGCCCTGGTCGTCGATGCGCCCCAGATCGCCTGTGCGAAACCACCCCTCGGCGTCGAATGCTTTGGCGTCCAAGGAGGCATCGACGTAGCCGAGGAAGCATTGCGGGCCCTTGAGCCGCAGCTCCCCCTCCTCCCCGGGCACAACCTGCCGCTCGGATTCGTCGACGACTCGCACCGAAACGCCTGGCACGGGCTTGCCCACGGTATGGTCCAGCAGTTCCGGGGGGCCGTTCGGCGCTTGAGAAGTAGCGACCGGAAATTCGGTCAGGCCCCAGGAATTTGCCACACCGTCCACCGAGAAAGTCTGCCGCACTTGATGGCCCAGCTCCGCGGTGATGGGCGCACCACCGCCGACGCAGCCACGCAAATCGGGATAGAGCGGTTCGTCGCCGTGCTTGGCCTGCGCCGCCATGAAGGCGACGAAGAACGGGGTCGCGCTGCCCAACAGTGTCGGGCGGTGCGTAGCGATGGCGAAGGGGGTCTCCACGGGGTCGAAGGCGTCGAATAGCACCAGCCGCATGCCGGTATGCAGGCCGGCAGCGAGCATGGCCGCTCCCCCGATGTGCGACACCGGAAAAGCGATCGGGTTGACGTCACTACTGGAGGCACCGACGATACCGACGACGCCTGCCGAGCCGGCGATCACCGAGCGGTCGCAGTGCCGCGCGCCTTTCGGTGCCGCCGTCGTGCCCGACGTGTAGTAGATCCAGCGCGGGTCCTCGCCCGAGCGCGGCGGTGGAGGCAGCGCTGCCGGATCACCGGCCGGCAGTCGAAGTGCACCGGTGATGGGCGCATTGTGGTCGATGACCACCACCGACATGGACTGGTCACCGTTGATCTTGTGCGCGAGCGCGGTGTGGTCGAAGTTGCGCCACAATCCGGGCACGATGATGACATCCGTCGCGAGTTGCGTTGTCACAAAACGCAGTTCGCTCTCCCGCCATATCGGCAGAACGGGGTTCTGGACTGCACCAAGGCGCGCCAGCGCCACCATGACGACCATCGTCTCCAGCGTCGTCGGCAGTTGCCACGACACCACCGTCCCCGCACCAATTCCCCGTTGCGCCAGTGCCGCTGCACAGGTCAGCGCGGATTCGCGCAGCTCCCCACACGACAGGGTTCGCCCGTAGTCGTCGACGAGAATCACTCGATCGGGATGCGACCGCGCTGCCGTTTCGACGAGGGACCAGTAGGTCCGCGCGGGTGGGTATGCGGTCATCGGCTCGGCAAGTGCAGTCGGCGCTTGGCCAGAATGTTGCGCATCATCTCCGAACTGCCACCGGATATCGTGTAGGCCCGAGACCACAGCCAGCATTCCCGCAGGCGTTGTTTGGCCTGTTCCACATCAGGATTCGCAGTCCCCACGGCAACCACCGACGCGGCCAGCTCGGCGCCATAGGCCGCGACTCGGTGATATGTCTCCGCGAAGCTCAACTTCGCGATCGATCCGTCGCCCGGCCGTTCGTCGCCCGACGTCAGCCGCTCCACATGGTCGTCGATGAACGCCTTGGCCACTTCGACCTCAACCGCCAGCTCGGCCATCTCTTGGCGGATGTCACCCCACTCCAGCGCGGGCGCGCCGTCGATGAACGCGTGACGCGCCACGGTGACCAGATCGTCGATCAAGAGTTCGAGCAAGATGACGTTGCCGCCGATGCCGAATCGTTCAAAGTCCAGGCCGGCCATGATGATCGACCAACCCTGGCCCACCTCTCCGATCAGGCTCTCCGCACCGAGCCTGACTCCGGTCAGGAAGACCTCATTGACCTCGATCGCGTCGCCGATCGTCCGGATCGGACGAACTTCGACACCGTCCGCCGAGAGTGGCACGGCGAAGACCGACAGGCCGTGGTGGCGCGACGCAGCCGGGTCGGTGCGGATCAGGGCGAGGCCCATGTCGGCCCAGTGCCCGTCCGTGATCCAGGTCTTCTGCCCGTCGATGAGCCAGCTGCCATCGTCCTGCTGCGTTCCGCGGCTGCGCACGGCGGCGATATCGCTGCCGGCGTCGGGCTCGCTGAGCAGCTGGCACCAGATGTGCTCGCTGCGCCGGATCGGCGGCAGCAGCGTTCGCTTCTGTTCTTCAGAACCGAAGTGCAACAAGACGTGTGCCGCCAGGTTGACCTGATCAATGGGCCGTGGTGCGCGAGCACGCAAAATCTCCTCGCTCACGATGCGATCATGCAGCGGGTGGTGATCGCCGCGGCCACCGTGCTCGACCGGCCAGTCCGCACCGACGAAACCCGCCGCGAAGAGGCCGGCGAACCATCTGCGAAGCTGGGCTTCCTCTACGGCAGTTTCGGGCGCCCGGTGGCCTTCGCGTGCTTCGATAGCCGGTGCGTGTTCGGCAATGTGGGCCCTGACCCGCTCCCGGAATTCGGTCAGCTGCGCCTGGGTGGGTCGATTCCCGAAAATGCTCACCAGCCGGATACCTCCGCAACGAGCGCCCGACTCGACCGCGCGGTGCCTATCAAATGGCCGTTGGTGAAGACGCGACGCAGTTCGTGGTGCAGGGGATACTCCCAGGTGAATCCGATGCCGCCCGACAGTTGCATGCACTCGTCAACGGCGGCTGCGGCTTTCGCCGCGACGAACGCGTGCGCGGCCGCCGTCAGCACGGTTGCCCTTTCTTCGGCAGACGCGATTGCCCGCGCCGCCCTCATGACGACGGCGCGCGCTTTGACCTGGAAGACCAGTAGCTCGACGAGCCGGTGCTGAATCGCTTGAAAACTCGCGATAGGCACCCCGAACGCAACGCGCTCCTTGAGGTATGCGGTCAACCGTTCAAGGGTCATCGACACCGCGCCCACGGAATCGGCGGCAACAAGCAGCCGGGCCACGGCGACCAACTGGTCGGCCCGTTCGGGAGATCCGATCAAGGCGCTGGGCGCGTTCGCCACGTCGAGGCGCCATACCGTCCTGGTGACGTCCAGCACGTCTGCGTCCAGCTCGAACCGGTCGCGATCCAGGTCACGTAGCAGGTGAATTCCGTTGCGCCCCAGCAGAAGGACGATGTCAACCGCATCGCCGCGGATGACCCGCGCGGGCCCGTCGAGGACGGCGAAGCCCGCCGCCACGGTGCCGTCGAGCAAGCCGGGCAGCAGTTGATCCCTAACCTCCTCGGGCCCGCAGGCAAGCGCCGCGGCGCCCAGCGTGGTTCCGAACCACGCCGAGCCGTCCTGCGCTCGACCGAGCTCCTCGGCCACCACGCACGCCTCGACCGGACGCCAGCCAGCGCCGCCTATAACCTCATCGACAAGCAGCCCGGTCCAGTCCATCGCCGCAAGGTCCTTGACCGTTCCCCTCTCCCCGCGTTCGGCCAGGAACTGACGCGCCGACGCTCGCAACAGATCGAGGTCGACTTCGGCTGAGTCCCCGTCAGCCATGCCGCGATCAGCTCCGGAAGAGCAGCTGCTCGGCGTTGTCGCGCATGATCCGCCGCTTGGTCGCGTCGTCGAGCGGGTCGAGCAGCTTGGCGAACTCGGCCGGTACGGCCAGGCCTTCGGCGTGCGGGTAATCCGAGCCCATCACCAGGCAGTCGTCGTATCCCATGCTTCCGACGATCGCGGGGATGTCGTCTTCGGGGTACGGCACGACACGGACGTGACGGCGGAAGATCGCCGACGGCCGCTCCGTCAGCTTCCCGCCGATCCATGGACCGTTGCGGCCCATGCCCCGGCTCTTGTCCATGTGCCTGACGAAGAACGGCACCCATTCCGCCCCATGCTCGGCAACGAGGACATTCAGACCCGGGAAGCGACCGAACAGGTTGTCGAAGATGAGCGCGGACAACGTGTCCTCGATCGGGCGCTGGCCGTAGATGTTCATCCACTGCCACGCCGACATGTGCCAGGAGGCGGGGTCGGGGTTCTGTCCCCAGGCGGGCGAGATCGCATTGAAGTACCAAAACGGCATGATGTGGAACACCAGGACGCAGCCGGCCTCCTGTAGGCGTGCGTAAATGGGGTCGAAGTACGGGTCGCCGGGTGATCGACCGTAAGCCGGGCCGGTTGGCAGCAGCACGAACTTCGCCCCCTGCGCGATGATCGCCTCTGTTTCTGCGATCGCGGAATCCAAGTCGCGCAACGACATCAGCGCCGTGGCAAAAATCTTATCTTCGTAGTTGAAACCCCACTCTTCGTCGAACCATCGGTTGAACGAGCGGAGATTGGCATAGAGTGCCGCTGTGTCATCGACGTAGTGTTCGCCGGCCAGGGCCATGCCGCTTGGATAGATGACCATGCGCTCGATGTTCTGCTCCGCCATGACGGCAAGGCGCGCAGCACGCTCGACGAATTCCGGTTGCATGGGTTGCGGCTCGTAGGACTCCTCGGGGTTGCCCGAGCCCATTTGCTTGAGCATCTCCTTGAGGGAGCCGGGCCGGTACGCGACATCAAGACCGAGGCCCCCTTCGCTGTTGAAGGTGGCGACGCGATGCCCGGCAAGGATCACTTCCACGCCGTCCGCCCCGCGCACGGTGGTGATCGCGCGGTCCCGAAACTTTTCCGGCAGATAACGGGTGAACGCGTCCCGTGTCTCGTAGCAGTGGGTGTCGCAGTCAAAGATGCCGTAATCGAGTTTCGTCGTCACCGCGTCGCTCCTTTTGACGAGAATGGATATTCTCTATATTTGAAAAACATACTATCCTGGTCCGGCAATGGCTATGTCGGGGCAGTCGGCGGGTGGCGCCGTGAGTTGGTGGCGCCCGCTCGACCGCGACCGCCCGGACGAGGACGTCACCCATCAAACGCACTGACAGGCAACGGGATCGGTGAGCTGAAATGCGGCTGAACAGGGAGGCCGTCAGTGCCGACAAATGAGGTCGACGACCTTCGTAGCGTCGTGCGCGAGTACCTCAGCGCAATGTCGTCGAGTGAAACCGTACGCAAGCTGATGGCGACGGAGACCGGCTACGACGAGACGTCCTGGCGCCAGATGGCCAGTGAATTGGGCCTGCACGGCATCGGTGTGCCCGAGAAATGGGGCGGCGCGGGCGCCGGTGTGGCCGAACTGGCCATCGTCTTCGAGGAAATGGGGCGGGCGCTGCTGTGCTCCCCTTTTTTCGCCACAGTGGCGCTCGCGACACAGGCCATCCTCGCCAGCGGCGACGACGCGGCGGCGGAACGGTTCGTTCCCGGCTTCGTCGACGGCTCTGCCACCGCGACGGTGATCCTCAACGGCCGACTCGACGCATGGGATCCCGCCGCGGTGACATTGAGGGCTATCCGAGACGGCACCGGATATCGGCTCCATGGCGAGGCACCGCTCGTGATCGATGGTCACACCGCGGACGTCCTCTTCGCGGCCGCCATCACGGAGGGGGGAATCTCGTTGCTGGCGGTGCGCGCCGGGTCCGATGGCCTTCGCCGCACGCCGCTGGCCGGGCTCGACCGCACCCGGAAGGTGGCGCGGGTGGAGTTCGACGCCGTGCGCGCAGAACTGATCGGAACGGACGGTGGCGCCGCCAACTTCCTGGCCCGCACATCGGACCTGGCCCTTATCGCGCTGACGGCCGAGCAGGTCGGCGCTGCCCAGCGCTGCCTCGACATGGCCGTCGACTACGCCAAGAACCGAATTCAGTTCGGCCGGCCGATCGGCAGCTTCCAAGCGATCAAGCACCGGTGCGCGGACATGCTCGTCCAGGTCGAAGGTGCGCGTTCGGCCGAGGGACATGCGGCCGACGTGGCGGGCACCGATGACCTGCCGACAGCCGCGTCAGTCGCGAAAATGGTCTGTTCCGAAGCCTTCCTGCAAGTTGCGCTCGACAACATGCGCATCCACGGCGGCATCGGCTTCACCTGGGAACACGATGCCCACCTGTTCGTCCGTCGCGCCAAGGTCAGTCAGTTGATCTTCGGCGACCCCGACTATCACGCCCAACGCCTGGCCACGCTCGTCTCCGGACCGAAAGGACCCTTGTGACTGTTTCCTTCTCCCTCGAACTACCCACCCAGCGTGTCGAGGCGGTCGACGAGTTCGTGACCGCCGAGGCGATTGCCGACGTCGCGCGAGTGGCTGAGGCAAGCGGGTTCGCCGCAGTCCATGTCACCGACCACCCCGCGCCCGACGCGAAGTGGCTCGACCACGGCGGACACCACGCCCTCGATCCGTTCGTCGCGCTGGCGTTCGCCGCCGCCGCAACTACCGAGCTCAAGTTGCTGACCAATGTCTACATCGCCGCGTACCGCAACCCGTTCCTCGGTGCGAAGTCGATCCAAAGCCTCGCCGCGCTGTCGAAGGGGCGGCTCATCCTCGGCACCGCTGCGGGATACCTGAAGCCCGAATTCAAAGCTCTCGGAATCGATTTCGACAACCGTGGCGCTCTGCTCGACGAGGCGCTCGACGTCCTGGACAAGGTGCTCACCGGTGAGGACATCGCCTACGAAGGGACGTCGGTCGCCGCCCGCGGTGTGCGGCTGCGGCCGCTGCCCGCGACGCCGCCACCGGTGTGGGTCGGCGGCAACAGCAAGCCTGCGGTACGCCGGGCAGTATCACGCGCTCAGGGTTGGGCGCCGTTCAATACGTTTGGGTATGCCGCGGCGTCGCGGACCGCAGAGATCTCGACCATCGACGACTTGGAGCTCGCCATCGACTGGGCCAAGCAGTACGCGGCCGAGATCGGTCGCACCGAACCGCTGGACATCTGCTTCTCGGCCGGAAACATGTTGGACGACAGCAGATCGGCCGACGAACGTCGCGCGACCATCGCACGACTCGAGGCGGCAGGTGTCACCTGGTTGACCATCGCGCCGGCGGGCGTCGACCGCGCCGAGGTCATCGACCGGTCGCGCACCTTCGCCAAGGAATTCATCACCGCCTGACTGGCCTCATGCCATCAGACTGCCGGCCGCAAATCCGTCCACGCGGATGCGGCGATGGGCGAACAACCAGCGGCCGTTCACCGGTACCAGCACGTCGCGGTAACGGCCCCAGTGATCGACGCCGATGTCGGTGTGGACAGCGAAGTAACTGCTGACCTCGACCCTGTCACGAGCGACCGCCCCGAACCGGATGCTGGAAACGTGATGCCGGACGTGGGTCGGTGCTCGCCGCCCGGAGCTCGAAGGCTGGGTTACCGCGGCGCCCAAACCGGCCTCGATTTCTGCGCGTCCCGTGAGCGGTTCGGCGCTTCCGGTGAACTCCAAGACGCCGTCGTCGCTAAAGCATGCCGCCACCGCCCGGAGATCGAATCGATCCGTGGCCGCGGTGTAGTCGGCCAGCGTCTGCCGCACCGACTCCCGCACTTCGAGCTCCCAAGCCTCCACCTGACCTCCTGGTGAACGAGCATTTCGGCTCACGATAACGTGTATTCTCATGCCGCAGCCAAGTCTCCAGGACCTGCTCGATCCGGTGACCACCGCGCTCGTCACCCAAGAGTGCCAGGGCGGGGTGATTGGGCCGCAGGCCGGCCTCCCCTTGCTGGCCGAGGAAGCCCGGCGCGAAGCCATTCCCAACATCGCCAAACTGCTTGACGCGGCCAGGGCGGCCGGTGTCACGGTCGTCCATTGCCTGATCCAGCGGCGCGCCGACGGTCGTGGTTCCAATACGAACGCCCGATTGTTCGCGGCGGGGAAATCCTTCACCGCCGACCTGACGCCCGGTAGCGCGGGGGCCTCGCTACTGCCGGAGTTGGGGCCGCTCGATACCGACCTCGTTCTCACTCGCACCCACGGCGTCGGCCCCATGTGCGGCACCGATCTGGACTCGGTGCTGCGCAACCTCGGGATAAAAACCATTGTCGGAGTGGGGGTGTCGGTGAATATCGCCATCACCAACTTTGTCATGGATGCGGTCAACCGTGGCTATCAGTTCGTGCTGCCGCGGGATGCGGTCAGCGGATACCCGCGGGAGTACGCCGATTCGATCATCGACAACACGCTGTCCCTGCTGGCAACCGTCACCGCGTCCAGTGCGGTTATCGGCGTGTGGAGCGCAGTGGCCTGATCCGTTGTGGGGCGATATGATAACGTCGTTCTCAGATAGCGTAAATGATCATATTCGCTGCTCAGGAGGAAGTCTCATGTCTCGCCGTTCATTGCCGTACCCGGTTTTCGACATCGACAACCACATGTACGAGACGACGGACGCGCTCACGAAGTACCTTCCGAAGGAGCACCGCGGAAAGGTCGGTTACGTCGAGGTCAACGGCCGGCCCAAACTGGTTGTCAAGGACCACATCAGCCACATGATCCCCAACCCGACGTTCGCGCGCGTTGCCAGGCCTGGGAGCGCCGAGGACTACTTCCTGGGCAACAATCCCGAAGGCCTCAACTTCCGCGAGTTCGTCGGCGAGGCAATGGATGTCATCCCCGCATACCAGGCGCCCGCCCCGCGACTGGAGCTGATGGATGAACTGGGCCTCGACCAGTGCGTGATGTACCCGACTCTCGCCAGCCTCATCGAGGAGCGCACCACCGACGACGTCATCCTCACCCACGCGATCATCCACGCGCTCAACGAGTGGATGCACGAACACTGGACATTCAACTATCACGAGCGGATCTTTGCGACCCCCGTCATCTGTCTGCCGATCGTGGACGAAGCCATCAGAGAATTTCACTGGTGCCTCGAGCGCGGTATGAAGACATTTCTGGTCCGGCCGGCGCCGGTGCCCAGTCGCTTCGGCGGTTCGCGGTCTATGGGCCTGCCCGAGTTCGACCCGTTCTGGGAAGAAGTGGTCAACGCCGGCATGCCGGTCACCATGCACGCCTCGGACAGCGGCTACCAGAAGCACCTCATGGAGTGGGAAGGCGGCGACGAGTACCTGTCCTTCAAACCGAGTGCCCTCCGGGAGGTCGTGATGGGGCACCGCGCCATCGAGGACACGCTGGCGGCGATGATCTGCCACGGCGCGCTCTCACGGTTCCCCGACCTGAAGATCTTCTGTGTGGAGAACGGGAGCGGCTGGGTGCGCAACCTGCTCGAGCAGCTCAACACGGCGTACAAGATCATGCCCAAGGAGTTCGACGAGCACCCCGTCGAGGTGTTCAAGCGCAACATCTACATCCACCCGTTCCTCGAAGACGACGTCAAGGGAATCGTCGAGATCATGGGCGAGGACCACGTGATGTTCGGCTCCGATTTCCCTCACCCGGAGGGCATCGGCGACCCGCTGAGCTTTGTCGACCGGCTGGACGGCCTCTCGGACGACGTCAAAGCAAAGATCATGGGCGGCAACGCAATTGAGCAATTAGGTCTCAAGGTCGCGGCATGACCCAGGCGTCCACGTCACCGAAGGAGTACGACGGGATCGCCGATTTCGAGGCGCATGTCGGCGAGCACCTCGGCTACAGCGACTGGCTTCGGGTCACTCAAAAGAAGATCGATCTGTTCGCCGAGGCGACCGGTGACCATCAGTGGATTCACGTCGACCCCGAGAAAGCGGCTGCCGGTCCCTACGGCAAGACCATCGCACACGGCTATCTGACCTTGTCGCTGGTGCCCGCTCTCGTCAAACAGATCTACCGGGTGACCGGGCTGTCGATGCAGGTGAACTACGGCTCCGACAAGCTGCGGTTCCCCGCCCCGGTACCGGTGGACTCCCGCATCCGGGCCGGAGCCGAGCTACTCAAGGTTGAGCGCAGCGACCGCGGGGGGCGGGCCACGGTTCGTGTCACCGTCGAGGTCGAGGGAAATGACCGGCCGGCTTGCGTCGTCGACACGATCGCAGCGATGGTCGACGACAGCTAGGCGTTGAGCAGGCGTTGCCCGATCACTTGTTGGTCGCCCAACGCGGCGATCTCCGCATCGGAAAGTCCGAGTGCCCCCAGCACCTCGGCGTTGTGCTGCCCCAGCGTCGGCGCCGCGTTCCTGTGATGGTGCGCCGGACCCGGCGAAATCTGAAATGGCCAGCCCGGAAATCTATGTCGCCCCGTAATCGGGTGGACCAGATCCTGATAGTAACCACGCGCATCGAGCTGCTCGACCCCGTACATCTCGTCGGCTGCAAGCAATCGCGCGGCTGGGACGCCATGCCGGACAAGCGTTGTCACCAGCTCCTCGGCGGGTTGCGTACACGTCCAGTTAGTGACGATCTCGTCGAATTGGTCATGATTTTGCCGGCGAGCTTCTGCGGTCGCGAATCTCGGGTCGTCGCGCAAGTCAGCGCGGTCGATCGCTTCCAGTACGGAAAGCCAGTCGGCGTCGTCGCGCACCGAGAGCGCTACCCACTCGTCGGTGACGCTCGTCGGGTAGACGCCCTGGGCATATTCGCGGTGGCGGTTTCCGTCTCGTGTTCGCACCGCGCCTGTCAGCGAGTACTCGATGACAGGCTCGGCGGTCACCGCCGCGCCAACCTCGATCTGCGCGACCTCGACGAGCTGGCCCTCACCGGTGGACCTCCTGTGCTCGAGCGCGGCCAGCAGCGCCACACCTGCGTGTACACCGGCGATCGGGTCGGCGGGCCCCTGCAGATTGCACGGCGGGCCGTCTGGGTAACCGGTCATGGCCGACATACCGGACACTTGTTCGATGTTCAGCGCCCAGCCCACATAGTCGCGCCACGGCCCCTCCAGCCCGAATCCGGGCATCCGCACCATAATCAGTGCAGGATTGATCTTCGCGAGCGAGTCGTAATCGAGTCCGAACTGCTCAACGACGCGCGGGGAGAAGTTCTCCACCACCACGTCGGCTTCTGCGGCCAACCGCAGAGCCAGGTCGCGGCCGGCGGTCGAAGTGAGATCGAGGGTGATATCGCGTTTGTTGAGATTGGTTCCCTGCCAAAGCGGCCCGCGTTCATACCAGTCGTCCCCCTCACGCAGTAGCGACCCGGAGTAGCGGTGTCCGTCGGGACGCTGAATGGATTCGACCTTGATCACGTCAGCCCCGAACGCGCCGAGGTAGCACGTCAGATACGCCCCCGCCCAGAAGGTGCTCAAGTCGAACACCTTCAATCCGGCGAAGGGCAGGACGTCCGGCGTTTTCTCGACGCCACCGTCCCGGCGGCGCGCGCCGCGCTCGCTCCAGGCAGCCCGCGAGTCTTTTCCGCGGGCTGGGGCAGGAAGTGGCGAAGGAACGGGTGTCTTGGAAAACCGAAACGGCGCTCCGGGTCTGGTGAATCGCCATGCGTCAGCCGCCATCTCGATGAAAAATTCTCGCGCGGCGTACTGCGGACAGTCCAGGATGCTATCGCCTTCGGTGACCGGCGCCGCGGGTATCCGCATTGCCTGACTCAGGTCGACGAGGTCGGCAACGGTCATCGCATCGAAAAACGGTTGTGCCTTCGCAAAAAACTCGTCGCGCTCGGGGCCGCCGAGCATGATCGCAAGCTGGTGCTCGCCGAACTCGGGTAACCCGACCATGGCGCACACGTCGAGCCAGTGCTGGCCGGTCAGGCAGTTGATTCCGATCCAGCCATCGGCGGCACGCACGATACCCAACATCGGTGCAGCCTTCGAATTAGTCGGCAGACCAAGGCTTTTCAGGCGCGCTGCCATCAGCATGGGATAGGGCAGCGTCGACAGCAGCGACTCGAACATCGAGACGTCCACCTCGACCGGCCGGTTCGTCCCCGCCGCGGCGACCCGCAGCGCCGTCAGCGCTCCGAGGGCCGCATACGCGCCGGCTATGTACTCCGGAATCCGGGCGCCGGCTTGGACTGGTGCCCGACCGGGGTCGCGCACATTGACCCAACCTGCTGCCGCCTGCAGGGTCAATGGAGTCGTCACCCGGTCACGCAGCGGTCCGTCCTGGCCGAAGCTCGATATCCGGACCACGACGAGGTTCGGGTTGCTGCGACGAAGGGCGTCCGCGTCCAGACCCCAGTCCCGCCGCTCGGGCGCGGCGGCGTGCAGGTCTTCGATAATCACATCCGCCTGTGCGATGAGCTCGTGAAGGTCCGCGAGGTCGCTATCACGTGCTAAGTCGACTGTGACGCCGGACTTTCCGGCGTTCAGGTACGCGAAAAGCCCGCTTCGTTCCGGATCAGGATCGGCCGACGGAAACGGACCCCATAGGCGCAGCGGATCACCCATTGGGGGCTCGACCTTGCAGACGTCGGCACCAAGGTCGACGAGCAACTTGGCGCAGTACGGACCGGCAATTTCGGAGGCCAGCTCAACAACACGCAAGCCCGCAAGCGGCCGGTTCACGCGGGCACCCCGATGGCCTTGGGCTCCATATAAGCCCGCAGTCCCATCACACCACCCTCTCGGCCGATTCCACTCTGGTTGAAGCCGCCGAACGGGGCATCTCCGGGAATCGTCCCGTTGATCGAGACCTGCCCGGTCCTGATCCGTCGGGCGATCGCCACCGCGCGGTCGACGTCGCTTCCCCACACCGCGCCCCCGAGCCCGTACGCCGAGTTGTTGGCGATGGCCACCGCGTCATCGTCGTCGCGATACCGCAACACCGTCAGCACAGGACCGAACACTTCCTCCTGCGCAATGTACGAATCGGCCGAGGCGTCGGTCAGTATCGTTGGCTCGAAATAGAATCCGTGGCTCAGATCCTTCGGGCGGCCTCCCCCGGCGACCACGGTTGCGCCGTCGGCTTCGGCGCGCTTGACGAATCCCTCGACGCGGTCGAGATGTTCGCGGCTGATCAACGGTCCCATGGTGACCGCGGGGTCGACGGGATCGCCGATTACGACCCCGCGCGACAGCGCGGCGAGCCGATCCACCACGTCGTCATGGATCGCATCGGGCAACAACAGCCTGCTGTTGAGAATGCACGCCTGACCGGCATGCATCGTGCATCCTTCGAACAGCAGCCGCTCCAACAGTTCGTCGGTGATCTCGGCGTCGGGCAGCAAGACGGTCGCGGACTTGCCGCCGCATTCCAGCAGAACGCGCTTCATCGTGGTCGCCGCACCGGCCATCACGTCGCGGCCGACGGCCGAGCTGCCGGTGAAGCTGACCATATTGACCCTGGGATCCAGGGTCAGGCTCCTACTGGCCTCGACGCTGGTCGGGGTAACCACGTTGACGACACCGGCGGGGATATCCGTTTCCTCCTCGACGATTCGAGCCAGCGCGAGCCCGGCCAGGGGCGTCAGCGGCGATGGCTTGAGCACGAGCGTATTTCCCGCCGCCAGCGCCGCACCCAGCTTCATCACGTTGATGGTGTGCGGGAAATTCCACGGGGTCATGGCGGCCACCACACCAAGCGGTTCGTAGCGCAACAGCGTGGTGCCCGCAGCGCCCCACGCGTCCATTGGTTCCTCGGCGGGCTCCATCGCGAGCTCGGCGGCGTGACCGACCATGAATGCCGGGCCTTCGACATGGATGATGCGCTCGTTTGCCGAACAACCCCACTCGGCCTGCGCGAGGGCGTAGAACTCCTCGCTGTTGGCCAGTAGCGCTTCGCTGAGCTGTCGCAGGCATCTGGCGCGGTCCGCCGGCTCCGCCGCCGGCCAGGGGCCCGAATCGAAGGCGGCCCTGGCCGCCGCGACCGCCTGTTGGACCTGCGCAACGCTCGCGTCCGGCGCGGTACCGATCACCGTCTCGGTCGCGGGGTTGACGACGTCGTAGCGCCCGCTGTCCGGTTCGACCCATCGGCCGTCGATGTAATGCCCGTAGGCGTCGCGGAGAGACCGTGAGCCAGCCATCATCTGCCTGCCTTCCTGACTGCTCGATCGCGGCGCGGCCCGGTGACGTAGCCACAACATACACTCTCTGACTGTGTGTACACGGCTCCGAAGAGGCCGTCAACGGCAATCCACCTTTATTTAAGCCAAATAGCCGGTGTTTGACAGGCAAGTCGGGTCTGCTGTAGACACCTTGGAAACGGACATTCTTTATTTATTTGTCCGAACAGCTCTCAGCGTCGAGGAAGGCCTGCGGTGCCCACTACTACGGTTCCCTTGCACTCACCGGACTTCTACGCCGGCGATCCCTACGCGGCCTATCGCGAACTTCGCAACACAACGCCCGTCGTCTGGAACGATGTCACGAACTTCTGGGCGCTGTTGAAGTACGAGGACATCCGCTACGTCTCCGGTCACCCATTGACGTTCTCCTCGACGAAGGGCATCTCGATCCCGGATCCCGCCCAGCCCGAACCCGTTCAGGAGGGAAACCTGATCTTCACCGATCCGCCGCGTCACCGGCAGCTTCGCAAGCTCATCAACTCCGGCTTCACCCGCCGCCAGGTGCAGTTGCTGGAGCCCAAGGTGCGCCAGATCGTGAAGGGCATCGTGGACAGTGTCGACACATCGCGGGAGTACGAGTTCGCAGAGGAGATCGCCGCACCTCTTCCTACCCGGCTGATCGCCGAAATGCTCGGTGCACCACCCGAAGACTGGGAGCGGTTCCGCAGCTGGTCGGACGCTGCGGTTGGCACTGCCGACCCCGATATCGAACTCGATTCCGTAGTCGCACTCGGTGAGCTCTACGAGTACTTCACCAAACTCATCGCTGCACGGCGATCCGGCGAGGTCAGTGGGCAGGACGACCTGCTGAGCATCTTGGCTGCGGCCGAGGTCGACGGTGAGCAGCTCACCGACGCCGATCTACTCAACTTCTCCTTCTTGCTGTTGGTCGCCGGCAACGAGACGACTCGCAACCTCATCGCACTGGGCACGTTGGCGTTGATCGACCATCCCGATCAGTTCGCGCTGCTGCGGTCGAACCCTTCTCTGCTGCCCGGCGCGGTCGAGGAGATGCTGCGATTCACCAGCCCGGTCACCCACATGGCCCGCCGCGCCACCCAGGACGTAGAGATCCGCGGCCAACAGATCAAGGCCGGCGACACCGTCGTCATGCTCTACGGCGCCGCCAACCGCGACGAAGAGATCTTTGGCCCGACCTCCGAAGATTTCGACATCACGCGTAATCCCAACCCGCACATCGCGTTCGGTGCCGGTGAGCACGCCTGTCTTGGCGCACAGCTCGCCCGGCTGGAGGCCAGGGTGATGTTTGAGGTGCTGCTGGGTACATATCCGACGATCGAACTCACCGGTGACGTGTCACGACTTCGCGCCACCATGGTGCCCGGGGTGAAACGCATGCCGATCCGACTGGGAACGGGCAATTGATGGACTTCGACTACACACCTCAGCAGGAACAGCTCCGCAAGGACTACCGCACGCGCCTTGAGGCGGTGATGACCCCGGAGCGCCGCGCCGCTGTTGCCAACCTGCTCGAGGGAGGCCCCGCGATCGCCGAATGCCGGCGCGCGCTCGGCGAAGCCGGCCTACTCGGCGTCGCCTGGCCAGTCGAATACGGCGGTGGCGGGCTGACCGCGCTGGAGCAATACATCTTCTCGGAAGAGGCGCGCCGGGTCAACGCGCCGTTGCCAATGATCACCCTGAACACGGTGGGCCCCACGCTTATTCAGTACGGAACCGAGGAGCAGAAGACCAAGTTCCTCCCCGCGATTCTCAAGGGAACTGTTGAATTCGCGATCGGCTACTCGGAGCCGGGCGCGGGAAGCGATCTCGCGTCACTGCGCACCACCGCAGTACGCGACGGCGACGAGTTCGTCATCAACGGCTCGAAGATGTTCACCAGCGGCGCCGAGTTCGCCGACTACATCTGGTTGGCTGCACGCACCGATCCAACTGCCAAGAAGCACAAGGGCATCACGCTTTTCATCGTGCCGACCGACTCACCAGGGTTCTCGTGGAAGCCGCTGCACACGATGCCGGGCGTGTCCACGTACTACACGTTCTACGACGACGTCCGGGTGCCCGAAAGTGCGATCGTGCTCGGCGAAAACCAGGGCTGGACGCTGGTGACAAACCAGCTCAACCTGGAACGCGCCGCCTTGGGGAACCTCGGCGCGCTGGAGCCGCTGTTCACGAAGACCCTCAAATGGGCATCGACGACGCCGCTCGACGACGGGTTTGTCATCGACAAGCCCTGGGTGCAGCAGGCTCTCGCCCGGGTGGAAGCGCAAGTCGCCGCCTACCGGCTGCTGAACCTGCGGGTGAACGCGACGATGAGTTCTGGCGCACTCGGCATGGGTGAGGCGTCCGCTACAAAAGTATTCGGCACCGAACTCACCCAGCAGGTCGCCCGCGAACTGCTCGAAGTCGTGGGTCAGGCCGGCGTTCGGAAGGACTCGGCGGCTCCCCTCAGGGGCGAGCTGGAGAGCGCATACCGCATGGCGGTCATCAACACATTCGGCGGCGGAGCCAACGAGCTTCAACGCGACATCATCGCTATGGCCGGTCTCGGGATGCCGCGCGCACCCCGGGACATGCGAGCCAGCGCATCGGAGAAAGGAAGCTCGTGACCGAGACAACGAAGGACGAACTGCGCGAGCGCCTCGATGCGCTCATCGGCCAACCCATCAGTTCCGGACAGCCGGTCAAGGCGCCAGATCCCGTGAACGCGGCCATGATCCGACACTGGGCTTACGCGTTGGACGATATGAACCCGGCGTATCTGGATCCGGAGTTCGCCGCCTCCTCCCGCTACGGCGGCCTCGTCTCACCTCCGGTGATGCTGCAGTCGTGGACCATGGCGCCACCCAAACTCGTCGGCATCCACGAGCGAGGCGGAGTCCCAGTCGAGCTCAAGGAAAATCCGCTGCAGTTTCTCACCGATGCCGGCTACACGGGCACAGTCGCCACCAATTCTGAGTTCGAGATCGAGCGATACCCGCGCGTTGGTGACGACATCACGGCCGAAACTGTTTTCGAGACCATCTCCGACGAGAAGAAGACGGCGATGGGTATGGGCTATTTCGTCACCTGGATCACGACCTACCGGGATCAGAACGGTGAAGTGATCGGCCGCCAGCGGTTCCGCACCCTGCGATTCAAGACGGGTGGAGCCCCCGCCGGAACGGCCGGGGACTGATGGCCACCAGACTTGCTCCATCGATCAGCCCCGACACCGAATTCTTCTGGTCGGGCCTGAAGGACCACAAGCTGCTGATCCAGCGGTGCAAGGACTGCAATACGTTGCGGGTGCCGCCTCGGCCGATGTGTGGACACTGTCAGTCCCTGAACTGGGATTCCGTCGAGTCGACCGGGCGTGGCGTTGTTTACAGCTTCATCATGCCGCAATATCCGCCGCTGCCCTTCCTTCAGTATCCCTATGTGGTGGCGCTGATCGAACTCGACGAAGGCGTGCGCATCGTCTCGAACCTTTGCGACATCGAGCCCGAGGCAATCGAAATGGGCCTCCCCGTTGAGGTCTTCTACGAAAAGTTCGAAGCGATCCCGAGCGGCGAGGAGCTGGTTCTGCACCAGTTCCGACCGGCGCGCTGACCAACAAGGATTTAGGCGAGCATGGACTTTTCCTTCACCGAAGAACAAGAGACCGTCGGCAAGGTGGCGCGTCAACTCTTCGAGCACCGTGCCACCCCCGAACGTCTCACGGAACTGGAATCAGGCGAGGTTCGCTTCGACGAAGCGCTGTGGCGCGAGTTGGCATCCTCGGACCTGCTGGGCATCGCGCTGCCCGAGTCCGTTGGCGGCAGTGGCGGCGGCTTCCTCGAGCTCGGCGTGCTGCTCGCCGAGGTCGGCTGGAGCGTTGCACCGGTCCCCGTCCACGCGACCCTCATGCTCGGCGCGGATACTATTGCGCGGCACGGTGATTCGACAATTCAGCAGCGCTACCTTCCGAAAGTCGTAGACGGCAGTGCGATTCTGACCGCCGCACTTGCCGAGCCGGGCAACTCGGATCCGACCATGCCGCGCACCGCCGCACGCGCAGATGGTGACGCTTGGATCCTCGACGGCACAAAAGAACTCGTACCCGCGGCCCAGCTTGCCGACGCCATAGTGGTTTCGGCGCTCGCCGACGACGGACCTGGGTTATTCATCGTCGAGGCGGCGACGGCCGGGGTGATCGTCACGCCGGCGACTGTCACCAACGGTGAGCCCTACGCGGATGTCGAACTCACCGGCGCCGTCGCACACCGGCTCAACAACACCCCCGGTGCGGACGCGGTCGGCTCGCTCTACACCAGGGCGCTCGTCGGGCTGTGCGCGATGCAGGTCGGCGTGGCCGAACGAGCGCTGCAGTTCGCGGCTTCCTACACCACCGAACGCGAGCAATTCGGCAGGCCTATCGGCTCATTCCAGGCGGTGCAGCAGCGGTTGGCCGATGCCTTCATCGACGTCGAGGCGATCCGCTGGACCACCTGGCACGCGGCCTGGCTGATCGATGAGGGCCGGCCCGCGAGCCGCGAAGCGGCGATTGCCAAGTTCTGGGCCGCCGAGGCCGGCGCTCGGGTCGTCGCATCGGCCCAGCAGGTACATGGCGGGATGGGCATCGACGTCACCTACCCGCTCCACCGCTATTTCCTATGGGCCAAGCAGATCGAGCTTTCGCTCGGCTCTGCCTCCCAACAACTCGCCCGCCTCGGCGCCGCATACCCGGAAGGAAGCAAATGACCTCCACCGTCGACCGCACCACCACACGGGCCTGGAACTCCATCAATGTGGGCGACGAAGTCACCCCGATGGACGTACCGGTGACCACCACGCTGATCGTCGCCGGCGCCATTGCATCCCGTGACTACATGCCGGTGCACCACGACCGCGACTTCGCCAATTCCCAAGGCTCCAAAGATATTTTCATGAATATCCTGACGACCAACGGGCTGTGCGTGAAGTTCTTGCACGACTGGGCGGGCCCCGAGGCGATGGTCAAAAAGCTGTCCATTCGACTCGGCGTGCCGGCCTACCCGAATGATCCGATGCGCTTCACGGGTTCCGTCACGGACAAATCATCGGCCGACGGGGAAGGCTTTGTCGAGGTCACCTTCAAGGGCACCAACAGCCTGGGCGACCACGTCTCGGGAACCGCGGTGCTCAGCCTGCTCCAGGGTGTGGATGCATGAGCGACGGTATCGGCGGCAAAACCGCCCTCGCCGGAATCGGGCAAACCGAATTCTCCAAGGAATCTGGCCGCACCGAGATGCAGCTCGCCTGCGAGGCGGTATTGGCGGCGATCCGCGACGCCGGGCTAGAGCCCGCCGACATCGACGGCATGGTCACATTCAGCGTCGACGAGAACGAGGAGATCGAGGTCGCCCGTAACGTCGGAATTCGCGACCTGACCTTCTTCACCAGAGTCCCGCACGGTGGCGGTGCGGCCGCGGGAACCGTAATGCAGGCCGCGATGGCGGTCGCGACGGGCGTTGCGGAGGCGGTGGTCTGCTACCGCGCCTTCAACGAGCGCTCCGGCTTTCGTTTCGGGGGTGCCGGCCGCCAGCCGGGCGTGACGCCGTTGTGGATGGCGCCCTACGCCCCGTTCGGCTTCATGACGCCAGCCGCCTGGGTCGCGTTGCATGCGCAGCGGTACATGACGGCGTACGGCGTCACAAACGCCGATTTTGGCAAGATCTCCGTCATCGACCGCAAGCATGCCGCGAACAACCCGGACGCGTGGTTCTACGGCAAGCCGATAACCATTGAGCAGCACCAGCAATCGCGCTGGATCATCGAGCCGGTGCTCAGGCTGCTCGACTGCTGCCAGGAAAGCGATGGTGGTGTAGCGATGGTGGTGACCAGCCTCGAGCGAGCGCGAGACTTGGCCAAACCGCCCGCCGTCATCACCGCCGCAGCGCAGGGCGCCTCCTACGACGGCGAGGTGATGACGAGCTACTACCGCGAGGACATTACGGGCCTGCCCGAGATGGGTGTGGTCGCCGACAAGCTGTGGCGGGATTCCGGCCTTAAACCGCAGGATATTTCGACCGCGTTCCTCTATGACCACTTCACGCCCTTCGTCTTTACCCAGCTCGAGGAACTGGGATTCTGCGGGCGCGGGGAGGCCAAGGACTTCGTTTCGGTCGACGAGTTGTCGCTCGGGGGCCGGATGCCGATCAACACCAACGGTGGCCTGCTCGGTGAGGCATACATCCACGGCATGAACGGCATCACCGAGGGCGTCCGTCAGGTGCGCGGCACCTCCTACAACCAGCTCGACAACGTCGAACACGTGCTCGTCACGTCCGGCACGGGCGTTCCGACGAGCGGTCTGATTCTCGCGCCGGATCGCTGAGTTCGACGATGCAAGGGAGCCTGATGACCCGCGCGACCGCCGTCGACACCCGCGCGGTGCTCATCTCTGCCGCCTTCACCTGCTTCCGAACGCACGGGCTGCGAAAGACGACGATCGTCGACATCGCCCGTGCCGCCGGGGTGTCCAGGAGCACGTTCTACGAGTACTTCCGGGACAAGGAAACAATTGTCGAGGCCAGTGCGGAGGCGGCGTCGCAGGGCTTCTACCGCAAGCTGGCCAGGGCAATCGAGCGCGACGGCGGCAGCACCCTCGAGGACAAACTGGTCCGGGCAGGCGTTTTCGTCACCCAGGCCCGCCGACTAGTGGAATCCGAGTTGTATTTCGACCAAGAACAAGTCGACCTGATGTTGACGAAGAATGCGTCGACGCTCCTCCGCGAATGTGGCGAATTTCTCGCGCCGTACATTTCGGCGGCGAGGCTGACCGGTGAGGTGCGCAGCGACCTCGACATTCGCTCGGCATCGGAGTGGTTTGCGCGAATCTTGTTCTCGTTGTTCACAACCCCGTCGCCTTATCACGACGCTAACGACGTTGCGGTGGGCGACTTCGTCCGCGCGTACGTCGTGCGGGGATTCGTCCATGACCGACGCAAGAGGTAGCGGCGGATAGCTCACGGCGCTCTGTGGCCTCCCACTCGGTCGATCTCGCGCAGCAGCGGTTTTGCCGCAGCACGGATTTCGCTCATCGTCATAACGCGTAGCGGGTGGAACCCGAGAATGAGCCGCACATGGCCCCTCTCGTCCAAGACGGGCGCCGAGATTGTGGCAACCGGGAGCTCATCACGTGCGCTGTCGCCGGAGAGCAAGTTCGCCGAAATGAATTCGACGCGCAGTTGGTCGACGACGGAGCGCAGATTGTGGGGCACTCTCTCGTTGGACAACGTTTCGATCGCATGAGCCGCCTGCGCCAGCGCCGGGGTCATCCAATCGACGTCATAACCGCGGTCTCGCGTCTGAGCCAACACCGTCCGAAGGCGCTCTGCCAGCGACGTATCCCCTGCCGCGCCGCGCTGAATCCACGATTCTTGTTCGGTTGGGATATCCCAAGCGGCGCAGGCGATCCCGAACGGCGGGGCATACGGGATTCGCTCGTGGGAAGCGACCGGTTTAGTTGACCCGTCAGGAGTCTCGAACGCGGTAATCACCAGTTCATCTCCGGTGCGCTCGACTACCGAGGCCGGCATATGCGTCGTCTCAGCGAGACGGCGGATGGCCTCGCGAGCGACGGCCTGAAGTGGGCGCGTGGCTTCGAACCTCTCCGCGATGAGGGCCACAGTCAGGCCAAGGACAAACTTTTTGGAATTGGGATCCCGGGTCGCCCAACCGCGGTCGCACAGAGTCTTGAGTATGGAGTGCGCCGTCGCCTGAGAAAGGCCGAGTTCGCGAGCGACGTCGGAAAAGCGGTGCCCGCCACTTTCCGGCCGGCTGAGCAACTCAACGACATCGAGGACACGCTCGGCCGGCGCTGAGGCGACTCCGCGCATCTTGACTCCCTTCGCGCCGCATTCTACGGTCGACTCAGTAATCGGATAGAACTTTCTCTAATAGTAGAGATTATCCCATGAGGATGTGAGAGCCAGTGCGTGCCGTGGTGCTGCGGGGCGGTGAGCTTACGGTTCGCGAGACGGCCGATCCCATCCCCGGGCAGGGTGACCTGCTGCTCAAGACGCTCAGCACCGCGATCTGCGCGTCCGATGTGCACTACATGGACCATCCCGAGTTGGCGATCGACGATCCGACGGGCCGCTCGCTCTACGACCCCGACCGCGACATCGTCATGGGGCACGAGTTTGTGGGCGAGGTGATCGGCCATGGCCCCGGATGTAGCGATGCCTTCCCCATCGGGGCCAGGGTGACGTCGATGCCTATCCGGTTGGTTGACGGCGGTGCCGGCGGTTTACGCATCATCGGACAGCACCCCGAGGCCCAGGGCAGTTTCGGTGAGTTGCTCGTCGTACCAGAGGCAACGGCGAAGGTGATAGACGGCGCGGTGTCCAGCGATGCGGTCGCTGTCGTCGACGCCTTCGCCGTCGGCGAGTTCTACGTCCGCGCCTCGAACTTGCAGCCCGGCGAGATCCCGATCGTCCTGGGCGCGGGCGCCATCGGGCTGTCCGCGGTCGCTGCGCTGAGCGCGCGCGGGGTTGATCCGATCATCGTGTCCGACTTCAGCGCCGACCGACGCGAACTGGCCCACACGGGGTTCGGCGCGCACGTTCTGGTCGACCCGGCCCAGCAGTCGGTGTTCGAGGTCTTCCGCAAGGTTCGCGCCGAACGCCACTTGGCCGGCGCCGCCGTGGTATTCGAATGCGTTGGTGCTGCGGGTCTTATCGACACGATTGTCGCGGAGGCGGAGTTCTCGTCGCGCATCTACTGCGCGGGTGGTTGGTACACCGGCGACACCCTCGACATCACCGCAGCCACCCGAAACGGTCTCACTCTGCAGTTCGGTGGTGGGCCGCTACCGCAGGACTGGTACGGCGTTTTGGACGCGGTGGTCGAGGGGAAGCTGGACCCACTGCCCAGCGTCGGCAAGATCATCGGTCTGGACGAGGTGCCCGCGGCGCTGGAGGCGGCGCGGCGGTCCGAAGGGCCACCCCGCGTCGTGATCCACCCGAACGGTGAGCTCTGATGTCGGACCGCGACGACGTTTTCGACCTCACGGTCCGGTACGCAACGGCAATCGACAGCCGGCAATACTCGCTTCTCACGACGGTTTTCACCGACGATGCGCGCGTCGACTACGGTGTGGTCGGCCAGTGGACCGGTGGCGCAGAGGTGGCACAGTTTATGGAGGCAGCCCACGCCGGCGCGGCGCACACGATCCATCGAATGACCAACCAGGCCATAGCAATAGACACCGACACCGCGACGATCCGCACCTACGTCGACGCACTGATCCTGATGGAGGACGGCTCGGGCGCGAACCCCGTCGGTTACTACGACGACCACGCCGTACGGACGCCGGACGGTTGGCGGATCGACCGTCGTACCTACACCTCGGTTCGGCTCGCTGCAGTGGCGGGCGCCCATGGGTGACATCGCACAAAGATACGGACCGTGGGCGTTGATCGTCGGCGCGTCCGACGGATGCGGCGCGCTGTTCGCCGAGCGGCTGGCACAGGAAGGAGTGAACGTTGCGCTCGTCGCTCGTCGCCAGCACCTTCTCGACACGGTAGCCGATGCAATCCACGAGCGCACCGGTGCCGAAACTCGGACGCTCGCCATCGACCTCACCGAGGCCGACGCTTCGCAGTCCATCATCGACGCCACCGCCGACCTCGAGGTCGGCATGCTGGTCTACTGCGCTGGCGGGGATCCGAATTACCAACCCTTTCTTGCCAATCCGGTATCGGCGGCCGAAGCCCTGCTGCAACGCAACTGCCTGGTGCTGATGCGGTTGTGTCACCACTACGCGGGCCTCATGGTTGAGCGAGGACGAGGCGGCATCGTGAACTTTACTTCGGGTGCTGCGCTGGCCGGTGGCCGAAACATGGTGGCATACGGAGGAACCAAGGCCTTCGACATGGTTTTCACTGAGGGGCTGTGGGCGGAGTTGCACGACAAGGGTGTCGACGTCCTGGGTCTGGTCCTCGGCATGACCGACACACCGGCTCTGCGGCAACTGGAGTTCGAGCGCGGCCGACTCAAATCTGTCGACGAGATTCCCCCGGGTGCGGTGACCGCGGCGAGCGTGGTGGATGAGGCATTCGCCAACCTTGGCAACGGACCGACGATCGCCACGGGCGATGACGTCCGGATGGCGTCTGAACTTTTCAAGTCCATGTCACGCAATGAGGTGGTTCGTCTGATCATGCAGGCCAGTGCCGAAGTCATGGGTTCCGACGCACGGCAACTGGATTAGACAGGGCTATGTTCACCCTTCGCTTCGACATGCGAGCGCCCTCCATCGGAGCCCCAGCCACCGAGTTGTACGCCGCGGCCAGTGAGATGTCGGCCTGGGCCGAGCAGCATGGCTGTATCGCCGTCGTACTGTGCGAACACCACTGCGCAGACGACGGTTACCTGCCGTCCCCGTTGCTGCTCGGCGCGGCCATTGCCGCTCGCACGAAGCAACTGATGCTGAACCTGACGATCTTGCTGCCCTTCTACGATCCGGCACGGCTGGCCGAGGACATCGCCGTGCTGGATCACATCAGCGCGGGCAGAGCCACCTACGTATTCGGAATCGGATATCGCCCTGAGGAATACGACCACTTCGGACTCTCTATGTCCGACCGCGGCAGGCTGGCGGACGAGAAGCTCGGCCTCCTACGCCGCCTCCTTGCCGGCGAAGAGATCCAACACGGCGGCAGGCGAATGAAGGTCACCCCACGACCGCGCACGCCGGAAGGTCCGATGATGAGCTGGGGCGGTGCCAGCCTGGCGGCCGCCCGGCGTGCTGGACGCAACGGTCTGGGGTTGCTTGCCAACGGCGGAGTGCCCGGAATGCGGGATGCCTACGAAAAAGCGTGCCGCGACAACGGGTTCGAGCCCGGCTTCGTCCTCATCCCCGACCGTGACGCGGCGACCAACTGCTTCGTCGCCGACGACGTCGACGCGGCGTGGGACGAGATCGGCAAGTACCTCCTGCACGACGCAATGGCCTACTCGGAGTGGAACCCCGACAACACCGTGTCTGCCAACATCACCACCGCCACGACCATCGACGAGCTTCGCAACACCTCGTCACACGTGATCCTCTCGGTCGACGAAGCGCGGAAGCGCGTCGCAGCGGGTGAGGTGTTCAACATCTCGCCGTTATGCGGCGGGATACCGCCCGCGATCGCATGGCCCTATTTAAAGAGATTCGCCGAGCTGCACTAGCCGAAAGGACATGAGATGACCCGGGACCGCGTGGCGCTACACGAAAGGATTGCCTTCGCGAAGTGGGAGGGCTATGCAAAACCGATTGAACGCGGCCGTCATGTCTCGTTCGGCGAAGAGTTCATCTGGGCACCCGATTCCGTGATGATGAGTCCCCTGTTCAACGACGGTGTCCCGCAGTCGGCCACCGATATGCTCTCCGACGAGGTCGCGGCCGCCATCGCCAAGTATGCGCCGGACGGCGATATTCTCACCCCGGAGTGGCGCATGTGGTGGAAACACATGCCGGACTACCGGCTGATCAGCCCATTCGAATGTGTGGCTGGCGATTGGGGCTTCTCCTCCTGCGACACCTATGCGGGGACACTTCCCGACGGGACCCGGTTGGAACTGCGGGAATGGGACTATATCTGGACCGACGAGAAGGGGCGTATCTCGCGCTGGGACTGGTTTGTCGACTCGGCCGAGTGGAAATCGTTGCTGGCGCTGATCGGGCTCGAGCCCGACGGGCTGACGAGCCAGGAGTACACCATCAACTTCCTGAAGGAGGGCGGCGTGGGGGCCTAGCGCTCCAGCCAGGAGTGTTCGTGATTCGTCAGATCATGTGAAGGACAAGGTCAATCGAGGGCGAGGCCGGCCCGCGCTATTACATGAGAAGCTCTATTCTTAATATTGTGAAGAGGTGTTTACGCGCACGAGCGCACAGAGACTACGACCGCTGAACTGACCGGCCACATGACTCAAGATCACGTGGCGCACATGTAAACGTAAAGGAGGGCAATGAACGATCAATCCCGCACGTCTCCGGGATCCGTTCACTTCGATCCCTTCTCGGATGAATTCTTCAACGATCCGTTCGAGACTTACCGCCAACTACGCGATCGGGCGCCGGTCTACCACAGCACGCAGTACGACTTCTGGGCCCTTTCCCGCTATGAGGATGTCGCGCCCGCGATGCGTGATCACGAAACATATTCCTCGGCGAAGGGAGTGACCCTCGATCATTTCATCGATCCTGACGCGATGGTCCCGCACGGGGTGATCATCATGATGGACCCTCCGCAGCACACCAGAATGCGGTCGCTGGTGAACAAGGTATTCACCCCCCGTGCAATCGCCAAGCTCGAGCCGATGATCCGGAATGTGATCGACACAATCGCGCAGACCATCGATGTCACGTCGTTCGACATGGTCGAGGACTTCTCGGCGCTGTTCCCCGTCGAGATCATCACCACGATGCTGGGGGTGCCGCCGGACGGTCGCCAGCAGATCCGGCACTGGCTCGATGCGCTGCTGGAACGCGAGCCGGGAAACATCAGCACGACGCCGCACGGCCGCGAGTCGGCGGTGACCATGTGGCGGTATTACTACGACCTTGTCGTCGAGAAACGCGCCAACCCGCAAGACGACATGATTTCGCGGCTCACCCAGGTCGAGGTCGAACGCGATGACGGCACCATGACCCGCCTTGACGACACGGAGATTTCGGCCTTTGCGTCGATGCTCGGCGGTGCGGGCGCCGAGACGGTGACCAAGCTGGTCGCCAGCGCCGCAGTGGTGTTTGCCCGACACCAGGACCAGTGGCAGGCACTAAGGCGAGACCGAAGCCTCATCCCCGCCGCCTTCGAAGAGCTGCTGCGTTACGAGGGACCATCGCAATACGACATCCGTTGGAGCAAAGTCGATGTCGAGCTTCATGGCACAGTGATACCCAAGCACAGGCCGGTGATGCTCATCAATGGTTCGGCCACCAGGGACGAGCGTGCGTTCGTCGATGCCGATCGCTTCGACATCTATCGTCGGCACTCCGGCCACAACCTCGGATTCGGCTACGGAATACACAGCTGTCTCGGCGCGGCACTGGCGCGCATGGAGGGCCGCATCGCCATCGATGTCCTGCTGGACTTGATCCCCGAGTTCGAGGTAGACGTCGCGGGCCTGCAACGGGTCAAGATGCCGAATGTCTTCGGTTGGGGACGCGTACCCGTGCGTGCGGTAGCGCAATGATCCGCCGTAACCGTGGAGCACGACGACGTCGGCTCCTGGCACAACGCACATAGGAGATTGAACGGTGGCAACTGAGAAATCTGGAAGGTATCGCGTTGTTCACGTAGGTACGGGACTGACCGGGAAGGAGGCACTCCGGGCAATCATCAATGATCCGGCGCTGGAACTCGTCGGTGTCAAAGTTTCCACGGCCGAGAAGGCCGGAGTCGACGCGGGTCGCCTGTGTGGCGGAGCGGATATCGGTATATCGGCAACCGACGACCTCGACGCGGTGCTGGCTCTCACGCCGGACTGTGTTACCTACTGTGCCACGGCCGTCCGGCGCGAGAACGATGCAATTGCCGACATCGTCACCTACCTCGAGGCGGGGATCAACGTTGTGACGATCTCGACGATTCCGATGGTCTACCCGCCTGCGGCGCCGCCGGAGTGGCGCGCGGCCGTAGAAGCCGCAGCGGCAAAGGGCAATTCGACTTTCTACGCCACCGGCGCCGAGCCGGGTTTCATCAGCCTTAACATCCCTACCGCCCTGCTTGCCGGCGCCGGAGTCATCGAGTCCTATCGGATGGACGAATACGCGATCGACCTCGACAAGTCCTATCCCATTTGGGATGTCCTGCACGAATCCATGGGGTTTGGAAAGCCAGACGGGCACGTGCCCGCTCGAATCGCGTCGGGCAAGGTTAACCACGATTGGGAGACCGTGGTGCGCTACATCGCCGACATCCTCGGTCTGGAGCTAGACGGAGTTGAACTGGATTGGGAAACGTTGCTCGCACCAACGGATCTGGAAACGGCAATCAGCGTGATTCCGGAAGGGACGATTTGCGCGCACCGTTGGCAGCTCGCCGGCGTCATCGATGGTCGGCCAGTGGTCGCGGTGCAGTATTTCGCAACGGTGAGTTCCACACCCTGGCCGCAGCGATGGCCGAGGCCGTCGAGGGAAAACCAAGGTGGCATGGTCATCCGAGTCGACGGACGGCCCAGTATGTGTTTGGAGCTGTACTTCGAGCAATCGGCCTCGGATCGGGTCAATCCGGGTGTCGCGGTGACAGCGCTGGCCGCGGTCAACTCCATACCCGAGGTCGTCGACGCCGCACCTGGTGTGCTCGCGAATCCCTTGGCGGGTCCGGCAGTCGTGACCAGGCAATCGCGAACGAGCGACTTCGTGTGACGTCGTCGCGCTCATAGGATCGCTCCGGTCTCCTTGTAACCCTCGATCGTGTCCCAGTCGAAGCCTGCCTCCATCAACAGTTCTTCGGTGTGCTGGCCGTGCTCGGGCGCCCCCGGCGGGACAACGGCCTGTTCGTCGAACTGGACGGGATTGGTGGGCAGCGAGTACGACGCACCATTCATCGTTGCGGTTCTGGCGATATAGCCATTCGCGGTCACCGCCGGGTCATGACACAGCTCCCCCGGCGTCTGCACCACGCCCCAGGCGCCGGAAAGATCTGCGAGCGCTTCTCGCCATTCGGCGAGTGTGCGTTGAGCGAACGCGTTGTCCATCAATGCAATGAGTTCCGCTCGGTGGGCGAATCGCGTTGCCGCATCAGCGAATCGCTCGTCATCGATCAGTTGGGGCAGGCCGATCGCGCGCATGGCTTCAGGGTAGAACTTCTCGAGTTGCAGCATCATCAGCTGGACGTAGCGGTCATCCTTGGTGCGATAGGTTCCCACCAAGGGATTGGGTGCGTCGGCGTGGCTGTACTTCGGAATGGATGTGCCGCCGTGGATCTGGCTCACGGCGACATCGGGGCTAAGGTTCCAGGCCGCCAGCCCGAGGAGGGAAACATCAACGACCGACCCCTGGCCGGTGGTGGCCTTCTTGTACAGCGCGGCCGCGATCCCGCCCGCGATCGTCATGCCTCCGAGCAGGTCTCCGAAGGCCGGCCGGGAGCGGACCAGCTCGTCACCGTCTTCGGTAAGCATGGTTGCGATTCCGCCGCGCGCCCAGTAGGAGACTCCGTCATAGCCGGGTTTGTCGGCATCGGGCCCCTTCGGACCGTGGCCCGACCCGCGGACGTACACGATGCTGGGGTTAGCGG
Source organism: Mycobacterium sp. IS-1264 (assembly GCF_001954195.1). GTDB lineage: Bacteria > Actinomycetota > Actinomycetes > Mycobacteriales > Mycobacteriaceae > Mycobacterium. Next base: position 233,195 of record NZ_MBES01000052.1, on the reverse strand, counting down.
CTCTGATGTCGTCGACGTCGATGCCCATTTTCTTGCGCCGGCTGGGCAGATAGCTGGTGAGGAACACATCGCAGGTCGCGGCCAGCTTGCGGATAACCTCTTGGCCGCCGGGAGTACGGAGATCGACGCCGATCGACTTCTTCCCCCGATTGGGTATCTCGATCATGTAGTTGACCGTGCCGCCGCCCTCGTCGACGATGCCCATCGTGACCAGTCCACGCTGCGGGTCACCGCCGTCACGCGGCTCGACCTTGATGACCTCGGCCCCCCACTCCGCCAGGACGGCGCCGGCCGACGGCACGAAGGTCCACGCGGCGACCTCCAGCACACGCACGCCGCTGAGTACTTTGTCGACGGAAATGACGGCCTCCATTGGTCGCGGTGGGATGGGTGCGAGCGCACCACCAGGTCAGCAACGGCGATAACGCCTGTTTGCATTGTTTGAGAATGTCAGTTCTATGCGGTTTTGTAAACCGCGCCGACCACAGGCAACCCGGGCCTAGTGCTACGGACGTGCCGACAGCCGTTCGGGCAGCGCCGGATCCCCTTCGGCCCAAAATGCCTGCCAAGTCGGCATGCGTTGGGGCATGGCGGCGCGCAACGGAATGTCAGCCGGCCAGCGCATGAACTCCGGCCCCGGGCGCTCCGTCACATCGACTGAGTACCAGGGATGCTCCCGCCGCTTCACGAAACACCACTGGCCATCGCGGCGCTCGTAGACGTCGTCATAGCGCATCGTGATCACGTACCATCCATCACCGTCTTCGTGTTCGGCGCGGCAGTAGACCGATCCGATCGCGTGCTCGGCGTCGACGAAGTCAAACTGGTGGCCGCAGATCAGGTGGATGCTGCGGTAGAACCGCCGAAGCACACGGTCATACCAACATTTCAACGCATCCCTGCCACGGCCCTCCGCGCCTGCGTCCACGTCGTCGACGAACAACGCCACCAATGTGTCGAGATCGCGGGCGTCGAGGGCCATCGCATACTTGCTGGGCAGCTGACTGATCGCGAGGCTCGATTCGACACGGTCCAATCTGTCGCCGGCCATCGCGCTCCGCAGTTCTGTGGCCATGGCGGATATTGTAAGCGGAGGCGGGTGGTTGAGAACCGGTGTTACCGTTTTCCGGAAATCCTACTATCCTGCGCTCATGCCCTTTCCGAAGATCTCACCCACGATTCCCGCACTGGTGAGATTTTGTGCAGCACGCTTCGGAGACAAGGCTTTCCTTATCGCCGACGGCCAGGTATTGACCTATGCCGATCTCGATCGGCGCTCGGCTGCACTGGCGACTGCCCTGTTGGCGCAGGGCATCGGCAAGGGCGATCATGTCGGAATCCTGATGCCCAACAGCGTCGACTGGGCGCTGGCCTGGTTTGCCACCACACGTATTGGGGCGGTGGCCGTTCCACTCAACACGTTCTACAGGGCGTCCGAACTGGCCTGGACTGCGCGTCATGCCGACCTGAAGACGATCCTCGCCTGGTCGCGATTCCGCAATCAGGACTTCCTCGCCCTCCTTGAGGAGGCGCTGCCGGGATTGGCCGATGAGCGCGAGCCGGACCGCATCGCGGTTCGCGGAGCCCCGTTCCTGCGGACGGTCGCGGTGTGGGGAGCAGCATCCGATCGCGCCTGGACGACGACGATCGAGGCCGATCGCCCGATGTCGCTTCGCGACACCGACTTTCTCGTTGACGTCGAATCGTGTGTAACACCGGCCGACGACGCGATGATCATCTACACCTCAGGCAGCACAGGCGACCCCAAGGGACCCGTGCACAGCCAGGGCACACTGGTCCGCCACACCTACAACCTCACGTTCATGTACGCCGTCACCCAGGACGACGTGATGTTCACCTCCATGCCCTTCTTCTGGGTGGGCGGGCTGATCACCGGATTGCACGCGGTGATCCACCATGGCGCGACCCTGGTCACCCAGCCCGCGTTCGACGCGGCAGAGGCGTTGGAACTCATGGAGCGCCACCACGCGACCATCGCGCTGGGCTGGCCGCAGCAGGGCAAGGCGCTGGCCGAACATCCCGACTTCTCGGCACGCGATCTGAGTTCGGTGCACCGCACCAGCATGCCGGCGATGGTGCCACCGCAGCGTCAGCCCAAGGGCTCGAGCGGGCTGGGAATGAGCGAGCTGTGCGGCAATCACCTGGGCGTCGACCCGTATCTGCCGCAGTCGCCTGATCGGTCCGAAATCGGCGGCCCGCCAATTGAAGGGCTGCACCATCTGATCGTCGACCCCGTCACGGGACAGCCGGCGCCCGTTGGCGCGCAAGGCGAAATATGGGTTCGCGGGTACTCGTTGATGCAACGCTTGCACAAACGCGAGCGGGAAGAGGTGTTCACCCCGGACGGCTACTACCGGACCGGCGACTGCGGCGTCGAGTACGACGACGGTTGGATCAGGTTCACCGGACGCTTGGGCGACCTGATCAAGACGGGCGGTGGCACCAACGTCACCCCCGGGGAAGTCGAACTGGCACTGGCCGAGTGCGACGGCGTACTCGAGGCGTACGTGGTCGGCGCCGAGAGCGATAACGGCACCGTGGTCGCCGCGGCGGTGGTGCCCCGCGGCGAATCGACACTCAATGGCGAATCTCTGCGAGAGCAACTGCGCGCGCGCCTCTCGGCGTACAAGGTGCCGAAGTTCATCTGGGTCACCACAAAACAGGACCTCCCTCTCACCGCGACCGGGAAGGTGAAGAAGTCGGAATTGGCGCGGCAGCTCAGCGGGCTGTTGTCCGCCCGCTAAGGGCCGAATTCATCGCTTCCGATCCCCGATCTGTAGCCAAGAAGCACCGAGCGAAGGAGCAAGGCCCGTGCCAGACAAAGTGTTACGCGTAGCGGTCATATCGACAGGCGGTGTGGGCAGCATCGCGGTGCGGGCGATTCACCGCCGAGCACACCTCGACCTGGTCGGGGTGTGGGTGCACAGTCCCGAGAAGACGGGCCGCGATGCCGGTGAGATCGTCGGCCTTGGCCCCATCGGCGTGACGACCACATCCGACCTCGACGACATCATCAAGCTCAGGCCGGACTGCGTGGTCTACGCGGCTTTGGGCGCCGACATGGATGCGGCCGCAGTCCCCGACTATGTCCGTTTTCTGAAGGCCGGCATCAACGTCGTCACGACCAACACACCGGGAATGATGTTTCCCGACAGATGGATTCCCGATCTGGCAGATCAAGTGCGCGCGGCGGCGCTCGCCGGCGGCGTCACGATATACACCTCGGGTATCGAACCGGGTTTCGCCGGCGATCAGTTCGCCGTCATGCTGTCGACCCTGTCCAACACCATCCGATCGGTCCGCGCGCAGGAGATCATCGATTACTCGGCCTACCCCAATGAGTACTCGATGTTCGACGCGATGGGCTTCGGTCGTCCGTTGGACTTCACGCCGCTGCTCGAGCTGGAAGGCGCACAGCGGTTCGCCTGGGGACCACCGATAGGTCTGGTGGCACGAGCCCTTGGCGTCGAGCTCGACGAGGTGACCGAACGTTACGAGCGGGCGATCACGCCAGGCGACCTCCACGTGGCGTGCGGCTTGATCCCTGCCGGCACGTGTGGGGCGGTGCGCGCCGAGACGACCGGGGTGGTCAACGGCCATCCGGTGATCACCATCGAACACATCAACCGCATGGCCCCCGATCTCGCACCCGAATGGGCGTCGGCGCCGCACGGCACTTACCGCATCATCATCGAGGGCGAGCCACACATCCACTGCGATCTTCGTTTTGGTACCGAACCGACCGCGAAGTCAGCGAACGACGATGCCATGGAGGCGACAGCCATGCGCGTGGTCAACGCCATCCCGTACGTTGTCGATGCCGCCCCGGGCATCGCCACCTCGCTGGATCTGCCGATCACCGCGCCCCGCGACGCATTGGATTTCAGCTAAACGGTGAACATCGGGCCACGCGGCGCACCCCGTACCTCGTTGCCACCGTCGATCGCGAAACTCTGCCCCGTCATCCAACTGGACTCGGGACCTGCGAGATACCGAACGCCGGGCGCGATATCGTCGGATACCCCAAGCCGGCCCAACGGAACTCGCTCCAGAAAGCTTTTCGTCAGCTCCTCTAGGTGGATGTAACCCTGAGTCGTCGCCGCCTCGGTCAAGCCCGGCCGGACGGCGTTGACGCGAATTCCTTTCGGCCCGAGTTCGGATGCCGCCACCCGGATCATCATCTCGAGCGCGGCCTTGCCGGCCGAGTAGTGCCCCAGTCCCTCCATCGGGATCTTCGACGACGTCGACGAGATGAACACGATCGACCCGCCGTTCGTCATCAGCGGCGCCGAGTAGCGCATCGCCAGGAAATTGGACCGCAGATTGCCCATGACGAAGTTGGTGAAGGTCTCAAGGTCCTGCTCGATCAACGGACCTGTGCCCCCGACGGCCACCGTACCGAGGACGATGTCCAGCCGCCCGTTGACGTCAAAGGCCGACTGGGCGGCCGCCGCGACGGTCGCCTCGTCCTCCGGATCGCCCTTCTGGAGCACGATTTCGGCCTCCGGAGCTGCGGCGAGGATGCCCTCGCGGGCCGCTTCCAGGCGCGTGCTCGACCTACCGAGCAGGTATAGCGTGGCACCGTCGGCGGCCAACAGCCGGGCGCTCGCCTGAGCGATTCCGGCCGAGGCGCCCAGAATGAACGCGGTCTGTCCGTCAAGTACACCCATGCGATCGTAGAATACTCATTCTCAGCCAAAGATAAAGGAAGTTCTCGTAAGCGGCGTAACTGATGTAGCGTACCTGTGTGCCAGACATGACCGGCAAGGTTGTATTCATTACGGGGGCCGCCCGCGGCCAGGGCCGTGCCCACGCCGTCAGGTTGAGCGCCGACGGCGCCGACACCATCCTCGTCGACATCGCGGGCCCACTGCCGCCAAGCGTCCCATACGATTCGGCCAGCCCCGAGGAGTTGGCCGAAACCGCCGACCTCGTCGCTGCGAACGGCAGGCGCGCCGTCACCGCCATCGTCGACACCCGCGACTACGACGCACTGTGCGCCGCCGTCGACAAGGGAGTAGCCGAACTCGGCCGGCTCGACGTGATCGTCGCCAACGCCGGCATCTGCTGTCCGGCTCCTTGGGACCAGGTCTCCCCCAGCGATTTTCAGGACACCATCAACATCAACCTGGTCGGCACTTGGAACACGGTGATGGCCGGAGCCAAGCACATCATTGCCGGTGGGCGGGGCGGGTCGATCATTCTCATCGGATCGGTGGCGGGGATAAAGATGGAGCCCTTCATGGTGGCCTATACGGCGAGCAAACACGGCGTCACCGGGCTCGCCAAATCCTTCGCCGTCGAACTCGGCCGCTACGACATCCGGGTGAACAGCCTGCACCCGGGATCGGTCGCGACGCCGATGGGTAGCGGCCGGATGATCGAAGCAATGCAGCACGCCGCCGAGTCGTACTCTCACCCTCAGTACGGATTCAGCAAGCAACTCCTACCCAACGCGGTGACGATGCCCGAGGATATCGCGAACGCGGTCGCGTGGCTGGCCTCGGATGAATCAAAATTCGTTACGGCGGCGGCTATTTCCGTTGACGTCGGGGTCACCCAGGCATAGCGAGTCGAGCCACGATTCCAGGACCGGCCAGCGGCAATTCGTGGCTCACTTGTAGAAGGGGCCCGGCTTGCCCGATTCCCGAAGATGCCCGTACGGGTCGTACACCTTGATATTCGGATACGGGTTCTGCTCGTAAGCGGGTTCGGACAGTCCCGCGGCCCGCAGCCCGGACAGCACCGCCAGCGGCGTCGCGAACGACACGAGACCTATTGCGACCGAGACGAGGAGCTGTCGCGTCAGCGTGACCCTGCTGCGGTCCCGACGCGCCGGAAGCCAGCGAGCGATCCGATTGATCAGCACCAGCTCGCCGCCTTCCCCGCGCACGCACATGACGGCGACCATGCCGAAGATCAGTGAGTCGTACACCGCCATGATTAGCGGGAAATGGATGTGTCCGATCTGCAGCGTCGGCCCGACCGCCTCCGTGTAATAGAAGATGCCGAACCTCATCCAGGCGAACTGGACAACACCGTTGATCGGTATGGCGATGACGAACGTTCCGAGGAAGACGGCGGCGAGCCGATGGCGCGCAAGCCAATTGGTGCGCCGAGTTACCGGATCCAAGAATCGGTCGTACAGTTGCAGCATCCCCAGCCCGGTAAGCAAGTAATACGCCGCATAACCGCCAAGGAACGACAGCGCGGGCTCCAGGTTCGGCGCAATGTTCACGTAGGGCCACGACAGCGGGAAGTGCAGCATGCGCGGGTCGAAGACCGCGAACGTCGCCCAGTTCGCCAGCGGATCCAGTGCACCCGTGATCAAGCCCGCGAACGCGACCACGACCGCCCAGTGCACCTTGCGCTGTCGCACCGAGAGCCACACGAGCATTCCGGTCAGGCCGATCGCCATCGGAATGGAGCTGAAGGAGACCGCCAACGGCCAGTTATCGAAGCCGAGAAACGGCGGATACGGCGCCGGGCTCGGGTTCGGGTTGGTGGTACGAGGATCCCCGTGCGTGCCGGATTGGACGGTCGCGACGGTCACGACAGCAAAGGCCAGGTAGGCCACGATGGCGAACCCCCAACCCAGCTTGGACGGCGACAGCGAACGGCCCGCGCTGATCGGCTCGAGGGCGCCCGAACCAGCCTCGGGATCAACAGTATTCGTCATGCGGACAGCTACCTCGTGGGCACGGCGCCGCGTTCGGTCCAGTGCGCGACGAACGGGGCGATCGTCGAGAGGTCGTAAAGCCCTGGCTCAGCCGCAATCACGGCCGGGATGGCGTTGATGGCATGCATGGCGGTTGCCAGGCAACCCTGCTCAGCGTGATCCTCGTCGTGGGAGCCGATCACGAGATGGAAACTCATGTTGGGCCTGCCCTCGAAGGTCACCGCATAACCGATGTCCGTCGGCCAGTCGGGGGCCAGGTCGTCGGCCAACCTGGTGAGATGCTCGACGGCGAGTGTCGTCTCGCCGCAGTCAACCTCCACACCAAACCGCATGGCCGCCACGGTTCCCGCGGGAATCTCCCCGGCTGCCACCGTCAGCGCCCTCGGCGTCGTCGCGACCTCGCGGAACCCCTCGACCGACCGAATCTCGAGCCCGAGCGCTTGCGCCAGGACCGTCGCGCTGCCGATCCAGGCGCTCGCGGCGTAGTCGGTGTTGGTCAGTAAGGGCGTGGTGTCCTCCGGCGCATGACCAAAACCCATCGCGTTGAAAATCAGGTCGTGGCTGGCGTAGGTCGAGTAGTTCAGCACCTCCCGGACACTAATGCGGCTGGTGCGCTCGGTGAGCCGCGACAGAATCGGCGCCAGTGACTCACCGACGAAGCCCGGGTATAGGCCGAGCCCGAGGAACGAGGAACGGCCTGCGCGGCAAGCCTTTTCGATGCCGTCGGCCAGCGATTCGTGCAGCGACCGGGGATGGATGAACCGGCTGCCGGTGGCCACCACGTTCTTGCCCGTAGCCAGCAAGTCGCAGACATCAGCAAAGCAGCCGGGCGTGTCGGTTTCCACCTTTCCCATGTACAGCACGACGTCGGCGTCGGCGGCGATCACGGCGTCGCGGTCGGCGGAGGTCAGCACGCCGGCATCGGGAGCCCCGCACAGGGTGCCCGCGTCAAGCCCGGCTTTCGCCGGGTCGTACACCCGCACGGCGACCAATTCCAGGTCCGGACGGCCCAACACGTGGCGCAACGACATCATGCCGGTCACCCCGGTCGCCCATTGGATCACGCGAGTCATGTTCAGGCGAACCTCAATCCCATACCACGTCCAGCCGCGGCGGCGAACGGAACATCGTGCCGCTCACATAGGGCGGCGGGGCGTCGGGATCGAGCCGCAGGCCCGGAAGTTGGTCGAGGAGAGCGTTGAAGAACTTGGTGCTCTCCAACCGTGCCAAGTGCATTCCCAGGCATAGGTGCGCTCCGTGACCGAACCCGATGTGCGGCTTGCGTTCCCGGAAGATATTGAAGGACTCGGCGTCCGCCCAGCGCGTCTCGTCATGGTTGGCACTGCCGAGGTTCACCATCATGGTCGATCCTTTGGGGATGTCCAGCCCGAAGAATTCGGTGTCGGTGCTGACCTCCCGGATGAAGTTCAGCAGCGGCGTCTCCCACCGGATGCCCTCCTCGATCGCCTGCGGCAACAGACCGCGGTCGGCGCGCACCGCGTCGAGTTGGTCGGTGTGGGTCAACAGGGCCAGCGCCAGGCTCGCTGTCGATCGCGACGTGGTCTCCGCTCCCGCGGGCAGAAGATTGCGCATGAATCCGTAGATTTGCTCGTCGGACATTTTGACGCCGTCGATCTCGGCCTGCGACAGGATGGTCACCATGTCGTCCTTCGGCGACTTGCGTCGGTCGGCGAGCACACCGACGAAGTACTCCTTCATCTCCGCCGACGCTTTCATGGCGGTCTCCATGTCGGCACGAAAGCCGAGCAGGTCGATCGCCAGCCGGTGAAACTCTCCGATATCTGATTCCGGCAGTCCGAGAAGCGCCGCGATGACCCGCACCGGGATCGGCATGAACACCGCGTCGACCAAGTCGGCACGCTTGTCGTCACGGAACTTCGCGATCGTGCGATCCACCAGTGGTCCCACCAGTTCGGAGTCCCAACGTTTCATCGAGGACTTGGCGAAGGCGAACTCGTGCAACCGGCGATAAGTGGCGTGCTCCGGCTCCTGCATCTCCAGGATGGTCGGTCCCTGTAGCGGGCGCACCATGTCTTCGTATATTCGCGTGCTGAAGGTGAGATTGTCGGTGAAGACGGCTTTGACGGCGTCGAACGAGTACGCCGTGAAGGTCTTCTTGCCCCCGGGCCCGTCCTCAGGGACGCCCATTTCCGGCCAGCCTGGGTGGACGGGCGCCTTGCTGCGCAGTTCGCGCAGCAGCGGATAGGGCGTCGCGTCGCCGTCGGCACCCATTCCGGCGTTGAACTTCTCCTGCGCCTCGCGGATGCGCTGCTCGACGTCCTCAGTAACCACCGGCTCGACCAACTGCCACCTCGCGTACGCTCGATCAACCTACATGCTGTCGGTTGCAAACGTACATCATGTAGGTTGAATGAACCAGAAGACCTGTAAACCGCGAAAGCACAACCTGGAGAATTCGATTGGCTATTCGAGTCGCTCAATGGGCGACGGGCGCGGTTGGTCGCGCGGCGCTGCAGGAGCTCATCGAGAATCCTCATTATCAACTGGTCGGCGTGCTGGTCTACGACCCGGAGAAGGCTGGCCTCGACGCCGGTGCTCTGTGCGGGCTGCCGCCGACGACCGGGGTGATCGCCACGTCGGACAAGGACGAGATCATCGGCCTGGGCGCCGATGTCGTCGTGCACGCGGCCAGCAAGGCCCACGCGATCGAAACGAACGCCGAGGACATCTGCCGCCTGCTCGAGGCGGGCAGCACCGTCATCACCACGACGTCGTACAACCATTTGCCCACCTACGGCGCGGAAACCGAGTCGGCGTTCCTCGCCGCCTGCCGACGGGGCGGGTCACGGTTTCACGCCGCGGGCGAGAACCCCGGTTTCATGTTCGAGCGCCTGGTCGCCACAGTCACGGGGCTGAGCAAGACCATCGACCGGATCGACCTCTATGAAGCCACCGACGTTTCTGCCGTCGACAGCCGGCCGATGCTCGTCGACCTCATGGGCATGGGCAGGCCACCCGAAGACGTCACCGTCGATTCCCCGATCATCAAGAAGCTCGACATGGCCTACCGCCAGGCGCTCAACGCCACAGCCGACGTCCTGGGGATCACCCTGTCGCACATCGACGTGACGGTCGACGCGACCACGCTGCCCCACGACATCGAGGTCCTCGCGGGCACGATCGAGGCGGGAACGGTTGTCGGGCAGCGATTCTCGTGGACCGGCCACTGGTCGGGGCGCCCGCTGCTGGCCATCCACGAGGAGTGGGTGCTCACCCGCGACCTTCCCCAGTGGAATATGGCACCGCTGGCGCCCGGCGAGAAGGCGCCGCTCATCCGCGCGGTCATCAAAGGCCAGCCGAACTTCGAATTGCAGCTCGACGTCGGATCCGATGCTTCGGCGCCGGCGGGCCAGCACGCCATCCCGGGTCACCTGATGATCGCGATGAGCGCGGTTCGCGCCATCCCCTACGTGCTTGCCCAACCGCCCGGCATCGTGACCGCGCCGGTGTTCGGTGCGATCCAACTAGCGTGAGCCGAGTGCGACCGCGCGTGCGATATGGTCGCTGGGCGCCGCATGGAACACGTGTGCAGTGCCGTCAGCCAGCACCCGTCGGGCCACGAGATAGTCCGAACCCATCCAGCCCTGCCGGATGAACCGGCCGAACCGCAAGAACGTCCCCGGGGCGCCGCTGGCCGACGGGACGAGCTTCACCTGCTCCATCCCGTTCTTCACACCCTCTCCGGTGAGCGGGCGCGCCGCGGCGATAGCGCGCACGATCACGGTGGCCGCGTCGTGCGACAAGCCCGGCATCGAATGTCGGGGCCGGCGTCCATATCGGGCCTCGAACCGGTCGAGGAACGCCTGCCCGACGGTATTGCGCTCGTCGTAGCTGTCCAGACCGATCCAGCCGGACAGGTGCCGCATCCACTCCGCGTTGATGTGGGCCATTTCGAAGGCCGTCGTCGTGTACCGCGGCGGATCCCAGCCCCTAGCCAGAAGCGCATCCGTAAAGCCCCACAGACCGTGCCCGAACCCGACGTGCACCAGCGCGTCGGGATCCGACGCGCGCAGCGCTGCCACCGCTTCAGTCTTGTCGGCCTCCACCTGCGGAATCGCCACGGTCGCAACGACATTCAAACCGGCTGCGTCGTAGGCTTTCTGAGCGAAGGCGAGGTACTCCTTGCCGATCAGCGATGACTCGTAGGCAATCGCGATCCGCGACCGGCCGTCGCCGATCATCACCGCGGCCAGCATCACCGGCTCCTCGGCCATCGACCCGTTGTTCAGCGCGAAGCACCACTCGCCGAGCGCACCCTCCGAACCTGAGAGGGTGAGGATCGGAACCCGCGCGGTGGCCTCGACGTGCGAACGCAGGGGCACCACGTTGTCCGACACCCACGGCCCGTAGATCGCGAGACACCCCTCCGCCACGAGCTCGTCGAAGGCCCGCTCGACCGCGAGGTAGGTTCCGTTGGGCAGGCCGACCACGTTGCGGGTGACGAGTTCGATCGGCCGGTCGATGAGCCCGGAGGATACGGCTTCATCCATCACCAGCCGTAGCGCATCGATGCTGTCGTTGTCGGTGTCGCCAGTGGTCGGATAATCGTTGAGCAAGCCAACTTTCAACGGAGCGACCGAACCGTATGCGCGAACCTCGTCGTCTGCCATAGCGGCAACATACCGGATGAAGGTTGTCCCACCGACCACGGATCTCGCCGTGCTCTGAGGAAAAGAACCAGCCTGGCCCACTCAACATTCAATCTGAATGTTGATACGATCGCCGGCATGGCGAAGCGCGGTGGGGCGGACGACGAGCGGAGGGCCCGAGGGGAGCGGACTCGTCTGGACCTCATCGACGCGGGTCGCGAACTCTTCGTGGAATACGGATTCTTCAACACGAGCATCAGCGACATCGTGACCAAGTCGGGCGTCGGGACTCGGGGCGCGTTCTACCACCACTTCAAGGACAAGGCCGAGCTGTTCAGGGCCGTGTTCGAAGACGTCGAGAACGACCTCACGCTTCGGTCCATCGCTGCTCCCCCGCCGGGGGCAGACCCCTGGGAGCGGCTCACGAGGGGTCTGCACGGATTCCTCGAAGCGGCACAGGAGCCCGCAGTGCAGCGGGTGATACTAATCGACGGACCGGTGGTACTGGGCTGGCAAACCCTGCGCAAAATCCAGGAGGGCAACAGCATCGCCCTCATCAACGACGTGGTCCGCGAGGCGATTGCTGAAGGAATCATCGACGACCAGCCCGTCGGGGAGCTCACGCATATGATCGTCGCCGCGCTCGAGGAGGCCTCGCTTCTGGTGGCGCATGCCGCAAACCCCAGCAGGGCGCGCCGGCGGGCCGCCAAAATCCTCGACCGTCTCCTGCTCTCATTTGCCGTCGAGCCCCAAAAAGTCCTGCGGCGGTGATCCTGGTGCAGTGCTTAACGACCATCATCACCGTTTCTGGAAATAATGATTTCCGTACAGCGGAATAGGTGCTCTAACTTTCTGATAACCTCACTCTCAACTCAGTGCGAGGAGACCCATGCAGCCTGAAGACATGATCCTGGTGAGCGTCGACGACCAGTTGGTGGATCCTCCCAAACGCACCGCCGGCGCGACCCTCGGCTCCGTCGGCGCCAAACTCGATGTCTGACAAGGTAGAAAGGCAATTGCGCGTCGCGGTCGTCGGCGCCTCGTCTGGCCTCGGCCGATGCCTCGGCGCCGGGCTTGCCCAGCGGGGTGCGCACGTCGCCCTGCTGGCGCGTCGATACGACAGGTTGGTCGACGCCGCCAAGGAAGCCGGCAACGGTGCGGTGGCCGTCGCCTGCGACGTCACCGTAACCGGCAATTGCCAGCAGGCGATCTCCGAGGTGGTTGGCGCGCTCGGTGGCCTCGACGCCCTGGTGTACACGACCGGCATGGGCGTGCTCGCACCATTGCGTGAAGTGACCCCAGAACAATGGGCGCAGTTGTTCGCCACCAACGTCACCGGCGCGTCGCTCATCACCGCTGCCGCCGCGCCACACCTGGCCGCGGCGGCCGGCTCGGCCGTGTACCTCTCGTCGCTGAGCGCGTCCTACACGACTCCGTGGCCGCTGCTCGGAGCATACGCGGTTACCAAGGGCGCGCTGGACAAACTCGTCGAGGCCTGGCGTATCGAACATCCGGAGATCGGCTTCACCCGTCTGGCCGTGGGCGACAGCCTCGGCGGCACCGGCGACGCGCAGACCGAGTTCAACAAGAGCTGGGATCCCGACGTTCTCGAGTCAGCCATCAAGTTCTGGATGGAGAACAAATACATGCAGGGCGGTCTAGTTGACGCCGAGCATCTGACCGAAGTCGTCAACGCCGTCATCCGGTGCGGCAATAGCAGTTTCATTCCCTCCCTGACCCTGGCCCCGCGTGCCTCCGACGCGGTGAAGGAACTCCGGCAATGGTGAATGACGAATCGCGAATCCGTCATCGGGTCCCCAAGCATCTTTCCGGGGGCCATGAGAAGCGGTCCGGTGGCGGCCGGTAGTGCGGCATGACGGGCCTCGAAATCTTCACCGACACACAGACCGTCGGCCGGCAGGCCTCCTGACCCGGCCCCGAGCGAAAGGGACACGATGAAGTCCAAAGCAGCGGTGTTGCACGGTGTCGGTATGGACTGGGAAGTCACCGAAGTGGAACTCGATCCCCCGCACGCAGGCGAAGTTCTGGTCAAGATGGCCTACGCAGGAATCTGTCATTCCGACGAGCACTTCTACACCGGCGACAGCGTGCCGACCGCAGAGATGGAAGAGATGATGCGCGCGGCCGGTCGTCCGGTGCCCGAATGGTTCCCCATGCTTGGCGGCCACGAGGGTTCCGGCGTCGTCGAAGCGGTCGGACCCGATGTGAAGACGCTCAAACCCGGCGACCACGTGGCCGTCTCGTTCCTGCCCGCGTGCGGCAACTGCAGATGGTGCGCTACTGGCCATAGCTACTTGTGCGATGTGGGCGCCGACATCTACAGCAAGGCGATGACCACCGACGGCACAACGCGTCGCCACCTCGGAGACGAGGACCTCATGGCGATGATGCAGGTCGGCACTTTCTCCGAGTACGTGGTGGCGTCCGAGCGCTCATTGGTCAAAGTCCATGACTGGATCCCCCTGGAGGCCGCCTCCCTAGTGTCATGCGGTGTGACAACGGGATTCGGTTCCGGCTCGGTCGCAGCAGGCACCGAACCGGGCGACACCGTCGTGGTCGTCGGTGTCGGCGGAATCGGTATGAATGCCGTGCAGGGTGCGAAGGTCGCAGGTGCAAAGCACATTATCGCGGTGGACCCAAGCGAATTCAAACGTGACGCCGCACCGACGTTCGGCGCCACGCACACCGCGGTTGACACCGCCGCCGCACTGGAACTGGTCAAGGAGATCACGTGGGGTGTCATGGCCGACCGGGTCGTTCTCACTCCCGGCGTCGTACCCGTGGACATGGTGTTGATGGCGATGATGTTGTTGCGCAAGGGCGGAACCTGTGTGCTGACCGGAATGGCGAAAGTCACCGACATGATGGTGCCGATGATCCTCGGCGATATGGTCAATTCCTGCAAGACCTTCAAAGGCGTGCTCTACGGCGAGATGAATCCGCGGGAGGCCGTGCCGAAGCTGCTGTCTATGTACGAGGCAGGGCTTATCAAACTCGATGAGCTGGTCACTCAGAAGTACAAGCTCGACGACATCAACGAAGCCATGAAAGACCTTCGCGCGGGCAAAAACATCCGCGGTGTCATCGCATTCGAGTGATCGGATGGGCTGCGCTGCGGCTAGGGCGAATCGGCGAAGTTAGGTGCGTGTGAATTCTCAGGCGAGCTCGCCGGCTCGCCGCAGCATCATTTCCGCGTGCTTGAGCACCGGCGAGTCGACCATCTGGCCTTCGAACGCGAACACCCCGCGCTCGGTTCGCGCGGCCGCCAAAACCCTTCGCGCCCAGTCCAGCTTCTCCTCGCTGGGGCGATACGCCTCCCGCACCACCGGGATCTGGGTCGGATGGATGCAGACGGTTCCTCCGAAGCCCACCGCGACGGCATCGTCCGCCTCGGCCCGCAGGCCTTCGATGTCGCCGATGTCCAAATGCACGGCGTCGAGCGCGATCCGGCCGAACGCGGACGCCGCGAGCAGGATCGTCGACCGAACCTGGCGGGCGACGTCCCGATAGGTGCCGTCGGGCCGACGGCTGGAGCTGCCGCCCAGCGTGGCGACGAGGTCCTCGGCCCCCCACATCATCGCCACGGTGCCCTCGGCCGCGGCGATTTCGGCGGCGAACACCGCGCCTCGCGGAGTTTCCACGAGAGCGACGACCTCACGCGGCGCGAGCGCGGTCACCTGCGCGGCCGATTCGGTCTTGGACAGCATCACGGCCGTGTAAGCGGTCCCGGCCAGGGCATCGAGATCGCGGGCATGCTCGTCGGTGCCCGCGGCGTTGATGCGCACCACGGTGCGCTCGGGGTCCAGCGGGGTCTCGCGCAGGGCCTTGCGGGCCGCGGGCTTGTCGCCCTCGGCGACGCCGTCCTCGAGGTCGAGGATCACCACGTCGGCGGCGGCCGCGGCCTTCGCGAAACGCTCGGGCCGGTCGGCCGGGCAGAACAGCCACGCCGGGCCGGCGGCGCGCAGGTTCATTGCATCTCCTCGGCGGGCCGTTTCTGTACGAGCGTGGTGCGCACCGCTCGCGCGACGACATCGCCGTCCTGGTTGCGCCCGGTGTGCTCGAGGGTGACGATGCCTTCGCGGGGCCGGCTCTTCGATTCGCGCTTGCCGGTGCACACGGTCTCGGCGTAGAGGGTGTCGCCGTGGAAGACGGGCTTAGGGAACGACACCTCGGAGAAGCCGAGGTTGGCCACGATGGTGCCCAGCGTCAGCTGCGCAACCGACAGCCCGACCAGCGTCGAGAGGGTGAACATCGAGTTCACCAGGCGCTCACCGCGAAAGCCGGGCTGCTCGGCCGCCCAGGCCGCGTCGAGATGCAGGGATTGGGTGTTCATGGTCAGCGTGGTGAACAACACGTTGTCGGCCTCGGTGACGGTGCGGCCGGGCCGATGCAGGTATGTCGTGCCGATCTCGAATTCCTCGAACCACAAGCCCCGCTGGACAATCGACTTTTCCGTCATGAAAGCCCCAGGGATCGCGCGATGAGCATCAGCTGCACCTCGGTGGTGCCCTCCCCGATTTCGAGCACCTTGCTGTCGCGGTAGTGACGCGCCACCGGATACTCGTTCATGAAACCGTAGCCGCCGTGAATCTGGGTGGCGTCGCGCGCGTTGTCCATGGCCGCCTCCGAGGAGATCATCTTCGCGATCGCGGCCTCCTTCTTGAATGGCTTGCCCGCCAACATCTTTGCAGCCGCCTCGTAGTATGCTGTGCGCGCGACATGTGCCCGGGCTTCCATCCGCGCAATCTTGAAGCTGATCGCCTGGTAGGAGCCGATCGGTTGGCCGAACGACTGGCGTTCCTTGGCGTACTTGACGCTCTCGTCCACGCAGCCCTGCGCGGCCCCGGTGGCCAGCGCGGCGATCGCGATCCGCCCCTCGTCCAGGATGGACAGGAAGTTGGCGTAGCCGGTCCCGCGGGCGCCCAGCAGGTTCTCCTCCGGGACGCGCGCGTCGGCGAACGTCAGCCCATGGGTGTCCGACGCGTTCCAGCCGACCTTGTTGTAGACCGGCTCGACGGTGAATCCCGGTGTGCCGTTGGGCACGATGATCGTCGAAATTTCTTTTTTGTTCTCGGCGATGGTTCCGGTGACGGCGGTGACGGTGACCAGCGAGGTGATGTCGGTGCCCGAGTTGGTGATGAATTGCTTGCTGCCGTTGATCACCCACTCCCCGTTCTCGAGCCGGGCTGTGGTGCGCGTGCCGCCGGCGTCGCTCCCCGCGCCCGGCTCGGTGAGCCCGAAAGCGGCTAGCGCCCGCCCGGCCGTCAGGTCCGGCAGCCATTTTTGCTTCTGCTCCTCGGTGCCGAACCGGTAGATCGGCATCGCGCCGAGACCTACCCCGGCTTCCAGCGTGATCGCCACGGATTGGTCGACCTTGCCGAGCTCCTCGAGGGCCAGTGCCAGGGCGAAGTAGTCGCCGCCCATGCCGCCGTATTCCTCCGGGAACGGCAGCCCGAACAACCCCATTTCGCCCATCTTCGCGACGACCTCGTACGGGAAGCTGTGTTCCTCATCGTGTTTGGCCGACACCGGCGCAACGACGGTGCGCGCGAAGTCGGCAACGGTGTCGCGGAGATCCTCGTATTCCTTGGGCAAAGTCCCCGCGGTGATTGTGGTCATGCCTCGTCCTTACTCTCTTCGTCCGGAATCAGCCGGGCCAAAATCTGGTCCACTGACACCTGGTCGCCCACCGAAACCAGCACCTCGGCTCGTCCCGAAACCGGCGCGCTCAGCGAATGCTCCATCTTCATCGCCTCGACGACCACGACGACGTCGCCTTCGGAGACCTCGGCACCGGAATCCACCTGAACGGCGATCACATTGCCCGGCATCGGGCTGACAATCTCCGCCTGTAGCGCGCCGGCCGCACGATGGATCTTTTGCTCCTCGGCCTCCCGCAGGTGCCACGTTCCGCGCTCGTCGGCGATCCACAGGTGCCGGTCGGCCTCGGCCCACCGGTAATCGCGGCGCAGGCCATCCAGCGTCACGCTCAGCCGCGATCGCTCGACTTGCACACTCGCGGACGACTTCTCACCGTCACCGACCTGGACCGTCGCGGCCTCGGGCGGCCCCCAAACCGATACCGTCTCGGTGCGCAGCGGGGTGCGCATCGCGGTGCGCACCGGCGCGGCATTGCCGCCGACGCGCCATCCCGTCGGCGCCGCCCACAGGTCGCCGTTGGCGCGACGGGCCAACGCCCACTGCCGGAACAGGCCGCCCGCGGCGAGCACGTCGTCGGGGGCGGGCAGCGGCGCGAAGTCGACGAGCCGCTCGTCTAGCAGCGCGGTGTCCAGGTCGCCGGCGCGCACCCGCTCGCCGGCGAGCAGAAAGCGAAGGAACTCGACGTTGGTTTGCACGCCCAGGACGGCGGTCTGCGCCAGCGCCCGGTCGAGCCGTGCCAGGGCCTCGTCGCGGTCGGCGCCGAAGGCGATCACCTTGCTCAGCATCGGGTCGTAATCGCTGCCCACCATCGTCCCCGCCAACAACGACGAGTCCACCCGCACCCCCGCGCCCGCGGGTTCGAAGACCTGCAACACCCGCCCGCCGGTGGGCAGAAATCCGCGTCCCGGATCTTCCGCGTACACCCGGGCCTCGATCGCGTGTCCGCGCAGCTCGATGTCGTCCTGCGCGAACGCCAGCTTCTCGCCGGCCGCGACCCGCAACTGCCATTCGACCAGATCCAGCCCGGTGACCTCCTCGGTGACCGGATGTTCAACCTGCAGACGGGTATTCATCTCCATGAAGAAGAATTCGTCCGGCCGGTCCGCGGACACGATGAACTCCACCGTGCCCGCGCCGACGTAATCCACGCTGCGCGCGGTGTTGCAGGCCGCCGCGCCGATCCGCGCCCGGGTCTCGGGATCAAGCAAGGGCGAGGGCGCTTCCTCGATGACCTTCTGGTGACGCCGCTGCAGGCTGCACTCGCGCTCGCCGAGGTGGATCACGTTGCCGTGCGCATCGGCGAGCACCTGCACCTCGATGTGCCTGGGCCGCAACACGAATCGTTCCAGGAACAACGTGTCGTCGCCGAACGAGGAGGCGGCCTCCCGGCGCGCGCTCTGCAGCGCCTCGCGCAGCCGGGCCGGGTCGTCGACCAATCTCATGCCCTTGCCGCCGCCGCCGGCCGACGGCTTGATCAACACCGGATAGCCGACCTCGTCGGCCGCCGCGATGAGTTCGTCGTCGGTCAGGCCCGGCCGGGCCACCCCGGGCACCACGGGAACGTCGAAGGCCGCGACCGCATTCTTGGCGGTGATCTTGTCGCCCATCACCTGGATCGCACGCGCCGGCGGACCCAGGAACACCACCCCGGCGCGTTCGCACGCCGCCGCGAAATCGGCGTTCTCGGAAAGGAACCCGTAGCCCGGGTGGATCGCCTGCGATCCGGTGCGCGCCGCCGCGTCCAGCACACGGGAGATGTCGAGGTAGCTCTCGCGCGCGGCGGCGGGCCCCAGCCGCACCGCCTCGTCGGCCTCCAGCACGTGCCGTGCGGCGGCGTCGGGATCGCTGTAGACGGCGACCGACCGGATGCCGAGCCGGCGCAGGGTGCGGATCACCCGCACCGCGATCTCGCCACGGTTGGCCACCAACACGGTCTCGAACATCGTCACATCCGGAAGACGCCGTAGGAGACCGGTTCCAGCGGCGCATGCGCGCACACCGAAAGGGCAAGCCCGACAAATGTTCTGGTGTCGGCCGGATCGATGATCCCGTCGTCCCAGAGGCGAGCGGTGGAGTAGTACGGGTTGCC
The DNA here is from genome assembly GCF_001954195.1 of Mycobacterium sp. IS-1264. GTDB lineage: Bacteria > Actinomycetota > Actinomycetes > Mycobacteriales > Mycobacteriaceae > Mycobacterium. The sequence continues at coordinate 214,093 of NZ_MBES01000052.1, read as the reverse complement.
CTGGTCCTCGTACTGCTCGCGGATCGGTGCCTTGAATCCTTCCTCGTCGTCGGGTGACCACGGTTTGCCCGCCGCGGCGAGTTGTTCGCCGCGCACGGTGGCCAGCACGGACGCGGCCTGCTCGCCGCCCATCACCGAGATCCGCGCGTTGGGCCACATCCACAGGAAGCGCGGTGAGTAGGCGCGGCCGCACATCGAATAGTTGCCCGCGCCATAGGATCCGCCGATCACAACGGTCAGCTTGGGCACCCGTGCGCACGCCACAGCGGTGACCATTTTGGCGCCGTGCTTGGCGATGCCCCCGGCCTCGTAGTCGCGGCCGACCATGAACCCGGCGATGTTCTGCAGGAACAGCAGCGGAATCTTGCGCTTGTCGCACAGTTCGATGAAATGCGCGCCCTTCAAAGCGGATTCGCTGAATAGCACGCCGTTGTTGGCGACGATGCCGACGGGATGGCCGTGGATGCGCGCGAAGGCGGTCACCAGGGTCTTGCCGTAGTTGGCCTTGAATTCGCTGAATTCGCTGCCGTCGACCAGCCGCACGATGACCTCGTGCACGTCGTAGGGCACCCGCGGATCCGGCGGCACGACGTCGTAGAGCTCGGACTGGGGATGCGTGGGCTCGACGGAGGGTTGCACCTCCCATTGGCTGGGCTGACGCGGCGCGAAGGTGGCCGCGATCGCGCGGACGATCCGCAGCGCGTGTTCGTCGTCGTCCGCGAGGTGGTCGGTGACCCCGGATACCCGTGAATGCAGGTCACCGCCGCCGAGCTCTTCGGCCGAGACGATCTCGCCGGTGGCCGCCTTGACCAGGGGTGGGCCGCCGAGAAAGATCGTGCCCTGTTCGCGGACGATGACGGCCTCGTCGCTCATCGCCGGCACGTAGGCGCCGCCCGCCGTGCACGAGCCGAGTACCGCGGCCACCTGCGGAATCTCCTTGGCGCTCATGGTGGCCTGGTTGTAGAAGATCCTTCCGAAATGCTCCCGGTCGGGAAACACCTCGTCCTGGCGCGGCAGGAAGGCGCCGCCGGAGTCGACCAGATACATGCAGGGTAGCCGGTTCTGCAGCGCGACTTCCTGTGCGCGCAGGTGCTTTTTGACCGTGATCGGGTAATAGGTGCCGCCCTTGACCGTGGCGTCGTTGGCCACGATCACGCACTCGCGACCCGACACCCGGCCGATCCCGGTGATGATCCCGGCGCCGGGCGACTCGTCGTCGTACATGCCGCCCGCCGCCAGCGGGGACAACTCCAAAAACGGGCTGCCCGGGTCGAGCAGTCGGTCCACCCGTTCGCGGGGCAGCAGCTTGCCGCGGCTGACGTGACGCTCCCGCGCACGTTCGTTGCCCCCGAGGGCCGCGGCGGCAAGCTTCGAATTCAGCTCCGCGACCAGCCTGCGGTGCTCATCGGCGAAAGACGGCGCAGCAGTCAGGGAGGTCACTGTGCGGCCGCTCGAATCGTAAGGGGCGGTTGGGTCTTGGCGATGACTTCCTCGACCGAGACGTCGGGGGCGGTCTCGATCAGGTGCAGTCCGTCGTCGCAGATGTCGATGACCGCGAGCTCGGTGACGATGCGATTCACGCAGGCGACCCCGGTCAGCGGCAGCGTGCAGCGCTCGAGGATCTTGGGGCTGCCGTCCTTGGCGGCGTGCTCCATCATCACGATCACCTTGCGGGCGCCGTGCACCAGGTCCATCGCGCCGCCCATGCCCTTGATCATCTTTCCCGGGATCGTCCAGTTGGCCAGATCCCCGGTGGCCGAGACCTGCATGGCGCCCAGCACCGCGACGTCGAGGTGCCCGCCGCGGATGATCCCGAATGACGTTGAGGAGCAGAAGAACGCCGCGCCGGGAAGCGTGGTGACCGTTTCCTTGCCGGCGTTGATCAGGTCGGGGTCGAGCTGCTCGCGCTTGGGGTATGGCCCGACGCCCAGGATCCCGTTCTCCGAGTGCAGGATCACGTGCACGCCCTCGGGAATGTGGTTGGGGATCAAGGTGGGCATCCCGATGCCCAGGTTGACGTATTGGCCGTCTTCGAACTCCGCGGCGATGCGGGCGGCCATGTCGTCTCTGCTCCACGTCATTCGCGCACCGTCTCTTTCTCGATCAGCTTGGTGGGATTGGGTACGTGCACCACCCGCTGCACGAACACCCCCGGGGTATGGACCGTGGCGGGGTCGATCTCTCCGGGCTCGACGAGGTGTTCGACCTGGGCGATGGTGATCCGTCCGGCCGCCGCGCAGTCGGCGTTGAAGTTGGCCGCCGCTTCGCGGTAGACCAGGTTGCCGTGGCGATCCCCCTTCCAGGCGTGCACCAGGGCGAAATCGGTGCGGATCGAGCGCTCGAGAACGTAGGTGACGCCGTCGAACTCGCGGGTCTCCTTGGCCGGCGACACCACTGCCACCTCCCCGGAGGCGTCGTAGCGCCAGGGCAACCCGCCGTCGGCTATTTGAGTGCCGACCCCGGCCGGCGTGTAGAACGCCGGAATTCCCATGCCGCCCGCGCGCAGCCGCTCGGCGAGCGTGCCCTGGGGGTTGAGTTCCACTTCGAGCTCGCCGGAGAGGAATTGGCGGGCGAACTCCTTGTTTTCGCCCACATAGGACCCGGTGGTCCGGCGAATCCGCTTGTGCTGCAACAGCAACCCGAGCCCGGCGCCGTCGATGCCGCAATTGTTCGACACCGTCTCGAGATCGGTGACACCGCTGTCGACCAGCGCAACGATCAGCGCTTCGGGGATGCCGCAGACCCCGAATCCTCCCACCGCCAACGACGACCCGTCGGCGATGTCCGCCACTGCCTCGGCAGCGGTCGCGAACACTTTGTCCATTGCCGCATTGCCTCCTCGCCGCGCCAGCCGATTTCAGTTAATTTTCATTAACTGGGTGAGAATACCATTACCGGCACCGTCGCGTCCAGGGAGGTCAGGCCTGGTCGCGGAGGTGCTCGACGGCTCGCTGCCGCAGCTCGATTTTGCGGACCTTGCCGGTGACCGTCATCGGGAACTCGTCGACGATCCACAGATACCGCGGGATCTTGAACCCGGCGATTCGGCCGGTGCAGAACTCCCGCAGGCACGCGACGGTGAGCCGCGGCGCGCCGTCGCGCAGCATGACCACGGCCATGAGCTCCTCCCCGTACTTTTCATCCGGCACCCCGATGACGTGGCAGTCGACGATGTCGGGATGGGTGTGCAGGAATTCCTCGATCTCGTGCGGCGAGATGTTCTCCCCACCGCGAACGACGATGTCCTTGATCCGGCCCGTGATCCGGACGTAGCCGTCCGCGTCCATGGCGGCCAGATCGCCGGTGTGCATCCAGCCGTCGGCGTCGATGACCTCCGCGGTCCGCTCGGGGTCGCGCCAATAGCCGGCCATCACCGAGTAGCCCCGGGTGCAGAACTCGCCGGCGACGCCGCGGGGCACGGTCGCACCGTTGGCGGGGTCCACCACCTTGACTTCCAGATGCGGGCCCACCCGGCCGACGGTGCCGACGCGCCGTTCCAGCGAATCGCCGGTGCGCGTCTGGCAAGAGACGGGCGATGTTTCGGTCATGCCGTAGCAGATCGAGATGCCCGGCATGTGCATGTGCTCGATCACCTCGCGCATCACCTCGACCGGGCAGGGCGAGCCCGCCATGATCCCGGTGCGCAGGCTGCGCAGCTCGTAGTCGGCGAATTCCGGCAAGCCGAGCTCGGCGATGAACATCGTCGGCACGCCGTAGAGGCTGGTGCACCGCTCCGCTTGTACCGCCCACAAGGTGGCGGCCGGTTCAAAGCCGGGCCCTGGAATCACCATGCACGCACCATGACTGGTTGCCGCCAGATTGCCCATGACCATGCCGAAGCAGTGATAGAGGGGCGTCGGGATGCAGATACGATCCGCGGCGGTGTACTCGAGCAGCTCACCCACCAGGTAGCCGTTGTTGAGGATGTTGCGGTGGGTCAGTGTGGCGGCCTTCGGGTATCCCGTTGTGCCGGAAGTGTATTGGATGTTGATCGGATCGTTTCGGTCCAGCCCCGCCGCGATCTCGTTCAGCGTGTCCGTGTCGGCGTCGGTCTCGGCGAGTTCGTTCCAGCGGTCGCTGTCCAGCAACACCACGTCGCTAAGGCGGGGGCAACGCGGCGCCACGTCGGCCAGCATCGCGGCGTAGTCGCCGGTCTTGAAGCCCCTAGCGGCGATCACCATCGCGATCTCGGATTGCCTTAGCGCATACTCCAATTCGCTGGCGCGGTAGGCGGGATTGATGGTCACCAGTATCGCGCCGATCTCGGCGGTCGCGTACTGGACGAGCACCCACTCCCACCGGTTCGGCGCCCAGATGCCGACGCGATCGCCCACACCGATCCCCGCCCGCACCAACCCCGTGGCCAAACGCCGCACGGACACCAGGAATTCGGCGTAAGTCCAGCGACGTTCGGCCCGGACGTCGACGAGTGCGTCAGTGTGGGCGTGCCGAGCGGCCGTGGCGGCGAGGTTGGCGCCGATGGTCGTCTCGAGCAGCGGAGGCTCGCTCGGACCGCGCTCGTAGGACAGCAGGTCTGCGGCTCCGGTTGCTGCCACGGTTCCTCCGGCTCGGTCGTGCTATCAACCTAGACCGTCGCCCACACCGACGACCATGCCGCAATCTGAGTTAATAACCGATAACTCGTGCTATGTTAGCCGCAATTAACCGAGTGGACGGAGGCCCGTCATGACGACGTCCGTTCCGAACGGCCGGCCCAGTACCGCTGACGCGCGAAATCGCCGCAGCCAGTTGAAATCAGATCGGCGCCTGCAACTGCTGGCCGCCGCCGAACGGCTGTTCGCCGAGCGCGGTTTCCTCGCGGTGCGCCTGGAGGACATCGGCGCGGCCGCCGGCGTCAGCGGCCCGGCCATCTATCGGCACTTCCCCAACAAGGAATCTCTGCTCGTCGAGTTGCTGGTCGGGATCAGCGCCCGGCTGCTCGCCGGCGCCCGAGATGTGAAGGCCCGCAGCCCCGACGCCGCCTCGGCGCTGGACGGCCTGATCGACTTTCATCTCGACTTCGCGCTGGGCGAACCGGATCTGATCCGCATCCAGGACCGCGACCTGGCCCACCTGCCCGAGGCCGCCGAGAAGCAAGTGCGCAAAGCCCAGCGCCAGTATGTAGAGGTGTGGGTGAGCGTGCTGCGCGAGCTGAACCCCGGGCGGGCCGAAGCCGATGCCCGGCTGACGGCGCACGCCGTCTTCGGCTTGTTGAACTCGACGCCGCACAGCATGAAGGCTGGCGAAAGTTCGCGCACCCGAGGGACGGGGGTGGCGCGGTCACGTGCGGTGATGCGGGCGATGACGGTCGCCGCGTTGCTGGCCAGTGAGCGGAGCCCGTAGCGTCGCGCCAGGTACCCTGCATGCCATGAGGCGGACATGAACGATCCACGCCCGACGGAGCGGTTCAGTCCCCCTCTTCCGGGATACGAACCGCCCGGGCCGCAGGGCCCGCCGAATCCGCCGCCCGTCGATCCGGCGTACGCCGGGCAAGCGCCCTACGCGCCCACCTACGGCGGTGGGTATGGCCCGCAATGGACGCAGAGCCTGAACGAGACCAACCCGACCGATCAGTTGCCTGCGTACTGGCAGCACGGCCAGCCTCCGCCGGGCGAGCTGCCCCCCGAGGGCACCGGTCCCCCGCCGCCGGAAGGCCCGAAGTCGCCGCGGTGGCTGTTGATCGCCGCCGGTGTGGCGGTGCTGTTGGTCGTCGCACTGGTAATCGCCCTGGTGCTCGCCAACGGCGCGGTCAAAACGCAGACCGCCGTGCCGCCGCTGCCCGCCATGCCGGGGTCGAGCCCGGAAACCACCACCCCGACCACGCGGACCTCGCCGCGGTCGCGATACCCGCTGCCGCCGCCCTCCGTCTCCACCACGCCGACCGACACGACCGGACCCGCCGGGATGCAAAGCGTCGTCTACGACGTCAACGGCGACGGGCGGGCGATCAGCATCACCTACTGGGACACCGGCGACGTCATACAGACGGAGTTCAATGTGGCGCTGCCGTGGACCAAGCAGGTCAGCCTGTCACGGTCGCCGGCTCATCCGGCCAGCGTGACGATCATCAACATCGGCCACAATGTCACCTGCACGCTCACGGTGGACGGGGCCCAGGTGACCCAACGTGTCGGAGTGGGCATCACCATCTGCGACGCCGCGCAGCACTAGGACCGTTCTAACCCCGCGTGGCGCACAGCATGTTGCGCCCGCGCGGGTTACTCACATCGGGAATCGTGAAAATCGGGTTTGCCGTCCCCGGCAGATCGGGTATGCGGCGCACGTAAGCGCATCCGGCGACGGTCTGATCGGGAGGAACCCCAAGGGGCGCTTCATTTGCCGGGGAATTTCCAATTACACATTCCACACGCGGGAAGTCGTCTTATGAATGATGCGTCTCTAAAGCGGGATCTGTGCGAATTCGCCACCGAGCTGCGCCAGCTGGCCTACACCATGCCTAGCGGGCACGAAGACCCACTCGTCCGCCTGAGCGAGCGGATGATCCATTACGCCAAGGAAGAGGGCGCTACAGACACCACGTAAACGCGCATGACTGGGAGAGAATATGGGCGCCTATCAGACCCTGGTCGTCGGCACTGATGGCTCGTACACATCGTTTCATGCGGTGGACCACGCAGCCGCGTTCGCCGCGGCAAACAATGCGAAATTGATCATCGCGATGGCCCACTTGTCTTATCTGACCAAGGGAGACAAGGGCGGCTGGGGAAGACCAGCCCGGCCGGATCGGGTGATTGATGGCCGCGCCGAAGTCGCCCTCGGGAGCGAGGGGGACTACAAGGTGCACGGAATGGCCGCCATCTATGCGATCCTGCGGGAGGCCGAGGACCGAGCCAGGGCGGCTGGCGCGAAGGACATCGAGGCGCGACCGATTCGGGGTGATCCCGTACACGCGCTGTTCCGCCTCGCCGCGGAGGTCAAGGCCGATCTGTTGGTGGTTGGCAACGTGGGACTAGCCACGCGCAGCGACAAATGGCTTGGCTCTGTGCCCGGAAACGTCTTGCGCAGGGCGAAGACCGACGTGCTACTCGTCCACACCACCGACTGAGACTTACCTGGCCTTACTCACCGTTGTGTGTTGCCGCGGCGGGACTCGAACCAGCGCCATGCCCAGCAGCCCGGCGATCAGTACCAGCGCGATGCCGCCGAGGCCGGCGCGGACGGCGCCGAACGCGTCGACGAACACCGAGAACAGCCACGGCGCCAGGAATGCGACGGCCCGTCCCGTCATCGTGTAGAGGCCGAACGCCACGCCTTCTCTGCCGTGGTGAGCCATCTGGAGCAGTAGGGCGCGCGCCGACGACTGCGACGGCCCGATGAACATGCACAGCAGTAGTCCGCATATCCAGAAGGGCACGGGCCCGGACAGCACCATCAACGTGAGCGCCATGGCGACGATCGCCACCAGCGACCCGAGGATCACCGGTTTGGATCCGATGCGGTGGTCGACGAACCCACCTAGGACGGCGCCCACCGCGGCCACCACGCTGGCCGCGACGCCGAAGATCAGCACGTTGGCCTGCGAGATGCCATACACGTTGACCCCCAGCACCGCGCCGAAGGCGAAGATCGCCGCCAGTCCGTCCCGGAACAGGGCGCTGGCCCCGAGGAAGTAGACGAGGTTGCGGTCGCGCCGCCATTCCGCGGAAACCTCCCGCCACAGCTTGCGGTAGCCACCGAGCAGACCGGCGGGCGGGGGCGCCTGCGTCGAATCGGGCAGCCGGTGCGCGGCGAGCAGCAACGGCAGCGCCAGCACCGCCAGCCACGCCGCGGCCGCCAGCATCGCCACCCGGACGTAGAGCCCGTCGGCGACGGGAAGCCGTAGCAGCCCACGCACCGCGCCCGGGCCGGAGCCAGATCCGGCGATGAATCCCGTATAGATCACCGCCAGCAGCACGACGCTGCCGAGATAGCCTGCCGCCCAACCGAGTCCGGAGATGCGGCCCGCCGTCGCCGGCGTCGAGAGCTGACGCAGCATCGCGTTGTACGGAACGCTGGCCAGGTCACCGCACGCCGCCGTCGCCCCCAACAGCACCAGCCCGGCAAACAGGTAGCCCGGGCTGTCGCGGATGAAGAACATCGAACAGGTCAGCGTCACCGCCAGGGCCGTCAACACGCTCAGGACCACGCGCCGGCGGTGCGGGGCTTCCACCCACACGCCGACGACGGGCGCCAGCACCGCGACGGTCAGCCCGGCGACGGCCCCAGCGCGACCCAACCAACTCGCCGGCGTCGTCGGGCCCGGCAAGCCGACCCCCACGCTGCTGGTCAGATAGACGGAGAACACGAAGGTCGTCACGATCGCGTTCAGCCCGGTGGATCCGGTATCCCACAGCGCCCACGCCACGATTCGGGATCGCGCAACGGTGCCCGAACCCGAATCCGGCTGACTCATGCCCGGCACTCTATGTGTTGGGGGGCTGTCTACGATTGGCGCATGCCAATACCCGCGCCCAGCCCTGACGCGCGCGCCGTTGTCACCGGAGCTTCGCAAAACATCGGCGAAGCGCTGGCCACCGAGCTCGCCGCGCGCGGCCACAGTTTGATCGTCACGGCCCGGCGCGAGGACATCCTGACCGAGCTGGCCGCGCGGCTGGCCGACAAGTATCGCGTCACCGTGGAAGTGCGACCGGCCGACCTTGCCGACCCGGCGGATCGCGCGAAGCTGTGCGACGAACTGGCCGCCCGCCCGATCTCGATCCTGTGCGCCAACGCCGGCACCGCGACGTTCGGCCCGCTCTCGGCCCTCGACCCGGCCGGCGAGAAGGCGCAGCTGCAGCTCAATGTCCTTGGGGTGCACGACCTTACGCTGGCGGTGCTGCCCGGCATGATCGAGCGTAAGGCCGGCGGCATCTTGATTTCCGGTTCGGCGGCGGGCAATTCGCCGATCCCCTACAACGCGACCTACGCGGCCACCAAGGCGTTCGTGAATACCTTCAGCGAATCGATACGCGGCGAACTCCGCGGTTCCGGTGTGCATGTCACCCTGCTGGCCCCGGGCCCGGTGCGCACCGACCTTCCCGATGACGCCGAGGCCACGCTGGTCGAGCGGCTGGTGCCGGACTTTTTGTGGATCTCCACCGAGCACACCGCCCAGGTATCGTTGGATGCGTTGGCGCGCAACAAGATGCGCGTCGTACCGGGATTGACGTCGAAGGCAATGTCGGTGGCGAGCGGGTATGGCCCCCGCGCCATTGTCGCGCCGATCGTGGGCAGCTTCTACAAGAAGCTCGGCGGCGGGTAGTCGTTACTTCCGACGCCGTCCGCTGCCGAAAAGATTGCGGATGATCTCGCGTATGCCGGTGTTGACATAGCCTTTCACCGTCGGGTTTTTCAGGATTTCCTCCCACATCGCGGGGCCCTTGGGCTCGAACGGCGCTGGCATCGGCGGCACGTCGAGCTGCTCCGGTAACGGCAGCTGATCGTACTGGCCACGCGGAGCCGACTGGGGTGACGGAGCCTGCGGGGGCGGCGGGGGCTGCTCCGGCTGTTGAACCGTCTGGCCGTATTTGGCCTGCAGCGGACTGGATTTGGCCGCGGCGGCGACCGCGTCGGCGCCGATGGCGGCCATCAGCGACCGCGGCACTCGCATGCGGGTCCACGCGACCGGCGTGGGTGCGCCCTTCTCGGAGAGCACGGTCACGACGGCCTCGCCGATTCCCAACGACGTCAACGCCGACTCCAGGTCGTACACATCGGTTTTCGGATAGGTGCGCACGGTCTTGGACAGCGCCTTCTGGTCGTCCGGCGTGAACGCCCGCAAGGCGTGCTGGACGCGGGCGCCCAGCTGGGAGAGAACGTCGTTGGGCAGGTCGGTGGGCAGCTGCGTGCAAAAGAACACCCCGACGCCCTTGGAACGAATCAGCTTGACGGTCTGCTCGACCTGCTCGAGAAACGCCTTGGACGCATCGGTGAAAAGCAGGTGCGCCTCGTCGAAAAAGAACACCAGCTTCGGCTTGTCCACGTCACCGACCTCGGGCAGCACGGTGAACAAGTCGGCCAGTAACCACATCAGGAAGGTGGAGAAGATGACCGGCCGCAAAGTCTGACCGCTGAACTCCAGTAACGAGATGATGCCGCGGCCCTGGTCGTCGACGCGCAAAAGGTCCTGCGGCTCGAGCTTCGGCTCGCCGAAGAACGTGTCGCCACCCTCACCGGCGAGATTCACCAGGGCGCGCAGGATGACACCCGCCGTCGTCGACGACACGCCACCGAGATCTTTTAGATCGGCCTTGCCCTCGTCGCTCGCTAGGTGGCTGATGACTCCTCGCAGATCGCCCAGGGTGACCAGCGGGCGTCTGTCCTTCGCCCAGTGAAAGATCAACCCGAGCGTCGACTCTTGAGTAGCATTGAGCCCCAACACTTTTGACAACAAAACCGGACCGAAGCTAGCGACCGTCGCGCGCACCGGCACGCCCACTCCGCCGGTGCCGAGCGACAGAAACTCCACCGGATATCCCGTCGCCGCCCAGTCGTCGCCGGTGTCTTTGGCGCGTGCCGCGGTCCTGTCGTTTGCCTCCCCCGGCCGGGCCAGGCCCGATAGGTCGCCCTTCACGTCGGCCATCAGCACGGGTACGCCGGCGGCGCTGAGCTGCTCGGCGATCAGTTGCAGCGTCTTGGTTTTGCCGGTCCCGGTCGCCCCGGCCACCAGGCCGTGCCTGTTGACGGTGGCCAGCGGGATGCGAATCTGAGCGGTCGGGTCGGCCGTGCCGTCGACGACGACCGTGCCCAATTCCAGCGCTTGGCCTTTGACGGCGTAACCGCTCGCGATCCGCTGCGCGGGTGTCGCCGCCGACTCGGTGCTCATCGTGTCGCGCCCCTCGGTCGTTGGTTAAGCACCGCCCACCCTACTGCCCGTCGGCAAGCGGGGGCAGGGCCCGACGGGGTCCGACGTGCGCCTACGCTGAGCGCTGTGCGCGACGAATTGGTGTGGATCGACTGCGAGATGACCGGGCTGAACCTGGGTTCGGACAAGTTGATCGAGATCGCGGCCCTGGTCACCGACGCCGACCTGAACATTCTTGGCGACGGCGTCGACGTGGTGATCCACGCCGACGACTCCGCGCTGACTTCGATGATCGACGTGGTCGCCGAAATGCACTCGCGCTCGGGACTTATCGACGAAGTGAGGGCGTCGACCATTGACCTCGCGAGCGCCGAGGCAATGGTTATGGACTACATCGGCAACCACGTCAAGCAGCCCAAGACCGCGCCGCTTGCAGGCAACTCGATCGCCACCGACCGGTCGTTCATCGCGCGCGACATGCCCGCGCTGGACTCGTTTCTGCACTATCGGATGATCGACGTCAGCTCGATCAAGGAACTGTGCCGGCGCTGGTACCCCCGCATTTACTACGGCCAGCCGGTCAAGGGGCTGTCCCACCGCGCGCTGGCCGACATCCACGAATCCATCCGGGAATTGAAGTTCTACCGGCAGACCGCATTCGTGCCGCAGCCGGGCCCGTCTACCAGCGAAATCGAGGCGGTGGTCGCCGATCTCGGCGGCGGAGGGCAAGCGGCCGGGCCAATCGATTCGGCCGCCGAGCCACCGACCGGCTAGTATCGACAGTCGCTGCGCGTCTAGGCGCGGCCATGGTGGCTGTAGTTCAGCTGGTAGAGCACCAGGTTGTGATCCTGGGTGTCGCGGGTTCGAGTCCCGTCAGCCACCCCACTGTCGGAGCGCCCGCGCCCCGACATACTCAGGTGTTGGCGTTGCCGGCCTTCCACACCGGCCACGGAACGTTCCAGTCACCCAGCCCCTCGGTCCCCGGCAGCGTTGGCCCCACGGTGTTGACGATCTCGACGATGTCGCCGCTCTTGCTGTGGTCGTAGAACCACTCGGCGTTGCTCGGGCTCACGTTCAGGCACCCGTGGCTCGTGTTGGTGTGGCCCTGGGCGCCGACCGACCACGGCGCGGAGTGTACGAAGACGCCGCTGTAGGAAATCTGCGTGGCCCAATCGACGTCTGTGCGATACCCGTTGGGCGAGTTGACCGGAACCCCATAGGTCGAGGAATCCATGATGATGTGTTTGAACCGCCCACCGACGATGTAGACGCCGTTGGCCGTCGGGGTGCTGTTCTTACCCATCGACGTCGGCATTGTCTTGACGACTTCACCGTTGACCCGCACGGTCACCATCTTGGTGTTGTCGTCCGCGGTCGAGATCACCTCGTCGCCGATGGTGAAGTGCGTCTTGACGTTGTCTTCACCGAACATCCCGTCACCCAGGTCGACACCGTAGGTGTTCACCGCCACATCAACGGTGGTTCCCGGTTTCCAGTAATGCTCTGGGCGCCAACGCACTTCGCGGTTGTTCAACCAGTAGAACGCGCCCTCGACGGGCGGGTTGGTCGTGATCGTGACGGCCTTCTGGGCGGCGGCGCGATTCGCGATGTTCTCGTCGAAGCGGATTGCCACCGGCTCGCCGATGCCCACCACCTCGCCGTCGGCGGGAGCGGCGTAGGGCATGGTCAGGTGCGCGGGCGAACTGGTCGCGAAGCTCATCTGGCGATTCGCCGCCGCACCACCGAGCCCGAGCGCCTTCGCAGTCAGCGTGTAGCGGCGGTTGTAGCCGAGCGGCTCGGTGGTCGACCAGCGCAGGCCGTCGGGGCTGAGTTGCCCGTTTATCGTCTTGCCGTTCTCGTTGACCATGCTGACCGACGCGAGCACCCCGTCGGCAACGCTGACCGTCACCGGCGCGTCCACGGTGACGCCGACGGCGCCGTCGGACACCGACGACGTGAGCTTGGGCACCAGCAGATCGGCGAACGGCGTGCCCTTGTCGAAGATGACCTTCGTGGGCGCGGCCGTGTGGCTGCTGCTGCAGGCGACACCGATGACAGCAAACATGATCATGGCCACAAGCAGCCACGATCGGCGTCTGCGCAAAGGCGTCATCGAGCTGCCTTCCAATGAGATCGGCTGAGTTTGGTCACCGCTGACCGGAATCGGTGCATGCATTCTAATGGGTTCTGGCCGCTCCCCATGCCGACATTGACCGGCGACGGGCGTCACAATCGCGACAAGTTCTCCATTTGGGCCCCGTCGCGGGTCGAGACGGCTTCGACGCGCGCGAGTTTGACGATGGCCGCCGTCATGACCAGCGCCGCCGCCGCCAAGGCGACCGTCCCTGCGCCACCCGCTTTCAGCGTCTCGTCTAGCACCACGACGCCCAGCACCGCCGCCACGACCGGCTGCGACATCTGCAGGGTCGGCATCGAGGCGGTCAAGGGCCCGGCCCGGAAAGCCGCCTGGCTCCACACCACACCCCCGGCCGCCGCCAGCAGGAGGGCGTAGAGCTCGGGCGTTTGGGTTACCGCCCACCCGCGATCGCCGAGCCGAGCGACGACTTCCCTCGCGAGCACCGCAAACACCCCCCACAACGAACCCGAGACAAGGGCGAACAGCACCGCGGCCACGGAGCCACCCCAGACGCGGCCGGCCACGACGCACGCGACCAGCAGCGGCCCGAGGACCACGGCCACGACCGCCCAGGTGTGCAGCGGGGCGCTCGACCGACCGGCCTGCGGATTGCCGACGACCACGATCACGATCACCGCGGCAGTGAGCAAGCCCGCCCAGATCCACTCGCCCCCACTCACCGTGCGCTGATACAGCCTGGCATTGATCGGCAGCGCGAACAGCAGCGAAAGCACGAGCAGCGCCTGCACCAGTAGCACCGATCCCTGACCCAGCGCGGCCGCCTGCAGCACGACGCTTGCCGCGAGCAGCAATGTGCCCCACCACCATCGTCGGCTGCGCAACAGGTTGGCGAACAACTCGATGTGGCCGACCGCCCCGTCGGTGACGCAGTGTGCCGCTCGTTGCTGCAGCACGTCGCCGATCGCGATGCACAGCGCGGAGCCCAGCGCAAGCAAAACGGCGATATCGAGCCGAGTGATTCCTTGCAGCATTGCCGTATCCCATACCCAAACGTGGCAGTTCTGACCCGTCGGAAGTGCGGCCAGGTTTGAGTCCCGGCCACTCGGGTATCGGTTTGGCTGGGGTAGAAGCGGATTGGATATGCGATGAACACGGCGGACGAGTCGATCAGGATCAGGCATCCAACCGAAGACGACTGGCAGGTGGTCTACGAGAACCAGGCTCGCGCTTTCGGGGATCCGGTGGGCGCGCGGGACGTCGAAGCCTGGAAACGTCGCGTCGAATTGGAGGACATTCTCCTCGCCGAGGATTTCTCCGATCCGCAGCGGCCATTCCTGGTAGGGACGTCGATCATCTACCGCTCGCGGCTCACCGTGCCCGGTGGCGCCCGCCTGCGAGCCGCGTGGCTGTCGATGATCGCCGTCGCGTCAACGCATCAGGGCAAGGGAATATGGGCGCAGCTCAGCGCAGAGGGGCTGGGCAAACTTTTGGAGCGCGGCTATCCGATCGTGTGCGGGGTGCCGACCCAAACCGCGATGTACGACAACTTCGGCGCCGGCGTGGCCACCTACAGCCGCACTTACTCGATCGACCGGCGCTCGGCGAAGTTGCGGGACGCGCCCACTGGTAACCGGGGCCGCGAGGTCAACGCCGCCGAAGCGCGACGACATCTGCCCGAAATCTACGAACGGTGGTGCGCCGCAACCGATGGGGCCGTCGAGCGCAACGAGGCGTGGTGGACCGACTATCTGGAAGACCGATCAACGCAGCGCGGCAACCGATCCGCGCTGAATTGCACGATTCATCCGGACGGCTTCCTCACGTATCGCGTCATCACCGAGACGCAGCACGGGTTTCGGCCGCCGCTGGGAACCGTTGTCGTGCAAGACTTCTGCCCCATCACCGACGAAGCCCATACCGAGCTGTTGCAGACGTTGTTGGTTTTGGAGATGTTCGACGACATCGAGATCGACGTGCCGGTCGATGACCCGCTGCCGCTCAAACTGCGTGACCAGCGTTCCGCTCGAACCATGGGCGTCAACGACTTTCTCTGGGTACGCATCAACGATGTGCCCGAAGCGCTCGGTGTCCGCGGGTACTTCGCCGACGCCGAGGTCGCGCTGGAAGTGGTGGATCCGCTCAAACTGGCCGGGGGCCGATTCCTCCTGCAGACCCGCGATGGTGCGGGCAAGTGCGTGCCGCACGAAGGGCCTGCGGACGTGGAACTCAGCCTGGGTGACTTGGGGACGCTCTACATGGGCGCACACCGCGCCTCCGAGCTTGTCCGGGCGAACCGCATCACCGAGGTGCGCCGGGGTGCCCTACGCGAGCTGGATGCCGCGTTCAGTACCGAACGAGCACCGTATTGCGGGACGCTTTTCTGATGTGCTGTCTCAGCTACCCTGGAAGGGTCGAGATTTCGCTCCGCGGCAGGACGCCTGTTATTGTCGCCTACGCGGTCTTGGCCGTCCAAGGCGCCGTTAGCTCAGTTGGTAGAGCAGCTGACTCTTAATCAGCGGGTCCGGGGTTCGAAACCCTGACGGCGCACCCAATCAAACCCCTCGGGTTCCGAGGGCGTCGCGTCAGCGGTTCCGGATCCTGCGGACCACCACGACGACCACCACCGAGCCGATTCCCACCAGCGAGACGGCCACCGCGGGCTTCGTCACGAACCCGATCACCTTGGCCTTGAGGTCGTCGGCCAGGCGACGAGGATTCGCGCGCTCGGCGAGGGAGTCGACGGTGGACGCCAGCTGGTCGCGGGCGACGTCGATGTCCCGCTTGATGGTCTCGGGGTCCCGATCCGCCACGTCTCTTCCTCCAACTCGCCTTGTGCACCTGACGCACTACCCTAGATCAGCTGGCGATAACCCCTACGATCCGGTGAACCGAAAGGACCCACGTTGACCGAGACCACGCGGCTTGCCCCGGGCGACAAAGCGCCGACCTTGAGCCTGCCCGACGCCGACGGCAAGAAGGTGTCCCTGGCCGACTACCGGGGGCGCCGCGTCGTCGTGTACTTCTATCCGGCGGCTTCGACGCCCGGGTGCACCAAGCAGGCCTGCGATTTTCGGGACAACCTGCGCGACCTCAACGACGCCGGCCTCGACGTCATCGGCATCTCCCCGGACAAGCCGGAAAAGCTCGCCAAGTTCCGCGACGCCGAGAAGCTGACGTTCCCGCTGCTGTCCGATCCGGATCGCAAGGTGCTGACGGCGTGGGGCGCCTATGGCGAGAAGCAGATGTACGGCCGGACGGTGCAGGGCGTGATTCGCTCCACCTTCGTGGTCGACGAAAAAGGCAAGATCGCCGTCGCGCAGTACAACGTCAAGGCCACCGGCCACGTCGCCAAGCTGCGCCGCGACCTGTCGGTCTAGGTCTGATAAGGCGAATACAACAATCCCGCAAGCGATCTGCGGCACAATAACGGCGCGCTCCCGATGAGGAGCGAAAGGAGCCGGCCGTGGACGTCCTTGTCAGTCTCCAACGGGTCTTTCGGCGATGAAGCCAGAGGACCCGGAGGAGTACATCCGCCGTCTGGAACACGGGGGCGGCCAGCCGGGGGCGCAGCCCGGTCGACCGTTTGGCGCCCCTGGCGAGAAGCCTGCGCCCGGGGGGACCTCACGGCGGCTCGAAGGTCTCGCGCGGCTTGCGAAATCGACTCCCGGGCGGCTGCTGTTGGGGTGTGGGGCCGCGGCCGCGATCGCGATCGGGGTGATCGTGGCGAATCACTCCGGGACCACGGTGCAGGGAAACCTGATCATGATCAACAGCGGCGCCAAAGACACGATCAACTGCAACGAGGGAGACCTGAAGCTGGACGGGGACAACAACACGTACACCGTCACCGGCCACTGCCGCAGGCTGGAAATCTCCGGTAGCGCAAACAAAGTCAGCGTTGACAGCGCCGACACCATCGGTGTCATAGGCGACGACAACGTCGTCACCTACCACTCTGGCGCACCGACAATCAATAAGACCGGAAACAACGACATCGTTACCCAACGCCCGAGCGGCCGTTGAAACCTTTCCCGCAGCAACCTAACCCAGGTTGGCCAGCAACAGCGCTTCGGCGATCGCCGCGCGTTCCAGCACACCCAGGTGCAGGCTCTCGTTGACGCTGTGTGCCTGGGTCGCGGGATCCTCGACACCCGTGACGAGAATCTTGGCCTGCGGGAACGCGGCGGCGAACTCGGCGATGAACGGGATCGAGCCGCCCATGCCCATGTCGACCGGGTCGACGCCCCACGCTTGCCGAAATGCGGCCCGCGCGGCGTCGTAGACCGCTCCGCTGGCATCGATGGCGTACGGCTCGCCGATGTCGCCGGGCGTGACGGTCACCCGGGCGCCCCACGGCACATGTTCCTGTAGATGCGCGGTCAACGCATCCAGGTGGGCCGCCGCGTCGCCGCCGGGCGCTACCCGCATGCTGATCTTGGCCCGGGCCCGCGGGATCAGCGTATTCGACGCGGCCGCAACCGATGTGGTGTCGATACCGACCACGGTGATCGCCGGCTTGGCCCACAGCCGCTGCGGCACCGAACCCGAGCCGATCTCGGACACACCGTCCAGAAGACCGGAATCGGCGCGCACCCGCTCGGTCGGGTAATCGACTGGCGCGGCGCTACTTTCGTGCAAACCGGCGACCGCCACGTTGCCGTCGTCGTCGTGCAGGCTGGCCAGCAGCCGCACCAGCACGCTCAGCGCATCGGGAACCACACCGCCCCACAACCCCGAGTGCAGCCCGTGGTCGAGCGTGGCGACCTCGACCACGCAGTCGGCCAAGCCGCGCAGCGACACCGTCAACGCCGGGGTGTCGACGCTCCAGTTGTCCGAGTCCGCGATCACGATCACGTCGGCGGCCAGCGCATCGCGATGGGCGGCCAGCAACCGGCCCAGTGATGGCGACCCGGATTCTTCTTCGCCCTCGACGAAGACCGTCACACCCACCGGGGGCCGCCCGCCGTGTGCCCGAAACGCCGCTAAATGCGTTGCGATGCCGGCCTTGTCGTCGGCGCTGCCGCGACCGTAGAGACGCCCGTCGCGCTCAGTGGGCTCAAAGGGCGGCGACGTCCATTGGCCGCGGTCGCCTTCGGGCTGCACGTCGTGGTGGGCGTACAACAGCACAGTGGGCGCGCCCGCCGGCGCCGGATGATGCGCGATGACCGCGGGCGCACCGCCCTCGCTGACGATGCGTACATCGCCAAAACCCGCCTGCGACAACAGGTCCGCCACCGCCTGGGCGCTGCGGTGCACCTCGGCGCGGCGACCGGGGTCGGCCCACACCGATTCGATGCGGACCAAGTCCTCGAGGTCGCGGCGCACCGACGGCAATACCTCGCGGACCCGCTCAACGAGATCGCTCATGGCCTCGAGACTAGGCCGTCAGGAGGTCTCCAAGATGGCCACCGCGGCGGCGGTATCCCCCTCGTGGGTGAGTGACACGTGGATCGTCACGTCGGCCAGGTGCTTGGCGATATCACCGGTCAGCCGCACCCGCGGTCGTCCCCACATGTCGGTGACCACTTCGATGTCGCGGTGGATGTCCTCCGGCAGCACGGGGCGCTGGGCGAACCGCGACCCGGACCAGGCCTTGATCACGGCTTCCTTGGCGGCCCAGCGCGCCGCCAGGTGACGCGCAGCCGACGAACTCTTATCCGAGGCGTCGCGACGCTCACCCGGCGTAAACGTCTCGGAGAAGACGGTTCCCGGCTGGTCGACCTGCTCCGCGAAATCGGGGATGGAGACGAGGTCGATCCCCACTCCGACGATGCCCATGGCTGGCCAGGTTAACGGATGACCGACGTCATTCGGCGGGGACCTCGTAGGCCTCGCCGTCACCCAGCCGGGCGGCCGGATTCAGCAGCATCGCCGCCTCCTGCCGCTTCTCCGGGGCGCCGTGGTCGAAGCGGCGGTCCGCCGGCCGCTCGTACATCGGCGCACCGCCAGCGATGGCCGAGGCCAGTCGGCGCTGACCGGCCAGCAGGCGTGCCTCGGCGCGCTGCTGGTAGGTCTCACGCTGCTCCGGGTCCAGCGAGGCGATGAACGCCTGCGGGTGGACCAGCGCGACGAGCCCGGACACATGGCCAAACCCGAGGCTGGTCAGCATCCCCGCCTTGAGCGGGAACTTCCCGCCGAGCCGCAGCGTGTCACGCACCCAGACGAAGTGCGCGGAGCCGGCCAGTTCGTCGTCGACACAATCCAGGCTGCGGTTGGGCGGGATCACTCCGTCGCGCAGCATCTGGCACAGGCCCATCGTCTGGAACACCGCCGCGCCGCCCTTGGCGTGCCCGGTCAGGCTCTTCTGCGACACGACGAACAGCGGGGCGCCCTCGGAGCGGCCCAGCGAGTCGGCGAGCCGCTCGTGCAGCTCGGTCTCGTTGGGATCGTTGGCCAGCGTCGAGGTGTCGTGCTTGGAGATCACCGCGACGTCGTCGGCGCCCACACCGAGCTTGGCCAGCGCGCGCGCCAGCGGCGAATCCGTGCCGCCGCGCCCCGCGCCCAGCGCACCCAGGCCCGGGGCCGGGATCGAGGTGTGCACGCCGTCGCCGAACGACTGTGCGTAAGCCACCACCGCAAGCACCGGCAGGCCCATCTTGAGCGCCAGGTCGCCGCGCGCCAGCAGAATGGTGCCGCCACCCTGGGCCTCGACGAAGCCCAGCCGGCGCCTGTCGTTGGGCCGGGAGAACTTCGAGTCGTCAATGCCCCGGCCGCGCATCATCGCGGTGTCGGCGGTGGCCGCCATGTCACCGAAGCCGATGATGGCCTCCAGCGTCAGGTCGTCCAGGCCGCCGGTCACAACCAGTTCGGCCTTGCCCAGCCGGATCTTGTCGACGCCCTCCTCGAGCGACACCGCGGCCGTCGCGCAGGCCGCGACCGGGTGGATCATCGAGCCATAGCTGCCGACATAGGACTGAACCACATGCGCGGCAACAACATTCGGCAGCACTTCCTGCAGGATGTCGTTCGGCTTGTTCCGGCCCAACAGGTTGCCGTGATACATGGTCTGCATCGACGTCATGCCGCCCATGCCGGTGCCCTGCGTGCTGGCCACCAGGCTCGGGTGCACGTAGCGCATCACTTCGGCCGGGCTGAACCCGGCGGACAGGAATGCATCGACGGTCGCGACGATGTTCCACAACGCCACCCGGTCGATCGAGGTGGCCATGTCTTGGCTGATGCCCCACACCGTCGGGTCGAACCCGGTCGGAATCTGGGCGCCGACGACGCGCGACAACTTGGTCTTGCGCGGAACCCGGATCTCGGTGCCCGCCTTGCGTATTACCTGCCAGTCGGTCGAGTCGGGCACCGGCCGGATGACGGTGTGTTCGGGGTCGAATTCGACGAAGCCGCGGGCGTCGGCCTCCGACGACACCACGAAGCTGAAGTCCTTGTCCAAGAAGACCGACACCAGCAACGGTGAGGCGTGGTCGGGATCGATCGCGCCGTCGTCGACGAACTCACGGATGCCCGTGCGCTCGAGCACTGCGTCGTGGTAGCGCTCGACCAGCTCGGCTTCGTCGACCAGGTCGCCGGATTGCGTGTCGTACCAACCCGGTTGGGGGTCGTCCTCCCAGCGGATCATTCCGGTCGTCCAGGCGAGTTCGAGGACGCCGGCCGCCGAGAGTTCGTTCTCGACCTCCATCTCGAACCGGGTGCGCGACGAGCCGTACGGTCCGATCTCGGCGCCTCCGACGATCACCACCAGATCGGCCGGGTCGACGTCGAGGTCGTCCCATTCCGGTGGCGGGGCGGGGGTGTACCCGCGCGGCGGCGACGGCAGTGCGGCAATGGTGCCCTCGGTCTCATCCTCGTCGTCGGCCGCCTCGGTCGACATCTCCTCGCGCGCCTTGGCGGCGAGTTCGGCCATGTCGAGGTCGGCTTCGCCGAGCCCGCCGGTCAGGTCCGCCTTGATCGGCTTTCCGGCGGCGGCCACCTTGGATTCCACGTCGCACAGGGCGAGCAGCATGCCGGCCATCTCGTCGGTGGAATAGGTTGTGACGCCGGCCTCCTCGACCGCGTCGACGATGGCGTCGTTGTGGCCCATCAACCCGGTGCCACGGGTCCAGCCAATCAGCGCGTGCGCCAGGCTGACTCGCGCCGCCCATGACGACTCGGCGTGCCAGCGGCTAACCAGGGCGTCCAGCGCCGACTTGGCTTCGCCGTAGGCGCCGTCACCGCCGAACATGCCGCGGTTGGGCGAACCGGGCAGCACCACGTGCAGCCGCGACGCGATGTCGCGCTCCGCGCCGATCTTCGACAGCCCGCCGATCAGCCGCTGCACGGCCCACAGCAGCACCTTCATCTCCATCTCGGAGCGCGATCCGGCCTCCGACAGATCCCCGACGACGCGCGGCGCCGCGAACGGGAAGAGCAGCGTCGGGGTCTGCGCGTCCTTGATGTGAATCGACTGTGGCCCAAGGCTTTCGGACTGTTCGGTACCGACCCATTCGACCAGGGCGTCGATATCGGAGTAGGACGCCATGTTGGCCGCGACCACCCACAGGGCGGCCCCGTAGCGGGCGTGGTCGCGGTAGAGCGAACGGTAGAACGCCAGGCGCTCGCCGTCGAGCTTCGACGTCGTTGCGATGACGGTGGCGCCGCCGTCGAGCAGCCGCGCGACGACCGACGCCGCGATCGAGCCCTTCGAAGCGCCAGTTACCACCGCGACTTCGCTGCTGTAGGGCCCCGGATTCGGGTTCTCGGCGCCGGCGGCGATGCGGCCGTACAGCGACGCGTGGACCTGGCGGCCCGCGGCCAACGCCTTGCCCTGCCACCAAGTGGCCTGGGTGGCGACGACGTGTCCGGCGCCCTCGAACCGTTCGGACAAGCGCAACCAGTCGGCGTCGATGTCGCCGTCGTCGGCCAGCCACAGCTTGACCAGGTCCTCGCGGGCGCTGGCCCAGCGGTCGTCGAACACGACCGCCTTCTTGGCGTCGAACACCGGAGCCACCAGGCGTGGCCAGTCGGCGCCCAGTTCGAGAGTGACCAGGTCGATGAGCTCGGCATCGGTGGCCGCCGGTGACACGCTGACCGGGTCGTCGTGGCCCAGCTGCCCGAGGATCAGTCGGGCCGCCGAGGCGAGCACGCCGTCGCGACCGGTGATCTGATCGGTGAATTCGCTCAGCGCGGCCGCGTCGATGGTCGCGCCCCCGCCGGCGCCTCCGGCGGACGGCAGCGCCACCGAAACCCCGCGGCGCGCGGCGACCGAAGCGACCGCGGCGTCGATAACCTTGTCGACCGATGCAGCGTCGGCCAGTGCGCCTTCGTGCAGGTGGCCCATCGCGCCGCCGCGAACGCTGGTGCCCTCGCGGGTGCCCAGCGCGACCTCGACCGTGACGTGCTTGGCCCAACCGTCACCGAGCTCCCAGGTCTTCTTGACCCGCTCGGCAATGGCCGCCGGCCGCTTGCCCGAGGGCCCGAGAACTGTCCGCAGCTGATCATTGATCGCATCGGAAAGCACTGGGCCGTAAGGCTTGTACGTGCGGGCCAGCTTGGTCACCTGCGACCGCAGCCCGGCCAGGTCCGCCTCCGCGGCACCGTCGATGGCGCCCAGGTTCAACTCCGAGCCCAGGTCCACCAGCAGCTGGTTGCGTCGCGACGACGCGCCGTCGGTGATGGACTCGATTGAGTCGAGTTCCTCGATCTGGTCGATGCGCATCTTGGCCGACAATGCGATCAGCGCCAAGGTTGCGTCGGCGGCGTCGAACCCGATGTCGTCGGGCCGCGGAGCCCCCGACGGAGCTACGGCGGGAGCCGGGGCCGCCGGTGCGGCCTCCACGGCGGCGCCTTCCGGTGCGGCCTCGGCGACCGGTGCCTCGTCTTCGGGCTCCGGTTCGGGGTCGGTGTCCGTGGCGAACAGCACCGCGGCATCGCGCTCGGCGTTGAGCACTTCGACTGTGCTGTGGGCATATTCGGGCAGTTTGAGGGTGTTGGTGGCCAGCCCGGCGACAGTCGGCGCCGACTTCACGCCGATTTCGACGAAGCGCTCCACGCCCAGACCGCCGGCGGCCTCCTCGGTGAAGAGCAGGTCCTGGGTTTCGATCCAGCGCACCGGGCTGGCGAACTGCCACGCCAGCAGCTCGATCAGCACTTTGCGGGCCAGCTCGCGCGGCTTGTCGTTACGCCACGTGTCGTAGTCGGCGAGGATCTCGTCGAGCGGCTCGGCGGGCACCAGGTCCCGGATTTCCTGAACGAAGTCGCGGTCCAGCGTGAACGGCCGCGGCACCAGGTTGGGGATGTAGCGCCCGATGATGATGTCGGGGTCTTTGTCGCGCGGCATGACCCGCTCCAGCGAGCGACGGAATTCGGCCACCCCGATTCGCAACACCCGCGAGTGGAACGGCACGTCGATGCCGGGCACCAGGATGAACGACCGCCGGCCGCCGCTGAGCTCGCGGCGACGCTCGACTTCCTCTTCCAGCGCTTCCAGACCGCGCACCGTGCCGGCGATCGCGTACTGCGAACCGCGCAGGTTGAAGTTCACGATCTCCAGGAATTCACCGGTGCTCTCGGCGATTCCGGCGACGAACGCGGGCACCTCGTCGTCGGGCAGGTCGATCTGCGAGGGCCGGATCGCCGCCAAGCGGTAGTTGGAGCGGCCCAGCTCGTCGCGCGGCACGATGTCGTGCATCTTGGAGCCGCGGTGAAACACCATCTCCAGCAAGGCTTCCAGCTCGTAGATGCCCGTCACGCAGGCCAGGGCGGTGTATTCGCCGACGGAGTGCCCGCACGCGATGGCACCTTCGACGAAGGCGCCCTGCTCGCGCATCTCGGCGACCTGGGCCGCCGCCACCGTCGCCATCGCGACCTGAGTGAACTGCGTCAGGTAGAGCACGCCCTCGGGGTGGTTGTAGTGCACGCCGCTGGCGATGATGCTGGTCGGGTTGTCGCGGACCACGTGCAGCACCGAGAAGCCCAGCGTGTCCCGGGTGAACTTGTCGGCGGTGTCCCACACCTTGCGGGCCGCCTTGGACCGGGCCCGCACCTCCATACCCATGCCCTTGTGCTGGATGCCCTGGCCGGGGAACGCGTATACGGTCTTGGGCGCGGCCAGCCGGGCGGTGGCCGACATCACCAGATCCGATCCGATGCGCGCGGCCACTTCCAAAACCTCTGCGCCCCGGTCGATTCCGACGCGGTCGACACGGAAGTCCACTTCGTCACCGGGACGCACCATGCCCAGGAACCGCGCGGTCCAGCCGATCAGCCGGGCCGGTGGGCGGGCTTGGCCGTCGGTGGCCGTCACCGCGTGCTGCGCGGCGGCCGAGAGCCACATGCCGTGCACGATGGGCGATTCCAGGCCGGCCAGCAGCGCGGCCGCCCGGTCGGTGTGAATCGGGTTGTGGTCGCCGGACACCACCGCGAACGGACGCATGTCGACGGGCGCGGTCAGGGTGACATCGCGGCGGCGACGGCGCGGAGTGTCGGTCGCGTTCTCGGAGACCGCGCCGCCGGCCCGCACCGGATCGGCCAGCTCGGCCGCACCGGTGCGACCGAGGATCGCGAAACGCTCGGCGAGGGTGGCAATCACGGCCCCGTCGGCGTCGGCGATGGTCACCGAGACCGGAACGACGCGGCCCATGTCCGTGTCGGTGGCCGACGAAGCCGTTGCGCTGACGGTCAATTGGGCCGGGACGCTCGGCAGGTCGCCGACGACGTGGGCGGCGTGGTCGAGATGCACCAGGCTCAGCAGCCCCTCGACCACCGGGACGCCGGCGTCGGTGGCCGCGGAGCCGATGGCCGCGAAAACCGCGGGCCAGCAGAGTCCCACGAGCGCGTCGGGCACGGTGGTGAGGCTGGGCGCCAGCGGCTCACCGAAGGTGGCCGTGACGCCGGTGTGGTCGGCGACGCGCTCGGGATCCCAGTCGACGCTCACGGTGGCCGTCCCGTCGGCGACCCGCGGCAAGAACTCCGGCCCGTCGACGCCTGCGGCGATCGCCAGCACCGCGCGCATGGCGGTGGCGGCGGCCTCGGTGGAGACCACCGGAATACCGCCGTCAAGGGTGTTGGGGTGCAAGGTAAACGGAATATCCACCCATACGCCGGACACCGGCACGCTGAGCACGACCTGCTCGGTGCCGGCCCCATCGTCGGATTTGACCTGAAGCCGCGCGCCGGTGGATGAGTGTGTGGCACGGAGGCTTTCGGGTCCGTCGTGCACCAGCCAGTCGGCGGGATCGGCGATGCGGTGAACCGGGTTCGTGGCCGTGCGGCCCGCCCACAACACATCGGCGGCGTCGAGCACGACGGCCAGCGGTCCGGTGACGTCGGGGCGGCCCAGCCGGCGCGAGCGGACGGCTTGCGGCTCGGCTCCGCTCTCCAGCACCTCGTCGATGGCGGCCTGCTCGAAGCGGTCGAGCAATTCACCCACGGGTTCGTCCATCCGCGTGATGCCGGCGACCGACGCGGTGCCCGGGATGATGCACACCTGGTCGGCTTCGTAGCGGGCGTCGTGCGCCTGCCACAGCGAGTCACTGCGCCACCAACGCCGGACGTCCTTGTCGATGACCGGCACGAAGTTGACCGGCTTGCCCAGCGTCTTGCACAGCGTGACGAAGAACGGCACGTCGGCCGGATGCAGTTGCACCTTTTCGGCGTCCGGGTAGTGCTCGAGCAGGGTAGCGATGGCCTCGTCGGGGTTCTCCAGCAGCGCCTGATCGCCGAACAGCGTCTCGATCGGGCCGAAATCCTTTGGGTGCAAACGAGCTTCGGCGCGCTGCAGCATCTGCTCAAAGCGGTCGCGCCAGGTGTCGGCCAGCCAGGGGCTGCCCGGCGAAGCGGTGTCGGCGGTCGAGTTGCCCTCGCCGATGGTCAGCTCGACGTAGCGTCGCAACCACTGCAGGTAGGTCATCTCCGCGACGTCGCCGAAGTACGGCTTGGCCGTGTTGGCCATCGCCGCGATGATCTCGTCGCGGCGCTCCGCGACGGCCTCGGCGTCGCCGGCGACCTCGTCGAGCAGCCGGCCGCACCGCGAGGCGGTGTTGTCGATCTCGTGGATGTCCGCGCCGAGCTGGCTGCGACTGGAAGCCATGCCGCCCTGGGCTTTTCCGGCGCTGATCCACTGGTCTGTGCCCTGCGTCTCGACCAGCATGCGCTTGACCGACGGCGACGTGGTGGACTCGAGCGTCGCCATCGCCGCGGTGCCGACCAGGATCCCGTCGATCGGCATCAAGGGGAAGCCGTAGGACTGCGCCCAGCGTCCGGACAGGTATTCGGCCGCCCGCTCGGGAGTGCCGATGCCACCGCCCACGCAGACGGTGATGTTGGGGCGCGACCGCAGCTCGGAATACGTCGCCACCAGCAGGTCGTCGAGGTCTTCCCAGGAATGGTGGCCGCCCGCGCGCCCGCCCTCGACGTGCATGATCACCGGCTTGGTGGGCACCTCGGTGGCGATGCGGATGACCGAGCGGATCTGCTCGATGGTGCCCGGCTTGAACACGACGTGGCTGATGCCGACGTCGTTGAGTTCCTCGATCAGCTCGACGGCTTCCTCGAGATCCGGAATGCCGGCGCTGATCACCAGGCCGTCGATCGCCGCGCCGGACTGGCGGGCCTTCTGCACCAGACGCTTGCCGCCGACCTGGAGCTTCCACAGGTACGGGTCGAGGAACAGCGCGTTGAACTGGTAGGTGCGGCCGTCCTCGAGCAGCCCGGACATCTCCTCGATCCGGTCGGCGAAGATTTCCTCGGTGACCTGCCCGCCACCGGCCAGCTCGGCCCAGTGGCCCGCGTTGGCCGCGGCGGCGACGATCTTGGCGTCCACGGTGGTCGGGGTCATGCCTGCCAGCAGGATCGGCGACCGCCCGGTCAGCCGGGTGAACTTCGTCGACAGCTTGACCCGGCCGTCGGGAAGACGCACCACCGTCGGCGCGTAGCTCGACCACGCCCGGGCCACCTCGGGTGTGGCCCCGACGGTGAACAGGTTGCGCTGACCGCCGCGGGTCGCCGCCGGCACGATGCCGATGCCGAGACCCCGGATCACGGGCGCGGTCAGCCGGGTGAGGATGTCGCCGGGGCCCAGGTCGAGAATCCAGCGCGCACCGGCGTTGTGAACCTGCGTGACCTCGTCCACCCAGTCGACGCCGCGCACCAGGATGGCCTCGGTCAGCTCCCGCGCAAGCGCCACATCGAGGCCGACCTTCTCGGCCCAGGTTCCGACGATGTCGATGCCGTCGGCCAGCCGCGGCGTGTGGAAGCCGACCTCCACCTGCACCGGATCGAAGACGGGCGCGAAGACGTCGCCGCCGCGGATCTTGTTCTTGCGGTCGGCCTCTTCTTTGTCGGAGATCTGCCGGCAGTAGAGCTCGAATCGGGACAACTGCTCCGGGGTCCCGGTGATCACGACCGAGCGCCGGCCGTTGCGGATCGACAGCACCGGCGGCAGCACGGTGCGAACATCTTGTGCGAACTCGTCGAGCAGGCGGCGGATGCGCTCGGGGTCGGCGTTGGTGACCGACACCATCGGCGGACGGTCGCCGAGCACGGAAATGCCTCGCCGGCGGGCCACCAGGGTGCCCGCCGCGCCGATGAGCTGGGCTATCGCGAGCAGCTCCACGTCTCGCGCGCCAGCCGCCTTGAACGCCTCGACGGCCAGGACGCCTTGCGAATGCCCGGCGACGGCCACCGGGGGTGTCGCGGTCCAGTCCATGCCCTGTCGCGCCAGGGCACGCCCGGCCGCGATCTGGGTGAGCAGCACGCCGGGTATCGACACCGCGGCCGACGTCAGGTGCTTCTCGGACGGAATCGGATCTTCGGCCGCCAGCGCACGCACCCACTGCAGCGGCTCGAAACCGATCGGACGCACCACGACCAGTTCCTTTGCCACGGGTTCGAGCAGCAGCTCCACCTCACCGACCAGCGTCGCCAAGTCGGTTTCTATCCCGGCCGACGACACCAGTTCTTCCAGGGTCTCCAACCAGGCGCTGCCCTGGCCGCCGAAGGCGACGGCGTACGGCTCGCCAGCCGTCAGTCGGTCGACCAGAGCATGCGTGGCCTGGGGGCTGTTCCCGTCGCGGTCAGCGGACACCCGGTCGGGCTCGTGGATCGTCACCTTCTATTTCTCCCTGTATGCGTCTTTACGTCTCGGTTCGCTGGCCGGTTCTGCACCGGCGCGCGTGGCCTGTCGCTTCCAGGCGATTCCGCGTCGAATCGCAAGCCAAGAAATGGCTGACCGGTGTCTTGTCGGCGGGCCGCCCCCTTGAACCGAGATGGATCCGAGCGGCGCGACGGACTGCATCGGCTGTACTAAGAGTGTCATAAGAATCAAGCCCCTTTTCGCATGCTGAGCAGTTACTGGTGAGTTCTACGCGCGGGTAACCGTGTCATGGGTAACACCCGGCGCAACCGCGGCCGCGAACGCCGCAATCAAACGTCCTGCATGCAGGTGGTTACGGTCGAGTAGCTATAACTGCGCTGGTTAACGCAGTATTGTTATCAAATCGTTATATTAAAATTTGGCACTCGCGGCGGGCATCCGACGGCGTGCGCGGCGGGCCACGGCGCGAGGCGGGGCGGGCGTGGCACCGAACGAACGGCGAACGAGTGTTTGCTGGATCGCATCGCGTCGGTGCCCGCTGGGGGCGATGGTCGGGCCGAGAAGCCTTTGGGGTGACGCGCGAGGGCTAGGCCCACTGCCCGAATTGAGGCTTGAGGATTTCGTTGATGTCCACCCCTACCCCGCCGACGCTGCGCTTATCGATCTCCACCTGGTGCAAATTCGCGGCCGGATGGGTGAATCCCTTCGGCGACCCCCAGTTGTGCTGCCAGAAGTACGAGCCCAGGCCGTCGTGCAGGGCCCAGTCGATCGTCTTCGAGTTGGCGTAAACGCCCGTCCGCTGATGCCCGACCACCGACTCCCAGGACCGGAGGTAGGGGACGACCTGGTTCTTGTACTGGTCATAGGACGGATCGTCGTCGATCGACGCGTAGATCGGGGCGCTGGCGGGCCCGCCGGCCGCGGCATGCAACTGCATCCCGCGCTGCGCGTGCTGCTGCCCGGCGGCGGCACCGCCCAGCCAGTCGGCGGTGTTGCCCTTGCCGTACTGGTAGCACGACACGATCTTCAGCCCGTTGCTGTTGAGGTCGTGCGCTTCGGCGACTTGGATCGGCTTTCCGAGCATCCAGTTGCCGCCGGGACGCCGGTCGGACACGTACCTGATGGACCCGACGGCGCCGGCAGCCCTGATCTGGCTCGCCGGGATCACACCGGCCGCGTAGTCCAGCAGGGTTCCGAGTGATGCCGGAGAAGCCTGGGCCGGGGCGGCGCGCAACGACGACGCCGCGACGCCCAGGCTGACTAAGGCTGGGGTTGCGGCCGCGAATTTGAGCAGGTCACGTCGCGAAACCGATGACACAAGCCACAGGGTACGGCAGAAACACCACCAGACACATTGACCACACCAGTCACATCTGTATCACATTGCAGCAACGTCGGTGCCGGGGCTGGTCGAATCCGAGGCCGGCAGGACGATGACACTGACCGCCTCCAACCCGCGCCGCACGGTCTGGATGGCGATTTCATCGATGAAGTGGGCGGCCGCCGGGTTTATCGAAGCCGCCCACGCGCGGAAGCCCTGCACGATCACCGGGTCGTGCTCCAGCAGCGGTCGCACGCCGCGCAGCGCGCCGGCCACGTCGTCGGGCAGCGGGTCGGCCACCTGCTGATCGATCCAGGCGTGCGCGAGTTCTTTTGCGGCCGTGAGGTTTTCGCCCAACGCAACGACGTCGCCGGCGAGGTTGCGCAGTCGGTCGAACAGCACCCGGCGTCCCGGCGTCGCGGCGAGCCCTTCCAACAGGGTGCTGGCCGCGGGCGGCAGCACCATCTGACCGAACAGGGCCGGTACGGGCAATTGCCATTCGTCGAACAGGTCGGCATACATCGCGGCGACGGGAGCCGACAACGGCGCGCTGAGCCGCCCGATGACGCCGATGCTGTCCCGGTGCGTGGTGGCCAGCCGGCGGAGAATCTGTTCGTTGACGGCCGCGGCGCCAGGCCCGGTGGCTTCGTCGATGGCCGCGATCAGCTGATCAAGCCGATCCCGCTGCCGCACCAACAACGCGCGGTGCTCGTCGAGCAGGCCGGCCAGTGTGGTCTGCCCACCGTCGACCAGCCGCTGAATGTCGTTGATGCTGATGCCGAGGCTCCGCATCAGGTCGATGCGCAAGAGGTCTAGGACCTGCTCGACGTCGAAGACCCGGTAGCCGTTGGAGAGGTGCTCCGCGCGCAGCAGCCCGATCTTCTCGTAGTGGCGGATGCGACCCGAGGCGATACCCGTCAAGGCCGCGACGTCGCCGATCAGCAACTGCTCAGCCACCCCTTGACCTTACAACCGTCGCAAGGTCTGTACTGGGACGATGGATCGCGACCAGCTCATCGACCTGACCCGGCGGGCCCTGAAACTGGCCCGCGACAAGACCACCGACCTCGCGCCCGGCGAGCACACGGTCGACGCGACCGACTACACGTCGCTCGAGCGACACCACCGCGACCGGGCCCTGCTGCTGGCCACTCCGCAATTGGTCGGCTACGCCTCGGAGCTTCCCGCTCCCGGCGCGTACTGCACCAAGACGGTGATGGGGCGATCGGTCCTGCTGACCAGAACATCCGACGGCACGGTCAAGGCGTTCGACAATGTCTGCCTGCACCGCCAGTCGCAGGTGGTGACGGGATGCGGCAGCGCGAAGCGGTTCACCTGCCCGTACCACGCCTGGACCTACGACAACAGCGGCAAGCTGGTCGGGCTGCCGGGCCGCGAGGGCTTCCCGGGGGTAACCGCCAAGTCCGACGGCCTGACGGAGCTTTCGGCCGACGAATTCGCCGGATTCCTTTGGGTGGCACTGGATTCCGGCGCCACCCTGGACGTGGCCGGGCACCTGGGTCCGCTGGCGGACGAACTCGACTCGTGGGGCATCGGACGGTGGTCTCCGCTGGGCGAGAAGGTCCTCGACTGCCCGATCAACTGGAAGCTGGCGGTCGACACGTTCGCGGAGAACTACCATTTCGCCACCGTCCATCAGCAGACCTTCGCCCGGATCGCGCGCAGCAATTGCACGGTGTTCGACTCGTACGGGCCGCATCACCGGTTGATCTTCCCGCTCAACACGATTCTCGAACTGGAGAACCTTCCCGAAGAGCAGTGGGACCCCTTCCACAACATGGTCGTCATCTACGCGCTGTTCCCCAACATCGTGCTGTCGGTGACGATCGCCAACGGCGAGCTGTTCCGGATCTACCCCGGCGACCGACCGGGCCGGTCGATCACCGTGCACCAGAACTCGACACCGCTGGACCTGTCCGAGGAATCCGTGGCCGCCGGCGCGCAGGCCGTGTTCGAGTACGCGCACGCCACCGTGCGCGACGAGGACTACAAGCTGGTCGAGGGGCTGCAGGCCAACCTCGAGTCGGGCGCGCGCGATCGGCTTCGGTTCGGGCGCAACGAACCTGGACTGCAGCATCGCCACATCGCCTGGGCGGATGCGCTGGCCCGCTCAGCCACGCCGAAACTGTAATTTTGCAGGGAAAGTGCGAGTAGAGGCCTGCAAAATTACAGGCTCGGCGCACAGGTTAGTCGGATAGCACCGCGACGAGGTCTTCGAAAAGGGTTGTCAGCGTATCGTTTTGGCCGGGACGCGCGCCGGCCAGGAGTTCCAGCGCCTCGCTGCGCTTTCCCGCGGCTATCAACGGCACCAGCTGATCCACGATCGCCTGCGCCTCGGGGATCGGCGGTTCGGCGTTCGCGACGGTGGTGGCCAGCACCTCGACCAGCTCCCAATCCCGGTACAGGGCCAGCGAACGCTCGTTGAACGCGAAGCCGGTCACCGATTCGCCCCGCAGGGTCCCCCTGTAGCGGTATGGGCCTTCCATGTATTCGATCGGCAGGCCGTGCGCGGGCGCCGCGACCAAAGGCTCCCCGACGAGATCCAATTTTAGTGTGGCGCAGGTGATCCGGTGCCGATCGGGCAGGTATCGGGCCCGCGCAAGGGGGCGCACCAGGGGCCGCACCGTTTCCGGCCATCGCACGTAGCTGCTGACGGTGACCTCGACGTCCTCGGCGCACTCCGGCGGCATGGCCGGGTCGGGATAGCTCGTCGTCGCGCCGGTAAACGGTTGCAGCGCATTGCCGTTGGTGCGGTCGAACTGCCGCCAGATGCTCAGGTCAACACCGTTGTCGAGATTGATGGTGCGCCATTCGTGCGACCGGGCCCGCGGGTCTCCCCCGCTTCCGCCACCGCCGGCGTATTTCGGAAACCACTGCCGGTCGACATGCCCGCCGCTGCCGGACACCTCCTCGACAACGTCGCCCCAGCGCAGGGTCCCGGTCATCGCCATTCCGGTCTGGAAGTAGGAGTACGTATCGCTTTGGCCGAAGCAGACGATCTTGCCGTTGTACGTCGACGCGCCCACCGGCGTCGGTGCCCGCGTGGGGGTTACGGCCAAATCCAGTCGCATGGGCCGGCCGCGGTGGTCCTCGCCGACCAGGCTGACCCGGTAGGTGTAGGGCAGCAATTCGCCGTCGGCGTCGCGGCAGGCGGTCCACGACGCGGTGCCCGCGCTGCAGTGATAGCTGATGTCCAGATGGCCCACCGCCATCGCAAGCTTGCGCTGCGCTCCCGGTTCCATGTTGGCCGGTGGCATGTCGTAATCCGTATACGTGCCGTAGTCGCCGGAATCCAGATCGAACAGCGCCATCGTGTAGAAGTCCGCGACGATGGTCCCCCCGGGCCGGTTCTTGTTGAAGATGGTCAGGAAGGCGAACGAGCGGTCGCTGTCGGTGGCGTCGAGCTGCCCGGCGATGAACCAGGTGTCCGATTCCTGGTCGGGGTGTTCGCCTTCGGCGGCGGGAAACTCCAACTGGCTGTCGCCGGGCACCAACCGAAACGGATAATCGCGCCAGTCGTCGCTCACGGTGTGCGCTTCCTTGCCACGGCGCAATCCTGCTTTCTTCGCTATGTTAGCGTCAATAGCGAAGTTGCGGTCGCGGTCCCATCCCCGAGGAAGTGCCCCGATGACAGAGAAATCCGACCATCGTTCCTATGACGAACTGTTCATCGGAGGGCAGTGGCGCAAGCCCGCCAACCCGCAGCAGCTCGCCGTGATCTCGCCACACTCCGAGGAGCCGGTCGGCCATGTCCAGGTGGCCGGACCCGAGGACGTCGACGTCGCCGTCGCCGCGGCGCGGCACGCGTTCGACCACGGCCCGTGGCCACGGATGAGCCACGCGGACCGGATGGCCAAAGTCGAACAGCTCGCGGCGATCTACGCCGGCCACATGGACGAGATGGCCGACCTGATCACCGACGAGATGGGGTCGCCGCGCAGCTTCAGCCGGATGGGCCAGGGGGCGGCCGCGGCGACGCTGATCCACCTCGCGCTGGCCGCCGCACGCGACTTCCCATGGGTCGAACGCCGCCAGGGCGTCCTGGGCGAAGTGCACCTGCGCCGGGCCCCGGTCGGAGTGGTCGCGGCGATCGTGCCGTGGAACGTGCCGCAATTCCTGATCATGCCCAAACTGATCCCGGCGCTGATCGCGGGTTGCGCGGTCATCGTCAAGCCGGCACCCGAAACGCCTTTGGACGCTTTGTGGTTGGCGGAGATGATCGAGCAGATCGACCTGCCCGACGGCGTGGTGTCTGTACTCCCGGGCGGCACCGACGTCGGCGAGGCGCTGGTTCGCCATCCCGGTGTGGACAAGGTCGCGTTCACCGGGTCCAGCGCCGTCGGGCGCCGCATCGCCACCCTGTGCGGCGAGCAGCTGAAGCGCTACAGCCTGGAACTGGGCGGCAAGTCGGCGGCGATCATCCTCGACGACGCGGACATCGACAAGACGGTAGCGGGCCTGAAGACCGCCGGCCTGATGAACAACGGGCAGGCGTGCGTCGCCCAGACCCGCATCCTGGTCAGCGAGAAGCGCCATGACGAGGTTGTCGACGCGCTGGCCGGCATGATGTCGGGCCTGAACGTCGGCGACCCGGCCCAGGAGTCGACGGACATCGGACCGCTTGTGGCCCAACGGCAACAACGCCGCGTCCAGGACTACATCCGGGCCGGCCAAAGCGAGGGCGCCCGCCTGGTCCTCGGCGGCGAGGACAGCCCGGCCGATCGCGGTTGGTACGTGCGGCCCACGCTGTTCGCCGACGCCACCAACGACATGCGCATCGCCCGGGAGGAGATCTTCGGCCCGGTGTTGACCGTGCTGCGCTACCGCGACGAGGACGACGCGATCCGCATCGCCAACGAGAGCGACTACGGCCTGGCCGGTTCCGTGTGGACGGCCGACATCGCGCATGGTCTCGAGGTCGCCGCGGGCGTTCGCACCGGCACTTACGGCATCAACATGTACACCCTCGACATCGGTGCGCCGTTCGGCGGTTTCAAGCAATCGGGCATCGGTCGCGAGTTCGGTCCCGAGGGCCTGCACGAGTACGTCGAGCTGCAGACGTTGGTCTGCAAAGGGCAGTTGCCACCGCTATAGCAGATTCCACAAAGGATCGCGGCCAAGCCGCGCGAGAAGCCTTGCCTGCGCGTCGCTTTCGTCGGGCACCGCGACCGGTGCGCCGAACATTCCGGGTGGGCCCAAGGCCTTGAGATCCGCGGGCAAGTCGGCGTAGAACAGCTCACACCATCCGGAGTCGAGGCGGTCGTCGGCACCCACGGCACGCGCGAGGTCCCAGGTGTGCACCAAGACGTCGCGGGAAAGGCTCGGTATCAGCTTGTACGCGACGAGTTCCGCGATCCTGCCGGAGCCGAAGGCCTTCGTCAGCGAGTCGTAGGTGAGTTGCCATCGCGCCTGCGGATCTTCGCGTGGGCGGGCGGGTTTCAGCCCGAGGGGACGAAGGACGAGCACGTCGTGAAAACCGATCACGTGCTCCAGCACTCCCCTGGCATCCCACTGCTCGCACGGGGAGCGGTGGTCCCATTTGCCATCGGCCGACCGCACCGCCTCGCCGAACCGCCGGCACACCGCCAGATGCAATTCGGCCACGCCGTCAGCCATGGGGGAACTGCACCGTGAGCTCGACCGGACAGCACAGGGCGCCATGCTGATTGGTGACCTCGATCTTGATGTCCACCAGGCAGCGCGCTGGCTCCACCGAGGTGTCCCGGCGTTTGGCCACCGCTTGGCCGCGGCCGGTGATGGTGTCTCCGGCGTAGACCGGCCTGGCAAGTCGCAGTGAGCGGCGCACCACGCGACTGCTCGGGCCCGCCCAATCGGTTGCGACGCGGTCGGCGAATCCGGCGAGGTGCATGGTGTTGACGTAAATCGTTGGGTTGCCTTGATTTTGGGCATAGTTCGGATCGAAGTGGCCCGGGAAGTAATCCCACGTTGCTCCGGCGTTCTCGACGACCCGCTGGTAGCTGATGTGGTCTACCACCTCCGGCAGCTCCACGGGAACGCTGATGTCGTTCCAGTCCAGATCGGTCACGATGCGCCGCCCGGAGTGAACCGAAACAGGGTATTGCGACACATGGCGACGACGGTCCCGTCCTGACGGCGATAGGTCTCCAGCGTTTCGACAAAATGACCGACGCCGAGTCGAGTCCGCTTTTCCGGTGACACCGACACCAGCTCCTCGACGACGGTCAGCAGATCGCCCTCGATAATCGGCTCCAAAAACTCGACGTCGTTGGCCGCGTTGATGAATGTGGTTCCGGGCAACGGCACCCTCAGCACCATCGACGCCGCCGGCGGTCTGCCGCCCGGTTCCCACGGCGGAGGTATCAGCCAGCCCATCAACAGGGCCGGCGGGGCCAGCAGGCCGCCCCACTTCCGCCGGGCGAACTCGGCATCCCAGTACGAACGATTGCCGTCGTGCACCATCGCGGCGAACAATTGGATGCGCGCGCCGCTGACGGGGGTTCTCGCGGTTCGCGGTTCGCCCGCCGCGCCGACCATGCGCAGCGCATCCTCGTAGGTGCCGAAAGTCAGCTGATAGCTGAGGTCGGAGTCCACGTATCGGTGCCGCTTACATCACCAGCGGGTGCCGGCTGGGCACCGAATCCCAAGAGAGCTCCCGGGATTCGAAATACCAGCCGCCGCGTTCGTAGATCAGGTGGTCCCGGAACATCCCGGTCGCGCGCAGCGTGGTGTCGCCGTAGTGGGCGGCGTACAGCACGGCTACACAGCGCTGAGTGGCGTGGACCCCGTCGATGCGGATCTCGTGATCGACGCTCACCAGGCGCTGGCTGTCGCCGCCGTCGAAGGCCGCGAGCAGATCGGTGAACACCTCGCCATCGCGGGTGTAGCGGCCACCGGAATGACGGAACGTCGCGACCCAGCGCTCCCGGTCGCCGTCGGAGTAGGCCCGGTTGTGCCGGGCGGTCAGGTCGAGGATGGCTGCCCGGGCAATCGCGGCGTGGAGGAACTGCTCTTGCTGATACGTCAGGGTCATTTTGGCTCTCCAGCCTCTCCGGGAAATCGCGGGGCAAATTGCATGTATGTAACGCTAACTTAATTCAACGGGCAACGATATAACCGTGCCTTTCACGATCCCAGGCGTCGGGATTCAATCCCCGAGTTCGCAAAAGGTCTTTACGTATTCGTCCGATGACGTTCTTTGGAAGTTCATCCATCGTCTCGACAAACCTCGGCACGCAGAAGTACGGCATGCGGGCGGCGCAGAAGTCCAGCAACTCCGTGTAATCCAGTGTCGCGCCGGGGCGCAGCGTCACGATCAGCAGGATGTCGTCCTCGCCCAACTCGCTGGGCACCGCGATCGCGGCGGCTTCGGCCACCGCGGGATGACGCATGACGATGGCTTCCACTTCAACCGAGGAGATATTCTCGCCGCGCCGGCGCAGCGAATCCTTGATGCGGTCCACATAGGTCAGGTTGTCGTCGGCGTCGAGCCGGCCGAGGTCACCGGTTCGGAACCACTCCTGGTGGGGTTCAACCTTCAGGCCCTCGGTCACATAGCCCTCGCTCATCACGTGCGGGTACTTGGGCCGGCAGGTGATCTCCCCGACGGCACCGGCGGGCACCGGGCTGCCGTCCTCGTCGACGATGCGCACCTCGAAGTTGGGGTTGGGCCGGCCCGACGTCCCGGGAACCCCCTCGTCGGCCACGCTCTTGACGGCGATCGGGAAGGCTTCGGTCATCCCGTACATCGTGACGATGCGGCAGCCGTAACGCTTTTCGATGGCACGGTAGGCGTTTGCGTCGATCGGTGCGGCCGAGATGAACCGCAACGGCAGCTGGGCATCGCGCGAATCGGCCGGGAGATTCTGCAGCATCGAGACCATCGCGCCGGCGCCGGCGAAGCCGATGGCGCCGCGGGCGCGGATGTCGTCCCACACCTCGCCGGGATGAAAAGCCTGCGCCAGCACGGTCGTGCCGCCGACCAGCATCGGGGCCAGCACGCTGGGCGCGGCGCTGAGGTGGAACAGCGGCATCGCGGTCCACAGCACCTCCCCGGCGCCAAATTCCCAGGCCGCGGCTGCGGTTGCCGCCACCGAGAACAGGTAATGCCACGTCGTGGCAACAGCTTTCGACGGCCCGGTGGTACCCGAGGTGTAAAACAGCGATCCCAGCTCGGCGGCGCTTGTGGTCACGTCGGGCCCACTACCACGGCCGCCCGCCGGCGCGGCACTCAGCGCATCGGTGAGTGAATCGTCTTGCACCACAACGTGAGTCACCGTGTCCAACCCGTCGGCAACCTCGTCGACACGCGGGCGTCGCTCGGGGTCGGTGAGGATCACCTTCGCCTGAGCCAACCGCAGGGTGTGCAGCAGGAAGTCGCCCTTGTTCGCGGCGTTGACCGCGGCGCTGACCGCGCCGATGCGCGCCGCACCCAGCCAGAAGTAGACCCACTCGGGGCAGGTGGCGGTGAACAGCGCCACGCATTCCCCTGGGCCAAGGCCCATTTCGGTCAGCACATGAGCGGCAGCGCAGGATCGTTGGCGCATCTGCTCGAAGGTCACGTCGACGCCGGCGATCGACATCATCACCCGGCCGGGGTACTGCTCGGCCCGGCGATCCAGCACGGCCGGCACGGTGAAACGATCGACGCCGAAATCGGAAGGCTCGAGCAAGTCTCAGGCCTTGGCAGCCGCCGGGTCGGGCTCACCCGCGGCGGTGTACCCGAAGTCGTTCGGCGAGGGTTGCGCGCCCGGGTAGAAGCGGTGCGCCCAGCGGCGCAGGGCGGCGTAGTCGTGTGCCTCCTCGGGCGCCAGGTTCGGCTTTTCCAGATACTTCATGTTTTCCCAGGTGAAGAAGTCCTGCTTGATGACTTCTTGCTGCAGGGCCAGGAATTTGGCGGCACGGCCGGTGGGCACGTCGCCGGTGTCGCCCGGCTCGCGAACGGACGCCTGCGTGTAGAAGTAGTCGGTGTAGTCCTCGTCGACCGGCGTCTGCCCGGTGACCTGGATGGTGCCGACCAAGTCGCTGGGAAACCGTACGATGCCCAGTCCCAGCGAGTAGTTGTCGTAGATGATCTTTGCGTCGACCGGCCCGTTCGGGGTCAACCAGGTCGACGCCCGCCCGCCGCCGAAATGCGCGTTGACGGTGGCGTGCAGGTGATAGCCCGATACCTCGAATGAGGCCGTCGTCGCGGGATTGGCGGCCTTGTGCACGTATTGCACGTGGTACGGGTCGGCCGCGTTCTCGATGATCATCTGCGGGTGCACTTTGACGCGATTGAGCATCTGGGTGTGCGGGTGCAGTGGGTAGTACTCGTTGGTTTCGAGTTCGGGCAGCACCGGCGGCTGCCAGTACGGCGCCCGGCCATGACGTTCGTGCCACACGACGATGAAGCCGTACCACTCCTGACTCGGGTAGGTGCGGATGCGGACGTTGTTCTTGCAGCCGATCTTGCTGTACGGGATCAGCGCGTTGGTGCCGTCGCCGCGCCAGCGCCAGCCATGCCAGGGGCAGACGATGTTCTCGCCCTCGACGGTGCCGCCGACGCCCAGGTTGGCGCCGAGATGCTGGCAATAGGCGTCCATCACATGGACCTCGCCGGACTCGGTGCGGAACAGCACCAGCTCCTCGCCGAAGTAGTGCAGCCGCTTGACTTGGCCGGCCTGCAGATCGGAGGCGAAGGCGACGATGAACCAGCCCGTCGGGAACCGGTAGGTCGACAGCGCGATGCCACCCTGTCCGAACTCCCGTTCCGACGGATCGGACTCGGTTGGGTCTGAAATCGTATGCGTCACGAGTACTCCGTATCCTGCCTGGCCAGCAGGAGCCGAGCGCTACTGGGCCGACCGCGGTTCGACGTCTGGATCTATTTTTACTATCTTAAGCATTGAACGTCAACGCGGCGCGAGGCAGGTCCGGACAGAGCGAGGTTGCAAATGACGGCTGCGGCGGTGGATCTATCCGATCTCGCCTTGTGGCGCAACGGCTTTCCGGACGAGCTGTTTACCGAGCTGCGGCGCACCAGGCCGCTTTTCCGCCACGAGCTGACGCCGGGCGTCGTCAAGACGGTTCAGCGCGATTTCTGGGTGGCCACCAAGCATCGCCACACGGTTCGCCTGCA
Source organism: Mycobacterium sp. IS-1264 (assembly GCF_001954195.1). Classification (GTDB taxonomy): domain Bacteria; phylum Actinomycetota; class Actinomycetes; order Mycobacteriales; family Mycobacteriaceae; genus Mycobacterium. The sequence continues at coordinate 174,713 of NZ_MBES01000052.1, read as the reverse complement.
CCGGGACACCGATTCGTTCACCGCGGTCGACGGCCCGCTGATCCAGCCGGTCGGCATGTTTTCGTCGTATCCGACGATCATCAACATGGACCCGCCGGGGCTGAACAAGCGCCGCAAGCTGATCTCGCACGCGTTCAACCCGCGCGCGATCGCCAAACTCGAGGACGGCATCCGGGCGCGTGCGGCGCGGATGATCGACCACCTGCTCGCAGAGGGGGGCGGGGACTGGATCTCCGACGTCGCCGACGCGCTGCCGATGACGGTCATCGGCGACATCATCGGCATACCGGAAGAAGACCGGCCGCGGATCTTCGATTCACTGGACCGCATCCTGAAGGCCAACTCGCCAGGGGCGCGACAGAGCCGGCAGGACTATACGGATCTCTACGCCACCATCTTCGGGTATGCGATGGAGCTCACCGCGGAAAAGCGGCGCAATCCCGCCGACGACATCTGGAGCACGCTGGCTTCCGCGGTGATCACCGGCGACGACGGCGAGGAGTTCAGCTTGCCCGCCAACGAACTCGAGTTCTTCTTCTTCGTGTTGACCTTCGCCGGCAGCGACACCACCAAGAACGCTCTGGCCATCGGGCTGCAGGCGTTCGTCGCCAACCCGGAACAGGCGCAGCGGTATCGCGAGCACGAGCAACTGCGGCCCACCGCCGTCGAGGAGGTGCTGCGCTGGGCATCGCCGGTGGCGTACTGGACGCGCACCGCCAAGGTCGACGTGGAGATGGACGGTCAGCACATCCCGCGGGGCGACCGGGTGGTATCGATGCTGCGTTCGGCCAACCGCGACGAGGAGGTCTTCGCCTCGCCGTTCACCTTCGACATCGGCCGTCAGCCCAACCCGCACGTGGCTTTCGGCGGCGGCGGGGCGCACCACTGCCTCGGCGCGATGCTGGCGCGCGCGGAACTTCGCGCGGTGTTCGACGAACTGCTGCTGCGCTGCGACGACATCGAAATCGGCCCGGCCACAGTGACTTATCCGAATCTGACCACCAACATGTCGATCTATGACGAGATGGCGGTCTCGCTGACCGAGCGCTAGATCAGTCGAGCAGCCGCAGCGCGGCCTTCGGGCATTGATCGACGGCGGCGCGGACGTCGATCTCCCGCTCGGGCGGCACCGGGCCGTCCGCGATCTGCACGACGTCGGCGTCGCCCAGTTCGAATATGTCAGCCGCGATGGATTCGCAGAAGCCGTTGGCTTCACACAGGTTCTCGTCAACGGTGACGCGCATCAGATGTCCCCTTACTCCTAGAGGCCTTTGGGACGGGTCCCGATCACCCCGTCGGTGGCAAGTTTCTTTAGTTCGTCGTCGGTCAGCCCGCACCGATCGCGCAGTATCTCCCCATTGTGCTCGCCCAGCCGCGGCGGCGGACGCAGCAGCCACCTTTCCTGACCGGCCAGCGTCGCGAACGGTGGGCACGGATAGAGACCGGCCCCCGTGCTCGGATGGTCAAGTGCCTCGAAGAATCCCCGATGACGGAGTTGGAGGTTGTCGGTCACCAGCGACGGCGACACCACGGGTGCCGCCGGAATGCCGGCGCCGGCCAGCCGTTCCACCGCGGAGTCCAGGGGCTGGGCGGCGAACCACTCCGCCAGCCGTCGATCGATGTCGTCGGCTCGCTCGCGCCTGCCGGCGACGGTGCACAGGCCCTCGTCACACCACGCGGGCCGATCCATCAGCTCGACCAGGGCGCGCCACTGCCGGTCGTCTTGCACGGTGACCGCGATCCAATCGTCCGAGCCGGCGCAGCGGTAGAGGTTCTGGATCACGTCGCAGTGCCCGCGGTTGCCCCGGCGGCTCAGCGTCACCCCGAAGACCTCGGATTCGATCGCCTGTACCGCGGTGGCGTTCAACGCGGCTTCCAGCATCGGCAGCTCCACGAGCTGTCCCGTCCCGGTCCGCTCGGCGAAGTTCAGCGCGGCCAGCACGGCGAAGGCGGCATGCACGCCGGCCAGCGGGTCGCACGCTCCCCGCGGCGCCACCGGCGCAGCATCGGGGAGCCCGGTCACCCAGGCCAAGCCGGCAATCTGTTCCATGGTCGGCGCGAATCCGACCCGGTCGCGCCACGGACCGGACAGCCCGAACGCGGGCATCCGGGCGACGACGAGTTTGGGGTTGACCTCCAACAGCACCTCGGCGGTCAGCCCAAAGTGGTCCATCACGCGTGGCGAGAAGTTCTCGATCACGACATCGGCGCCGGCCGCCAGCTTCTTGAAGAGGCGGCGACCCTCATCTGAACCCAAATCCAGTGTGACCGAACGCTTATTGGTGTTCATCGCGTGGAATACCCACCCGTACTCCCACCAGTCATCCACGTCTTTGCGCATCCCGCCTGAGTAACGAATGCCGTCGGGCCGCTGTATCGACTCCACTTTGACGACGTCGGCGCCAAAGGCGGCCAGCAAATGGGTTGCGGCCGGCCCGGCCCAGAACGCGGTCAGGTCGACGATGCGAACGCCTTCGAGTGGCCGCGTCCTGGGCGCAGGCTCGGGATCGAATTCGCTTTTCCGCCAAGGTGACTCGTCGTTGTCCGCGCCGACGGCAGCGGTGGCGGCCGGTGGGGCGGGGGTGCACGCGGCCATCAGCCACGGCGCGCGGGGCTGATGGAAGCCCGCGGGGTTGCGGACGAACACCCCACGCTGCGTCACGTACTCCATGTCGCGGATGGTGGAGCCGTTGCCCAGCTCCGCGATCGGCAGCCGGAACAATTGCCCGAGTTCGACGATCTCCGCGACGGTCCGTTCGGCCAGCCACGGGTGAATCTGCTCGCGGATCAGGTCGCGGTATTCCCAACGTCCGATCTGAAAACGCAGCTGCTCGATCTCCTCGAGCCGGGGGCATTCGACCATCGCCAGGAAGTCGAGCCACTGCTGGCCGGTGACCATGGTGATCCCGACGTAGCCGTCCTTGGCCGGTTCGATCGACGGGACCTCGGTGGTGCGGCTGATGGGAGGGACCCGCAGCAGCTGCGAATGCAGCCACTCGCTGCTTTGCATCAGGGTCATCGCTTCGAGCATGGACAGGTCGAGATGCTCGCCGGGCCCGCCGCGCTCGACGCGGCGGCGCACCGCCAGCGCACCGAACGCGGCGAACACACCACCCATGTACTCGCCGAGGTCGCCGCCGATGGTGATCGGGGGCCCGGCGGGATCGCCGCGGAAGCCGGGCGAGCCGGCCCACGCTTGCAAGGTGAACTCGCTGGCGGCGCGGTCGGCGTACGGTCCGGTCCAGCCGAAGTCGGAGATGGTGACGATGACCGCCCGCGGCGAGTCGGCCAGGAGCACATCCGGATCGATCCCCAGCGCCGCGGCCCGCGCCCGGCCGGCGGTGACGATCACGACATCGGCGGCGGCCAGTTCGGCGCGATAGCGCGCCAAATCTTCGGCATCCTCGGCGATGGTCATGCTGCGTTTGCCCGCGTTGAGGTAGCTGAACAACGGCGACGTGGAGCCCTCTGGCACCCGCGAACAGGTCGCGGAATACCGGCGCAACGAATCCCCTTGCGGTGGTTCGAATTTCCGTACCTGCGCCCCGGCGTCGACCAACAACTTGCCGCAGTAGCTGCCGGCTATCCGGTCACTGATCTCGACGACACGCAGGTCGTGCAGCGGTGTCGGCCGGGCGTCGGATCCGCGACTCACCCAGCTATTTATACCATTACTGCTAAGATAGCTAAGCCAGCCAGTTGCTTGTATCGAGGATCGGATGACCGCCTTGGGAATTGGGACCGACGCAAGGCGCCGGTTGTCGGCGCCGCGGATCGCCGAAATCGTAGCCGACGAGTTGCGCCGTCAGATCATCGACGGCGAGCTCGCCGACGGCGATCTGCTGCCCCGCCAGGAGGTGCTCGTCGAACAGTTCAACGTCAGCCTGGTCTCCCTGCGCGAGGCCCTGCGCATCCTCGAGACCGAGGGACTCGTCTCGGTCCGGCGGGGCAACCGGGGCGGCGCCGTCGTGCACGCACCGGCGAAGACCAGCGCGGCCTACATGCTCGGCCTGCTCCTGCAGAGCGAGTCCGTTGCGGTCGCCGATCTGGGCATGGCGTTGCAGGAACTCGAGCCGGCCTGCGCCGCGCTGGCCGCCCAGCGGCCCGACCGGGCCGACACCTTGGTGCCGGAGCTCAAGCGAGTCAACGATTCGATGGCCGAGCACCTCGACGACGGTCGGCTTTTCACCGAAATCGGCCGGGAATTCCACGATCTCATGGTTCGCGGCTGCGGAAACCACACCATCATCGCGGTCGTCGGCAGCCTGGAGACGCTGTGGACCAGCCACGAACAGCAGTGGGCAGACGAGAGCGCCGCGCGCGGCACCTACCCGTCGCTGGCGCAGCGCCGCGCGGTTCTGGCCACCCACACCAAGCTGACGGAGACCATCGCGGAGGGTGACGTCGACCGCGCTCGCCGCATTGCGGGCCGCCACCTCGCCGACACGCAAACGTACGTGCTGTCCGGCCGGCCCGATCAACGGATCTATGCGCTTTCACCGCAGGCGTTGTCACGCCCGCGGGATATCCGGCACTCCTGAGAGGCAGCCTGCTGGGTGAGGGGCAAGTCCATGCGAACCGCAGTGGTCACCGGCGGCAGCGGCGGGATCGGCAAGGGATGCGGTCGCAAGCTGTGCGAGCTGGGTTACGACGTGGTGCTGGTGGCGCGGCGCGAGGGCCCCTTGCGCGCGGCCGCCGACGAGCTCGGTGCGCGATACGTCGCGGCCGATGCGTCCGACCCGGACGGATTTGCTTCTGCGATAAGCACATTGGAATCGATCGATCTCGTGGTCCACGCGGCCGGCACACTGGGCGGAACCTACGCGCGCAAGCAGACCTTCGAGCAGTGGCGGACGATCATTTCGGCCAACCTGGATTCGTGCTTCGTGGTCACCGCCGCGGCGCTGCCCCGGATGCGCGCGGGCTCGCGGTTCGTGTTCATTTCGTCGTCGGCGGCGCACGAACCGATGATGGCCCGCACCGCCTACTCCGCGTCCAAAGCCGGCATGAACGCGTTCGCTCGCGCGTTGGCGCTCGAGGTCGACCGCGACGGCATCGCCGTGCACATCGTCACGCCCGGCCCGGTGGAAACCGAGATGCTGCAGGATGTTCCCTTCGAGATGTACGCAATTCGGGTGTCGGACGTGGCGGATGCGGTCGCGTGGCTGGACGCCGTCGACCCGTCGGTGGACCTGCCGGAGATACGGCTTTCCGCCGTGCAGCGGGGCCCGTATGCCCGCCCGCCGGTGGTGCCTACCGAAGCGCGGCGCCGGCGTCAGGGAACGCCTTGATCACCGATTCGCCGAACTCCCGCAGCGAATCGGGCTTAGCGAAATCGGCGAACCACACATAGAACCGCTCGACGCCCTGGCCGGCCAGACCGCCGAAGTGCCGGATCAGCTCGTCGGCATCGCCGCATACCAGGCCCGACCCCAGGTTGCCGAATCGTCGGGTGCTCACCTCGCGGACGGCGTTCGGATCGTCGCCCGACCTGGCGAACCCGATCATCTGCTGAACCGAGACCCGCGCGGATCCCGTTTGCGAGGCGAGCTTCGGCAGCCGGTCGATGCGATCCGCCTGCAGATTCCACCAATCCGCATAGTTACGAACGAGTTCCATCATGCGCGGTCCGCTGCCGCCCAGGACCAGCGGTATCGGATGGTTCCGTTTGGGTAGCTGAACGGGGCCGCCCTCGTCGGCGCCGTCGCCCCAGTACTGCCGGATCAGGGCCAGGTGACGCCCGAGTTGCGCAACGCGGGCCACCGGATCCTGTTGGCCCACTTCGAATCTGGTGAATTCCGCCGGCCAAGATCCTGCGCCCAAGCCGAGGTCGAATCTCCCTTCGGAAGCGTTCGACAGGGTCACGGCTTGCTTGGCGAGCACGGCGGGATGCCGGAAGGCGTCGCACAGCACCAGGTGACCGATCCGCAGCCGCTGCGTCTTGGCCGCCACCCACGTCGCAATCGCCATTGCCTCCCAAATGCTTTCGTTGGGCAATCCGGGTGCTTCCAGATGATCGATGAAGGCGATTCCGTCGAAGCCGCTGGCCTCGGCGTGCAGCGCCCGATCGGCGATGTCGGCCGCGGACAACCGCACCTGCGGCAGGAACAGATACCACTCGACCATGCACCCACCTAATGCTCGCGCCGATTGCAACAGCGTCGCTAGTTTACTATTTTTATTATGTTAGGGGTCTTATGGATGTCGGTCTGACTTCGGAGCAGCTGTCGCTGCGCGACACTGTGCGCGACATCCTGCGCGCCGAGTGTCCCCCCGACGCCGCCCGCCAAGCGATGACCGACCCCGAACGCTGGCGCGCCATCTGGAAGACGGTGGTCGACCTCGGCTGGACGGAACTTGCCGCACCCTCAGAAGAAGGGGCTCGCGGCGATTACGGGCCCGTGGAGTTGGCGGTGGTTCTCGAGGAGTGCGGCGCCGCGATCGCGCCGATCCCGATGCTGAGCAGCGTCGGCCTGGCCGCGGGTGCGTTGCGCGCCGGTGGCCTCGACGCGGCACTGGCCGACATCGCCGGCGGCGTCGTCGCCACCCTGGCGGTGCAGTGCCCCGGCCGCCGCCTGCCCGGGGCCCCGGTGACCCTGCGGGACGGGCGCCTACGCGGGCGGGCCGTCGCGGTGCCCAACCTGTCCCGGTCGGAGCTGATCGTCACGCTGGCCCGATCCGATGACGGCGTCCTGGTGGCTGTGGCCTGCTGCGGCGACGGGGTGACGCCGGTGCCGCCGGGCGAATCGACCGACCCCGCCCAACCGGTGGCCGACGTGGAGATCGACGTCGAGCCGTTGGCGACCGCACCGGTCGGCGTCGGGTCGGCGCTGACGGCGCCGTTGGTAGCCGCCGCGGCCGACCTGGTCGGCGTTGCGAGCGCCGCCCTGCATCGATCCGTCGAGCACGCCAAGGCGCGCCGTCAGTTCGGTACCCCGATCGGGGCCTTCCAGGGGATCAAACACGCGCTGGCCGATAACTACGTCGGCCTGGAACGCGCCCGCAGCCTCACGTATGCGGCGGCGGCCCGCCTCGGCGATCCCAGCGCCATGCCCGCGGACGCGTGGACCGCGGCGGCCCTGGCCAAGGCGGCGGCCGGCGACGCGGCGGCCAATTGCGCGCGCACCGCGGTGCAGGTGCACGGCGCGCTGGCGCAGACCTGGGAACACGACATCCACCTCTATGTCCGGCGCGCGTGGCAAGGCGCCGCACTGCTCGGCGACAGTCGCGCGCTCTACCACGCGGTGGGCCGCCGCTTCGCGGGAGGCGCGGCGTGAGCGCCGTCGTGCAGGAATTCGCCGCCTGGCTGACGAAATTCCTGCCGAACGACTACTACGAGAACTATCGCCGATACCGCTGGGACCTCCCGCTGCGGCGCGACTATCAACGGGCCGCGTTCGAGGCCGGATGGATACAACCGACGTGGCCCCGCGAACACGGCGGTCGATCGCTGGGCCTGCGCGACGCCATGGAAGTGCGGCTCGAAGGGGCGATGCGCTCGGCGCCCAAGCTGCCCAACATCGCCGGCCCCAACGTCGCAGCGCCCGGCATTCGTCAGTTCGGCACACCCGCGCAGATCGACCGCCTGCTGGTGCCCCTGCTGCGCGGCGAAGAATGGTGGGCGCTGGGCATGTCCGAGCCCGAAGCCGGGTCGGATTTCGCCGGCTTGCGCACCCGCGCCGCGCGCGACGGAGACGTGTTCCGGATCAACGGTCACAAGATCTGGACCACCCAGGCGCACGAGTCGCGGTGGTGCACGCTGTACGCCCGCACCGATCCGGACGCACCGAAACACCGCGGCATCTCGTGCCTGATCCTCGACCTGCACTCGCCCGGGGTGCGGATCGAACCCATCCGGATGGCGTCGATCTCCGACGAGACGTTCTGCGAGGTCTTCCTCGACGACGTCGAGGTGCCCGCGGAAAACCTGCTGGGGCCACTGCACGGCGGTTGGAACGTCGCGCTGGCCTCGCTGCAGCACGAGCGCCGGATGATCTGGGTGATGAACTGGGTCGAGATCAAGCGAGGTCTCGACTCGGTGCGGGGCACCCACGACGACGATCTATACGCCGAGCTCGGCTCGCTGCTCGCCGATGCCGAAGCCCTGCGAGCCACCGGCTACCGCTCGCTCGGCAACGAATTGGCCGGACGACCCAGCCCCGAAGCCGACATCATGAAACTGCTCGGATCGGTTACTTTGCAACGTGTTTGGGAGCTCGGCGCCGCCGCGGCGGGTCCGAGCTCGGCGGGAGACCCGGATCTGCTCTTCGAACGCCAGGATGCGCTGGCGGCAACAATCTACGGCGGAACGTCGGAGGTCCAGCGCAACATCATCGCCGAGCGGGTGCTCGGGCTGCCGAAGGGATGAGCACGATGGACTACGACCTCGGCGACGATGCCGGCCAACTGCGAAACCATTTGCGGGAGCTGATAGCCAATCACATTCCCGCCGACTTCCTGGGCGCCTGCACCGACGATCCCCGCGACCTGGCGACCACCGAGACATTCTGCAAGCTGCTCGCCTCCGAGGGGCTGCTGGCCCTGGCCTGGCCGAAAGAGCATGGGGGCGGCGGTGGTTCGGTGTGGCAGCAGACGGTGCTGCGCGAGGAAATGTGGGCCCAACACGAGCCCCGCGGTCCGCAGTACATGGGGATCAACTGGGTGGGCCCGGCGCTGATGCGCTACGGCACCGCCGAACAAAAGGCCAAGCACCTGGCGGCCATCGCCTCCGGCGACGTCATCTGGTGCCAAGGCTTTTCCGAACCCGAAGCCGGAACCGACCTCGCGTCGTTGCGTACCCGCGCGGTGCCGGATGGTGACGGATGGCGCATCACCGGCCAGAAGGTGTGGACGTCGTATGCGCTGATGGCGTCCTGGTGCGTGCTGGCGGCGTGCACCGACCCCGACGCCCCAAAACCCAAGCGGCTCACCCTGTTTCTGATCCCGATGGACCGGCCCGGTTTCACCGTCCGGCCGATTCCCTCGATGCTCGGACCGCACCACCTCAACGAGATGTTCCTCGACGATGTGCCGGCGTACACCGGTGACGTGCTCGGCGAGATCGGCGACGGGTGGCGGGTGATGCGCGAGGCGCTCGCATTCGAGCGGGTGGGCATCGCGCGGTACGCCCGCTGTGAATCGCTGCTCGATCGGATGCGCACCGAGCTCGGCGACGACTGGAATGCGTTGCCCGAATCGATTCGCGCCCGCTGGGTGCGGGCGTTGGTGGACCTTCGGGTCGCCCGGCTGCTGGCCTATCGGGCGGTGTCGCTGCAGGACGATACCGCGGCGGGCGCGGCCGCCAGCGCCGCTCGGATCGTCACCACGACGTGCGATCAGCAAGTGGCCGAGCTGCTGTTCGATGTGCTGGGGCCGACCGCGCTGGACAGCGGCGCCTCGGCGCCGTTGCACGGAGCGATCGAAGACCATTGGCGTTACGCACAGGCGGCCACCGTGGCATCGGGCACCATCGAGGTGCAGAAAATGTTGGTGGCCCGTGACGTGTTGGGAGAGCACCGGTGAAAACCGACCTGCCACAAGATATCAGCGACTTCGCCGACGTTGCCACCAAGCGGCTCACTCGGTTCGGCGGGCCGCCGGCGGCGCTGCGCGCCGAGACAGATGACGAGGTTCGGCGGTCGGCGCGCGCGGCCCTGAGCGAGGTCGGCGCGTTCGAGCTCGACGTCCGCTCGGCGGCCGACGATCTGCTGGCCGCCGCGGTGCTCTGCCAGGCCGCCGGCGCGACGGCGCTCCCCTATCCGCTCGTCGAAGAGCTGCTGACAATCGACGGCGCCCGCCTGGCCCTGGTGAATCCGGACGCGCCGCGCATCGATCACGGCGATCTGCCCGGCGACTGGATCGCCGCGGACCTGGACGGCAACCGCTACCACCCGCAGCCCGGGTCGCGGACGAACGCGAAACTCGGGCCGTTTCTGGTGCCGGCCACTCTGAGCGCACCCGATGGAACCGTGCCGGTCGCCGACGTTAATCTTCATCTCGTGCTGGGATCATGGCGGATTCTGGGATCGGTGCAGCAGTCGCTGCGGATCGTCACCGAACATGTGCGAGCCCGAATCCAGTTCGGCAAGCCGCTGGCCGATTTCCAGGCGGTCCGGTTCGCCGTCGCCGACGCCGCAGTCGCGGTGCGCGGGCTCCATGAGCTCGCCAAATACACCATCTCCCGCCCGGAATCGGTAGCGCCGCAAGCCCGTTCGGCCGACGCGCTCGTCCTTCGGCTCAAGGCATCCGACACCGCGCGGCAGGTGCTGCGCACTTCCCATCAACTGCTCGGCGCGTTGGGCTTTTGCGACGAGTCCGACGTCAGCGTGCTCGACCGGCACACCCAGCCACTGATCCGATTGCCGCTGAGCACCGAACAGCTGGCGCTGCGGCTGATACCCGGTGTGCCGGACGGTTCGCTGGAGACGCTGTTCAGCGGTCCGGTATCGGCATGAGCCGCGCCGGCGACGATGCAGAGCGCAGCGATGAGGAGGAGCGGCGCCATTGAGCACAGAACCCGTCGCGCCTTCGGCAACACCCAATCCGCTCGAAGACGGAATCCCGTTCGGGACCAAACTGGCGCAGCTCGCCGAAGAACGGCACGGCGAAACGGCGGTAACCATCGTCGCGCTCGACGGCAGCGCGCAGTCGCTGACGTTCGGTGAGCTCGACGCCCGCGCCAACCAGTGGGGGCGTGCGCTGGCGGCCAGCGGCGCCGAGACGGGTTCCCTTGTCGCGCTTGCTATCCCGAATTCAGTACACCTCGTGCTCGGGACCCTCGGATGCTGGAAGATCGGCGCCGTTCCCGTACCCATGCACTGGGACCTGCCCGAGTGGGAGCGAGAGCGGGTGCGCGAGGTGATCGACCCCGCCGTCGTCGTCGACGAAACCACCCGCTGGGAGTTAGAGGCGCGCGCTGCCGGTGAGTCCTCGAGCCCGCTGCCCGAGGCCGTTGCCCCCCACTCCAACGGCATCTGCAGCAGCGGGTCGACCGGCGTGCCCAAGGTGATCCTCAGCCTTGCGCCGTCGCTGTGGACGCCGCAGCACGGTGAACCGTTTCTGTCGAACTGGACGCCGGTGGCCCAGCCCCAGACGATCATGGTGCCCGCGCCCATGTATCACACCAACGGCTTCGCCACCTTCCTCTTCCTGCTCGCCGGCGACCATCTGGTGGTGCTCGAAAAGTTCGACGCAGCATTGGTTTTGGACGTGATCGAACGCTATCGGATCACCAACTTCACGGCCACGCCTACCATGCTGTCGCGCATCGCGGCCCGGCCCGACGTCCGGCAGCGCGACCTGTCCAGCGTGGTGTTCATCCTGCAGGGCGCCGCGGTGATGCCGCCGTCGCTCATGCACACCTGGTGCGAGCTGCTCAGCCCCGAGCGGATCGTGACGGCGTACGGCATGACCGAGAACCTCGGGCTGACCGCGTTGCGGGCCGACGAGTGGCTCACTCACCCAGGCAGCGTCGGCCGCGGCTTCCGTGACACCGAGATCCGGATCCTGGACGCCGACAAGAAACCGCTCGGTCCCGGTGAACACGGCGAGGTCTATCTGCGCGCGCCGATGAGCGCGGGATCCCGCTACCTGGGCGGCGCGGCGCCGCTGCCGTCGACCGATGACGGCTTCGTTTCCGCCGGCGACATCGGATACCTGGACGACGACGGCTACCTCTATATCGTCGACCGCCGCGTCGACATGATCGTCACCGGCGGCGCGAATGTCTTTCCCGCCGAGGTGGAGTCGGCACTCGCGGGCCACCCGGGCATTGCCGACGTCGTGGTCATCGGGCTCTCCGATCCGCAGTGGGGACGTCGCGTGCATGCCGTGGTGCAACTCGCCGAGGGCCACGATGGGCTCACCGAGCAGCAGGTGATCGAGTACGCCAAAAGCCGGCTCGCCCACTACAAGGCCCCCAAGACCGTCGAGTTCGTCGACGCGATTCCGCGCACCGCGGCGACCAAGGTCAATCGCTCGGCGATGATCGCGGCCCGGGGCGGCTAGTCAGGCCGTTGCGGGCGGGAATTCGGCGCGCTGCGCGATGGCATCGCGGTAGGCGTACACCCGATTCGAGACCGTCCCCAGTACGGCAATGGTGCGGCCACCACGTCCGTACGCCGCGAGGAACTCCCAGGTATCGGGATCGCCTTCGATAACTTCGAGCGCATCGTAATCGGTTGGTACGCCCAGCATTTGCACCTTCACGTCGTACTGATCGGACCAGAAATATGGCACGTCGACGTACGCCTCCGCGTCGTCCGGCCCCGCCAGCAGCGTCCGAGCCGCGGCCGCACCCTGACGTCCCGCGTCGTCCCAGTGCTCGGTCCGCAAGTGCCGTTCATACAGCGGGTGAAACCAGCGCGCGACATCGCCGGCGGCGACGACATCGGTGCCGCCCTCGACCGCTCCAGTGGCATCGCAGACCACGCCGTCGTCAACAGGCAATCCCGAACCTTCGAGCCAATCGGTGGCGGGAGCCACGCCCAGTCCGATGACGACGAGATCGGCCGGAACCTGTGCACCATCGGTGAGCCGAACCGCCTCGACGCGGCCGTTGCCGACGAATGCGTCGACACCCACGCCGACCCGTAAATCCACGCCATGGTCGCGGTGCAGGTCCGCCCAGCGAGGTGCCAGCTCGCCGCCCAAGGCGGCCAGTAATGGACTGGTGGCCTTCTCGATCAGCACCACGTCCAGGCCCAACGACCGGCAACTCGCGGCGACCTCGGCACCGATGAACCCGCCGCCGACCACCACGACCCGGGGCCGCGAGCCCAACCGCTGGCGGATCGCCAGGCAATCGTCGACCGTGCGCAGCACGAACACACCGTCGGGAACCGGGCCCGGCCATTGGCGCGGGACCGCGCCGCTGGCGATCACCAGCCCGTCGAATCGCACTGCCAGATCCTGGTTTTCGTCACGCACGTGGACCACCCGCGCGGCCATGTCCAACTTGAGCGCCGATGCCCCTCGCAGCACACGCGCCTCGAAGTCGAACTGCGGCGCCAGGTCGACACCCGCCCGGTGCACCTCGCCGGTAAGCAACTTCTTCGACAGCGGCGGGCGATGGTAGGGGGCTTGCCGCTCGGAACCCACGATGGTCAGCGCACCGTCGTAGCCCTCTTGTCGCAGGGTCTCGGCCGCCCGCGTGCCAGCCACGCCCGCACCGACCACGACCACGTCCTTCAGCTGACGACTCGGCATCGGCTCACTCCTCCACCTTGATCGCCTGCGTGGGACAAGACACTTCGGCGCCAATCAGCTGCTGGCGCAACTCCGCGGGCGGCTCGTCCTGGAGCAAGTGGAGCCCGTCTTCTCGCACGTCGAACACCTCATGGCAAATGCTCATGCAGACGCCGTTGCCGTCGCAGGTGTCCAGATCCACCGAAACCTTCATCGAACCTCAGCCCTTTCCGCCGCTACGCCGGAAACCCCGCGGGAACCGTCGGGTCCGCCCGACTTGGCCTGAGCACGCGCCCGCTCCTGGGCCGCCTTCGCCACCGGCGAGTAGTTCAGGTAGTCGACCGCCATCTGGGTGGACGCCTCGTCATTGGGATGGTGGCTGGGCCGCAGATACCGGACCGGCGTCGTCACCATGAGCTTCCAGGGGCCGACCACCCGGTACTCGCGGGCGGCCCACAGCCAATCCCGCCACCGCCACTTTTGGTCGATGGTCGGATCCTGCGCCATCAGGTAGCGAGCGCCCGCGATCCACCAGCCGACGAACAGCGGCGTCGTGAAAAACATCGAGAACGCCCTGATCCAGTAGTTGCCGCTGACGTGCTGGAAGACGTCGTACACCAGCGAGCGGTGCTCGACCTCTTCGGCGCCGTGCCAGCGCAGCAGGTCCAGCATCATGGGATCGGCCTTCGCGTAGTCCAGGCCTCGGTTGGTCAGCACCCACTGGCCCAGCATCGCGGTGTAATGCTCCAGCGCGGCCACATCGGCCAGCCGGCGATACAGCCACCACCGTTTCAGTGCCGGCGGAAACCACTTGGGGGCGTCACCCAGCGTTATCGACAACAGCCTCCCGAGCCGGTCGGTGTACGGCTTGGTGTCGATGCCCTGCTCGGCCAGGTGGTCCAGCACGATCTGGTGCGCCCAGGCGTGCCAGGACTCCTGCTGGATGAACGGCTTGATGGCGGCCTCCAACTCGGGGTCATCGACCAGCGACGACGCCTCGAGGACGGCCTTGATGAAGTGCCGCTCACCCTCGGGAAGCAACAGATGCAGGACGTTGATCATGTGGGTCGAAAACGGGTCGCCGGGCACCCAGTGAAGGGGTGTGTCCGACCAATCGAAACGGACCATCCGGCGGTACTTCGGGTGTCCTTCGTGGTGAAGTTGGACCTCTGGCATGAGAAGCTCCTCCCGCCGACGAAGCGCCTCCGCCGGTTCCTTCGTTGCCTCGAAACGAACAGCCAAGCCACCAGCGAAGCGAACGGCGCCGCGCCGCGGAACAACTGTTCACTCAACCGCGTACCCGCCCGAGGGACGGGTTATTCGTACCGTCGGTACTGCTTTCCTGAGAGTTCAATCAGGAAGCGGCGGACTCCAATTCACGCATGCGCTGCAGCGCTACCTTCGTCAATCGCATCGACAACGCCGGCGAGAGCCGCTCCAGGTACCAAAATGCCTTCCACCATGCCGGCACCACGATGATCGCGTCTCCCCGCAACACGGCACGAAGGGCGCGCTCGGCGAATATCTCGGGTGCCATGGGCCGCAACCGTTCCCACGATTTGAGGAGGTCCTCGTCACTGACGCCGGGCATATCGACCCGTCCATACTTGCCTCCGGTGAGGATCGGGGTCCGGATCGCGCCCGGACAAAGCACCGACACTTGCACCCCGTGGCGCTCGGCCTCCACCCGCAACGCCTTCGAGATCCCGACGACCGCGTGTTTGGTGGCGGTGTAGCTCACCGAGCCGGGCGAGGCGACGAGACCGGCCATCGACGCCGTGTTCACGATGTGACCGGAGCCCTGCCGGATCATGTGCGGGTAGACCGCTTGGATGCCGTGCACCACACCGCGCAGGTTCACATCAAAGACGTCGTTCCAGTCCTCGAGCGTGTATGAGTCGGCCTCGCCGGCGACCCCGATGCCGGCATTGTTGAACAGGTAGTCGATCCGCCCGGATCGCTCCACCACCTCGGCGACCGCGCGTTCGAACGACGAGTAGTCGCGCACGTCGAGCTCGATCGCATGCGCCCTAACACCGCCACTGTCGAGGCGTTGTGCCAGCTCCTGCGCCATTGCGATTTGACGATCGGCGATCCAGATCTCGGCGCCCCCGTCGAACAGCTTGGTGGTCAGCGCGGCACCGATGCCGGACGCGCCGCCGGTAACCAATGCGATCTTCCCTGACACCGTCGCCGCCATGGCGGAAGAATATTCGCATTCCACCTTCGCGGATATGCCACAGCGCGCGGTAACCTCATTCTCATGACCGGCCCCAACGAGGAAACCGAAGTAACGCGCGCCGAGCGATTCATCAAGACGGCTGTCGCGATACTGGGCGAAACCGGACGCACCGACTTCACCGTGCAGGAGGTCGTGGCGCGCTCCAAGACCTCGCTGCGGGCCTTCTATCAGCATTTCGGCAGCAAGGACGAGTTGTTGCTGGCGCTGTTCGACAGGACCATCGCGCAATCCGCGCAGGGCTGGCGCGCCGAGACCACCGGCCTGGACAGTACGTCCGCGCTCAAGCTGCTGATCGACCGCGTCAGCCAACAACCGGAATCGACCACCCAGGACAGCCTCAATCGCGCGCTCGGCCTCTACAACCAGTACCTGGCCGAGACCCGTCCCCGCGAATACGCACGCGTGCTGTCTCCCATGCATCAACTGATTCGGGACATCGTGGGGCAGGGCATCACCGAGGGCGTGTTCAACCCGGGACTCGACGTCGGCGCGGCGGCCGCGATCGTCATGCAGACGATAGTGGGTGCGCAGCGATTGCATTGGCTGGGCAGCGAATTGAACGGCACACCGATCGACGCCGGCCAGCTGTATGACTTCTGCAGCCGCGCTCTGGGCATCCGGGAGACCGACGAGGAGTCGGCCGCGCCGTCCCTCTCGGAGCTGTTCGCGCAGATCGGCATGCGGCCGGGCTCGCGCGAGGGCGAATTCGCGATGACGATGCCGGTCAGCCCGCAGGTGGTCAACACCTCCGGCGCGCTGCAGGGCGGCTTGATCGCCACGCTCGTGGACGTGGCCGGAGGACAGTTCGGGCTGGAATACCTGCAACCAGGCACCACGATGACGACCGCGGACCTGTTCGTCCGCTACCTGCGGCCGATCCGGCAGGGCTCCGCGTTCGCGGTGCCCCGGATGCTGCGGTCCGGGCGCCGGTCGATGGTCATGCAAGTCGACATTTACGGCGACGGCGACGAACTGCTCGCCACAGCGACGGTGAACTTCGCGGTGATCGAGGGAACGACACCCCAGCTCCCCAGCTGGCCAGGCGCCTGACGGCCCGCTGCACATGCCGAGCCGTCACATTTGCCACAGGAGCATCCGGCGCTGACCGACACAATGTTTGCCCCGCCTCCCAGCGACAACTCGGAGGTCTCCCTCCGACCACGCTCAACTCCCAAATACGGAAGTTGTCGCTGTGAGGCGGGCAAGAGGTGTGTCGCCCCTGCGCGGAGACCAGTGTGGCGAATGTGACGCCGGCCCGGGCTGGGTACACGTTGTTGCGCAAAAGTGGTAACGTCATTACCACCGACTGAGAATCAAGACTGCCGCAAGGAGATCGCCATGCCGTCTCGCGAACTTTCCTTCCCCGTGTTCGACGCCGACAACCACATGTACGAACCGCAGGAAGCGCTGACCAAGTTCCTCCCGGACAACCGCAAGCACGTGATCGACTACGTCCAGGTGCGCGGTCGCACCAAGATCGTGGTGCGCGGCCACATCAGCGAGTACATCCCGAACCCGACGTTCGAGAAGGTCGCCAAGCCGGGCGCCCAGGAGGACTACTTCCGTAACGGCGCGCAGGGCAAGAGCTACCGCGAGATCCTGGGCGAGCCGATGAAGGCCATCCCCGCTTTCCGCGAGCCCGGCCCGCGGCTGGAGGTCATGGACGAGCTCGGCATCGACTACGCCCTGATGTTCCCGACGCTGGCCAGCCTCGTCGAAGAGCGCATGAAGGACGACCCGGAGATGACGCACGACGTCATCCACGCGCTCAACCAATGGATGTACGAAACGTGGTCGTTCAACTACGAGGAGCGCATCTTCGCGACTCCGGTGATCACCCTGC
The DNA here is from genome assembly GCF_001954195.1 of Mycobacterium sp. IS-1264. GTDB lineage: Bacteria > Actinomycetota > Actinomycetes > Mycobacteriales > Mycobacteriaceae > Mycobacterium. The sequence goes on along the minus strand of NZ_MBES01000052.1, from coordinate 157,443 downwards.
CGATCGTCGAGCGCGCGCTCGAAGAACTCGAATGGGTGCTGGAGCGCGGTGCCCGCACGGTGCTGGTGCGCCCAGCGCCGGTGCCCGGCTTCAAGGGCAGCCGCTCGTTCGGCCTCGAGGAGTTCGACCCGTTCTGGCAGGCCTGCATCAAAGCCGAACTCCCGGTGTCGATGCACGCCTCGGACAGCGGTTACTCCGAGTTCGCGAACGTGTGGGAGCCAGGCGACGAGTTCCTGCCGTTCAAGCCGACGCCATTCCGCAGCTTCGCGATGGGCCATCGGCCGATCCTGGACGCCATGGGTGCGCTGGTCTGCCACGGTGCGCTGTCGCGCAATCCCGACCTGCGGATCCTGTCCATCGAAAACGGCGCCGACTGGGTGCCAGACCTGTTCAAGGGCCTCAAGGGCGTCTACAAGAAGATGCCGCAGTCGTTTAGCGAGGACCCGGTCGAGGCGTTCAAGCGCTGCGTCTACATCACCCCATTCTGGGAGGACCGGTTCACCGAGATCGTCAACATGGTGGGCACCGACCGCGTGCTGTTCGGGTCCGACTGGCCGCACCCCGAGGGCCTGAAGGATCCCATCTCCTTCGTCGACGAGCTCACCGATTTCGAGCAGGACGATGTCGCCAAGATCATGGGCGGCAACCTGATGAAGCTGATGAAGGTCTCGAAGCCGGCCAAGAAGCCCGTGTCCGCCTGACGGCGTTCCCGGATCACACCTAGCGCGCCCCCGAGGTCCGAGGGCCCGACTTTGTCTGCCCTGGTGAACATGCGTCCTATAGACGGGCCCACCCGTGTTGCTATAGAAAAGAACCCACGCAACACCACGGTCAGTATCCAGAGATAGACGGGCATCCATCGCGGCCTCGCCGAGGCGGCCGACTAGGAGCGCACGATGAATCTGGCTCCCGCGGAGTCATTTCCCACCCAGATCGCCTTGAGCCCTCGACTGCTGTCGGAGCTGGGCGATCCGCACAGCACGCTGAGGGCAACCACCCAACGCAGCGGAACGGTAGTAATCGTCCGCGCGGGCGGTGAGGTCGACGGCTCCAACGAGCACATTTGGCAGCGGCTGGTCGGCGAGGCGGCCGCCGTCGCCAGCGAACCCGGTCCATTCGTTGTCGACGTGAACGGCCTCGGCTTCATGGGTTGCTGCGCATTCGCCGTCCTGGCCACCGAATCGGAGCGGTGCCGTCGCCGTGGGGTCGAACTTCGGCTGGTGAGCTGCGATCCCAGCGTCGCCCGGGTGGTAGAAGCATGCAATCTCCGCGACGTTCTGTCCCTGCATCCCACCACCGACGCCGCCCTGTCGACGGCGCCTGCGGCGCGTTAGCAAACTGCTGCGCTGAGCACCCGTTACCCGTTGATAGGCTGATTGCCTGCGAGTAATGGATTCGCACAGGCTTTTTGCTCGGTCCGTAAAGGAGGGACGGCCATATGGTCGCCGAAAAGGACTGGGACAAAACCGTGGGTCCGGCCGACGAGGTGCGTCGCATATTCGAGAATGTGCCGGCGATGCTCGTTGGCCTGGAGGGGCCGGACCATCGCTTCGTCGCCGTCAACGCGGCTTATCGCGCCTTCAATCCGACCGGCAACCCCGTGGGAAAGCTTGCGCGAGAGGTCTTTCCGGAGCTGGAGAGCCAGCAGATCTATCACATGTTCGACCGGGTGTATGAAACCGGTGAACCACAATCCGGGTCGGAGTGGCGGCTGCAGGCCGACTACGACGGTACGGGATTGCAGGAGAAGTTCTTCGACTTTGTCGTCACGCCCCGCCGCCGCGAGGACGAATCGATCATGGGCGTGCAACTCATTTTCGACGATGTCACCGCCCGGGTGCGGGCGCGGCTCGCCGCCGAGGCGCGCATCGAGGAGCTGTCCGAGCGCTACCGAAACATGCGCGATTCGGCCACCGTTATGCAGCAGGCATTGCTGGCCCCGTCGGTGCCCGTCGTTCCCGGTGCCGACATCACCGCGCAGTACCTCGTCGCCGCAGAGGACACAGGTGCCGGCGGCGACTGGTTCGACGCAATCGCCCTCGGTGATCGGCTGGTTCTGATCGTCGGCGATGTCGTCGGCCACGGTGTCGAAGCCGCGGCCGTGATGTCGCAGTTGCGCACCGCCCTTCGGATGCAGATCGTTGCGGGCCGCACCATCGCCGAGGCCCTCGACGCTCTGGACCGCTTTCACGAGCATGTACCCGGATCGAAGTCGGCAACCATCTGCGTCGGTTCGCTCGATCACGCCACCGGGGAGTTCCAGTACTGCACCGCCGGACACCCCCCGCCGCTGCTCGTGACCGCCGACGCGCAGTCGCGGTACGTGGAACCGTCGGGCGCGGGCCCGCTCGGCAGCGGGGCCGGATTTCCCGTGCGCTCCGAGCTCCTCGACGTCGGCGACTCGGTCCTGCTGTATTCCGACGGCCTGATCGAACGTCCCGGCCGGCCGCTGGTTGCCAGCACCGCGGAATTCGCCGACCTGGCCGCCAATGTCGCCGGCGGCAGCAGCGGTTTTCTCATCGACGCGGGGGCGCGGCCGATCGACCGCATCTGTTCGGAAACCCTTGAGTTGCTGCTCCGGTCGACCGGCTACAACGACGACGTCACACTGCTTGCGGCGCAACGGCGTACGCCACCCTCGCCGTTGCACATGACCGTGGATGCGACGATCCGCGCCGCACGCGCCGTGCGCTACCGGCTTCGCGATTGGTTGGCGGAGATCGGTGCCTCCGACGCCGACATATCCGACGTGGTGCACGCCATCTCGGAGTTCGTCGAGAACGCCGTCGAACACGGTTACGCCACTGACGTTTCCGACGGCGTTGTCGTCGAGGCATCTTTGTCCGGCGACGGCAACCTCCATGCTTCGGTCCGCGACCACGGCAAGTGGAAGGACTACCGGGAAGGCGAACAGGGCCGTGGGCGCGGACTCGCGATGGCCGAAGCCTTGGTATCCCGTGCTGTTGTCACGCATGGCATCGACGGGACGACTGCCAGTCTTACGCACCGCCTTTCGCGGCCGGCGAACTTCGTCTCCGACCCAATGATCGGCCGGCCGACCTACCAGCGTGCGGTCAACTCCGAATTCGTCTCCATGGTCGACGAAGCCGGTCACATCATCGTCAGCGGCGATGTCGATGCCCACACCGCATCCACCCTGGATCGTCAGATTGCAGTCGAAAGCCGCTCGGGCATAGCATCTTTGACGATCGACCTTAGCGCGGTCACCCACCTGGGATCGGCGGGCATCAGCGCGCTGGCCGCCGCGCGGGACCGGGCGCGCATGCAGGGTGGCGACTGTCTGCTGGTGGCACCGCCCGGAAGCCCGGCGCACCACGTCTTGTCGCTGGTCCAGATCCCGGTAGTCAGCGGCGAGATCGAGAACGTCTTCGTCGAAGATTAGGTCAGCGCGCCTTGCCGTGACGCACCTGATTGAACGGCACCCCGCGGTCGGCGGCGTATTCCCGTGGAAAGTCCAGCACCCGTTCGCCGATGACGTTGCGGGCCATCTCCGTGGTGCCGCCGCCGATGGCGACATTCTGCCGCGACAGATAACGCAGCCCGGCCTCCAACCCTTCGCCGATGTCCCCCACCACACCAGCCGCCCCCGTGATCGCCAGCGCCGTGTCCATCTCGAGGGTCACCGTCTCGGAGTGGAAGAGCCGGATGAGCGTGCCGCCGGCCGGAGGCAACACGCCGTCCCTGACGTTGCGGTACACGTGATCGATCAGCTGCTCGGCCACCGCGCGGTGCACCAGCGCCCGGCCGGCCATTTCGTGCACGCGCTCGTTGTCGGCCTGTCCCGTCTTCTCGGCGAGTTCGGCATAGTCGACCGGGGTCGTATGGCCGCCTTCATGGCCCGCGCCGCTGGAGAATTCCGAGCCCTGCCCGACGGCCCGGCGTTCGTGATACAGCTGCCGCGACGCCACCGCCCAGCCACCGTTGACCTCCCCGACGACGGCGTCGTCGCCGACGTCGACCTCGTCGAGGAACTCCTCGCAGAATTCCGTGGAACCGCTCAGCATCGTGATGCGCCGCAACGTGATTCCCGGATGCGCGATCGGCACGAGGAACATCGTCAGGCCCTCGTGCTTGGGCACGTCCCAGTCGGTGCGGGCCAGGCACAATCCGTAATCGGCGGCGAACGCGCTGGTGCTCCACGTCTTGGCGCCGTTGAGCACCCAACGATCATCCCGCCGTTCCGCGCGCGTAAGGACGCCGGCCAGATCCGAGCCACCGCTGGGCTCCGACAACAGTTGCACCAGAACCTCATCGCCACGCAGCGCGGCGGCGATGTGCTGCCTCTTCTGATCTTCGCTACCCATGTCGAGCAATGTGGCGCAGCAAATTGTGAACGTCGGGGTGTTGAGGATCAACGGCATCTCGTAGTTGCGGGATTCCTCGTCGAATGCCTTCTGATATGCGTAATCCAGCCCCAGACCACCGTATTCGCGGGGAAAGCAGATGCCGGCGAATCCCCCGTCATAGAGCCGCTTTTGCAGTTCGCGAGCTCGCAGCCAGGAGCGTTCGTCATCGCGTGGCGCGCCCGGCGGAGAGTCCGGGTCGATGGCAGGCATGTTGTCCGCCAACCACTCTCGCGCGCGGGCGGCGAACTCCGCGACGGTTTCGGCTGCCGTCATCCGGCGTTCACCATCGACCGGACCGCCTTCTCCGACTCGTACACCCTCAGGTTGTGCTCCTCGGGAGTGCCAAACATAGAGCGGTACAACGTAACCCGTCTCAGGTACAGATGCAGGTCGTGCTCCCAGGTGACACCGATGCCGCCGTGCATCTGCACGCACGCCTGAACGACGCGCCCGGCAGTCTCCCCCACGTAGGACTTGGCGATGCTGGCCGACAGGCCCGCCTGGGGCGCGCCGGCGGCCACATCGGCGACCGCCGCGGCAGTGGTGGCGCGGCACGCCTCCAGCCACAGCTTCATGTCGGCGAACCCGTGTTTGAGCGCCTGGTACGACGCGAGCGGGCGACCGAACGTATGCCGGTCCAGCGCCCATTTGACGGTGAAGTCGAAGACCGTCTGCAGGACGCCGACCACCTCCGCGCACTGCAACACCTGAGCGATCTGGCTCTGCCGCTCGATCAACGCCGGCGTCTCGGCCGCGCCCCCCACGGCCGCCGACCGCTCCACCACCACACCGTCGAACTGCACCCGCGCGTACTGCTTAACCAGGTCCACCGACTGCTGCGGCACGATCCGTACGCCCGGCGCGTCCGTCCGGACCAGGAATTGGCGAACGTCAGAAGCATTTGGGCCGCATCGCGCCACCACCAGCAGCAGCGCGCTCTGGGCGCCGGCCTCGACGCGGTCCTTGGTGCCGTCGATGCGGTACCCGGCGTCGGTTTCGGTGGCCGTCACCGTCGGATCCAGCGGCGCCCAGCCCCGGCCCGGCTCGGACACCGCCCACGAGGCCACCGTTTCGCCCGACATCAGCGACTCGATCGTGTCGGCGTGCGCTTGCGCCTCGGCGCAGCCGGCCAGCGCGGCGAGCACGATGCTGACCGGGTACAGCGGTCCGGGCGCGACCGTCTTGCCCAGCTGCTCGGCGACCATGGCGAGGTCGGCGATGCCGCTGCCCGACACGCTGCCGCCGCCCAATTCCTCCGGAACCAGCAGACCCGTCCACCCGAGTTCGGCGGCCCGCTGCCACCATGCAGGATCAAAGGACGCGCCCGCGGCGTGCAGCTCGCGGACGTGACGCAGCGGCGCTTCCTTTTGGAGAAAGGCTTGGGTTGTGGAAGCGAAGAGTATCTTTTCGGGAGAGTCGACGGCGGTCATGGTGTCGACAGGGCCTTCCTGGGCATTCGATCGCCGCTGCCAGGGATGCAAGGTGGAAAGTGTGGGTGGATGATCGTCCGCCTCATCGGTCCTCGTCGGAGTTCGCTGGAGACTCTGATGCTATCAATGAGCAATACAGTAAGAGATACCGGAGTCCAGTCGATAATGATGTTGACCAGCGGTGAGCGCGATGCCTAAGGCGAAGGAACCGCGGGAGGATTCGGCCACATCGAAAGCCGACGCCATGGCCCTCCTCGAGGAGGCCGAGGCTGAGGCCGCCGAGGCCGAAGCGCTGGCGGCGGCTGCCCGCGCCCGCGCCCGCGCCGCCAGGCTGCGCCGCGAGGCGCTGGCTAAGGCAGAACCAGAGCCCGAGACCAAAGACGAGGCTGAGGCCGAGCCGGAGGCCGCCGCAGAACCCGAGAGCAAGGCTGAGCCCGAGAGCACGGCCGAGCCCCAGCCCCGGGCCGACGAGGCGGAAGCCGCGGAGGCCGAGCCCGAAGAGACGGCCGATGAGGAAACCTCCGACGAGACCGCCGAGGCCACGGAACCGGCGGCGGGGGCGGCCCGGTGGCGGCGCTGGCTGCCGTCACTGTCCGTGACGTGGAAGGCGGCGGCGATCATCCTGATCGTCGGCTTCGGCGCGGCCAGTGGATACATGGTCTGGCAACACAATGCCGCCACCGAGCGAGACCAGCGCGCCGCGAGGTTCGTCGCCGGTGCCAGGCAGGGCGTTGTCAACATGACCTCCCTGGACTTCAACAATGCCCAGCACGACGTCCAGCGCGTCATCGACAGCTCCACCGGACAGTTCAGGGACGATTTCCAGCAGCGCGCAAAAGATTTCACGACGGTCGTCGAGCAGTCCAAGGTCGTCACCGAAGGCACGGTCAACAGCGCGGCCCTTGAATCCATGGACGACCATTCCGGAACGGTATTGGTCTCCGCGACCTCGAAGATCACCAATTCTGCGGGCGCCAAGGACGAACCGCGCGCGTGGCGGCTCCGCGTGACCGTGACCGATGACGGCGGACAGTACAAGATGTCGAAAGTTGACTTCGTGCCATGACCGAAAAGACGCCCGAGGCAACCGAAAAGCCCGCAACGCAGGAATCGCCCGCGCGACCCACCCGGAACCGGCTACGCATGCTGCGCAACGCGAAACTCGTTCCGGTGATTTTGATCGTGCTGCTGCTGATCTCCGGCGGATCGGCGGCGTGGCTGTACTTCCGGCAGTACAAGCCCGCGCAGCAGACCAGCCCCGACGTGGCCCGGGCGGTGGTCAGCGCGGCATCGGATGGAACGGTGGCGCTGCTGTCCTACTCACCGGAGTCGCTCGACAAGGACTTTGCCGCCGCCAAGTCGCACCTCGCCGGGGACTTCCTGTCCTATTACAACCAGTTCACCTCGGAGATCGTGGCTCCGGCCGCCAAACAAAAGTCGCTGAAAACCACGGCTCACATCATGGGCGCGGCGGTGTCGGAGCTGCATCCGAATTCGGCCGTCGTTCTGGTCTTCGTCGACCAGAGCACCACGAGCAAGGACAAGCCCGATCCGTCGATGTCGGCCAGCAATGTGTTGGTGAGCATGACCAGGGTCGACAACCACTGGCTGATCACCAAGTTCGACCCGATCTAAGCCACGCGACCCGAGCGCTACATCGCGAACACGCGGCGCAGCGTCTGCGCGTGCAGCGCCCGGTTCTCTTGGGACACAACCCAATCCGGAACCAGCGCATCGAAGCCGTTGAAAGTCGCGGCAATAACGTGCAGCTCGGTGTGAACGTAGGCGTGTAGCAGCCTGTTGGCATAGTCGATCGCCTCGTCACGGCACGGGTCGATCTCGGAGCAGCTGATAAACGTGGGCGGCAGGCCCTCCAGGTTCGCCCGATGCGCCGGAACGTGTTGACCGTTGGCGCCGGCTTGACTGAGGTAGTGGTTCCACGCCCGGCTCACCGCGGGACCGTTGAGCCCCGGCGTGCGCTGGAATTCGCGCCGCGATTGGGTGGCGTCGGAGTCCAGCATCGGCTGATGCAGGATCTGCACCAGGATCTGCGGACCTTCGTCGTCGAACATGCGCTGGGTCAGGCCCGCGACCAGTGCGGCGCCGGCGTCGCGGCCCATCACCGCGATCCGGCCGACATCCACGTTCAGCTGGGCGCAGTTGCGGATGGCGTAGTAAAAGCCCGCCTCGACGTCGTCCAATGCCGCCGGGCAGGGGTTTTCCGGCGCCAGCCGGTAGTCGACCGAGACCACCAGGCATCCGGCGTCCCTGGCCAGCTCAACGCATTGCGCGTGATCGGTGTCGAGGTTTCCGGTCACGAAGCCTCCGCCGTGGGCATAGAGGACCAGGGGTGTGCCCGAAGCGTCTTGCGAGGGGCCCCGATATAAGCGGAGGTTGAGCTGCTGGCCTCCCGGCCCGGGGATGGATCGCGATTCGATGGTCACTCCGTCGGTGCCGACTGCAGCGGCACGCTTTGCGGCCAGCAAATTGGCGTGTTCCCGCTCGGCAGAAAGCGTCTCGGCCTGGAATTCGACGATGCCCACATCGATCGCGGCCTCGCGCAGCACCGGGTCGATGCGGTTAAGACCTTGCGGCCGCGTCAGATCCGTTTGTGTCATACCCTCTCAACTTCCGTCCGGGAAACCCTCTTCAAGGTAGACCTGCGATTCCATGTGGTGAAAGATGCGGTACCCGTCGCCGCGAGGAGTGAGTAGCCAGGTGATCCAGCTGGTGCCGGTGTGCGCGATATCGGATTCTTCTCCGGTGAAGCTCCATCGGCTCAGCAGCACGCAGCGAACAATGCCGCCGGCGAGTTCCTCGGCGCACCACAGCCGCGATGACATCGATGCCCGCTTCAAGCGGCCGGCCAGCCGGGCCCAATGCCTGTCGAGTGCGTCGGCGCCGATCAGCGGCGTCGCGTACTCGTCGCCGATGTACATCGGCCGCGGATCGTCACGCTCCCAGAGGTCGGCGACGCCGGCGATATCCAGCGCCGCCCATTTCGCGTCGTATTCGCCGATCAGAGCGCTCAACTTGGCGGTCAGATCGGCCATCGCTCACCGTTCCCCGGGCAACGCCTTGACGGTTGCGGGTAGCCCGTAGAGCGCGGTCGCGTTACCGCGCATGATCCGCTCGCGCTGGTCGGCGGGGAACCGGTTGATGGCGTAGGTCGGGGCGTCGTAGCTCCAGTGCGGGTAGTCGGTCGAGAACATGAGATTGTCGCCGAGGTCCATCATCTGCAGGTACTCGCGAAACTGCACGGTGTCGGTGTCCTCGAGCGGCTGCGTGGTGAACCGGACGTGTTCGCGCACATACTCCGAGGGGCGGCGACGCACATGCGGAAGGTCGCCGCGGCGGGCTTCCCAAATCCTGTCCATCCGCGACATCACCGGCATCGCCCAGGTGAAGCCGCCCTCGACGAAGACCACCCGGAGGTCGGGATGGCGATCGAACGCACCGTCGAACACCAGGCTCATCAGGTGCGAGACGTACAGCAGCGGCCAGGACGCGAAGAAGTCATGCCAGTGCGCGGGGTTGCCTACCGGGTACAACGGAATCAACTCGAAGGGCGTCTGACCCATCAGGTGCGTGGCCACCGGGAACCCGTTGCGCGAGGCGGCCTCGTAGAGCGGGTCGAAATGCGGGTTGCCGAAAGGGATTCCACGGGTCTGCGGGGTCATCAGCACCTGTGCCATGTACGGATGCCCGGCCCACCGCTCGACTTCGCGGGCCGCCTGCTCGGGCGTTTGCGCGCTGACGCTGATCGACCCGCGCCAGCGGCCGTGCCAGTTGTGTTTGTCGAGCCAGACGTCGGCGAGCCAGTCGTTGTGGGTCGACTTCAGCACATGCTCGGCCTGCGGCAGCTGCGCGTCACACATCGGCTCCAGGGTCGCGATGCTGACACCGGCGTCGAGCAGCAACTGCTTGGCGGCGAAATCCGGGTCGCTGCCGGCGACTCCGCCGTCGGGCGGGGCCGCGTCGAGGCGCAGCGACATCGTCTTGTACGAGTCCGGCGTGTCGTAGAAGTGCGGCACGGGGCTGACGGCATTTCCCGTCGGCCAGATCTTGTCCACCCATTCGGCCGGGGCGTAGGACTTGAGCACCTCGGCGGAGACGGGCAGCGGGTGCACATCGGTGTCGACGATGGTGACCGCGATTTCGTCTTCCTGACCCGTTGGTGAGTCGACTCGCTCGATCGTTGTCATCACACACGCTCCTTGATCCCGTAGAGCTCACTGGCGTTCCGCCACAACACCTTGTCGCGTTGCGCATCGTCGAGTCCCTCGGCCATCGCGTCCGGCGACGACGTGGACCAGTGCGGATAGCTCGACCCGTACATCAGCAGGTCGGACTTGCCGCTGAACTCCATCCAGCGCTGCATCGCGCCGGTGTCGACCGGTCCGTCGAACGCCGACGAGCAGAACCGGACATGGCCGGGCAGGTACTCGCTGGGATAGCGGTCCACCCACGGTGTTTGGTCCCGCATCGACAACCAGAAGGTGTCCAGTCGCCACATCAACGGGGTGAGGATGTCGTAACCGCCGTCGGCGAACACGAATTTCAGGCTCGGGTGCCGGCCGAACACGCCCTCGACGATGAGGGTTGCCAGGTGCACGAAGTAGTTCAGCGGCATGAAGGCCGCATATCCCGGGTAGGTGTGCGCGTGGCCGGCGAACGTGGGCGGATGGTCGACGCCGTTGCCGCCGTTGATGTGCACCGCGACCGGCAGGCCGTGGGCGGCCGCGGCCTCCCAGATGGGCTCGAACATCGGTTTGCCATACGGCTCGCGCGACTGCATCGGAACGCCGACCTGCACCAGCTTGGGATGCGCAGCGAGGCGCTCGATCTCGGCGACCGCGCCCTTCGGGTCCTCGGGGTTGACGCGGATGGTGCCACGGAAGCGGCCGGTGGTGTCGGGTTCCAGCCACCGGTCCAGCAGCCAGTCGTTGACCGCGGCGCAGATCCTGCTGTTGAGCAGGTAATCCGCGATGTTTCCGCGGGTCAGCGGGTTCAGGATCGCGTAGTCCACGCCGTTTGAGGACAAATGGCGGCCGACGGTGTCGGGATCCGACCCCGGGTAGTTCTCTCCGTAGAGGTCTTGGCGGTAATCGCCGCCCGGCGCCTGGTACCACTGCTGCTCGACATCGGGGATCGCCCGCAGCTTGTGGGCATCGGGGAGATAGCGCCGGATCTCGGCGTTGTAGCGGAAGTGCGGCTGCACATTGGTATCTATGACGTTGGGGCTCATGCTGTCAGGTACACCTCACCGTCGGTGACGTCGACTTCGTAGGTGCGGACGCGGCGTCGCGGATCGGCGACGTTTTGGCCCGTCGTGACATCGAATTCCCAGTTGTGCCAAGGGCATCGAACGATTTGACCGTCCCGCACCCGGCGCATCCGATCGGGCAATTCCGGAGCCGACTCGTTGGTGCCGCCGATCAGGCCCAGGCACAGCGGCGCACCCTCGTGCGAGCAGTAGTTCACGATCGCGTACAGGGCGCCGCGCACGTTGTACACGCCCACGCCGAACTTCCCGACGTCAACCAGTTTCATGCCGCCGGGTGGCAGCTCGTCGAGGGAGCACACGAAACGCCGCGTGGGCACCTGCTGAATCTCCGCCTTCTTGACACCAGGGTCAATACTGTGCCCATTACGGTAACTACTACAAGACCGTTGGGCTTCGTTGCTATTTATACTATGATAGCGATATTCCCTTCGATCCATACCCGCCATACCGGCTGTTCAGGAGGAGCGCGGATGACGCTCAGCACCGACCCGGGCGGCCAGCCCGTCACTCTCGACCTCACCGGCGAAACCAGCCCGTATCCGTTCTTCGAGTACATGCGGCGCACCGACCCGGTCTGGCATGGTGCCCTGGCGGACCACTCCCAAATGCCGGAGGAGATGCGCCCGCCCGACGAATGGGTCCTGTTCGGTTACGACGACCTGTTCCAGGCGTTCCGCGACGACCGCATTTTCAGCTCGCACAAGTACGACGAGACCATCGGTTTGGTGATGGGCCACACCATCCTGGCGATGGGCGGCAAGGAACATCACGACCACCGCAACCTGGTGGCCAAGGCGTTTCGCGCCACCGCGCTGGAGCGCTGGGAGCCTTCGGTCATCGGGCCGGTCTGCGATCGGCTGGTCGACGAAATCAAGAACGATGGTCACGCCGACCTGGTGAAGGCGGTGACCTTCGAATTTCCGACGCGGATCATCTCCACACTGCTCGGACTCCCCCGCGAGGATCTCGACCTCTTCCGGCGACTATCGCTGGACCTCATCTCGATCCCCACCGATATCGAGGCGGGGCTCAACGCGGCGACCGAGCTGCATGGCTACTTCCTCAACCAGGTCGAACAGCGGCGGCGCAAACTCACCGACGACATCATCGGCGATCTGGTCGCCGCTGAAATCGACGGCGAGAAGCTCAGCGACGAGGCGATCATCGCGTTCCTGCGCCTGCTGTTGCCCGCCGGACTCGAGACCACCTATCGCTCATCGGGCAACCTGCTGTACCTATTGCTGACGCATCCCGAGCAGTTGGCGATGGTCTCCCGGGACCGATCACTGATTCCGAGCGCGATCGAAGAGGGCCTGCGGTTCGAAACCCCGTTGACCATGGTGATGCGGACGACGACCGAGGAAGTCGAAATCGGTGGCAAGACAATCCCATCCGGAGCGCAGATCGACATGTGCATGGGCTCGGCCAACCGCGACGACAGCCGCTGGACCGATCCGAACACGTTCGACATTCAGCGGCCCCGCCAGGCACACATCGCGTTCGCCGGCGGCATCCACATGTGCCTCGGCATGCATCTGGCGCGCCTGGAAACGCGGGTCATGTTGAACAGCCTCTTCGACCGGGTCAAGGATTTGGCGTTCGTGCCCGACGACGGAACCGGCGAGGAGTCGAAAATCGTCGGGCTCACCTTCCGGTCGCCCAACAAGCTTCCGGTCACGTTCAGCCCGGCCGCATGAGAAGCCGCGCGGCTATCCTCCACGATGTCGGAGGGCCCTGGTCTGTCGAGGAATTCGAGCTTGATCCGCCGAAAGCGGGCGAAGTTCTGGTCGAGATGGCCGCCGCGGGGTTGTGCCATTCCGACGACCACATCCTCAAGGGCGACATGTCGGCGCCCAACGAGGTGATGCGATCCCTCGGGCTGCCCACCATGTTCCCGATGATCGGCGGCCACGAGGGTTCCGGCATCGTGCGTGAAGTCGGCGAGGGCGTCACCGGCGTGGTGCCCGGCGACCACGTGGTGATGTCGTTCGTCGCCGTGTGCGGACAGTGCCGCTGGTGCGCGACCGGGATGGAGTACATCTGCGACGTCGGGATCGGCACCATGATTCCGGGAATGCCCACCGATGGCACCTTCCGGCATCACACCGCCGACGGCCGAAATCTGGGCCACATCGCGAAGGTCGGTGCGTTCGCGGAACACACTGTCGTATCGACGAATTCGCTCGTGAAGATCGAGCCGGACCTGCCGCTGGCGCCGAGCGCGCTGCTGTCGTGCGCGATCCCGACCGGCTACGGTTCAGTCGCGAACCGCTCCAACATGCGCGCTGGGGACACCGTCGTCGTGATCGGCGTCGGCGGGATCGGCACGGGAGCGATCCAGGGCGCCCGGATTAACGGCGCCGCGCAGATCGTCGCCGTCGATCCCGTTGAGTTCAAACAGAAGTCGGCGTTGCGGTTCGGCGCGACCCACAGCACCGCGACCCTCGATGAGGCGCTCGACCTGGTGCGCGGCCTGACGTACGGGGTGATGGCCGACGCGGTGGTGGTCTCGCCGTCCTTGATCACCCCCGACGACGTGCGCGACGCGGTGCGGCTCACCCGCAAGGGCGGAACCTGTGTGCTCACGGGGATGACCTCGCAGTTGACTCGGTCGGTCAACATCGAGCTGCAGGACTTCATCCTGATGAACAAGACGTTGGCGGGCACCATATTCGGCTCCTGCAACCCGAAGTCGGACATCGCCCGGCTGGCCAGGCTCTACCAAACCGGGCAACTGCAACTCGACGAGATGATCACCAGGCGCTATCGCCTCGACGACATCAACGACGCCTACGACGACCTGCTCAACGGCAAGATCGTCCGGGGCATCATCGATTACGGGATCAGCTAGTCCTTGCGGCCCATCGTCCGCTGGGCTTGACCGTAGGCGTCGATGGGGCTGTGCAGCGCCAAGCCGCCATCGGCGTGCACGATTTGGCCGGTCACCCAGGGCAATTCGAGAACGCCCACGATGGCGCCGGCCACGTCGCCCGCGTCACCCACGCCGCCCAGGGCCGTCCGCTCGGTCAGTCCTTCCACCCAGCCGGGAAGCTGTTCGGGTTTCGCCAGCATCGGCGTCCGGGTGACACCAGGCCCGACGGCGTTCACCCGGATGCCGTGCACACCCCATTCCACGGCGGCGACCTTCACCAGCATGTCCACGCCCGCTTTGGACACGCAGTAGGCGCCCATGTCGCGGTCGGCGAGGGTGCCGCTAATGCTCGAGACCGCGACGATCGAGCCACCCACGCCGGCGTCGACCATGGCCCGTGCCCCGGCCCGGATGGTCAGCCAGGTGCCGGTGAGGTTGACCGCCAACACCCGCTCCCATTCCGCGGGCGGCTGTTCGAGCAGCATGCCCGACGCGCCGATCCCTGCGCAGGTCACGACCCGGGTGGGCGCGCCGTGGCTGCGCACGGTTTGTTCCATCGCGGTCGATACGGCTTCGGGATCGCTGACATCGCAAGCGATGTCGCCGCCGGACAGGTCCCACACCACGACCCCGTGACCGGCCTCGCGCAGCCGCGCTGCAACCTCGCGACCGATCCCCGAGCCACCGCCGGTCACCAGGGCGATCGGGGCGGTCACGGCGCGACCCCCAGTTTGGCCAGGGTGCGGTCCCACAACTCGCGCTCGAGCTGGGGATCATAAGCCGCACGATTGGCCTTCGCGATCTTGCGCTTCACGTAGTACTCGCCAGACGTCCAATCGACGCCGGGCCTGCTCGACGCGAACCAGACCAGCTGGTCGGCTCCCTGGTCCGCGGTGAGCGTAAATCGGGCGCTTATCGGCACGCGGTACTTCATGAACGTGAGAAACCGTGACCCCGATGCCTCGCCGAAATTCGAGTTGACGAAGCCGGGGTGAAACGTCGCGGTCGACAGCCCGCTGGCATGGTATCGCCGATGTAACTCCATGGTGAACAACACAATTGCCAGTTTGCTCAAGGCATACGCGACGCTGGGTCGGCGTCCTGCCGTGCTGTCCAGGTCGGAGATCCTGACTCGCGGAAGCAGCCGCTGTGACGAGCTCGTCGTGTTGATCACGGAGGCACGCGACTCGACGAGCACCTCCACCAACTGCGTGGTGAGCAGAAACGGCGCCAGGTAATTGACCTGGAACGTTATCTCGTGCCCATCAACCGTGTTGTGGACGTCGGTGAACATGCCTCCGGCGTTGTTGGCCAACACGTCGATGCGCGGGTATTGGGAACGAATCTTGTCCGCCAGCGCCCGAACCTGGGACAGGTCGGAAAAGTCGGCCACGAAATAGTCGGCATCCAATTCGGCGGCCACCGCGGCGGTCTTGCTTTCCGAGCGCCCCACTACGATGACGTTCTCGCCGCCACTGCGCAGCCGACGGGCCGCCGCGGCACCGATGCCGTCGCTGGCACCCGTGATGAGAATCGTCCTGCGCGCCATTGCCTGGTCCTCCACGGGGAGTCTAGCGAGCGCGATCTAAGCGGACCGCTCAGCGGGCGCGGCCCGATTCAGGCCAACAAGTAGCGCACCGGCAAATGCTTGAGGCCACCGACGAATGTTGTCGCGACCAGCTCCGGATCACCGTTCAGCTCAATGGATTTGAGCCTTGGCAGCAGCTCGGAGAAGAAGCTGTTGACCTCCATGCGAGCCAGGGCGGCGCCCATACAGAAGTGCACGCCATAGCCGAAGGCCAGGTGCTTGTTGGGGTCACGCCCGACGTCGAAGCGGAACGGGTCGTCGAAGACATCCTCGTCGCGATTCGCCGACACGTACGACAGCAGCACGGACTCGCCCGCTCCGATGGGCACCCCGCGCACGACGGTGTCCTCCGCGGCGGTGCGCATGAACTCCTTCACCGGGGTGACCCAGCGGATCATCTCCTCGGTGGCCAGTGGCATCAAGTCGAGGTTGTCGCCCAGCCGCTCGCGCTGGTCCGGGTTCTCGATGAGTGCCTGCATGCCACCGGAGATGGTGGCGCTGGTGGTGTCGTGTCCCGCGGTGGCGACGATGAGGTAGTACGACACGGTGTCGATGTCGGACAACGGCTCGCCGTCGACGCGGGCGTTGGCGATCGCCGACGCGAGGTCCTCGGTCGGGTGCTCGCGGCGTGCCGCGGTCACGCCGTTGAAGTATTCGAACATGTCCATCAACGCCGGCAGCTGGTCCTCGTTGGTGCGTCCGCGCTTGAACTCCGAGTCATCGCTGCCGAACAGCTCCTGGGTCAGCTTGAGCATGCGGGGAAAGTCGGCCTCCGGCAGCCCCAGCAACGACATGATCACGTAGAGCGGGTAATTGACCGCCACCTGCTGCACAAAGTCGCACTCGGGGCTCGACGCCATCATCTTGTCGACATAGATCTTGGCCAGCTCGTCGACGCGAACCTTCAACGCCCGCATGGCCTTTGGACGAAACCAATCGGAACCGATCGCGCGCACCACCCGGTGCTGCGGGTCGTCCAGGTGGATCAGCGTGCGCACCCCCGCCGCGGCCTGCATCTCGTCGCCTTCCGCGGTCGTCAGGACCGGGCGTGGCCAGTTGGTGAAGAGCATGTTCTCGCGCTCGATGTCCATGATGTCGGCGTGCTTGGTGATCGCCCAGAACGGCCGGTAGTTCGGCACGTCGACCCAGGACACCGGCGCGTTCGCCCGCAGGTGAGTCAGCGCCGCGTGCAGCCGCGCCTCGTCGGTGTACGCCAGCGGATCCGTTAGCAGCTTGGCGGCGTCATCCATCGTGGGCGTGCTCACTGGCGAAACTCCTTCAGTGCGGTGGCAATACAGTCCGGAGAGGCTTTGAAAAATATCGGCAAGACGCGGTCGACCACGCCCTCGCAACGACTTCGGAGCGCGGCGCCAACCGTGTCCACCGGGCCGACGACCGCGAACGCACCGAGCATTTCGTCGTCGATGAGCGAACCCATGGCGTCCCATTCGCCTTCCTTAGAGAGGCGGTTCAGGTCGGCGTGCAGGTCGCCCCAACCGTGCACGTCGAGCACTGTGCGGTACGCCGGTGTGGATCCGTAGAACGCGATCTGCTTGCGCGCGGCGGTCATCGCCGCCGCCAGCTCGGCGTCATTGTCGCCCGTCGCGACCATGACTTCGGATGACACCTCGAAGCCACTGCCGTCCCGGCCGGAGCGCTGCATGCCTCGCCGCAGCGCCGGCAGCGTCACCTCTTCGAGGTAGCGCTTCGAGACCATCGGGTGACCGAGGTGGCCGTCGGCGACCTCGCCGCACATTTCGGTCATGGTCTCGCCGACGGCGGCGAGGAAGACCTTCGGCGGCGGGTGGGGGTGCGGCTCGGGGGTGAACATCGGGGTCATGATCTTGTGCGTGTAGAAGTCGCCCTCGAAGCGCAGCTTGGTGCCGTCCTTCCAGGCGGACCAGATCGCGCGCAGCGCGGAAACGAATTCGCGCATCCGGCGCGCCGGGTGACTCCACGGCATGCTGAACCGCTTCTCGATGTGGGGCTGGATCTGGGTGCCCAGCCCAAGGATGAATCGACCCTTCGAGTACGCCTGCAGGTCCCAACCGACATTGGCGACGATCATCGGATTGCGCGCGAACGCCACCGCGATGTTGGTGCCGAGCTGGAGGCGCGACGTGTGTTCGGCGGCAAGCAGCAGCGGCAGAAACGGGTCATGACTGGTTTCGGCGGTCCAGCCCCCGTCATATCCCTGCTGCTCGAGCGCGGCGGCCGCCTCGGCCACCACCGCCAGTCGATTGGGGATGCCCCCGTCGATCTTGAGGCGGGTGGCTTCAGCCATGCGGGTAACTTTACAGTAAGCAATCCAGTATGTGACCCTGCAAGTTCCAACTAGGCGATCGCAGCCGCACGAGGTAGGACAGAAGCATGACGAAAGCCCAGGACTGGGGTGAGACGCTGCAGGATCTCGGCCGCCGCCGCCAGCGCGCATTGGCCATGGGCGGGCCGGAGCGCCTCGACAAGCACCGCGGCAAGGGCAAGCTCGACGCCCGCGCGCGGATCGAGCGGCTGCTCGACGCGGGCACGTTCCGCGAGCTCGGCACGCTCGTCGGCGGCGAGGTCGCGGCCGACGCGCTCGTCGTGGGCTCCGGCGCGATCAACGGCACGCCGGTGATGCTGGGCGCCGAGGACTTCACCACGATGGCCGGCAGCATCGGTCCCGGAGGCAACTCCAAGCGATACCGCATCGCCGAACTGGCGCTGCGCGACAAGATTCCGCTGGTGATGCTGCTCGAGGGCGCGGGCTTTCGTCCCACGGGCGGGCACTACGGACGCAGCCCGACCGACCTGCTCGCCCAGGCGCAGTGCTCGGGTCGCGTCCCGACCGTAGCGGCGGTGCTCGGCCCGTCGGCCGGGCACGGCGCGCTGGTGGCCCCGGTGTGCGACTTCCGGATCATGAGCGCCCAGGGCGCGATCTTCACGGCCGGGCCGCCGGTCGTCAAAGAGTCGACGGGAGAAGACATCTCGAAGGAGGACCTCGGTGGACCGGACGTCGCTCTGCCCAGCGGGGTGATCCACAACGTCGCCGAGGACGACGAAGCCGTGCTCGACGATATCCGGCGCTACCTGTCGTACTTCCCGCCGAGCGCGTGGTCCTACCCGTCGCCGCTGCCCGCCTCCGAGACCAGCGAGCCGCGGCAGACGCCGGAGCTGCTCGACATCGTCTCCCGCGACAACCGCCGCGTGTACGACATGCGCGCTGTGCTCGACGTGATCTTCGACCGGCCGGACTGGTTCGAGGTCCAGCCGCAGTACGGCAAGGCGATCATCTGCGCGCTGGCCCATCTCGGCGGCCACCCGGTCGCGGTGGTGGCCAACCAGCCCCAGGTGCTTGCCGGCTCCATCGACGCCGCCGCCGCGGACAAGGCGGCGCATTTCATCATGGTGGCCGACTCATTCCATCTGCCGATCGTTTTCCTCGCCGACAACCCCGGGATGCTGCCCGGCAGTCGGTCCGAGCGCAGCGGTGTGCTGCGCGCCGGTGCCCGAATGTTCGCAGCGCAGACGGCGGCCACCACGTTGAAGCTGCACCTCACGCTGCGCAAGGCGTACGGATTCGGTTCCATGGTCATGTCGCTGCTGGGGTTCGACCACCAGGTCGCGACCTTCGCCTATCCCGGCGCGACGATGGGCGCCATGAGCGCGGCCGCGCTGAGCAGGGCGTCGCACGCCGGCGAGGACCTGTCGGAAAAGCTGCGCAACGCCGAGTTGCAGGCGTCGTACCGGTCGGCCGAGGGCATGGGATTCGACGAACTGATCGACCCTCGCGAGACCCGTGACGCGTTGCTCGCAGCCCTGCTGCGGGGCCTGTCCAGCCGCCAGGCCGCCGCCGAACCGGTGACCCGAACCGTCATCATGCCCTGAGGCGATACGCCGTGACGACGGGTTCGAGCTCGTCGGGCGTCGCCCCGTGCAGGATCACCGCGTCGGCCCCGTAGTCGAATTCCTTGCGGATGCGGTCCACACACTGGTCCGCAGACCCGGTGGCCGACGGTTCCAGCCATTCGTCGGGTATCAGCGTCGCGACGTGCTCGATCTGCTCGGGCGTGGCCTTGTGATCGATCCCGCCCGCGATCGACGTCACCACCGCGTCTTCCCGAAACCGTTGCAGCACAGCGGGATCCCACTTATTGGTCTGCACCAACAGGTCGCCGTAGCCCTGCAGGTAGGTGGCCAGGCGTGCGACGGTCTTCTTCAGCCGCAACCGCTCGGGAAGGTGGTCGCCGACCGTCGCGAAACACGACCATACCCGGACGCTGTCGGGATCGCGGCCCGCCTTCTCCGCGGCCGACTTCACCGTTTTCACGCAGCGCTGCACCGTCTCCGGGGTGAAGTAGGTGTGCAAGATGACGTCGTCGAATACCCGGCCGCCGAGCGCGAGCGTCTGGGGCCCGAAGGCAACCAACGCCAGCCGAATGTCTTCGTTGAAGTCCGGATCCAGAAACAGGATCGGGTACTTGCCCATCGGGCCGTCGTGGTTGAAAATCGTCTCCCCATGCCAGAGCCGGCGCATGACCTGGGCCCAATCCTCCATCTGCGCGGTCGTGACCGCGGGAATGCCGAATGCTCCGTAGATCGCGGCGATGCCGCGGCCGATGCCCAGGGTGAAACGGCCAGCCGAAAGCCGGTGCATGGTGGTGGCCCACGATCCTGTGATCAGCGGATGACGGGTGTTGTGATTGGTTGCGGCCGTGGCGATCTGCATCCGGTTGGTCACCGCGCACGCGGCGCCGACGAGCGACGAGGCCTCCTTGACGTTCCAGCGCTCGGAGATGAACGCGGTGCCGAAGCCCAGTTCCTCACCGCGGCGCGCCTCGTCCATCAAGGTCGCCGGTCCCTCGCCGCCGGCCCCGGCCAGCAGGTAGTAGCCCAATTCGTCCAGCGGGCGATCGCTCAATTCCAAACCCCTTGCTTGTAGCCGCAATTCCAGACCTCGACGATCTTGCCGTCGACGATGCGGAACACCTCGATGCTGGCGACGTTGGTATTGGTCCCGTCCTTGGTGGTCATCGTCGAGTCGTAGACGATCGCGACGTGCTCGCCGTCGTCGCCGGCGACCAGGATGTTCAAATCGAAGCGCAAGCTGTCGAACAACTCCCAGAGGTCCTTGACGCGATTGACCGCCTGCTCGCGGGTCAGGGTGTGCGCCTCCCCCACCTCGTGCCGAATCACGGTGTCGGCGAACAACTCCTCGGCCAGCGTCAGGTTGCGTTGGTTCCACACCACGAGGTTGTAGAGCTCGACCACTTCGCGCGCGGTCCGAACGAGTGCCATCAGCCGGTGGCCGCGTCGTCGGCGATCCCGCGCAGGAATCGCTCGGTGACCCGCTGCACGCGCCGGGAGAACACGTGGCCTACGTGGCCGCCGTCGTACCAGTACAGCTCCCCACCCCAGCGTTCCTGCAACGCAATCGCGGGTTCGCGCATCGCCATCCGGTCGTGCCATGCCCCGACGATGAGCCGGCGGTGCGGAGGCGGGGCGGGATCCACCGCGAGCGGGTCGATCACCGATGCCAGCTTCGCGATCTCCGGGGACCCCAAGAGCTCCCGGAACCCGTTACGCGACGGCCCCCACCGCGCCAGGTGTCGCGCGATCATCGCGTTGAGCCCCAGGATCGGGGTGTACAGCGCCACCGCGTCGATCTGCCTCTCCAGGTGGGAAACCAGCGCCGCGACCGGCGTGCCCATCGAAATCCCCGCCACCACAACGGCGGTGGCTTGTGGCTGCACCCATCGAACGACGGCGCGCACCTCTGAGACCGCGCGCATCATGCCGGCGACGTTGCCCAGCGGATCCATGTCCGGGTAGGCGGGCCATTCGCGGCGGCGGCACCCGTGGCCGGGCTGTACCGGCATCGCGACGTTGAATCCCAGCCTGTGATGTATCCGGCCGATTCGAGACAACAACAGGTCTTCCGTGCCGCCCTGGCCGGCGCCGTGCACCCATACCAGCCATGGCCTCGGGCCGTCGCGGTGCCGGCACAGGTGCACCGCCGCCCGCGCCGGACCACCCAGGCCCTCGGCTTCCAGAGTGCTGGGCAGCGCCGGGTCGTGCTCGAACATCATCCGCGCGTAGGCCAGCCCCGCGATGTGCCGCCGCCGTAACGACGTCACCCGCAACGGTTTTGGGTCGGCGTGCGCACGGTCGATGCCCAGTTCCGACAATTCCTCGGCCGCCGCGGAGCACGAACTCAGCGGCCGCAGCGGACCGGGGACCCCGCCCAGCAGCGAGAAGCCGCTCAGCACAAGCTCGTCCAGCATGACCTCGCCGAACTGACGCACGCCGCGCCGCGACACCGGGACCCAGCCCGTCGACTCG
The DNA here is from genome assembly GCF_001954195.1 of Mycobacterium sp. IS-1264. Classification (GTDB taxonomy): domain Bacteria; phylum Actinomycetota; class Actinomycetes; order Mycobacteriales; family Mycobacteriaceae; genus Mycobacterium. The sequence continues at coordinate 135,578 of NZ_MBES01000052.1, read as the reverse complement.
TTAAGACCCGACACCGTCCGCGGCAGCACCATGCCCAGCTCGCGCGCTGCGAGGCCCAAACCGCTCAATGCCTTAGCCACCGCCATCACTGAGCTTCAGGATGGTTCGGGTCAGATGCAGGGTCTTGATCAGCCAGTTGCCGTCCCGCTTCTCGTACGTCTCGCGATAGTGGCCGGCCCCGTGCAACTCGTGGCCGTCGCCGAAGACGATCCAATCTTCCATCGCCCAGATGCCGGTCGCGGTGGTCTCCGAGGTCAGGGTGATCTCCGGGGTGTGGCAGTGATGCATGGTGGCCGCGTTCTCGAGCCCGCCCAGCACCATCGGGACGAAGTTGTCGACACCCTCCAGTGGCGGCGCCGTCTTGGGATCGGCCCCACCAGTAGAGACCGCCATATCCAGGTACACCACCACGTCGGTCGTGAATACGCCGCGCCAGCCCTCGACATCTTTGGCGTCCAGGAACCGGCAGTAGCGCGCCTTGAGTTGCCGGATCGCTTCGAGCTCGTCAGCCGCTGTCGTCATTTCGCTCCTTGCCGCGCACCGACCGAACTGCTGAAATCTATACTGTAACGGACTTAGTATCAACGCTCACGGGAGGCGCCGGCGTGAAAGTGCCCTTCACCTGGAAGGTAACCGGCTGGTTCATGGTTGGGTGGTCGCCCGAATTTCCGATCGGCGAGGCGCGGCCGCTGCACTACTTCGGCGAGGATCTGGTGGCCTACCGCGACGAGTCGGGCGAGCTGCATGTCCTGGAGGCGCACTGCAAACACCTCGGTGCGCACATCGGCCACGGCGGCACCGTAGTGGGCGACTGCGTCCAGTGCCCCTTCCACGGGTGGCGCTGGGGCCCCGACGGCACCAATCGATACATCCCCTATCAACCGGACCGGCCCAACCGCGCGCTGCGGCTGCGGGTGTTTCCCGTGCGGGAGCAGTACGACTGCGTGTTCGTCTGGCACCAGCCGGACGGCAAGGAGCCACAGTGGGAGATGCCGGACATCTTCCGCAAGTTCCCTCAATTCGAGACCGACCCGGCGGCCTATTACCGGGCGTATCCGGAGTTCTCCCGGCGCGCGGAGCGCGAACCGGTACATCCGCAGATCGTGGCGGAGAACGCCCCGGACAGCGCCCATTTCGAGTATGTGCACCACGCCACCGTGACGCCCAGGGTGCTGGACTGGAAGATCGTCGACCACGAATGGCGGTTCGTCGCGGGTTGGCCGGACGCCAGCAGCGACGACCCGGAGGATCTCGCGCTGCGATTCCACAGCCACCTGTTCGGTCTGGGCGGGGCGATCAGCGCCTTCGAGGGCGCGCAGAACCATCGGCTGATCTTCACCTGCACACCGGTCGACGACGAGTGCTCCGACCTCTTCTACTCGATCTGGTGGCCTCGAATCCCCGGCGATTCCGCCGATGTGCCTGACGGCAAGTTGCGCGAGGTCATCGAAAAGCAGTTCCTGTCCACCGTCTTCGACGATCTGCAGATCTGGCGCTATCAGAAATATGTGGAGCGCCCACCGCTCTCCAAGGTCGACGCGAAAGGGTATATGGCACTGCGTAAGTGGGCGACCCAATTCTATGAAGTGCCGGCATGACGGCACTTCAAGACCTTGCGGCGCCCGCGCACACCGCGATTGTCACCCAGGAATGCCAGGGCGCGGTCATCGGCCCGCACGCCGGCCTGGCCGCGCTCGCGAAGGAGGCGCGCCGCGTTGCGCTGCCCAACATCGTGCGGCTGCTGCCGGCGGCGCGGGCGGCCGGTGTGCGCGTCGTGCACTGCCTGGTGCAGCGACGGCCCGACGGGCTGGGCTCGAGCCACAACGCGAAGATCTTTGCGCTCGGGCGCGGCGGGGTAGACATCGTCCCCGGCACGCCCGGTGCCGCGGTATTGCCCGAATTGGGGCCCGAACCAACGGATCTGGTGCTGAGCCGGTGGCACGGCGTCGGGCCGATGGGTGGTACCGACCTTGACGCGGTGCTGCGGAACCTCGGAGTATCCACCATCGTGGTGGTCGGTGTTTCGCTGAATATCGCGATACCCAACGTCGTGATGGATGCGGTCAACGCCGCCTATCGCGTCATCGTTCCGCATGATGCCGTCGCCGGCATCCCGACCGAATACGGAGAGGCCATCATCGCCAACACCCTGTCGCTGCTGGCGACCATCACCACGACCGACGACCTGCTCGGGGTATGGACACGGCCATGACCGACACCGCAACACAATTCACGGTGCCAGCCGTCGCGACAGCCGTCGCCGCCGCGATTCCCGATCGGGAGTTGCTGATCCAAGGCGAGCGGCGCTACAGCTACGCACAAATCCTCGAGCGATCGAACCGGCTCGCCTCATATCTGCACTCGCGGGGACTGGGATGTCACACCGAGCGCTCAGCGCTCGCCGGACACGAGGTGGGCCAGGATCTACTCGGCATCTACGCCTACAACGGGAACGAGTTCGTCGAGGCGTTGCTCGGCACGTTCGCCGCGCGGGTTGCGCCCTTCAACGTCAACTTCCGGTACGTCAAGAGCGAGCTGCAGTACCTGCTGGCGGACTCGGGGGCGACCGCGCTGATCTACCATTCCGCGTTTGCGCCGCGCGTGGCCGAGGTGCTGCCGGACCTGCCGCAGCTACGCGTGCTGATTCAGATCGCCGACGACTCGGGCAACGACTTGGTCTACGGCGCAGTGGATTACGAGACCGTCGTCGCTTCCAGCTCGCCCGCGCCGCCACCGGTGCAGCCGTCGCCCGATGACTTGTACGTCCTGTACACCGGGGGCACCACGGGGATGCCGAAGGGTGTGCTGTGGCGCCAGCATGACATCTTCATGACGTCGTTCGGCGGGCGCAGCCTAATGACCGGGGAGCCCTTCGCCTCCATCGACGAGATCACGGCGGGGGTAGTCGCGGGCCCCGGCACCAAGTTGATGATTCTGCCGCCGCTGATCCATGGTGCGGCCCAGTGGAGCGTGATGATGGCGATCACAACCGGGCAGTCCGTCGTCTTCCCTTCCGTCGTCGATCATTTGGACGCCGACGAAGTGGTGCGCACCATCGAGCGGGAACGACTGCCCGTGGTGACGGTAGTGGGCGACGCGATGGCGCGGCCGCTGCTTGCCGCCATCGAAAAGGGCACAGCCGACGTGTCGTCGCTAGCCGTGGTCGCCAACGGCGGCGCGTTGCTCACCCCGTATGTCAAGCAGCGCTTGATCGACGCGCTGCCCAACGCCGTCGTCGTCGATGGCGTCGGATCCTCGGAGACCGGTGCGCAGATGCACCACCTGTCGACGTCGGGCGCGGTGTCGACCGGAACCTTCAACGCCGGACCGGACACCTTCGTCGCGGCCGAGGACTTGACCGCGATCCTGCCACCAGGGCACGACGGCATGGGCTGGCTGGCGCAGCGGGGCTACGTTCCGTTGGGTTACAAGGGTGATGCGGCCAAGACCGCCAAGACATTTCCGGTGATCGATGGCGTGCGCTATGCGATCCCCGGCGACCGGGCACGCCACCGCGCCGACGGCAGCATCGAATTGCTGGGCCGCGATTCGGTGACGATCAATTCCGGCGGCGAGAAGATCTTCGTCGAGGAGGTCGAGACCGCGATCGCGTCGCATCCCGCGGTAGCCGATGTGGTGGTGGCCGGGCGCCCGAGCGAGCGGTGGGGCCAGGAGGTTGTTGCCGTGGTCGCGCTGGCCGAAGGCGCCGACGCCAGCGCCGACGAGCTTGTCGCACACGCCGCACAATCCCTGGCTCGCTACAAACTTCCCAAGGCGGTGGTGTTCCGTCCGGAGATCGAGCGCAGCCCGTCGGGCAAGGCCGATTACCGGTGGGCGCGCGAGCAGGCGGTGAACGCGTGAAGTACCAACGCAGATAAACCCATATTGTCTACTGTAAGAATTACAGTACGATCGTACGCGAGGACCGCCCGTTCACGGCAATCATGTTGGAGATCAGGTGACGACCAACGTTCACACCGCCGCCGGCACCGGCGACGAAACCGTCAGCCTGCGCGACCCCTACCCCTTCTTCGCACATAAGCGCCGGGAGGCCGGCATTTTCCGCGGCACCGTGATGGACTATTCGAAGACGCCCGAATCGCTGATGCCCAAACGGGAGTACTCCGCGGTTTCCTTCAACGCGGTCAACACGGTGTTTCGCGACGGCCGGGTATTCAGCTCCGAGCCCTACGACAAAACGATCGGCCTGTTTATGGGGCCCACCATCCTGGCGATGGAGGGAAAGAAGCATCGCGATCATCGCAACCTGGTCTCCGCCGCGTTCAAGTCGAAGGCGCTGGCGCAGTGGGAGCCCGCCATCGTGCGGCCGGTCTGCAACGCGTTGATCGACGAGTTCATCGACGCCGGTACGACGGATCTGGTCCGGAATTTCACCTTCGAGTTCCCCACCCGCGTCATCGCCCGGCTGCTCGGCCTGCCCGACGAAGACCTGGGGATGTTCCACCAGCGCGCCGTGGAGTTGATCAGCTACCACGTCAATTATGAGCGAGCCTTCGAGGCGTCGGCGGCGCTCAAGGACTACTTCGTCGAACAGATCGAGCGGCGCAAATCCAAACCCACCGAGGACATCATCGGCGACCTGGTCACCGCCGAGATCGATGGTGAAAAGCTCAGCGACGAAGCCATCTACTCCTTCCTGCGCCTGCTGCTCCCCGCCGGATTGGAGACCACCTACCGGTCGTCGGGAAACCTGCTGTATCTGCTCCTGACGCATCAGGACCAACTCGCCGCCGTGCAGGCCGACCACGAACTGATCCCCCAGGCCATCGAGGAGGGACTGCGATTCGAGACGCCGCTGACCACCGTGCAGCGGTTCACCACCGAGGACGCCGAAGTGGAAGGCGTTGAGATCCCGGCACGCTCGGTGATCGGCGTGTGCATCGGCTCGGCGAATCGCGACGAGCAACGCTGGGAGCGTTCGGAGGAGTTCGACATCTTCCGCAAGCACATGCCGCACATCTCCTTCGCCGCCGGCGAGCACACGTGTTTGGGCCTGCACCTGGCGCGGCTGGAAACCCGCGTCGCCCTCGAATGCCTGCTGAATCGGTTGACCAACGTCAACCTGCTGGCGGACAACGACCCACACATCCACGGTCAGCCGTTCCGTTCGCCGACGGCGCTTCCCGTGACGTTCGAGGCGAAGTAGGGTCCGGGAATGGTCAAGGTAATGGAGGGCTTTCGGGTCCTGGAGCTTGCGCAGTTTACGTTCGTCCCCGCGGCGGGGGCCATCCTCGCGGACTGGGGCGCCGACGTTCTCAAAGTCGAGCACCCGGTGCGCGGCGACACCCAGCGCGGCTTCCTCAACATGGGCGGCATCCAGGTCGACCCGGACCGACATCCGTTGATGGAGCACCCCAACCGGGGCAAGCGCAGCATCGGGATCGATGTTTCCACGCCAGGGGGCCAGGAAGTGATCTACGAACTGGCCAAGACGTCCGACGTGTTCCTGACCAACTACATGCCCGCGCAACGGCAGAAGCACAAGTTCGACGTCGAACACATCCGCGCGGCGAACCCGGACATCGTGTATGCCCGCGGTTCTGCGTACGGCGACAAGGGCGCCGAGCGTGACGTCGGCGGGTACGACGGGACGGCGTTCTGGACGCGCAGCGGCATCGGATACGCGCTGACCCCCGAGGAGCTGGGCGGCGCACTGGGGCAGGGCATTCCAGCGTTCGGCGATTCCATCGGCGGCATGTTCATCGCCGGCGGCATCTCGGCCGCGTTGCTGCATCGTGAGCGCACCGGCGAGGCCCTCGAGCTCGACGTGTCGTTGCTGAGCACCGCCTGGTGGGCGGCGGGGGCGAGCGTGACGCAGGGCATGGAGACCGGCGAGGTCATGCGCACGTTCATGCCGGGTTCCGGCGCGCCGTCGGTCAATCCGTTCATGGGCAATTACGAAACCTCCGACGGCGGCACGATCAACCTGTGCATCATCAGCCCGACCGGCTTGATCCGCGACACCTTCGAGCATCTCGGCATCCCCGAGGCCGCCGACGATCCCCGCTTCGCCGACGTGCTCCCGTTGATACAGAATGCAGACGCGGCCGCCCAACTGATCGCGAAGGCCTTCGCCGGCAAGCCCTTTGAATACTGGCGCCAGCACCTGAAAACGATGAAAGGCCAGTGGGCGCCGTTCCAGAGCCTGATCGACCTGGCCAGCGATGAGCAGGCCATCGCCAACGACATGATCAGCGAAGTCGAGCTCGCCAGCGGCGGCGAACCGTTCAAGGTCGTCCGCGGCCCGGTGCAGTTCAATCACGAGCCGCTGGTGACCACCAGGGCGCCCCAGGCCTCCGAGCACACCGAGATCGTTCTGATGGAGCTCGGCATGGACTGGGATCGCATCGCCGAATTGAAGGAATCGGGAGCCATTGCGTGAATGACGTTGCGATTATTGGGGTTGGGCTGCACCCGTTCGGTCGGTTCGAGGGCAAATCCGCGATGCAGATGGGAGCGGATGCGATTTTCGCCGCGGTTGCCGACGCCGGTGTCGCGTGGCAGGACATCCAGTTCGCTACGGGTGGCAGCTGGACGGTGGCCAACCCCGATGCAATTGTCGCCATGGTCGGTCTGACCGGCATCCCGTTCACCAATGTATTCAACGCGTGCGCGACCGCGGCCAGCGCGGTCAAGGCCTGTGCCGATGGGATCCGGTTGGGCGATTACGACATCGGCATCGCCATCGGCTTGGACAAGCACCCGCGCGGGGCGTTCACCGAAGACCCGGCGCTGGTCGGTATGCCGAGATGGTATGCCGAGAACGGGCAGTATCTGACCACCAAGTTCTTCGGGATGAAGGCGAACCGCTATTTACACGAGCACGACATCTCTCAGGGCACGCTCGCTAAGGTCGCGGCCAAGAACTTCCGCAATGGAGCGTTGAACCCCAACTCCTTTCGCCGCAAGCCAATCTCCGAGGACCAGATCCTGAGTTCGCCGATCCTGAACTACCCATTGACCCAGTACATGTTTTGCGCACCCGACGAGGGCGCCGCGGCCGCGGTGATGTGCCGGGCCGATATCGCACACCGCTACACCGCCAAACCCGTATACCTGCGGGCCGTGGAGGTCCGCACTCGCCGCTATGGCGCCTACGAGGTCAACACCACCTTCGCCCCGGTCGACGAGGACGTGTCGCCGACCGTCTATGCGGCCAAGGCCGCATTCGAAAAGGCCGGCGTGGCGCCGGACGACGTCGACGTAATCCAATTGCAGGACACCGACGCCGGCGCCGAAATCATCCACATGGCCGAATGCGGGTTCTGCGCGCACGGTGATCAGCAGAAGCTGCTCGCCGACGGTGCCACCGAGATCGGCGGTGCGATGCCCGTCAACACCGACGGCGGGCTGATCGCCAACGGAGAGCCGATTGGCGCATCCGGACTGCGCCAGATTCACGAAATAGTTCGTCAACTCCGCGGCGAGGCTGGAGACCGGCAGGTCCCGGGCAATCCGAAGGTCGGGTTCACTCAGCTGTACGGGGCGCCGGGCACCGCCGCCGCCACGATATTGACGACCTGACCTCGGTCACGCGGCGCCCACCATCAGATCGCCTGTAACTTTCGCGCGGGCCGTTTCGTCGTAGTAGCGAGCAGGGAAAATCGCTTCCCGCACAGCAGCTCGGCGGAAGGAATTGCGATGTCGCATTTGACTGGACATCTCACGGTGCGACGCCACGCGGGTCGTGTCGGCGTCCTTGCGATCGCCACCGCGGCAACCGGTCTGGCGTGGCTGTTGGGACGGATGGCCCGCGTTGACTACATAGTGGATACGCCGATCGGCACCCGGGAAATCACCCTCGCGCTGACCATCGTCGCCACCGTGGCTGCGGGCATAGCCGGCTGGATCGCGATCGCGCTGCTCGAGCGCTACACCTCATCTCCCCGAAGCATTTGGATCGCGCTGACCCTGGTCGTCCTGGTGGTATCCATCGTGCCGGTCTTCCGGACGACCGCGACCCTAGACACCCAACTCATGTTGACCGCACTGCACTGCGTGGCCGCAGCGGTCCTGATCCCCGCTCTGCCTCAGCGGCACAAGACGGCAACCCGCCGCCGGTAACTATCGAAGGAGTACTCATGCATATCGTGATTTTCGGTGCCAATGGCTTGACCGGGAGGCTGCTGACGCGGCGCGTGCTCGACGCCGGTCACTCAGCGATTGCCGTCACCCGGCGCCCCGACGACTTTCCGATCACCGATCCGCGGCTGACGGTAGCCGGCGCGGACGTGCGGCGCGAGGGCCTCGCCGGGATGGTTGGCGGCGCCGACACCGTGCTGTCGACGCTCGGTGTGCCGTTCACCCGCCAGCCCGTCGACACGTATTCGGTGGGCACCCGCAATGTCGTGAACGCGATGCGCGAAGCCGGCGTCAATCGGCTCGTGATCGTGAGCTCCACCGGCGCCTACCCTGCGCCGGGCCGCCGCCAAGCGCCGCTGATGCTGCGACTGTTTGAGCCGATCATCACCCGCACAATTGGTAAGACTGTCTACGACGACATCCGGCGGATGGAGACGTTGGTGCGCGAGAGCGGCCTCGACTGGACGATCGTGCGTCCGTCGGGATTGTTCGATCTGCCTCAGGTTACCAATTATGTTGCCGGAGAAGTGGATCCGGTGGGCGCATTCACGGCGCGCATCGACTTGGCGGACTACCTCGTCAAACTTGCCCAAGATGGGACGGCGAGGCGGAAGACGGTTGTCGTCTCCACAACCGAGCACACGCCCACCGTGTGGGAAATGATCCGACGCGAGGCCTTCAAGAGCGACGCGCAGGCGACGAACGCCGCGGCGTCGCCTTAGGAACCGCAACGATATTGACGACCTCAGTCGCGACGCCGAACGGCGCGTCAGGAAACTTTCGGCGGCGCGTAGGCGGGCTTGCCCAGCCCAAGCGCGTACTGGCCGATCATGTTTCGGAACACCTCCAACGTGCCGCCGTAGATTCCGACCAAGGGGGCGAACCGGTAGGCGTATTCCGCGCTGCCGTCGTCGGCGGCTCCGTCGGTCCCGTACGGCAGGGCCGACGCCGCCCCGAGGATGTCCATCAGCTCCGGGGAGATGTCGCGCATCGTTTGTGCGATGGCGACCCTGCCGTAGATGTTCGGAGACGACAGCGCCGCCTCCAGCCGGGCAAAGCTGCGGCCCAGTCGATACGCGACCGACTTGTCATCGACAAGCCGGCGGCCGTCGGGGCCGGGCTGCGTCACGCGCACCACGGCCTTGTCCACCGCCTCGGCCAGCGAGCCGGCCTGGTGCATCATGATCGACGTGTCCTGCAGCCCGTCGGGCGCGGCGGCGACCGCGCCGTGCTCGGTGTTGAGCGGCTCCCGCAGCACCGTCCAGCCCGCATTCACGTCCCCGAGCCGATACTTGTCGTCGACGCGGACGTCGCTGTAGTAGACGATGTTGGTCCGGTCGCCGTCGACCGTGCGGATGCCCTGGATTTCGATGCCCGGGGTATCCAACGGCACCAGAAACATGGTCAGGCTCTTGTGTTTCGGCGCACCGGGGTCGGTGTTGGTGATCAGAAAGACATACTGGCAGTTGTGCGCGCCGGTGGTGAACATCTTGGAGCCGTTGATGACCCACGCGTCACCGTCGCGCACCGCGCGGGTCTTGCAGGTCGCGACGTCGGAGCCGCCTTCCGGTTCGGTGTAGCCCAGGCACAGCCGGACCTCGCCGCTGAAGACCTTGGGCAGCACCTCGTCGCGAACTTCCGGTGACCCGAACTTCTGCACCGAGCGCGCCACCATGGCGGTGGTCCCCCACGTCACCCACGGCACGTGCGCCCGGCGCTTCTCCAGCTCCCAGATACGCCGATGCACCCGGCTGAACCCGCCCTCCGATTCGGGCTTCCACTCCTTGGCCAAATAGCCTGCGGCACCGAATTTGAGATGCAGACCTTCGTCGAAGTTGTCGCCGGTTTCGCGGTCTCGCCGCCTGACCTCTTCGGTCATGTGGGTGCCCAGAAAGTTCCGCGCCTCATCGAGGAATGCCTGGTCCGCATCGGACAGCTCAACCCGGGAGAAATCCATCTAATGCTCCTGTCCTATGGGGGCGCATTCGCGGGCGGTCACAATCTCGGCGACCCGTTGGGCGGTTGCACCCGGGTCGCCGCCCGCCAGCGGCCACCCCCTCGCCCGGACCAGATACGCCGTCGCGGCGGCCTCCGACGAAACCCCAAGCCCGCCTTGGATGTGCACCGCCATGGTTGCGGCCTTGGCGGCCTCCTCGGCCATGAACACGAATGCCGACGGCGCCAGCTCGGGTCGTTCGTCGGGTTCGTTGTCCAGGAACCAGGCCGCGCGCCGGGCAAGGTTACGTCCGCCCTGGACGGTGATGGCCATGTTCGCCAGCGGATGCGAAATCGCCTGCAGCGTCGAGATGGGCACACCCAGCGTGTAGCGGGTCTTGGCGAATTCCGCGGCGATGGTCATCGTTTCGTCGACCAGGCCCACCAGGGCCGCAGCGGTCAGCAGTCGCCATTCATCCAGGGCCCGTTGATAATTCGCGATCGCGCCGGGCCCTTCGGCGATGACCGTGCGGGCGTCGGCGGCGTCCGGATCCACCCACGCCATCGGTAGCCGGCCGATGTTGTCGACAGTGGCCGGCCGGGTGCCGAACGTCAGGCGTACCACCTGATCGCCGTCGCGGACGACGATGTGGTCGGCGATCGACCCGGTCGGTATCAGGCGCGGGCCCGGCGAGCCGTCGAGGCGCGCATCGAGCGCGGCGAGCTGTTCTCCATTGGTCACGCCGGCGGTTTCGGCGCCCAGCGCGCCCAGGCGTCCCAGCAGCCGCGCCGCGCAGACATGGTCGATCCACGGGACCGGCGCCAGTGACCGGCCGATCTCTTCGGCCACCAGGGTGAGATCGACCAACGTCGCCCCGTCACCGCCACACGATTCCGGTAGCGCCATCGTGGTCGCGCCCATCGCGCACAACCGCTCCCACAGGTTCTTGTCGAAGCCGGAAGGCTCTGCGGCGCGCACCGTTTCGATCGGGCAGTGGGTTTTGAAGAACTGCCTGTAGGCGTTCTGCAGGTCCGCGTGGTCGTCGGACAGGCTGTAGTCCAGTCTGCGCAGTTCGAAGCGGTCCATGGTCAGTGCTCCTGTCCGAAGAAGAATTCCTGCGCGTTGTTGTAGAGGTAGTTGTCCAGGACCTCGGCCGGCAGGTCCAGCGCACGGGCTTCGGGTATGACGCGGCGCATGCGCAGGACCGGCCAGTCGGACGCGTAGATCACCTTGTTGGGACCGCGCGTGCGCATGTAGTGCAGCAGGCTTTCCGGCAGCCGCTTCGGCGACCACGCCGATGTCATCAACCGCAGGTTGGCGTACTTGAGCAGCAACCGGATCGCGACGTCCCACCACGGGTCCGCGCCGTGGATCATGCACAGCTTCAGTTCGGGAAACCGCACGCACACGCGGTCGAGATGCATGGGGTGCTGCACCTCGCCGGGAATCGGTGGTCCCGGGATGCCGGTGTTGACGCACAGCGGGAGATCGACCTCCGCGCACTTGGCGTAGAGCGGGTAGTAGACCGCGTCACTGGGCGGATACTGGCCGTCGCCCCAGAAGCTCGGCCCCACAACCGCATACGCGACCGGCAGGTCGCCGACGATCCCGCTCAGTTCCCGCAATGAGCGCACCGGACGCAGCAGGTTGACCCCACCCATGGCCAGCGCGAACCGATCCGGCTTGGCTTCGACGAACTTGCGCGCGGTGGTCGACGGATTGGCGAGCGAGTCCATCAGGATCGCCTTCTGGACACCTTGCTCGTCCATCTCGTCGAGCAGCTCGGACAGGTCGACCGGAGCGAACATCGACTCCGGCCCCTTGAAGTAGTCGTCGCGGACCTTGAGCATCCAGGAGGGCTGGGAATCCGTCTCACCGAAGTGCACGTTGACCAGGCAGTCGATCGCTCCCGTGTTCATGACACCTTCTGTTCGGCTTGCTCTCGGGCCCAGCGGTAGTTGGGCTTACCGTTGCCGAGCCGCTGAATCTGCTCGACGAAGATGAATGCCTTGGGCGCCTTGAAATGCGCGAGCTGCGCGGTGCAGAAGGTGTAGAGGTCCTGCCCATCTCCGCCGAGGTCGGCGCCCGGGTGTGCGGCGACGAGCGCGACGACTTCCTGGCCCCACCGTTCGCTCGGCCGCCCAACCACGAGCGCGTCGGCGATGCCCGGATGTGCGCGCAGGACCTCCTCGACTTCTTCGACGAACACCTTTTCGCCCCCGGTGTTGACCACCAGTGAATCGCGGCCGAAAAGGCGGATGGTGCCGTCCTTTTCAAGAGACGCCCGGTCGCCCGGGATCACGACTCGCTGGCCGTCGATCTCCGGGAAGGTCCGTTGGGTGCCATCGGGATCGCTGAAGTATCCGAGCGGAATCCGGCCGGTCCTCGCGGCCCAGCCGATCTCCTGCTCACCGGGCTCCAGGAACCGGCTGCGGTCAGCGGAGACGACGGTGGCGCCGACCCTGGGCTCGAAGGTTTCGCTGGCGTGCCCGTCGCGGCTGTGCCCGAACGCCATGTTCCCGGATTCCGACGATCCGTAGCCTTCGATGATGGTGATGTGCGGCAGGCATTCCATCAGTGCCCGTTTGTATTTCGCGTGGGTGGCCGCGCCGCCGGTGCCGATGGCGTTCAGCGCCGACAGATCGTAGGTGTGCGCCTGTAGTTCGGCGACCAGCGGGCCGGCGTACGCGTCGCCGACCATCGTCATCATGCCCACCTTTTCCCGCTCGGCGGTTTCCCACACCGACCGCACGTCGAGCTTGTGGCGATCGTCGTAGAGCACGACGGGCAGGCCCGCACAGAGCGCCGCGAACGCGGTCCACATCCCCGCCGCGTGCATCAGTGGCGAGACCGCGAACCAGGGTGGGCCGCCGGGGCGGACCTTGTCGTGGATCTCGGTGACGCTCTCGTGGTCGGCACCCACCATCGACGACACGTACATGTCGCTTTGGCGCCACAGGACTCCCTTGGGCCGTCCCGTCGTTCCGCCAGTACACATCATGATCAAATCGTCCGGCGATCCAGCCAGGTCGAGGTCGGCGGCACCGGCGGCCAGGGCGTCATCGAGCGAGATGGCCCCCGACAGTTCGGAAGCGCCGCTTCCGTCGTCGACGGACACCAGCAACTCAGTGCCGTTGGGCGGCAACACCTCGGCGAACCGGGCGCCGAGCGAGCGGTGATAGATGATGCCCCGCGGACGGATGTAGTCAAGCAGGTCGCCGATCTCACGCACCGAGTAGTGATGGTTGACGTTGACCGGAACCACGCGCGCCTTCAGGCATCCGATCAGCATGTCCGGATACAGGTCGTTGTACATGATGAGCGCGATCCGGTCCTGACCACACTCCCATCGTTCGAGCGTGTCGCGCGACGCGTAAACCCCGAATCCCTTGTCGATGAGGAAGTTTGCCAGCCTACTGGTTCGAACTGCCGAGTCGGCGAAGCTGCTGCGCCGGTCGCCACAGGCAGTCATCAGGCGGTCTGGCACCACCTCGGCGATCGCGTCGAGTACCGCCCCGACGGTCCATTCGCTCACCGGGCTGGCCGCCTAGGCCGCCACTGGGGCTGTGACGCCCAGCAGATCTAAGGCGTTCTCGCGCATGATCTTTCGAATATCCGCGTCGCTGAAATCCTTGAGCTCCTCGACAAACGACAACGGGGACTCGAGGCCCTCGCCGTGCGGCCAGTCGGAGCCGAACAGGATCTTGTCGACGCCAATGACTTCGGCCAACTCCGGCAAATCGTCCTCGTAGTAGGGGGCGATCCAGACGTTGTTGCGCAGCTGTTCCACCGGATCCTCGGGGAAATCACGGGGCTGGGTGTTGGCCGCCTTCTTGAGGCGTTTGACCAGCCGGTGGACGAAGTACGAACCGTTTTCGATGCTGACCGCCTTGAGTTTCGGATGCCGGGTGAACACGCCGTGCACGATCATCGAGGCCATGGTGTCATGAATTGCACGGTCGTCGAGGAGAACGTTATCCAGCGGGTCCTTGGCGCCGAATCCCTCGAACGTCGACTTGCCGCCCCACGCCGCCGCGATGTGCAAATAGCCGCTGTCGCTCAAGTGGAATCCCACCGGAACGCCCGCCTCGGCCAGTCGCGCCCACACCGGATCGTGGCTGCGATCACCCAGTGACCGCGGCTTGACCAGGCCGGGCACCGGCGCCGGTCGCACCAGCACGAGCTTGGCGCCGCGCGCCAACACGAACTCCAACTCGGCGAGGGCCTGGACCGGATCGGCCAGCGAGATGATCGGCGCGGCGATGATCCGGTGGTCGGGCCGGTCGAAGCCCCAGTCCTCGTCCAGCCACAGGTTGAAGGCGTGCACCGACGCCATCGTCGCCTCGATGTCGTGCTTGAGCGCCTCCTCGACCCCACAACCGAATGTCGGCAGCATGAACACGGTCTCGATGTCCTGGGTGTCCATCACCTGAATGCGCGCATCACGGTTCTGGTACTCGGGATGTTCGGCCAGTCGCTCGACCTTCATCAGCGACGCCGGGTCGACGCCTTCGGGAATCTCACCGCGGAACAACAAGTCCAGGCAGCCCGGCACGATGATCGGGTCGAAGGTCGGATTGGGAACGAAATGGTTTACCCGGCCCCCGATCACGGCCAGAGTGCGCTTGCCTTGGGTGACCATCTGCACGCCGCGGCTCTTGAACGCCTTGTCCAGGTGGCGGGTGAACGCGTCGAGCGGTTCGTAGTAGTGGTTGTCGACGTCAATCGCCTTGTACCGCAAGCTACCCATCATGATTCCTTTCCGGTACCCGCGAGCGAGGGAAACTGCGGCGGGCGCTTCTCGAGGAAGCTCGTGATCCCTTCGATGACGTCAGGCCGCGGCATCGCCTCGTGCAGCAACACCTCGGCACGCGAAGTGGCTTCCACGACATCGCGCGTCGCGTCGCCGTATACCTGCGTCTTGATCACCGCCATCGACGCCGGCGAGCAATTGCGCGCGATGTCCTCGGCGTAGTCGAGCGCGCGCTTCATCAAGTCTTCCGGCGCGACGACCTCTTTGACGAGGCCCAGCTGGGCGGCCTCCTCGGCGAGGAAAGTGCGCCCGCTCAGCAACAGGTCGAGGGCGACGCCCCAGTTGGTCAGCCGGGGAAGTATCCAGGAGATGCCGAATTCCGCGATCAGCCCGCGGCGGGCGAACACGGCGGCGAACTTCGCTCCGGCGGCGGCGAACCGGACGTCGCACATCAGCGCCTGGGTGAGCCCGATGCCGACGCAGGAACCGTTGATCGCGGCGATGACGGGTTTGCGCAGCGTGGTCACGAAATGCGGCGGGCGTTCGCCAACCAGGTCGGCCAGGTCGGTCCGACCCGCCTTCTCC
Organism: Mycobacterium sp. IS-1264; assembly: GCF_001954195.1. Classification (GTDB taxonomy): domain Bacteria; phylum Actinomycetota; class Actinomycetes; order Mycobacteriales; family Mycobacteriaceae; genus Mycobacterium. The sequence continues at coordinate 120,201 of NZ_MBES01000052.1, read as the reverse complement.
ATGGTCTCGCCCAGTTTGGCCGCCGAACCGGGCGCGCCCAGGTAGGCGCCGGCGCAGAATCCCCTGCCCCGGCCGGTCAGCACGATCACCCTGACGTCCGGGTCCTGTTCGGCACGGTCGACGGCGGCGTAAAACCCGGCGGCAAGGTCGGGGCCCCAGGCGTTGAGGCGCTCGGGGCGGTTGAACGTGAGGATCGCGATTCCACTATCTGTGGCCTCGTACAGCACAGCGTCTTCGGCGTCTGAGGCGCCGTCGCTGCCGGACATCGTGCGCGGCACCCCCTCGTGCTTGACTGCCGGATTCGGTGGGCTTTTTGTACCCATACTGTATACCTATCGGTACCGCATTCCACAACTGCCACCGGGGCCACACGAAACCCGGGCCAACAGCGAATTCCGTGTCGCCGAAGTCGTCGACGGAAGTGTAAATCCCCCGCTCACGAGGCGATCGGATGATTCGTGTCCCGGGTGTGGCGAGCGACACGCCGCGACACACGTTTGGTCCCGCCCGGCGACCGGGAAGACGCATAGGAGACATCCATTAGCGAGGGGAGGGAATGCAATGGTTGACATCAAGAGCGGTGTAGCGGAAGCCGTCAAGGGCGTCGTGGAAGACGTGAAGGGCAAGGCCAAGGTCGTCATCGGCGCGGTGATCGGTCGTGACGATTTGTTCAACGAGGGCAAGGCCCAGCAGGACAAGGCCCAGGCCCAGCGCAATGCGGCGAAGAAGGAGGCCGAAGCCGAATCCGCCCGCAGCGCGGCCAAGCTCGCGGAGAAACGCCAGCAGGCCGAACAACACTAGCATCAACCGCATGGCGAAAAGGCCCGGCCTCATCGGAGGTCGGGCCTTTCGTCTTGAAAGTAGCTCGCCGCCAATCGTTTTCGCGCGACAGCTACTGGTCGATGAGCCCCAGCCGGCGGTAGGCCTTCTCGATCTGGGCCTTCGCCTCGGGCGGCAGCACCGCTTGGGGCGGCCGGGAGTGCGGGTAGTCACCTACCGGCAGACCCAGCAGCGAGGCGGCGTACTTGAACGCGCCGCCCCAGTGGGTGAAGTAGTCCGATCGCCCGGGGTAGCAGGTCCACCAGGATCCGACGTCCAGGTCGAACTGGTCCATCCCGGACGCGCGGCCGTAGTCCATCGCCTCGAGCAGTTTGTCGTTGCTGACCAGATCCCAGTACTCGGAAAACAGTCGCCGCTTGGGGGTCTCGAACAGGTAGCCGGCCGTACCCAATTGCGCCGGGCATACGATGCCGGCACGCAACCACCCCGCGCGATACACGGTCCGGTCGCATTCCCAGACCGCCAAGTCGGGAGCCAACTCGTGCAGCCGCCGGCTGGCCTCCGGCCGGAAGGCGCCCTCCTTGGTGGCGCACACGGCGGGTACCTCGTCGTAGATCCGCGCGCTTTCGGCCGGGGTCAACACGTAGCCGGAGGACGGGGAGTTGAACATCCCCAACGCGATATCGGTGCGCGCGCCGATGTACTTGAAGAACCGCAACACGCCCTCGCCGCCGTGGGCCTCCATCATCGGCGTTTGGATGTAGGCGATGTCGGCGCCCACCTCTTGGGCGTGGAGCGTCAACTCCAGACAGTCCTTCGCCGACATCGCGGCCGTGCAGGCCTGCACGACGACATCGGGATTCAGTGTGCGCGCCTCCTCGATTGCCACCTCTAACAGGCGTCTGCGCTCGTCGAGGGTCAGCGACCAGAACTCGGCGATGCCGCTGGTGCACCACAACATCGGGTGGCCGAGGTCGCCGACGCAGTAGCCCACCAGCGTCCGGTAGGCGTCCCAGTCGATGTCGTCGCCGTCGGCGCCGCAGAACGGCGTGTAGAGGGAGTCGCCGATTCCCCGCAGTGCCCCTCGCGCCCAAACACGCGCCTCGGCAGCCGTCGCCATAGTCCACTCCTTATGTGCGCCAAGCGATTTGAGATCAGGTGAAGTCGGAACCACCGTCGACGTTGATGTTGGCCCCGGTCATGTAGGAGTTCCGTCGCGACGCGAGGAACGCGGCGACGGGCCCGATTTCTTCCGGTAGCCCGGCCCGGGGCATTTGCGCCGGATGCCCGAAGTGCTTGCCGATGGCCTCCATCAGGCGATAAGGGTCGCTCCCGTCGACGCCGACCGAATTCGCCCAGCCGACGAGCGACTCGGACGCGATGCTGCCCGGCGACACGACGTTGACCAGGATCTCGTCCTTTGCCAGCAACAGGGACAGGTTTTTCGAGACGCTCGTCAGCATCGACTTGGCCGCCGTATAGGCGGGCAGCATCACACTTTGTCGCTGCGTCGAATGCGCCGAAAAGTTGACAATCCGAGCCCATTGCGCGTTGCGCAGCAACGGAAGTGCCGCGCGAACGCAGCGCACCATTCCCATCACGCCTTCTTCGACGGCCTCGCGCCACTGGTCGTCGGTCAGGACTTCGAAGCTGCCCGGCGCGCCCGGGCCGACCGTATTGATGAGCACGTTGAGTTCGCCGTTCCACCGCTCGCCAAGCTCGGCGAACAGCTTGTCGACCTCGCCGGCGTCACCGATGTCGGCGGCGAGTCCCACGGCATCGGGACTACCGCACCGCGTCAAATCCGTCACCGCGCTGTCGAGGCTGGCCCGTGTTCGGCCGACGACCGCCACCCGGGCGCCTTCCTCGGCGAGGCAACGCGCCGTCGCCAGCCCCATGCCACGGCTACCGCCGACGACCACCGCAGCGGCGTTCGCCAGTCCTAGATCCATGGTGTAATCCGCGGCTCATCGGGAGATTCACCCACAGGGTTGCGTCCGGCCATCTTCGCCCGTCCAGCCTTATTTACCAAAAAGCCTACGATAGGTATTACAGTAGCAGATGGAAATTTGCACGAAAGCCGAGTTGGCTGGTCAAAGGCGAACAGCGACACGCCCGCGTATGCGCAGGTGGGAGAGGATCTGCCGGTAGATTCACCTGCACGGGTGGCACGGTTCTTCAAGACCGCAGACGCAGGATACATTCTGATGGAGGTGCCCGTAGTGGCAAAGCAGGCAACCGCTGACAAGCGGCAGCGACGCGAACGCGGATCCATCAATCCCGATGACATCATCAGCGGCGCATTCGAACTCGCAGAGCAGGTATCGATAGACAACCTGAGCATGCCCCTGCTTGGCAAACACCTCGGCGTCGGTGTCACCAGCATCTACTGGTACTTCCGCAAGAAGGACGATCTGCTCAACGCGATGACCGATCGCGCCTTGAGCAAGTACGTGTTCGCCACCCCGTACGTCGAAGTCAGCGACTGGCGCGAGACGTTGCGCAACCATGCACGTTTGATGCGCAAGACGTTCATGGGTAACCCAATTCTGTGCGACCTGATTCTGATTCGCGCCGCGCTGAGTCCCAAAGCCGCGCGCCTCGGGGCGCAGGAGATGGAAAAAGCGATCGCCAACCTGGTCGAGGCCGGGCTCACGCCCGAGGATGCCTTCGACACCTACTCCGCGGTCTCGATGCACGTCCGCGGGTCGGTGGTGCTGCAGCGGCTCTACGAAAAGAACCAATCGACGGACCTCGGACAGCGCGCAATCGAGGACGCCGTGGCCATCGATCCCGGAACCACTCCCCTGCTGGCCCAGGTGACCGGAATCGGCCACCGCATCGCGGCCCCCGACGACACCAATTTCGAATACGGCCTCACGTGCATCCTCGACCACGCCGACCGGTTGATCGAAGAGGGCAAGCGGTCGAAGGGCGCCAAGTCGGCGCCATCGCGGCAACGCAAGGCGGCCAAGTCACCAGCTCAGCGGGCGCGGAGCAAGGCGCCGGCGGCGCGTTAGCACCGGCGAATCGCGTTATCACGCATCGGGTTCCGGCACATCGAAGTGCTCATCACGTAGCCGAAATGCTTCCTTGGTGCCGTGCTGTGCGCGGGTTTTGACGAAGTTGAACTCGTCCGGGCCGAACTGCAGGTTGGTGCCGAAAGCGTGGAACAGATAGCTCGCCACTTCCTCACCCTGGTACGCCTGGGTCTGCTCGACGAGCCGGAACGCCTCCTTGGCGATGACGACTCCATCGGCCGGCATCTTGGCCGCCTTCTCGGCCCAGTACCGGGCGCGGGCCGTGACGGAGCCGGGATCGCATGTGTCAGTGAAGATTCCGAGCTGCTCGATGTCGCCGGCTTCGATGATGTCGCCGGTCAGCAGCAGGCGCCGGGCCAGCACCGGCCCCAGCCGATGGAAGAACATGTGCAGGCTACCGAGCGCCGGGCCGAGGAAGCGCGTCGCCGGCATGCCGATCTTGGTGTCGCGCGCGATGACGGAGATGTCGGTCATCAGCGCCATCTCGAAGCCGCCGCCCAGGGCGTAGCCGGCGATCTCACCGACCGTTACCTTGGGGAAGCCCAGCAAGTTGTGGTAGAAGCCAAATGACTTGCGGTCCACCGTGAGTCGCCTGCGCTGGCTGGGACGGCGCTTGGCCGCCGCATCGTCTGGACCGCCCTCCTTCCCATACCAGCCGTACGCGTTGTTCATGTCGGCGCCGGTGCTGAAGACGCCGTCGACCCCGCGCAGCAGGACCACCGTGAGGTCGTCGTCGTCGGCCACGCGATCCAGGCAACGGGCGACGGCGTCGCGCATGGCGGCGTCGTAGGAGTTGCGTTGCTTGGGATTGTTCAGCGTGATCGTCGCGATTCGCCGCTCCGCATCGACGTCGAAAAGTACCCGATCGTCCGGGTCGCCCGAGGCAGTCATCCGTCGGATTCCTTTCGCCGCCTGCCGAATTTGAATCCGGTCAGCTTCTCCGGCGGCGAGGCCAACGTGTTGACCTCACCGATGCACAGCACTTCGTCGTCGAGCAGGAGCCGGGCCGTCGACGTGATCCCCCGTTCGCCCTGCGAACGAACGATGTCGAACCGCAGCTCGGTCAGCATCGGCGTCGGCCGGCGGAACGTCACGAGCAGTGATCGCGTCTTGCCGGAAAGCCCGGTGACGCAATTGTGATGCTGTATGACGCAGTCGAAAAAGACGCCCAGAAAGCCGCCGTGCACCAGTCCGGGCGGGCCTTCGTAGACGAGGGGAAAGACGACCCGGCCGCCGGCCGTCTCGGCGTCGAGATGATCGAACCCATACTCCGGAAAGCATGGATTGTAGGCGCCGATGTCCGTGGCGTGATTGAGATAGACGCGCCGGGGATCGTCGTCCATCTCACCTATTCGGGGCGCGTAGTCCTTCGGAGCGGCGGCGCCCAGCTCGCTTTCCCATTCGGCGAACTTGGAGAGCATGACGTCGACCGTCGGGTGATCGTGTTCGAGGCTGAGCAGCAGGGAACTCAGGCGCCGCATGGCGCCGGCGGCGGCCACGGTCTGGGCCAGCGGGGCCTCGCCGAACTTAGCGTCGCCGGTGTGGGGCGAAGCGGTTGTGCCCTCGGCCATGCTTCCTCTTTCACCCGGATATTTCCGTCGGCAGCGTTTCCTTGCTAACTTATACAGCGTATCAATCGTATTGCCTACTGTATGGGTAACCGTATCGGCGGAGAAAGGCCGGATTCGACGGTGAGCCACGAGGCCGAGAAGGCCGGTGCCGACGGTTCGGTGACTGTGCGCCGAGACGGCGCGGTCTTGCGGGTCACGCTCGACCGGCCATCCCGGCGTAATTCGTTGACCCAGTTGATGATCGGGACTTTGGTCGAGACGTTGACCGATGCCGCCGCCGACGATTCGCTGCGGGCGATTCACCTTCGGGGCGCCGGGGACGACTTCTGTGCGGGTGTCGACTGGGTGGCCACCAACGATCGGCAGCGCCCGCGTACCGGTGATCTGGTGCGGCGCGTTCCCCACCAAGCCCATCGGGTGATCGAGCTCGTCGGGAGCATTCAGCTGCCGGTGGTGTGCAGCGTGCAGGGACGGGCGGTGGGGTTCGGCTGCAATTTGGCGCTGGCCGCCGACTTCACCGTGGCCGCGACCGACGCGGTGTTCTGGGAGCCGTTCGTCGACCGCGGCTTCAGCCCGGATTCCGGCTCGACCTGGCTGCTGCCCCGACTGGTCGGCCTGGCCCGGGCCAGGCGAATGCTGCTGCTCGGCGAGAAAGTCAGCGCGGCGGGTGCCGCCGACTGGGGATTGATTCACCAGGCGGTAAGCCCCGCCGAACTCGACGGCGCCGCCGAGGAGTTGGTGGGCCGGCTGGCGTCCGGGCCGACGGTCGCACTCGGGCTGGCCAAGCAAGCGCTGGGCTTCGGTCAGGATGCGACGCTGAGCCAGTCGCTGATCCAGGAGCTGTTCAATCTGGAACTATCGTGTCGGACAAGCGATTTCAAAGAAGGCCTGGAAGCCTTCCGGCAACGCCGCGCTCCGAAATTCAACGGCCGATGAGGAGCAGGGATGCCCACTGACTCGTTCGACACCATCGACTACGACGTCGACGGGCACACGGCCACCATCACGCTGAACCGGCCGGAGGCGCTCAACGCGCTGAGCCCGCACATGATCACCGAACTGCGGGCCGCCTACGACGAGGCCGAGAACGACGACAGGGTCTGGCTGCTCGTCGTGACCGGCACCGGACGCGCCTTCTGCACCGGGGCCGACGTCAAAGCCATTCCCGGCGACGGCAAGGTAATCAACGAACGGCCGTATTTGTCGACCTACGAACAGTGGGAGGCACCGCAGGAGGGCACGCCGCCGTTTCGCACGATGGCGAAGCCGGTGCTCGCGGCGATCAACGGATTGTGTTGTGGTGCCGGGCTGGACTGGGTCACCACCGGAGACATTGTCATCGCGTCGGACAAAGCGACGTTCTTCGATCCCCATGTCAGCATCGGGCTCGTGGCCGGGCGCGAGGTGGTCCGGGTGGCCCGGGTGCTGCCGCGCTCGATTGCCCTGCGCATGGCTCTCATGGGCAAGCATGAGCGGATGAACGCACAGCGGGCATACGAGCTCGGGCTGATCAGCGAGATCGTCGAACACGACCGGCTGCTGGAACGCGCCCACGAGATCGCAGACATCGTCAACTCCAATGCGCCGCTGGCGGTTCGGGGCACCCGGCTCGCCATCATCAAAGGCCTCGACCTGCCGCTGCACGAAGCCGAGATGCTGGCCGAGTCGTTCCGCGAACGCAACCTGCACACCGAGGATTCTCTCGAAGGGCCCAAGGCGTTCGTGGAAAAGCGGAATCCGGATTGGCAGTGTCGATGAGTTTCGAAACCATCCTGCTCGACGTCGACGCCTCCGACCACGTCGCGACCATCACGCTGAATCGGCCCGAGCAGCTCAACGCCTTCAACCGAGCCATGTGTGAGGAGATGGCCGAAGCCTGGCGCGCGGTCAAACTCGATGACTCGGTGCACTCCGTCGTGCTGCGCGCCGCCGGCGACCGGGCGTTCAGCGCCGGCCTGGATATCAAGACGCCCTACGGCCAACCCGAAAACGTCTGGAACCACCAAGATCCCGGCGAGTCGCTGAGCCCCAAGTGGCAGAAGATGTGGAAACCCGTGGTGTGCGCCGTCCAGGGCATGTGCACCGCGGGTGCGTTCTACTTCCTCAACGAATCCGACGTGGTCATCTGCTCAACGGACGCAACGTTTTTCGATTCACACGTGTCGGCCGGCCTGGTCTGCGCGTTGGAGCCGATCGGCCTGATGCGGCGCATCGGTCTGGGTGAGACGTTGCGGATCGCGCTCATGGGCAACGACGAACGGGTCGGCGCCGACACCGCGCTGCGAATCGGCTTGGTATCGGAGGTGGTCTCCCCGGACCAGCTGTGGGACCGTGCCCGTGAGATCGCCGCGGCGATCGCCGCCAAGCCGCCGTCGGCGACCCAGGGCACCGTGAAGGCGATCTGGGAGTCGCTGGACAAGCCGTATCGAGCCGCATTGGAGCAGGGGCTGATCTACACCCGGCTGGGAAACCCGCTCGGCACCGCCGAGTTAGCCACCCAGCAGAGCGAGGGCCCGCGCCAGCCGAAGATCCGCTGATGCCTCCTCACCCACTCAGCCAGCGCATCGCGGAAGTACTTGACCTGCAGCCCGACTCGCACGCCATCGAGTACGAAGGCCGGTGGTTGTCGTGGCGTCAAGTTGGCGACGCGGCACGCCACATCGCATCCCTCACCCCCAACCACAAGGCCGGGATCGGGATGCTGCTGCGCAACCGGCCAGCCCACGTCGCGGCATTCCTCGGTGTGCTGCTGGGCGGCGGAACTGTGGTCACCATCAATCCATCTCGGGGCGATGAGCGCACCCGAGCCGATATCGCCGGGCTACGACTGCCATTGGTCATCGGCGATTCCGAGGACCTGGCGACGCTGGTCAGCCCGGAGACCCCGACCGTCGCGATCTCGGGCCTGTTGGACGATGCCGGCGGGTCGCCGCGACCGACGCCGGACACCGCTGACCCACCCGGCGTGGCGGTCCGGATGCTGACCAGCGGAACCACCGGCCCTCCCAAACGAGTTGACCTCAGTTACGACATGCTGGCGCGCAGCGTGATGGGTCCCGATCCGGAGAACGCGCCGGCGCCCACGCGGCTGAGGCGCGGAGTCGCGATCGTCAATTCGCCGCTGGTGCACATCGGCGGTGTGTTCCGGGTTTTGCAATGCATCGCCGAAGCGAGATCGTTTGTGCTGCTGGAAAGATTCGAGCTCAACGCCTGGGCCGAGGCGGTCCGCAAGCACCGGCCCCGCGCGGTCTCGCTGGTACCGGCGGCATTGCGGACGGTGTTGCACTCCGATGTGCCGCGGGCCGACCTGGACAGCATTCGGGCGGTCACCTGCGGCACGGCTCCGCTCTCGGCCGACGACGCCGATGCCTTCACCGACAAGTACGGCATCCCCGTGTTGACTTCCTATGCCGCAACCGAATTCGGCGGAGGCGTCGCCGGCTGGACCCTGACCGACTACCAGAAGTACTGGCGCGCCAAACGCGGCAGCGTCGGCCGGGCCAACCCGGGCGCGCAGCTGCGGGTGGTCGGCGATGACGGCGAGACGCTCGAGCCGGACCGGGTGGGCCTGCTCGAGGTGAAGCCGGGACAACTCGGGCCTGCGGCGACGTGGATGCGGACCACGGATATGGCGCGAATCGACGCCGATGGCTTTGTGTGGATCGTCGGGCGCGCCGATCAGGCGATCATCCGCGGCGGGTTCAAGGTCTTGCCCGACGACGTCCGCGTCGCACTGGAGGGCCACCCCGCGGTGGCGGGCGCCGCGGTGGTCGGGCGACCCGATGATCGGCTCGGGGAGACTCCGGTCGCCATGGTGGAACTGCGCGCAGCCGAATACGCCGACGCCGACGCGCTGGTGGAGTACCTGCGAACGCGATTGGCCCGCTACGAGATTCCGACCGAAATCGCGGTCGTCGACACGATCCCGCGCACACCGTCGGGTAAGGCCGATCTGAGTGCGGTCCAGCGTTTCTTCGACGAATCCGCCGCGCAGCGAGACCATGTGCGGTGAGTTGACGGTCGCCGGAATCCTGCGGACCCAGACGCAGTCGCGCGGTGGCCACCCGCTTCTGGTCTGCGACGCCGATCGCATCGGCTACGCCGAGGCCGATCAGCGGTCGGCCGAGCTGGCCCGCGGACTGATCGCCCTCGGCGCCGGCAAGGGAACACATGTCGGCCTGCTCTATCCAAACGGCCTCGAGTTCGTCGTCGGGATGCTCGCGGCCGCGCGAATCGGCGCCGTCGTGATCCCGTTTTCGACTTTCGTCACCGCTCGCGAGCTGCGCGAGCAACTGGTCCACAGCGATGTCGAAATTCTCTTGAGCGCCGAGTCGTTCCGCTCCCACGATTACGCGGAACGAATCGCCGAGGCGCTGGCGGACCCCCGCTTCGATTCGGGCGAACGCCTGTTCGTCTCCGCCGCACCGCAATTGCGCCACGTTGCGCTCACGCATGGGCAGCTCTGCGGGCTGGCCACGTCCGTCGAGCCCGCGCTGCTCGCGGCCATGGAACACGATGTCGACGGCTGCGATCCGCTGGCCGTCGTGTACACGTCGGGATCGGCGAGCGCTCCCAAAGGAGTGGTGCACACCCACGCCGCCCTGCTCGAACATCAGCAAAACCTCAACGAGATCCGCGGTTTGACCGCGGCCGACAAGCTGTTCTGCAATTCGCCGTTTTTCTGGATCGGTGGGTTCGCGTTTGGCCTGCTGGCCACCCTGGTTGCCGGGTCGACGCTGGTGTGCTCCAACGCCAGCGATGCCGGCGAGACGCTCGACCTGCTGGAGGCCGAAAAGCCAACCATGACCAACGGTTTCGCAGCCGGGGTCGTTCACCTGGCCAACCATCCCAGCTTCGCCGAACGCGATCTGTCCTCGATGCGCCGCGGCAACTTGTACCCGATCATGCCGCCCGATGTTCGCCCGGCCGACCCGGAGTTGCGTCACAACATGCTGGGCATGACCGAGGCCGGCAGCGTCGTACTGATCAGCGACGACGAATCGGATCAGCCCGAAGCGCGGCGGGGATCGTTCGGTAAGCCGGCACCGGGATTCGAGACCAAAATCGTCGATCCCGATTCCGCGGGAGTCGGGGAGCTGTGCATTCGCGGACCGTACGTGATGCAGCGGTATTACAAGCGCGGCCGCGAGGAATGCTTCGACGCCGACGGCTGGTTCCACACCGGCGATTTGGTGCGCGTCGACGCGGACGGCTTCTTTTATTTCGCCGGCCGGCTCAGCGCGATGATCAAAACGGCGGGCGCCAACGTCTCGGCGGCCGAGGTGGAGAAGGCCATCGCCAAGGTCACCGGCGCCGAGGCACACGTCGTGGGCATTCCGGACGCCGAGCGGGGCGAGCTGGTAGCGGCCGTCGTCGTCCAGCCCAATCTCGACGAAGGCGCGTTGCGCGAGCGGCTCAGGGCCGAATTGTCGGCGTACAAAATCCCGAGGCGGTTCGCCGCCCTGACCCGCGCCGAAATACCGCTGCTGTCCAGCGGCAAGGTCGACACGCAGCGGCTGAGGAAGCTGTTCGATGCCTGACACCATCGACCGGCTTGTCAGGTTGCGTGCCACACAGCACGGCGCCAAACCGATGGTGATCGACCCGACGACCCGGATCAGCTACCGCGAACTCGACACAACCACACGCGATTTGGCCGCGATCTTCGTCGACGCCGGCATCGGAAAGGGCACCCGGGTCGGGCTGATCATGCCCAACTGCGTGCGCTGGGTGCAGGTCGCCGTCGCCCTGACCCGGATTGGCGCGGTGCTGGTTCCGCTGAGCACGCTGCTGCGGGCCGGGGAACTGGTCGCCCAGCTACGGGCCGCCTCGGTGCAGTTCCTGGTGAGCGTCGCGGAATTCCGCGGCCACCGCTACCTGGAGGAGGTCTGCTCCATGCCGCGGCTCGAACTTCCCGCCCTGCGCGAAGTTTGGCTGGCGGACCGGTTCGACGACCACGCCGCGGCCGGTGAGGGCGCTCGCCGGATCGTCGACGCCATGACCGAAACGGTCACCCCCGCCGACCCGCTGGTCATTATGTTCACCTCCGGCAGCAGCGGAGCACCCAAGGGTGTCATCCACTCGCATGGCAATGCGTTGGGCGCGGTCGAGTCGGGCCTGTCGGCACGCTGCATCGCCACCGACACGCGCCTGTATCTCCCGATGCCGTTCTTCTGGGTCGGCGGCTTCGGCAGCGGGATACTGTCGGCGCTGCTGGCCGGTGCCACCCTCGTGACCGAGGAAATCCCGCGCCCCGAAACCACCCTGCGGCTCCTCGAAACCGAGCGCGTCACATTGTTTCGCGGCTGGCCCGATCAGGCCGAGGCGCTGGCCCGGCACGCGGAAACGGTTGGCGCCGACCTGTCGGCGCTGCGGCACGGCAGCCTGGAAGCGCTGCTGCCGCCCGAGCAGCGCGCCGCTCCCGGGGCGCGGGCCACGCTGTTCGGCATGACGGAGGCGTTCGGGCCCTACTGCGGCTATCCCGCCGACACCGACATGCCGCCGACGGCGTGGGGCAGCTGCGGAAAACCCTTCCGGGGCATGGAGGTCCGGATCGTCGACCCGGATGGCGGTGGACCGGTTCCCGCGGGAACCGTGGGCATGATCCAGATTCGGGGACCGCACACGCTTCGCGGCATTTGCCGTCGCAGCCGCGAAGAACTGTTCACCGCCGACGGCTTCTACCCCACCGGCGATCTCGGCCACCTCGATCGAGACGGGTTCCTGTTCTACCACGGCAGATCCGACGACATGTTCAAAGTGAGCGGCGCGACCGTATACCCGAGCGAGGTGGAGCGCGCGCTGCGCACGATCGACGGCGTCCAGAACGCGTACGTCACCAACGTCTCCGGGCCGTCAGGTGAGCGGGTCGGCGCGGCGGTGGTTTGCCACGACGAGCTCACGCCCGAACAACTGAGGGTCGCTGCCCGAAAGCTGCTGAGCGCCTTCAAAGTTCCGACTGTGTGGCTGATGCTGCGATCCGACGACGACGTTCCGCGCGGCGGCACCGGCAAGGTCGACATCCAGCGCCTGCGGGAGGCACTGCTCGGGGCGCAGCGCGACTAACGGCGACTGCCGGACACCGCCGACCGCGGCAACCGGCCCGCGCGAGAATGCCCGGTCATGACGCCACCGTCGACCACGACGTCGAAGGCCAGATTCAGCCGAATGGGCTTGGTCACCGATTGCCGCCATGTCAACCGGGTGCCGTCCGCGACGATCTCGCTCCGAATGCCTTGCAACGGAACCGTTTCGGACTTATAGGTCGCCGTCCCGCCGAGCCCGTCACGAGATTCCCTGAACACATACTCCACGGCGAGTGTGCCGATCGGCGTTTTGATCGTGACGTCCCATTCGCCTTCGATACCCAACTCATGCCTCCACTGGTTCTCGCCCGCTTGGGCGCCACACGGTGCCCCGGCGCTCGTACTCGAAGAGTTCCTCGACGGCGCGCGGAATTCGCGGGCCGTACCACCGCTCCAGCAGGTAGAGACCCAAGTCCAGCCCCGATGTCACCCCACCCGCGGTGACCAGATCCCCGTCGTCGACGACCCGAGCCGCCACCGGGTGCACGCCGGAAGCCTCGAGTAACTCCAATCCCAAATGATGCGTCGCCGCGTGGCGTCCTTCGATCAGGCCCGCCATCGCCATCACCACCGATCCCCCGCACACCGCCGCCATCGTCACCTCTGGGTTGGCGAAAGCCTTCCGCAACAACGGCGTTAGCTCGGTCTGGCTTGCCCGGGCCAAAACCACCGGAATGGTCTCGACGCCGTCATCCGGGTCCCCGGCCACGGGCCCGCTGGCGCCGGGCACGATCACACACCCGCGGCTGTCCGGATCAAGCGTGGCGGTGGCGGTCAACGCGAGTCCACGGGTTCCCCCGGTCACGCTGCGCGCCCCTTCCGCCGACACCAGCGTCACGGTCAGCTCGCCCCCCACCCTGTCGCTGCCCGCGGCCAGCACTTCGAAGGGCCCCACGACGTCGAGCGGGTCGAACCCGTCGTACAGCACGATTTGCGCATGCATTCAGCCATCGTCATGGGTCGGGCGGCGGTGGGCCAGTGGCTGGATTGACACGATGCGCCGGTATATTGCCAAGCCATGCATCGCGTGGCAGTGCTGGCGGAGCCGGATGTCATCGCGTTCGACGTCGCCATCGCGGTCGAGGTATTCGGCCGTGTCCGGCTCGAGGACGGCGCGCCCGGCTACCGGGTCCGAGTGTGCGGTTGCGAGCCCCTCCTAACGGCCGGACCGATCCGCATCTGCACCGACTTCGGCCTGGAAGAACTCGGCAACGCCGACACCATCGTCGTGCCGGGACGCAACGACGTCACGGTGCCGGTCCGCGACGACGTCGCCATCGCCCTCAAGTCGGCCCACAGCCGCGGCGCCCGAATCGCATCCATTTGTAGCGGAGCCTTCACCGTGGCGGCCGCGGGCATCTTGGACGGCAGGCGCGCGACCACCCACTGGCTGGCGGCCGAATTGTTCTCTGCCGCTTATCCCAACGTCCGGCTCGACGCCGATGCCCTCTACGTCGACGAGGGGCAGATTCTCACTTCGGCCGGAGCATCAGCGGGCCTGGATCTCTGCCTGCATATGGTCGCAAGCGACTACGGTTCCGCGGCGGCCGCCGACGCCGCTCGCTTGGCCGTCACCCCGCTCCATCGCACCGGCGGGCAAGCGCAATTCATCATCCGCAATCGCCGCATGTCCAACACCGAACTCGATGGCCTGCTGGCATGGATCGAAAACAACGCGCACCTGCCGCTGACCCTCCGCGAGATCGCGCGTCAGGCGTCCACCAGTGAGAGGACCATCAACCGGCGCTTCAAGCAAGAGACGGGGCAGACACCCATGCAGTGGGTCAACGGTATTCGGATCAAGCATGCGCAGGAGCTGCTGGAGAGAACGTCCGACAGCGTCGAAAACGTCTCACGCCGAGTCGGTTTCGCATCGGCGACGAATTTCCGTGAACAGTTTCGCCGACTGGTCGGGGTGGCACCGCAAAGCTATCGCAACACGTTCCGGGACAAGGCCGGCAGGTGACGGGTCATTGGACTCGCGTCCAGGGTTGACAGTTCTGCGACTCGAAGGCCTTAACCGATGTGTTGATATTGGCGAACATCGGACCGATGGAGGTGTTCGTCTGGAGCACATGGTCCTTGTTCGCATCGGGCGTGCTGTAGGTGAACCACGAGCACATCGAGTCCTGGGTCGGCACATTGTTGATCCAGACGCCAAAGGCCGACCCCGACCCGCCAGTGTGGTAGAGGCCCGGTGCAATGTCGGGTCCGACGACAAAGACACCATTGCCGGGGATCGGGTCGAGCGGGTCGGCGATGGCCGGAGGCGCGAGCGCGACCATGCATGCGGCGAACACGGCCGACGTGCGAAGGATTGGGGGCATTTCTCATCTCCGTACCGTTGCCCACCCCAATGGCAGGGTAAGCCCCGCCGCGCTCGCACAACAACAGCTAGTCCCGTGAACCGTTTACCTCCACGACAACCCCATGGGCGGTGAGGTGGTCGATCAGCGGAACGGCGCCGGCGGCAAGGTGTTCTGACATCGCGGCCCGCGCGAGTTTGTCGTCGCGCTTTTTCAGCGCGGACAGGATCCGGCGATGGTCCTTCATCGACTGTTCCGGCCACCCTTTGATGTTGGGGAACACCGATTCCGGGGCGTAGCGGGTGATCTGCAACATCAGCTGGGCGAGCTTGGGTGAATCCGCGGCAACGTTGATGGCCCGATGGAATTCGTGGTTGAGACGAACGGTTCGCTCATGGTCGTCGCCGGCATAGGCGTCTTCGAGCTGCGCTTGGATCTCCTTGAGTTCGCGCAACTGGTCGTCGGTGATGTTGATCGCGGCGCGTGCGGCCAGCTCGCCGCCGACGTGAGCCTGCACGTTGGCGACGTCGGCGACATCGCGCCCGGTCACGGGCAACACCACGAATCCCCGGCGCGGCTGCTGGGCGATGAGGCCCTCGGCGCGCAGGGCGAACAGCGCCTCACGCACCGGGGTGACACTGATCCCCAGTTCCGCGGCAAGCTGGTCTAGCCGAACGTAGGATCCCGCGGCGTAGGTGCCGTCGAATATCCGGGTGCGGACGAATCGCGCGACGTCCTCGGAAAGCTGAGGCCGCGCGGCGAAATCCGGAACGCTCATCGCCTCACACCCGATACTCGGCGAGCAATCGCTTGCTGATGATGGACTTCTGGATCTCGCTGGTTCCTTCGCCGATGAGCAGGAACGGCGCATCGCGCATCAGCCGCTCGATCTCGTATTCCTTGGAATAGCCGTAGCCGCCGTGAATCCGGAAGCTCTGCTGCGTGACCTCCGAACAGTATTCGCTGGCAAGGTATTTGGCCATGCCGGCGGCGACGTCGTTGCGTTCTCCCGAGTCCTTCAGCCGCGCCGCGTTGACCATCATGAGGTGTGCGGCTTCGACTTTGGTCGCCATCTCGGCCAGCTGGAACGCGATGGCCTGGTGCTCGGCGATCGGCTTGCCGAAGGTGTGGCGTTGCTGCGCGTAACGCACGGCGAGTTCGAAGGCGCGGATTCCGATGCCGCAGGCTCGTGCCGACACGTTGACCCGGCCGACCTCGATGCCGTCCATCATCTGGAAGAATCCCTGCCCCAGTGTGCCACCGAGGATGTCGTCGGCGCTCGCCCGGTACCCGTCGAAGATGAGCTCGGTGGTTTCGATGCCCTTGTAGCCGAGTTTGTCGATCTTGCCGGGAATCGTCAGGCCCGGCACGACTTCACCGAAACCGACGGGTTTCTCGACAAGAAACGCGGTCAGGTTGCGGTGTGGCTTGTCCGAACCTTCGTCGGTGCGCACCAGCACCGCCACGAGCGTCGACGTCGCGCCATTGGTCAGCCACATCTTCTGTCCGTCGATGCTGTAGGCGCCGTCGGAATTCCGCTTGGCCCGGGTGCGGATCGCGGCGACGTCGGAGCCCAGCTCGGGCTCGGACATCGAGAACGCGCCGCGGGATTCGCCGATCGCCATGCGGGGCAGGAACCGCTGCTTCTGCTCGTCGGTGCCATGCTGACGCAGCATGTACGCCACGATGAAGTGGGTGTTGAGCACCCCCGACACGCTCATCCACCCGCGTGCCAGCTCCTCGACGCAGAGGGCGTACGTGAGCAGCGACTCCCCCAGGCCGCCGTACTCCTGCGGAATCATCAGTCCGAACAGACCCATCTCGCGCATCTGGTCGACGATGTCCTGGGGGTAGGTGTCGGCGCGCTCGAGTTCCGGCGCGTTGGGAATGACTTCCTTGTCGACGAATTGTCGTACGGTGGAAATGATTTCGGTCTGAAATTCGGTCAGGCCGAGCGTCTGCGCGAGTCTGGTCATGGGCTGTCGTTCCCTATCGTGTTGGTGCTTATCAAGCGCTCGATGTCGGCCGGGATCAATCCCAGGCACTGCGCGAGCAGATCGGCGGTGTCTTGCCCCAGGGTGGGTGCCGGAGCGCTGGCGGGATGGGTGCCGTCGAACGAGATCGGCAGGCCCGGCGCGAAATAGTCTCCGACACCGGGTTGATGCAGCCGTGAGAAGAGCGGGTTTGCGGTCACTTTGGGGTGTTCCGCGGCCTCCGCGAAGGTGCGATATCGCTCGAACAGGACGGTGGTGTTCGACAATGCCGCGGTGACTTCGTCGGCCGTGTGCTCGGCGAACCAGGTGGAGAACAGGCCGGAGAGAGCATCACGGTACCGATAGCGGTCCCCTTCGGCGGCGAAGTCCACACCGAGTGCCCCGGCGAGCGCCGACACCGCGGCGCTGGTGCCCGTCGCATCGACCAGGTCGCGAAAGTGCCTGCCGGTCAACGTGACAACCATGAATGCCACACCGTCGCGACTGGTGAAGTCCTGGCCGTATTGGCCGTAGATGGCGTTGCCCAATCGCTGGCGTTGGGTCCCGTTGACCTGCGGCTCGGTCAGCAGGCCCAGATTTCCCGCGGTGGCCAGCGCGACGTCCTCGAGCGCCAGGCTGATGCGCGCACCCCTCCCGGATTGCTCGCGGCGCCGGACGGCCGTGACCACGGCCAGCGCGGCGTACAGGCCGCAGCACACATCCCAGGCGGGCAGCACATGATTGATCGGACCGGCATGATCGGCCGGTCCGGTCACGAGCGGGAATCCGAGACCGGCGTTCACGGTGTAGTCCACCCCGGTGGAACCGTCGCCACGCCCAACGAGCTGCACGTGGATCACGTCGGAACGCTTGGCGAACAACTGATCATGGCTCAGCCAGGACAGACCCGCGGCGTTGGTGACGACGATGCCGTCGCCCTCGACGATCAGCCGCTGGACGAGTTCTTGACCTTCTGCCGAGCGCAGATCGATGGTGGCCGAACGTTTCCCCTTGTTCAATCCGGTCCAGTAGATCGACGTGCCGTCCGCCGCCAGCGGCCACCGCTGGACGTCGGAGGCGCCGCCGATCGGGTCGATTCGGATCACCTGGGCGCCGAGCTGACCCAGCGTCATGCCGCACAGCGGTGCGGCGACGAAGCTCGACACCTCCACCACGGTCAGGCCGCTCAGCGGCAACTCGCTCACGTCGAAGCGACCCGTTCGAAGACCGCGGCAAGCCCCTGGCCGCCGCCGATGCACATGGTCTCTAACCCGTAGCGCGCCTCCCGGCGATGCAGTTCGCGCGCCAGGGACGCCAACATCCTGCCGCCGGTGGCGCCGACCGGGTGACCCAGTGAGATGCCCGACCCGTGCACATTGGTTCGGTCGTGGTCGGCCGAGCCGAAATTCCATTCGCGCATCACCGCAAGCGCTTGTGCGGCAAAGGCTTCGTTGAGTTCGATGACGTCGATGTCGGACAGTTGCAGGCCCGCCTTGCCGAGCGCAACCTCGGTCGCGGGCACCGGGCCGATGCCCATGACGTTCGGCGCCACGCCCGCCAGCCCCCACGACACCATGCGGACCAACGGCCTCAGCCCATATTCTGCGGCCTTCTCGCGCGTGGTCACCACGCACATGGAAGCCGCATCGTTCTGTCCGCTGGAATTGCCGGCGGTGACCGTCGCATCCGGATCTTCGGCCAGCAGAACGGGTTTGAGCTTGCTCAGCGACTCGACCGATGTGTCGGCGCGTGGATGCTCATCGGTGTCGATGATTTCCTCGCCGTGCCGACTGCGGACCTCGACAGGAATGATCTCCTCCGCGAATACGCCGTTCTTTTGCGCCGCCACGGCACGCTGGTGTGAGCGCACCGCGAGCTCGTCTTGCTCCCGGCGCGAAATGCCGTACTGGCGACGCAGGTTCTCAGCCGTTTCCAGCATGCCGCCCGGAACCGGATGGTGCCGGCCGCCGGCCGTGGTGCGTCCCCGGGCCAGCCCGTCGTGCACCCGGACACCCCCGCGCGCGCCACCCCACCGCATGTCGGTGGAATAGAACGCGACATTGCTCATGCTTTCGCATCCGCCGGCGATGACGAGGTCGTGGTCGCCGTTGGCCACCTGCAGGCACGCCTGAATCACCGCCTGCAGACCGGACCCGCAGCGGCGATCGACCTGCATGCCCGGAACCGTCACGGGCAGACCGGAATCCAATGCCACCACTCGCCCGATCGCGGGCGCCTCGCTGCTCGGATAGCAGTGCCCGAGGATGACGTCGTGCACGGCCTCCGGCGCAAGTCCGGTTCGTTCGAGTAGTCCTTTCAGCGCGGCGACACCGAGGTCGACCGCGGTCTGCGACTTGAACATTCCGCCGTAGCGGCCGATCGGTGTCCGTACCGGCTCACAAATAACCGCTTCACGCATGGTTATCCTTTCGCGGCAAGCTCAGATGTGCCGGCCGCCGGTGACTTCCATGACGGTGCCGGTCATATACGAGGACAGGTCGGAGGCCAGGAACAACGCGACGCTGGCGACCTCGCTGGGCTCCCCCGCCCGGCCCATCGGAACCTCGGCCTCCTTCTGATCCCAAATGCGTTGCGGCATGGCCTCCGTCATGGCCGAGCGAATCAAGCCGGGGGCGATGACGTTCACCCGGACTCCCAGATAGGCGAGTTCCTTGGCGGCGGCCTTGGTCATCCCGACGATCCCGGCCTTGGCCGCGGAGTAGTTGGTCTGGCCGATCATGCCGACCTTGCCGGACACCGACGACATGTTGATGATCGCGCCGCGCTTGTTTTCCCGCATGATGGCCGCCGCCAGACGGATGCCGTTCCAGGTCCCTTTCAGGTGCACGTCGATGACCTGATCGAATTGTTCCTCGGTCATCTTGCGCATCGTCGCGTCGCGGGTGATCCCGGCGTTGTTGACCATGATGTCCAGGCCGCCGAAGCGCTCGACCGCGGTCTGGATGAGGCTCTCGACATCGGCCGCTTGAGTCACATCGCACCGGACCGCCAGGGCAACGTCATGACCGCCCAGCTGCTTGGCGGCAGTTTCGGTCGCCTCGAGATTCACGTCTCCGAGCACGACGCGCGCGCCTTCGGCGACGAATCGCTCCGCGATAGCGAAACCGAGACCCTGTGCACCACCCGTGACCACCGCGGCCTGACCGCTGAGCAACGACACTGAAGACCACTCATCCTTAATCGCGTTCTTGCTCCCAGGGGGACCCCTGCGATCCGAATATCATATTTCATATAGGATCCTGTCCTGGGATCTGGGGTACCCATTCGAGGAAAAGGAGCGTCTGCGCATGACCGTCGCGGGAGTCCACGAAGACCGCGAAGTCTCGGACGAAGATTTCCAGGCGATCCTTGAGGCGACCCGTCACTTCGTCCGCACCGCGGTGATCCCGCGCGAGCAGGAGATCCTGACCGACGACCGGGTGCCCGATGATCTGCGCGAACAGGCCAAGACGATGGGTTTGTTCGGATACGCGATTCCTCAGCAGTGGGGCGGCCTTGGGCTCGATCTTGTGCAAGATGTCGAGCTGGCAATGGAATTGGGCTACACCTCGCTGGCGCTGCGGTCGATGTTCGGCACCAACAACGGCATCGCCGGACAGGTTCTCGTCGGCTTCGGCACCGACGAACAGAAGAAGCGCTGGCTCGAGCCAATGGCGTCGGGCGACGTCGTCGCCTCCTTCGCGCTGACCGAGCCCGGCGCCGGATCCAACCCAGCGGGCCTGCGAAGCAAAGCGGTCCGCGACGGGAGCGATTGGGTGATCTCCGGGCAGAAGCGCTTTATCACCAACGCGCCCGTCGCCGACCTGTTCGTGGTGTTCGCGCGGACCCGCCCGGCCGACGACCAAGGTCCGGGGATCGCCGTCTTTCTGGTTCCCGCGGACGCCGCGGGCGTCGAGGTCGGCACCAAGGACGCCAAGATGGGCCAAGAAGGCGCGTGGACCGCGGATGTCAGCTTCGACGACGTGCGGCTGGGCACGGACGCGCTGATCGGCGGCAGCGAAGACATCGGCTATCGGGCGGCGATGACCTCTCTGGCGCGCGGCCGGGTGCACATCGCCGCGCTCGCGGTGGGAGCCGCGCAACGCGCTCTCGACGAGTCGGTGTCCTACGCCGCCACCGCGACGCAGGGCGGGACGCCGATCGGAAACTTCCAGTTGGTGCAGGCGATGATCGCCGACCAGCAGACCGGGGTGCTGGCCGGTCGGGCGCTGGTCCGCGACGCGGCCCGGCTATGGGTCACCAACGGGGACCGCCGGGTCGCGCCGTCGGCGGCGAAGCTGTTCTGCACCGAAATGGCCGGCAAGGTAGCGGATCTCGCGGTACAGATCCATGGCGGCAGCGGCTACATGCACGGCGTGCCCGTCGAAAGGATCTACCGCGACGTGCGACTGCTGCGGCTCTATGAGGGCACCAGCGAGATTCAGCGTCTGATCATCGGGTCCAATCTTGTCAAGGCGGCGCAGCGATGACCGGCAGACTCGAAGGCAAGGTCGCGTTCATCACCGGAGCGGCGCGCGGGCAGGGGCGGGCGCACGCCATTCGGATGGCCGAGGAGGGGGCCGACATCATCGCCGTCGACATCGCCGGCAAGCTCCCGTCCTGCGTTCCCTATCCGCCCGCGACCGAGGAGGACCTCTCCGAAACGGCTCGGCTCGTTGAAGAAACGGGTCGCCGCATTGTGACGTCGGTCGTTGACACTCGCGATTTCGACGGACTGCGCAAGGCGGTCGACGACGGGGTCGCCGCACTGGGGCGCCTGGACATCATCGTGGCCAACGCGGGGATCGCGGCCCCGCAGGCCTGGAACGACATCACGCCGGAATCCTTTCGCGACGTGATGGACGTCAACGTGCTGGGCACCTGGAACACCGTGATGGCCGGCGCGGACAAGATCATCGACGGGGGCCGCGGTGGCTCGATCATCTTGATCAGTTCGGCGGCCGGGGCGAAAATGCAGCCGTTCATGGTGCACTACACCGCCAGCAAGCACGCCGTCACCGGTCTGGCCCGCGCCTTCGCCGCCGAGTTGGGCAAACACTCGATCCGGGTCAACAGCGTTCATCCGGGTCCGGTGAACACCCCGATGGGATCCATCGAAATGGTGGAGGCGATAGGCAAAGCCATGGAAACCAATCCACAGCTGACCCACGTCCTCACCCCGTTTCTGCCCGACTGGGTGGCCGAGCCGGAAGAGATCGCCGACGCCGTGTGCTGGCTGGCCAGCGACGAATCGCGGAAGGTCACCGCGGCGCAGATCCGGGTAGACCAGGGCTCCACGCAGTACTGATTGCGCCGCGCTCAGATCAGCGCAGCAATTCCAGCGTCCCCAGGTCGCGGATCGCTTGGCAGCCGCGGCTGAGCATGGCCAGCACCATGTCGTCGCCGCGCTCGGTGGCGGCCGCGAACGCGAACCCCAGCGCCGAGATCAGCGGCGCCTGCAGTACACCGAGCCGGTAGTCACGCCAACATGTTTCGCGGTCGTAGTCGGTGACCCCGCCACCCGTCAACGCCCGGTGATAGTCGGCGACGAGCTCCTCCTCGATGCTGGCGCGCAGTCGCGAATTCAGGCTCGTCGCGGTGAAGTAGGCGAGATCCCTGGCCGGCAGGCCCACGCCGAGCGTCTGCCAGTCGACCACGCTGACCCGCGTTCGGTCCGGATCGAACAGCATGTTGTCCAGGCGATAGTCCCCGTGCAGCAGGGCAAACCGGTCATACTCGGCCAGCAGCCACGGTTCCACCAAACCCATTGCGGTGCGGAATGTTTCGCGGTCTTCCGCGCTCATTCGATCGCCCAGCTTCTCGATGGTGATGTCGGCGCTCATCCGCGCCACCTCGCCCATGCCGCGGGCGCCGGCCTCGTCCGGGCGGCCAAACGCGATGCCCGGAAAATCCAGCCAGGCCGGGTCGCACCAGCTGGGCGCGTGCAGGCCGGCCAAAGCGTTTGCCGCGAGGCGCGCTTCGGCTTCACCGCAGCCGGCGAGCTGATCGCCCTGAACCGCCGGCGCTTGATCGGCCAGCAGCAGGGCGAAATCCATTGCATCCTCGGTGATCTCGCAGTAGAA
This sequence comes from Mycobacterium sp. IS-1264, assembly GCF_001954195.1. Lineage (GTDB taxonomy): Bacteria > Actinomycetota > Actinomycetes > Mycobacteriales > Mycobacteriaceae > Mycobacterium. Next base: position 97,362 of record NZ_MBES01000052.1, on the reverse strand, counting down.
GCACCGCGGCGTCGGCACCTGCACCCGATCGGCCACGGACGAGTAGAACGCGCACTCGCTGCGATAACCGATGACGACCCGGTCGCGCACGGTGTCGTCCTGGGCCGGCAGCTTGATCACGTAGGTCTGCGGCAGATCACGCGGATCCGTCGCGTAGCGGGCCGTTACCCGGTAGGTCGCGCCGGTCTGGCCGGTGCCGATCGCAACCACGTCCACGTGCGACACCTCGACGGTTGGGTGGCGTTCGCGAAGCACGGCCGACAGCCACTCGGGCGTGACGTCGCCGGGATACCGCGGAATGGACACCACAGCACTCATGGGCAGCACGCCTCCGTACCGAGACCGTCGATGGACGGCTCAACTGTAAGGCATACGGCAAGGGCGGCGGCCGAGGGTCGCTCCGGTCAGCGCGGGTCCGCCGTTGGGGGTCCGCCGGCGATGCCGGCGTCCGTCTTGTCTCCACGACGGGTGCCCATCGCCCGCCCGGCGTTCCAGTAGGCCTGGGCGTGTATCTGGGACTTGCGCAGGCCGAACTCGTCACGCAGCCTGCGTCGGACGTGCTTGAGGGTCGCGGCCTCGGGCGTCGCCCACACGTACCAGCCCGTCCATTCGCGGCCCTCGATCGCCTCGGCCAATGACCTCTCGTCGCGGCGTGCGACCCAATGCACTTGCAGCCGAGGGTGTTTCGCCAGCGGGATCAGCCCGTCGTTGTCGTCGTGCCGCTCGAGGTACATCTCGATCGGTACATCGTCGGGGACGGCTTCGACGATCCCATTCATCCCGGGGATCGATGCCGAGTCACCGATCAGTAGGTAGCCGGCGGGGGGCTCGTCGGGAACAGCGAAGCGCGACGAGCCCATCAAGCACATGACTGCGATTGTCGTGCCAGGTTCCACGGATCTCGCCCACAACGACGCCGGTCCGGCCGGTTCGTGCAGCACGACGTCGACCGCGAACCGGCCCGCGGCGACGTCCGCCTCGGAGATCGTGTAGGCGCGCTGGAACTCGGTGTTCGACCCGTCGGGGTCGGGAAACCAGAACCGCAACCAGGCCGCGGGTTCGGCCTTCGCGTCCTCGAAGAGCGTCGGCGACTCCATCCGCACCCGCACGAAATGCGGTGCGATGCGGACGGTTTCGATTACCGTTGCGGCGTGGTCGCGGGCACCCAAACCCCGCAAGATCACACCCTGCAACCCGCGTCCCATGAGCGGTCCTCTCCCGTGACGGGCATTCCGCCACCCTTCGGCTAGTAGTTGCCCTCACAAACTAAGGGTTGCCTAACCAAAGGTCAACTCAAGGGTTTGGTGAGAGGGGGCTAGCGACTGCGCGGCGCGCGCGGGTTTGGGCCGATTGCCAGGTCTGCTTCGGACTCTTTGCGCTTCGCCTCGGCCATCTTGCGGTCCTCGGCGGCGGCTTCGCGATGGCGCTCTGCGGACCTGCGGTGCACGTCCGTGTGCGAGACGCCTCGGTCGACCGTCACGTCTTGCACGCTCGCGAGCCGTTCGTGCTGGCGCGCCGATTCCTCGATGCTGCGCGCGGCCGAGAGTCCCGCGTGGGCGGCGCGTCCGCGAGCCTCCGCGACTCTGCGTTCCGCGGCCGCCAGGTCTTGTGCGGAGACGGATTCTTCGGAGGGCTCGCGTCCGGTCGCCATGGCGTCTTCCTTTGGTGCGATTCATCGCGGTTACCCGCGGAATGCACGCCAAAACCAGAAAGCGTGCGGGCGGAGGGACTCGAACCCTCAAGCTCTCACGAGCACCGGCACCTAAAGCCGGCATGTTTGCCAATTTCATCACGCCCGCGGACCCAGCGATCGTATCGCCTCGGCCTGGGCCCGAACCGTCGCGCGGTACCGTCATGGGGTGTCCAGTACCCGTCGTCGCAGGCCCGCGCTGATCATTCTGGTGATCGTCGCGGCCTGCGGCTGCCTGGCCCTGGGCTGGTGGCAGTGGACCAGGTTTCAGTCCGCCTCGGGTACCTTTCAAAACCTCGGGTATGCGCTGCAGTGGCCGCTGTTCGCGTGGTTCTGTGTCTACGCGTACCGCAAGTTCGTGCGCTACGAGGAGGCGCCGCCGGAGCCGCGGAAGGGCGGCGAGATGACCGAGATACCCGCCGGCCTACTACCCGAGCGCCCCAAGCCCACACAACGACCGCCCGACGATCCCGCGCTGCGGGAGTACAACGCCTATCTGGCAGACCTCGCCAAGAACGACGCCGAAAAGCAGAACAGGACAACCGCATGACCACGCCCGAGACACCCGGTGCGCCGGCCTTCCCCGTCGAGAAGATCCGCACCGCGCTGTTCGGCTACCGGATCATGGCGTGGACGACGGGTATCTGGCTGATCGCCCTGTGCTACGAAATCGTCTCGCATCTGGTGTTCCACCATGAGATCCGCTGGATCGAAGTGGTGCACGGCTGGGTGTATTTCGTCTACGTGCTGGCCGCATTCAACCTGGCGGTCAAGGTCCGCTGGCCGATCGCCAAGACCATCGGCGTGCTGCTGTCCGGCACCATCCCGCTGCTCGGGATCATCGTCGAGCACTTCCAGACCAAGGACGTCAAGGCGCGCTTCGGGATTTAGGGCTCGAGCGTGACTCTAGCGTCACGCTCGACGCCGAACGTGACGCTGCAGTCACGTTCGCGCGGCCAGCGCTCGCAGCGCCGGCACCAACAGTGCCAGCGCACGACCTCGATGCGAGACGGCATCCTTCTCGGCGGGGCTGAGTTGCGCTGCGGTGCGGTCGCTTCCGTCGGGAATGAAGACGGGGTCGTAACCGAATCCGCCGTCGCCGCGCGGCTCGCGGGCGATGCTGCCCGGCCACTCGCCGCGGACGACGACTTCGCCGGATGACGACACCAGTGCGCAGGCCGACACGAAGGCCGCGCCTCGCCGCGAGTCGGGGACGTCCCGCAGCTGCGCCAGGAGCAACGCGGTGTTGGCGGCGTCGTCGCCGTGTTTACCGGACCAACGCGCCGACAGCACGCCCGGCATCCCGCGCATAGCGGCCACCTCCAAACCGGAATCGTCGGCCACACTCGCAAAACCGGTCGCGGCGAACGCATCCCGCGCCTTGGCCAATGCGTTGTCCTCGAAGGTCGCACCGGTTTCGGGCGCCTCGTCGAAAGGCGCCACATCGTTCAGCGACAGCAGCGTCAAGCCGGACAGTCCGGCGCCGTCCAGCACCCGGCGCAGCTCGGCCAGCTTCTTGGGGTTGCGGCTGGCGACCAGTAGGTGGGTCAGCTTCCGAACGCCTTCGGCGGTGGCGGCCCCTCGGGCAACACACCCGGGTACGGCCGCTCCAATGCCTCCCGCTGCGCCGCGAACAAGGTGTCGCAAGCGCCGAGCGCCATGTCGAGCAGCTTGTCCAGCGTCGAACGCGGAAACGTCGCGCCCTCACCGGTCCCCTGAACCTCGACCAGAGTCCCGGTGTCGGTGGCCACGACGTTCATGTCCACCTCGGCGCGCGCGTCCTCCTCGTAGGGCAGGTCCACCCGAATCCTGCCGTCCACCACGCCGACGGAGACCGCCGCGATAGCGCACGACAGCGGCCGGGGATCGGAAAGCTTTCCCGCCGCCGAAAGATAAGTCACCGCGTCGGCCAGCGCCACGTAGGCGCCCGTGATGGCCGCGGTGCGGGTGCCGCCGTCGGCTTGCAACACATCGCAGTCGACGGCGATTGTGTTCTCCCCCAACGCCGCCAGGTCGATGCAGGCTCGCAGCGACCGGCCGACCAGCCGGCTGATCTCCTGGGTGCGCCCGGACAGGCGGCCGCGCACCGATTCACGATCGGAGCGAGTGTGCGTGGCCGACGGCAACATCGCGTACTCCGCGGTCAGCCACCCCAGGCCCGACCCCTTGCGCCAGCGCGGCACGCCCTCGGTGACGCTGGCGGTGCACATGACTTTGGTGTGACCGAATTCGATCAGGACCGAACCCGCCGGGTTTTCGGTGAACCCGCGGGTGATGACCACGGGGCGAAGCTCGTCGTCGAGGCGACCGTCTTCTCGTTTGGACACGACGCCAACCCTAACCGGTTGACTCAGACCCTTTCCGAGTGGCGGACATCGAACGTCTCACCGCATACGACCGCATGCACGGGGCCGTCGAACTCGGCCTTGGCCTCGCTGATCACGTCCTCACGCGACGTCCACGGCGGGATGTGTGTCAGCAGCAGCTCGCGAACGCCGGCCTGTGCCGCGGCCCTGCCGGCCTCGGTGCCCGAAAGGTGCAGGGCGGGCGGACGGTCATGCGCGTGCGTCCACGAGGCCTCGCACAGGAAGACGTCGGCGTCGCGGGCCAGCTCGATGAGCTGATCGCACGTTCCCGTGTCACCGCTGTAGACGAACGAGGCGCCGCTGGGATCGGTCACCCGCAAGCCGTAGGACTCGGTCGGATGAGCCACCACCCGAGGCGTCACGGTGAGCGCGCCGAACGTCACCGGCTCACCGTCGACCCAGTGGTGGACGTCGAAGATGTCGGAGCAATCGTCGATTTCCCCGCCATAGGGCGAGGACGCGGCCCCCAACCGTGACCACGTGTCGCTCGGGCCGTACAGCAACGCCTTGCCGAGCGGGCGCGACGGGTGGTAGCGGCGCCATACGAACAACCCCGGCATGTCCAGACAGTGGTCGGCGTGCAGATGGGACAGCAGCACATGCACCGAGCCGGGATCCATGTATCGCTGTAGCGCGCCGAGGACACCCCCGCCGAAGTCGAGGACCAACGGCGGGGTATCCGGAGCCCGAAGCAGATAACCCGATGCAGGCGAATCCGGACCGACCACGCTGCCCGAGCAGCCGAGCACGGTTATTCGCACGGACACTACTGTGCCATGCCCGATAGCAGCGTGGAGAAAACATTGCCGCATTGATGTGATGAGAATCTCCCCGCGCGCTTGCGCAGCTAGGCCGGGCTAGTCGATACGGGAGCGGCGTACGGGTTGGACGCCGGTCACCGCGGGACCCAGGAAGCGCGCGGCCAGTTTGGTGAACGCCTCGGGGTCGCCGGTGGACTCGAACACCCGGGTGGCCGGCGCCGCGTCGTGGGGCCGCAGCAGGTCCCGCTCGGTGAGCACGCGTAGCACTTCCTTGGCGGTTTCCTCGGCACTCGAAACCAGCGTGACGTTCTCGCCCATCGCCAGCTGGATCAGCCCCGACAGCAGCGGATAGTGCGTGCATCCCAGCACTAGGGTGTCGACCTGCGCGCGCTGCAAGGGCTCTAGGTAGCCCTCGGCCAGCCCCAGCACCTGACGGCCGCTGGTGACGCCGCGCTCGACGAAGTCGACGAACCGCGGGCAGGACACCGCGGTGATCTCGGTGTCGCGGGCGGCGGCGAACGCGTCCTGGTAGGCGTGCGAGGCGATGGTCGCCTGGGTGCCGATGACACCGATGCGGCCGTTGCGGGTGGCGGTCACCGCGCGGCGCACCGCGGGCAGGATCACCTCGACGACCGGCACGTCGTAGCGCTCGCGGGCGTCCCGCAGGCACGCCGCGGACGCCGTGTTGCAGGCGATCACCAGCGCCTTGACGCCTCGGTCGACGAGATCGTCACCGATGGCCAGCGCGTGCGCTCGGACCTCGGGAATGGTCAGCGGGCCGTAGGGACCGTTGCCGGTGTCGCCGACGTAGATGATGTCCTCGTCGGGTAGCTGGTCGATGATGGCCCGCGCGACGGTCAGGCCCCCGACGCCGGAGTCGAAGACTCCGACGGGCGCTAATGGCGAGCTCATGTCTTGGGGCGCCGCGAACCGGCTTTCCTCGAGGCGCGGGCCTTGCGCTCCGGACCCGACAGAACGTAGGCCGCCAGGATTCCGGCCAGCGCGCCACACAGATGCCCCTGCCACGACACACCGCCGCATTTGTCGAGCACCGGCACGGCGCTGACCAAGATGCCGCCGTAGGCGAAGAGCACCACCAAACCGGTGACGATGTCCCAGAATCTGCGCACGAATATGCCGAAGACCAGCAAGAACGTCAGCCAGCCGAAGATCAGGCCGGAGGCCCCGATGTGGTCGGACTCGAAACGACAGCCGCCCCAGTTGCCGATCAGCCAGGTGCCGAAGCCGCCGACGATCCACACGATGGCGGTGGCCCAGACGAACCGGGACAGGCCGGCGAGCGTCATCAGGAAGCCGAGCACTAACGCCGGGACGGTGTTGGCCAGCAGGTGCGTCCAGCTCGCGTGCAGGAACGGCGCCCAGATGATCCCCCACAGCCCGTCGGCTTCCAGCGGCCTGATGCCGTTGCGGTCCAGCGAATGGTGCATCAGCTGATCGATCAGCTCGATGACGTACAGCAAAGCCACGAACGTGACGATCGTGGCGCCGCCCACCATCCAGTCGGGCCGCTTCTTGGAACCCGTCGCCGGTGTTCGGTTCCCGGCGGGGCCGGTCATGCCCATAGCTGCCCTTCCAGAGCGTTTTCGGCATCGTCCAGGCTACCGGCATAGGCGCCGGTGGACAGATACTTCCAGCCGGCGTCGGCCACCACGAAGGCGATGTCGGCGCGCGCACCGTCGTTGAACGCCTTTCGGGCGATGCCCAGCGCCGCATGCAGCACCGCTCCGGTCGAGATGCCCGCAAAGATTCCTTCGGAGTCCACCAGCTCGCGGGTGCGACGGATCGCGTCGGCCGCGCCGACCGAGTAGCGGGCGGTCAATACGTCGGGGTCATAGAGTTCGGGCACGAATCCCTCGTCGATGTTGCGCAGCGCGTACACGCCTTCGCCGTAGCGGGGTTCGGCGGCCACGATCTTGACGTCGGGAACGCGCTCGCGCAGGAACCGCCCGGTGCCCATCAGGGTGCCGGTGGTGCCCAGGCCGGCCACGAAGTGGGTGATCTCGGGCAGGTCGGCCAGCAGCTCGGGCCCGGTGCCGCGGTAGTGCGAATCGGTGTTGGCGGGGTTGCCGTACTGATAGAGCATCACCCACGACGGATTTGCCGCGGCCAGCTCCTTGGCGGTCGCCACCGCCGTGTTCGACCCGCCCTCGGCCGGCGAGAAGATGATCCGCGCGCCGTAGAGCTCGAGCAGCTGACGCCGTTCGACGGACGTGTTCTCTGGCATCACGCAGATCAGCTGGTAGCCCTTCAGCCGGGCCGCCATCGCCAGCGAGATGCCGGTGTTGCCGCTAGTGGGCTCGAGGATCGTCGCGCCGGGCGCCAGTAGCCCGTCCTCTTCGGCCCGTTCGATCATCCGCAGCGCAGGGCGGTCCTTGATCGAGCCGGTCGGGTTCCGGTCCTCGAGCTTGGCCCACAGCCGCACGTGCGGCCCGTCCGGCCCGTCGCTCCAGCGCGGTGAGAGCCGCGACAGGCCGACCAGCGGCGTGTTGCCCAGCGCGGCCAGCAGCGAGTCGTAACGCGTCATGCGCCCCGGTTACCCGCCCGCCACCGCGGGCAGGATGGTCACCGAGTCGCCGTCGGCGACCGTGGTGTCAAGGCCGCCGGAGAACCGCACGTCCTCGTCGTTGACGTAGATGTTCACGAAGCGATGCAGCTTGCCCGGATTGTCGGAGTCGATCAGCCGCTCGGAGATGCCGGAGTAGTTGGCCTCCAGGTCGCTGATGATGGCGCCCAGCGTGTCACCGCTCGCCGAGACGCGCTTCTCGCCGCCGGTGTGCGGCCGGAGGATGGTTGGGATGGACACGGTGACGCTCATGCGGGCCTTTCTCGAACTGTGTTCAGTACTGCTCGACGATATCGACAGGTTCTTCGGTGACGACGCCGTCGACGATGCGATAGCTGCGCAGCTCGTGGCGGTCGGGGTCACGGGTGGACACCAGCACGTAGTGCGCGTCCGGCTCGGCGGCCAGCTTCACGTCGGTGCGGCTCGGGTAAGCCTCGGTCGCGGTGTGTGAGTGATAGATGACGACCGGGACCTCGTCGGCATCGTCCATCGCCCGCCACACCTTCAGCTGCTCGTGCGCGTCGAAGCGGTAAAACGTCGGCGAACGTTCGGCGTTGACCATCGCGATGTGCCGCTCCGGACGATCCGAGCCGTCCGGGCCGGCCAGCACCCCGCAGGCTTCGTCGGGGTGGTCACGACGCGCGTGGGCGACCATGGCGTCCACCAGGTCGGCACGGATCACCAGCACGTCAACCTTTCCCTTTCCGCTAGGGGCCGAATGCTCCGGGCAACATGCCGCGGTAGGTGGGTATTCCGGCCACCGACTCCGCGGCCAGCACCCCGACCAGCACGGCGCGCGCCAGGCAATCGGCCGCGGCCGCGCCCACCTCGGTGGTCAGCGCGGTCTCCGGCGAAAATGCGGCGGGCGGTGGTGTCGAGCCGACCGCCGGCGCCACCTCGACGGCCCCGGTAGCCAGCGCGAACACGGTGTCGCCGTCCAGCGGTGTGTGTGCCGGCCGGATGGTGCGGGCCAGGCCGTCATGGGCGGCGATCGCGACACGCCGGCAGCCCGCCGGGGTCAGCGCGGCGTCGGTGGCCACCACCGCGATCGTGGTATTCAGCGGGCTCAACGGCGACGGCAGCCGGGCGAACGCGTCGATCTGGTCGGCCGGCGGCGGCCGCAGGGCGAACTCCTCGGTCAGCGCCGCCATCCACGGGAGACCGGTGGCCCGGTCGACGACGTCGCCCGCGCAGTTCACCGCGACGAGGGCGCCGACCGTCACGCCGGACGGCAGTGTCGTCGAGGCGGTCCCGATGCCGCCCTTGAGCACACCGGCGCGCGCCCCGACCCCAGCGCCGACGGTCCCGACCGACACCCCTTCGTCGCTCGCGGCGAGCGCCGCCTGGTAGCCGAACTCGGCGTCCGGCCGCCGGTCCCAGCCACCGACCGGCAGGTCGAAGATCACCGCCGCGGGCACGATTGGCACCACGCCGCCCTCCATCGCCACGCCGCGCTCGTGTTCCTCGAGCCAGCGCATGACGCCGTCGGCGGCGGCGAGGCCGTAGGCGCTGCCACCGGCGAGCAACACCGCGTCGACGAATCGCACGGTGTTGACCGGATCCAGCAGATCGCTCTCGCGCGTGCCGGGCGCGCCACCGCGGCAATCGACGGCGCCGACCGTCCCGGGCGGGGTCAACACGACGCTCACGCCGCATGCCCAACCGGCGCCCAAGGACGCGTCGGGATCCAGTCGCTGGTAGTGGCCGACGCGGATTCCCCCGACGTCCGTGACGGAGTTCATCCGGCCGGCCGCCCCATCAGCACCAGGACCAGATATTCCTGCAGGACGGTCAGCCACTGATACACGTCGTAATGCGCGGCCAACGGATGGTCCGATGGCAGGCGATCTGGGCCCTCGGGCCCGATTTCGAGCAGGACGCCCAGCGTCAGCCGAATGTCGTTGACCGCCGCGATCCATGCGTTGGCGCCGTCCTCGGTCAGTTCGAACCGGCCGCCTTCGGCCGGCAGCGTGTCCAACAACTCCTGTGCGGCAACACGTTTGGCGTTGATGATCTCCGGCTCGTGCAGGCTGCGCAGCGCGGCGTTGAGGCCTTCGGACGCATCGGCCGCGGCGTCGTCCTGATCGGATTTGTAGAAATCGGGCAGCAGCCGCCGCAGCGTCGACTCCCGCGGCCGTTCGGAGTTTCCGGTCTTGATACCGGTGATCTCTTCGAGTTCGTCTGCCGGCGAAGAAGATTCGCGCTCGTCGAGCAAACCGATCATCGCGGTGACGAGGTTCTTGAGCAGGTCCGCCTCATGGGGAGCCAAGGCGGACCGAAAACGGGGACCGTTTGCGGTCTCGACGCGCTTCCATTTGCGCACGCGGAATCCCGGGTGCCCTCGAATCTCAGCGGTCCTGCTGCATCGTCGCCCACAAACCGGCGGCGTGCAGTTTGGACACGTCGACTTCCATGGACTCCCGGCTGCCCGCGGACACCACCGCCTTGCCCTCGTTGTGCACCTGCAGCATCAGCTTGGTGGCATGCGGCTCGCTGTATCCGAACAACTTCTGGAATACATACGTCACGTAGGTCATCAGGTTGACCGGGTCGTCCCAGACGATGGTGACCCAGGGACTGGCCGTGACGTGGGCCGGAGCGGACTCGCGTTGTCCGGTAGTGCCAGGCTTGGTGGGTGCTGACGCAACAACCATGGCCTCCACGATACCGAGAGACGGCTCGCTCGCAGCCAGCCGTTACCTTTACGGAATGAACGACCCGGCCCTCGCTGGGCTGCTAACCGACAAATACGAGTTGACCATGCTGGCGGCGGCGCTGCGCGATGGCACCGCGCATCGCCGGACCACGTTCGAACTGTTCGCCCGCCGCCTGCCCGAGGGTCGCCGCTACGGCGTGGTCGCCGGCACCGGCCGGCTGCTGGAAGTGTTGCCGCAGTTCAGGTTTGACGACGACGCGTGCCAGCTGCTGGCGCAATTCCTGGACGACGACACGCTGCGCTACCTCCGCGATTTCCGCTTCGGCGGCGATATCGACGGCTACGCCGAAGGCGAGCTGTACTTTCCCGGTTCGCCGGTGTTGTCCGTGAGCGGCAGCTTCGCCGAATGCGTGGTGCTCGAAACGCTGGCGCTGTCGATCTTCAACCACGACACCGCTATCGCCTCCGCGGCGGCGCGAATGGTCAGCGCCGCGCAGGACCGACCGCTGATCGAGATGGGATCACGGCGAACCCACGAACGCGCGGCGGTGGCGGCGGCGCGCGCCGCCTATATCGCCGGGTTTACCGCGACGTCCAACCTGGAAGCCGAACGGCAATACGGGATCCCCACGGAGGGCACCGCGGCACACGCTTTCACGATGCTGCACACCCGGCGGGACGGGCCCGACGAAGTCGCCGCATTTCGTGCCCAGGTCGACGCGCTGGGCGCGCAAACCACGCTGCTGGTGGACACCTACGACGTGACGACCGGCGTGGCCACTGCCGTGGCCGCCGCCGGTGCCGAGCTGGGTGGGGTGCGCCTCGACTCCGGTGAGCTGGGCGTGCTGGCCCGCCAGGTGCGCCAGCAACTCGACCAGCTGGGCGCGACCCGGACCAGCATCGTGGTGTCCGGCGACCTCGACGAGTTCTCCATCGCCGCGTTGCGCGCCGAGCCGGTGGACAGCTACGGCGTCGGCACGTCACTGGTCACCGGCTCGGGCGCACCCACCGCGAGCATGGTCTACAAGTTGGTCGAGGTGGACGGCATGCCGGTGCACAAGCGCAGCGCCCACAAGGAATCCGACGGCGGCCACAAAGAGGCGCTGCGGCGCTGCCGCCCCACCGGCACGATCACCGAGGAGGTGCTGTACCCGGCCGGCAATCCGCCGGAAGCCACCGAGCCGTTCCGGGTGCTGACGGTCCCGCTGGTGCGCGGCGGGGAGGCGGTGACCGAAACGGGTCGCGGGGCGCTGGCCGCCGCCCGGGACCTGGTGGCGTCCGGGCTGCGCAGCCTGCCGTGGGAGGGGCTGAAATTGGCGCACGGCGATCCGGCGATCCCGACCGTGCGGGTCGGCTTCTGAGCCATGCCGGAAGCATCCGTGCCCGAGTTGCTGGCCACCGCGGTGGCTGCGCTCGGCGGCAGCGAACGCAGCGGACAGCAGGAAATGGCCGACGCCGTCGCGCGGGCCTTCGAAACCGGCGAGCACCTCGTCGTGCAGGCGGGCACCGGCACCGGGAAGTCGCTGGCGTATTTGGTTCCCGCGATCGTCCGCGCCGTCAACGAGGACGGCCCCGTCGTCGTGTCGACCGCCACGATCGCGCTGCAGCGCCAACTCGTCGATCGCGACCTGCCCCGGCTGGCCGATTCGCTCACCGACGCGCTGCCGCGCCCGCCGCGGTTCGCGCTGCTGAAGGGGCGACGAAACTACCTGTGCCTGAACAAGATCCATAACGGTGCCGCCGCCGACGGGTCCGACGAACCGCAGGACGAGCTCTTCGACGCGGTGGCGGTCACCGCGCTGGGCCGCGACGTGCAGCGGCTCACCGCCTGGGCCTCGACGACCGACACCGGTGACCGCGACGACCTCAAACCCGGTGTGCCGGACCGATCCTGGTCGCAGGTCAGCGTGTCCGCGCGGGAGTGCCTCGGCGTGGCCCGCTGCCCGTTCGGCACCGAGTGCTTTTCGGAACGGGCGCGCGCGACGGCCGGCCGCGCCGACGTCGTCGTCACCAACCACGCCTTGCTGGCCATCGATGCGGTTGCCGAATCGGCGGTGCTGCCCGAGCACGCGCTGTTGGTGGTCGACGAGGCGCACGAGCTCGTTGACCGGGTGACGTCGGTGGCCACCGCGGAGCTGACGCCGGCCACGCTCGGTGTTGCATCCCGGCGGATCGCCCGGCTGGTGGATCCCGAGATAACCCAGCGGCTGGAAGCGGCATCGGCCAACTTCGGGGCAGCGATCCACGACGCAACACCGGGCCGCATCGACCATCTGGACGACGAGATGGCGACCTATCTGGCCGCGCTGCGCGATGGCGCCGCTGCGGCACGCTCGGCGATCGACACCACCAGCGACGCCAAGGCCGCCGCGGCGCGCGCCGAAGCGGTTGCCGCGCTGAGCGAAATATCCGATACGGCGTCGCGTGTCCTGGCCTCCTTCGCTCCCGCGATCCCCGATCGCACGGACGTGGTCTGGCTGGATCACGAGGACAATCGCGGTTCGCCGCGCCCGGTGCTGCGGGTGGCGCCGCTGTCGGTCGCCGCGTTGCTGCGCGATCGGGTGTTCGCGCGGTCGACGACCGTGTTGACGTCGGCGACCCTGACGGTTGGCGGCTCCTTCGACGCGATGGCGACCGCGTGGGGGCTGGCCGGACCGGACTCCGGCGAATACCCGCGCTGGCGCGGCCTTGACGTCGGATCGCCTTTCCACCACGCCAAGGCGGGCATCCTCTACGTCGCGGCCCATCTGCCACCGCCGGGACGCGACGGCGCCGGCTCGGCCGAGCAACTGACCGAGATCGCCGACCTCATCACCGCGGCCGGCGGGCGCACGCTGGGATTGTTCTCATCGATGCGGGCCGCCCGGGCCGCCGCCGAGGCCATGCGCGAACGGCTGCCGACCCCGGTCCTGTGCCAGGGCGACGACAGCACCTCCGCGCTCGTCGAGCAATTCAGCGCCGACGCCGAGACTTCGCTGTTCGGCACGCTGTCGCTATGGCAGGGCGTCGACGTGCCGGGCCCGTCGCTGTCGCTGGTGATGATCGACCGCATACCGTTCCCCCGGCCCGACGACCCGCTGCTGGGCGCTCGCCAGCGCGCCGTCGCCGCGCGCGGGGGCAACGGCTTCATGGCCGTCGCCGCCAGCCACGCGGCGCTGCTGCTCGCGCAGGGCTCGGGACGGCTGTTGCGCCGCGTCACCGACCGCGGCGTCGTCGCGGTGCTCGACTCGCGGATGGCCACCGCCCGCTACAGCGATTACCTGCGCGCCTCGCTGCCGCCGTTTTGGCAGACCACCGACGCTGCGCAGGTCCGCGCGGCGCTGGAGCGGCTGCGCACCGCCGAGCCGGCTAACGGGCCAGGGTGACCAGGCCGAGCTCGTTGCCGGCGGCGAGCATCGGATGATTGGGCAGCACCCGCACCGTGTATCCGAGCGCGCCGGCCAGCGGCAGCGTCATCGTGGTCGAGAAGACCTGGTTGCCCCCCTCGGCGGTGCCGGTATACGACATCTCGACGGTCAGCGGGTCCTGCAACGCGTCGCCGGCGTCCACCCTGCCCACCAACGCCTGGACGGTGACCTCGTCGGGTGCCAGCCCGGCCAATTGCACGGTCGCGGTCAGGGTCAGCTTCGAGCCCAGCACCGGAGTATCCGGCAGGCCGGTGCTGTCGACGTCGGTGATATCGATCTTGGGCCAGGCTTCTTCGGCGCGCCTGCGGTAGGCGGCCAGCTCACGGGCGGTGCCGAACTCCCCGGCACTCTCGTCGCCCTCGACCGGCGCGACCGTCCTTCGCAACGACTGCGCGGCCGGGGTGTAGTAGTTCTCGACGTAGTCGCGCACCATCCGCGACGCCAGCACTTTCGGGCCCAGCGTCTGCAAGGTGTGGCGCACCATTTCGATCCACCGCGGCGGCACCCCATGCTCGTCGCGCTCGTAGAACTTCGGTGCCACCGCTTGCTCCAGCAGGTTGTACAGCGCGCTGGACTCCAGGTCGTCGCGACGGGCCTCGTCGGTCAGCCCGTCGGCAGACGGTATCTCCCAACCGTTTTCGCCGTCGTACCATTCGTCCCACCAGCCGTCGCGGATGGACAGGTTCAGACCGCCGTTGAGAGCGCTCTTCATGCCCGAGGTGCCGCAAGCTTCCAGGGGCCGCAGCGGATTGTTCAACCAGACGTCGCAGCCCCAGTACAACAGCCGGGCCATCGACATGTCGTAGTCGGGCAGGAACGCGATGCGGTGGCGCACCTCGGGCCGGTCGGCGAAGCGCACCACCTGCTGGATCAACGCCTTGCCCCCGTCGTCGGCGGGGTGCGATTTGCCGGCGACGATCAGCTGAATCGGTCGTTGTTCGTCGAGCAACAACTGTTCGAGTCGGTCCGGATCGCGCAGCATCAGCGTCAGCCGTTTGTATGTCGGAACCCGCCGAGCGAACCCGATGGTGAGCACGTCGGGATCGAATGCGGTTGCGATCCAGCTCAATTCGGCATCCGAGGCACCGCGTTCCAGCCACGACCGGCGCAGCCGCGCCCGGACATCCTGGACCAACAGCGCCCGTAGTTGTGACCGGATCCACCACAGATGACCGGCGTCGACCTCCTGCAGGCGCAACCAGACACCGGGATCACTGAACGAGTTCGACCCCGCCAGCTCGCGGCCGAGCTGCAACCACTGCGGCGCCGCCCACGTGCGCGCGTGCACGCCGTTGGTGATCGACCCGATGGGTACCTCGGCGGGGTCGAATCCGGGCCAAAGCTCGTTGAACATGGCCCGGCTCACCCGACCGTGCAGCAACGACACACCGTTGGCGCGCTGGGCAAGTCGCAGACCCATGTGGGCCATGTTGAACTTCTCCGGGTCGTCTTCGGCGCCGAGCGCGATGATCCGCGCCGTCGACACGCCGGGCAGCAACATGGGCGCGCTCGGGCCGCGCTTCTTATCGGGTTCGTCGTCGAGATGGTCGTCGAAGTAGAGCCGCACCATCTCGACGGGGAAGCGGTCGATTCCGGCGGGCACCGGGGTGTGCGTGGTGAACACGGTGCTGGATCGCACGACGGCCAACGCGGTGTCGAAATCCAATCCCGAATCGGTGATCAGCTCGCGGATGCGTTCGGCTCCGAGGAATCCCGCGTGGCCCTCGTTCATGTGAAAGACCTCAGGCGCGGGCAGCCCTTCGATGGCGGTGAACGCGCGGATCGCCCGTACCCCGCCGATACCCGCCAGGATCTCCTGCCGCATCCGATGCTCCTGATCGCCGCCGTACAGGCGATCGGTGACGCTGCGCAGTTCGTGCTCGTTCTCGGGCACGTCGGAATCCAGCAGCAGCAGCGGAACGCGGCCCACCTGCGCGACCCACACCCGGGCCCGCAGCTGCGCCGAGTCGGGCAGGCTCAACTCGACCAGCACCGGATCGCCGGTGGCGTCGGTCAACAGCCGCAACGGCAGGCCCTGCGGATCCAGTGAGGGGTAGGTCTCGTTCTGCCAGCCATCCGCCGTCAGCGACTGCCGGAAATAGCCGGAACGGTAGTACAGGCCCACCGCGATCAGCGGCACGCCGAGATCCGAGGCCGACTTCAAGTGGTCACCGGCGAGGATGCCCAGGCCGCCGGAGTAATTGGGCAGCACCTCGGCAACGCCGAACTCCATCGAGAAGTAGGCGACGGCAGCCGGCATCGCGGCCCCGGCCTGTTGGTGTTGCTGATACCACAGTGGACGGCTGAGGTAGTCGTTCAGCTCGGCGGCCAGTTCGTCGAGCCGAGACAGGAACCCTTCGTCGAGCGCCAACTCGTCAAGCCGGGCCGGCTTCACCGCACCCAGCAGCGCAACGGGGTCTCGACCGCAACGCTCCCACAACGTCGGCTCGATGGTTGCGAAGAGATCCTGCGTCGGCTTGTCCCACGACCACCGCAGGTTGTTCGACAGCTGGTCCAGCGCGGCAAGGCGCTCGGGTAGGTGAGCACGGACGGTAAAGCGGCGGAGGGCTTTCACGCGTCTCTACCTTACTGAGGAATCGCCCGTGTGCACGGCGAGCTCAGCCACCGCTTTTGGCCCATGTGTGTGGCCGGACACTAGGGTGGGTATCGGGTAGTTATTGGGCAGCAAAGATGCTTCCCGAGCAGAGAATCATCCCCATTGGAGAGTTTTTCGACGATAGGCATTCCGCGACGCAGCACTCCGCGGTCTGGCCGCACACAATCGGAACGGAGTGGTGGTGCCCGGTCGTGTCGAGATCGATAACGTCCAGCCCGTCGTTTCATGCGGCGCCTACCCCGCCAAAGCCGTGGTCGGTGAGATGGTCCCGGTCAGTGCGACGGTGTGGCGTGAGGGCCACGAGGCCGTCGCGGCGACCCTCGTGGTGCGATACCTGGGGCCGCGCTATCCGCAGGTAGCGGAGACCCGCCGGATCAAGGCGGTCCAGGCGCCGGAACGGCCGGTGTCAGCACGCGACGCCAAGGTGACCGAACGGGTCAAGCCGCTGCAGCTTCGGATGACGATGGGCCAGGAGCCGTACGTTTTCCACGGCCAATTCACCCCCGACCGGGTGGGCCTGTGGACGTTCCGCGTCGACGGGTGGGGAGATCCGATCCACACCTGGCGGCACGGACTCGTCGCCAAGCTGGACGCCGGCCAGGGCGAAATCGAGCTGTCCAACGATCTGTTGATCGGTGCCGCGCTGTTCGAGCGCGCCGCGACCGGGGTGCCGCGCGCGGGTCGCGATCCGCTGCTGGCGGCCGCCAAGGCGCTGCGGACCCGCGGGGACCCGGTGACGCGCACGGCGCTGGCCCTGTCGCCCGAGATCGATGAACTTCTGACCGACTATCCGTTGCGCGACATCGTCACCCGGGGCGAGCAATTCGGGATCTGGGTGGACCGGCCGCTGGCCCGCTTCGGCTCGTGGTACGAGATGTTTCCGCGCTCGACCGGCGGGTGGGACGCCGCCGGTAAACCGGTCCACGGCACCTTCGCCACGGCCGCCGCCGAGCTGCCCCGCATCGCGGAGATGGGTTTCGACGTCGTCTACCTGCCGCCGATCCACCCGATCGGCAAGGTACATCGCAAGGGCCGCAACAACTCTCCGACCGCCGCTCGCGGCGACGTGGGATCGCCGTGGGCCATCGGCAGCGACGAGGGTGGCCACGACGCGATTCACCCCCAGCTGGGGACGATCGACGACTTCGACGATTTCGTCGCCGCCGCACGCGATCTCGGCATGGAGGTGGCGCTGGATCTGGCGCTGCAATGCGCACCGGACCACCCGTGGGCCCGCGATCACCGGCAGTGGTTCACCGAATTGCCGGACGGCACCATCGCCTATGCGGAGAATCCCCCGAAGAAGTACCAGGACATCTACCCGCTCAACTTCGACAACGATCCCGCCGGGCTCTACGACGAAGTGCTGCGCGTGGTCCGGCACTGGATCGACCACGGCGTCAAGTTCTTTCGAGTCGACAACCCGCACACCAAGCCGCCGGACTTCTGGGCCTGGCTGATCGGTCAGGTCAAGGACACCGACCCCGATGTGCTGTTTCTCTCGGAGGCTTTCACCCCACCGGCGCGCCAATACGGGCTGGCTAAGCTCGGCTTCACCCAGTCCTACAGCTACTTCACCTGGCGCACCGCGAAATGGGAACTCACCGAATTCGGCGACGACATTGCCGCGCTCGCGGACTTCCGCCGGCCGAATCTTTTCGTCAACACCCCCGACATCCTGCACGCCATCCTGCAGCACAACGGCCCCGGCATGTTCGCCATCCGCGCGGTGCTGGCGGCGACCATGAGCCCGGCGTGGGGCATGTATTCCGGTTACGAGCTGTTCGAGCACCGTGCGGTGCGGGAAGGCAGCGAGGAGTACCTGAATTCGGAGAAATACGAATTGCGCCCCCGCGACTATGCCGGCGCGCTCGCCGAAGGCAAATCACTCGAGCCGCTCATCAAGC
The DNA here is from genome assembly GCF_001954195.1 of Mycobacterium sp. IS-1264. Taxonomy (GTDB): domain Bacteria; phylum Actinomycetota; class Actinomycetes; order Mycobacteriales; family Mycobacteriaceae; genus Mycobacterium. Next base: position 79,374 of record NZ_MBES01000052.1, on the reverse strand, counting down.
AGCTCAACGCGATTCGCCGGCTGCATCCCGCGCTGCAGCAGTTGCGCACCATCCACTTCCACGGCGTGGACAACGACGCGTTGATGGCCTACAGCAAGTTCGATCCGGCCACCGGAGATTGCGTGCTCGTCGTGGTGACCCTCAACGCGTTCGGGCCCGAGGAGGCCACGTTGTGGTTAGACATGGCCGCATTGGGTATGGAACCGTACGAACGTTTTTGGGTACGCGACGAGATTACCGGCCAGGAATTCCAATGGGGGCAAGCGAATTACGTTCGTATCGACCCCGCTCAGGCGGTCGCACACATCATCAACATGCCGCTCATACCGTACGAATCCCGAATTACGTTGCTACGCAGGAGGTGAGCGGACGTGAGCCGAGCTGACCAACTAGCCGGGGCGCACCTAGCGCCCGACCCCGCCGATCTTGCGCGCCTGGTGTCGGGGGCGCACTACAACCCGCACGGCATCCTGGGCGCCCACGAGTACGGCGACCACACCGTCATCCGGGCGTTCCGTCCGCATGCCGCCGAGGTCGTCGCGCTCGTCGGTGACGACCGGTTCCCGATGCGCCATATCGATTCGGGTCTGTTCGCCGTGGCGCTGCCGTTCGTCGACCTAATCGACTACCGACTGCAGATCAGCTACGACGGTTCCGCCCCGTACACGGTCGCCGACGCCTACCGATTCCTGCCCACCCTGGGCGAAATGGACCTGCATCTGTTCGCCGAAGGCCGACACGAGCGGCTCTGGGAGGTGCTTGGCGCCCACCCCCGCTCGTTCACCACGGCCGACGGTGTCGTCAACGGGGTGTCGTTCGCCGTGTGGGCCCCCAACGCCAAGGGCGTCAGCCTGATCGGCGAGTTCAACGGCTGGACCGGCACCGACGCCCCGATGCGGGTGCTGGGCTCGTCCGGAGTGTGGGAGTTGTTCTGGCCGGGGTTCCCCGTCGACGGGTTGTACAAGTTCCGCGTGCACGGCGCCGACGGCGTCGTCACCGAGCGGGCCGATCCGTTCGCTTTTGCCACCGAGGTGCCGCCGCACACCGCATCGCGTGTGACGGTCAGCCAGTACCAGTGGGCCGACGACGAGTGGGTGGCAGCGCGTGCGCGGCGCAACCCGGTGTTCGAGCCGATGAGCACTTACGAGGTCCATCTCGGCTCGTGGCGCCCCGGGCTCAGCTACCGCCAGCTGGCCCGGGAACTGACGGATTACGTTGTGGAACATGGGTTTACCCACGTGGAGCTGCTCCCGGTGGCCGAGCACCCGTTCGCCGGATCCTGGGGATATCAGGTCACGTCGTACTACGCGCCAACATCGCGATTCGGGACACCCGACGATTTCCGGGCGCTGGTCGACGCCCTGCATCAAGCCGGCATCGGCGTCATCGTGGACTGGGTGCCGGCGCACTTCCCCAAGGACGCATGGGCGCTGGGACGGTTCGACGGCACCCCGTTGTACGAGCATTCCGATCCTAAACGCGGGGAGCAACTCGACTGGGGCACTTACGTGTTCGACTTCGGCCGTCGGGAGGTGCGCAACTTCCTGGTGGCCAACGCGTTGTACTGGCTCGAGGAATTCCACATCGACGGCTTACGCGTGGACGCGGTCGCGTCGATGCTCTACCTGGACTATTCGCGTCCGGAGGGCGGCTGGACCCCCAACATCTACGGCGGGCGCGAGAACCTGGAGGCGGTGCAGTTCCTACAGGAGATGAACGCCACAGCACACAAGGTGGCGCCGGGCATCGTCACGATCGCCGAGGAATCGACCTCATGGCCGGGGGTGACACGGCCGACCAGCCTTGGCGGCCTGGGCTTTTCGATGAAATGGAACATGGGTTGGATGCACGACACGCTGGACTACATCAGCCGCGACCCCATTCACCGCAGCTATCACCACCACGAGATGACCTTCTCGATGCTCTACGCGTTCAGCGAGAACTACGTGCTGCCGCTCAGCCACGACGAGGTGGTGCACGGCAAGGGCACATTGTGGGGGCGGATGCCGGGCAACAACCACGTCAAGGCCGCCGGCCTGCGCAGCCTGCTGGCCTACCAGTGGGCGCATCCGGGCAAGCAGTTGCTGTTCATGGGGCAGGAATTCGGTCAGCGCGCCGAGTGGTCCGAGCAAAACGGCCTGGACTGGTGGCAACTGGACGAGGTGGGGTTCTCCAACGGCGTGCTGCGCCTCGTGGGTGACATCAACGACATCTACCGCACCCATCCGGCGCTATGGAGCCAGGACACCACCCCCGAGGGCTATTCCTGGATCGACGCCAACGATTCAGCGAACAACGTATTGAGCTTCTTGCGGTACGGCAACGACGGTTCGGTCATGGCCTGCGTGTTCAACTTCGCGGGCTCCGAGCACAGCGGCTACCGGCTGGGGCTGCCTAGCGCGGGCCGCTGGCGCGAGGTGCTCAACACCGACGCGACGGTCTACAACGGGTCGGGGATCGGAAATCTCGGTGGCGTCGACGCAACCGAGGACCCGTGGCATGGCCGTCCGGCCTCGGCGGTGATGGTGTTGCCGCCCACGTCGGCGTTGTGGCTGGAGCCCGCCTGAATATAAAGGGCCCCAACGACTCTCAGTAAAGGGCGTTGGCGAGGTTGCGCCGACCCGCGATCACCTCGGGATCGGCCGGGTCGAAGAGTTCGAACAGCTCGATCAGCCGCGTACGCACCCTGGTGCGCTCGTCGCCGGATGTGCTGCGCACCAACGCGATCAGGCGCGCGAACGCCGCACCCACATCCTGGTTGAGCAGTTGCACGTCGGCGGCCGCGAACGCCGCATCGACATCGTCCGGAGCGGCGTCTGCAACGGCGACGGCGTCCGGGCGCTGCGCCGTTGCGCGAGTGAGGAAGTCGATCTGCCGGATCGCCGCCTTCGCCTCGACGCTGCCGGGATTCGTCTCCAACAGCGCTTCATAGGACGCCTTCGCGGCCTCGAAGTCGCCTGCCTCGAGATGCTGCCGGGCCGCCGCCAACTCGGGATCGACTTCCGCGGGTCCCTCGGAACCGCTGGGGCCCTTGAGCTTGCCGGCCGTCGCCGACAGTATCGAGTCCAGCCAGCGACGCAATTGATCGGCGGGCTGCGCGCCCTGGAAGCTGGAGATCGGCTGCCCGGCGGCCAAAGCCACCACGGTGGGGACCGCCTCGACACCGAATATCTGCGCCACCCGCGGCGCCACGTCGACGTTGACCGTCGCCAGCGACCACGTGCCGCCGTCCTCGGAGGCGAGGCCACCCAGCGTGTCGACCAGCTGGACGCAGGCATCGCTGCGGGGCGACCACAGCGCTACGACCACGGGAACTTCGTCGGAGCGGACCAGGACTTCGTTCTCGAAGTTCGCCTCGGTGACCTCCGTGGCGCCCGGCGCGGGCGCAGCCGTCGGCCCGGCCGCCGAGGCGTTCTGTTGAGCTCGTTGTTTGAGGCCGGACAGATCGACCGCACCACTCAAAGCGGGTCCGATCGAGGGTCGCGGACGAGTCACGCCGTCAAGTCTGTCATGTGCGTCGGCTACCGATCCACCCGGTGGCCGCGGCGCTCATGCGGTGCTCATGCGGGGCAAAACCCCGCCGAAATCGCCGCCCGAAAGGCCCTCGAGCGGCCCGTATGACGAAAATCACACCCGCCGCTCACCGCACGCGTCCCAGCAACGCCGTCCGGTCCAGCTAACCGGCCCGCAGAATCAGCGCGTCGCCCTGGCCACCGGCCCCGCAGAGCGCCGCCACGCCGTAGCCGGACCCGCGGCGCGCCAGTTCCAGCGCCGCATGCAGGGTGATCCGGGCGCCCGACATGCCGATCGGATGGCCGACCGCGATCGCGCCGCCGTTGACGTTGACGATGTCGGGATTCACGCCGAGTTCGCGCGTCGACGCCAGCGCCACCGCCGAGAAGGCCTCGTTGATCTCGACCACGTCGAGCTGATCAACGGAGATGCCCTCGCGGGCGAGTGCCTTCTTGATGGCGTTGGCCGGCTGCGACTGCAGCGTCGAATCGGGCCCGGCGACGACACCGTGCGCACCGATCTCGACCAGCCAGCTGAGCCCCAGCTGCTGCGCTTTGTCCTTGTTCATCACCACCACCGCGGCCGCGCCGTCGGAGATCTGCGACGCCGAACCGGCGGTGATGGTGCCGTCCCTGCGAAACGCCGGTTTGAGACCGGCCAGAGACTCGGCGGTGGTGTTTGCGCGGATCCCCTCGTCCTCGGTGAACTGCAGCGGATCACCCTTGCGCTGCGGAATGTTCACCGGCACAACCTCGTCGGTGAAGACGCCGTCCTTCCACGCCGCGGCCGCCTTTTGGTGGGACCGCGCAGCGAACTCGTCCTGTTCGGCGCGGGTGAACTTGTCGACGTCGTTGCGCTGCTCGGTGAGGGCTCCCATTGGCTGGTCGGTGAACACGTCGTGCAGGCCGTCGTAGGCCATGTGGTCCAGCACCGTCACGTCGCCGTACTTGTAGCCGGCGCGGCTGTCCATCAGCAGGTGCGGGGCCTTCGTCATCGATTCCTGGCCGCCGGCCACCACCACGTCGAACTCGCCGGCACGAATGAGCTGGTCAGCCAGCGCGATGGCGTCGATGCCGGACAGGCACATCTTGTTGATGGTCAGCGCCGGAACGTCCCAGCCGATGCCGGCCGCCACCGCGGCCTGCCGGGCGGGCATCTGGCCGGCCCCGGCCGTCAACACCTGTCCCATGATCACGTATTCGACCGCACTCGCCGGCACCTTGGCCTTCTCCAGCGCGCCGGCGATCGCGATGGCCCCGAGATCGCTGGCCGAGAAGTCCTTCAGCGAACCCATCAACTTGCCGATGGGTGTCCGCGCTCCAGCAACTATCACCGACGTCGTCATGGCTACCTCCTAGGCGTGCGCGGACGGCCGATTCAGCCACCCCGGAAATGCGCAATCTTTGCCGCCACGTTACCGTGATGTGATGACGACCGATCAAGTTGACGCCCGTCACCTCCTGGCAACCTCCTTGGTGACCGGCCTGGATCACGTCGGCATTGCGGTCGCCGACCTCGACGCCGCAATCACCTGGTATCACGACCACCTCGGCATGATCCTGGTGCACGAGGAAGTCAACGATGACCAGGGAATTCGCGAGGCGATGCTGGCCGTCCCCGGTACCACCGCGCAGCTCCAGCTGATGGCCCCGCTCGACGACTCGTCGACGATCGCGAAGTTCATGGAGAAGCGCGGGCCGGGCATTCAGCAGATGGCCGTTCGGGTCAGCGATCTGGACACCATCTGCGAGCAGCTGCGTGAGCAGGGCGTGCGACTCGTCTACGACGCAGCCCGGCGCGGCACAGCAAACTCGCGGATCAACTTCATCCACCCCAAGGACGCAGGCGGCGTCCTGATCGAGTTGGTGGAGCCGGCCTCCTAAAGCCCGGCGACTAAGACCACTTTCGGGTCGGGCCGCGCTTGGCGCGGTTGGTCCAGCACGGCGTGTGCCAATGCCGCCGGTCCTCGACGGCCGTGGGTGAATCAGCCGGCCACACCACCACATGCGCAGTGCCGGAACGGATTTCGTGGTCACATCCGGGACAGCGGTAGGTCTTGACGGCGCGAGCCGCGGCTACCGGGCGCACTTCGTACTCGTACCCATCCGACCCTGTTTCGATACGACGCAGCATTGCCGGCGGCCCTTCCGGCTGTCGTCGGGGTGGCGGTTTGCGGCGCGGACACATCAGAACAGCCTGTACTCGTCGTTGTCCATCCCGCGCATCTTGTCGTAATCCAGTGTTATGCAACGGATCCCGCGATCGGTGGCCAGCGTTCGCGCCTGCGGCTTGATCTGCTGAGCGGCGAACACCCCTTTCACCGGCGCCAGCAGGGTGTCACGATTGAGCAATTCGAGATAGCGGGTCAGCTGCTCCACGCCGTCAATCTCACCGCGCCGCTTGATTTCCACCGCGACCGAACCACCGAGTTCGTCGCGGCACAGCAGATCGACGGGGCCGATCGCCGTCATGTACTCCCGGCGAACCAACGTGTATCCCTCGCCCAGCAGTTGAACGTGCTCAGCGAGCAGTGCCTGCAGGTGAGCCTCGACGCCGTCCTTCACCAGACCGGGGTCGACGCCGAGGTCGTGGCTGGAATCGTGCTCGATCTGCTCGACGGTGATGCGCAGCTGCTCGCCCGCCTTGTTCTCCACCACCCACACCGGCACCTCGCCGCTGGCGTCTTCGCTCAACCAGCACGGCGGACTCATCCAGTTCAGCGGCTTGTATGCGCGGTCATCGGCGTGCACGCTGACCGACCCGTCGGCCTTGAACAGCAGCAATCTGCGCGCGGATGGCAGATGGGCGGTGAGTCGGCCGACGTAGTCGACGGTGCATTGGGCGATGACGAGGCGCACCCGACTCACCTTAGAGCGCGACAGACAAATAGGCTGGCGCCACCATGTCGGCCAACAAGACCCTGGCCCAACGGATAGGCCGGGTGCTGGAAAGGGTGACCCGTCAGAGCGGGCGCCTGACGGAAACGCCTGCCTACGGCTCCCTGCTTCTCGGCCAGGTGTCGGAGAGCCAGCGACGTCGGCGAGTACGCATCCAAATCATCCTGACTGTCCTCGTACTGGGGGCCAACCTGCTCGGCGTCGGGGTCGTTCTGCTATTGGTGGCGGTCGCCATTCCCGAACCCAGCGTGTTCGACGACGCGCCGGCGTGGCTCACATTCGCAGCCGTGCCGGCCTATCTCGCGGTCGCGTTCGCGCTGGGCGCCTTTTGGATTACCCGGCGCACCGTACTCGCACTGCGGTGGGCTATCGAGGGCCGTGCTCCGACTCGTAAGGACGAGCGCAACACTTTCATTGCGCCGTGGCGAATCGCCCTGGTGGACCTCGTGCTGTGGGGGGTCGGTGCGGTGCTGGCGACGATTGCCTACGGCCTCGTCAACACCCTGTTCATCCCGCGGTTCCTGTTCGGGGTGAGCTTTTGCGGGGTTCTGGTCGCCACCGGTAGTTACCTGCTCGCCGAGTTCGCGCTCCGGCCGGTGGCCGCCCAGGCGCTTGAAGCGGGACCACCGCCGCGGCGGCTGACAGCGGGAATCATGGGCCGGACGATGATGGTCTGGTTCCTTGGCTCCGGCGTGCCCGTCATCGGCATCGCCCTCCTGGCATTCTTCGAGGTGCTGCTGGGTAATCTCACCGAAACCCAGTTCGCGGTCGGCGTGCTGATCATTTCCTCGGCCACGCTGATCTTCGGTTGCGTCCTGATGTGGATCCTGGCCTGGCTGACGGCGACACCGGTGCGGGTGGTGCGCGCCGCCCTCCAGCGCGTCGAGGAGGGCAACCTTCGCGGCAACCTGGTGGTTTTCGACGGCACCGAACTCGGTGAGCTGCAGCGTGGTTTCAACCGAATGGTCGACGGTTTGCGTGAACGCGAGCGCGTGCGCGACCTTTTCGGCCGGCACGTCGGCCGCGAAGTCGCCCTGGCCGCGGAACGCGAGCGGCCCAAACTGGGCGGCGAAGAACGCCATGTCGCAGTCGTTTTCATCGATATCGTCGGCTCCACGCAATTGGTGACCAGCCACCCCCCGGCCGAGGTCGTCCGGGTCCTCAACCGGTTTTTCGCGATCGTCGTCGAGGAGGTGGATCGTCATTGCGGGCTGGTCAACAAGTTCGAGGGCGACGCGTCGCTGGCCATCTTCGGCGCGCCGAATCGCCTGGAGAATCCCGAGGACGAAGCGCTGGCCGCCAGCCGGGCCATCTGCAAGCGGCTTGCCAGCGAAATGTCCGACCTGGACGCCGGCGTCGGCGTGGCGGCGGGCCAGGTCGTCGCGGGCAACGTCGGCGCGCAGGAACGGTTCGAATACACCGTGATCGGCGAACCGGTCAACGAGGCCGCCCGGCTGTGCGAACTGGCCAAGTCGCACCCGGGCCGATTGCTGGCAACCGCCGACACCTTGCAGGCCGCAAGCGAAAAAGAAAGTGCCCGTTGGTCTTTGGGTGACACCGTGACGCTCCGTGGCCACGACAATCCCGTCCGGTTGGCCGTGCCGACCGGAGGCTAAGGCCGCCAGAGCTCCAACGTGGTGCGCGCGCCCGCGGGCAGCTCGAGTATTTCGACTGGGGTGCCGTCGGGGTCGTAGACGAAGAACATTCGCACCCCACCGATGTCGACCGCCGCCTCGGTACGCACGCCGGGATGCTGACGCCGCAGCGTTTCGTACGCGTCGTCCAGGTCGGCGACGCGGAACGAGATATTCGTATAGCCAAGGTGCGGCCCCGCCGGGGCAGCGGGCAGTTTACCGAGAAAGAGCAGCTCGACCATCGCGCCGCCGATCAGCCCCCCGATCATGCGGCCGTTCTGTGCGGCGCCACCCGTCACCGCGTCGAGTCCGGCTCCCTCCAGCTCGACATCGAAAACGACATCCATGCCCAGCACCGCCGTGTAGAAGGCCAACGACCTCTCCATGTCGGAGACGCCGATACACGCGTGGGAGAAGTTCTCCAGGGCGATGGGTTGCGGCTCGGTCATGAGGGCTCCTTTGCGGACGTTCGGGTTCACGGCGCGCCCACCACCATGTCGGTTTTCCGCCAGTTTTGTCGGCGGGCAGGTGTAACTGTTGAAGCGTGCACGAAGATTTCGAACGCTGCTACCGCGCGGTCCAGTCCAAGGACGCCCGGTTCGACGGGTGGTTCGTCACCGCGGTCCTGACGACGCGGATCTACTGCCGGCCCAGCTGCCCGGTGCGGCCTCCTTTTGCCCGTAACGTGCGGTTCTACCCGACCGCGGCGGCAGCGCAACGGGCGGGCTTCCGGGCCTGCAAGCGCTGCCGCCCCGACGCGTCCCCGGGCTCGCCCGAATGGAACGTGCGCGGCGACGTCGTCGCGCGCACGATGCGGCTGATCGCCGACGGCACCGTGGACCGTGACGGCGTCGGCGGCCTTGCCGCCCGTCTCGGTTACACCACCCGTCAGCTCGAGCGGCTTTTGCAGGCCGAGCTCGGCGCGGGTCCGCTGGCGCTGGCCCGCGCGCAGCGGGCGCAGACGGCCCGAGTGTTGATCGAGACCACACAGCTGCCGTTCGGCGACGTCGCATTCGCCGCCGGGTTTTCCAGCATCCGTCAGTTCAACGACACCGTCCGGCTGGTGTTCGAGAGCACACCGACGATGCTGCGCAAACAGGCGGCGGGACGGTCCGATGCGAATTCGCCTGGGGCGGTGAGTCTTCGACTTCCGGTGCGCACCCCGTTCGCCTACGAGGGCGCATTCGGTCACCTGGCCGCCGGCGCGGTACCCGGCTGCGAGGAGGTCCGCGACGGTGCGTACCGGCGCAGCCTGCGGCTGCCCTCCGGCAGCGCCGTGGTCACCCTGACACCGGCCGTCGATCACGTCCGCTGCGTGCTGGTGCTCGACGACTTCCGCGACCTCACCACCGCGATCGCCCGCTGCCGGCGCTTGCTGGACCTCGACGCCGATCCCGAAGCGGTCGTGGACGCGCTCAGCCGCGACCCCGACCTGTGCCCGGTGGTCGCCAAGGCGCCCGGACAACGCATTCCCCGCACCGTCGACGAGGCCGAACTCGCCGTGCGCGCGGTACTCGGGCAGCAGGTATCCACCAAGGCCGCGCGCACGCATACCGCCCGGCTGGTTGCCGCGTACGGCCGGCCCCTTGACGATGCCGCGGGCACACTGACTCATACATTCCCGTCCGTCGAGGAGCTCGCCGAGATCGATCCCGTCCATCTGGCGGTCCCCAAGGCAAGACAGCGCACACTCAGCGCCCTGATCGCCGGCCTCGCCGACGGAACCGTCGTGCTGGACAGCGGAAGCGAATGGGAAAGCGCGCGAAGGCAATTGCTCGCCCTGCCGGGGATCGGCCCCTGGACCGCCGAAGTGATTGCGATGCGCGGCCTCGGCGACCCGGATGCGTTCCCGGCGAGCGACCTGGGACTTCGGCTCGCCGCCGAGCGGCTCGGCCTGCCCAGCGATGAACGGACCTTGCTCGACCACAGTGCCCGCTGGCGACCCTGGCGGTCCTATGCCGTCCAGCACCTGTGGACCACGCTCGAGCATCCGGTGAACCATTGGCCACCTCAGGAGGTTGCATGATCAGCTACCGCACCATCGACAGCCCGATCGGCCCGTTGACGTTGGCCGGGCACGGCTCGGCGTTGACCAACCTGCGGATGGTCGATCAGACCTACGAGCCCAAACGAACGGACTGGTCAGCCGACCCCAAAGCATTCACTGACGCCGTCGACCAACTGGGCGCCTATTTCGCCGGCGAACTCACCGATTTCGACCTCGAGCTGGATCTGCGGGGCAGCGAATTCCAGCAGCGGGTGTGGAAGGCGCTGCTGACGATTCCGTACGGGGAAACCAGGTCGTACGGCGAAATCGCCGAACAGATCGGCGCCCCCGGCGCCGCGCGCGCCGTCGGATTGGCCAACGGCCACAATCCCATCGCGATCGTCGTTCCCTGCCATCGCGTGATCGGTGCCAGCGGCAGCCTCACCGGGTACGGGGGCGGGCTGGATCGGAAGCGAACCCTGCTGGAATTGGAGAAAAGACGCACGTCGGCGAATTTGACGTTATTCGACTAGGTTGCACCCGACGTCAAATGCAAAAACACCCCCGTTGCCGGGGGTGTTTTTGTGTATGTTCGGCGGTGTCCTACTTTTCCACCCTAACGGGGCAGTATCATCGGCGCTGACAGGCTTAGCTTCCGGGTTCGGGATGGGACCGGGCGTTTCCCTGTCGCTGTGGCCGCCGTAACTCTATTTAAATGTATTGGTGGGGGGTGTGGTGCGCCACGGCATTACTGCCAGGCGTTGGATCGTGGTTGCGATATGTGTTGGTAAGTTTTCGGCCGGTTAGTGCCAGTTCCCTGCACCCATTGCTGGGCTTCCAGGTCTGGCCTATCGATCCCGTGTTCTGCGGGGGGCCTTATCCCTCTAAAAGGGTGAGAAACCTGATCTTGGAGAAGGTTTCCCGCTTAGATGCTTTCAGCGGTTATCCTGTCCGAACGTGGCTATCCAGCGGTGCCCCTGGTGGGACAACTGGTGTACCAGAGGTTCGTCCGTCCCGGTCCTCTCGTACTAGGGACAGGTTTCCTCAAGTTTCTGACGCGCGCGGCGGATAGAGACCGAACTGTCTCACGACGTTCTAAACCCAGCTCGCGTGCCGCTTTAATGGGCGAACAGCCCAACCCTTGGGACCTGCTCCAGCCCCAGGATGCGACGAGCCGACATCGAGGTGCCAAACCATCCCGTCGATATGGACTCTTGGGGAAGATCAGCCTGTTATCCCCGGGGTACCTTTTATCCGTTGAGCGACACCCCTTCCACTCGGGGGTGCCGGATCACTAATCCCGACTTTCGTCCCTGCTTGACTTGTAGGTCTCGCAGTCAAGCTCCCTTGTGCATTTACACTCAACACCTGATTGCCGTCCAGGTTGAGGGAACCTTTGGGCGCCTCCGTTACATTTTAGGAGGCAACCGCCCCAGTTAAACTACCCGCCAGGCACTGTCCGTGAACCGGATATACGGTTCGACGTTAGGTGTCCAATACGATCAGAGTGGTATTTCAACAACGACTCCACAATTACTGGCGTAACTGCTTCAAAGTCTCCCACCTATCCTACACAAACCGTACCGAACACCAATACCAAGTTGTAGTGAAGGTCCCGGGGTCTTTTCGTCCTGCCGCGCGTAACGAGCATCTTTACTCGTAGTGCAATTTCGCCGAGTCTATGGTTGAGACAGTTGAGAAGTCGTTACGCCATTCGTGCAGGTCGGAACTTACCCGACAAGGAATTTCGCTACCTTAGGATGGTTATAGTTACCACCGCCGTTTACTGGGGCTTAAATTCTCCGCTTCACCCTTGCGGGTTAACGGGTCCTCTTAACCTTCCAGCACCGGGCAGGCGTCAGTCCGTATACATCGTCTTGCGACTTCGCACGGACCTGTGTTTTTAGTAAACAGTCGCTTCTCACTGGTTTCTGCGACCGGTTCCCGCTCCCAGCGAAAAGCTGTTCACGGTATGCCGGTCCCCCTTCTCCCGAAGTTACGGGGGCATTTTGCCGAGTTCCTTAACCATAGTTATCTCGTACGCCTCGGTATGCTCTACCTGACCACCTGTGTTGGTTTGGGGTACGGGCCGTGTGTGTGCTCGCTAGAGGCTTTTCTTGGCAGCAGAGGATCACCGAATTCACCTCAACCGGCTATGCATCACCTCTCAGGATTAGTGAGCGACGGATTTGCCTATCGCTCTCCCTACAGGCTTGCCCCAGTATTACCACTGACTGGTACGGCTACCTTCCTGCGTCACCCCATTGCTTGACTACTACCAGCGAAGGTCCCACGCAGCCCCGAAACTCCATGCCCCCGAAGGGGAATGGTCGATCCGGATTTGGGTGGTTAGTACCGCTGATTCGTCAGGGACGCTCACACACGGGTACGGGAATATCAACCCGTTGTCCATCGACTACGCCTGTCGGCCTCGCCTTAGGTCCCGACTCACCCTGGGCGGACTGGCCTGGCCCAGGAACCCTTGGTCTTACGGCGGGCAAGGTTCTCACTTGCCTTATCGCTACTCATGCCTGCATTCTCACTCCCCCACCCTCCACCACCGGTCACCCGGCGGCTTCGCGGAATGGGGGACGCTCCCCTACCCAACCTTGCGGTTGTCGCGGCTTCGGCGGTGTGCTTGAGCCCCGCTACATTGTCGGCGCACAATCACTTGACCAGTGAGCTATTACGCACTCTTTCAAGGGTGGCTGCTTCTAAGCCAACCTCCTGGTTGTCTTTGCGACTGCACATCCTTTTCCACTTAGCACACGCTTTGGGGCCTTAGCCGGCGATCTGGGCTGTTTCCCTTTCGACGTACGGAGCTTATCCCCCGCCGTCTCACTGCCACGCTATACACCACGGCATTCGGAGTTTGGCTGACGTCAGTAACCTAGTAGGGCCCATCGGCCATCCAGTAGCTCTACCTCCGTGGTGAAACACGTAACGCTGCACCTAAATGCATTTCGGGGAGAACCAGCTATCACGGAGTTTGATTGGCCTTTCACCCCTACCCACAACTCATCCCCTCAGTCTTCAACCTAAGTGGGTTCGGGCCTCCACGCGGTCTTACCCGCGCTTCACCCTGGCCATGGGTAGATCACTCCGCTTCGGGTCCAGAACACGCCACTACACCCCTTACGGGGATACGCCCTATTCAGACTCGCTTTCGCTGCGGCTACCCCACACGGGTTAACCTCGCGACATGTCCCTGACTCGCAGGCTCATTCTTCAAAAGGCACGCCATCACCCCACAAGGAGGCTCTGACGGATTGTAGGCACACGGTTTCAGGTACTCTTTCACTCCCCTCCCGGGGTACTTTTCACCATTCCCTCACGGTACTAATCCGCTATCGGTCATCGAGAAGTATTTAGGCTTACCGGGTGGTCCCGGCAGATTCACAGCGGATTCCACGGGCCCGCTGCTACTCGGGAGTTGATACAAGGCAGGTGCCGGGTTTTCGCGTACCGGGCTCTCACCGTCTATGGCGGACCATCCCAGGCCACTTCCGCTAACTACGACACTTTCTGACTGCCCCTCAGCCAGGTAGAGCTGAGACGTATCAATCCCACAACCCCGCACACACAACCCCTACCCGGTATCGCATGCGTGCGGTTTAGCCATGTTCCGCGTTCGCTCGCCACTACTAGCGGAATCACAATTGTTTTCTCTTCCTACGGGTACTGAGATGTTTCACTTCCCCGCGTTCCCTCCCGCACCCTATATATTCAGATGCGGGTAACACGACATAACTCGTGCTGGGTTTCCCCATTCGGAAATCCTCGGATCAACGCTCGGTTGACAGCTCCCCGAGGCATATCGCAGCCTCCCACGTCCTTCATCGGCTCTCGATGCCAAGGCATTCACCATGCGCCCTTAGACACTTACTAACACAAAAACCAAAGATAAAAATTACACATTTATGGACACGCCACCACGAGGGCAGCGCATCCTTAGATGCTCGCAACCACTATCCAATACTCAAACACCACACCCCACCACCAAGATGGGGGGACACCACTCAGATAAACCGGAGTGTTGCCTCAGGGCCCAATAGTGTGTCTGGCGGTCGTTTGCTGTTGTGCACCCGGCTTTCGTCCACTACAGACGAAAACCCCTCACGGCTTGCACCCCACCAATTGGAGTGCTTTTCGTGGTGCTCCTTAGAAAGGAGGTGATCCAGCCGCACCTTCCGGTACGGCTACCTTGTTACGACTTCGTCCCAATCGCCGATCCCACCTTCGACAGCTCCCTCCCAAGGGTTAGGCCACTGGCTTCGGGTGTTACCGACTTTCATGACGTGACGGGCGGTGTGTACAAGGCCCGGGAACGTATTCACCGCAGCGTTGCTGATCTGCGATTACTAGCGACTCCGACTTCACGGGGTCGAGTTGCAGACCCCGATCCGAACTGAGACCGGCTTTAAAAGGATTCGCTTAACCTTACGGCATCGCAGCCCTTTGTACCGGCCATTGTAGCATGTGTGAAGCCCTGGACATAAGGGGCATGATGACTTGACGTCATCCCCACCTTCCTCCGAGTTGACCCCGGCAGTCTCTCACGAGTCCCCGGCATTACCCGCTGGCAACATGAGACAAGGGTTGCGCTCGTTGCGGGACTTAACCCAACATCTCACGACACGAGCTGACGACAGCCATGCACCACCTGCACACAGGCCACAAGGGAACGCCTATCTCTAGACGCGTCCTGTGCATGTCAAACCCAGGTAAGGTTCTTCGCGTTGCATCGAATTAATCCACATGCTCCGCCGCTTGTGCGGGCCCCCGTCAATTCCTTTGAGTTTTAGCCTTGCGGCCGTACTCCCCAGGCGGGGTACTTAATGCGTTAGCTACGGCACGGATCCCAAGGAAGGAAACCCACACCTAGTACCCACCGTTTACGGCGTGGACTACCAGGGTATCTAATCCTGTTCGCTCCCCACGCTTTCGCTCCTCAGCGTCAGTTACTGCCCAGAGACCCGCCTTCGCCACCGGTGTTCCTCCTGATATCTGCGCATTCCACCGCTACACCAGGAATTCCAGTCTCCCCTGCAGTACTCCAGTCTGCCCGTATCGCCCGCACGCTCACAGTTAAGCCGTGAGATTTCACGAACAACGCGACAAACCACCTACGAGCTCTTTACGCCCAGTAATTCCGGACAACGCTCGCACCCTACGTATTACCGCGGCTGCTGGCACGTAGTTGGCCGGTGCTTCTTCTCCACCTACCGTCAATCCGAGAAAACCCGGACCTTCGTCGATGGTGAAAGAGGTTTACAACCCGAAGGCCGTCATCCCCCACGCGGCGTCGCTGCATCAGGCTTGCGCCCATTGTGCAATATTCCCCACTGCTGCCTCCCGTAGGAGTCTGGGCCGTATCTCAGTCCCAGTGTGGCCGGACACCCTCTCAGGCCGGCTACCCGTCGTCGCCTTGGTAGGCCGTCACCCCACCAACAAGCTGATAGGCCGCGGGCCCATCCCACACCGCAAAAGCTTTCCACCATAAAGCATGCGCTAAATGGTCCTATCCGGTATTAGACCCAGTTTCCCAGGCTTATCCCGAAGTGCAGGGCAGATTACCCACGTGTTACTCACCCGTTCGCCACTCGAGTACCCCCGAAGGGGCCTTTCCGTTCGACTTGCATGTGTTAAGCACGCCGCCAGCGTTCGTCCTGAGCCAGGATCAAACTCTCCAAACAAAAACCCCTCGATAACGAGGTGAATTTACAATCAGAGATACCTGACAAGACGCCAATATCTGGCATCAAAAAACGACCATACCCACACACGGGGGGTGCAAAGTATGGTCAAAAAACAACAACAAAAATAAAAACCACCAAACACACTATTGAGTTCTCAAACAACACTCACGCTTGTTTTCGCCCGCTTCGGGGCAACCCTGCCAGCTTAATATAAGTCCGGCAGAGGAGTCAAGCCCCGGTTTCGGTCGGCTTCAAGTGGCGACCGCGCCTGTTGGGCAACAACTTCCGACTACTCTACCCGTTCGATCTCGGCTCCCAAAATGGCCAGGTTCTCCACGAACAGCGGGTAGCCGCGGTCGATGTGGAAGACGTCGTGCACCTCGGTGTCGCCGTCCGCGACCAGCCCCGCGAGCACCAGGCCGGCGCCGGCGCGGATGTCCGAGCACCACACCGGGGCGCTGGAAAGTTGTGGCAGGCCGCGCACCACGGCGTGGTGGCCGTCGGTGCGAGCGTCCGCGCCGAGCCGGATCATCTCTTCGACGAACCGGAAGCGCGCTTCGAAAACGTTCTCCGTGATCATCGAGGTGCCGTCGGCGATCGACGCCAGGGCGATGGCCATCGGCTGCAGGTCCGTCGGGAAACCCGGGAACGGCAACGTCGCAACGTTGACCGCCTTCGGACGCTCGTATTGGGTCACGCGGAAGCTGCTGTCCGTCTGGGTGACCGTGGCGCCCGCGTCGTGCAATTTGTGCAGCACCACCTGAAGATGCGCCGGGTCAACGCCCGTCACCGAGATGTCCCCACGAGTCATGGCGGCGGCGATGCCCCACGTGGCCGCGACGATGCGGTCCCCGATCACCCGGTGCTCGGTGGGATGAAGTCGCGGAACACCGGTGATGGTCATCGTCGGGGATCCGGCCCCTTCGACCTGCGCGCCCATCTGGTTCAACATCGTGCACAGGTCGACCACGTCGGGTTCCCGCGCGGCGTTGTGAATCGTGGTGACACCCTCGGCGACGACGGCGGCCATCAGGATGTTCTCGGTGGCCCCCACCGACGGAAACTCCAACTGAATCTCCGCGCCACGCAGTGCATCCGCCTGCGCGACCACGCATCCGTGCTCGATGTTGCAGTGCGCGCCCAGCTGCCGCAGCCCCGCCTGGTGCATGTCGAGCGGACGCGATCCGATCGCGTCACCACCGGGCAGCGCGACCCTGGCCCGTTTGCATCGCCCGACCAGCGGCCCCAGCACGCACACCGAGGCCCGGAACTGGCGCACCGCCGCGAAGTCGGCGTCGTACTTCGGTTCGTCGGGTGAGGTGATTCGGGCGGTGTCGCCGTCCAGTTCGACGGTCGCCCCCAAACCACGCAAAACCTCCGCCATCAGCGGCACGTCGAGGATGTCGGGGCAATTGGTGATGGTGCTGGTGCCTTCGGCCAGCAGCGTCGCGGCCATGAGCTTGAGCACGCTGTTCTTGGCGCCTCCGACAGCGACTTCGCCTGACAACCGGTTGCCGCCGGTCACCACGAATCGCTCAGACACCCGCGTCAGTCTAGTGAAGCGGTTTCGGCTTGTCAGT
The DNA here is from genome assembly GCF_001954195.1 of Mycobacterium sp. IS-1264. GTDB lineage: Bacteria > Actinomycetota > Actinomycetes > Mycobacteriales > Mycobacteriaceae > Mycobacterium. The sequence continues at coordinate 62,064 of NZ_MBES01000052.1, read as the reverse complement.
CAGGTCAAGTCCGGCAGCCGGTACCGTTTTGTCATGGCAATACACCTGACCCGGATCTATACGCGAACCGGCGACGACGGGACCACTGGATTGAGCGACTTCTCGCGGGTCTCGAAAAACGACCCCCGGCTGGTGGCGTACGCCGACTGCGACGAGGCCAACTCGGCGATCGGCGTGGCGATCGCCCTGGGTCAGCCGGACAACGAAATCGCGGACGTCTTGCGCCAGATCCAGAACGACCTGTTCGACGCCGGCGCCGACCTGTCTACCCCCGTCGTGGAAACTCCCGAATACCCCCCGCTGCGCGTAACCCAGGCCTACGTGGACCGGCTCGAACGGTGGTGCGACACATACAACGAGCCGTTGCCGGCCTTGAATTCCTTTGTGCTACCGGGTGGTTCGGCGTTGTCGGCGCTGCTGCACGTCGCTCGCACGGTGGTACGGCGGGCCGAGCGGTCGGCGTGGGCCGCGGTCGATTCCCACCCGGAGGGCGTCAACGTGCTGCCGGCGAAATACCTCAACCGGCTCTCGGATCTGCTTTTCATTCTGTCGCGGGTGGCCAACCCCGGCGGAGATGTGCTCTGGAAACCCGGCGGCGGCGCGCCCGGAGGCTGAGGCGAGCGGCCAAATCGGCTCGGCCGCCGGGGTTTCAGACGCTGCGACGACGCGCGCGCGGCGACGGGCGGGACTCCAGCCACGACAAGAACGCGGTCAACGCGCCCTGATCCAGGGCGAGCTCATAACCGGACCTGCGGTCCTGCGTGGTGTCGCGCAGTTCTAGGACGACGATCTCGTCGGTCATGATGTCGAACTCGTCGCCACGCGGCGCACGCCGGGCCACGATCTCCACACCGCGCCGGCTGAGCCGACGATCGGGCCACAAACGCAGGCTGGACAACCGGTAGAACGCGGCCTCGCCCCCGCGGTAGCGGATCACGCCGTGCCGCCAGCCGTGACCACCCACCGCGGGGATGTCCCGCATGATTCCCGCCGTGCCGCCCTGGCGCAGCTTCCACAGCCGATAACTCAACGCAACGACGGCCGCCGCTAACAGGACGACGAGCACGACCATGCCGACCATGGGCGCGCTCATCGGCGGTCAGTCGATCGCGCCGACGGCGCGCAGTCTGGCGCGGCCCCTCGCGGCGATGCGGGGATCGTCGGACTCCGAATCTTCCTTCGCGGCGGCCTCGTCGATCTCCGACTCGAACTCCGCTGATTCGGCGAGAACGGTGACGGTCTCCTCGGTTACCGAGAGGAACCCACCGTCCACCGCGATCCGCAGATCGTCTTCGCCTTCCCGTTCGACGCGCACCATGGCGTCGTCGACCAGTTGCGCCACCAGCGGGATGTGGCGGGGCAGGATGCCGATTTCGCCGACGGTGGTGCGGGTGAACAGGAACGTCGCCTCGCCCGACCAGATCTTTCGGTCGACGGCGACGATCTCAACATTCAATTCCGCCATGCCACAACGCCTTTCGATTCAGCCTCAGGAATCCAGCTTGGCGCCGAAGCTTTCGGCTTTCTTGGCCAAGTCGTCGAGCCCACCGATCAGGAAGAAGGCCTGCTCGGGTATGTGGTCGAAGTCGCCCTTGGTCAGCTTGTCGAATGCCTCGATGGTCTCCTTGACCGGCACCGTCGAACCCGGCTGACCGGTGAACTGTTCGGCCGCCATCATGTTCTGCGAGAGGAACCGCTCGATGCGCCGGGCGCGCTGCACCAGCTGCTTGTCCTCTTCGGACAACTCGTCGATACCGAGGATGGCAATGATGTCCTGAAGGTCCTTGTAGCGCTGCAGGATTCGGATGACTTCCTGCGCCACGCGGTAGTGCTCGTCACCGACGACACCCGGGTCGAGGATGGTCGAGCTCGACGCCAGCGGGTCGACGGCGGGGAAGATGCCTTTGGAGAACACCGAACGCGAGAGCTCCGTGGTGGCGTCCAGGTGTGCGAACGTCGTCGCCGGCGCCGGGTCGGTGTAGTCGTCGGCGGGCACGTACACCGCTTGCATCGACGTAATCGAGCGGCCTCGCGTCGAGGTGATGCGCTCCTGCAGCTCGCCCATCTCGTCGGCCAGCGTGGGCTGGTATCCCACCGCCGACGGCATACGACCGAGCAGGGTCGACACCTCGGATCCCGCCTGGGTGAACCGGAAGATGTTGTCGATGAACAGCAGAACGTCCTGGCCCGCCTCGTCGCGGAACCACTCGGCCATTGTCAACGCCGACAGCGCGACCCGCATACGGGTGCCGGGCGGCTCGTCCATCTGACCGAACACCAGGGCGGTGTCCTTGAGCACGTCGGCTTCCTTGAGCTCGACCCACAGGTCGTTGCCCTCGCGGGTGCGCTCCCCCACCCCGGCGAAAACCGAAGTCCCACCGAAGTTTCGGGCAATACGGTTGATCATCTCCTGGATGAGCACCGTCTTGCCGACGCCGGCGCCGCCGAACAGCGCGATCTTGCCACCACGCACGTAGGGGGTGAGCAGATCGACGACCTTCAGGCCCGTCTCGAGCATCTCGGTGCGGGGCTCGAGCTCTTCGAACGCCGGGGGTTTGCGGTGAATCGACCAGTGGTCGAACTCTTCTCCGTACCCCGGCTTGTCGAGGCAGTACCCGAGGGCGTTGAAGACATGGCCCTTGACCCCCTCGCCGACCGGCACCGAGATCGAGTTGCCGCTGTCGGTTACCTCGACGCCGCGCACGAGGCCGTCGGTGGGCTGCAACGAGATGGTGCGCACCAGGTTGTCGCCCAGGTGCTGCGCAACCTCGAGCGTGAGGGTCTTCTTGAGCTCCTCGAAGGTGATGTCGGCGTTCAGCGCGTTGAACAGGTCCGGGACGGAGCCGCGCGGGAACTCGACGTCGACGACGGGCCCGGTGACCCGTACCACGCGGCCGTTGGTGTCGGAGTTCCCGGACTTCCCGCCGTCTTTGGTCTTCTCGTCAGTGGCAGTCATGTTTCTTCTTCCTCGTGGTGCTACTTAGCGTCGGCCAGCGCGTTTGCGCCGCCGACGATTTCGCTGATCTCCTGGGTGATCTGGGCCTGCCGCTCGCGGTTCGCCATCAGCGTCAGATCCTTGATCAAATCGTCTGCGTTGTCGGTGGCCGACTTCATCGCACGTTGGCGGGAAGCCAGCTCCGATGCCGCGGCTTCCAACAGCGCCGCGTACACACGGGTGGTCAGGTACCGCGGCAGCAACGCTTCGAACAGCGTCGTCGCATCGGGCTCAAACGAATACAGGGTATGCAGTTCGGGTTCTTCCTCGACGTACTCCACCACCAGCGGAGCGATCCGGTGGGCCACCGCCGTCTGCGACATCATCGACTTGAACTCCGAGTAGACGATGTGCAGTTCGTCAACCCCCTGGTCGCCCTGGTCGTCTGCCGACTCGTCGTCGCCCGCGCCCTTCATGAAGGTATCGACCAAAGTGGACCCGATCTCCGCGGCGTTTTCGTACTTGGGTTGCTCGGAGAATCCCGTCCACGAGTCGGTGATGTCCCAGTTGCGGAATTTGAAGTAGTTCAGCGCCTTACGGCCCACCGTGTACAGAACCGGCGTCTTTCCTTCCTCCCGTAGCAGGGAGAACAGCTCCTCGGAGCGACGAAAGACGCTGGAGTTGTACGCGCCACACAAACCGCGGTCGGAGGACACCACCAGGACGCCGGCCCGCTTCGGTTCCGCGCGCTCGACCAGCAAGGGGTGATCCAGGGCGGCCTCGGCGGACAGGGTGGTGAGCGTCGAGGTGATCTGGAATGCGTATGGCCGTGCGGAGTCCAGGCGGGTCTGCGCCTTGCCGATGCGCGATGTCGCGATCATCTCCTGAGCCTTGGTGATCTTTTTGATCGACCCCGCCGACCGAATGCGGCCGCGTAATTCGCGAAGTGTGGCAGCCATCGTTAGCTACTTCTTGTCCTTGCCGGAGTCCTTCTTGGAGTCCTTCTTGGAGTCCTTGGATTCCTTCTGGTCCTTGGGCTTCTCCTTTTTGACTTGCACCGACTCCTTTTCCAGCTCCTCCTCTTCCATCGGCTCGACGTGCTCGTCGGGCACCACGGACGAGCCGTCGCTGGCCGCGAAGCCCTTCTTGAAATGCTTGATGATCTCGGTGAGCTGGTTCTCGCCCTCTTCGGAGAGCTTCTGGCTGTCGCGGACCCCGGCCAGGAACTTCTCCTCGGAGGCCCGCATGTGGTCCAGCAGCTCGGTTTCGAAGCGCCTGACGTCTTCGACGGGCACGGAGTCCAGGTGGCCGCCGGTGCCCAGGAAGATCGAGACCACCTGCTCCTCGACCGGCATGGGCTGGTACTGCCGTTGCTTGAGCAGCTCGACCAGCCGTTCGCCGCGATCCAGCTGTGCCTTGGACGTGGCGTCCAAGTCGGACGCGAAGGCCGCGAACGATTCCAGCTCGCGGTACTGCGACAGGTCGAGACGCAGCGAGCCCGCGACCTCTTTCATGGCCTTGATCTGTGCCGCGCCACCGACGCGGGACACCGAGACGCCGACGTTGATGGCGGGCCGGACGCCCTGGTTGAACAGGTCGGACTCGAGGAAGCACTGCCCGTCGGTGATCGAGATGACGTTGGTCGGGATGTAGGCCGAGATGTCGTTGGCCTTCGTCTCGATGATCGGCAGCCCGGTCAGCGAGCCGCCGCCCAGGTCATCGGAAAGCTTCGCGCAACGCTCCAGCAGCCGCGAGTGCAGGTAGAACACGTCGCCCGGGTAGGCCTCGCGGCCCGGCGGGCGGCGCAGCAGCAAGGAGATCGCGCGGTACGCCTCGGCCTGCTTGCTCAGATCGTCGAAGACAATCAGCACATGCTTGCCGTCATACATCCAGTGCTGGGCGATTGCCGAACCGGTATAGGGCGCAAGCCATTTGAAGCCGGCGGAGTCTGACGCGGGCGCCGCGACGATGGTGGTGTAGTCCATCGCGCCGCCCTCTTCCAGCGCGCGGCGGACCGCCGCGATGGTGGTGCCCTTCTGACCGATAGCGACGTATACGCAACGCACCTGCTTGCGCTCGTCGCCCGACTCCCAGTTCTGCCGCTGGTTGAGGATGGTGTCGATGCAGACCGCGGTCTTGCCGGTCTTGCGGTCGCCGATGATCAGCTGACGCTGGCCGCGGCCGATCGGGGTCATCGCGTCGATGGCCTTGATTCCGGTCTGCAGCGGCTCTTTCACGCCTTGACGCTGCACCACCGACGGCGCCTGGATTTCCAGCGCGCGCCGCACGTCGGTGTCGATGTCGCCGCGCCCGTCGATCGGTTGGCCCAGCGGGTTGACGACCCGGCCCAGGAACGCGTCGCCGACCGGGACCGACAACACTTCGCCGGTGCGCTTGACCTGTTGGCCTTCTTCGATTTTCTCGAACTCACCCAGGATCACCGCGCCGACGCTGTGCTCGTCGAGGTTCAGCGCGACACCGAGCACCCCGCCCGGGAACTCGAGCAGCTCCTGGGTCATGACCGACGGCAAACCTTCGACGTGCGCGATGCCGTCCCCGGCGTCGACGACGGTACCGACTTCCTCGCGGGAGGTGTCGGAGGTGAAGGAGCCTACGTACTCCTCGACAGCGCTTTGGATGTCGTCAGCCGAGATTGTCAACTCTGCCATGGCTTTTCGTTCTTCCTACTTGATCGTCGTTCGCGTGGGATGTGGTTCGGGTGCTTTAGTCGGGTAGCTGGGCTTTGGCCGCGGCCAGACGGGACGCGAGCGTACCGTCGATCACCTCGTCGGCCACGGCGATGAGCAGTCCACCCAGCAGTTCGGCGTCGATCTGGAGATGCACCGTGACCGGATGACCGTAGATGCGGCTGAGCACTTCGGTGAGGCGAGTGCGCTGGGCGTCGCTGAGTTCGGCCGCGGCACTGACTTGCGCGACGATTTCGCCGCGCCGCGCCACCGCCACTTCGGCCAGGAGCTTCATGGCCTCCTCGGCCGGCTGGCCCCTCAGCAGCTCGACGGTCTGGGTGAGCAACGCCCTCGCGATCGGGGTGACCCTGCCGCTTGCGCTGTCAAGCACCTTGCGCAGCAACGCAACCCGTCCCTCGGCGGGGGCGGCGTAGTCGCCCAACAGGATGCCGAGCCGGGGCTGTGCCTCGAGGATGCGGGAAAACCGGAACAGTTGGTCTTCCACGTCATCGACCCGATCCTCGCGCTCGGCGACTTCCAGCAGCGCTTGCCGTGACACGTGCTCGATGGCATCGACCAGATCGGAGTTGGCGGACCAATGCTCCGAGACGGCCAACCGCAGCACGTCGAGCGTGGCGTCACCGACCTTGCCGGATACCAGCCGCTCGATCAGCCGGACACGGGGACCCGCGTCCTCGGCAGGCACGGTGAGATAGCGGGTGACAACGATTTCGCGGTCGAGCATTCGGGCTACCGACACCAGCTCGGCCGAGAGCGTGGTGAGCCCCTTGTTGTCCAGGTCCTTGGCCAGGTCGTTGAACCGCTCCGACAGGTCGCCCAGCGCCAGCCGACTGGCCGAGCGCATCTTCTTCAGCAGCGGGTACTCGACCAGGGCCGATGCGGGCGCCATCTCGTCGAGCTCGTCGAGAAATCGGTCGACCGTCGCCGCCTGCTGGTCCGCATCGGCGACATAGCTGCGCACCAATTCGCCTGCCTGGCGCACGGATTCGTGGCCCAGCTCCAGGCGAAGCTGACGGGTGAGCTGGGTCCGCATGAGCTCGATCTGGCTGGCGCCCTGCGCCTTGATGCGTTCGGCCTCGACCTCGGCCTGGGCCTGCAATTGCTCGGCGATGCGTACCGCGTCCGTCTTGGCCTCTTCGACGACCCGCTTCGCCTCTTCCTTGGCGGCTTCCACGGCCTTGCTGTGTGCCTCGGTCGACTCGGTCAACCGGGTGGCGGCCGCGGCCGAGTCCTCCAGCTGTTGGCGCACCGCGCTCTGCCGGGCGGTCATCAGGTTACGCACCGGCGGCACGACGTACCGCACCACCAGGAACACGATGACCGCGAACCCGATTAATTGTCCGATGAAGGTCGACATTGATGATTACCTTGTCGCGGCCGAGGTCGTCACGTCGACGCCGAGGATCCGGCTGGCCAGGGTCGCCGACATCGTTCCGACGTTGGCGCGCAGATCCAGTTCCACTGCGTCCCTTTCCCGTTTCAATTGCTCGGAGGCAACCTGCACCGTCGACATCACCTCTTGCTCGGCACGGGCCCGCGCGTCTTCGACGACCTTGCGGCCGTCCGCGCGCGCGTCGTCGCGGAACGACGATGCCTGCACGCGGGCTTCCTTCATGGCCGCCTCGTAATCGGCCTGCGCCGCTTCGAACTGCTCGGCCGATTTCTTGTTGTCGGCAGCGGTTTTGGCGACCATGGCGTCGCGTTCGCGCAGCACCTTCAGAATCGGCGGCACCACGAAGGTGCCGATGACGGCGAGCACGATCAGGAAGATGGCCAGCACAAAGAAGAAGGTGCCGTTGGGGACGAGGAAGTTACTGCCACCCTTGCCGCCCTCTGCTACCACCTGGCTGGCCGCCAAAACCATAGGGTTCACTTCACCCATTGCAACCCATCACAGCCGAACTACGTGACGGGGGTGGCGAAGACGAACAACGCCATGAACGCCAGGTTGATGAAGTAGGCCGCCTCAACCAGACCGACCGTGATGAAGAACGGCGTGAACAACCGGCCCTGCGCCTCCGGTTGCCGGGCGATACCCGAAACCAGCGCGTTACCGGCGATACCGTCACCTATACCGGCTCCGATTGCGCCGCCACCCATGATGATTCCACCGCCGATGAGAGCACCGGCAGCGATAGTGGGGTCCATTCTTTCCTCCTTTATGTGGTGGCTATCTGGTAGCGGTCTACCAGGTTTCAGTCATGGTGCTCCTCGAGCTCCATGGCTTGGCTGAAGTACAAGATCGTCAGAATCGAGAAGATGAAGGCCTGGATCGCCCCGACGAACAAGTCGAACGATTTCCAGATCGCGTTGGGCGCCCACATGATGTACGGCGGGAACATCGCGATCAGGGCGACCAAGATGCCGCCGGCGAAGATGTTGCCAAAGAGTCGGAGCGACAACGAGATCGGCTTCGCCAGCTCTTCGACGACGTTGATCGGCGCCAGAAATGCCACGTGCCCCTTGAGCACCTTGATGGGGTGCCCGACGATGCCGCGGCGCCAGATTCCGGCGACGTGATAGCAAACGAACACGAAAAGAGCCAGCGCCAGAACGTAATTGATGTCCGCCGCCGCCGACTTGAGCAACTCGGTGGTGTGGCCGGATTTGTCGGTGTACTGCAGCGGCAGCACCGACAGCCAGTTGGAGATCAGGATGAACACGAAGATCGTGACCGCCAGCGGCAGCACGAACGGCGCGATGCGCATCCCGACGGCGGCCTCGATCTGGTTGCGCATCTGGATGGTGAGCGCCTCCCAGAACAACTGGACTCCGCTGGGAACGCCGCTCGACGTGATCTTGGCGCGCAGGAAGAAGGCCAGGGCGATCACGATCACCGCCGCGATCGCGGTCGACAGGACGGTGTCGGTGTTGACGGTCATTCCGAGCCAGGTCGCGGTGGTGTGCTCGCCGACCTCGATTTGGGACCCGGCCAGGATCGTCTCAGTCATCGCTGGTGCTCCCTCCTTCCGCATCCGAGCCGGTCGCCGCCGGCTCGCCGGTGCGCAGCTTCTTCCAGACCGGCAGCGCGGTCGACGCGACCAGCAGCACCTGGAAGAGCGCCAGTCCGAACATCGCACCCAAGCCGTTCGGCCGGAAGACGTAGGCAATGATCAGCGCGACCACGGTGATGATCGCCAACCGTGTCGCCGAGTTGAGGGCCATCGAGCTCTTCAGTGGATGGTCTTTCGCGGTGATCGAGGCGACCGAGCGCCGCACCAGGAGTGCGTTGAGCAAACCCAACAGCAACCCGACGCCGAAGAACACGCCGAACATGAGGTGACCCGACAATCCGGCGGCCAGGATCGCCAGCGCGGTGATCCCGGCGCTGATCACAAACAGCCGAACCGGACGGAAAGCAACAGAGGGAAACACCAACGGCGCGTCCTGCGCTGGTGTCGTCACTGCAGCACCTCAATCCCAGGTAGTGGAGCGGAAGTCCCCCGACCGACCGATCGGTGGCCCGCCGAGCGTATCGCACGTCACACTGGAATCACCCAAGGGGTAGCTCCCTTTGTCGGTCGTGAATCGGCGCGACCGGATAAGCGTCCGGCGGGCCGGCTGGCCGGCAACCCTCGAGGCTTCAATTCGGGGTTCTACCAGCACCGTATCATACGGCGACCGAAACTACTACTAGCTGTCGTAGTCCTCGTCTTCGTAGTCGTCGCGGCGGCGCAGGAGCGGGATCGCCGTCGCCACCCCGGCCACCACGATGGCCCCCAGCATCACCGCGCCGGTATCGCGGGGGTTGAAAAATATCGTGCTCGCGGCGCCGAACGCGACGATGCCGACCCATAGATAGATGAGCAGGACCACCCGGCGATGCGAATGACCGATCTGCAGCAACCGATGGTGCAGGTGCATCTTGTCGGGGCTGAACGCGCTGCGCCCGGCGCGGGTCCGGCGCACGATCGCCAGCAGCAGATCGAGCATCGGAAAGAACATGACCGCCACCACCAGCAGGAAGGGCGACAGCAGAGCAAACACATCGCGAGCACCGTAGGCGTTCTGCGAGATGGGTCCGGCGGCCGTCGTGGATGCCGCGGCGAGCATCAAACCGATCAGCATCGAGCCGGAGTCGCCCATGAAGATCTTGGCCCGGTGGAAGTTGTGCGGCAGAAAGCCCAGACAGGCCCCCGCCAGCACCACCGAAATCACCGCGGGCGGGTAGAACAGCACGTCACCGCCGTGGTCGCGGAGCAGACCTACCGAGAACATGCATATCGCCATCGCCATGATGAGACCCACCCCGGCGGCCAGCCCGTCGAGCCCGTCCACGAAGTTCATCGCGTTGACGACCGACACGGTCAGCGCCAGGGTGAGCAGGATCGACGAGGCCTGGTCAAGGACCACCGTGCCGACACCGCCCAACGGGATATAGATGACACTCCATGCGACGCCCATGGTGACCAGCACGCTCGCCGCGGTGATCTGGCCGGCGAACTTGGTCAGCGCATCCAGGCCCCAGCGGTCGTCGATCAGGCCGATGCCCATGATCACCGCGCCGGCCACCAGCACCGCGGGCATTCCGGTGGAATAGACGAATCCGCGGGTCAGCGCGGGAAGCTGCGACGCCAGGAAGACGGCGCTGACAACGCCGACAAACATGGCTAGCCCGCCCATCCGCGGGGTCGGGGTCACGTGCACATCGCGTTCCCGCGGATAGGCGACCGCTCCCAATCGGGTGGCCAGTACCCGCACCGGTCCGGTGGCGAAGTAGGTGATGATGGCCGCGGTCAGCCCGACGAGGGCAAGCTCGCGCAGCGGGACACCGGCGCCGCGATCGGACAGGGCGAACAAGCCACCGGCAAGGCTGGCTAGGTCGCTGGACACGTCGAGACCGTACTGCACCAACCTGAGATCCACCGCGCCGAGCTAGGCGATGAGGCTTCCCGGGTCCGTCCCGAGCACTTCGGCGATCCGTTCGGCGCTGACCGGCCCCGCCCGCAGGATGCGCGGCGCGGCTCCGGTCAGGTCGACGATCGTGGACGCGGCCTGTTGCTCGGATGGGCCCGCGTCGAGATAGACGTCGACGAGGTCGCCGAGTTGGTTGCGCGCTTCGTCGGCGTTCACCGCCGGCGAGCGGCCGGAGACGTTGGCGCTGGAAACCGCCATCGGTCCGACCTCACGCAACAGCTCGATGGCGACGGGGTGCAGCGGCATTCGCAGCATCACGGTTCCGCGGGCATCGCCGAGATCCCACTGCAGCGACGGCGCTTGTGTCACTACCAAACTCAGTGCGCCCGGCCAGAATGCGCGGATCAGTTCGCGGGCGCCGTCGGGCATCGTGTAGACCAGCCCCTCGATCGTGTGCCAGGAGCCGACCAGCACCCCCACCGGCATGTCGCGGCCGCGGCCCTTCGCCGAGAGCAGCGCGGCCACGGCGGTGCCGTCGAACGCGTCGGCACCGATGCCGTACACGGTGTCCGTCGGCATGACGACCAGCCGGCCGCCCTTCAACGCCCCCGCCGCCGAGGAGATTCCCAGCGAACGCTGGTCGGGGTCGGCACAGTCGAATACCTCAGCCACGGATCCCCCTTCTGCGCGCCGTCACAAACCTTGGCCTGCCGGTCAGATCATGCCGCGCCTGGACGTCATCGAAAAGCCCTGTGCTCTCCACCAATTCGACGGTCCGCGACGACGTGGTGTCATCGTGCTCGACGGCGAACAGACCACCGACGCCCAGCCAGCGCCCGGCGAGGCGCACCACGGCGGCGATCACCGTCATGCCGTCCGGCCCGCCGAACACCGCGTGCGGCGGATCATGTTGGGCCACTTCGGGTTCCAGGACGACGCTGTCGGGAACGTAGGGCGGGTTCGCGACGAGTAGGTCAACCCGCCCGTCCAACTCGGGCAGCAGGCCCGATGCGGTGACATCGGCGCGGACGAGTTCGACTTCGGTGCCCTCGATGTTGTGGCGCGCGTAGTCGAGCGCGGCCTCGTCGTCGTCGATACCGATGACCCGGGCGGCGGGACGGTGCCGGGCCAGCGCCACGGCCAATGCGCCGGATCCGGTGCACACATCGACGATCAGCGGTCGGGCGGCCAGTGGCTGCGCGGAGGCCCACGCGAACAGCGACTCCGTCTCCGGGCGCGGTATGAAGACGCCGGGGCCGACGTGCAGCAGCACCGGGCCAAACGCCGCCGTCCCGATGAGATGCTGCAGCGGAACCCGCCGCGAGCGCGCGGCGACGGCGTCGGCGTAACGCGGGAGAAATTCGTCGTCGATGGACTCGACCAGGCTCAGCCGACCGCGATCGGTGCCCGCGAGATGCGCGGCCAATTCCTCCGCGTCGAAACGCGCAGAGTCGATCCCCGCTTCGGCCAGTTGCGCCGCAGCAGAGTCGATTGCGCGCCGCAGGACTGTCATGCCTGTTGCAACCGCGACTGCTTGTCGGCGGCGCTCAGCGCGTCGAACAACGCGTCCAGGTCGCCGTCGAGCACCTGGTCGAGATTGTGTGACTTGTAACCGATTCGGTGATCCGTGATCCGGTTCTCCGGGAAGTTGTAGGTGCGAATTCGTTCGCTGCGGTCTACCGTGCGGATCTGGCTCGCGCGGTCCGCCGACGCGTCGGCCAGCGCCTGCTCCTCGGCGATCGCCTGCAGGCGCGCCGCCAGCACCTGCAACGCGCGGGTTTTGTTCTGCAGCTGGGAGCGTTCGTTTTGACAGGTGACGACGATCCCGGTGGGCAGGTGCGTGATTCGCACCGCGGAGTCGGTGGTGTTGACGCCCTGCCCGCCCTTGCCGGACGAGCGGTACACGTCGATGCGCAGATCCGACTCGTCGATCTGCACCTCGCCGACCTCCTCGGGCTCCGGATAGACCAGCACGCCCGCCGCCGAAGTGTGCACGCGGCCTTGGGATTCCGTCACCGGGACGCGCTGCACCCGGTGCACGCCGCCCTCGAATTTCATTCGCGACCAGACGCCGTCGGCCGTGTCGCCCTTGCTGGAAATAGCCAGCGTCGCGTCTTTGTAGCCGCCGAGGTCCGACGTGGTTTCGTCCAGGACAGTCACGTTCCAGCCGTGCCGCTCGGCGTAGCGGATGTACATCCTGGCCAGGTCGGCGGCGAACAGTGCCGATTCTTCGCCGCCCTCACCGGATTTGACTTCCAGCACGATGTCGTCGGCGTCATGCGGGTCGCGCGGCGCCAGCATGTCGGTGAGTTGGGTATCCAGTTCAGCGACCCGGGATTCCAGTTCGGTGACCTCGTCGGCGAACGACTCGTCGTCGGCGGCCAGTTCGCGGGCGGTCTCCAGATCACCGCGGGCCGCCACCAGCTTGTTATAGGTGGCGATGATCGGGGCCAGCCGGGCGAACCGGCGTCCGGCTTTGCGCGCCTCGTCGGGATTGCTGTGCAGCTCGGGATCGGCCAGCCGCTGCTCGAGGGCGGCATGCTCGGCGAGCAGCACGTCGATCGTCTGCACCGGCTGCGTCATGTCACCTCCTCCCGCAAACGCAAACCGACGCCCGGCCTGTGCGAAATCAGCACAGTTCGGGCGTCGGTGAGCCAGCTATTTGTCGGCCTGCTCCGGCGCGGCCGCCTCCGCGGCGCCGCCCTTGCGCTTGCCGTAGCGCTTTTCGAAACGCGCCACCCGGCCGCCGCTGTCCAGGATCTTCTGCTTGCCGGTGTAGAACGGGTGGCATTGCGAGCAGACCTCGACGACGATGTGGCCGCCGGGCTTGGTGCTACGGGTGGTGAAGGTATTGCCGCACCCGCAGTGGACCGTGGTCTCCTCGTACGCGGGGTGAATGTCAGCTTTCATGTGTCCTCTTTGATCGTTGGCCGCCCGGACCGGGCGCGAACTCCATTGACCTGATCTGGTCCTTTGGGGTAGTCGACCGTCGATTATGCCAGGTCAACCTACATCAGCCCAAACGCCGAGCAGGGCGCCGGCATTCCCGGGGACGCCGGCGGCATCAGGCCGGGTTGTAGACGCCGGTTTTTCCGATACGCGTCCACAGCACACCGCCGTCGGGCTTGGTGCCGCGGGCGGCCAGCTCCCGCTTGATGATCTTGTTGGTCGCCGTGGTGGGCAGTCGGTCGGTGAGCCACACATGCCGCGGCCACGCCTTGGGGGATAGATCGGGCTGTTCGGCCAGGAACCGGCCGAACTCCTCGGGCGTCAGGGCGACGCCGTCGCGCAACACGATCGCCGCCATGACCTGGTCGCCGACCTGTTCGTCGGGTACCGCATAGACCGCCGCGTGGCTGACCGATGTCAACCTTTGCAGGATCCGCTCGATGGGCGCCGTGGTCATGTTCTCCCCGTCGACGCGCAACCAGTCACCGCTGCGTCCGGCGAAGTAGATCCAGCCGTCGGCGTCCCGGTAGGCGAGATCGCCCGACCAGAACATGCCGTTTCGAAGTCGGCTGTCGGTGGCCTGCGGGTCGTTGTAGTAGCCGGCGAACAATCCCGCGCCGGTGGTGTTGACCAGCTCCCCTATCGCCTCGTCGGCGTTGGTGAGCGCGCCGTCGTCGCCGAAAGTCGCGACCGGACACTCGGCCAGGGTGTCCGGGTTGTAGATGGCGACACCGGGAAAACCCCGGCCCAACGACCCGGGCGGGCAGCCGTCCTCGCGAGTGATGATGATGGCGCCCTCGGTGGAGCCGAAGCCGTCCCACACCGTGCAGTCGAAGCGACGGCTGAACTCGGCGATGTCGCGATCGCTCGCCTCGTTGCCGACCGCGACCCGCAGCGGGTTGTCGCGGTCGTCGGGCCGCTCGGGCGTGGCGAGCACAAAGGCCAGTGGTTTGCCGACGTAGTTCATGAAGGTGGCCCCGTAGCGGCGCAGGTCGGCCAGCAGCCGGGATGCCGAGAAGGTGGCGGGAACCATCGCCGCTCCGGCGCCCGCCGCCACGCTCCACCCGGTGAATAGGGCGTTGGCGTGAAACAGCGGCATCGCCATGTAGCAGACATCGGACGCGTCCAGCCCGAACCGCGCGATCAGCGTAGCGCCGGCGAACAGCACGGTGAGATGGGTGACCTGCACCGCCTTCGGGTCGCCGCTGGTGCCCGAGGTGAACATCATCATGAACGTGTCGGTAGCGCTGACCTCGCGATAGGGAGTCAGCGGCCCGGCCTCGTCGAGCAGCGCCCGCCAGGCCTCACCGGACACGTCGAACACCCGCACACCGGGCAGCTCGAGACCGTCCAGCATTGCCTTGTGCGCCGGATCGGTGAGCAGGATCTGGCAGTCCGCGTGCACGATGTCCCTGGCCAGGGCGGCGCCACGGCGGGTGTCATTGATCCCGCAGAGCACGTACCCGCCCAATGCCGCCGCCGCCATGGCGGTGAGCATCTCGGGGGTATTACCCAGGAGCGTGCCGACGTGCAGCGGGCGGTCCGGATCGGCGACGCGGATCAGGGCCGCGGCGGTGGCGGCCGCATCGGAAAGATGCTGGCGCCAGGTCCAGACCCGCTCGCCGCATTTCAGCGCCGGGGTGTCCTGGTCCAGGCGTTCGCGAAGCAGCTGCTGAAGCGTTTCCGCCACGGCCGGCCTCGCGCGAGCTGCCCGCTAGTCGGTATCCATGGATCCAGGCGTCGTCTTGGACACCTGAACCAGGAACTCGTAGTTGGTCTTCGTCTTGCGCAGCTGCGACATCAGCAAATCGATGGCCTGGTGGGAATCCAGCCCCGACAGCACGCGGCGAAGCTTGTGCACAATGCCGAACTCGTCGGGCGAGAGCAACAGCTCGTCCTTTCGGGTGCCCGACGGGTTCACGTCGACCGCGGGGAAGACACGGCGTTCGGAGATCTTGCGGTCCAGCTTGAGCTCGGCGTTACCGGTGCCCTTGAACTCCTCGAAGATGACCGTGTCACCGGTGGACCCCGTCTCGACCATCGCGGTGGCGATGATGGTCAGCGACCCGCCTTCCTCGATGTTGCGCGCGGCGCCCAGGAAGCGCTTGGGCGGATACAGCGCGGTGGAGTCGACACCACCGGACAGGATGCGGCCCGACGCGGGCGATGCGTTGTTGTAAGCGCGCCCCAGGCGGGTGATCGAGTCCAGCAGCACGACGACGTCCTTGCCCTGCTCGACGAGCCGCTTGGCACGCTCGATCGCCAGCTCGGCGACCGAGGTGTGGTCCGAAGGCGGCCGGTCGAACGTCGACGCGATGACCTCGCCCTTGACCGAGCGCTGCATGTCGGTGACCTCCTCCGGCCGCTCGTCGACGAGCACGACCATGAGGTGGCATTCCGGGTTGTTCTTGGTGATCGCGTTGGCGATGTCCTGCAGGATCGTCGTCTTACCGGCCTTGGGCGGCGACACGATCAGCGCGCGCTGCCCCTTGCCGATCGGCATGATCAGGTCGATGACGCGGGTGGTGAGCCGGTCCGGGGTGGTTTCCAGACGCAGCCGCTGGTTGGGGTACAACGGCGTCAGCTTGGAGAAATCGGGCCGCTTCTTGGCGTCTTCGACGGATCCGCCGTTGATGGTGTCGAGGCGGACCAGCGGGTTGAACTTCTGGCGCTGGTTGGGCTGCTCGCCTTCGCGGGGCACCCGAACCGCGCCTGTCACCGCGTCGCCGCGGCGCAGGCCGTTCTTGCGGACCATGTTCATGGAGACGTAGACGTCGTGCGGACCGGCGAGGTAGCCGGAGGTGCGGACGAACGCGTAATTGTCGAGGACGTCAAGGATGCCGGCCACCGGCTGAACGACGTCGTCCTCGCGCAGTTCGGCGTCGGCGCCGTCGCCACCTCGTTCACCGCGGCGCCGGCGGTCGCGCTCGCGGAACCGGCGTCCCCGCCGGCCCTGACGCCCCTCGCCGTCGTCGTCTTGCTGGTTCGAGCCGCCGCGATTCTGCTGGCCGCCCGACGCTTGCTGGTCGCCGCCGGCGTCCTGCCCCCGCTCGTCGGTCTTGGTGTCCTGTCGGCCCCCTTGACGCTTGTCGGCCTCGCCAGACTTCTCGGCCTCGCCGGAGGTCTTGCTGTCGCGGACGCCCTCGCGATCCGCCTCGTCGGCGGTGCGGGTGCCCGATCCTGCGTCACGGGTCGCGGCGCGCCGTTCCCGGCGCGGGCCGTCGGTCGCCGAATCGTTCTGTTCCCCTTGGGGTTCCCCTTCGGCGACAGGCGCTTCGACAGTTGTCGTGTCGGATTTGTCGGCGGCGTCAGGAGAGGCAGTGGGGGCCGACGCACCGTTGGCCTGTCCCCTGATTTCCTGAATCGCTGCAATTAGTTCGTTTTTGCGCATGCCTGACGTCCCCTTGACGCCGGCACGGTTAGCCAGCGCGCGCAGCTCGGGTAGCACCATGGTGGACAGGGAGCCAACCGGGACTTCGCTTTTGGCGTCTGGCGTGTCTGTGTTCACGGGATTCGACGGCTGACTGCCATCGGTACTTTCGCTCGCCGTGAACAGGTCCGTATCGGTCACGGATTTCCTTTCTTCCCCCGTTGATCACGTGATATGGGGGTTCGTTGCATTCAGCCAAATTGCCGAGTGCGACCAATCATCGACTCTGCAACGGTGATCGCCTTGATCGGCGGAGTAAGCGGCGAACCTCGTTCACGAGAAGAATTGGTGTTGTCCTAGCGGCAAGGCAGTATGTATGCAGATGCAGATCCTGCGATTGCTGGACGGCTCCGAGGATAACCCGCATCCCTGTCGGAAGCAAGCAAACCCTCCGGCCACGCTGTGGATTAACTGGGAACCGTGACTCCCGGGCTCCAGCGAACTGCTTCGCCGGCGGTCATCTCGGTGATGGTAAATCCGTTCGCGGCGCCGTACTCCAGCACTTCCGAGGGTAGTTCCGGCTCTGTAGTCAGTGCGATGAGCGACGGCCCAGCCCCCGAAAGTGTCGCTACCACGTTATTACGCCGCAGCAGTCGCAAATATTCCGACGAGGCGGGCATCGCCGGTGCGCGCTGGGGTTGATGGAGCACGTCCTCGGTGGCCGCCATCAACAGATCCGGCCGCTCGGTCAGCGCCACCACCAGCAACGCGGCGCGGCTGACGTTGAACGTCGCATCGTCGTGGCTGACCTGGGCGGGTAACAGCACCCGGGTCTCCGCGGTCAATGAGCGCGCTTCGGGGATCGCGCAGTACAGATGGATGCCGGGGTGAAGTCGCAGCGGAACGGCCGAGTATTTGGCATCGTCGCCCGCACGGTCGGTCCACGACACGACCGCACCACCTAAGACCGCCGCGGCGGCGTTGTCGGGATGACCTTCGAACTCGGAGGACAGCTGGATCAGCTCAGCGTCGGTCAGCGGCATCGAATCCGTTTGTGCGACAAGGCCGTTCACCGCCGCGAGGCCGCCGACCACCGCCGCCGCGGAGGAGCCCAGGCCACACGAATGCGGGATGGCGTTGCGGCAGCGCACCACCAGGCCCGCGGCCTTGACTCCTACGGCGCGCAACCCGCATTCGACGGCGCGCACCACGAGATGCTCGGGACCGAGTGGCACCTGCCCGGCGCCCTCCCCCTCGACTTCGACGGTCAGGCCGGAATCCGTTGTCTCCACGATGATCTCGTCGATGAGGCTCAGGGCCAGGCCGATGCTGTCGAAACCCGGGCCGAGATTCGCGCTTGACGCCGACACCACGGCGCTCGCCACCAGCCCGGCCGGCAGAATCTGGCTCACCAAAAGGCCTTAACCACTAGGCCAGCCCCAACTTCTCGACGACGAGCACGGGATCGACGGGCAAGGCGGACACGCTCGGCATGTCCCGCAGCGCCGTGTCGGGATCCTTGAGGCCATTGCCGGTCACCGTACACACCACCGTCGACCCGCGGGCGACCCAACCGTCGTCGATGGCCTTGAGTAGCCCCGCGATGCTGGCGGCGGAGGCCGGCTCGACGAAGACGCCTTCGCAGCTGGCGACCAGGTGATACGCCGCGAGAATCTCCTCGTCGGTGGCGGCCAGGAACCGCCCGTTGGATTGCTGCTGCGCCGCAACCGCGGCGGTCCACGACGCCGGTGCGCCGATGCGGATTGCGGTGGCAATGGTTTCGGGGTGGCTGACCGGTTCACCCAATACCAACGGCGCCGCGCCGGCGGCCTGGGTGCCCAGCATGCGGGGCAGCTTGTCGATCACACCCGCTTGGTGATACTCGGTGTAGCCCTTCCAGTACGCGGTGATGTTGCCGGCGTTGCCGACGGGAAGGGCGTGTATGTCCGGTGCTGCGCCCAGTGCGTCGACGATTTCGAAGGCCGCCGTCTTCTGACCCTCGATGCGCACCGGGTTCACCGAGTTCACCAACGAGATGGTCGGGAAGTCGGCGGCCATCTTGCGGGCGAGTTCCAGGCAGTCGTCGAAGTTGCCGTCGATCTGGATGATCTTGGCGCCGTGCATGACCGCCTGCGCCAGCTTGCCCATCGCGATCTTGCCCTGCGGTATCAGCACCGCGCACGTGATCCCGGCGCGCGCGGCATATGCCGCCGCCGAGGCCGAGGTGTTTCCCGTCGACGCGCACAACACCGCCTGCTGGCCGCGGGCCAACGCGTCGGTGACGGCCATCGTCATGCCCCGGTCCTTGAAGGAGCCGGTGGGATTGAGGCCCTCGACCTTGAGATGGACCGTGCAGCCGGTCTTTTCCGACAGCCGGGTCGCGGCGATCAGCGGGGTGCCGCCCTCGAGCAGCGTGACCGGCGTCCAATCGTCGCCGACCGGTAACCGGTCGCGGTATGCCGCGATCACGCCCGGCCACGGCTGGTGCGTGGCCGTCGGGGTCGCCCGGGGGGCGCTCATAGGCTGGTCCCTTCCAGTCGCAGCACGCTCGCCACGCCGTGCACAGAGTCCAAATCGGCGAGGGCATCGACGGTTTCGGAAAGCGCGGCGTCGGTGGCGGTGTGGGTGACCACCACGATCCGGGCTCCCACCCGTCGCCCGCCGTCGTCGACCACGCCTTCCTGGCGGACCTCGGCGATGCTCACCTCGCGCTTGGCGAATTCCGCCGCCACCGAGGACAAGACGCCGGGCTTGTCGGCGACGTTCATGCTGACGTAATAGCGGGTATTGATGAAACCCATTGGTGCGATGGGCAGTTGGGCATACCTCGACTCTCTCGGGCCACGGCTGCCCAACACCCGGTTGCGGGCGGCCATCACCAAGTCACCGGTCACCGCCGATGCGGTGGGCGCTCCCCCGGCCCCCTGGCCATAGAACATCAGCCGCCCCGCGGCCTCGGCCTCGACGACAACGGCGTTGAATGCCCCGTTGACCGTGGCCAGGGGATGCGACATGGGCACCAGCGCCGGGTAGACGCGGGCCGAAACCCGTTGCTGGCCATCGTCACCCGTGATGCGCTCACAGATGGACAGCAGCTTGATGTTGCAGCCCAGGGACCGTGCGGACACGAAGTCGGCCGGGGTGATCTCCGTGATGCCTTCGCGGTAGACGTCGTCGGCGGTCACCCGGGTGTGGAAGGCGATGGATGCCAGAATCGCGGCCTTGGCCGCGGCGTCGTAGCCCTCGACGTCGGCGGTGGGGTCGGCCTCGGCGTAGCCCAGCGCGCTCGCGTCGGCCAGCGCGCTCTCGTAGTCGGCACCGGTGCTGTCCATCTCCGAGAGGATGTAGTTCGTGGTGCCATTGACGATGCCGGCCACCCGGTGCACCGTGTCGCCCGCCAGTGATTGGGTGAGCGGGCGGATGACCGGGATTGCGCCCGCGACCGCCGCCTCGAAATACAGGTCGACGTGCGCGCTTTCAGCGGCCTGCGCCAATTCCCCGGTGGAGGTGGACAGCAACGCCTTGTTCGCCGTGACGACGGACTTGCCGTGTTCGAGGGCGCACAGGATCGCCTTACGGGACGGCTCCACCGGCCCCATCAATTCCACGACGATGTCGACGTCCTTGCGCGAGACGAGCTCTTCGACGTTGTCGGTCAGCAGCTCGATCGGGACGCCGCGATCGTCGGCGACGCGGCGCACTCCGACGCCGCGGAGCACCACGGGTGCACCGACGCGAGCTGCGAGGTCCTGCGCGCTGTCCTCGATGATCCGGACAACCTCGCTACCGACGTTGCCCAAACCCAGTACCGCCACGCCGACCGGCTTTTCGTCACCGGGCACGGTTCACCTCCAAACTCAGCAGATCGTCGACCGTCTCGCGGCGCAGGATCAGACGGGACCGCCCCGCACGCACGGCGACCACGGCGGGCCGGCCGATCATGTTGTAACGACTCGAGAGCGAATAGCAGTAGGCGCCGGTGGCCGCCACTCCCAGCAAGTCGCCGGGGCGCAGGTCGCCGGGCACCCAAGCGTCGCGCACGACGATATCACCGGTCTCGCAGTGCTTTCCGACGATGCGGGCCAGCGCCGCCGGCGTATCGCTGGCCCGCGAGACCAGCCGGACATCGTATTGCGCGTCATAGAGCGCCGTGCGGATGTTGTCGCTCATGCCGCCGTCGACGCTGACGTAGCGCCGGTTCGCCGTGGCGCTCACGTCGACGTCCTTGACGGTGCCGACCTCGTACAAGGTGATGGTGCCCGGTCCGGCGATGGCGCGGCCGGGCTCGACGACCAGCCGAGGCGCGGGCAGCCCGACCGCCGCCGACTCGTTGCTGACGACGGCGCTCAACTTGGCCGCGAGTTCGGCCATCGGCGGCGGATCGTCGGAGGCCAGGTACGAAATACCCAGGCCGCCACCCAGATCCACCGTCGAGATCTGCGCGGTCTTGTCGACCCCGAATTGGTCGACAATCTCGTGCAGCAGGCCGATGACGCGGTGCGCGGCCAGTTCGAAGCCGGCGACGTCGAAGATCTGCGAACCGATATGGCTGTGCAACCCGACCAGTCGCAGGTGATCGGCGTCGAACACCCGGCCCACCGCCGCCAGCGCCGCGCCGCTCGCCACCGACAGGCCGAACTTCTGGTCCTCGTGCGCGGTGGAGATGAACTCGTGGGTGTGGGCTTCGACGCCGACGGTGAGCCGAACGAAGACGTCCTGGACGACACCGGCCTCGGCCGCGATCGACTCCAGGCGCTCGATTTCGGTCATCGAGTCCAAAACGACATGGCCCACACCGGCTTTCACCGCGGCGGTCAGCTCCGCGACCGATTTGTTGTTGCCGTGGAAGGTGATCCGCTCCGGCGGGAAATCGGCGTGCAGTGCCACCGCCAGCTCCCCGCCGGTGCACACGTCGAGCGAGAGGCCTTCCTCGTCGATCCAGCGGGCGACCTCGCTGCACAAGAAAGCCTTGGCGGCGTAGTGGACGTTGTGGCCGCCGCCGAAGGCCGACGCGATTTCTCGGCAGCGCGAGCGGAAGTCGTCCTCGTCGATGACGAACAGCGGCGTTCCGTACTCCTGGGCGAGGTCGGTCAGGGGAACGCCGGCGATGCTGGCGATACCGGCGTCGTCGCGAGCTGTGTTGCGCGGCCACACATTCGGCGCCAACCGCAGCAGCTCCTCGGCGGATTGCGGCCGCGGCGGACTCTCGGTGTGCCGGGTCTCTTCGGCGTGCCGGGGACCGGCGGGATGGACGTTCACATTCGCTCCGGGGCGGTGACTCCGAGGATCGCCAGCCCGTTGGCGATGACCTGGCGAGCGGCCTGGCACAGCGCCAGCCGCGCGGTGTGCAGGTCGGTGGGCTGTTCGTCGCCCTGCGGCAACACCCGGCACGAGTCGTAGAACCGGTGGTAGTCGCCGGCAAGGTCTTCTAGGTAACGGCATATGCGGTGGGGTTCGCGCAGGGAGGCCGCCGTGTTGAGTACCCGCGGGAATTCGCCGATGGTGCGCAGCAGCGCGCCCTCCTTGTCGTGGCTGAGCAGCTCGAGGTGCGCGGTGTCGGGGATCAGGCCCAGTTCGGCGGCGTTGCGGGCCAGCGCGGAAAGCCGGGCATGCGCGTATTGCACGTAATAGACCGGGTTTTCATTCGATGCCGAGGACCACAGCGCCAGGTCGATGTCGATCGGCGTGTCCACCGACGAGCGGATCAGGCTGTAGCGCGCGGCGTCGACCCCGATGGCCTCGACGAGGTCGTCGAGCGTGATCACCGTTCCGGCCCGCTTGCTCATCCGGATCGGCTGGCCGTCGCGGACCAGGTTGACCATCTGCCCGATGAGCACCTCGACCGTGGCCGGGTCGTCGCCGAAGGCGGCGGCCACTGCTTTGAGCCGGGCGATGTATCCGTGGTGATCGGCGCCGAGCATGTAGATGCACAGGTCGAAGCCGCGCCGCCTCTTGTCCAAGTAGTAGGCGATGTCGCCGGCGATATAGGCCGGCTTGCCGTCGCTCTTGATCACGACCCTGTCCTTGTCGTCACCAAAAGCACTGGTGCGCAACCAGGTTGCGCCGTCCTTCTCGTAGATGTTGCCGGTCTCGCGCAGACTGGCGATGGCCTGGTCGACTCGGCCGCTGGTGTGCATCGAGTCTTCGTGGGTGTAGACGTCGAAGTCGGTGCCGAACTCGTGCAACGACTTTTTGATGTGGGTGAACATCAAGTCGACGCCGATCGCGCGGAAAGTCTCGCGCATGTCCGGTTCGGGCAGGTTCAGCGCGTCGGGCGCCTGCTGTAATACCTGCGCGGCGATGTCGGTGATGTAGGTGCCGGCGTAGCCATCGGCCGGGGCCGGTTCGCCTTTGGCCGCGGCGATCAGCGAGCTGGCGAAGCGGTCGATCTGGGCGCCGTGGTCGTTGAAATAGTATTCGCGCACGACGTCGGCGCCCTGCGTGGACAGCAGCCGGCCAAGCGCGTCGCCGACGGCGGCCCAGCGGGTGCCGCCGATGTGGATGGGACCGGTCGGGTTGGCCGAGACGAATTCCAGGTTGACCTTGTGGGTGGCCTGGGCCCCGGAATGGCCGTAGTGGTCCCCGGCGTCAAGCACGTCGTTGACGACCTTGGCCTGGGCGGACGCCTCTAGGCGCAGGTTGATGAAGCCCGGCCCGGCGACTTCGGCCGAGGCGATGCCGTCGGCCTGGGCCAGCGCTTGGGCGAGCCATCCGGCCAGCTCACGCGGATTAGCGCCGACTTTCTTGCCCAGCTGCATGGCCAGGTTGCTGGCATAGTCGCCGTGCTCGGGGTTGCGGGGCCGCTCCACGGTGACCGGCTGCGTTAAAACGGCAGCATCCAGCCCGCGCTCGGCAAGCACCGCAGCAGCGGTGGTTTTGAGCAGCTCAGCCAGGTCAGCGGGGGTCACGAACGTCCATCCTATGGGCTTCAGTCCCTACGCCCGAATCCATTACGGTGGCGGCGCCGCCACCGCCATGCGTTAGTCTGTCGGGGCCCAATGGCGCAACGACTGTGTTGTCGCGCCCCCCGATTTCATGACCTTGCTTAGGTAGTCACTAACTAGGATTACCCAGCATGGCAGCGCCCAGGTCCTGTCCTATGGGTTGTCGTCTAAATAAGGGGTGCTGAAATAAAAACAACGCACGGCATTTTCAGCAACGTCCTGGTCGAATCCCATCTGCTGTATCTTTTGAATTTCCGCCTTCTGAAATGCCTCGTTGGGAACACCGGAATTGAGATCCTGCCGCATCACGAACCAGAGCCTATTCACTTCGATTTGCCGCCCCGCGGTGCCCGGAATACCTAACATGCAACCCTCGTAATAGGTCTGGGAAGCGCGGTTGTCAGCGCGAGCGGACGGCCCATTCAGCACAACCGATGCCATGACCGGGGCGGCGATGGCCATACCGACCGCCGCACCAACATAGATGAAACGCATGCTCACAGTAATTACACCCTCGCCGAGGCCAGTAAGTCCGAATGGAAGATTTTTCCGTGCAGGATCGACCGTAGCCGCTCGAAGAGTGCGCCGGACGCGAAACGCCGTGGGCCTCAGTCCGTTGCAGCTGGTGCAGCGGGTTCGCCTCGAACGCTCGCTACATCTGTTGCGCACCACCCGCATGCCATTCGAGGAGATCGCCGCCGCGGTGGGGTTGGCCGATCCGGCGACTCTGCACCGACTGGTGAAGAAACACACCGGGCGATCACCCGGGGCGCTGCGCCCGAGTGCGCAGGCGCGGGCCTCTTGATCTGTGGCATCGTCACGGCCGTCACGTCCATGCGTTACTCTGGCTGGGCCCGATGGCGCAGCATCGCGTTTTGCGCCCCCGTAGCTCAGGGGATAGAGCGTCTGCCTCCGGAGCAGAAGGCCGCAGGTTCGAATCCTGCCGGGGGCACAACGCATTTAAGCAGGTCAGAGGTGGTTCTTGAGCGCCACTGGAGTAAACCGGACTCAGATCGTGCATTTCAGCCCGACGTGGGCGGCGTGGTACCCGAGCCGGCGATAGAACGCCCGGGCCCTTTCGCGAGCCTCGTCGGTGGTCACCTGCGCCAGCCGTGCCCCGCGCGCTCGGCCGTAGCTGTGCGCCCACTCGACAAGTGCAGTACCAAGACCCTGTGCGCGTTCGGCTTTGGCGACCCGTAATCCCTCGATCTGCAGCCGGGTGGCGCCGCCGCGGGAAAGGCCGGGGATGATCGTCAATTGCACAGTCGCGACGACCGTATCGGACCCGTCCAGGACGACCCCGAGATAGTTGGATCGGTTGCGAACGACAATGTCGTAGGCCGCCTCGTAGCGTTCGAGTTCGGCGTCTTCGCGATCCTGACCGAATTCATCGTCGGAGAGCAGCTGGGCGATCACCCCCACGTGTTCGCGCGTCGCGCGCTGCACCCGATAGGTACGGCCCGCTACCTGCAGCAGTCCTCGAACCGAGGACTGTGCGAGTGCCTGTAGACGCGCCACCAACAGGTCCAGCCACGCCCCGACGTTGGTTCGTGCCTCCGCGGTATCCGGGTAGCGGCATCGCAGATGTAGCCCGGACTCGTCCTGGATGAACCAGAGCATGACGCCGTCGGTGTCAACGCTCGCGCTCACATACTGAGCGTCGAGTCCGACCGAGTCGATGCGCACCGGAAGTCTGCTTTGGTCCAACCAGGAAATCGCGAACATGCCTGGCGCGGTGGGCATTCCACCCCACGGAGCCAGTACGTCGGCCAGTGGCCAGGAACCAAGCTGCACGGCTTCTTTGACGGCGGCGGCCGCGGCGTGCGGCTCGGCAACCGCCGACTCCAGGACCGAATTGGTGATGAACCAACCCACCGAGTCGTGCCATTTGTCTTCAAATCGGCTGTGCACGGGGAAGACCGCGCGCAGCGGCGCCCCGGCCAACTCGCGGGTCACCGCAGTCATGGCGACCACAGCGAGTGCCAGCGTCGAGACACCGTCTTCCCGTGCCTGCGCGACGAACGCGGCGCCGTCATCGACATCGAACACGTCGCGCACTTCAACGCGTTCCGGATGCGGCCCGGACGCACCCAACGGCAGCGGAAACCGTGGCATCACCCCGCCGCTGTCGCTGATGATTTGTGCCCATCGCGCGCGCACGCGTTCCGGTGCGGCCGGACGGTCCAACAGTGCTTGCGTGTGCACGACAAATGCCGGCGGTGGCTGCGGCGACGACGTGCGTCCGATCCGCGCGTCGGCGAGCATCGACAACAGGTCCCGGGCAATCACCAGCATCGACCACATGTCCACATGGGCGTGGTCAGCAGCGATCACCACCGTTAATCCGGCGGCAGTCTCCAACACACACAACCGATGTGAGGGCCGCTGGTAGGGCGAGCATGTCGCATTGAGAACTACTCGAAGTGCGTCGTTTACCGCCTGGCCCGGAGTGATCTCGTGCTCTACCCACTTGCCTGGGTGAACATCGATCTCATGCAGCTGCGGATCGCCGTCCGCCCCGGGTGTGAATGCCGTTCGGAGGGTGCCGTGGCGGGCGATCACGCCCAGCCACGCATCGGCCAACGATTGGCGGCTCACCCCCGCCGGCAACCGAATGGACAGAGCCATCCAGGAACCGGGTCGTGCGCCCGCACCGACGTGTATGCGCTGGTCGAAAGACACCGGGAGCTGCCGGCCGAGGTCAGACACCGACACGTCGTAGCCCCAGAGTCGCCCGAAGGGCAGCCGCAGGTGCGCCACGTTCGTCAGCCGCATGGCGGTACCCTAACGCCCCAGTTAGCCTGAATGCTCGGTCAGCGCGGGGCGAGCCGTCGGGTCGTGAAACGAGTTGGGTGATGTCCACTTTCGTGGTTCCCGGAGCGGAGCTTGCGGTTGAACTGAGCGACGAAGGTGGTCATCCGGTAGTTCAACTGCACGGGCTCACCTCCAGCCGCGCGCGTGACCGGGTGCTCAATCTCGACCTCGGCAGGGGCCTAAGCGGGACCCGACTGCTGCGGTACGACGCACGCGGCCATGGCAAGTCGACAGGGCGCAAGGTCCCGGAGGATTACCGATGGGAAAGCCTTGCCGAGGATCTTCTGCAGCTGCTCGACAAATGGTTTCCCGGCGAGCAGGTGCACGGAGTCGGCCCGTCCATGGGTGCCGGCACGCTGCTGCACGCTGCCGCCCGCGAGCCGGACCGCTTCGCCGGCCTCACGCTGATGGTGCCGGCCACCGCGTGGGAAACCCGGCCCGTGCAGGCGGCGATCTACCGGGCTGCGGCCGACTTCATCGAAACCGAGGGTGTCGGTGCCTTCATCGCGTCGTCGCGTGGGGCGACTCCGCCGCCAGCCACGGTCGGCAGGCCCGAAACGGTTCCCGATGTGGCCGACGCGCTGCTGCCGTCACTGTTTCGGGGCGCGGCTCTCAGCGACCTGCCCGCTCACGAAGCGGTCGCACGAATCGATGTGCCGACGACGATTCTGGCCTGGGTCGGCGACCCCGCGCATCCGATGTCGACAGCGGAATCGCTTGCCGCACTGATGCCGCGGTCAACGCTCACCGTGGCGCACACCCCGGCCGATGTCGAGACCTGGCCCCAGATCCTGAGCCAAGACGTCGCCCGCAAAGGCTGACTTGTACGCGGACGCCGCGTCGGCTCGTGCTTGGGCCGCGTCGGCATCGTTATCCGCTGAGTTCCTGCCGGGGAGCTTCCTCACCAGGGCCGTTTGCAGGTCCATCCCATAGACCGTTGACGGGTGAATAACGAGTAGCGTCCACCGTCCGCCCTGATTAGGCGTGGACAGTCGTCCGACCGCCGGTTCCCAAAGTTGTCCGGGAAAAACTGTCCGCGTTAGCCGAGTCAGACGCTCCTAGCTGTGAGCGCGGTCCACCCGGGTCCGCCCACGAAAGTACGGAGCACAGCGTGAACATCAACCCCTGCCTGGACATGGTCGGGCCCGCGGCGGCGATACGTAGAGCCACTGGGCGCAGGGCACTACTCGAACACCAATTCCGGCGGCGCCAGAATGCCGCGCTTTTCCTGAGCCTGGCGCATGAAGCCGGCATCGCAACCGAGGAGCGCGCCGACAGCCCCGTGATCCCGTGCATCGTCGGCAGCTCGATCAAGGCGCTACGCCTGTCGGGGGCCCTGATGCGACGCGGCATCAATGCCTACCCGATCCTTTTTGCGCCGGAAGACAAAGCGGGCCTGCAGTTCTTTGTCGCCAGCTGCTACTCGGAAGACCAGATCCGGTTCATGGTCAACGCATTGGCCGAGGAGCTGGAGCTGGTGAACGCACGCAGCTAGCTCCGCAAAATTTCTAAACATCCGCCAATTAGCTTGCCGCACAGCGATTTCAGCAAGCCGCTGTTCAAGACGCAGCGTCCCCTGATCTCGGCGATCGCTGACGACTTTCACACGCGCTGGGCAGTCATGTTGATGTCAAGCGTGCCCTGGCATGGACCGCTCAGGATCTCGGTGTGCATGGTGCCGGAAAGTGAGCCGTCGGGTTGGGGCGTGTAGCGGGTGGTGCCTCGGGCCGGACTCCATTGGATTGAGGTGTCGGGCATCATGCAATCCCACTGGAAATCGCTGGCTTGCGTCCATGATGACCCATCCCAGGTGAATTGAACCGGTTGCGGAACGGTCGGGTTCCTCGGCGGCGGGCCGCCAACGATCGTGGCGACACACTTGCCGCTCGCACAGCTCGAATGGAACGTGTACGTATCGGTGTATTGCACCTCAGGCTGACTGGCCGCCACGCTCGTCCCGTCCTTTGGACCGACGATGAACGTGATCGCGTAGTCGCCGTTCCAGGATGGAGTATCGCCGGAGGCAACTGAGGGAAGCGCAAGTGCGATCGCGAGCGACGCGGCGCCCAAACCTATGCGACTAATCAGACCGTCCGGGGTCATCGGTTTCTCCTCTGGGTCCGAACCCCCCTCTCCATACTGTGCCCCCGCCACCAGCGCGGACAAGTGTCCGGGCTCCGGCTCCGCCGGTCCACAAACTCCTTCGGAAAAAACTGTCCACGTCAGCGGAGCCCGAGGCTCCTACCTGTGAGCGCGGCCCACCCGGGTCCGCCCCACGAAAGTACGGAGCACAGCATGAACACCAACCGTTGCCTCGACACGATCGCGCCTGCGGCGGCAAAACGGAGAGCCACCGGGCGCTGGACGCTACTCGAACACCTGCGCCGGCGGCGCGCGAATGAAGCGCTCTTCATGAGCCTGGCCCGCGAAGCCGACATCGACACCGGCGACCCAGCGAGCGCCCCGATGATCCCGGTCGTCGTCGGCAGCTCGACCAAGGCGCTGCAACTCTCGTATGCGCTGCAGCGCCGCGGCATCAATGCCGACCCGATCATCTTTCCCGCCGTGCCGGAAGAAGAAGCGAGGGTTCGATTCTTTGTCACCAGCTGCCATTCAGCCGAACAGATCCGCTTCATGATCAAGGCGCTGGCCGATGAGCTGAAGCTGGTGAACGCTGGCCACCCGGGCCCGGCTCGGAACACTCGCCGCCGACACCTGCGACCGCAGGGTTTCCTCTGGCATCCCCTCAAAGGGCTTGCCGGAGCGCGGTTTCAGTAAGCCTCGACGAGAAAGGCGACTGACACCGTGAAGTTGTTCTGCTTTCACCACGCCGGGGGCGGCGGGTTGGCATTCAACGCCTGGGGTAAGGCACTGAGACCGGCGATCGACGTGATTCCGGTCGAGGTCGCCGACCGGCAGCGCTTCACCACGCTGCGGCAGCTCGTCGACGAGGTGAACGATCAGCTGCGGTCCGATCTCGACGAACCGCACATGTTCTTCGGCCACAGTTTCGGCGCCCTGCAGGCATACCGATTGGCGTGCGTGCGCGCCGCGCAGGGATCGCCGCTGCCACGGGCGGTCTTCCTCTCCGCCTATGGCCCACCGCACCTTCCGCCGCCACTGCATGCCGTGGACCTCCTCGACGACGACCAGCTTGCGACGCTGCTGTCGGACCTGGGCGGGCTCCCTCCCCAACTAACGCGATGGCCGACCCTGCACGAGCGAGCCGTCACCACCACTCGACACGACTTGCGGCTGTGCATGACCGACGAGGAAGACGACACAGCCCAGCTGCCCTGCCCGATCCATGTCTTCGGCGGCAGCGAGGACCCGCTCGTGAGTGAATCCGACTTGCGCGAATGGCGTTCGCGGACAACGGCGGACTTCTCCGTGCAGATCCTCCGGGGCGGCCACTTCTATCTGCGGGATCGTCAGCCGCTGTTCCAGACGCTGCGTCCCCTGATGTCGACGATCGCGGCGGCGTAGCTATATCGGAGCAGGCCGTTGTTGATGTCTACTTAGCTTGAGGCGGCTATCGGGTGCGGCCGGATCGTTTACCGCAGGAAGGAGCCAGCGATGTTCCTCTCAGAAATCTTTCCGCGCCGGGTGGTTGTCGGCGCGATCGGCGCTGCCGCGGCCACGGGCGCGCTGTGGTGCGCCACCGCTGGGACCGCCGCGGCCGATCCGCCGCCCCGCCCGCCCAACTGCACGGCCGCGGACGTCGCCAGTGTCGCGGCCGGTGTCGCGACGGCACTGTCGACCTACCTGTTCACTCACCCCGACGTGAATGGCTTCTACACCGGCCTCCAGGATCAGCCCAAGGATCAGATCCAAGGCGACGTGCAGAACTACTTCAGCGCCAACCCACAAGAGCAAGCCGACCTTGAGGGCATCCGTCAGCCGTTGACTGACATCAGGCAGCGTTGCCAGTGGACCCCGCTACTTGGGCAGGGCGTCGCTCCCTAACGCGATCGGAGATGGAAAGGAGATCGCGATGACCCTGTTGGTCCGGTCTGGGATCGCCGCGGGGATTACGGTGTTGGCCCTTACATCGATTCCTGAGATATATGCCGTCGTGCAGCCCTCCGGCGTGGCCAACGCCGACGTCTGCGCGAGCGTCGGCAGGCGTGTTTCGGTGAGCGGCTGCACCAATGTGGCCGACACGGTCAACACCTACGTGCCGCCGCCAGCCGACTATGCGCCACTGCCGCAGGACTTTCCGCCGCCACCACCCCCGCCGCCGGTAAGCGTCTGCGTCGGAGCCGGGCGCCGAATCCACATCAGCGGGTGCACCTAGCCCCCGCCGGCGCCCCCATCACCTTGACAGTGGCCGTGCCCGGCTTGGACCGTTCCGCCGCCGGCGATCCCTAGTGCGGCCGCCTCGGCTTCTTCGCGGGTCGGGCCCCAGCCGCCGAAATATTTGGTTTTCGCGCTGTTCAAAACGAGCGCGATGCACCCACCCTGCCCGCTGGCCAGCAGACGACAGTCGCTGATGGCCTTGCGACACGTCTCCATCGCCTTCTGCTCGGCGGCACCTTGACTGGTCCCACCGTCAACGAACTTGATCTGCCCGGTGGAATCCGACATCGCCATGGCGATCCAGTTGTTGTCGGCATGCGCGACCGGCGTTGCCACGAACGCGGCCCCGATAGCGATCGCCACTGCTGCTTGTCTCTTCATCAGGCACACACTATTACACAAACGCGGCATCACCGCAGGTCAAGCCGAAAGGCTAGGGCAGCACAGTGTGCATCAACATCACGTCATAGGCCGACCACAGCGACAGGTTGAAGTACAGGTCCCTGCCCGACGACCAGGGATGAATCATCGGGGCGTAGATCCCACCGGGCATCTGGAACGACGACACCAGCGGCTGCTCGGGACTCCACGGTCCCTGGGGAGCCGGCGCCGTCCTGGCCACGACGTCGTTGCTGCCGCCGTTGGTGTAGAGCACCAAGTACTGCTTCAGATAGCTGTTGTACTGGGACGACATTTCACCCACGGGCCCCGGGAAAACCGGCGTCGCCGCGCCCGGATTGTTCGGGACCCAGCGCCCGCCGTTATCGCCGTTCCAGTATTGGTACTTGGTGAGGTCGGGCAAAGCGTTCGGGGGGACTCGCGACAGGTACGCCGCGCCGCCACGTCCCGACGGGGTCCCGAACGAGTAGAGGTAACCGTCGTTACCCCGCATGAACGAACCCATCTGAAAATTCTCGTTGCCTGGGGTGAACCCGACGCCCGGAACCGCGTCGGCCGAGGCCGTGCGGATGGAGCCGGGGTAGATCCCCCAGTTCTGGCCGTTGTCAAGGGATCTCGCGATCGCCGAGTAGTTCGTCGTCCATTCACCGTCGCGGCCCCAATGCTGGATGGACATGTAGTTCATGTATTGGGTTCGCCCGATCGAGATGGCCGACGTCGGAATGATTCCCGTCTCGTGCGCTGCCTTGTGGATGGAGTTGACCACCTGCTTGGACAGGCCGTTGTTCCACACCGGTGAGCCCGAATAATTGTTATTGGGCACACCATCCGCGACGTGGATACCCTTGGACAGGTCACGGTCGTTACTGCGGAACAGTACGTTGTACCGCCATTCTTGGCCGCGAACCTTGCAGTAGCCGAACGTGTCACCGAACGCCATCAGGGCCTGCCGGTTGGCGGGATCGCCGTTGTCCCAAATGATCCCGAGGTCCGTTCCGGAGATACCGAATCGCTGCAGCGTTTTGTTGGGGCCGTTGGGTCCGGTCACCCAGTCGACGAGCGACGTCGGCGCCCCCGCGATATTGGCGGGGGGCGGCGGCGCCGGCTGAGGCGCCGGTTGCGGTGCCGGCTGAGGATTCGGTGCCGCATTCGGCTGCAGCTGCGTGGCATTGGGCGTCTGCGGGAAGCCCGGCGCGGGCGGGTTAGGCCCGGGCGGCGGCACCACCCCGGCTTGAGGTTGCAGTGGGGCCGAGTATCGCTGCCCGGGAGCAGTCGGCCTGAGGAAGGACTGGATCAGCGGGCCCAGCTTGGGGAGCGGCGCCTGGTCATTCGTATGGGTGGGTCGGCGCCCCGTCGGCGGCACCACGACGGGCTGCGGCGCGGGCATCTCCTGCCGCGGGGGTGGATCCACGTTCGCCTCGGGCGCGCCGCAAGGAGTGGCATTCGCCGATGGCGCCGGGCCCAACGCAACGATGAATGCGATAGCGGCCGTCGACACCACCCATAGCGAAGTGCCTCGAAGAATCGCCGACAAAGGTCACACCTTTCGGGGGGCGAGACGTCGCATTGACGTCTGCGGCTGGCCTATGTGACGATAGTGACTACTGGGGCTTTTGTGACCAGTGCGCTGCGAATGGGTATGCATCCGTGACCGTGTCGCAACCGGCTGCAGCGGGTTTGCGGGCGCAGGCCGGTGTATACGGACGGCGGACCTCATCCGGGCCGCGCGGCAAACGCCGCCACCGGCATTTCGACGCTTCCGCCGCACGGCCCGCCCGCGATGTCGGTGTGCCAGGTGCCACGCAGCGAACCGTCGGGTTGGGGCGCGTAGAACGCCCACGACTTCGCTGGTGACCAGACTTTCGGGATCCCGTCCCCCATGTAGCAGTCCCATTGGAAGTCGAAGTGCTCAACCCATCGAGTCCCGTCCCAGGTGTAATGCGACGGCTGCGGCAACGTTGGGTTCTTCGGCACGGGCCCATCGGTGGCGGTGGCGACGCAGGTGCCCGACGCGCACGACGTCACGAAGACGTAGTCGGCACTGAATGTTGGTTCGGCCTGGCCGGCGGCAGCGCTCGTGCCCGTCTTGTTGACCGCGTATCTCACCAGCGAATATTTGCCGTTCCATGCCGGCATCGCCGCGTGGGCCGCCACGACTGTGGTGCCGAGGATCGCCAGCGTGATACCGCCGAACACCGCAATCCGTCGCACCACCCTCGACCGCATCGCCTACATGGTGCTGGGTCGACGACACAGCGGGATATCGGCACGGACACAGCTGAAACTCTATGTCGCCGAACGGTTCCGAGCTCCGTCACTCCGGCTTCGTGCTGTCGATCTGATCCCGGTCGTAGCCGATGACGGGCGGTGAATCGCCGTAGACGTCGAGGGTGTGGATGAACCGGTGCACGCCCATCACGCCGGCGCAGGTGAACCCCAACTCGATGATCTGCGCGGCGGTGAAATGCTCCCCGAGACGCTTGTAGAACTCGTCGTCCATGGCGTGGTGGTCGGCGGAAAGCAGGTCGAGGAACTCGATGGCCATCTGCTCCTGGGGGGTCAGCGAGCCGTGGCCCGGCGCGAGCAGGCATGCCACATCCTCGTCGGTGATCGAGTCATGCTTGCGCGATTGGCTACAGGGTTCGCATTCGCCGAGTTGGGCGCTGCGGATGCGCAGCAACTCCAGGATGCGGCCGCCGAGCAGGCTGCCCGCACCCAGGTGGTGTCGGGCCATGTCGACCTGTTCGAGTTGTGCGCTGCGATACGCGAATATCTGCAGGGGCACCGGAGTCGCGTAGAGCCCGGCGGCAACGCCGGCCTCCACGATTTCGCGGGAGCGCGAGCTCAGCTCTTCCATTGGGATTGGCGCAATACGCGGCATAAATCAGGCTAACTTTCTTGTGCGGGGCCGAAAAGCCCCGATGATTGGGAGAACTCGATGTCCAGACTTGCCGAAAAGGTCGCGATAGTCACCGGGGGTGCGGGCGGAATCGGTGCGGCAACGGCGCACGAATTGGCCCGCCAGGGCGCCGCCGTCGCCGTGGTCGACGTCGACGAGGCGAAGGCCGCCGGGGTCGCCGAGGAGATTCGGCGAACGGGGGCCCGCGCGATCGCGCTCGGCGGCGATCTCGCGCAGGAGGCGACAGCGCGAGAAGTGGTGGAATCGACCGTGGCGGAGTTCGGCCGCATCGACGTGCTGCACAACAACGCGGCCCTGACAGCCAGCGACTTCTTGTCGCGGGACACCGCGGTCACCGAAATGTCGTTGGATGTGTGGCAGCGGTCCGTGCAGGTCAACCTCGGCAGTCAGCTGCTGATGTGCAAGCACGCGGTCCCCGAAATGCGAAGGGGTGGAGGGGGATCCATCGTCAACATGTCGTCGGGGGCCGCACTCAAAGGCGACCGCACCCGCCTGGCCTACGGCGTCTCGAAGGCTGGGGTGCACACCCTGACGATGTACGTCGCGACGAGCGAGGGAAAGGCCGGCGTGCGGGCCAACACGATCGTGCCCGGATTGATCCTCACCGACGCCGTTCGCGCGCACCTGTCCGAGGACGTCATCGACCGCCTCGGCCGCGCCACGCTGACGCCGTACCTCGGGCAACCGAAGGACGTCGCCGATCTCGTCGTCTTCCTGGCTTCGGACGCGTCGCGCTACATCACCGGGCAGATGATTGCGATCGACGGCGGGATGTCCGCTCATGTCGGCCTCGACACCGGCGACTAACCGCTCGTCGGACCCAGCGCGTACGCGCCGGTCTCCGGGTGGTGATACCAGCCGCTGGCGGCATGGGTGCCGCCGTCGACATGAATCGTCTGACCGGTGATGTAGCTGGACATGTCGGACGCGAGAAAGACTGCCGCGCCGGCCATTTCATCGACATGACCCGCCCGCCCCATCGGGACGGTGAGGCCGAATCGCTGCTCGGAGCCCGGCGGCGCGATCTGCCTGATGCCCTCGGTCAGCGTGATGTCGGGCGCCAGCGCGTTGACCCGAATGCCGTGCGGCGCAAGCTCGAGCGCGGCGGTCTTCGTGTAGTTGATGACACCGGCCTTGGCCGCCGCGTAGGTCGCGTAGCCGGGCGCGGCGCGCACCCCCTCGATCGAGGTGACGCTGATGATGCTGCCCGGCAGTGTCTGCTCCACGAGGATCCGCGCCACCCGCTGCGTGCACAGGTAGACGTGCCGCAGGTTCGACTTGTACAGCGCGTCCCAACCGTTCTCGCTGGTGTCGAGGATCCCCGACCAGAAAACCCCGCCGGCGTTGTTGACCAGGATCGTCACCGTCCCGAGTTCGGCCGTCGTCTGCGCCAGCGCGGCGTCCACCGCGGCGCTGTCCCGGACGTCGACGGTCAGGCCCAGCGCGCCGATCTCCTCGGCCACAGACGCACACGAGTCGGGGTTGCGTTCCCAGATCGCGACCCGCGCGCCGAAGGCCTTCAGGCCGGCCGCGATACCGCGGCCGATGCCGGCGCCTCCGCCGGTGACGACCGCGACGCGGTCAGTCAGGAGGACGCTGGAGGGATCGAGTGTCATGGAGATGAATATAGAACATTCCCACTTCAAGGTTTACAGTCAAAACCAAATCTGTTCGATATGTAACAACCGGGGAGGCCGCGATGGCCGGCACCATCTTCGTCACCGGCGCGACGGGTCAGACCGGCGGCAACGTCTGTCAGCAACTGATCGAGCGGGGCGACCACGTCCGCGCGCTGGTTCGCGATCCCGACGACGCCGCGGCGCTGGCCGGGGTCGGCGTCGAGCTGGTCAAGGGCGACATCAGGGATGCCGACGACGTGCTGCACGCGGCGAAGGGCGCCGAGGCGGCCATCCACTGCGCCGCGCTGCTGGGCGGCGCGAGTCAGGACCTGGAGGACTTCAAAGCGGTCAACACCGTTGGGACGACCAACGTCCTGGATGCGGCCAAAGCCCACGGCATGCGCCGGGTGGTCGCCCTGAGCACCGCAACGTTCCTCGACCTGAGCACCGGCGTCGATTTCGAAGAGGCACCCGTTCTGAAGAACCCGCCCGGCGACCCCTACACCGTCACCAAGCTGGCTGCCTTTCTCGAGGCGCACCGGCGTGCCGCCGCGGGCGACGACGTGCTGACGTGTCATCCGGGCGCGATCTTCGGGCCCGGCCTGGTCGTGGAACGCGCCCTGCACCGCACCAGCTTCAACCGGGTGCTGCTGGCGGGCATGCGCGGAAAGATCAAGCGCTATCTGGCTTTTCCGGTGACGTGGGTCGCCGGGGCGGATGTCGCGAAGGGTGCCATCGCCGCGCTGGACAAGGGGATGGCCGGCGAGCGATACCTGTTGGTCGGGCGGCCCGACGACACGTTCAGCACGGCCGGTGGCATCAATCGCGCGTGCGAGATCGCCGGAATCGACCACCGTGTCGAGGATCTCGACTACCGCACCGATCCCGCGGCGCTGACCGCCGAATTCGGGCCAACCTTGATGGCGATCGCGGAGGCCGCGGCAAAGACCAACCGACGGCCCAGAGCGACCGACAATCTGACCACCCGACGCCTCGGGTATGAGCCCATGTCCTTCGACGACGGCCTGCGACGGCTGATCTCATGGCTGCGCAAACTCGGCAAGCTGTAAGCCCTGCCGCGTCGGTCGCCGATCGAATCCTCGATGCGGCGCAGCGGCTCGCGTTCCGGACCGGCGCCCGCAAGTTGTCGCTGTCCGACGTGGCGACGCTGGCCGGGGTGTCCCGGCCGACCATCTACCGCTACTTCGTATCCAAGGAAGAGCTCATCGATGCGCTGGGAAAACGCGAGCGCCGGCGCTTCACCGCCGCATTGGACGAAGCGACGTCGGGCGTCGTCGGGGTCGCACGACTGGAAGCCGCGGTCGACGTCGTAGCGACCTTCGTCGAGGCCCAGCCACCCGGGCGCCTGCTCGATCTCGAGCCGGGCTTCGCGCACGAACAGATGGCGCAGGCGCTACCCATGCTCGCCGAAGGCCTGTTGGCGGTGTTGCAGCGCTGTGCCCGCGAGGGTGCCTTCCTCACGCCGGTCGACCCTCGTGCTCTGGCCGGCGCTATCGCACGAACCGCGTTGAGCCATTACATATTTCCCGATGCCGACCGCGCCGCCGCGCGCCAGCAGATCTGCGCCGCGGCCGGTTTGTCCGCGTAGTCTTTTCGAGTTAGCCCAGCTGAAACTTGGTGGCGCCGTAGGGTTCCGACGTGCCGAGAGCGAACACCGTCTCGGGCGTGACGCGATAGAGATGCCACGGCGCGGGGCCGGCCGAGGGAGCGCTGAACTCCGCCGTCAGTGCGTCGCCCTCGACCCGGCAAGGCCACCCGTCGCGCGCGAAAACGTCTGCGACGGACGCCAATTCACCGGCGTCGGTGACCCGCCGCGCGCGCCCTTCGACAACCAGATCGAACGGATCGGTGGCAACGGACAGTACGCATCGCGGATCGCGGGCCAAGTTACGCGACTTCCTGGTCGCCAGGCCGGAGGTGAAGTACCAGCTGCCTTCCCACGGAAGCACCCCGAGCGGCATCACATGCGGGCTGCCATCGGGATTGATCGTGGTGAGCCACACCGTGTGGCGTTGCGGGCCGCCGGTTTCCGGCGCCTGCGTCAGCTGACTGTCGAGCACGGCTTTGACCCGAGCCCACTGAATGGCCGGCGCCCCGTAGCCGTCGAGATTGCGTTGTGTGATCGTCATATCGGTGTTGACCGATGCCAGACCGAGAACTCATCGCTCCCGTAGCAGGAACAGGGCGTAGGCCGCGATCGACTGCGAGTCCGTGATCACACCCGAGCGGATCATCCGCTCGACGTCGTCGCGCGAGAACCATTGGCTGTGCATGTCCTGCTCCTCGTGCTCGCGGCGGGATTCGCCCTCGGAGATCCCGGTCGCCAGGAACACCCAGCCCCGTTGGCTGCTCAGTCCCGGAGCCACATCGAGCTGGCCGAGCGCCTCGAACGATGCCGCACGTAGCCCGGTTTCCTCGCGCAGCTCGCGCGCCGCCAGCTCGGACGGCTCGCTTTCCGCCAGGTCCGGGGCCGTGCCCTGGGGAAACTCCCAGCGCCGCGCGCCGAGGGGATACCGGAACTGTTCGACCAAGCGGAAACGCTGGCCGTCGTAGGGCAGCACGAGCGCATAGGTCGGCTTGTCCACCACCGCGAAGATGCCCGGGCTGCCGTCGGCGCGGCGGATATCGTCCTCTCGAAGCACCATCCACTGGTTCCGATAGATTTCGCGGGACGCGACGCGTTCGATGAAAGGCACGCCGCCAGTATCACGGTCGACGCACTCCCGACATCTATGAGGCGGGTGTTTCGGCGGCCCGTTTGATGCGCCGCAACGTCTCCTCGATCCCCTGGTTGACCTGACGTCCCCGCGGCAACAGCGCTTCTGCGAGTCGGGTGGGCGCCGAACACCATACGAACTCAAAAGACTCGGTGAGCGACGTGCCGGACGAGGACGGCTCCATCGTGTAAAGCCAACGCGTTTCTTCACGCCCAGTGCCGTCGTTGACCGTGGTGAAGCTGAATTCACGGCCCCGGTCGGCAACAACGACCACCGCCGTCCTTTGCCACCGCAGCGGACCGCGCCGGTTGTACCCGCGAAACCGCGCGCCCGGGGCCGCCGCAGTTGTCCCATCCAGCCATTCGCAGCGATAGCATTCGGGGCTCCACTCGCCCATCCGGGTGACGTCAGCGACGAGGTCGTACACGAGATCGGGCGGCGCGACGATCTCGATGCTGCTGCGCCCGCGCTGGGCTGTGGGCATGCTGCGACTCTACTTGTGGCACAACGATGTCGTGCGAAGCGGCACTTTTGCTGGGACAAATCCGCACGGTAGCGTGGGTGAGCATGCGTCGGCACATCATCGTCAGCGGTGACGACGCGCTGGCCACGACGATCGTCGAGGAGC
The DNA here is from genome assembly GCF_001954195.1 of Mycobacterium sp. IS-1264. Taxonomy (GTDB): domain Bacteria; phylum Actinomycetota; class Actinomycetes; order Mycobacteriales; family Mycobacteriaceae; genus Mycobacterium. The sequence continues at coordinate 22,884 of NZ_MBES01000052.1, read as the reverse complement.
TCAATAGCGCCGGCGTGCACATCGTCAAAGTCACCACTGCCGCCGAGCTCGCCGACGCCGGGGTGGCCCGCGCGCTCGCCGTTGTCTGCGCCGGAGACGATGACGCGACCAATCTCGAAATCGCCCTGCTGGCAAGGAAAGCCAACCCCAATGTACGGGTGGTGGCGCGGCTGGCCAACGACGTCCTGCGCACGGCTCTGACTGCCGACAAGCGGCCGGGCGCGATTCTGGACGTGGCGGAGCTCGCTGCGCCGTCGGTTGTCGAGGCATGTCTGGCGCACACCGCGCACCCGTTCGAGGCGGCTGGCATCAAATTCGTGGTCTCGGGCGCCGAGGCGCCGCGGAACGCGACGCTGCGCGAGATCTACGGCGACCTGGCGCCGGTGGCGGTGATTCACGGCGAGAACACCTCCGCCCCGGACGAGGTGGAGGTGTGCCCGGGCCGGGATCTGCCGGTGCACGCCGGCGATTGGACCGCAATGATCGGCACCGCCGACGAGCTGGCCACCCGGGGCATCAAGATCCCCCGCTCCACCGCGAGGCGCTCACGCCGGCCCCGGCTGCGGCGAGCTCTCGATGCCATACGCGGCGTGCGGGACGACCTCAATCCGATGTTCCCGCGAGCGCTGCTGGCGGCGGCCGCCCTGCTGCTCGGATCGACAGTCGTGTTGCGCCTGTTCTATCAGCCGCATCCGAAAATGTCCTGGCTCGACGCTCTGTACTTCAGCACCGAGACGATGGCGACGGTGGGTTACGGCGACTTCAGCTTCCTGTCGCAGCCCACCTGGCTGCGGCTGTTCAGCATCATGCTGATGTTCGCCGGCGTCACGACCACCGCACTGCTTGTCGCGTTCATCGCCGACCTGCTGCTCTCGCGGCGTTTCGTTCATTCGGCCGGTCGGCGCCGGGCCCGCCACCTGCGCAATCACGTCATCGTCGTCGGGCTGGGTTCGTTCGGCATCCGCGTCGTCAGCGATTTGACCAACGCCGGGTACGACGTGGCGGTCGTCGAACGCGACGAGAACAACCGCTACTTGTCGACGGCGGCAGACCTCGACGTGCCGGTGATATTCGGTGACGCGACGCTGCGTCAGACGCTGGAATCGGCCGGTGTTGCGCGTGCCCGGGCGGTAGCGGTGCTGACCCAGGACGACATGGTGAACATCGAGACCGGAATCGTGCTGCGCGAGATGCTCGGGCCCAGGGTGATGCCCGACGTCGTCCGGACCGACGTGCCGCTGGTGCTACGCGTATACGACCGCGCGCTGGGGAACGCGGTGGCGCAGCGGTTCGGATTCGAAAACGTGCGGTCGACCGTCGAACTGGCCGCGCCGTGGTTCATCGGCGCCGCCATGGGCCTGCAAGTGCTGGGGACGTTTTCCGTCGGGCAGCGCTCGTTCATGGTCGGGGGCATGCACGTGGCGGCCGGCAGCGAACTCGACGGGCTGAAAATGTTCGAGCTGTCCACCCAGACCCGCGTCATCGCGATCACCCGCGAGGACGCGCCCGTCGCGCTCCACCCGCGCCGCGACGCCTGGCTTCGCGGCGGCGACACCGTCTACCTCGTCGGCCCCTACCGCGAGCTGCTGGCGACGCTGCGCAAGGGGCAGCCTCCCCAGGAACCTGCCGCCGGCCCCGATACCACTGAGCGCGCGTCGGCCTAAAGCTGCCCAGCCACGTCGGTCGCGCGGCGCAGCTGGTCGAGATCCGAACTGGTCGGAATCAGCTGGACCTCGTCGGCGCCGATCGCTTCGAACTTTCGCAGGACGGCGAGCAACTCGTCTTCGCTGCCGGCCCAGCCGGTCATCGGTGCCATCGCGTCGACGTACTCCGGCGGTATCCAGTTCATATAGCGGCGCAGATGACGATGTACCTGGGCGCGCGCGCCCTCGGGCGGCCCGAACGCGAACCAAAACGACGTCACCAGGTGGGGTTTCGGCTTGCCGGCCTGCGCCCACGCCGTCCGGGCCACGTCGAACAACTCGTTCTGCTTGGCGGCGTCCAGATCCAGGGTGGTGCCGGCCAACCCGTCGGCCCAGGCCGCCGCGCTGCGGATGGCCTTGGGTCCCATGCTTCCCACGAGCAGCGGCGGACCACCGGCCTGGACCGGCAGCGGCCCCACCGGCAGCACCGACTCGCTGATCTTTTCGCCGGCCCACACCCGCTTCATCACCGCCACGCGGTCAGCCAAGGCGCGCATCGTCTGGGTCGCCGGATCGGCGCCGACGGCGTGGTAGTCCTCGTGCCTGCCGCCCACGCCGACCCCCACGGTCAGGCGCCCGCCGCAGAGCACGTCGCCGGTCGCCAGGGCCTTCGCCAGCAGCACCGGGTCGTGCAGCTGCGGCACGATCACCGTGCTCACCAGCCGTACCCGGCCGGTCCACGCGGCCAGCGCCCCGAGCAGCGTCAGGTGGTCCGGATTGTCGAAAGCGATGCGCTCGCCCCAGCACAGCGACGAGAACGGTCCTTCGTCGATGCCGCTGGCCCAGCTCTGCAAAATTCCCGCATCCAGATCCGGCTCCATCACCGGCATCGTCATGGCTATTCGCACGACGGCGATTCTGGCATGCCTTCAATATGCGGATCCTCAAGTGGCAGCATGGTCACGTGGGCGTCAACTGTTCTTCGATCGCGCATGTCCGCCTCACGGTCAGCGACATCGAGCGATCCCGGCGGTTCTACGAAAGCGTCTTCGATTGGCCGGTGTTGCTGGAGGTCCCCGAGAATGCCGACGAAGCAACCCGCGATCAGTTGAGCTTCCTGTTCGGCGGCGTGATCTACGACCTGGGCGGGACGCTGCTCGGATTGCGGCCGGTCGCCACCGACCGATTTCACGAGGACCGCGCCGGCCTCGACCACATCGCGTTCCGGCTGAACACCAGGGCCGAATTGGATTCCGCGGCTACACATCTCGATGAAATCGGTGTCGAGCACGAGCCGGTCAAGGACATCGGGCCGTCGTACATCCTGGAGTTCCGCGACCCCGACAACATCGCCCTTGAGCTGACGGCGCCGAAGTAGCCGTGACCGAGGATCCGCGCGCCGACGTCGTGTCTCGGCAATACGATCGGTGGCGCTATCCGCCCCCGATCCAGGACCTCGAGGTCTACTCCAAAACGAACTGGGAGTGGTTCGACCCGTTTCGATCCCATCGGATCTTGTGGCCCGACCGGGACTACCGACCCGACCTCGACATCCTGATCGCGGGATGCGGTGCGAATCAGGCGGCGGTGTTCGCCTTCAGCAACCGGGCAGCCAAAGTGGTGGCGGTCGACGTCAGCCAGTCGGCGCTGGATCATCAGCACTACCTCAAGGACAAGCACGGGCTGCACAACCTCGAACTGCACAAGCTCGCGATCGAAGAGTTGTCAGCGCTGCAACGAGACTTCGACCTGATCGTGTCCACCGGCGTGCTGCACCACATGGCGGATCCCTTGAAAGGCATGAAGGCACTCGCCAGCTGCCTGCGGCGCGACGGCACGATCGGTGTGATGCTCTATGCGAAATACGGCCGGATCGGGGTCGAATTGCTCGAGTCGGTCTTCCGGGATTTGGGGCTGTCCCAGGATGACGCGTCGGTGCAGCTGGTCAAGGAGGCGATCCCGACGCTGCCCGCGGAGCATCCCGTCCGGAATTACTTCAAGGTGGCACGCGATCTGCACGACGACGGCGCCGTCGTCGACACGTTCTTACACGGCCGCCAGCGAAGCTACACGGTCCAGGAGTGCCTGGAGCTCGTCTCCTCAGCGGGGCTCGAATTCCAGGGCTGGTTTCACAAGACGCCGTACTATCCGCACGAAATCCTCTTGCCGTCGAGCAGATTTCACGCCGCCCTGGCGGAACTGCCTGACATCAAACTCTGGTCGGCGATGGAGCGGATACAAACTCTGAATGCGACGCACTTCTTCATGGCGTGTCGCCCGGACCGTCCGAAAGAGCAGTACACGATCGACTTCTCGACGGCCGAATCCCTGGACTACGTTCCGGAATTCCGCACCGCGTGCGTCTTGTCCGAAGCCGACCTCATCTGGCCCGGCGGCGCCAGGCTGACGCTCAGCGCCGATCGGCTGCCCCTCGTGCAACTCGTCGACGGACGCCGCAGCATCCGTGAGATCGCGGCGAGCGTCGCACAGCCCGCTGAGGTGGCTCGCGAGCTCTTTCAGGCGCTGTGGCGTCTCGACGTGCTCGCCGTGGTGCTCGCCACGAGCTGATGTCGAGGGAATACTGGAAAGAACTATGTCCATCAGTTTCAACCACACCATCGTCGCCTCGCGCGACAAGCAGCAGTCCGCGGAATTTCTCGCCGACCTATTCGGCCTACCCAGCCCGAAGCCGCTCGGCCACTTCATGGTTCTCTCACTCGATCACGGCGCCAGCCTCGACTACGCGGACGCGCCCGAGGGTGAGGAGATCCGGCGGCAGCACTATGCCTTCCTCGTCTCCGAGCCGGAGTTCGACGCGATCTACGACAAGATCAAATCGCGCGGCATGCAGCACTGGGCGGATCCCCGCCAACAGCGGCCCGGTGAGATCAACCAGCGCGATGGCGGGCGCGGGGTGTACTTCCTGGATCCGTCCGGCCACGCCATGGAGATTCTCACCCGCCCCTACGGCTCGGGCGGCTAGTCGCCCGTGTGCGGTGAGCCGTGCCGGACGCTCTCCTGCGCCCGATAGTCATTCGCGAGCTGCGCGACATGCTTGGGCAGCGCTCCGGCTGCGACATCCGCCAACGTCGTTTCCTCCAGCACCGAGCGCATGCTGGCGCGCAGTGCGCGCCAGACGTCGGTCAGCGCCGTCGTCGGGCCCGAGTACGGCAGGTCCCCGAGCCCGATGTCGCGGACGCTGGCCAGCGGTCCGTCGATGCAGCGCAGCACGTCGGCGATGCTGATCTCGTTTCCCGGCCGGGCCAGCTCGTAGCCGCCTTCGCGGCCGCGGTGGCTTCGCACCAGGCGGTCGGTGCGCAGGTTGGTCAGGATATCGACGAGAAATTGCGGCGGTATGCCCTGTGCGTGCGCGAGGTCATCCGTCTTGACCAGCGAGCCAGCGCTGGCCGTCGCGAGCTGCACCATCGCCCGCACCGCATACTCCGCCTTGGCTGACATGCGCACCCTGAGGATTGTGCCATCCGCCCATAGCGACGATGCGGAACGCGGAGCGTTCCGAGGAGGAGCGGGGCAATTGAACCCCGCCGATAGCGACGACGCGGTCCGCGTTAGGGCCGGGACTCCAGCAGCTCGATGACGCTCTCCGCCAGCTCATCGAGCGGACGATCGGAGGTCAGCCGCAAGTCGGGATTCTTGGGCCGTTGATACGGGCTGTCGACGCCAGTGAAATGCGTGATCTCGCCCGCGCGAGCTTTGGCGTACAGCCCCTTGGGATCACGCCGCTCGCACTCCGAGAGCGGAGTGTCACAGAAGACCTCGACGAAGTCGAAGCCGGCGTCGGCGTGCACTCGACGGGCCATCTCCCGGTGTTCGGCCAGCGGACTGATCGCGGGCACCAGCACGATTTGGCCGGAGTCGGCGAGCAGCGTCGCCACATGGGCCAGCCGCCGCAGGTTCTCCGCGCGGTCGGCCATGCTGAACCCGAGGTCGGCGTTCAGCCCATGACGTAGGTTGTCGCCGTCGAGAACGTATGCGGGAATTCCCTTTTCGATCAGCTTCCGCTCGACGAGCATGGCCACCGACGACTTCCCGGCGCCCGACAGGCCGGTCAGCCACACCGTCCTGCCCCGGACTGCCCGGTCCGCGGCGGTTACCAGCGACGCGTGCCGCACGGTGTTGGGGCTCGCGGACTGCGCCGACACATCGCGCAACACCATGCCCGCCGCCACCGTGCCGTTGGTGTCGGGGTCGATGAGGATGAACGACCCGGTGCTGGCGTTGCGCGTGTACTCGTCGAGCAGCAGCGGCACCCGGGTGCGCAGCGAGATGCGGCCAAGTTCGTTGAGCTTCAACGCCGTTGCGGACTTGTCGCGGTGCAAAGTGTTGACGTCGAGCCGGTACTCCAGCGCGGTGACCCGCGCCCGCGTGGTCCGGGTGGTGTGCTTGATGACGTATTCGCGGCCGGGCTCCAGCGCGGAACCGTCGGCCATCCAGCAGACGGTCGCATCGAATTCCTGCGCGACCCGCGGGTGGTTGTTGGTGCGGGCGATCATGTCGCCGCGGGATATGTCGATGTCGTCCGCGAGGCTCACCGAGACGGCCATCGGCGGAAACGCTTCTGCCACAGGGCCGGTCGGCCCATCGATCGAGGTGATGCGGGTGCTCTTGCCGGTCGGCAGCACCACCACCTCGTCACCGGGGCGCATGACCCCGCTGGCCACCGTTCCCGCATAGCTGCGGTGGTCTTGATGCTCGTGGGTCTGTGGCCGAATCACGTATTGCACCGGGAAGCGCACGTCGACCAGGTTGCGGTCACCGGCGATGTAGACCTCTTCGAGGTGCGACAGCAGCGCGGGTCCCTCGTACCAGGGCGTCCGGTCCGACTTGGTCACCACGTTGTCGCCGTGCAGCGCGGAGATCGGTATGGTCGCCACGTCCTGCACATCCAGGCGTGCGGCAAAGGCGTGGAACTCGTCGCGGATCGCCTCGAATTTCTCTCTGTCCCAGTCGATCAGGTCCATCTTGTTGACCGCCAGCACGATGTGCTGGATGCCCAACAGCGAGGCCAGGAAGGCGTGCCGGCGCGATTGTTCGAGCAGGCCCTGCCGCGCATCGACGAGCACGATGACCAGTTGGGCGGTCGACGCCCCGGTCACCATGTTGCGGGTGTACTGGATGTGCCCCGGGGTGTCGGCGATGATGAATTTCCGCTTGGGAGTGGCGAAGTAGCGGTACGCGACGTCGATCGTGATGCCCTGCTCGCGTTCGGCCCGCAGGCCGTCGGTGACCAGCGCCAGGTCGGTGTATTCGTGGCCGCGCTCCTTGGACGTCCGCTCCACCGACGCCCACTGGTCTTCCATTACGGCCTTGGAGTCGTAGAGCAGGCGTCCGATCAGCGTGGACTTGCCGTCGTCGACGGAGCCGGCGGTTGCGATGCGAAGTAGCGTGGCGGGTGCGGCCATCAGAAGTAACCCTGTCGCTTACGGTCTTCCATTCCGGCTTCCGAGATCCGATCGTCGGCGCGGGTCGCGCCCCGCTCGGTCAAGCGGGACACCGCGGTTTCGGCGATCACCTCCGACACGGTCGCGGCCGCCGATTCCACACATCCGGTACAGGTGACATCCCCGACCGTGCGGAACCGCACCATGGCCTCGAACACCGGTTCGTCGGCGCGCGGCTGCATGTGCCGGTGTACCGCCAGCAGCATTCCGTCGCGGCTGAACACCTTGCGCCGGTGCGCGAAATAGATCGACGGCAACTTGATCTTTTCGGCGCCGATGTAGGACCAGATGTCGAACTCGGTCCAGTTGGACAGCGGGAAGACGCGAATGTGCTCGCCCTTGTGGTGGCGTCCGTTGTAAAGGTTCCACAGCTCGGGCCGCTGGGCCTTCGGGTCCCACTGGCCGAACTCGTCGCGGAAGCTGAACACTCGCTCCTTGGCCCGCGCCTTCTCCTCGTCGCGCCGCGCTCCCCCGAACGCCGCGTCGAACTTGTTCTCCCGGATGGCGCGCAGCAGCGTCACGGTCTGGATCGGGTTTCGCGAGGGGATGGTTTCGACGACCCGGCCGGCATCGATGTCTTCCTGCACCGACGCGACCACCAGGCGCACCCCGGCCTCGGCGACCAGTTCGTCGCGGGTCGCGATCACCTCGTCGAAATTGTGGCCGGTGTCGACATGCATCACCGGGAACGGCAACCGCCCCGGACGGAATGCCTTGAGCGCCAGGTGCAGCATGACGATGGAGTCCTTGCCGCCCGAGAACAGCAGCACCGGCCGCTCGAACTCGGCGGCCACCTCCCGAATGATGTGGATCGCCTCGGCTTCCAGCGAGCGCAGATGGCTCAGCTCGTACTGCCCGGCCGCCGGGGCGGCCTTCACATCGCTGGTCATGGGCCCCTCAAATAATCCCAATAAACTTGGTAGAACTGACCATGTTTACGGTCATTGCCGTATATAAAACCAGCCTCCCCCGTCGATGTCAATGACCTCCCACGTGGCGTACCTTGGGGCACGTCTCCGCTCGTCTGGAGCATGGAGGGGAAGGGTTTAGCGGACCTGATGGCACCGTTGGCTACGGGGAACGGTTTGCCAAACGTCGTCGTCACCGGCATGGCCATGACGACGGCGCTGGCGACCGACACCGAAAAGACCTGGAAATTGTTGCTGGACGGGCAAAGCGGCATCCGAACCCTCGACGACTCGTTCATTGAGCACTACGACCTGCCGGTGCGCATCGGGGGGCACCTGCTGGAGGATTTCGACGACGGATTGACGCGCGCCGAGCGGCACCGGATGGGTTACCTGGCGCAGATGTCCACCGTTCTGGGCCGCCGGGCGTGGGAAAACGCCGGCTCGCCCGATGTCGACGGCAACCGGCTGATGGTATCCATCGGCACCGGCCTGGGCTCGGCCGAGCAGATCGTGTTCAGCTACGAAGACTTGCGCGCTCGTGGGAAGAACGCCGTCTCGCCGCTGGCGGTGCAGAAATACATGCCCAACTCCGCCGCGGCGGCGGTCGGCCTGGAACGGCACGCTAAGGCCGGCGTGATCGCCCCGGTTTCGGCGTGTGCATCCGGTTCGGAAGGCATCGCCCAGGCGTGGCGCAACATCGTGTTGGGTGAGGCGGACATCGCCATCTGCGGCGGCGTCGAGGTGAGGATCGAGGCGGTCGCGATCGCCGCGTTCGCTCAGATGCGCATCGTGATGTCCACGAAAAACGACGACCCGGCGGGCGCCTGTCGCCCGTTCGACAAGGACCGCACCGGGTTCGTCTTCGGCGAAGCCGGCGCCCTGATGGTGATCGAGACCGAGGAGCACGCCAAGGCGCGTGGTGCCCCGATCGTGGCCCGCATCATGGGTGCCAGCATCACCTCCGACGGCTTCCACATGGTGGCGCCGGACCCCAACGGCGTGCGCGCCGGGCACGCGATGACCCGGGCGATCGAGCTCGCCGGCATCACCCCGCACGAGATCGACCACGTCAACGCCCACGCCACCGGCACCTCGGTCGGCGACGTCGCCGAGGGCAAGGCCATCAACAACGCGCTGGGCAGTAACAAGGCCGCGGTCTACGCACCCAAAGCGGCGTTGGGCCACTCGGTCGGGGCGGTGGGCGCTGTGGAGTCGATCCTGACCGTGCTGGCGCTGCGCGACCAGGTCATTCCGCCGACCCTGAACCTGGTCAACCTGGACCCCGAGATCGACCTGGACGTGGTGGCCGGCAAGCCGAGGCCCGGCAATTATCGGTATGCCATCAACAACTCGTTCGGATTCGGCGGGCACAACGTCGCCATAGCCTTCGGCCGGTACCCCTAGCCTGGACGGATGACCAACCCCTCGGGTCGCGATGTCATCGCGCAGTTTCTGCCGCAATCGCCGTTCGTCGCCAAACTGGGAATCGTCGCCGACCACCTCAGCGATGACGAAGTGCGGCTGCGGCTGCCGTGGGATCCCTCCAATGTCACCCTCGGCGACATGGTCCACGGCGGCGCCATCGCCACCCTCGCCGATGTCACCGTCATGGCGGCGGCCTGGTGCGGCGCCGCGGCACCACCCGACCTGCGCGGCGTGACGGTGTCGATGACGCTGGACTTCATGGCGCCGGCCCGCGCCACCGACGTGATCGGCGTGGGCCGGGTGCTACGCCGGGGCCGCTCGCTGACCAACTGCGAGGCCGAGATCCTCGACACGCACGGCACGCTGGTCGCCAAGGCCCTCGCGACCTACAAGGTGGGTTAGGTTTCCCGGCGAGCAGACGCAGAATCGCACTCGGTCGAGGCTTTTGATGCGATTCTGCGTCTGCTCGCGCTATAGGGTGACTTCGTCGAGCTTGCCGGTGGCGACGTCGAAGACGAACCCGCGCAACGAGACGTGCTTGGTCACGAACGGACTGTTTTCGATGCGGCGCATCGATTGCCGCACATCCTCGGCGGCATCCGGAAACGCCTCCGCGGCCCACGGCGGCTTGACCCCGGTCTCCTCCTGAATGGCGCGCTTGAAGTCGTCGTCGGTGAACGTGAGCATCCCGCAGTCGGTGTGGTGAATCAGGATGATCTCCCGCGTGCCCAGCAATCGCTGGCTGATTGCCAGCGAGCGGATCGCGTCGTCGGTGGCGACGCCGCCGGCGTTGCGGATCACGTGGGCCTCCCCTTCGCCCAGACCCAGGATGCGGTAGACGTCGAGCCGGGCATCCATGCATGCGAGGACCGCGACGTGTTTGCTCGGCGGCATGGGTAGCGGTCCCTTGAAACCGCTCGCGTACTGGGCGTTGTTGGCCAGGTAGTCATCGGTGACCGTCATAGCAGCCTCCTGCGGTATTGCGGCTTGAAATTAGCAACGGACCACCCGTAATTCACGCATGAAAATCAGGCGGATCACAAGGACGCCTCGAGACGCCTTAACCTGTCCCAATGCGGCACGGGCGGCTCGGTCGGGCATGATTCGCTTCCTGGCGCGCCGGTTGCTCAACTATGTCGTGCTGTTGGCGCTGGCATCGTTTCTGACCTACGGCCTGACGTCGCTGGCCTTCTCGCCGCTGGACAGCCTGCTCCAGCGCAATCCCCGCCCCCCGCAGGCCGTCATCGACGCCAAGGCCCACGCGCTTGGTCTGGACAAACCCATACCCCTGCGCTACGGGCACTGGGCCTCGCACGTCGTGCGCGGCGACTTCGGCACGACCATCACCGGCCAGCCGGTCGCCGCCACGCTGTGGCGCCGCGTCGGAGTCAGCCTGCGGTTGCTGGTGATCGGCTCGGTGGCGGGCACCTTGCTGGGCATCGCGGCGGGCGCGTGGGGCGCGATCCGCCAGTACCGACTCAGTGACCGTGTCGTCACCATGCTGGCGCTACTGGTGCTGAGCACACCGTCGTTCGTCATCGCCAGCCTCTTGATTCTCGGTGCCCTGCGGGTGAATTGGGCCGTCGGCGTCCAGCTCTTCGACTACACCGGGGAGACGTCGCCCGGGGTGACGGGTGCCGGGCACGAATTGCTCGACCGGCTGCGGCATTTGATCCTGCCCACGCTGACGCTGACTCTGATGGCCGCCGCGGGATACAGCCGATATCAGCGCAACGCCATGCTCGACGTCCTCGGCCAGGATTTCATTCGCACCGCCCGCGCCAAGGGCCTCACCCGCCGGCGCGCGCTGCTGAAGCACGGGCTGCGCACCGCGCTGATCCCGCTGGCGACGCTGTTCGCCTACGGGGTGGCCGGGCTGGTCGTCGGAGCCGTGTTCGTCGAGAAGATCTACGGATGGCACGGCATGGGCGAGTGGCTGGTACAGGGCATCTCGACCCAGGACACCAACATCATCGCCGCGATCACCCTGTTCTCCGGCACGGTGGTGCTGCTGGCCGGCCTGCTGTCCGACGTCATCTACGCGGCGCTTGATCCAAGGGTCCGGGTGTCATGACGTCTAGCTCGCAAACCGCTGCGGCCCAGGGGGTTTCGGTTCCGGAGGTGGCAGGTTTCGCCTCGCGGCGCACCCTGGTGCTGCGCCGGTTCGCCCGCAACCGGCTGGCGGTGGCGTCGCTGGTGCTGTTGGCGCTGCTGTTCGTCGGCTGCTACGCGCTGCCTTCGCTGCTGCCCTATTCCTACGACGACCTCGACTTCAACGCGCTGCTGCAGCCGCCGAGCACCCGTCACTGGCTGGGCACCAACGCGCTGGGCCAGGACTTGTTGGCGCAAATCCTGCGCGGAATGCAGAAGTCGATGCTGATCGGCGTCTGCGTGGCGTTCATCTCCACCGGCATCGCCGCCACCGTCGGGTCCATCGCCGGCTATTTCGGCGGGTGGCGGGACCGGGTGCTGATGTGGGTGGTCGACCTGCTGTTGGTGGTGCCCAGCTTCATACTCATCGCCATCCTCACGCCGCGGGTCAAGAAGTCGTCCAGCATCCTGTTGCTGGTGCTGCTGCTGGCCGGCTTCGGCTGGATGATCAGCTCGCGCATGGTCCGTGGCATGACCATGAGCCTGCGGGAACGCGAATTCATCCGCGCCGCGCGGTATATGGGAGTCTCCAGCCGCCGGATCATCGTCGGTCATGTGGTGCCCAACGTGGCGTCCATCCTAATAATCGATGCCGCGCTCAACGTCGCCTCGGCCATCCTCGCCGAAACCGGCTTGAGCTTCCTCGGTTTCGGCGTCCAACCGCCCGATGTGTCGCTGGGCACCCTGATCGCCAACGGCACGCAGTCCGCGACCACCTTCCCCTGGGTGTTCTTGTTTCCCGCCGGGGTCTTGGTGCTGATCCTGGTGTGCGCCAACATGACCGGCGACGGCCTGCGCGACGCGCTGGACCCCGGCAGCGGGATGCTGGGGGGCGGTACCCGATGAGCCTCTTGCAAGTGACGGACCTGGCCGTCAGCTTTCCGACCGACGGCCAACCGGTCGCCGCAGTGCGCGGCATCAGCTACCACATCGAGCCCGGCGAAGTGGTGGCGATGGTCGGCGAATCGGGATCGGGCAAGTCGGTGTCGGCGATGGCGGTGGTCGGGCTGCTGCCCGAGCATGCGCGGGTGCGCGGTTCGGTGCGGTTACACGACACCGAGCTGCTCGGGCTTGGCGACGAGGCGATGTCGCGCTTCCGCGGCAAGACGGTCGGCATGGTGTTCCAGGATCCGATGTCGGCGCTGACACCGGTCTACAGCGTCGGCGACCAGATCGCCGAGGCGATCGAAGTCCACCAGCCACGCGTGGGCCGCAGGGCCGCCCGCGGGCGCGCGGTCGAACTGCTCGAGCTGGTGGGGATTTCGCAGCCGGAGCGACGGGCCAGGGCGTTTCCGCACGAGCTGTCCGGCGGCGAGCGGCAACGGGTCGTCATCGCGATCGCGATCGCCAACGATCCCGACCTGTTGATCTGCGACGAGCCCACCACCGCGCTGGATGTCACCGTGCAGGCGCAGATCCTCGACGTGCTCAAGACCGCGCGCGACGTGACCGGCGCCGGTGTACTCATCATCACGCACGACCTCGGCGTTGTCGCGGAGTTCGCCGACCGGGCGCTGGTGATGTATGCGGGACGGATCGTCGAGTTCGCCAGCGTGGCCGATCTGTACCGCGGCCGCCAGATGCCCTACACCGTGGGACTGCTGGGATCGGTTCCCCGGTTGGACGCCGCGCAAGGTACCCGGCTGGTACCCATTCCCGGTGCGCCCCCGTCGCTGGCCGGGCTCGAGCCCGGCTGTCCGTTCGCGCCGCGCTGCCCGCTGGTCATCGACGAATGCCGTTCCGCAGAGCCGGAATTGGTCGAGGTCGGTATGGATCACCGGGCGGCCTGCATCCGCACCGATCAGGTCGGCGACCGTAGCGCCGCGGACATCTACGGGGTCAACACCTCCGCACCTGCCACGGCGGCCGGCGACTCACCCGTCGTCGTGCGGGTGCGCGATCTCGTCAAGACCTACCGGCTGACCAAAGGCGTGGTGTTGCGCCGCGCGGTCGGGGAGGTCCGCGCCGTCGACCGCATCAGCTTCGAGTTGCGGCAGGGGCGCACCCTGGGCATCGTCGGCGAGTCCGGCTCGGGCAAGTCGACGACGCTGCACGAGATCCTGGAACTCGTTGCGCCGCAATCGGGATCGATCGAGGTGCTGGGCGCGGATGTTGCCGTCATGAGCCCGACGAGTCGGCGGACGCTGCGACGCGACATCCAGGTCGTCTTCCAGGACCCGGTCGCCTCGCTGGACCCGCGATTGCCCGTCTTCGAGCTGCTCGCCGAACCGTTGCGGGCCAATGGTTTCGGCAAGAGCGACACCAACGCGCGGGTCGCCGAGCTGCTCGACATCGTGGGCTTGCGCCGCGCGGACGCGGCCCGCTACCCCGCCGAGTTCTCCGGCGGGCAGAAGCAGCGCATCGGCATCGCGCGGGCGCTGGCGTTGCAGCCGAAGATCCTGGCCCTCGACGAACCGGTGTCCGCCCTCGACGTCTCCATCCAGGCGGGGATCATCAACCTGCTGCTCGATCTGCAAGAGCGGTTCGGCCTGTCGTATCTCTTTGTTTCCCATGATCTTTCGGTGGTCAAACACCTCGCCCACGACGTGGCGGTGATGTATGCCGGCGCGATCGTGGAACAGGGCGACAGCGACGAGATTTTCAGCAATCCGCAACACGACTACACGCGGCGGCTCCTGGACGCGGTCCCGCAACCCGATCCGGGCCGTTATGTCTAGGCGGGGCGTGTCGAGGCGTGGCGTGTCTAGGCGTCTTCGGGCGCTTGTCCTCGTTGCGCTCGTGGTGTCCGGCTGCTCGCCGGCCATCAGCCTCCCGCCCCCGACGGGCGACGTCGCGTCGATCGGCACGACCAGCGACCTCAACCCGCGAGACCCGGCCACGCTGCAAGCCGGCGGGGATTTGCGGCTGCCGCTCAGCGATTTTCCGCCGAACTTCAACATCCTGAACATCGACGGCAACTCGGCCGAAGTCGCCGCGATGATGAAGGCCACCCTGCCGCGGGCGTTCATCATCGGGCCGGACGGCTCGACGACCGTCGACACCGACTACTTCACCAGCGTCGAGCTCACCGGGACCAACCCGCAGGTGGTCACCTACACCATCAATCCCAAGGCCGTGTGGTCGGACGGCACGCCGATCACGTGGCGCGACATCGCGAGCCAAATCCACGCCCTCAGCGGGGCGGACAAGAACTTCGCGATCGCCGCACCTGGCGGCGCCGACCGCGTCGCGTCGGTGACCCGCGGGGTCGACGACCGGCAGGCCGTCATGACCTTCGCCAAGCCCTACGCCGAGTGGCGGGGCATGTTCGCCGGCAACGGCATGCTGTTGCCGGAAAGCATGACCGCGACGGCCGAGGCGTTCAACAACGGGCAGCTCGGCGGTCCGGGTCCGTCCGCCGGTCCGTTCATCGTCTCGTCCCTTGACCGGACCACGCAGCGAATTGTGTTGACCCGCAACCCGAAATGGTGGGGACGGCCGCCGCGCCTGAACACCATCACCTTCCTGGTGCTCGACGACGCGGCCCGGCTGCCCGCGCTGCAGAACAACACGATCGACGCGACCGGTGTCGGCACACTGGACCAGCTGACCATCGCGCAGCGGACCAAAGGCATCTCCATCCGGCGCGCCCCCGCCCCGAGTTGGTCGCACTTCACGTTCAACGGCGCCCCTGGGGCCATCCTGGAAGACAAGGCTTTACGGGTCGCGGTGGCCAAGGGCATCGACCGCCAGACCATCGCCCGGGTCGTCCAATACGGCCTCACCGGTCACCCGGTGGCATTGGACAACCACATCTATGTCGCCGGCCAGGAGGGCTACCAGGACAACAGCGCCACCGTCCCTTACGACCCCGCCGCAGCGAGACGAGAGCTCGACGCGCTGGGCTGGAAGCAGCGCGGCCAGTTCCGCGAAAAGGACGGGCGCCAGCTGGTCATCCGCGACCTGTTCTACGACGCACAGGGCAGCAAGGTGTTTGCCCAGATCGCCCAGCACGACCTGGCCCAGATCGGGGTCAAACTCGAACTGGTCGCCCGGTCCGGCAGCGGGTTCTTCACCAACTACATCAACGTCGGGGCCTTCGACATGGCCCAGTTCGGCTGGCTCGGCGACGCGTTCCCGCTGTCCGCGCTGACCCAGATCTATCAGTCCGACGGGGCCAGCAACTTCGGCAAGATCGGCAGCCCGGAGATCGACGCCGCAATCGAGCGCACGCTCGAAGAGCTCGATCCCGGAAAGGCCCGGGCGCTGGCCAACGACCTCGACAAGCTCATCTGGGCCGAGGGCTTCAGCCTGCCGCTGACCCAGTCGCCCGGCGACGTCGCCGTGCGCAGCACGCTGGCCAACTTCGGCGCACCCGGACTGGCCGACCTGGACTACACCGCGATCGGATTCATGCGGACCTGAGCCGTCGTCGCATCGCCGGCACGGTGGGCACCGCGCTCTCGGCGATGGCGGCCGCCGCAATCGCCTTCCACAGCAAGCGGACTGCGGCGCGCGGGGGGATCTCGTCGAGAGCCGGGGCCTGGGCAACCAGCCCGTCGAGATCGCCGCGGAACACGGCGCCCGCGATGGCCAGGGCCGCGGGCTCACGAAAGTCCAGCGCGCTGTGGGCCATCGTGGGCAATTTCATCAGCACGGCGTTCGGCAGCACCGACGCCACCCGCTCGGCCACCGCGGGCGGAGTGATCAGGTCGCGGCCGCCGGAAACCACCACGGTGGGCCAACCGAAGTTCGGCATCTCGGCCGGCAGGTCGTACGGCTCGTCGTCGAAACTGACCTTTTGCGTCCGGATTTCGCGCTCGGCCACGGCCGGGTCGAGCGGCAGGCCGTCGGGCTCGGCGGCGTAGTCAAGCTCCCGGAACGCGATCCGGCTCACCAGGTCTTCCTCGTAACGGAACGGCAGGTTGGACAGGGTGGTGAATCGGGATATTGCCCACCACAACATCTTTCGTCCGTCGAGCAACAGATCCAGTTGACGATCCAGCAGGCCGGCGCCGCCGTGTCCGTAGATCGTCGCGATGATCTGCGTCGCCGATGCGGTCATCACGCCCGCGTCGACGAGCTTGCGGACCTTGGGTGCCAGGGGCGCGGTTTCGGGGCTGTCTCCCTTGAGCAATAGCCGGCGAATTGCGCGGCGCACGATCACGATGTCGTGCCGTGACAGCAGCGGGGAATCGAGGACCATCGCGCGCAACCGCGCCGGATGGCGAACTCCGACGCCGGCCGCGATGTAGGTGCCGTACGAGGTGCCATAGATGACGGCCGAATCCGCGCGGGCGTCGTCGAGCACCGCGGCCACGTCGTCGACGACCTGGTTCACGGTGAGCGCGCGGGGCGGCAGGTCGGCACCCGAGTCGTCATGGCGTGACATTCCCACCCCGCGGTGCTCGATCATGATCACGTCGAGACCGGCGGCGGCGGCGCGCCGTCGTAGTCCTTTGTACATCTGCACCGACGCGACACCCGGGCCGCCGGGGATGATCACCAACGGGTGGGTGGACCGGCGGCCGGTGCGTACGTAGAACAGGTCGAACTCGTCAGCGCTGGCCGGCGAGACGGGCCGGCGTACCCGGCGCACGCCCGGCAGCCTCGCCAGCTTTTCGTGCGCCCGGCGCCGCTTCGCGTCCATCGTCATCGGTGTCGGCCCGCCATCGTCCCATTCTGCCGACACTCCGCGCGCGTCAGCCTCGGATCAGGTCGGCCGCCTTCTCGCCGATCAGCACCGACGGTGCATGCGTGTGCCCGCGCACGGTGCTGGGCATCACCGACGCGTCGGCCACCCGAAGCCCGAAGACGCCCCGGACCCGCAACTGCGGATCCACCACGCTTGAATCGTCGCTGCCCATGCGGCAGGTACCGAGCGGGTGGTACAGGGTGTGGGAGTTCGCGGCGAGCGCGACCTCGAGGGTGGCCTCGTTCAGCTCGGTGCAACCGCGCGGCCGGGCGATTCGCCCGAGCAGGTCTTTCAAGGCGGGAGCCGCGGCAAGCCGGGCGCATATGCGCAGGCCTTCCATCATCGCGGCACGGTCGACGCCGCCGGGATCCGACAGATAGCGCGGTTCGATGACCGGCTTGTCCCGCGGGTCGGCCGAGCGCAGGGTGATCTGGCCGCGGCTTTCCGGGGCGACCAGGATGGGCCCGAACACCACTCCGTGCCCCGGTTGCTCGATCAGCAGGCCCTCGTCGTAGAAGGGCGCCGGAGCAAAGATCAGCTCGAGGTCAGGAAGGTCCAGCTCGGGGCGGCTGCGGACAAATCCGTAGGCCTCGCCGACATTGGAAGTGAGCATGCCGCGCCGCCGCAGCAGGTACTTGAGCAACTGTCCTGGCTTTTGCGCGTCGGCCAGGCTGTCGCCGGCGACCTCGAAGCCCAGGGGTGTGACCAGGTGGTCGAGTAGGTTCTGCCCCACCTCGGGCGAGTGGGCGACGGTGTCGATGCCGAGATCGGCGAGGTGATCACGATCGCCGATGCCGGAAAGCATCAGCAGCTGGGGGCTGTTGATGGCACCGCCGCAGAGCACCACCTCGCGGCGGGCGTGAGCGACGCATAGTTCATCGTGTTGCCGGCGGTGTTGGTGGCCGTGCCGTCGGAATTCGACGCCGACCGCGCGGGGTCCTTCGAACAGCACTCGGGTAGCGGTGGCACCGGTGAGCACGGTGAGGTTCTTGCGGCGCATGGCCGGCTTCAGGTAGGCGTCGGCGATGCTGAACCGGGCACCACGGCGCTGAGTGACAACTGTTTCGCAAAAGCCTTCCGGCCGAGGCGAATTCGGTTGAGCCGGGGGAAATCCGCACTCGCGGGTGGCGGCCAGCCAGGCGGCGGTTGAGGGCCGCGGGCTACGTTGGCGCGAAATCTGCAGTGGCCCGGTGACCCCGCTGTCGTCGCCGCTCACGAAGTGCCACGCGGCGGTGACGTCCTCAATGCGACGGAAGTATCCGAGCACGTCGGCGAAGGACCACTGCGGCCCGGCTCGCACCGCCCATTCGTCGTAGTCGGCGGCGAATCCGCGCACCCACATCATGGCGTTCATCGCCGACGACCCGCCGAGAACTTTGCCTCGGGGCCAATAGATCTCGCGGCCGTCGAGCTCCGGCTGCGGTTCGGTCAGGTAATCCCAGTCGATTTCGCTGCGGAACAGCTTGGAAAAGGCGGCCGGGATCGGAATGAATCGGTTCTTGTCCGGCGGCCCCGCCTCGAGCGCAACCACCACGGTGGACGGATCGCTGCTGAGCCGATTCGCGACGACCGCGCCAGCAGATCCGGTACCGACCACAAGGTAGTCGCACTGAATGTCCATGGTGCACTCCCGTTTCGGGGTGAGTGTAAGACGCTCCCGACCGCCGACGGTGCTAAACGTTCAGATCGATGCGCTGCGCGCCCGTGACGCCGTCGTAGCGGTCGGGACTGCACGTCAGGACGATCACCTGACCGTGGACGCCCACGGTGTCGAAGACCTGACCCATCTTGGCCAGCCGATTCGGGTCGGTGAACCCGAGCGCGTCGTCGACGACTACCGGGACGGAGTCCTCCTTGGCGACCAGTGCCGCGCCGGCCAGCCGCGCCAGAATGCCGAGTTGCTCCTTGGCCCCGCCGGACAGGGATTCGTAGGGCACCGTGACGCCGTCCAGCGTTCGGCTGCGGATGCATAGGTCGCTGTCGATGTCGACCTCGAACGTCGGCCCGAACACGGGACGGCCGAGCCGCTGCAGTTCCGTGCGGTAGGGCTCGACATAGCGCAGCCGGGTGGTGTCGCGGTGGCGTGCCATTACCGACCGCAATAGCTCCGCGGCGCGGGCCCGCTGGCCGACCCGGGTGTGTTCGCTGGTGGCGTGTTCGAGTTCGGTTTCCGCCGCGTCGAGCTTGCCGTGGCGACCCTCGCTGCCGATGACGGACAGTTCAATGCTGATCTCGCGCAGCGCGCGGGCGGCGTCTTCGTAGCGATCGTCCAGAGACTCCGCCGCCCGCTTGGCTTCGGCCAATTCCGCGGCGACCGCGTCGGGTGCCGCGGCGGCCAGTTCCTCGGCCAGCTCCGCGGCGCGTTGCTGCGCGGTGGTGGCGGCCCGCTGGCTCGACTCCGCCGATGCCGACAGAACCTCATCGCTCACCGACGCACGCTCGAGGGCAAGTTGGTTGGTTGCCCTTTCGAGCTCGGCGCGTTGTGTTGCCGCCTTGTCGATCAAAACCGTTGCGCGGGTGGATGTCTCGGTCAGGCGCGACGCGGCCGCCACCGCCGCGTCGCGAAGCGCCTGCCATTCGGCCTGCGCGGTCGCCCTCGCGTCCTCTGCCGCGCCGGCGGTGGTATCCGTGGGTTCCGGCGGCTGCTTAGCATGCAACTGCGCCAGGCGCGCGCGCAGCTGGTCTACGTCTTCATCTCCGCACAGGCCGGACAGCGTCGCGTTCAGCTGGTCGCGGCTAATCTGCAATTCGCGACGCCGTTGGTCGGCGCTGCGCGCGGCCGTGAGGTCGGCGACGCCTGCGGCGGCGAGCGCGGCGACCAGCTCCTGTTGTGCCGCAGCATGTTTCGCCTGAACATCGAGCGCGGTCGCGCCGGGCGTGATCCGCGCGTTCAGGACCCCGGGAATATCGACTTCGGTTGGGCCGGTGGCCGTGGTGGACCAGGTTTGACCGGCCGGCAACGTGATCCGTTGGTCGCCGAGGGTGAGCTCGAGGTCGGCCGCGGCGGTGAATTCAACCGCCGCCGAGATCGCCGCCAGCTGGTCGGCGGTGCGATCGACCGCGGCCACCGCGTTTTCGATTCGTCGCAGCGTCTCATCGCTGAGGACGATTGCGGAGAGCTCCTGACTGAGCCCGTCGCGGTCACGCTGGATGGTCTCGATTTTCGCCAGCCGGGCGCTCAGCCGGGCGGATTCGATGCGGCGTTGCAGCTCCTCCAGGGCCTGGTCGGCCTTCTCGGCCGCCGCGACGGAGGCCTCGGCATCGGCGCGCGCCGTCGACTCGGCGTCGGCGGCTTCCTTCGCCTCGGCCTCGGCGGCGGCGACAGCTGCGGTGCGGGTTTGGATTTCGGTGAGCAGCCGCGACCGTCCGCTGTGCGCGACGGACGCCGCGTCGCTGGTCGCGGTCGCGGCCTCGGCGACGAGCTTGGCTTCACGCGCTTGGCGGGTGAGTTCGGCGATCTTGTTGGCGGCGGCCTGCGCGGCGGCCAACCGCGGGCCGGCGGCCAGGCGCAGCTGCGAAAGCTCGGCGACTTCCTCGGTCAAATCGGCGTGGCGCCGCACCCGGTCGTCGACCTCGGCAACCGCCGCAGCGCATTCGGCGACCGCGGCCTCGGCGTCGGCCAGCCGGGAGATCGCGGCGGCCCATTCCCCGGTGGGCCGGCCGGTGGGGGTGAAGTAGCGCGCGTACTCGGTGTCGATCCGCTCGATGAGCAACGGCTCGGTACCGGACAGCGCCGCGTCGGTGTCGGATTGCGCGGCCGCCACGTCGAGCGCACGCGACAGCGCGTCGCAACCGGACAGGTCCACCGCGGCGGTCGACGCGGCCTGCAGCACCCGCTGGGCGTGCCACAGGTCGCTGTCCACCGTTTCGGCGAGCATCGCCCGGACGCGTTCGTGCGCCTCGTCGCCCGTCAGCTGTTCGCGACGGGGCGCCAGCACCGTCAATTCCGTTTCGCACTTCTTGTGGAACCGTTTGCGGTAGATGAAACGATAAGCGCCGCAGCTGATTTCGGCAGTCACCTCGGAGCCGACGTCACTGTTGGTCGGCTTGACCTGCTTGACTTCCTTCTTCGTCGAGCGATCCCTGGATTCCAGCAGTAGGTCCAACGCTTCGATCATCGACGACTTGCCGATCTCGTTGGCGCCGCTGACCACGACCACGCCGTGGTCGGGAAACTCGATCTCGCGGTGTGCGATGCCGCGGTAATTCGTCAGGACCAACCGATGCAGCTTCATGCGGCGCCCCGGTCGGTGAGCCGCAGCAAGAGTGCCAGCGCCGCCTGCGCGTCGACCGCCGATTCGGTGTCGCCTTCGCGCGCCGTGGCCACCAGCTCCTCGACGGCCGCGGCGGCGAACCCCCCGATGCCGAGGTCGGTGAATTCGCCGTCGGCGGGTATCACGGCCAGATCCGTGTGGCTGTCCCAGGTGCGTAGGTGGGCGAACAGCCGGGCGTATCGGTCCAGGCAGGCATCCAACGCGGCACGGTCGGTGACGGTCAGCGAACCCGTCAGCGCCAGCCGCACCACAGTTCGGTCCTTCTTTGTCAATTGGTCGAGGTTCATGTCGAGGTCGGCGATGTCGCGACTGCTGTCGACCTGGCGCTGCAACGTGACGAACCGCCAGCGGCCGATGTGCCGGGGCGTTACGGACACTTTGTGGTTTTCATCGATGTCGACGACAAGGACGTGGCCGGGGTCGGATTCGACGTCGTCGAAATTGGTGACTTCCGGCGATCCGGAATACCAGACTCGGCCGGTGTCGCCGACCCGGGTGAGCGAATGCTTGTCCCCCAGCGCCACATAGTGCAACGCGCCGCGGGCCAGCGCGTCGTCGAGCTTGGCCAGCCGGATCAGCGAGGGTTTGTCGCGGTCGGGGTCCAGCACGTCGACGCCGCCGTGGGCGACGAGGATGCGGGTCGTCGGGCTGGAGGTGAGGCCGTCGAGGACTTCGGCGACCAGGTCGGTGGTCGGGGCCTTGGACCGCCACGGCGCGGCCACGATCTCCACGCCCGGCCGCACCTGATGGATGCCGGCGTCCTGGAGCACCACGACGTTGTCGGGGCGTTCGGCGGTGAACAATGCGCTGGTGTAGACGGATGACGCGTCCAGCGGATCGTGGTTGCCCGGCAGGAGGTAGACCGGAATGCCTATGGCGCGCATGGCTTCCAGGGACTGGCCGATCACCTGCGGGGCGAGCTGATTGTGCTCGAAGACGTCGCCGGCCACCACGACAAATTCGGCGCCCACCTCGGCCGCCAGCGCCCCCAGGCCGGCCACCGCGTCGCGGCGGGCGGCCGAATACCGCGGTTGGGCGTCGCCGGCGAGGAAGTGCCTGGTCATGCCCAGCTGCCAATCGGCGGTGTGCAGGAATCGCATCCCGGCGAACCCCCTTCCGAACTGCGTGGCTATCGAGGCACCGCGAGTCTAGGTCCGGACACCGACAAGTCGGGGGACGCTCACCGGCATGCCTCCAGGTGTGTTGTTCGTCCGTCGGGCCGAGGGTCGTTTTGCCCGCCTCCGAGCGACAATTCAGCTGGCTGAAATTTCTTGTGTCACTTTGGTTTCAGTGGTCACTCGTCAGTGATTTCTGTCGGTGGGTGGTCCTAGTTTGGCGGTATGAGTTCGGGCGGGGTTGTCGATCGTGAGGCGCTGGCGGCGG
>NZ_MBES01000051.1 GCF_001954195.1 Mycobacterium sp. IS-1264 | reverse complement strand
ATCGACATCCACAGCTGGCCGTCACACTCGCCGCGGTCATGGACGGAAACAAGGTGCGGATGCCACAGCGACGACGCCAAGTCGGCCTCCCTGATGAACCGATCCCGGTAGTCGGGTTGACTGGATAGCTGGTCGTTCAGAATCTTGAGGGCGTCCCGCCGCGGCAACCGTGGGTGCTGAGCGAGGTAGACATCACCCATCGCACCGGTCCCTAATAGCGACACGATGGTGTAGCCGGCGAACGAGGCACCGCTCATCAACGGCATGCGCAAATGTTAACGACGCCCATCGCCGGTTGTTCAAGAATGCACCGCTACGCACTATCCCGAGTCGACGCTGTTTTTGTCGGAGTGTCACTGGTCAGCCGCTGCGCTTGTAGTATGCGGCGCATGCCGCTAGAGGAAGGGGCGGATTTCGCCGGGTTCACCGTGGTGCGGCTGTTGGGCAGCGGCGGAATGGGTGAGGTCTATTTGGCTCGACATCCGCGGTTGCCCAGGCTGGAAGCGCTGAAGGTTTTGCGCGCCGATGTCTCCGCCGACCCAAGTTTTCGAGAGCGGTTCATTCGAGAGGCCGACTTAGCGTCGTCGCTGTGGCATCCACACATCGTTGAGGTGTATGACCGGGGCGAATTCGAGGGTGATTTGTGGATCGCGATGCGCTACGTCGACGGGTTCGATACCCGTCGAGTGCTTCGGGAAAGCTGTCCGTCCGGAATGCCGGCTGCCGATGCGCGGACCGTAATTGCCGGCGTCGCCAGCGCGCTGGATTATGCCCACCAGAAAGGCCTGCTGCACCGCGATGTCAAGCCGGCCAATATCCTGCTGACCCGTCCACAGGGCGGAAAGCAACGTATCTTGTTGACCGACTTCGGCATTGCCCGCAATCGGGACGAGATCAGTGGTCTTACACAGACAAACATGACCGTTGGTACGGCCGCCTACGCAGCGCCCGAACAGTTGATGGGCGGCCACATCGATGGACGGGCCGATCAGTACGC
>NZ_MBES01000050.1 GCF_001954195.1 Mycobacterium sp. IS-1264 | reverse complement strand
TCGTCAACGACGTCGACCCCGCACCGGCATACAACCGCGCAGAATTAACCTCCGGCGGCAACGCACCAAAATCAATCGACATGTGATTCCTCCTCAATGACGTTCCGGCGCAAGGCGTTCGGGATGTGGTTGCTAGTAGCGGGCATTTCTTTATCCTGCCGAGGGTGGTCGGGTGAGTACGTTGTAGCGGAAGCCGTAGCGCACGCCGAGGTTGCCGCTGCGTTGGGCGCCGCGTCCGCCGACGAGGGGGACGCCGCGCATGGCGGCGTTGGTTCCGGCGGCGTTGGCGCCGTCGGGGTTGAGTAGCTGGGTGCTGACGAGTTTGGTGGCGGTTTGTTCTTCGGCGCCGGTGGCGCTGGCCCAGCTTTGCGGGACCGACAGTCCGCCGATTTTGGTGGCCGAGGACAGGCTTGCCGTGGGCACGGCGGCCGGGTGGAAAGTCCACCCGCCCGCGCCCAACGCCGCAAACTGCGGCGTGACGAAGAACGCACCACTTGCGCCGGCCGTCGATCCCACCGGCCCGTTGAACAACTGCTGCCCAAGTTGTGAGCCAAACGCCGCGAGGCCAACACCGAAATAGGCCTGGGTTCGTTTGAGGATTGTGTCGAAGTTTCCGGGGGCCAGCCCGAGCCAGTTGTTGGTGGGGGTGGGCAGGCCTTGGGTGGAGAGGTTGGTGAGCAGGTTTTGTAGCCAGGTGAAGGGCCCGGTCGTGGTGGTGGCCGCGGTAGTGGCTTGGGTGGTGGGTGCGGTGCTGGCCGCGGCCAGTTGCGGGGTGACCGCGGCGACGTTTTGGGCGGAGTTGCCCGCCGGGGTGGCCTGGGCCTGG
>NZ_MBES01000049.1 GCF_001954195.1 Mycobacterium sp. IS-1264 | reverse complement strand
CGTAGCACGTGTCCATGCCGCTGTTTCACTCCAACGCGGTCGTCGCCGGGTGGGCGCCCGCAGTGGTCTCCGGCGCCGCGATCGTGCCTGCCAAGTTCTCGGCGCGGAACTTCCTCGACGACATCCGCCGCTACGGCGCCACGTACATGAATTACGTCGGCAAGCCGCTGGCCTACATACTGGCCACCGCCGAACGCGGCGACGACGCCGACAACCCGCTGCGGGTGGCGTTCGGCAATGAGGCCAATGACAAAGACATCGAGGAGTTCTCGCGCCGCTTCGGCGTCCAGGTGGAGGACGGGTTCGGCTCGACCGAGAACGCCGTCATCGTGATCCGTGAGCCCGGCACGCCGCCGGGCTCGATCGGCAGGGGCGTCGACGGGGTCGCCGTATACGACAGCGAGACCGTCACCGAATGCGCCGTCGCACGCTTCGATGCCCATGGGGCGCTAGCCAACGCCGACGAGGCGGTGGGTGAGTTGGTCAACACGACGGGATCGGGTTTCTTCACCGGCTACTACAACGACCCGGAAGCGAACGCCGACCGCATGCGCCACGGCATGTACTGGTCGGGCGACCTCGCCTACCGAGACGCCGAAGGCTGGATCTACCTCGCCGGCCGCACCGCCGACTGGATGCGGGTGGACGGCGAGAATCTGGCCGCGGCGCCGATCGAGCGACTCCTGTTGCGGCACAGCGCCATCAACCGTGTCGCGGTGTATGCCGTCCCGGATGCGCGGGTCGGCGACCAGGTGATGGCCGCGATCGTCCTCAACGAGGGCCACGTCATCGAGCCCGACGAATTCGAGGCTTTTCTCGATGCCCAACCCGACCTGTCCCCCAAGGCCCGGCCCCGGTTCGTCCGCATCGCCGCCGACCTGCCCAGCACCGCGACCCACAAGGTGCTCAAGCGCCAGCTGATCGCCCAGGGAACGGCCGCGGGCGAGGGCGAAATCCTGTGGGAGCGCGAACCGCGCGGCACGGCCTACCGGGTCGCATCGGACACGCCTAATCCCCGGGTGCCCGGCGGCGGATCTGCCCCTTCGAGCGTCGCACCCGCTTGACCGGGTCTCGGGTTGTGCCGCTGGCGATCTCGTCACGCAGCTGAGCAATGTTGGAGATCTCGGCATACAAGCCGCGGATCGCGTAGTCGAGGACGGCGAAGGAGAAACGCTGCTCGGGATCGTCGGCCAGGCCGAGTTCACGGGAACGCTGGCGCGACCATAGCGCCTCGTCCAACCGGGCCCGGGTCGCCTCGAGATGCCGCTCCAGCGAATCGATTACGTGCTCGGGATCGTCGCCGCGGGCAAGCCACGTTTTGAGAATGACGGGATGCTTGATGACGACTTGGTCCTGGCCCGGAAAGTGCTGAACCCACCGGTGCAGCGCGTCCAGCCCGGCATCGGTCGTCGCATACAACGTGATGGCACGCTTGCCGGATTGCGCGGGCGACTCGCTGACCATGCCCCGGGCCAGCAACCGGGTCAGTTCGCGCCGCACATGGCTGACCGACGGCGACCAATAGAAGTGGCCGACCGACAGCTCGGCGCGCATCTTGATCTCGCCGGCGGTGAGTTGCTCGTCGTTGGCCGCCAGCACGCCCAGGACGAGGTAGGCGGTTACCGGCAGGCCGTTGCTGGTGCGGGCGGGGCTCACGGCACCCCGGTGAAGTAGGGGAGTGTCACGTCCGCTCCGACGGCATGAAACTGCACCCGCACGCGCATGCCGACGGCCAGCTCATCGGGTGCGACACCGACGATGTTCGTCAGCATTTGGTAACCCTCGTCCAGGGTGACGATCGCCGGCGCATAGGGCGGGGCGAACTCCGCGGTGACGGGCCTGTGCACCACCGTCCAGCTGTAGATCTCGCCGACGCCGCCGCTCTGCTCCCACCGCAATTCGTGCGAAAGGCATTCGCGGCAGTGCTCAGTGGGCGGGAAATTCGACTGGCCACAGGCGGCGCAGCGTTGATATCGAAGCTCCCCCGTCTGGCAGCCGTCCCAGAACGGGGAACTGACCGGACTGCTGGCATGCGGCACCGGACCTGTCTGTGGCCGCAGGGAGTTTCCGGAAGTCATCGCGCCTCGTCTCCGAGGATCAGGACCGTGGTGAACAGCGCGCCCGCTCCCCCGTTGCTGCAGAACGCGATACGCGCGTCGGGCACCTGCAGGTCGCCCGCCTCGCCGCGCAGTTGTTGAACGGCTCGAATGGCCCGCTGCATCATTTGTGGATTGGACCCCGCGTGGCTGAAGGACATGGTTCCTCCGTCGGTGGTGATCGGATGGCTGCCGTCGACGGCGATGTGGCCGTCCGCCACGAACGGTCCCCCTTCGCCCTCGCCGCAGAATCCGAATGCCTCTAGCTGCCTGATGATTTCGAATGAGAACGGGTCGTAGAGCTCCAGCACATCCACGTCGTCGGGGCGAAGGCCGGCGTGGCTGAACGCGCGCTCGGCCGCGCGCCGGCCGACGAAGCCGTTGACGTAGTGGCCGTGATCGCCCCGCCGGCCGACGAGATCCCATGCGGGTGGGTGCTGATACGACGGACCGTGGAAGTCCGCGCCGCCGCCCAACACATAGATCGGCCGGGCCGCGGCGTCCACCTTGTCGATATTGGCCACCACCAGCGCGCACCCGCCTTCGGACGTGGTGGCGCAGTCGAGGAGGTGAAACGGATCGGCGACCGGCCGCGACGCGGTGATGTCATCGGTGCTGAACGGGCCGCGTTGGTAATAAACGGCTTCGGGGTTTCGCGATCCGTTGTTGCGTATGGTCGCCGCCACCATCGACAGGTGTTCGCGGGTTGTCCCGTAGACGTGCATGTGCCGTCGGGCGATGAGCGCGAACTCGGCGGCGGTGAACATCCCCCAGGGCGCGACGAACTCGTTCTCCGGCCTGGTCCACGGTGCGGTGGCCTCGTGGTCGCGGTATTCGCCGGCTTGGGCGGCGACGAGCACCACCACGTCGGCCATGCCGTGCTCGATGGCCGCGGCCGCCTCGGTGATCATGCTCACCCCGAAGCCCAACCCCTGCCAGGCGGGGCCGATGCGCAGGTCGTAGATCAGCGTGGTGGACAGTGGGCCGGCGCTGATTCCGTCGACGTCGTCGAGGCTCAGCCCCGCGTCGTTGAGGGCTCCGCGAATAGCCTTGAGCGCCAGGCCGCGTGACGTCTCACCCTCCAGGCGGCGGCCCTGGCGGGTGTTGTGCACCCCGACGATCGCCGCCGTGCGCTTCGAGGAGCTAGTTTTCATCCGCGACAACTCCCAGGTAGGTGCCCACGACGTCGTATTGCCGCCCGTCGCGCACGATGGTGCCGATCGTCCGCGTCCGTGCATCGGCATGCGCCGCGCCCGCCTCGACGACGTCGATCCGCACGTCGACCGGACGCGCCGTTTGCGGGTCGGTGATGTCCACGATCATTGCCACGGCGCGCTCACGCTCGTCCCACTCGACGCTGGTGATCCGGTGCCGCGCAGTCAATTCCATCACCACGGAGTCCTGCCGTACCAGGAAGCGAACCGGTGCGCACAGCTCGCCGGCGCGCGGCGGCACGCACAGCGTGATTGCCATGTCACAGGCCCGCCGGCCGCGCGCTGGTGGCCCCGGATGCCCGCAGTTCGGCGAGTTCGCGTTCGCTGCGCCCCAGCAGGCCCGTCAGGACCTCGGCGGTGTGCTGGCCGTACAACGGCGGCACGCGGCGGATCCAGCGTCGTGGCTTCCCGACGAATGCGAAGGGCATTCCGGTGCACAGGAACGAGCCGGCCACCGGGTGGTCGACCGTTTCCCAGAAACCCCGGGCCAGCAGTTGTGGATCGCTCAGCAGTTCCCCCGCCGGGGTGACCGGTGCCGCGGCCACCCCGCCGGCGCGCAGCGCGTCGACCGCCTCGGCCACCGTGCGCCGCGCGGCCCAGTCCGAGATGAGCTTGTCGATGTCGTCGGCCCCCGCCCGCCACGCGGCTGCATCCGGCCCGAATTGATGATTGATGAGTTTCGCCAGGGACAAGCGGGCGTCGTCGTCGGTCGCGGCGAGCGCGACCCACTCGTCGTCACCCACACAGCGATACACGCCTTGGGGAGTCGCTCCGGGGCCGCGATTACCGTTGCGCCGCAGCTCGATTCCGTTGCGTGAGTACTCCACGACCACTTCGGCGGCCACGTTCAGCGCGGACTCCACCATCGTCGACTCGACGTGCATGCCGGTGCCGTCCCGGTCACGGACGACCAGCGCCACGATCGCGGCGAAGGCCGCGTGCAGGCCCGCGATCGGATCACACACCCCGCGCGGAATCACGGGTGGCCCGTCGGCATGCCCGGTCATCCACGCCATGCCCGTCGCCTGCTCCATGGTTTGCGCGAACCCAACGCGGTCGCGCCACGGCCCGTCGAGGCCGAACGCCGGCATCCGCACCATGATCGCGCGCGGATTGGCGCCGCGTACCGTATCCCACTGCAGGCCAAAGTTTTCCATCACCCGCGGCGAAAAGTTCTCGATGACGAGGTCGCTGGCGGCGATGAGATCCAGGGCAATGCCCCGCCCCGCATCGGTGCTGAGCTCGACGCTGATGCCGCGCTTGTTGTTGTTGCTGCACAGGAACACCGGGCCCGTTTCCCACCACTGGTCCCAGTCGGGAGGACGACCGGCGGAGAGCCGCATGCCGTCGGGCCGGCGGACGCCTTCGAGCTTGATGATGTCGGCGCCAAGGGCGCCCAGGAATTGGGTGGCGACGGGCCCCGCCCAGAAGGCGGTTAAGTCGGTTACCCGTATGCCGGACAGCGGAAGTGTGTCGGGTTCGGCGGTGATGGGCCGACCGGGTCGCGGCGGCCACTGCACGCGGCCGTTGTCGGCGCCCAGTTCCGGAGGCCGGCGCGGCGGCATCGTCACGATGGCATCGGCGCGGTACGGCACCCGCGGCTGCAGGCTCCCGGGTTCCGACTCGACGAACACGCCGCGCTCGACGAAGTGGTCGACCTTGGGCAACGTGGCCGGGGTGCCGATGGGGGCCACCGGGATTCGGAAGGCCACCGCGAGGTCGATGATCTCCTGCGTGGTACGGGTTTCCGTCCACTGCGTGACCATGCCGAGGAATTCGTCGCGGCGCTCGACTCGCCCTACGAACGATGCGAGCTCGGCGTCGTCGACCAGATCGGCGCGATCGATCATCACCAGAAAGTCCTGGAACTGTTGCGCGGTAATTGTGCAGAAGCCGACCATGCCGTCGGCCGTGGGGACGATCGACGGCAATTCCAGACTGCGTTGTTGCTGAAGGGAATCCGCCCCCAGCACACTGGCCGACATGGCGGACAGGCCGCCCATCGCGAGGGCCATCGCCTCGTAGGTCGAGAGGTCGACGATCTCACCGTTGCCGCCCCGGGCGGCATGGCGTGCCGCGGCCGCGGCGACCGCCGCGGCAAACGACCCCGCCAGCCACTCGCCCAGCCGGCCGCCCGCTTGCACGGGTTCGTCGCCCGGCCAGCCGCGGCCGGCGGTCGACCCGCACAGCGCTTGCAGGATGAACTCGTTGGCGACCACGTGGTCGTCGACGTACGGACCCGTCAGCCCGAACGGCGTCACGGTGACCACGACGGCCGACGGCCCGGTGTGCGCCGTGATGTCGTCGAGCGTGCAGCCGTCGGTCAGGTCGGTGAACACGACGTCGGCGCCGGCCAGCAGCGCGGCGATCTCGGCGTCGTCGCGGCGGACCACTGACCTCTTGCCCGCCGCCAGGTAGCCGAACAGCGCACCGGGGGCGCCCCCGGCCGACCAGCCGCGCATCGAATCACCTTGCGGGGATTCGATCTTCACGACGTCGGCGCCCGCGTCGGCGAACATCTTCGCGCAGTACGACACCGCGATCCCGTTGGACAGCTCCAGCACACGCCAGCCCGCGAACGGCGCCTCGGCGGCCACGCTCAGTTGCCCAGGGTGGTGGCGCGCCCGGCGATGCCGGTGACCTCCGCGGTCACCGGCCCGGGTCCCTGTGCCTGCAGCGCGAACTGCGTCATCCGCGTCCACGTGTCGAGGTCACGCTGGCTGGCGCGGTGGCCGACATGGGTCACCACGTCGACGTCGGTGGCCTGGGCGCGCAGGTAGCCCGCCCGGGCCTGTTCTTTCGGGATGTGCCGGAAGGGGTCGAACGAGTATGCGGCCATGGCGTTTTCGTGGGTGATCTTGTTGATCACCGCGTCGTCGAGGTGGCCCATGGTCTCGATGACGTCCTCGGGCGCAAACGGCCAATTGCTGTCGGAGTGCGGAAAGTCGGATTCCCAGCACAGCATGTCCTCGTTGAACCAGTCCATGTTCTTGACGCCGACTTTGTCGCTGATGAAGCAGGTGTAGAAATGTCGCTTGAACACGTCGGTCGGCCCGCCGTAGCCGGGCGGGAACTTCGCCTGCGTCCAGCCCGAGTGCCGGTTGTAGACGTGTTCGGCGCGCCAGAGGAAGTACGGTATCCAGCCGACGTCGCCCTCGGTGAGGGAGAACTTGAGTTGCGGGAAGTCCGCCCAGAATTCGGCCCAGATCAGCTCGGTGAAGGTGAACATGCTCATCATCGACGACGCCGTCATCTGCACGCTGGGCGGGGCGTCGGTCGACACTTGTGCGGATCGCGACGCGGAACCGACGTGGGTGCACAGCACCGTGCTGTTCTCGCAGACGGCCTCGAACAGCGGGTACCAGTATTTGGTGTGAATGCTCGGCATTTCCAACGCCTCTGGATTCTCCGAGAACGTCACCGCGTGACAGCCCTTGTCCGCGAGCCGCTTGACTTCCTTGGCCGCGTCGGCCACGTCGTACAGCGGCAGGATGCCGCAGGGGATGAATCGTCCCGGGTACGCCGCGCACCATTCGTCGATGTGCCAGTCGTTGTAGGCCTTGATCATCACCAGGTTGACGTCGCGGTCGGGGCCCTGGTTGAGCACCTGGCCCGAGAAGCCGGTGAAGTTCGGGAAGTTCAAGCCGGCCAGTTGCCCGCCGGCGTTCATGTCGCGAATCCGTTCGTCGACGTTGAAGCATCCCGGACGCATCTCGTCGTAGCTGCAGGCGTCGACGTTGTACATCTCGCGGGGTTTGCCCGCGACGGCGTTGAGGCCCATGTTCCGTCCGCGAATGTCGCCGTAGTACCACTGCTGGACGCCGTCGGGCTCGAGGACCACGCGGGGAGCGCGGTCCTTGTACTTCGCGGGTACGTGCGCGTCGAACATGTCGGCCGGCTCGGCGATGTGATCGTCCACGCTGATCAGGATCAGATCGTCTTTGTTCATGGCGCACTCCTCGCGCGTCGAGATGCGACTAGTAGACAATGGTGTCGGTCACAGTGTCAACGGAGACCACCGGTCGTCCTGCGCCCGCTCGCGCTCCGACAATAGCTGTCCCACAATGGCAAATGCCTCTGAATGCGGCCCCATACGGCACCGTCGCGCTAGCTTTTTACTTGGACTATTAGTCCATATTGTTTGCGTGGCGTGCCACCATGAGGCATGGCCGGCCCGAGAGGTGATGCATTGGTCGACAAGCCCGTGCGGCCCACCACCGCCGATGTGGCGCGGCTGGCCGGGGTGTCGACCGCGACGGTCAGTTACGTACTGAACAACGCCGAGGGCCGCAGAATCTCCGAGCCGACCCGCGATGCGGTCTACCGGGCCGCCGAACTCCTCGGTTACCGTCCCAACCTCGCCGCGCGCAACCTCGCTCGCGGGAAGAGCGGCGTGGTGCTCTACGTGCTGCCGCACGTGGCGGTCGGAGACATGCCGATGCAGGCCGGCAGCCGGATGACCACCGAATTGGCACGCGTCGGACTGCTTCAGCTACAGATCTTCGAGGCCGAAGACGATCGCCACGTCGTCGAGGCCATCGAGAACCTCGACCCGGCCGCGGTCACGAGCCTGTTCCCGCTGAGCGAGGCCGCCGCGCACGCGGTGAAGGCGGCGGGCGTTCCGCACATCGACGTCGGGACGCTGCCCGCCCTGGGCGACCCGCATCTCTCCGTTGGTGAGCTACGGGTCGAGCACCTGGTGTCACGGGGGCACCGGCGGATCGCTTTCGCGTACACCGGCAACCGCAGGTGGCGCCTCCTGGGTGATTACTGGCTCGAGGGCGTCGCCGGCGCGGCCCTGGACCGCGACCTTCCGTCGGTCTCCGTCGCCGACGTCACCCAGGACAATGCCGTCGAGGTGGTGACGGGCTGGGTGCGCGACGGCGTCACCGCGGTGTGCGCGCAGAGCGACGAGATCGCGTGCCTGGTGCTGCACGGGATCCGCGCCGCCGGCCTGCGCTGCCCGGCCGACCTCGCCGTGATGGGCATCGACGCCACGCCGATGGCGGCGCTGAGCTCTCCGCCGCTGACCACGGTGGAGTTCAACCCGACCGCCGTCGCCGACGCCGCGATCACCGCCGTCCTGACCGAATTGGGGTATCCCGCCCCGGCGCCCCCGCAGCCGACAGACGTCGCGCGTCTGATCGTGCGCGACTCCACGTGAACAGCGAATTTCGCCAGAATTCCGTGACGCGGAGCCGGGCTGGACATCCAGAGGTTAAGCGCGTAACTTCCGGTAAGTCCCGTATCCGGATACGGGCGGGGCTTCAGGTCGCAAAGACGCGAGGGGATAGCTATGAAGGTGCAGTCGGTTCTCGACGAGATCCGCGAACGACCCGGCACCGGTGAGACGATCGCGGTCGTCGATCCCGCCACCGAGGAGCAGGTCACCGAGTTCAAGGATTGCGGGCCGGAAGCCGTCGACGACGCGGTCGCACGGGCTAAGGCGTCCTTCGAGGCGGGGGTTTGGCACAGCAAGCCGCCCAGCGAGCGGGCCAAGATCCTGTGGCGCGTCGGCGAGCTGATCGATCAGAACGCGGAGTTGCTGGCCGAACTCGAATCGCTCAACGCGGGCATGACTCCGCTGCAAGCGCAGGGAACCGTGACCGTCGGATCCGAGTTTTTCCGTTACTACGCCGGCTGGTGCACCAAGATCGAGGGCATCGCCGCCGACGTGCATACCGGCGGCCTCACCGGCATCGACTCGCATCAGCACGCTTACACGCTCAAGGAACCGTACGGCGTGGTGGGGCTGATATTCCCCTGGAACGGACCGGTTTTCAATTTCTGCGCCAAGCTGGCCCCGGCCCTCGCGGCGGGCTGCAGCAGCGTCGTCAAGCCGGCCGAGGAGACCCCGCTGTCGGCGCTGGTGCTGGACAACATCCTCACCGAGGCCGGGGTGCCCGAGGGGGTGGCGAACCTGCTGCTGGGCTATGGGCACACCGCGGGCGCGGCGATCACCGCGCACCCCGACGTCGAGAAGGTCGCCTTCACCGGTTCGACCGAAGTCGGCCGGGCAATCGTGCACGCGGCGGGTGCGAGCAACCTCAAGAAGGTGACGCTGGAGCTCGGCGGGAAGTCGCCGGTGGTGGTCTTCGATGACGCCGACTTGTCCAAGGCCGTCCCGATGGCGGCGTTCGGCACCTTCATCCACTCCGGCCAGGCGTGCGTGTGCGGGTCGCGCATCTTCGTCCAGCGCGGTATCTACGAGCAGTTCCTGGAGCAATTGGCGAACGTCGCGAACGGACTGCCGCAAGGCGGCCCCAAGGACGAGGGCAGCCTGATCGGCCCGCTGATCAGCGAGAAGCAGCTCACCCGCGTCCTGGGCTATCTCGATCAGGGCCGCTCCGACGGCGTTGAGGTCGTTACCGGGGGCGAGCGAGTGGACCGGAAGGGTTACTTCGTGCGCCCCACCGTGCTGACCAACGTCGCCACGACGAGCCGGCTGTTCCAGGAGGAGATCTTCGGGCCGGTCGTCGCGGTCATCCCGTTCGACGACGAGGACGAGGCAGTGGCCCTGGCCAACGACAGCACGTACGGCCTGGCCGCCACGGCTTGGACCCGCGATCTGGGCCGCGCCCACCGAATTGCCAAGCGGCTCAAGGCCGGAACCGTGGGGCTGAACTGCCAGATGCAGTTCGACCACTCCATGCCGTTCGGCGGTTACAAGCAATCCGGTTGGGGCTACGAGTCCGGCAAAGCGGGTCTCGAGACCTATCTGCAGACGAAGGTCGTCTGGGCGCAGATGTAGTCGTCTCGGCGCCAGGCGCTAGTCGGCCGGCTCGTAGCGCAGCATCGTCACGTCGTGCTCGGGATAGTCGAAGAACACCGGCCGCACCCGCATTCCGACCCGAAGGTCGGCCGGATCGACGTTGACCATCTCGGTGGAAAACCTTGGGCCCTCGTCCCATTCGACGATGGCGAGCAGCTGCGGTACGGCGTCGGCGAAGTGCGGGCTGACGGGCCGATGGGCCACGGTGTAGGAGTACAAGGTGCCCATGCCGGAGATCTCGCGCCATTCCAGATCGTCGGCCAGCGTGCGGGGCGCACGCACCCGCGGGTAGAACACGTAGGACTGCAGCGACGGCGAATACTGGATGACGATGCGATGTTCGGCGAGCGCATCCCAAAACGGTGCGGTGGTAGGCGTTTTGACGGGCATTGGGCGTTCGAATTTCATCGTCAGTCCCCTTGCAGGATGAGCGTCGTCTGCTCGGACAGGATGCCGCCGTTGCCGGACACGAAGGCGCGGTTGCAGTCGGCGACCTGCGCCGCACCCGCGCGGCCCATGATCTGCCGGGTGGCGTCGCAGACGTGGTGCATCCCGCCGGCCAATCCGGCTTGGCCGAAGCCGAGCTGGCCGCCGGCGGTGTTGAGCGGGAAGTCGCCGCGGAAGGTCAGGTCGTGGTTGGCGACGAACTCCATGCCCTTGCCCTTTTCGCAGAAGCCCGCGTCCTCCAGCGACAGCAACACGGTGATGGTGTAGCAGTCATAGATCGACACCATGTCCATCTGCTCACGCGTCAGCTCGGTCATGGCGAAGGCGGTGTCGGCGGCGGCGGCGATCGGCGTGGTCAGTAGGTCCGCGGCATACGTCGGGGTCTTGAACGGCACGTGCTCACCGAAGCCCTTGATCCACACCGGGCGATGCCGGGCCCGGCGGGCGAGGTCGGCGTTGGCGACGACGACGGCGGCTCCCCCGACGCACGGCATCACGATTTCCAGCAGGTGCAACGGGTCGGCGATCACCGGGCTGGCCAGCACGTCGTCGATGGTGAGCGGTTTGTCCTTCCAGATCGCGCCTTCGGTGTGGTTGGCGTTCACGCGGGTGTCGACGACGAGCTTGGCCATCGCGCGCTCGTCGTAGCCGTGGATTGCCGCGTAGCGTTGCGCCACCTGGCCGTACGGGCCGTTCTGGCCAAGGTTGCCGTAGGGTATTTCGAATTCCGCTTGCGGAGAGCCGTATTGGTTGCTGGACGAGCCGAAGAACATCGCGTCGATAATGGGCCTGGGCTTCTTCTTCGACGACGGCGTGATGTAGCGGGCGGGCAGCGCGCATAGGACGGCGTCGCAGATGCCGAGTTCGACGGCCGCGGCCGCCCGCCACACCATGGCCGCGGCGCTGGCGCCGCCGAGGTCGACATGCTCGGCGAATCGCGCTCCCACGCCCAGGTATTCGGCGATCGTGGAGGGCACGAAGATCTCCGACTCGGCCAGGTGTGATGCGACGATCCCGTTGACGGCCTCGCCGGGCAATCCGGCATCCTCGAGCGCGGCCGCGGCGAGTTCGGCCCATTGCTCGAGGACGAACGGCGCCGGCGAAGCCTTGTTCAGGCGTTCGGGCGGGAGTTCTACATACCCGACGATCGCCGCATCTCCACGTAATCCCATGTGCTGTCCTACTTTCGGGGCAGGCCGAGAATCATCTGGGCGATGATGTTCAGCTGGATCTCCCGGGTGCCGCCGCCGATCAATTCGGCGGGCAGGTGCAGATACGGCTGCACGACGGCGGGTTCCGAATCGGAGACCATCGCGGTCTGCCCGGTCAACTGCAGTGTGGCCTGGAAGGTGCGCCGCAGCAGCACGTTCATTGCCACCTTGGCGATGCTGGAAGCCGGGCCGGAGGCTTGGCCGTCAAGCAGCCGGATTGTTTCCCGAACGCCGAGGGCCTTGATGGCGTTGGTGTACGCGTCGAGCTCGCCGAGCTCGCGCAGTGCGTCATCACGGTCCGGTCCGGGTCGCGCCGCGAGCACCCGCAGCGCGGCCGCCCTGTCGAACTTGACGTAGCCGCTGATGGCCGAACGCTCTTCGGCCATCGTGGCGATCGCGAGATTCCAGCCGTCGGTCGGATCGCCCAACAGCATGTCGTCGGGCACGAACACGTCGTTGAGGAAGACCTCGTTGAAGTGCGCATCGCCGGTGGCCGTCTTGATCGGCTGGACTTCTATCCCGGGCGATCGCATGTCGAGAATGAAATAGCCGATGCCGCGGTGCTTGCTCGCGGCCGGATCGGTGCGCGCCAGCAGTGCGCCGAAATCCGCGCGGTGCGCCGCCGACGTCCAGATCTTGTGTCCGCTGACGCTCCAGCCGCCGTCGACCTTGGTTGCCCGCGTCGCCAGCGCGGCCAGGTCGGACCCGGCCCCCGGCTCGCTGAACAGCTGACACCAGGCGATCTCGCCGCGCTGGGTTGGTGGGATCAGCTTGTCCTGCAAGTCTTTTGGTGCGGCGCGGAGCACCGACGGAAGGATCCACTCGGCGATGCCCAACGAAGGCCGGACCAGGTCGCGTCGCTTGTCGAATTCCTCGTCGATGATCAACTGCTGCAGGGGGCTGGCGTCGACTCCCCAGGGTTGCGGCCAGTGCGGCGCGATCAGACCGGCCTCGGCGATGGTGGTGCGCTGCGGACCGGTTTCGAACTCCGGGTAGTCGCCCTGTCGCCCCGGCTGGTCGTTGCGCAGTTGCAAAGCGGCGTCGAGGGTTTCGGCCACCCGGGAACGGAACTCCGATTCCGCGTCGCCGAGGTTGACCGACATGTCGCGCTGCTGGGTACACGTCAGCTCGCCCAGGCGGCGGGCCCAACGATTCGCCGGCCCGATCGATGCGGCCAGACTGGTGGCCCGTCGCCAATACAGGTGCAGGTCGTGTTCCCAGGTGAAGCCGATGGCACCGAAGATCGTCAACGAATCGAGTACCAGGTCCGGCGCCGGCGAGATCGCCAGCACGGCGGCGCCGGCCGCGGCCAGGCGGTGCTGGTCAAGCGATTCGTCGACCGCGCGCACCGCGTCCCAGGCCGCCGCGGTGGCCAGTTCGCTGTTGACCAACAGCATTGCGGCGTGGTGTTGCAACGCCTGGAAGGTTCCGATCACCTTGCCGAATTGCTCTCGGGTGCGCAGGTGCGCGGTGACCACCTCGACGCACCACTGCGCGATACCCGCGGTCACGCTGGCGACGAGGCCCAGGGCGACACACGCCGCACGGTCGACGTCGATGCCGGTGAGCACGTCGGCCTCGCCCGCGCGATGCTCGGCTAGCCGCAGCGTGCCGGCGTCGGCGACGAGGTCGGTGCCGTGCACGGATTCGACCGTCGCCGTTGGCTTTCCGGTGTCGACGAGAACCCACACGACGCCGCCGTGCTGGCTGCGGGCGCCGATCAGGATCAGCCGTGCCGCACACGCGCCCATCGTCACGCCGGACGCTCCGCTGACCACCCATTGCGGGCCATCGGCGCGCGCGAGAAAGTCGCCGTTGTCGGGCAGTACGACCGCGGCGGGTGTTCCGGATGCGAGGTCGCGCAGCAGCGATTCCGCCTGCGGCGTGGGGTCTGCCAGCATCGCGACGGCTCCCGCCGTCACCGTCGGAAGCAGCGGTCCGGGCAACAGCGCCTTGCCGGCCGACTCCAGGACGCAGGCGGCGTCGATCAGCCGTCCGCCCTGGCCGCCGAGGTGTTCCGGAAGGTGAACGGCGTGGAAGCCATTGGTGACCAACGCATCCCACCATCCGGGGAGCTTGCCGGCCGCCAGCGCATCGAACTCGTCGCGCGTCGAAGAGATCGGGGCGTGCCGGCCGGCGAACCGGCCAACCGCGTCGCTGAGTTCCTGCTGCTCCGGGGACAGGCCAAGCGGCATCGAAGACTGCTACCCTTTCCCCTTACAAGACGAACCGTCTCGTCTTGTGGCAGATTACGGGGCGGGTCGGGATATGTAAAGCGCGCCCGATCCCGAGGGACTCTGAGAGGCGAGGATCACCGCATGCCAAGCGATCTCGCGCCGCGGCGCCGCAGCGAGAAATCCCGCACCGCGATCGTCACCGCCACGCGCGAACTGCTTCTCGAGCGTGGATTCGACGGTTTGACCATCGAAGCGGTCGCGGCGCGGGCCGGTGTGGGAAAGCAGACGATCTATCGCTGGTGGCCCAGCCGCCCCGCGCTGGTCGCCGACGTCATGCTCGAAGACGCCGACAGGATCCTGGCGTCGGTGAACCACACCGGCGACCTGGCCGACGACCTCGTGGCATGGGTGCGCAAACTCGTCACAAGCCTGACCACGGCCCGCGGCT
>NZ_MBES01000048.1 GCF_001954195.1 Mycobacterium sp. IS-1264 | reverse complement strand
GTGATTTACGAGCAGGCCAACGCCCACGGCCAGAAGGTGCAGACCGCCGGCAGCAACATGGCCAGCACCGACAGCGCAGTTGGGTCCAGCTGGGCCTAACAAACGCACCCTTAGACCGGGGCCGCACACCGATCCGTGTGCGGCCCCGGTTTTGT
The DNA here is from genome assembly GCF_001954195.1 of Mycobacterium sp. IS-1264. GTDB lineage: Bacteria > Actinomycetota > Actinomycetes > Mycobacteriales > Mycobacteriaceae > Mycobacterium. The sequence continues at coordinate 57,570 of NZ_MBES01000048.1, read as the reverse complement.
GCGTGACTAACCGGCCACCGGCGAACGCGGAATCAGCGAGGAGCGGAACCCGATTCGATGAACCGCGCCGTCGGACTCGCGCCCGACCATCCCGCCCAAGGGCAACTTGGAGACGCCTGCGCCGCTCGTCGGCGACGGCATCGCGCCCCATCCACCCGGCATGACGTTCGCATCGAGCACGGGCTGCGGTGCCGGAACCGCCAGCGCATCGGCCCAACTCGGCGGCACCGACAACGTGCCCAGCGATGTCGCATCACCGAAGCTCGCCGACGCTCCTGGTCCCACACCGCCGAGATGTCCTGGGTCTCCCAGACCACTCATGGCACCCCCGTCGGATCCGGTAATCGAACCCAAGCCCTCGAAATCCAGGCTCAGGCCATACCCGTCGAGACCAAGCCCGGCGCCGGTCTTGCCCGACGTATTGGTAATGCTCGACAGGGCACTGAGCGGGCCGGACAGCCCCGATAACCCCACTGAAGCCGCGGTGCCGCCCATTGCCGTCGGCGAGAGCCCCAAGGCGGACCACGATCCGGGGGTCGACAGACTCTGGAGTGCTTGCGGCACTGAGGAAATCAACTGTGTCGACGTCGCCGGGGCCTTGGTACCCGCCGCGACGCCCGCCGCCTGGGCGACCGCGCCCGCTTGGTCGGCACGCCCACCCGGATTGGTCGTCTGTGGCGGCGGTGTGAAGGTCGTGAAGGCAGAAGCGGAAGCGGAATTGGCGGCGTAGTTGTACATCGCGGTAGCGTCCTGGGCCCACATCTCGCCGTAGGCCGCCTCGGTGGCCATGATCGCCGGCGTGTTCTGCCCGAGGAGGTTGGTCGCGACCAACGTCATCAGCTGAGCACGGTTGGCCACGATCGTCGGCGGCGGGACCGTCATGGCGAAGGCCGTTTCGTAGGCGGCCGCCGCGGCGGTGGCCTGGCCGGCCGCCTCCTCACACTGGGCGGCGATGGCCGTCATCCACGCCAGGAACGGCGCGACGGCAGCCACCATCGACATGGACGACGGGCCCGTCCACGATTCGTCGGTCAGACCGGTGATCACCGATTGGTAGCGGCTGGCGGCGGCATGGAGTCCGGCCGCCAGCGCTTGCCATCCGGCGGACGCGGTCAGCAGGGTCGTCGGCCCCGGCCCGATGTACATCCGCCCGGAGTTGACCTCCGGTGGCAATGCTCCAAAATCCATCGCGCTGTCCTATCTCTCGACGAGTTTGCTGTCCCGGCTACATCGGCAGGCATCGTCGCCATCCGGCTGACCGGGGGAAGGGAGTTGTCTCGAAGCCCAGCGACCGTCGCATCGCTGGCAGAGGCGGAGGCTGTAACCCACCGGCCGCCGCCACTGACGGCCGTAATCGTGCATAAACCGACCGCAGTGCGAAAATCACTGGAAACTCACACAATTCGTAACTTGAAGTAACTTTGAATTTACGAAAGACAGGACACCGTCGTCCTCTGCCGTCGTGCGCTCCCGTTGGGGAGTGACGGCGACCGCTGAACTGCGGCATTTGGTACTCAATGAAATCCGTTCCAGCGCTGCCGATTTGAAGAACTACCCCTCGTGGTTGACGAGTTCCATCACACGAACAGCACTGCCTTCCAGTATTTTTGAGGAAAACATTCCTCTCAACTTGGCTGATACGACTCATACAAAACTCACACATGCCCGGGCTCCGGCAGTCCGTCGTCCCGGTCGCTTGGATTTGAGAACTCTATGAACTCCGTGACAATCGGATATGAGTATTGGGAGAATATGGGGACATGACCACAACGTCGGGATACGCGGGCAGCCAGCGGCCGCGCCAGGCCATGCTGGGACAGCTGCCCCGGATTTATCGCGCCGACGGATCCCCCATCCGAGTTTTGCTGGTGGACGATGAGCCCGCGTTGACCAACCTGGTCAAGATGGCGCTGCACTACGAGGGCTGGGTCGTCGAAATCGCCCACAACGGGCGCGAAGCCATCGCGAAGTTCGAACGTGTCAAACCCGACGTGCTGGTCCTCGACATCATGCTTCCGGACGTCGACGGCTTGCGAATTCTGCAGCGGATCCGCGAATCCGACGCCTACACGCCCACGCTGTTCCTCACCGCCCGCGATTCGGTCATGGATCGGGTCACCGGGCTCACCGCGGGCGCGGACGACTACATGACCAAACCGTTCAGCCTCGAGGAGCTCGTCGCGCGGCTCCGCGGCTTGCTGCGCCGCTCCAGCCAGCTGACCCCACCGACGCCCGAAGCGCTCAAAGTCGGCGATCTTCGAATCGACAGCGCCAGCCGCGAAGTCAGCCGCGACGGGACGCCGATCTCACTTTCGTCGACCGAGTTCGAATTGCTTCGCTTCCTCATGCGTAACCCACGCCGCGCGCTGAGCCGCACCGAGATCCTGGACCGCGTCTGGAACTACGACTTCGCCGGGCGCACCAGCATCGTCGATCTGTACATCTCTTATCTGAGAAAGAAGATCGACTCCGGCAGGGAGCCGATGATCCACACCGTCCGAGGTGTCGGATACATGCTGCGGCCACCGGAATGACCGCCGAGCGCGACACCCCGCGGTGGTTTCCCCGCTCCTTGCGACGCCAATTGCTGGTCGGCGTATTGGCAGTCGTCACAGTGGTTTTGGTGGCGGTCGGGGTTGTCTCCGTGCTGAGCCTGCGCGGCTATGTCACCACCATGAACGACGCCGAAGTAGCCAAATCGCTGCACGCGTTCAACCACTCCTACAGCAGATACCGCAGCGGCGACCATGCGTCGGGACACCGAGCCAACGCCCCGGTATCGGAGGCGTTGCTGGAGTTCACCGGCCAAACCCCGGGAAACCTCATCGCCGTGGTGCGCGACGGCGTGGTGATCGGCTCGGCGGTCTTCTCCGAAGACGAACCCCGACCCGCGCCGGCCGACGTCGTCCGCGCAATCGAAGGACAGCAGTGGCACGACGGTCCGCCACATACCGAAAAGCTCGGCAGCCTGGGGTCCTACCGGGTCGACTGTCTCATCGACGGATCCGACGTCCTGGTCGTCGGGGTGTCGCTGAACCTCGCCGACCGGATCATCGCACGCAAGAACATCACCACCACGGCCCTTGTCGCGGCCGCCCTGCTCATCACCGCGGGACTCACGGTGTGGGTTGTCGGCTACACCCTTCGCCCGCTGCGCCGGGTCGCGGCGACCGCCGCGGAAGTCGCCGCGATGCCGCTCACCGACGACGACCACCGGATCAGCGTCCGGGTTCGGCCGGAGGACACCGACCCGGACAACGAGGTCGGGATCGTCGGGCACACGCTGAATCGGTTGCTGGACAACGTGGATAGCGCGCTCGCGCATCGCGTCGACTCCGATCTGCGCACCCGACAATTCATCACCGACGCCAGCCACGAGCTACGGACCCCGCTGGCCGCCATTCAGGGTTATGCCGAATTGACCCGCCAGGACAGTTCGGCACTGCCACCGACCACCGAATACGCGCTGGCCCGCATCGAATCGGAGGCAAGACGCATGACGTTGCTTGTCGACGAGCTGCTGCTGCTCTCCCGCTTGGGCGAGGGTCAAGACCTCCAGAGCGACGACGTCGACCTGGCCGACCTCGTCATCAACGCGGTGAACGACGCGGCGGTCGCGGCGCCGACGCACCAGTGGGTCAAGGACCTGCCCGACGAGCCGGTATGGGTCCGGGGAGACCAGGACCGGCTGCACCAGCTGGTCAGCAATCTGCTCAGCAACGCCCGGGTGCACACGCCGCCGGGCGTCACGGTGACCACCGGGATCACGTGCCGGCGCAGCGGCGCCGAGGGGGCCTATGCGGAGCTCACGGTCGCCGACGACGGGCCCGGCATCGACGCTGAGCTGCTGCCGCGCTTATTCGAGCGATTCGTCCGGGCGGACACGACGAGGTCCGACGGTTCGGGCATTGGGCTGGGGCTGGCCATCGTGAGTTCGATCGTCAAGGCGCACCGCGGCTCGGTCACCGCCGAATCCGGCAGCGGCCGAACGGTGTTTCGGGTGCGGCTGCCGATGATCGAGGGCCCGCTCTCGGATAGCGCCTAGTCTGCTGCGCCCGGGCGTAAAGAAACCGTAAAGGCGCACCGTGGCGCCGTTAGGAAAGTGTCAACCAACGGCCCGACGCCATCCGGTCCGATTAATTTCAACCTGACCTTTGCCTCCGAGGACTACGCTGTCGCGGACTCGATGAGGTCGTTAAGTGTGCGCACGACCGGCGCAGAACGGAGACAAGATGGGCGTCTTGGTGTACCTCGCGCTGACCGTAGCGGTGTTCGCCGCGCTCGGCTGGACGCTGAAATTGGGCTCGTGAGCAGCGCTAACGCCATAGGCCTGATACTGGCCGTGCTCATCGCCCTGCTGCTGGGCGCGGCCCTGGTCTTTCCGGAGCGGTTCTAGTGAGCGGGACCGCGGCGGGGCTGATCTTCCTCGGGTTACTCGTCCTCGCGCTGGCGGTGGTCCATATCCCGCTGGGCGACTACATGTTTCGGGTCTACAGCTCCCGAAAGCATTCGCGCACAGAGAAGTTCGTCTATCGCCTGATCGGGGCCAATCCGGACGCCGAACAGGGCTGGGTCGCGTATGCCCGTAGCGTGCTTGCATTTTCGGCGGTCAGCGTCGTGTTCCTGTTCGTCTTGCAACTCGTCCAGGGCAAGCTGCCACTGCATCTGCACGACCCCGCGACGAAGATGACGCCGGCGCTGGCCTGGAACACCGCCGTCAGCTTCGTCACAAACACCAACTGGCAGGCCTACTCCGGCGAATCGACGATGGGGCACCTGGTGCAGATGGCCGGTCTGGCGGTGCAGAACTTTGTCTCCGCCGCGGTCGGCATGGCCGTCGCGGTCGCGTTGGTCCGTGGCTTCGCCCGCCACCGCACCCATGAACTCGGCAACTTCTGGGTGGACTTGACCCGCGGCACGCTGCGCATCCTGCTGCCGATCTCCATCCTCGGAGCCATCGTGCTGATCGCCGGCGGCGTCGTGCAGAACTTCCACCTCAACGACCAGGTCGTCACCACGCTGTCCGGTGTCCACCAGACCATCCCAGGCGGGCCGGTCGCCAGCCAGGAGGCGATCAAGCTGTTGGGCACCAACGGCGGTGGCTTCTACAACGCCAACTCCGCGCACCCGTTCGAAAACCCGACCGCCTGGACGAACTGGGTGGAGATCTTCCTGCTACTGGTCATCAGCTTCTCGCTGCCGCGAACCTTCGGCCGCATGGTGAACAGCAAGAAACAGGGCTACGCGATTGCTGCGATCGTCGGCGTCCTTGCCGTTCTCAGCGTCACGTTCATGATGCTGTTCCAATTGCAGCACCACGGCACCGTTCCCACCGCGGTGGGTGCGTCCACCGAAGGCGTCGAACAACGCTTCGGGGTCGCCGATTCCGCGATCTTCGCCGACGCCACCACCCTGACGTCGACCGGTGCCGTCGATTCGGTGCACGACTCCTACAGTTCCCTGGGCGGCATGATGACGATGTTCAACATGCAGCTCGGCGAGGTCGCGCCGGGCGGCGTCGGCTCCGGCCTGTACGGCATCCTGATCCTCGCCGTCATCACCGTGTTCGTCGCCGGCTTGATGGTCGGCCGCACACCGGAATACCTCGGCAAGAAGATCAACCCGCGCGAAATGAAGCTGGCCGCAGGCTATTTCCTGATCACCCCGCTGATCGTGCTGCTCGGCACCGCCATCGCGATGGCGCTACCGGGTGAGCGCGCCGCCATGACCAACACCGGCCCGCACGGCCTCTCCGAGGTCCTCTACGCATTCACTTCCGCGGCCAACAACAACGGTTCGGCTTTCGCCGGGCTCTCGGCCAACACGGTCTGGTGGAACACCGCGTTGGGCCTGGCGATGGTGTTTGGCCGCTTCCTGCCGATGATGTTGGTTCTCGCGCTGGCCGGTTCACTCGCCCGTCAGGGCGTGACCCCCGAGTCGAGCGGCACGCTGCCCACCCACAAGCCTCAGTTCGTGGGCTTGGTGGTGGGTGTGACCGTCATTCTGGTTGCCCTCACCTTCCTGCCCGCGCTGGCGCTCGGGCCGCTCGCCGAAGGGATTCACTGAGTGACCGCCACAATCCCGTCCCCCAAACTCCGGCGCAGCGCCAAGGCACCCGGCGATAAGTTGCAGGGCGGGTTGCTCGACCCCGCGTTGCTGGTGAAGTCGCTGCCGGACGCGCTCGCCAAGCTCGATCCGCGCACCCTGTGGCGCAACCCGGTGATGTTCATCGTGGAAATCGGCGCCGCATGGTCGACGGTGCTCGCGATCGGCGACGGCAGCTGGTTCAGCTGGCTCACCGTGTTCTGGCTGTGGCTGACAGTGATTTTCGCCAACTTGGCCGAAGCGGTCGCCGAAGGGCGTGGCAAGGCGCAGGCCGACACGCTCCGCAAGTCGAAAGCCGACACCATCGCGCACCGGCTCAACGACTGGACGCCGGGCAGCACCGGCGGCACTCCCGAAGAAGTGGCGGCGCCACTACTGCAGCAGGGCGACATCGTGGTGGTCACCGCGGGAGAGGTCATTCCCGGCGACGGGGATGTCGTGGAAGGCATTGCCTCGGTTGACGAATCGGCCATCACCGGCGAATCGGCACCCGTCATCCGGGAATCCGGCGGAGATCGCTCGGCGGTAACCGGCGGGACCACCGTGCTCTCCGACCGGATCGTGGTCAAGATCACCCAGAAGCCCGGAGAGAGCTTTGTGGACAGGATGATCGCACTCGTCGAGGGTGCGAATCGGCAGAAGACGCCCAACGAGATCGCGCTCAACATTCTGCTGGCGGCGCTGACCATCATCTTCGTGTTCGCGGTGGCCACGCTTCAGCCGCTCGCGATCTACTCCAAGGTCAACAATCCCGGAGTTCCGGCGACCTCGGCGCTGAGCGCCGACGGGATCAGCGGCATCGTCCTGGTCGCACTTCTGGTGTGCCTGATTCCCACCACCATCGGCGCGCTGTTGTCGGCGATCGGCATCGCGGGCATGGATCGGTTGGTACAGCGCAACGTGCTGGCCATGTCCGGTCGCGCGGTCGAGGCGGCCGGCGACGTCAACACCCTGCTCCTGGACAAGACCGGAACCATCACGCTCGGGAATCGTCAAGCGTCGGAATTCATTCCGGTGTCCGGGGTGACGAACCAGGATCTGGCCGACGCCGCGCAGCTATCCAGCCTCGCCGACGAAACTCCCGAGGGTCGTTCCATCGTCGTCTACGCAAAAGAGGCGTACGGGCTGCGCGCGCGGACCCCCGGCGAGCTGTCCAACGCCACGTGGGTGGAATTCAGTGCGACTACCCGGATGTCGGGCGTGGACCTCGACGGGCGCCAGCTGCGCAAGGGCGCGGCCAGCTCGGTGGCCGAGTGGGTCCGCGGTCACGGGGGCACGGTACCCGCCGAACTGGGTGAGATCGTCGACGGTATCTCCGCCGCCGGCGGAACCCCGCTCGTTGTCGGACGGCTGGCCGACGGACAGGCGGACGTGCTGGGGGTCATCCACCTCAAAGATGTGGTGAAGCAGGGCATGCGCGACCGGTTCGACGCGATGCGGCTGATGGGCATCCGCACGGTGATGATCACCGGCGATAATCCGTTGACCGCCAAGGCGATCGCCGATGAGGCCGGGGTCGACGACTTCCTCGCCGAGGCCACACCGGAAGACAAGATGATGCTCATCAAGCGTGAGCAGCAGGGCGGGCGCCTGGTCGCGATGACCGGTGACGGTACCAACGACGCCCCCGCCCTTGCCCAGGCCGACGTCGGGGTGGCGATGAACACCGGCACGTCGGCGGCCAAAGAGGCCGGCAACATGGTGGACCTGGACTCCGACCCCACCAAGCTCATCGAAATCGTGGAAATCGGTAAGCAGCTGTTGATCACCCGCGGGGCGTTGACCACGTTCTCCATCGCCAACGACATCGCCAAGTATTTCGCGATCATCCCGGCGCTGTTCGTGGCGATCTTTCCGGGCCTGGACCTGCTCAACGTGATGCGCTTGCACAGTCCGCAATCGGCGATCCTGTCCGCCGTGATCTTCAACGCGATCGTCATCGTCGCCCTGATTCCGCTGGCGCTGCGCGGCGTTCGCTACACGCCCAGCCGTGCGGCCAAACTGCTGAGCCGCAATCTCTACATCTACGGCCTGGGTGGCATCGTCGCCCCGTTCGTCGGAATCAAGCTCATCGACTTGCTGGTTCAACTGCTTCCCGGGATGGCCTGAGATGAAGTTTGGGAACGTGATTCGGCAACATTGGGCCGCGCTGCGCGCGCTGCTCGTGTTTACCGTGCTGCTCGGTTTCGGCTATCCGCTGCTGATTTGGTTGGTCGCTTCGATTCCCGGGCTGCACGACAAGGCGCAGGGCTCGATCATCACCGCGGGCGGCAAACCGGTCGGCAGCAAGCTGATTGGCCAGTCGTTCACCGACTCGTCCGGCAACCCGTTGCCGCAGTACTTTCAGAGCCGGCCATCGGCCGCGGGCAGCACCGGGTATGACCCGACGTCGAGCGGCGGCAGCAACCTAGGTCCCGAAAGCGTGATCGACGTCCCGGGCGATCCGCCCAAGCCCAGCCTGCTGACGCAGGTGTGTTCCCGCAGCGCATCGATCGGCCAACTCGAAGGCGTCGACGGATCACGTCCGTTCTGCACCGGCGGCGGCGTCGGGGCCGTCCTGTCGGTGATCGGCCCCCGCGATTCGCGCGGGTATGTCACTCATCCCACCAGAGTCGTCAGCGTCAACGAGCCGTGCGGCACGACGCCCCGGCCTTTCCTGGACTTCTACGAAGGCGTCCGGGTCGAGTGCGCGAAGTCCGGCGAGGACTACTCGATCGGCCAGATCGTGCCCATTCGCGGGGCCGCACCGGCGGATCCGCGGGTTCCGGCGGACGCCGTCACCGCCAGCGGCAGCGGCCTGGACCCGAACATCTCACCGGCGTATGCGGACATCCAGGTCGCCCGCGTGGCCAAGGCCCGGCATGTGTCCCCGGACCAGATACGTGAGGTCCTCGCGCAGTACCGCAACGGCCGCACCCTTGGCTTCTTCGGTGAGCCGTGCGTGAACGTGCTGGAACTCAATCTGCAGCTCGATCACAAGTATCCGGTCACCGGTTAGCGCCATGGGGGGATGATGGTTGACGTGAGCGACGTCGGCCTCCCGGGCCAACCTGCCAAGCGCGGGGAGCTACGCATCTACCTCGGTGCGGCCCCGGGTGTCGGCAAAACGTACGCGATGCTGGGAGAGGCGCATCGACGCTTGGAGCGCGGCACCGACCTGGTGGCGGCCGTCGTGGAGACCCATGGTCGGGCGAAAACCGCTGAGCTGATTGAGGGCATCGAGGTCATCCCGCCGCACTATGTCGAATATCGGGGCGGCAGGTTCACCGAACTCGACGTGCCCGCCGTGCTCGCGCGGCATCCGCAGGTAGTCCTCGTCGACGAACTTGCCCACACCAACACGCCGGGCAGCAAGAATCACAAGCGCTGGCAGGATGTCGAGGAACTGCTCGATGCCGGTATCACCGTGATCTCCACGGTCAACATCCAGCACCTGGAGAGCCTCAACGACGTCGTCGCCCAGATCACGGGCATCCAACAGCAGGAAACCATCCCGGACTCCATCGTGCGGGAGGCCTCGCAGGTCGAACTCATCGACATCACACCGGAGGCGCTGCGGCGCAGGCTATCTCATGGCAACGTCTACGCTCCGGCCCGGATCGATGCGGCCCTGTCGAACTACTTCCGGCGCGGAAACCTCACGGCCCTACGCGAATTGGCGCTTCTGTGGCTGGCCGACCAGGTGGACACCGCGCTGGCGAAGTACCGCGCCGAGAACAAGATCACCGACCTGTGGGAGGCGCGCGAACGGGTTGTCGTGGCGGTCACCGGTGGTCCGGAATCGGAGACGTTGGTGCGGCGGGCATCCCGGATCGCCTCGAAATCGAGCGCAGAGCTGATGGTGGTGCACGTCATACGTGGCGACGGGCTGGCCGGCGTGTCCGACCGCAAGATGGGCAAGATTCGCGAGCTGGCGAACAGCCTGGACGCTTCCCTGCACACCGTGGTCGGTGACGACGTGCCCACTGCCCTACTGGATTTCGCCCGCGAGAACAACGCCACCCAGCTGGTGATCGGCACCTCCCGCCGGCCCCGGTGGGCGCGCATCTTCGAGGAGGGCATCGGCCAGACGATCGTCGAGCGTTCCGGAAAGATCGACGTGCACATGGTCACGCACGAGGAATCCAAGCGTGGCTTGCACATTGGGTCGCTCGCGCCCCACGAGCGACGCGTCGCGTCCTGGCTCGCGGCGTTCATCATCCCGTCGGTCGTCTGCGCGGTCACGGTGACCACGCTGGACCCTTATCTGGACACCGGCGGCGAGAGCGCGTTGTTCTTCGTCGGGGTGCTGTTGGTGGGCTTACTGGGAGGCGTTGCCCCGGCGGCGCTTTCGGCGGTGCTCTCCGGGTTGCTGCTGAACTACTACCTGATAGCTCCGCGGCACAGCTTCACCATCGCCGAACCCAACAGTGCCATCACCGAGTTGGTGCTGCTGTTGATTGCGGTCGCCGTAGCGGTCCTGGTGAACTTCGCGGCCAATCGCGCACGAGAGGCGCGGCGCGCGTCCCAGGAGGCCGAGCTGCTGACGCTGTTCGCGGGATCGGTGCTGCGCGGTGCGGACCTCGAGTCGCTGCTCGAACGCGTGCGCGAGACGTACTCGCAGCGCGCGGTCAGCATGCTGCGGGAGCCCAGCGAGGAGGCCCGCGCCAGCGGAAAGAAGAGCTACGTGGTCGCCTGCGTGGGCAAAGATCCTTGCGCGAGCGTGGATTCCGCTGACACCGCGATCGAGGTCGGCGACGACGAATTCTGGATGCTGCTGGCCGGTAGGAAGCTCTCGACGCGCGACCGCCGGGTGCTCACCGCGGTGGCCAAACAAGCCGCGGGCCTGATCAGGCAGCGCGAACTGGCCGAGGAAGCCAGCCGGACCGAGGCGATCGTGCGGGCCGACGAGCTGCGCCGCTCCCTGCTCTCGGCGGTCAGCCACGATCTGCGCACGCCGCTGGCCGCCGCCAAGGTTGCCGTATCCAGCCTGCGCGCCGAGGATGTCGCCTTCTCGGCCGAGGACACCGCCGAATTGCTGGCCACCATCGAGGAGTCCGTCGACCAGCTGACCGCATTGGTCGGTAACCTGCTCGACTCCTCGCGGCTGGCCGCCGGCGTGGTTCGACCGGACCTGCACCGGGTGTATCTCGAGGAGACGGTGCAACGCGCGCTGGTCAGCATCGGCAAGGGCGCCACCGGCTTTTACCGACCCGCCATCGATCGGGTCAAGGTCGATGTCGGCGACGCCGTGCTGATGGCCGACGCCGGGCTGTTGGAACGGGTGCTTGCCAACCTGATCGACAACGCGCTGCGCTACGCGCCCAACAGCATCGTCAGGGTCAACGCCGGACAGGTGGGCGATCGCGTCCTGATCAACGTCATCGACGAGGGTCCCGGAATCCCGCACGGGACCGAGGATCAGATCTTCGAAGCGTTCCAACGCCTCGGCGACCACGACAACACCACCGGCGTCGGTTTGGGGATGTCGGTGGCGCGCGGCTTCGTCGAGGCCATGGGCGGCACCATCGCGGCAAGCGATACCCCCGGCGGCGGCCTGACCGTCGTGGTGGAACTCGCCGCCCCGCAGCAGATCGGCCCACGATGACCCGGGTGTTGGTGATCGACGACGAACCGCACATCCTGCGGGCGCTGCGGATCAACTTGTCCGTGCGAGGCTACGAGGTCATCACCGCGTCGACCGGTGCCGGTGCGCTGCGCGCGGCAGCCGAGCACAAGCCCGACGTGGTGATCCTCGACCTGGGCCTGCCCGACATCTCCGGCATCGAGGTGCTGGGCGGCCTGCGCGGCTGGCTCACGGCGCCGGTGATCGTCTTGTCGGCGCGCACGGATTCGTCGGACAAGGTCGAGGCGCTGGACGCCGGCGCCGACGACTACGTCACGAAACCCTTTGGGATGGACGAGTTCCTGGCCCGGCTGCGTGCCGCGGTCCGCCGCAACGCCGCGGCGTCCGACACGGACGAGCCCGTCGTGGAAACCGACGCGTTCACCGTCGACCTGGCCGCCAAGAAGGTCACCAAAGACGGCGTCGAAGTGCATCTGACCCCGACCGAATGGGGCATGCTCGAGGTGTTGGTCCGCAACCGCGGCAAGTTGATCGGGCGCGAGGAACTGCTCAAGGAGGTTTGGGGGCCGGCATACGCCACCGAAACCCATTACCTGCGTGTTTATTTGGCGCAGCTGCGACGCAAGCTTGAGGATGACCCGTCGCATCCCAAACACCTGTTGACCGAGTCGGGCATGGGCTATCGCTTCGAGGCGTGAGTCGCATCCGCAACATGCGTCTCCGGAAGCTGGCTGGCTTTTTGCCCACCTCACAGCGACAATTTGGCTGCCCGCCCGCAACTACGCCGGATACGACATCGACGGAGTTGTCGCTATAAGGGGGCAGAACGCGTGTCGCGTCCGCGCGGTTAGCAGTGTGGCGGATGTGACTCAGCCGGCGATCGACAGCACGATGCCGTCCAGGATGTCGTGTTCGCTGACGGTCAGCTCATCGATACCCGCCCGGGTGCGCAGCTCGCGCGCCAGTTCCTCGACCACGATCGCGCCGCCACCGATCACGTCGGCGCGGCCCTCGTGCATCGGCGGCAGCGCCGCGCGCTGCGCTCGCGTCATGCCGATCAGCCGATCGCAAACCCCTTGCAGATCATGGCCGTCGACACGCGAAAGATGAATGGCCGCAGAGTCATACGTCGTCATGTTGTGGGCCAGCGCGGACAGCGTGGTCATCGTGCCGGCCAACCCCACCCACGTCCGGGCGCCTTCGACGGGAACCGCGCGCAGCGCGACGTCGAGCCGCTCGCGCACCACCAGGCGGGCCGCCGCCACCTCCTCCGGTGTGGGCGGGTCGGAGTGCAGGCAGCGTTCCGTCAGCCGGACACAACCGATGTCGGCCGAATAGCTGGCGACCACTTCGTCCCCGCCGACCACGATTTCGGTGGAACCCCCACCCAGGTCCACGACGACGAAAGGCCCTCGCGCGCGGTCCAATTCACCGACGGCACCGCGGAAGGACAGCTCGGCCTCGTCGGCTCCGGTAATCACCTCCGCAACGGCGCCCGGGAGCACCGGGCCCAGCACGTCGGCCGTCATCGCAAAAAACACATCGCGATTGGCCACATCGCGCGCCGCCGACGTCGCCACCATCCGCACCCGCTCGACGCCGTGCGCTTTCAGCAACGCAGCATAATCGGTTAACGCGGACCGGGTCCGGGCTATAGCTTCCGGTGCGAACTCGCCCGTCGCGTCCACGCCCTGACCCAGCCGCACGATCCGAGTCTCGCGATGCACATCGCGCAGGCGGCCGCCAGCGACATCGGCGATCAGCAACCGAATCGAGTTGGTACCGCAGTCGATAGCGGCGAGCCGGCTCACCACTTTCCCGCCACCAACACGGGGGCCATCGCCGGCTCGCCGGCCAGCAGTGCCAGCGCCTCATCACCGAGCGGATTCACCCCCGGGCCCTTGGCCAGCGAATGCGCGATCAGCACGTGCAGGCACTTGACCCGGTCCGGCATGCCGCCGGCGGAAAAGTCCGTCCCCAGCGGCTCGATCGCGTCACGCTCGGCCAGATACGACTCGTGCGCGCGCCGATACGCCGCCGCCAACTCCGGCTCGCGCTTCAACCGCTCGGTCATCTCGTGCATCAGTCCCGTCGTCTCCAGCCTGCTCGCGGCGGCGGTGAGCACCGGATGTGTCAGGTAGTACAACGTCGGAAACGGTGTGCCGTCAGGAAGTTTCGGCTTCGTCTTGACCACGCCGGGTTCGCCGTTGGGGCAGCGATAAGCGATCTCCAGGACCCCGCGCGGCTCGCGGCCTAGCTGGCGCGCCACCGCTTCCAGGTCCGCACGATCAACCACCGGGCGCCGTGGGGGTGGGTGGGGTGTTGGACGGTGGCAGGTGCGGCGCATCGGCGATCGTGTGCCACAGCGCCGTGTACCACGGGGCGCCGCTGGTGGGTTTGGCCGTATCGGATCCGGGCTGCGGCGTCGCCGCCGACGGCGGCAGCTGCACCTGGAACGGGATGTCTCCGGGCTTCACGAAGCCGAGGCGCTCGCGGGCCTGCGCCGCGATGTAGGCCGGGTCACCGAGCTTGACCTTCTTCTGCTCGAGGTCGGCGATCTGGCGCCGCAGCGCGGCTTCGCTCGCGGCCAACTGATTCATCTCGGTGCGCTGCGCGAAGTAGGTGCGTACCGGGCCCGCGATGGTCAGGGTCAACACGCAAATGACCGCGGCGAGCACCGCGGCCCGCCGCGCGGTGAATCCCAGCCGCTGGTCCGACCGCTGCTCGACGGATTCGGCGAGCTGCCGCTTGATGGGTTCGACGACGTGCTCACGCACGGTCTTGGTGGAGCGACGGCGCCGAGCCGGATCGCCGGCTTTGCCCGGGCGTGATGCCGGGGAGCGGCGCTTCGGATCGGGCTTGGGCGTCAAGCTATTTCGACCTGTTTCGGATCCAGAGCGAATCGCGGGAAAGCTAAATCGCCGGCGTAGCGGGCGGCATCGCCGAGCGCCTCCTCGATGCGCAGCAGCTGATTGTATTTGGCGACCCGCTCGCTGCGGGCGGGTGCGCCCGTCTTGATCTGACCGCTGCCGACCGCCACCGCCAGATCGGCGATGGTGGTGTCTTCGGTCTCGCCACTGCGGTGGCTCATCATCGTGCGGTAGCCGCTGTGGTGGGCCAACACGACGGCGTCCAGCGTCTCGGTCAGCGTCCCGATTTGGTTCACCTTGACCAGCAACGCATTTGCCACGCCCTTGTCGATGCCCTCCTCGAGGCGCTCGGGATTGGTGACGAAGATGTCGTCGCCGACGATCTGCACCCGGTCGCCGATCGACGCCGTCAGGGCCGCCCAGCCGTCCCAATCATCTTCGGACAGTGGGTCTTCGATGGATACCAGCGGATAGGAGCCGAGCAGGCCGGCGTAGAACTCGCTCATCTGCTCGGCGCTGCGGGTGCTGCCCTCGAAGGCGTAGCCGGTCCCGTCGGTGTAGAACTCGGTGGCGGCGGCGTCGAGGGCCAGTGCCACGTCGACGCCGGGTTTCAGGCCCGCCGCTTCGATGGCCGTGCTGATCAGGTCGAGTGCGGCGGTGGTCCCGGCCACGTCGGGAGCGAAACCGCCTTCGTCGCCCAGGCCGGTCGAGAGCCCCTGCTTTTTCAGCACCGACTTCAGCGCGTGGTACACCTCGGCACCCCAGCGCAGCGCCTCACCGAAGTGAGACGCGCCGATCGGCGCCACCATGAATTCCTGAATGTCGACGGCGGTGTCGGCGTGCGCGCCGCCGTTGAGGATGTTCATCATCGGCACCGGCAGGATGTGCGCGTTGGGGCCGCCGAGATAGCGGAACAACGGCAGCTCGGCGGAATCGGCGGCCGCCTTGGCCACAGCAAGCGAGACGCCCAGGATCGCGTTGCCGCCGAGCCGCGACTTGTCCGGGGTGCCGTCGAGGTCCACCAATGCCTGGTCGACCAACCGCTGATCGTCGGCATTGAGTCCGATGACGGCCGGGGCGATCTCGTCCAGCACGGCCTGCACCGCCTTCTGCACGCCCTTGCCGCCGTAGCGCTCGCCGCCATCGCGCAGCTCGACGGCCTCGTGTTCGCCGGTCGACGCGCCGGACGGCACCGCGGCGCGGGCAAACGTCCCGTCGATCAGAGCTATCTCGACCTCGACCGTCGGGTTACCGCGAGAATCGAGGATCTCGCGGGCCCCGACCTGCTCGATAATCGGCACTGGGTTTCTCCTTGCGTGTTAGCTGATGACGGCCGCCTTAAGCGTAAAGCCTGGGTCAGCGATACATCCTGCTACAGCGGGTGCCCCGACGCGTAGGCGGTCGCCCAGTCCCGAACGGCCCGCGCATAGATGCCCGAGTTGTTGTACGCGCGCAGCGCGGTTATCCACCCCCGTGGTGTGGCGAGATCCTTTCCGCGCCAACACAAATAGCCCGCCGCCGCAAGGGCTGCGTCATCGATGTTGTCCGGGCTGACGCGGCCGTCGTTGTGGGCGTCGACCCCGTACAACCGCCACGTCTCCGGAATGAACTGCATCGGCCCCATCGCACGCACCACCCCGGCGCCTTGATCCGAGCCACGCGTGTCTTCCTCGCTGTCGACGATGCGCAGGGTCCCGCCGCTGCCGTCCAGTCGAACACCCCGAATGGGGGGGCTCACATCGCCGTTGGGCGCCAGCGTCGCACCCCGGTACGTGCCGTGATGGCTCTCCACCTGCCCGATGCCCGCCAGCGTGGTCCACGCGATATGGCACTTCGGGTTCTCGACCTCGGCGACGCGGGCGGCATAGGCGTAGGCCTCCAGCGCGATGACCGGAATCTCCATCGCGGCCGACCGTTGCTGCGCCCATTCCCGCAACTGGTCCGCGGGCCGGCCGCTGGCGTGGGTGTTCACCGGCGGCACCGCATCGCCGGCCGGCGGGGGCACGCCGTCGGGAATGAAAAGGCTGAGCTGCCAGGTGCAGCTGGAGGCCATCAGCATCGCGGTCGCGCCGATCACAGCGGCCGCGCGCAACCAACGCCTCGGCGACACCACGCTCCCCTTAAGCTCGCCTGCACCAACTTCGCCCATAATCATCGTCCCATGAGTTTTGGGACTAAAAAGTCCGAACGGGCTCAGCGGCGGCCACCGCGCTTCTTCGAGCCCTTGCCGGACCCCTTGGCCGCGGCGACGGGCTCGTCGGCCTTGTCGACGGCCCCATCGCTGCCGGCCGGCTCCACCGTGTCGACTTCCGGCCCGGCGACGGGCCAGTGTGCGCGCCACTCCTCGTCGCTGATCTCGCCGAGCGGCGCCACATCGAACTCCTCGGGAACACTGTCCCCGCGGCGGGTGGTGGCTATCGACTTCTCGACAGCGCAGACGGTGTCGACGAACTCCAAAACGGCGGTGCGCAACGAGCTTTCCGCGTCGATACCCGCCGACACCTCGATCGCGGTGATCTCGGCGGGGATCAGGTCGGCCGGGAACCCGGCCTTCTCCGCGCGCTGAATGACCTTCTGCGCCAACGCCAATGACGGCTGCCCGGTATGAACGTCGTCCATCACCGAGTTCCGCGGTTTCTCGGCCGCCTTGCGCTCTTCCCACTGAGCCAGCTGGTCTTCCAGCGAAATGGATTGGCCCGCAAGCACACCCGGCACCCGGTTGCCGAGCTTTCGCATCAACGTGACGGCGACGTCGTCGATGGTGAAGGAATGCTGCGGCGCGTCCTCGGCGATGCGGGCGTGGAAGAGGACCTGCAGCAACACGTCGCCGAGCTCTTCGCGCAGCTGGTCGGCATTGCCGCTGCGGACGGCGTCGAGCAGCTCGTAGGTCTCCTCCAGCAGGAACCTGCGCAACGAGTCGTGCGTTTGCTCGCTTTCCCACGGCCCGGCGGTGCGCAGCTTATCCATCATCGCGACGGCGTCCACGAGCCGTTCGCCGCGTGGTGTGTCGGGCGCCGAAATCAACCGCGCCCCCGCGGCCAACCGCGCGGTGACGGCGGGGTGGTCAGGGTCGGACGACAGCAACACCGGGGCGTCCTCCCCGGTGTCGACGGGGCGGGCACCCGGCAGCGACCACGGCACCGCGACGGGCATCTCCTCGGTGTACTGCACCTCCCCGCCGAGGTGCTCGATCGCTTCAACGGGAACCAGCGACGGGCGGCGGGGGTCGAACAAGACGACAATCATCTCGCCTGTCGCTCCTCCCCGGACATCGGCGCTGGTGACGCACCCGTTATACCAATCTCTAGCTGTGGTTTGCCTTGCAGCGCCGTCACCACGTTGGCCACCATCTGGACCAACTCGACATCGCGGATGCGTGGCGCACCGATACCCCCGGCTCGCGGGATCGGAACCTGGACGGTGGCGGTGGTGGCCCGGTAGTGCGCGCCCGGATACATCCGCTTGAGCCGCACCTGAGCCGAATCTAGCAGCGTGATCGGCGACAGCCGCACCGTCGCCGCGGAGGCGGCCGACACTTCGGTGATGCCGGCGGCGCGGCACAGCAGCCGCAGCCGCGCGACCGCGACCAGCCGCTGGGCGGGCTCGGGCAGCGGCCCGTAGCGGTCGGTGAGTTCCTCGACGACCCCGACGATGGCCGCGTCGTCGGCCGCGGCCGCCAACCGCCGGTAGCCCTCCAGCCGCAGCCGGTCGCTGGCGATGTAGTCCGGCGGCAGGTGCGCGTCGACCGGCAGGTCGATCCGCACATCCTTGGGCTCCTCGCGGGCGACGACCGTCTCGCCGTCGGCGGCCGCGCGGTAGGCCTCGACGGCCTCGCCGACCAGGCGCACGTATAGGTCGAATCCGACCCCGGCGACGTGGCCGGACTGCTCGACGCCCAGCACGTTCCCGGCGCCGCGGATCTCGAGGTCCTTCAGTGCGACCGCCATGCCCGCACCCAGCTCGTTGTTCTGCGCGATGGTCGCGAGCCGGTCGTAGGCCGTCTCGGTCAGCGGCACGTGCGGCGGATAGAGGAAGTAGGCGTAGCCGCGTTCCCGGCTGCGGCCGACCCGGCCGCGCAGCTGGTGCAGCTGGGACAGCCCGAAGGTGTCGGCGCGCTCGACGATGAGCGTGTTGGCGTTGGAGATGTCCAGCCCGGTCTCCACGATCGTGGTGCACACGAGGATGTCGTATTCGCGGTTCCAGAAGCCCTGAACGGTCCGTTCCAGCAGGTCCTCGGGCATCTGACCGTGCGCGACGACGACGCGCGCCTCGGGCACCAGCTCGCGTACCCGGGCGGCGGCCCGATCGATGGAGCTGACCCGGTTATGGACATAGAAGGCCTGCCCGTCGCGGAGCAGCTCGCGCCTCAACGCCGCGGCGACCTGCTTGTCGTCGTGCGGGCCGACGTAAGTCAGCACCGGGTAGCGCTCTTCGGGCGGCGTCAGGATCGTCGACATCTCGCGGATCCCGGCCAGGCTCATCTCCAGCGTCCGCGGGATCGGGGTCGCGCTCATGGTGAGCACGTCGACGTGGGTGCGTAGCGACTTGATGTGCTCCTTGTGCTCGACCCCGAACCGCTGCTCCTCGTCGACGACGACCAGGCCGAGGTCCTTCCAGCGCACTCCGGTCTGCAGCAGGCGATGCGTGCCGATCACGATGTCCACCGACCCGTCGGCCAGGCCGTCGATCACGGCGCGGGACTCCGCGGCGTCGGTGAACCGGGACAACCCCTTCACGACGACGGGGAACCCGGCCATCCGCTCGCCGAATGTCTGCAGATGCTGGTCGGCCAGCAGTGTGGTGGGGACCATCACGGCGACCTGCTTGCCGTCCTGCACCGCCTTGAACGCCGCCCTTACCGCGATTTCGGTCTTGCCGTAGCCAACGTCGCCGCAGATCACCCTGTCCATCGGAATCGGCTTTTCCATGTCCGCCTTGACCTCGGTGATCGCCGTGAGCTGGTCGACGGTCTCGGTGAAGCCGAACGCATCCTCCATCTCGGCCTGCCACGGGGTGTCCGGCCCGAAGGCGTGCCCGGGGCTGGCCTGCCGTTTGGCGTACAGCGACACCAGCTCGCCGGCGATCTCCCGGACCGCGCGGCGCGCCTTGGTCTTGGTGTTGGCCCAGTCGCTGCCGCCCAGCCGGCTCAGCGCCGGGGCCTGGCCGCCGACATACCGCGACAGCTGGTCCAGGGAATCCATTGGGACATACAACTTGTCGGCCTGCTGGCCACGCTTGCTGGAGGCGTACTCCAGCACCAGGTACTCACGCCGGGCGCCGCCGACGGTGCGCTCGACCATCTCCACGAACCGGCCGATGCCGTGCTGGTCGTGCACCACCAGGTCGCCCGCCGCGAGCGCCAGGGGGTCGACGGTGTTGCGCCGTTTGGCCGCCAGCCTTTTGCCCTCGACGGCCGTGGCCCGGTTGCCGGTCAGGTCGGTCTCGGTGATGACGACCAGGTTGGCGCCGGGTATCACGACGCCGTCGTGCAGCGGGCCCTTGAGCACACCGACGACCCCGGACTTGGGCGCGGCACCGCACTCCAGCATCGCGGCCGGGGTATCGAACTCCGCCAGCCGCTCCACCACGCGGTGGGCGGTCCCGGTCCCGGGTGCAACCACCGCCGCATACCCACCGGTCGTGACGTGCGCCCGCAGCATCGCGAAGATGCTGTCGATGTCGTGCTGATGTCCACGAGCAGACGGCGCCGCCCGGACGTCCAGCTCGAGCGCCGACTCGTCGGACAGCTGACTCAACGTCCACCAGGGATGACCGGACCGGAGCGCCGCGGCCTCCACGTCACCGAGTTCGGCGAAGCCCGACCCACCCAATTGCCCGACGTCGACCGGCGCTGCTGAGGTACCCAGTGCGGCGACCGACCACGACGCCTCGAGGAATTCACGACCGGTCTTGATCAGGTCGGCGGCCCGGCTGCGCACCTTCTCCGGGTCGCACACCAGCACCGGGGTGCCCTCGGCCAGCTGATCGGTCAGCAGAACATGGTCCCCTTTTTCCGGGGGATGCAGCACCGAGAGCAGCGCCTCCATCCCGTCGACGGGGATGCCCTCGGCCAGCTTCGCCAGCATGTCGGTGAGGCTGCCGGTGATCGCGCCCTCGCCCGCGGGGTGTCGTGCGGCCAACTCGGCGGCCCGCGCCCGTACGTCGTCACCGAGCAGCAGCTCACGGCAGGCAACGGCGACGACCGTGTCGACGTCGATCTCGGGAATCGAGCGCTGGTCGGCGACCGCGAACATGCGCATCTCGCTGACCTCGTCGCCCCAGAACTCCACGCGCACCGGGTGTTCGGCGGTCGGTGGGAAAACGTCGAGAATCCCTCCGCGGACGGCGAATTCGCCGCGCCGGCCGACCATGTCCACTCGCGTGTAGGCCAGCTCGACCAGCCGGGCCACCACGCCTTCGAATTCGGCTTCCTGGCCGACGCTCAATGTGACCGGTTCCACCAGGCCCAGCTGCGGCGTCATCGGTTGCAGCAGCGATCGGATCGTCGTCACCACTACCTGCAGCGGCGGCCCTAGTGTCGCGTCGTCGGGATGGGCCAGCCGGCGCAGCACCATCAGGCGGGTGCCGACGGTGTCGACGCCCGGTGAAAGCCGTTCGTGCGGCAGCGTCTCCCACGACGGGAAGACCGCGACCGCGTCGCCGAACACGCCCGTCAGTTCGGCGGCCAGGTCGTCGGCTTCGCGCCCGGTGGCGGTGACCACCAGTAACGGACCGAGCCGCGCCAGCGCGCTGGTGACGAACAACCGGGCGCTGGCCGGGCCGACCAGGCTCAATTCCGCGGGTCGAGCGGTCGCGCGCTCGATGAGTTGCTGGAAAGTGGGCGCCGTCAGCGCCAATTCGACGAGCCCCGCGATCGGGGTTTCTGGGCGAGCAGGCCCCGGTGCGGTCATGATGAGGCCCATTCTAGGGGCGAATTAGAGCCGCCGAATTTCGTGAAGATTGCGCCCGATGCCGTCAAAGGATCGTCAAGAAAGCGGCACCCGGCTCCGCGTGGGCGCACCTTGAAGCCATGACATTGATCGACATCCTGCCGTCCCTGGGTCAGGCGGCACCGGTGCGGTTCGATCCCGCGATCTGGCCGGTCACCACGCGTTCCGACGAGGAGGGCCGGCTGTGCGTCGGCGGGGTGGCACTGACCGATATCGCCGACGAGTTCCACACCCCGGCGTACGTCATCGACGAGGCCGATTTTCGGCACCGCGCCCGCCGCTACCGCAAGGCGCTGCGCGGCGTCGGTGTTGTCTACGCCGGAAAGTCACTGCTGACAACGGCGGTGGCGCGCTGGGCTCGCGAAGAGGGCCTCGGGGTCGACGTCTGTTCGGGCGGCGAGCTGGCCGTCGCATTGGCCGGGGGCGTCGATCCCGCCCGCATCGTCATGCACGGCAATGCGAAATCGCCCGACGAGTTGCGCGAGGCGGTGCGCGTCGGGGTCGGACGCATCGTGCTGGATTCGGCCATGGAGATCGCCTACCTGGCCGGCCTGGCGCGACGACGCCAGCGCGTGCTGATCCGGGTGACGCCCGACGTCGACATCCATGGGCACCGGGCGCTGACCACCGGCATCAGTGACCAGAAGTTCGGCTTCACGCTCCATGGCGACCGGGCCGATGTGGCCGTGCAGCGGGTGCTGGCGCACCCGATCCTCGACCTGGTCGGGCTGCACTGTCACATCGGGTCGCAAGTCACCGACGCCACCCGCTACGGCGAGGCCATCCACCGGATGATCGCCGCCATGGCCGACATCCGCATCCGGCACGGCGTCATCCTCACCGAGCTGAATATCGGTGGCGGCCATGGGATCCCGTACGTCTCCGGCGATCGGGAACTCAACCTGGACGAGCTCGCCGGGGTAATCGAGAACGCGCTGGACGAGGCGTGCGCGGCCGAACGTTTTCCCCGGCCGACCGTCGTGGTGGAACCGGGCCGCGCCATCAGCGGGCGGGCCGGTCTCACGTTGTATCGGGTGTGCTCGGCGAAGACGCAACCGGGTGGCCGCACCTTCGTCGCCGTGGACGGCGGCATGAGCGACAACCCGCGGGTGTCGCTGTACGGCGCGCAATACACGGTCGCGCTCGCGAACCGGCATTCGCTCGGAGCCAAGCGCACCGTGACTGTGGCGGGCCGGCACTGCGAGGCGGGCGACGAAATCGCCCGCGACATCCAGCTACCCGCGGACGTGGGGCCCGGCGATCTGCTGGCCGTGGCGTGTACCGGTTCCTATCACCACAGCATGGCGTCGAACTACAACCTGGTCTGCCGCCCGCCCGTGGTGGCGGTCAAGGATGGCCGGGCCCGCGAGATCGTCCGTCGCGAGACGATCGCCGACCTGCTCTCGCGCGACTGCGGCTAGGACCGGGCTCGCGCTACTCGTCCTGCAGCTTGGGATCGGCCTCCAGATGGGTCAGGCCGTTCCACATCAGGTTGACCAGGTGCGCGGCGACCACCTCCTTCTTGGGTTCGCGGGTGTCGAGCCACCATTGGGCCGTCATCGACACCGAGCCCACCAACGCCTGGGCGTATAGCGGCGCCAGATCCGGGTCAAGGCCGCGGCGGGCGAAGTCGCCGGCCAGGATCGAGCTGACCTGGCTGACGGCGTCGTTGAGCAGGCTGGAATAGGTGCCGGAGCTGATCGCGGCGGGCGAGTCGCGGATCATGATCCGGAAGCCGTCGGTGCGCTCCTCGACGTAGGTGAGCAACGCCAGCGCGACCCGCTCGACCCGAACCCGGGACCGGTTGTTCGTCAGCGACGAGGTGATGCCGTCGAGCAGCGCCGACATCTCGCGGTCGACCACCACGGCGTAGAGGCCCTCTTTGCCGCCGAAATGCTCGTAGACGACGGGTTTGGACACGTTGGCGCGCTGCGCGATCTCCTCGATCGACGCGCCCTCGTAGCCGCGTTCGGCGAACAGCTGGCGCGCGATACCGATGAGTTGGTGCCGGCGCGCGCTGCCGGTCATCCTGGCGCGCGGGGCCCGCACTTCTTTATCCGGGGCTGCCACGTCCTTCAGGGTATCGGTTTGCGCAGGTGAAGTTGTATGACTTTGCCTGGGGCCGCCGTCGGCCCCGGTAACGTTTAGAGTCTTGGTGGCGCGGTCGGCGATCGTTCCGGCGGCCGCCGCAGTGGGCAATCCGTCGTGGTGTAATCGGCAGCACCTCTGATTTTGGTTCAGAAAGTTCAGGTTCGAGTCCTGGCGACGGAGCACGGGTCTTTGCCACGAGCGTGCATGAAATGACACGCTTGACGGCGTGTCGGCGTACAAACACGCTCGCTCGCGTCGAAAGGGGATTCATGTCGTTTCGTGGTGACACCGCGGTCCTGGTCTTGGCGGCCGGGCCCGGCACCAGGATGCGGTCAGACACCCCGAAGGTGCTGCATACGATCGCCGGCCGCAGCATGTTGGCCCACTCGCTGCACGCGGTCGCCAAGGTGGCACCCCAGCGCCTGGTCGTCGTCCTCGGCCACGAGCACCAACGCATCGAGCCGCTGGTCGCCGAACTGGCCGAGCGGCTCGGGCGCCCGATCGACGTGGCGCTGCAGGACCGGCCGCTGGGCACCGGCCACGCGGTGCTCTGCGGGCTGTCCGCGCTGCCCGAGGACTACGCCGGCATCGTCGTCGTCACCTCCGGCGATACTCCCCTGCTGGACGCCGACACCCTGGCCGGCCTGATCGCAACGCACAACGCGGCGTCGGCCGCGGTGACCGTGCTGACCACCACGCTGAACGAACCCTTCGGCTACGGCCGCATCCTGCGCACGCAGGACAATGAAGTGATGGCGATCGTCGAACATGCCGACGCGACGGACTCGCAGCGCGAGATCCACGAGGTCAACGCCGGTGTGTACGCCTTCGACGTCGCCGCGCTGCGGTCGGCCCTGGGGCGGCTGAGCTCCGACAACGCGCAACGCGAGCTCTATCTCACCGACGTCATCGCCATCCTGCGCGGGGACGGCCGGTCGATACTCGCCCAGCACGTCGACGACAGCGCGCTGGTGGCCGGCGTCAACAACCGCGTCCAGCTGGCCGAGCTGGGTGCCGAGCTGAACCGTCGGATCGTCGCCGCCCACCAGATGGCCGGCGTGACGGTGGTCGATCCGACGACCACCTGGATCGACGTCGACGTGACGATCGGCCGCGACACCGTCGTCCAGCCCGGGACGCAATTGCTAGGGCACACCCAGATCGGCGCCGGCTGCGTCGTCGGCCCGGACACCACGCTGACCGACGTCACGGTCGGTGACCGTGCGTCCGTGGTGCGCACCCACGGCACGTCGTCGTCGATCGGCGGCGGCGCGACCGTCGGCCCGTATACCTATCTGCGGCCCGGCACCGTTTTGGGCGCCGACGGCAAACTGGGCGCGTTCGTCGAAACCAAGAACTCCACCATCGGCGCGGGCACCAAGGTTCCGCATCTGACCTACGTCGGCGACGCAGACATCGGCGAGCACAGCAACATCGGCGCGTCCAGCGTCTTCGTCAACTACGACGGCGAATCAAAGTCCCGCACCACCATCGGCTCGCACGTGCGCACCGGGTCGGACACCATGTTCGTCGCGCCGGTGACCGTCGGCGACGGGGCCTACACCGGCGCCGGCACCGTCGTGCGCGACGACGTCCCCCCGGGTGCGCTGGCCGTTTCGGCGGGACCGCAACGCAACATCGAGGACTGGGTGCGGCGTAAGCGGCCGGGCAGCGCGGCGGCCCAAGCCGCCGAAGCCGCGGAAAAGGCCGCCCAGCAGCCCCCGCCCCCACCCGACCCGGATCGGGCGCCGTGAGCCCACTGCGTGGCAATGCGGCAGCCCATCCAGACCCTTCGCATACGATGGGGCCTTCAATTCGCTATCTCGATCCCGATACCCCGAGGGCAGCACGGTGAGCCACGACTGGACCGATAACCGCAAAAACCTGATGCTCTTCTCCGGCCGCGCGCATCCGGAGTTGGCCGAGCAGGTAGCCAAAGAGCTCGACGTCCATGTCACCGCGCAGACCGCGCGGGAGTTCGCCAACGGTGAGATCTTCGTGCGCTTCCACGAATCGGTGCGTGGCTGCGACGCGTTCGTCCTGCAATCCCATCCGGCACCGGTCAACGACTGGCTGATGGAACAGCTGATCATGATCGACGCGCTCAAGCGCGGCAGCGCCAAGCGGATCACCGCCGTCATGCCGTTCTATCCCTACGCTCGCCAGGACAAGAAGCATCGGGGCCGCGAACCCATTTCGGCGCGGCTGGTCGCCGACCTGCTCAAGACGGCGGGCGCCGACCGGATCGTGACCGTCGACCTGCACACCGACCAGATCCAGGGTTTCTTCGACGGGCCCGTCGACCACATGCGCGGGCAGAACCTGCTGACCGGCTACATCCGGGACAACTACCCGGACAGCAACATGGTCGTGGTCTCCCCCGACTCGGGGCGGGTGCGCATCGCCGAGAAATGGGCCGACGCCCTGGGCGGCGTTCCGCTGGCCTTCATTCACAAGACCCGTGACCCGCGCGTGCCCAACCAGGTGGTGTCCAACCGCGTCGTCGGCGAGGTCGAAGGCCGCACCTGCGTCCTGATCGACGACATGATCGACACCGGTGGCACCATCGCCGGCGCGGTGCAGCTGTTGCGCGACGACGGTGCCAGTGACGTGATCATCGCCGCGACCCACGGTGTGCTGTCGGACCCGGCCGCCGAGCGGCTGGCCGCGTGCGGCGCGCGCGAGGTGATCGTGACGAACACCTTGCCGATCGGCGAGGAGAAGCGTTTTCCCCAGCTCACGGTTTTGTCGATCGCGCCGCTGCTGGCCAGCACCATCCGCGCCGTCTTCGAAAATGGCTCAGTCACAGGGCTATTCGACGGAGACGCCTAGATGGCTTCCGGTTCACAAGACGCGGTCATCTACCACAATCCCAAATGCAGCACCTCGCGCAAGACGCTGGATCTGCTGCGGGACAACGGCTTTGAGCCCACCATCGTCCAATACCTGAAAACGCCGCCGTCCCGGGACGAACTGGTTCGCATGATCCGCGACGCCGGCATCGATGTGCGCACCGCGGTGCGCAAGCGGGAACCGCTCTACACCGAACTGAACCTCGCCGACGCGAGCGACGACGAGTTGCTCGACGCCATGGCCGAGCATCCCATCCTGATCGAACGGCCGTTTGTCGTCACACCGAAGGGGACCCGGTTGGCCCGGCCGATCGACGCGGTCCGCGAGGTTCTGTGACCTCTCGCTGGACCGTCGGGGCCGCGCTAGTCGCGCTGACGCTGGCCGCCTGCGCCCCGAAACCGCCCGACTACTCGTCGGTGTTGGGAACGACGTCGACGACGGCCACCACCACCACGACGACCAGTAAGCCAGTCCCGTTGTCGAAGTATCTGCAAAGCATCGGTGTCACCGGGCAGCAGGTGGCGCCAAGCAGCCTGACCGATCTGACCGTATCGATACCGACGCCACCGGGCTGGTCGCCGTTCAACGACCCGAAGAAGATCACGCCCGAGACGGTGATGATCTCGAAGGGCGGCAAGTATCCGACGGCTCGGCTGGTGGTTTTCAAGCTGCGCGGGGATTTCGACCCGGCCGAGGTTATCAAGCACGGTAACGACGATGCCCAGCTGTTCCAGAACTTCCGGCAACTCGACGCATCGACCGCGCCCTTCAACGGATTTCCCTCGTCGATGATCCAGGGCAGCTACGACCTCGAGGGCACGCGGCTGCATAGCTGGAACCGGATCGTCATCCCCACCGGATCGCCACCCGCCGGCCAGCGATACCTGGTTCAGCTGACCATCACCGACCTGGCCGGCGAGGCGGTGGCGCAGTCGACCGACATCGAGGCGATCATCCACGGATTCGTCGTCGCGGCAAAGTGATTGGCGGCTGTGGCCGCGGTGACGTCACCGAGATTGCCACCAGGGTCGTGGCCTGTGGCCGAATCACAGCCCTCACGGCAATCTCGGTGCGCGCGGTTCACTACTGTTGTCAGCCATGACCGACTGGACCGCCGCAGACCTCCCCTCGTTTGCCGGGCGCACCGTCATCATCACCGGGGCCAATAGCGGGCTGGGCGAGGTGACGGCGCGCGAGCTGGCCGCGAAAGGCGCCACGATCGTGATGGCCGTGCGGAACACCGAGAAAGGTGACGCCGCCGCGCAGCGGATGCGCGGCGAAGTCGAGGTGCGCCAACTCGATCTGCAGGACCTGTCCTCGGTGCGGCGGTTCGCCGACGGGATCGACAAGGCCGATGTGCTGATCAACAACGCCGGCATCATGGCCGCGGGCTATGCGTTGACCGTCGACGGCTTCGAGGGCCAGATCGGCACCAATCATCTCGGCCATTTCGCGCTGACCAACCTGTTGTTGCCCAAACTGAGCGACCGGGTCGTCACGGTGTCCTCGATGGCGCACTGGGCGGGGCGGATCAACTTCGACGACCTGCACTTCAAGACCCGGCGGTACTCGCCGTGGCTGGCCTACAGCCAGTCGAAGCTCGCCAACCTCTTGTTCACCAGCGAGCTGCAGCGACGACTCGAGGCCGCCGGTTCGCCGCTGCGCGCGGTCGCCGCGCATCCCGGATATTCGCACACCAACCTGCAGGGCGCGTCGGGCCGCAAGCTGGGCGACGCGCTGATGTCGGCCGCCACCCGGGTGTTTGCCACGAACGCCGACTTCGGCGCCCGGCAGACGCTCTACGCGGCGTCGCAGGACGTGCCGGGGAACGCGTTCATCGGTCCGCGGTTCGGCTACGTCGGCCGCAGCCAACCGGTCGGCCGCAGCCGTCGGGCGCGAGACGCGGCCGCCGCCGCCGCGCTCTGGGAGCTGTCCGAGCAGCTCACCGGCACCAAATTTCCGCTCTGAGGCCTGTTCGAGTGTGCGCTGAGGGCGTCGAGTGTGCGCTGACGGCGCCCTACCAGCACACTCATCGATTTCCGCCCTGAGGCGTCCATGCGATAACCTGACCGGGCGTCACGGCGAGGGTGGCTGGCCGTCTAACCAGCACCGTTATCGACGGGGACCGACAGATTGTCGCGATCCTGGCCGTGCCCAGAACCAGAGCACACAGGAGCGACACGATGGCCAAGTCGGCAGTCAATCAACTCACGGCGACGGTGCGAACCGAAACCGGCAAGGGCGCGTCCCGCCGAGCCCGGCGCGACGGCAAGATCCCGGCCGTCCTATACGGTCACGGCACCGACCCGCAGCACCTCGAATTGCCCGGACACGACTTCGCGGCCGTCCTGCGGCATTCCGGCACCAACGCGGTGCTGACTCTCGACATCGCCGGTAAGGAACAGCTGGCGCTGACCAAGGCGCTGCACATCCACCCGATCCGGCGCACCATCCAGCACGCCGACCTGCTCGTCGTGCGTCGCGGCGAGAAGGTCGTCGTCGAGGTCCGAGTCGTCGTCGAGGGCGACGCCGTCCCCGGCACCCTGGTCACCCAGGACACCAGCACCATCGAGATCGAGGCCGACGCCCTGTCGATTCCCGAGCAGTTGACCGTGTCCGTCGAGGGCGCCGAACCCGGCACCCAGTTCACGGCCGGACAGATCTCCCTGCCCTCGGGCGTCAACCTGATTTCCGACCCGGAGATGCTGGTGGTCAACGTGGTGGTCGCGCCGACCGCCGAGGA
The DNA here is from genome assembly GCF_001954195.1 of Mycobacterium sp. IS-1264. Taxonomy (GTDB): domain Bacteria; phylum Actinomycetota; class Actinomycetes; order Mycobacteriales; family Mycobacteriaceae; genus Mycobacterium. Next base: position 28,392 of record NZ_MBES01000048.1, on the reverse strand, counting down.
CCTCGAGGAAGAGGGCGCGGGCGAGGTCGCCGAGGGCGAGGAAGCGCCGGAAGCGCCGGCCGAAGAAGAAGAGGGCGGCGAAGCCGAGGCGCCCGCCGCCGAGTCCGAGTAGGCGGCTCGCGACATGGCCGAGCCGTTGTTGGTGGTCGGCCTGGGCAACCCCGGAGACAACTACGCCCGGACGCGGCACAACCTGGGGTTCATGGTCGCCGACCTGCTCGCCGCCCGGCTGGGCGCGAAATTCAAGGCGCACAAGCGTTCCGGCGCGGAGGTCCTCAGCGGCCGATTGGCCGGCCGCTCGATCCTGCTGGCCAAGCCGCGCTGCTATATGAACGAATCCGGCCGCCAGATCGGGCCGTTGGCGAAGTTCTACTCGGTGGCGCCGGCGGACATCATCGTCATCCACGACGACCTCGACCTCGAGTTCGGTCGCATCCGGCTCAAGATCGGCGGCGGCGAGGGCGGCCACAACGGTCTGCGCTCGGTGGCGGCGGCCTTGGGCACCAAGGACTTTCAGCGGGTACGCATCGGGATCGGCCGTCCGCCCGGACGCAAGGACCCGGCGGCTTTCGTGCTGGAGAACTTCACGGCGACCGAGCGTCCCGAAGTCCCGACGATTTGCGAGCAGGCGGCCGACGCCACCGAGTTGCTCATCGATCTGGGGCTGGAGCCCGCGCAAAACCGCATCCACGCCTGGTAGGCCTGTTCTGCGACCACGTAGGTCATCGAGAGATGTCCTCGAGCGCCTGGTGCGCCGCGTTGTAGCCGGGCGTGAACGTAATACCCGGTCCCCCATGGCATCCCGCGCCGCCGAGGTACAACCCCTCGATCGGAATGGGAAGGTCCAGGAAGCCCTTGGGCCCGGGCCGGTTGGGTCCCATCAGGTCCGGATGCAGCAAGCCGTGGCAGAAGTCCCCGGAGGGCGCGGCGAACATCGTCTGCATGTGGTACGGCGCAAACGTGATGTGCCGTATCTGGATGTCGCGGAAGTTGGGCGCGTAGCGGGTGATCTTGTCGATGACCTTCTCCGCCATCACGTTCTTGAGCTGGCCATGCAGGTCGCGGTTGGCTTCGACCGGGAAGGCGTAGGCGAACGCGCTCGCCGCGTGCTTGCCCGGGGGTGCCATGCCGGGGTCGTGCACCGACGGGATCTGCATGCCCATCGACGGGTTGTCGGGAATGATCCCCCTCTTGCACTCCTCCCATTGGCGTTGCTGTTCTTCGGGTGAGCCGAAGATGCCGATGGACGACTGCATGCCCGGTTCGTTCAGGAAGTCGTACGGCGGGGCGAATTCCGGCAAGCCGTCGAGCGCGAAGTGGATCTGGACGAACGACGCCCGGTGGTCGCGGCCGGTGAGCCGCGCGACCAGGTCGGCGGGCAGATGCTCGGCGCCGAGCAGGTCGATGAGGGTCAGATCGGGCGACAGGTTGGATACCACGACGGGCGCGGTGATCTGTGAGCCGTCACGCAGACGCACGCCGGTCACCCGGCCGTTTTCGAGGAGAATCTTTTCGACCTTGGCGCGATACCTGACCTCGCCGCCGTGGGAGACGAACATCTCGTGCAGGTGCGTGCAGAGCGCGCCGATGCCGCCCTCGAGCTTGGTCATCATCGCCGTGGTCTCGTTCGGCACGGCGAGCGCGAATGCCAAACACGTTGCGCTGCCCGGGGTATACGGCCCGCGGTAGGTGGAGTTGATGGCGAGGAACGCGAGCATCCCGCGCAGCACCGCGTGCTTGTCCCTGTCGGGCAGGAAGCGGTTGATGGGGTCCATCGCCGTCCCGAACAACAACTCGTGGATGGCTCTGCGCTCGGATTCGTTTGCCGCGCAGGCATACATCTCGTCGAGGGTCTTGGGCGGGGTGCACACCTCGAAACGGTCGAGCGCCTTTGCGGGCCCCTGGCTCCACCCGATCATCTCGGCCATGCCCGTGACGGCGTCGGCGCCGAGCTTCTCGGCGAGGTGCGTCATCAGCTGCATCGGGTCGCGATAGAAGATCATCGGTTCTTCGCCGTCGTCGCCGAGGTTGACCGACTGCACCTCGGCATCGATGGTCGGCAGGGTGTCCAGCCCGAGCTCCTTGACGATCTGCGGCGCGGTCGGAAACTGCACGGAACCCGCGATCTCGTAACGGAATCCGTCGATCAGCTCGACGGTGGCGGCCATGCCGCCGGTATAGGTGTTGGCCTCCAGGCACAGGGTGCGCAACCCGGCGCGCTGCAGGATCGCCGCCGCGGTCAATCCGTTGTGCCCGGCGCCGATGACGATCGCGTCATAGTCCGTCATCGCTCCTGCTCCTTCTCCCACTCGGTCTCCGAGTCCGTTCCGCGCGACAGGAGCCGCGGGCGCCCTCAATATATGTCAGTACTGACTTAATTGGAAGACGCCAACTGTGACGGAACGGTGTGGTGGGATGCGAGGTATGGGCGAGAAGGAGAACCTCCACAAGCTGCGCCACAGCAGGACCCATGATGCGCTGCGCCAGGTGGCCCTCAAGCGGTTCGCCAGCGAGGGATTCGGAAACGTCACGGTGCAGCAGCTCGCGCAGGAGGCCGGCGTCACCGAGCGCACCTTCTTTCGGCACTTTCCCACGAAGGAAGCCGTGCTGTTCCAGGACTACGACACCCAGGTGGAGTGGCTGGCCGAGGCGCTCGCGCACCGCCCCCGCTCCGAGTCAGTGTTCGAGGCGGTGCTGGCCAGCGTGGCCAGCTACCCGCACGACATCGAGCTGGTTCGGCAGGCGGCGCTCGCCCGCGCCGAATTGATCACCGGGGAGCAGATCGCCAGCCACCTGCGCGTCGTCCAGGCGTCGTTCGCCGCGGTTATCACCGACTTCGTCAAGCAGCGCTACCCCGATGTCGCGAACATCGATCTGGTCGCCAACGTAGCGGGCGCCACGCTCGCCGCGGCCCTGGTGATCGGGGTGGAGACGTGGGGGCGGAACGGCTGTGTCGAGGATTTGGGAGTCATCTCCGCCACGTGCCTGGAGCTGGTGCGGTCGGGTCTCACCCCGCTGTCGTGACGCGGGAGCCGTCGGCGCTAGCTGACGAGCGTGACCGAGGTGGACCGGCGCAGCTTGCCCGACGGCGTCTTCGGAATCGTCCCCGGGCCCAGCACCACCACATTGCGTGGCCGCACGTCGACCTCGCTGACGACCTCGTGCGCGACCTGGTGCTCGATGCGGCGCACCTCGGCCGGGTCTTGCCAGGCGTTGGATTCGACGGCGACGGCGAACGTCTCGCGCGAGTGACCCGCGTCGAGCCGCACCGCGACGGCGCAGCCGGGCCGCACCCCCTCGACGCGGCAGGCGGCCCGCTCGATGTCGGTCGGGTAGATGTTGCGGCCGGCCATGATGATGACGTCCTTGACGCGGCCGCACACGACGATGTGGCCCTCCTCGGTGAGGTAGCCGAGGTCACCGGTGTCGTACCAGCCGTGCTCGTCCTGCGCCGGGATGAAGCCGCCCATGGTGAGGTAGCCGGGCGTCAGCGATTCGCCGCGGAGCTCGATGACGCCGACGCCGCGCGGCGGCATCACCTCGCCGTTGTCGTCGATGATGCGGGCTTCGAGATCCTGCAGCAGCGGGCCCAGCGTGGCCAGCCTGCGAACGTTGCCCTTGCTGGCGGGCACCGCGCGGCGCAGCGCGGCCAGCAGATCGGCGTCGACCTCGTCGACAACCAGACCGGCGTTGCACTCCGAGAACGAGACCGCCAGGGTCGTCTCGGCCATACCGTAGGCCGGCAGGATCGCCGAGGGCCGAAGCCCGAACGGCTTGCCGGCGTCCAGCAGGTCCTCGACGTCGGCGGGTTCGACGGGCTCGGCGCCGGACAGCGCGAAGCGCAGGGTCGACAGGTCGAAGTCGCCGGGTTTCGCGTTGCGCCGCAACCGCTTGGCCAGCAGCGCGTAGGCGAAGTTGGGCGCCGCCGTCATGGTGCCCTGGTACTTGTCGATCAGCTTCGCCCACAACAGGGTGTCGCGCAGAAAGTCCATCGGCGTGACCTTGACCAGCTCGGCACCGAAGAACATCGGAATGGTCAGGAAGCCGACCATGCCCATGTCGTGGAAGCAGGGCAGCCAGCTGACCATGACGTCCTTGTCGACGTCGTACTGCGCGCCGATGAACATCGCCTCGGCGTTGGAGTAGATGTTGCGGTGGGTGATCTGGACAGCTTTGGGTGAACCGGTGGACCCGGACGTTAACTGCATCAGCGCCAGATCGTCCTCGCCGACCTCGACGGGGTCGATCGGATCCGACGCCAGCAGGTCGGCGACGGTGAGGACCTTGATCCCCTTCTCCTCCAGCACGGGGATGGCCACCAGGAAGGGCTCGGAGACGATGACGGCCTTGGCCTCGATCATGCCGATCACGGTCATGGTGTCCTCGGCCCAGACGGCAAGGTCGGTGCGCGGCGTGGGCTGGTGCAGCATGGTGAGGCTGGCCCCGCGCATCCACAGGCCCTGCGCGGTCGGGGCGATCTCCACCGGGAAGCCGGCGAGCACACCGATGGCGTCGCCGAGGCCGATCCCCGCGGCGGCCAGGCCGCCCGCGATGCACCGGGCGCGCTCGTGGACCTCGCCCCAGGTGTGGCGGACGGGTTCGTGGGGTTCACCGGTGACCATGCCCGTCTTCGCGGTGCGGGCGTTGCGGTACATCTTCTCGGTAAACCGGCTCACAAAGGCCTCCTCGGTTCCGGCAGATTCCCCAACGCCCGGAATCTCATATTCCGCCTGCTGGGGGCTACTTTGCAGCAGGCGCGCGAGCACAGTTGGGCAGCGGTTAGGTCTCGAAACGGCGATGAGTCTGCAAACCCGGTAGGCCGTCCACCGCAGCGCCCGGCAGACGACGAAATCGAGTGGTCCTGCTTACCGCTACTCGTCACCGCGAGTCATCTTAAGCAACTCTTAAGGAAGCGCCAACTTCTAGCGGCCGCTGAGTCGGATTTCACACCCCGTTCAGACTTCGGTTGGCGCGGGCACGACGCGGGCGCCGGGCACCGGTCCGCTCGCGACCCGGACCGTGCGGCAGACCCCCGCCCCCGACAGCTGGGTGCCGATGTCGACGGCCTGCGACGCCGAGGTGCACAAGAAAGCGCACGTCGGACCGGATCCGGACACGATGCCGGCAAGCGCACCGGCCTCCACACCGGCGCGCAGCGTCCGCCGTAGTCCCGGGTCCAGGCTCACCGCCGCCGCTTGCATTTCGTTGCCCAGTAGCGGCGCCAGCTGCTCAGGGTCGCCCGCGGCCAGGGCCGCCAGCACCGGCCCAGGCTCGGCCAGCCGTGACGGCTCGCCGCTCTCCCGGAGCCGGTCGAGCTCGCCGAACACCGCCGGGGTGAGCAGCCCGCTGTCCGCGAACGTCAGCACCCAGTGAAAGGTGTTCCGCGACAACACGGTCGCCAGCTCCTCGCCGCGACCGGTCCCCAGCGCGGTGCCGCCATGCAGAGCGAACGGCACGTCGCTGCCGAGTTGCGCGGCGAGCATGCGCAGATCGCGGCGGGGCACGTTGAGCTCCCACAGCGCGTTGATGCCGACCAGCACGGCGGCCGCATCCGCGCTGCCACCCGCCATGCCGCCGGCCACCGGAATGGATTTGTCGATCATGATCGAGACGTCGGGTGCGCGGCCGACATGATCGGCCATCAGCTCGGCGGCCTGCCACGCGAGGTTGCGTTCATCGATGGGCAGCGTGTCGGCGCCCTCGCCGACGAGCTCGAGCGACAGCACGTCGGCATTGCGCACGGTCACCTCGTCGAGCAAGGACACGGCTTGGAACACCGTCGTCAGCTCGTGATAGCCGTCCTCGCGACGATCGCCGACGGCCAGGTAGAGATTGACCTTTCCGGGCACCCGAACGGTGACCGACCCGGTGGGCACCCACTGTGTTGCGGTGCTGCCGTCAGACGCGGACACCGCAGCAGACTATCGCTGGAACGGGCGGCGTCCTACTCAGCTCGCGGACGCGTGCCCCGAAACGTGCCGCAGCGCGGCATCGGGGTTCGCCGGGGCGGCGCCGTCGCCCGGTGCACCGGAACGCCGCAGCAGCCGCACGAAGTCGTCGATGGACAGAGTCTCGCCGCGCCGGGCGGGATCGATGCTGGCGGCCAGCAGGCGATTCGCCGACTCGCTGCCCGAGCCCGCCCACTCGGCGAACGCGTTGCGAGATGTCTTGCGCCGCTGAGCAAACGCGATGTCGACCAGTTCGAATACCCGCCGCCGGAAAGCTTCGTCGGTTGGCCACGGCGACGTTGTGTGCCGGTCGATGCGAACCAGCCCGGAATAGACCCGGGGAATGGGCCAGAAGACCGTCGGCGACACCGTGCCGCAGCGGCGGACCTGGCCGAAGAAACGCACCTTGACGCTGGGCACGCCGTAGTCTTTGCCGCCCGGCTCGGCGGCGAGGCGTTCGGCGACCTCGGCCTGCACCATCACAGTCACGGTGCGGATCGACGGAAACTCGGCAAGCAGGTGCAACAGCGCCGGGACCGCGACGTTGTAGGGCAGGTTGGCGACGACCGCCGTCGGTTCGGTGGTCACCTCGTCACGGGCAAGGGTCAAGACGTCGCGGTTGAGCACGGTCAGCCGTTGGATTTCGCTGTGCGAGTGCTCGGCCACGGTCTGGGGCAGCCGCGTGGCCAAGACCGGGTCGATTTCGACGGCGGTGACGGCGGCGCCGCGGTCGAGCAACGCCAACGTGAGCGACCCGAGACCGGGACCGACCTCCAAGACATGGTCGGAGCGGCTGACCCCCGAGCTCGAAACCACCCGGCGCACCGTGTTGGCGTCGTGAACGAAGTTCTGGCCGAGTGCCTTCCGTGGCCGAAATTCAAGTTCCTTGGCCAGCCGCCTGATCTCGGTGCGCCCGAGTAGCCGGATGGTCAGCGTGCACCAGCTCTTCCGCTGCACACCGGCCAGGCGCCCCACCCCTGGCGCTCGCGGGTCACCTCGGCGACGGCGATCTGCTCTTCCCGGGTCGCCAGGTCGGCGCGGGAGGCGAACCGCAGGCCGCCATTGCGCTCCCAGGTGCCCTGGTCGAATTGCACACCACCGTAATACCCGTTACCGGTGTTGATCGCCCAGTTTCCGCCGGCCTCGCAGCCCGCGATGGCGTCCCAGATGGATCCGTCGATCACCGGGGGCACATCGGTGCCGGGCTTGGTGCCGACGCGCACCACTGATTCCCGGGACGGGGTGATCACGACGTTCGCGACGGGGATCCGGCCGGTCTCGACACCGTTGACGGTGGCCACCGCGTACGTCACGTCCTGCGTGCCCGGGGCGCCCGGGTCCTCGACGACCTGCCGGCTGACGTTCATTTCGGGGTCCTCGACCCGGCGAGCGTTCGGCGGCAGCGGAACCCGCTCGGTGACCCGTTGGATCCGGTTGCGCGTCACCTGGATTTCCATGCCGTCGACGATCGGCGACGTCGCGCTCGGCGCCACCTGATCGCTTTCGGCCAGTGGTATGCCCGCGGCGCTCAGCAGTCCCGCGACGTTGGGCGCCGGCAGGTGCACCGTGCGGGTCGTGCCGCCGTCGTTGATCTTGACCGTCTTGGCGCTGACGACCGGCAGGGCCATGCCCGCCAGCGGAACCCGGCTGCCGCGGGAGGCAGCGGCGGGGGCGGTGTCGGTCATCGCGAGCTGAGCCAGCGCCTCGTCCACGGTGGACGCCGTGGTCCAAACCTGCTTGGCGTCATGGCCGTCCAGCGAGATCTGCAACGGCCGGCTGCGACGCAGCACGATGTTGGCGCTGTCGTGTACCTGGACGTCACCGGCGGGGTAAAGGTCGTCGCGCTCGTCGACGGTGTAGCCGTTCTCCGCGACGATGTCGATCACCCGCGACTTCATGGTGGTCACCCGCATCGCGATGCCGTCGACGGTCAGCGTCACGGTCTTGGATGCGGAGACGGCAACGCCGCCGGCCAACGCCAGTACTAAGAGAAGGCCCGCGACGACGAGCCGCAACATGGGTGATGGGGATTGATGAAGTTTCGCTAATACACTCAACGCGCGCTAACCCCGACCTCAGCAACCACTTCTCGACCTACTCAGGACCTATTCAGCAGAAAACGACAAAGGGGCCTGCGGGCCCACCCGTTCGATCACAAGACGGTAACGAACCGGCCAATGTTCGGCAACTCCGGCGCGAGGCTGTAGCGCCAGTGTTACCCAAATCACCCGTCGCGCTAGGACAGTCCGTAGACCCGGCGAGCATTGCCGGTGGTGATCGCCGCCAACTCCTCGGGCGGGCGACCGACCAGTTCAGCCAGCGCCCGCACAGTATAAGGAAGGCAGTACGGCTCGTTCGCCGCGCCCCGATACGGGTGCGGCGTCAAATACGGTGCATCGGTCTCCACCAAAAGCTGCTCCACGGGTATCAACGGCACAGCCTCCCGCAGGGCGCGCGCGTTACGAAAGCTCACCGTCCCCGACAGGCTGAGCGTCCAGCCCGCGTCGACGCAGCGGCGGGCCATCGCGGCGTCCGACGAAAAGCAGTGGAAGATCACGGCGTCCGGGGCACCCTCGGCGCGCAACACGTCGAGCACCTCGGTGTCGGCCTCCCGGTTGTGGATCATCAGCGGCTTCCCGCACCGCTTCGCCAGGTCGATATGCCACGCGAACGCCTCGCGCTGCGCGTCGGGCCGCGCGCAGCCGTCCAGGCGCCCGGGCCAATACAGGTCCATCCCGGTCTCGCCGACGGCCACCACCCGGGGGTGGGCTGTTAGTCGCTCGAGCTCGGCGCGCGCCGTTTCGTCGAGCGCGTCCGCGCGGGTCGGATGCAGCGCGACCGCGGCGTAGACGCGTGGATCCCACTCGGCGGCCCGCGTCACCCAGCGCGCCGACTCGAGGTCGTCGGCGATGGTGACCACCGCGCCGACCCCGACGGCCGCGGCGCGCTCGACGATGGCCCGCACCCCGTCGGCGTCGCTCGCCCCGCACGCGTCGAGGTGGGTGTGGGCGTCGACCAATGGCGCCAGCGGCTCGGGCGCCGGCGGCGCTTCTCGTTTACCGGAGCGGTTGAAGCTCACCGCCACACAATAGGGTGAGTCTCGATGAGGCCGTACTACGTCACCACCGCGATCACGTACCCCAATGCCGCACCGCACCTGGGGCACGCCTACGAGTACGTCGCCACCGACGCCATCGCGCGGTTCAAGCGGCTCGACGGCTTCGATGTCCGCTTTCTCACCGGGACCGACGAGCACGGCCTCAAGGTCGCCCAGGCCGCGGCGGCCGAAGGACTGCCCACCGCCGAACTGGCGCGGCGCAACTCCGACGTGTTCCAGCGGTTGCAGGAGAAGCTGAACATCTCCTTCGACAGGTTCATCCGCACCACCGACGCCGACCACCATGAGGCATCGAAGGAAATCTGGCGCCGGATGGCGGCGGCCGGCGACATCTACCTCGACACCTACTCGGGCTGGTATTCCGTGCGCGACGAGCGGTTCTTCGTCGAAGCGGAAACCGAACTGCTCGACGACGGCACCCGCATCGCCGTCGAGACCCGCGCCCCGCTGACGTGGACCGACGAGCAGACCTACTTCTTCCGGCTCTCCGCGTACGCCGACAAGCTGCTGGCCCACTACGAGGCGAACCCTGATTTCATCGCGCCCGAGGTGCGGCGCAACGAGGTCGTCAGCTTCGTCTCGGGTGGCCTGCGCGACCTGTCCATCTCGCGCACCTCGTTCGACTGGGGCGTGCCGGTGCCCGAACACCCCGATCACGTCATGTACGTCTGGGTCGACGCGCTGACCAACTACCTGACCGGCGCCGGCTACCCCGATACCGATTCCGACTTGTTCCGGCGCTACTGGCCGGCCGACCTGCACATGATCGGCAAGGACATCATCCGGTTTCACACCGTGTATTGGCCGGCGTTTCTGATGTCGGCCGGAATCGAGCTCCCCCGAAGGGTTTTCGCGCACGGGTTTCTGCTCAACCGCGGCGAGAAGATGAGCAAGTCGGTCGGCAACATCGTCGACCCGGTCGCGCTGATCGACACGTTCGGTGTGGATCAGGTGCGCTATTTCCTGTTGCGGGAAGTTCCTTTCGGCCAGGACGGCAGCTACAGCGAAGAGGCGATCGTCACCCGGATCAACGCCGACCTGGCCAACGAACTCGGCAACCTGGCGCAGCGGTCGTTGTCGATGGTGGCCAAGAACCTCGGCGGGGTGGTGCCCGAGCCCGGCGAATTCACCGCAGCCGACACCGAACTGCTGAACACGGCCGAGGGTTTGCTGGAACGGGTGCGCGCGAGTTTCGACGCTCAGGCGATGCACCTGGCCCTCGAGGCGATCTGGCTGATGCTCGGCGAGGCGAATAGATATTTTTCGGCCCAGCAGCCGTGGGTGCTGGGCAAGAGCGAGTCCGGGGCCGATCAGGCGCGGTTCCGTACCGTCCTCTACACCACGTGCGAGGCCGTGCGCATCGCGGCGCTGCTGGTGCAGCCCGTCATGCCGGAGTCGGCCGCCAAGCTGCTGGACCTGCTCGGCCAGGACGAAGACCGGCGGGCGTTCAGCGCCATCGGCGCGCGGCTAGCCCCCGGCACGGCGCTGCCGGCGCCCGCGGGCGTGTTCCCCCGCTACCAGCCGCCCGTGTGACGGAAACACCGTCGGGCGAGGTAATAGAAAAAAGTGTCCGGTATGGCCGCTGCCATGGGCCATAATCGGCCGGTGGAGCGACGACGTAATCGGCAACCCAGCCAGTCGCCGATGACGACCTTGAAGCAGCTTCCCGCGCTGGTCGTGCTGGAGCGGATCCCGGTTCCCGTGCTGGCTATCGGGCATGACGGCAGCATCCTGTTCACCAACACCGCGTTTGCCGAGATGGTGGGTTACGAACCGGACGAGGTGCTGGCGCTCGGGTTCCACGAGGTCTTCCATGAGGCCCCGGCCTCGGACTCCCTGCTGTCGGTCGTCCACGCCCTGGGCAACATGGTCGTCGAATTGGCACACCGGGACGGTTCGGTCGTGCGCGCGCTGATGAGTAAGTCGGCGGTGCGGCGGGCCGACGATCAATTCGCCCTCGCGACATTCCAGGATCTGACCGCGCAGCTGTGGATCGAGGAGCGCTAGCTCCGGCGCCTGGTGCGCAGCACGATTACTCCCGCACCGACGATGGCCAGGATCAGCCAGCCCGCGCCGAACCACCACAGCCAGGCCAGGTCCGAGTGACTACCGCCCCCGGGCGCCGCCGCGACCGGACCGGCGGTGGGGGACCGATCGACGGTGACCGGCTCTTGTCCCGGTACCGACACCGCCGCGACGCCCTTGAGGCTGGGCCAGTGCTTGGTGTCGCTCGTGAGCCAGCGCAGCAGCTCGTCGAGCTGGAAGGGCGCGCCGTTGGAGGTCGCGATCAGCAGCGACCGGCCGCGGTTGAAAACCGTTTGGAGAGAAGCGAACCGCAGTGACGGGTCCAGTGTCAGCTTGGTGGGCTTGCCGCCCGACTCGACGGCGTTGATCGTGATCGGCCCGCTGGGGCCGGCGGACACCGGGAGCGCGATATCGGAGTGGTTCCATCCGTCGGCGGCGATCACGAGCGCGGGATTCGACGAATCGAGCGCCTGCTGAACGCTTGTGACGGTGGTGTCGATCGGCGCCGCACTGATGCGCTGCAGGCCGACCATGATGTCGATGGCGCGCTTGGTGTCGATCAACGAGTGGGGCTCGATCGCCACCTGAACCTTGGGCATCAACGCCTGCGGCACCGACTGCAGGCCGCCGGGCACCGGTGGCGCGGCGGGGCTGCTCTGCACGGTGGTGTCGCCGGTGATGTTCAGCGTGAGTAGCGAGTTGCCGGCGCCAGGCGTGTAGAAATCGCCGCAGTGTCCGATGTTGCTCGCCACGTCCAGCACTACGTCAAGGCTGGTGTATCGCTGCAGCAGCCGATCCGGCACGTCGATCCAGTGGTCGATGGCGCCATGGCCGTCGGTGGGCCAATGGTCGATGGTCTCCGCGCCGATGTTGGCGGTGATCTGGCCGCCGACGTTGGCCGGCGTCGGGGTATAGGACCCCTGCAGATGCACGCGCACCCCGTGCACGGATCGGCCAAACTTGGTCTGGTCCAATCCGATTGACACCCGGGGCTGCAGCGAAGTGGCGTTGGCGAAGGGCTGCCCCAATTCGCGCAGCGTTGCGTTGTTGCCGGGTAGTTGCGGAGTGGTCTTCAACGATTCCGCCGACGCCCTGGAGACAAGGGCCAGCCGCGACAGGTCGTTGAACAGCAGCGCGGTATCCGATTCGTCGGTTCGCCCGAGGGGCCCCGAGATCAACAGCCATGGCACACCGGTGTTGCCTTGCAGGGAAAGCCCGGCATCCGATCCCTCTTTGACGACAACCTGGCGTTCCAGCGGTTGCGGCGGCGTCGGCGGCGCCTGCTGTCCGTCGGGCAACGGGACCACCGCGATCTCGGGAGCCTGCCTGCCGTAGTGCGCGGCCGCGGAGGTGGCGAGTTGAATTGCCGTGTCGGACTCAGCAGTTGACGGTGCCTGCGGGAGAAATATGGTCAGCTTGCGCAGCACCGGCGGCAAGAAATGGGCCACCGTCGTGGGCGGCTGTTCGACCCCGGTGTAGTTGATCGTTCCGTTGACCAGACGCAGCGGGCTCTCCGGGTACAAGCAGTATCCGTCCAGGGGCACCAGGTAGGAGCGCACCGTCACCGATACCCAGTTGTCGGCGACTTCCGCGCCGGTGAGCGGGAGGACTATTGGCGCTTGATCGGTGGTGGGCAGGTTCAGCCGCGTGATGGTGCGCTCGCCCTGGGTGACGGTGAGCTGGCCGGACCGCATATTGATCGGCAGTTCGACCGTCGCGTTCAGCGCGGTCGGTGTCAGCCCGTGCAGCACCGGCACGCTCAGCTGTTGGGAGCTGGTGAATCCCCAGAACGACAAGGTGGACGAGGACCCAACGTCGGCCAGCGCCAACGTCGTTGACTCGGTCGCGCCCGCGTCGCCGGGCGCAGCCTGCGATACCGGGGCGCTCATGACCAAGGATCCGACCACACCAGCCAGCGCAATAACTCGGCTCGCATATTTCCGGTTCATCACCGGAACAGTATGCATTGTCGAATGCGCGCGGTAATTGAATCGCGGTATCGGCGGATGCCTAATTGCTTTCCGGCACCGTCTCGGTGCGGGCGGCGGCGAGCCGGGCATGGCGCATTGCTTCGCGAGCAAGGAATTCCCGGGAATAGGCGAGCGAAGCTTCTGAGACGATGCCGGGAAGCAGGAGTTCCCAAATCCGGATCAAGCGCTCGCTGAGGTCGCAGACGACGCCATCTTTTGTGTCGACGGCAGATATCGCGTTGGACAGCAATCGCGCTCCGAACATGGCGCCGACAATCGATTCGCCGACCACTTGCGGGTCGAGGTCCTTGCGGAGGTCTCCCTCGGCGATGGCGCGCCGGGCCTCGGCTGCCATCAGCTGAACCGAAGCCGCACAGAAGTTCCCGGCCGCTTCGTTGAAGCCGCTCAAAGTGGCGGTCAGTTGCACGGCCGCGCGGGCGGTTTCGTCCGAAGTCATCACTTCGGCGATCGTGAACGTGCCGTGCAGCAGGTTCTCCAGCCCCGGCGATGACGACCCGCACGCGTTCCGATAGGCGTTGGCGAGCGTGCCTGAGCCCTCCTCGATGAGCGCCGACGCCAACGATTCCTTCGAATCGAAGTGATGGTAGAGGGCGCCCTTGGTCATCCCCGTGCGTTCGATGATCGTGCCCCACCCGGCGGCCGCATAGCCGACCTCCCCGAACACGTCGGTCGCGGCTTTGAGAATCTTTCGCCGAGTGGCTTCCGACCGAACCTGCCGCGCCATCGCCCCTAATACCTCCGGCATCTCGTCGGGTGCGCGGATTCGTCAGTCACGTTTCGTATCGCCCCGCAAGACGATCAAGGTTAACAGCCCCGGCGATCCCGGCCGTCGGGTCCGTCTCGGTCTCGTTACCCGGAGTCGGGATCGGTCGAATTGGCGTTGATCGCGAGTGCCGCACGCCGCCTGAGGAATTGCCGGAAGTATTCGACGCGGTCCGGTCGCAGGATTCCGGCCATCAGCAACGCCCAACATTTTTCCAAGTCGAGCAAAAACCGTTCGGGTTGATCCAGGTTGCTGGTTTTCCGCAGCCCCATCTGCAGCGACACGATCAAGCGTCCGACATCCTCCGGGTCGCACCGGTCGTCGATGTCACCCTCACCGACGGCCTGCTCGACGACCGCGGCCAATGCTTTGACCCAGTCGTCCAACAACCTCTCCTGCAGGCCTTCCGAACGACCGACGGACTCGATCAGGTTCAGCCCCGCCCTGACTCGATCGGTCTTGATGTCCTGGACCGCGATGAGATAGGAGAAATCGATCAGGGTCTCCAGGCCGGAAAGTCCCCGCGTGATCAGGTCTTGCACGGCGGCCGTACCGGCTTCGGTCTGTTGATCGATGATCGCGACGGCCAGCGCGTGCTTGGACTTGAAATGGAAGTACATCGCGCCCTTGGTCAGTTCGGCCTCGGCGAGAATGTCATCGAGGCCGACCTCGTGGTAGGCGCGTTGCGCGAACTGATGCGAGGCGGCCCGCAGAATCTGCCGCCGCGTCGCATCCGCGCGTCCGTCGGGTGGGTGGGTGGTCATCGAAACCGACGACTCAGCTGTCCGCCGCCGCGAAATCGCGATCGCCATCGGTGCCCTGAGCTGGGTCGATCGCCTTCACGTTGTTGATGCCCTCCTCGAGCGGCGCACACACCTGGTTCTTCCAGCGGTCCGAGGCGAACTACTCGCCGGCGTCTCTCGGGCGGCGTTTGGCCACCTAAGAGATTATCAGGACGAGGTCGCTGGGCCGTGCAAACGGGCCCCGAGCCCGTCTAGATACCTGTGACAAGGATCCCACCCTATTTTCCGTTCTTTAAGTATTTTTTATGTGCTATTATATGGTTGTCAGTTTGCAGCAGGGGACCGAGCTACGAGGGGACCGCATGTCGTTCGTCATCACGCAGCCCATTGCGCCGGCGGGCTCAGCGGATGCGCCAAGGGCCTTAGTAGCCGTGATGAGCAGCGGAAACGCGGTCACCTCGGCCCGCCACGAGATCATTACACCGCACGGCCTGCGCTACGCAGGGACCAAGATCCTCCATCAACACGTCAAATACCCATCGTCAGCAACATGGCGGTCTACTCATGCTCTGAGTATGCGTGGCCGGCCGACGCTCGTCCGCGACGATGACGCGCCGGCTTGGCCGCGGCCCGCCGGAACCCGGGGTCTGCCGTGATCGAATTTGGTGCGCTTCCGCCGGAGATCAACTCCGCGCGGATGTATGCCGGGCCCGGGCCGATATCGCTAGCGGCCGCGGCGGTGGCCTGGGACAACTTGGCGGCCGAATTGCATTCCGCTGCAAGCGCTTACCGGTCGGTCATCGCGGGACTGACCACCACACGCTGGATGGGTCCCTCGTCGCTGACCATGGCGTCCGCGTTCGCTCCGTACGTGGCATGGACGACCGGCGCCGCCGCCCGGGCCGCCGAGACCGCCAGTCAGGCGTTGCTTGCGGTCGAGGTGTACGAAGCCGCCTTCGCGATGACCGTCCCGCCGCCGGCGGTCACCGCCAACCGCGTCCAACTCGCGATACTGATCGCCACCAACTTCTTCGGCCAGAATTCGGCGGCGATCGCGGCCACCGAAGCCGAATACGGCGAGATGTGGGCGCAGGACGCCGCGGCAATGTATCAGTACGCCGCGAATTCAGCCGTCGCGTGCGAGGTGACACCGTTCACCCCGGCGCCGCAGACCACGAACCCCGCCGGATTCGCCGAGCAGTCGGCCGCGGTCACCCAGGCAAGCGGCATCTCCGGAGCATCGCAGGCCAACCTGGCGAGCGTGGTGACTTCGGTGCCCACCGCGCTGCAGTCGCTCGCATCGCCCGCGACCAGCTCGACCAGCACGTTCGCCTCGACCGCGGCGACCGCCGCGACAACCACCGCCGCCTCGGCCGCCTCGTCGGATATTTCGAACCTCGTGGCGTCCAACATGCCCGCGTGGCTGATGGCCGCGGCCACCCCGGTGTACGCCATGTCTTCAATCATTGGAATGGCCGCGAGCGGTCAGGGCTTGGCGAGTGGCGCCGCGTCCGCGGCGGGTGCCGCGGGTGCCGCGGCCGCCCAAGGGGCAGCGGCGGGAGCCAGCGCCGCCGCGGCCGGGGCGGGCGCACTCGGCTCACTCGGGCCCGGTGCGTTGGGCAGCCTCGGCACCGCGGCCTCGCTGGGCCCGCTGTCGGTGCCGGCGAGTTGGACCAGCGTGATCCCGACGGCGCACATGACCGCCGCGGCCGCATTGCCCAACGGCCTCGGTGCGCCGCCCGTCCCGCCCAGCATCTTGGGCTCGCTACCGCGCGCGGCCGCGTCGGGCAAATCGCTCGGGCCTCGGTACGGGGTGATCCCCACCGTCATGACCCGCCCGCCGGCCGCCGGATACGTATAGGCACCCAGATGAACGCAGAGCAGCAGCACACAGGGCCGAGGGCTCTTCGGAAGGAGTCGTCAGTGAAATACACGCCCACGAAGGTCGCCGGCGTGACGATCATCGACTTCGAACCGCAACGCGACCACCGCGGCTACTCCACACGGTCGTTCTGCTCACGCGAATTCGCTAATCACGGCCTGGCTTTCGATGCCATGCGGACGGATGTCGTGTTCAGCTACACCCGCGGCACCGTACGCGGTCTGCACCGTCGGGTGCCCCCGCACGCCGAGGCCAAGCTGGTCCGGTGCACGCGCGGCGCCATTGCCACCGCGACGGTGGACGTCCGCCCCGACTCGCGGACCTACGGCGACCACGTGATGGTGGAGTTGAGCGCCGACGACCACCGCGCGCTGTTCTTGCCGCCGTATGTCGCACACGGCTTCCAGACCCTGATCGACGACACCGAGGTCAGCTACCAGGTCAGCGGCCAGCACGCTGCGAACGGCGAGGAGGGATTCCGTTGGGACGATCCCGAGTTCGGAATCGCGTGGCCGCTGCCGGTCACGGTCATCTCCGAGCAGGACGCGAGCTGGCCATTCCGCGTATCCGGGCCGGCGCAACTCGAGAACGCCGCGCGAGCGGGAGGACTGCACGCGGCCGGACGTGCGGCCGATCAGCCGCACGAAACCCCGCGCCACCTGCCGGCCGGCATTCGATCAGGCCTCTCGGCGAGAGCGTAGGTGTGTCATGGCCCCCGAAGCGGTGAATCTCATGCAGCCCGAGCAGCGACCGCAGCAGCGCACGCCGACCGGCATAACCCCGTTGCCTCCCGAAATAGCCGAGACTTCGCCGCCACCCCTTCCCGCCGTGTCGTCGGCCGTCGGAAATGCCTTGCGCCGCTGGCAGGATCACTATGCGCAAAGTCTGCGCATCAGCGACTCCGTGATCGTCGTCGCCTCGGTATTCCTTGCGCAGTACGTCCGGTTCGGGGAGATCGCGAACACGTCGGGTTACTCGGACCCGGTGATGACGCTGTTCTCCGTTCTGTTCGCGGGGCTGTGGCTGTCGTCCCTGGCGATATTCCAGACGAGATCGACGCGAGTCATCGGCGCCGGGATCGACGAGTACCGGCGCATCGCCAGCGCGTCATTCTGGACGTTCGGGATCATCGCGATGGTGACATTGCTCGCCAAAGTCGACCTGGCGCGCGGCTATCTCGCGATCGCGCTTCCGGTCGGCACCTTGGGATTGCTGACCAGCCGCAGCCTGTGGCGCCAGCATATCCGCCGCGAGCGAGCCCACGGCCATTGCCAGACAACGGTTTTGGCGATCGGGGATCGCCAGGCCGTCGCCCACCTCGTTACCGAACTTTCCCGCAATCCGAGCGACGGCTGCGTCGTGGCGGGTGTGTGCATTTCCGGATATGGGCCGCCGCGCGGCGAAACCCTGATCGTCGGGAGCCGTGAAGTCGAGATCCTCGGCGACGAAACCCACGCGGTGGCCGCGGTGCAACGCTGTGGCGCCGACACCGTGGCGGTGACGCGAACGGAGCATTTCGGCGTGCACGGCATCAGGGAGCTGCTGTGGCAGCTGGAGACGATGGACGTCGACCTCGTCGTGTCGCCCGGGGTGGTGGACGTCGCGGAAGCGCGATTGACCCTGCGCCTCACCGCGGGATTGCCGCTGCTGCACGTCGAAAAGCCGCAATACGAAGGGAGCCAACGCTTCGAGAAACAGGTCTTCGACGTCTGCTTCTCGCTGATGGCCCTCATCGCGACGGCGCCGCTTCTCATCGCGGCCGCCATCGCCATCAAGCTCACCAGCAAGGGACCCGTCTTCTACCCGTCGGAACGTATCGGCATCGAGGGAAAGCCCTTCACGATGTTCAAGTTTCGGACGATGACGGACGGCGCCGACAGGCAGATCGCGGATCTGCTGGCGCTGAACGACAGCGACGGCGGCATGCTGTTCAAAATGCGCGAAGATCCCCGGGTCACGCCGGTCGGCAGAATCCTGCGCAGGTTCAGCATCGACGAGCTGCCGCAGTTCCTCAACGTCGTCAAGGGGGATATGAGCGTCGTCGGGCCGCGTCCGCCGCTGCGTCGAGAAGTCGAGAGCTACAACGGCGACGTCAAGCGGCGGCTGCTGGTGAAGCCGGGCGTCAGCGGGCTGTGGCAGGTGAGCGGCCGCTCGAACCTCTCGTGGGAAGAGTCGGTTCGGTTGGATCTGTCCTATGTCGACAACTGGTCGATGGCCGGTGACCTCATGATCATCGCCAAGACGGTGAAAGCCGTATTAACGAGCCACGGCGCCTACTAGGCTCGCCAGCCATGAGCGAGCCGACGGCACCGGGTGCGGTCGTAGGATCGGTGCCGCTCACGCGGATGGCCCACGCGTTCTCGATCCAGTTGATCTGCCGCGTGCTGGGGATGCTGGCGTCGGTGGTGTCGGTGGCGATGACCGCGCGCTATCTGGGTCCCGGCCGCTACGGCCAACTCTCCATCGCGCTTCTCTTCATCGCGATGTGGACGAGCCTGGCCGACCTCGGTATCGCCACCGTGATCGTGCGCCGCGTGACCTCCGGCCGCGGCGACCTCGAGCGCCTGGTGCGCATCAACAGCGGTCTGGCCCTGGTCTATTGCGTTCCGCTCGCGGCGCTGGCGGCGGTGTCCGGGTTGCTGGTTTATCGCGACCCCGAAGTACGAGTGATGCTCGTCGTGCTGTCGGGGGCGCTGCTCATGCAGACCATGGTGACCCGATTCGAGCCGGTATTCCTTGCCACCGTGCGGTTCTCGGCGGTGGCCATCTCCGACGTCGTCGGCCGGCTGGCCGCGCTGGCCATGGTCGCCTGCCTGGTGGCGACGCGATCCGACGTCATCTGGTTCGCCGTCGCGCAACTCATCCCGCCCGCACTGCAGCTGCTGATCCAGGGCGCCGCCGCGA
This sequence comes from Mycobacterium sp. IS-1264, assembly GCF_001954195.1. Classification (GTDB taxonomy): domain Bacteria; phylum Actinomycetota; class Actinomycetes; order Mycobacteriales; family Mycobacteriaceae; genus Mycobacterium. Next base: position 9,018 of record NZ_MBES01000048.1, on the reverse strand, counting down.
TGCGGCATATCTCGGTGCGCCCGATCTTCGCGGTGCGAGAGTCCGCCGACCTGTTGCGGGAAAGCCTGCCGCTCATCGGGTTTCTGGTGGTCGGGCTGCTGTACTGCAGGGCCGACGGCGTGATCCTGTCCCTGCTGAGCACCCACGCCGAGGTGGGGGTGTACGGATTGGCCTTCACGATCGCCTTCAACACGATTGTGGTGTCGCTGATTTTCCTCAAATCGACGCTGTCGACGGCCACCGAGTTGTTCGCGCGCGACATCACCGCCTTCGCCGGCTTCCTGCGCCGCAGCGTCGAGCTGATGTACTTCGTGGCCGTCCCGGTCGCGGTCGTCGGCGCGCTGCTGTCCGGACCGTTGATCGGACTCTTCGGCGATAAGGCGTTCGTCGCACGCGGCACGCCGACGCTGGCGCTGTTGTTCGTCGCGGCGGCTCTGCGATTCGTCAGCGGCACCCTCGGCCAGGGATTGGTCGCCAGCCATCACCAGAGGGTCTTGTTCTGGTTGACGATGGCGACGCTGGTGCTCAACGTCGGGCTCAATCTCGCCCTGGCCGGGCGGTTGGGCGCCGTCGGCCCCGGCATCGCGCTGGTGTGCACCGAGTTCTTCAACATGGTGGTCAGCACCTGGTGGCTGCGCCGGCGCTGCGGTTACCGTACGCCGGTGATGTTCTTGCTGCGGTTGCTGATACCGACGGGCGTGAGCGTTGCGGTGACGCTGCTGCTCTCGGGCCAGCACGTGGTGCTCGTCCTGGCGGCGGCGGCCGCCGCCTACCTGGCCACCAGCGCGGCGGTCGGCCCGCTCAGCTGGTCGGACCTGTCCGCCCTGCGGGCCTCGTCGCAGCGGGACCAGCTGGTGGCATGACCCGCGAAATGGACCGGGCATATCTCAAGCGCCCGGTCGACGCCCCGGCCGCCCTACCATCCGAGCGCTCACTTGCGGTGCTGGTCGTGAGCGACCAGAGCCACGCGCCCCTCGACACATGCCTGCGCAGCATCGCCGAACATCTTCCGCGACTACCGGTCTACGTCTACCGGGAGGACGACGACGGATCACCCGGTCGGGCGGACCTGGCCGCGCGGTACCCGGGCGTGCACTGGGTGTCGGGGCCGGCGAACCGTGGCTGCGCAGCCGCTTTCAATACGCTGGCGGAGCACGCACCGAGCGACGCCGACCTGTTGTTGCTCAAATCCCACGCCCGCCTGGTGGGACCGTTGACTCGCACCCGGGAGTTGCTTCGCCGGCCCGGCGTGGCGGCGGTTTCGCCGATGGGTACCGCACCGGGCCGACGGCCGTGGGACATCGCGACCCGCAGCCCAACGCTGATCCGATCGCTCACCGCCAGCACGGGCGGCTCGGGCTCGCTGCGCGGCACGCCGATCTCCGCACTCTATCGCCGCCAACCTCCCGAATCGCAAGGCATCAAAGGGTATTTGGGCGGCGCCTGCCTGGCGGTCAATCGCGCGGCCTGGAACACCGTCGGCGGTTTCGACGAAGAGTTCTTCCGGCACGGCGCGCAGGCCGACTGGCAGATCCGGGCCCGCGCGGCGGGCTGGCGAATGCTGCTGGCCGACGAGCTCGGTGTCGATGAGGGCGATTCGGTGGCCGGCGACCGCGACCGCGACCGCGACCTCGCTCGCGCCAGCGCCGCGCTGCTGCTCGAACACCGCCACAGCGTTCACCACGCCGACGCGTATTTGGCCGGGGCGACGCTGTTGGACCGGATGCGACGGCCGAAACGCGCCGCGGCCAGCATCGGGGGCCTGCCGACGATAGTGATCAGCACCAACCGCCTGGTGTACGGGGGCGCCGAGCGGCAAAAGGCGCTGCTGGCAACGGAATTGGACCGCCGCGGCTACCCGGTCACCATCGTCTGCATGCAGCGGTTCGGCCCGTTGATCTCCGAGATTCCGCCTACCGTGCGGGTGGTGCGCCAGCCCTGGTGGGCGCCGGCGCTCGACATCCCCGCGGGGCCGGCGGTGCTCATCACCGCCGACACCAACACCGAGGCGGGGTTCGCCACGTTGTGGCGCGCCGCCGATCGGGGCCGGCGCTGGCTGGTCGCGCCGCACGTTCCTCCCGAGGAAGACCGGCCCATCTACTCGCGGCCCCTGACCGCCGCGATGCGCCGCGCGGACGGTTTCATAGTGCTGGCGCAACGGCATTGGGACATGCTGGCCGCGCAGCATCGGCTTTGGGGGCGGCGCTTCGTCGCGCCGAACGGCGTCGCACCGCCCGCCGACCCGGCGCCCCGGATCCGCCGCGCGGACGAACCGTTGCACCTGGTGATGCTCTCGCGCATCCTCGAGCACAAGAACCCCCACGTGCTGATCGAGGCGCTCGGCGAGCTCGCCGACATGCCTTGGCGGCTATCGATTTTCGGCGACGGCCCCGATCGGGAGAGGCTGCAGGCGCGCACCCCCGCCGGATTGCGCGATCGGGTGCATTGGCGCGGATGGTCGGCCGGTCCCGGGCCCGCGCTGGCCGACGCGGACCTGCTGTGCGTCCCCAGCCGCTCCGAGGCCTTCCCGCTGGTGATTCTCGAGGCGATGGCCCGGGCGGTGCCCGTCGCGGCGTCGGCGATTTGCGCCGTCCCGGAAATGCTGGATTTCGGACGCGCGGGTTTCCTCGTCGAACCCGTGTCGGTGCCGGGATGGCGGGAAAACCTGGCGCGGATCCTGGCCGACCCCGGCGCGCTGCCGTCGGTGGGACGACGCGGCTTCGAGCGCATGCACCGGCACTACACGGTCGAGGCGATGACCGACGCCTACGTCGACGCCATCAACGGCGTGCTGTGAATTCAGTTCGGCTGCTTGGGTTTTGCCCCCAGGATCTTCGCAACCGTGCGCGGGGAGGTCTTGTGCTGGCCGAATCCGCCGTAGAGAAAGTACCGGGGCTCCACGTAGAGCTGGTCGATGTCGGTCGGCACGTCCGCAAAATGCTCGGACAGGGCGGTGTCGATGAAGAACGCGTCGGAACCCGAGTGGGAATTGCAGCACACCAGTCGGTAGTCGAAGCGCGCGAACAACGCGGCGAAACTGCTCAGCGAGGCCCCGAAGTAGTCGTCGGACTCCCAGACATGATCGGGGTCGTAGGTGATCTGGAACTTCACCGGCGGCGGAAACTTCCCGTTGTATTCGACGATGAACAGCTTGGGACGGGTACCGCCCGCCAACAGCTTTTCGACGAGATAGATGTCGTTGCCGTCGAGGTCCAGCGAGATCACGTCGACCTGCGTGGCGTCGATTCTCTGCAGGCACGACCGGCTGAGGTCGAGGATGTTCTCCGCGGTGATCCACGCCTTTTCGTAAGTGAAGCTCGGGCCGGACTGGAATGCGACCGCCAGATCCTGGCCGCCGACCCAGAAGCCCTTCCAGCCCAGCGCCGCGAGAATCAGTGTGTTGTTCTCCGTCCCGTCGCCGACACCGAATTCGGCGAAGACCCCGTCGTCGAGCCGGCCGATCCGGCGCAGGATCTCCAGCGTTATCCCGTCCTCGTCGGTCGCGGAAAAGCACTTCTTCCCCGCCCGGTTCAGCGGATTGGGATGGCTTGCCTTCACCGACTGGGAATGGTCGAAAAGGATCAGATCCTTGAGCTGGTCCCGCGTTTCACTGCCGAGAATGCGCCGGATCCTTTGCCTGAGCGTCTTTCCCGGCGGGGGTGTCGCGCTTCTGGACATTTGGAGGTTAAAGCTACCACGCCGAGGGTAAATCACTTGCGCACAATCAATTCCGGACGGTTTTGGCTTGCTCATCGCGCCGAGCGTGCCGTAGGTTCACCAGTGTTCTTCTTCCGCTCTGATGTCGCGGAAGATGTTCAGGAGGCTGGATAACCGTGCTGTGCCGCATCTGCAATTCCAGCACCAATCCGGCGTTCACCCATAAGATCCTGGGCAAATACGACTGTAAGTATTACTTCTGCGACAGCTGCGGCGGGCTGCAGACCGAAGAGCCTCATTGGCTGGACGAAGCGTATGCGAGCCCGGTGGCGGCAGCCGATACCACCATGCTGTGGCGCAACCAATATCTGGCGCGCGCGATGTCGGTGCTGCTGTTCTTTCTCTTCGATCGCAACGGGCGGTATCTCGACGCGGCCGGCGGCTACGGCGTTTTCACCCGCCTGATGCGCGACATCGGCTTCGACTACTACTGGACGGACAAGTACTCCCCCAACCTGACCGCGCAGGGCTTCGAGGCGCACGCCGGTCCGGGCGCGCCGTACACGGCGGTCACCGCCTTCGAAGTGATGGAGCATCTCACCGACCCGGTCGCATTCGTCGCCGAGCTGCTGGAAACGACGGGCACCGACACCATCGTTTTCACCACGGAGCTGTTCGACGGCGGCCCGCCGCCCGCCGAGGAATGGATGTACTACGCCTTCGCCACCGGCCAGCACATCACCTTCTATCAAAAGCGCACGCTGGAGCTCATCGGAGAGCGCTTCGGCATGCACTTCCACACCTCCAAGACCCGGTGGTGGTGGCTCGGGGGGATGGGTCTGCACATCTGGACCCGGGCCAAGATCAATCCGCTGGCCTGGCGCCTGCTGGCCTCCCCGCGGGTCACGAATCTCCTCCAGGGCGTGCCGCGGCGCGCGCTGGAGACCCGGATGTGGACCGACGCCGACTTGTTCCTGCACGCCGACGGAGAAGCGTGAATTCGCCTCGGGTGCTGTGGCTTTCGCCGTGGACGCGACCCGCGGTACGCGTGCAGTCCGAGGCGCTGATCCGGCGCGGGGCCGACGTGCTCCTGGTGACCTCCGATCGGCACCCGGAGTCGGACGCCGCGCGCGACTACGAGTTGGTGCTCGATCCGCGATTCAAGACCGCCGCGACCTGGCCACCAACCGTCAAGGCGTGGCGCCGCGTCCGCCGGTTCCGGCCCGACGTCGTGATCGCCGAGATCGTCCGCGATCCACGCTGGATCGCGCTGGCCGGGCGCACGCCGCGGATCCAGGTGGTGCACGACGACAATCCGCACGACCCCGACGAAGAGCGGCCGTCCTACGAGCGGGCGGTGTTCGACCGCTGGGGCGCCCGGTCGGCGGCCACCATCACCTACTGCGACTACGTCGCGGCCGCCGTCGCGCAGCGCCGCGACGTCGCCGGCACCCCGGTGCATGTCGTGCCGCTCGCCAGCGACATCGACCCGCCCCGGGTGCCGCCGTTCGTGGGAGCCGAGGGCCGCCACGACGTCGTCATGTTCGGCCGGCTCAACCCCTACAAGAATGTCGACGTGGTGCTCGAGGCGTGGCGGCGACATGTTGTCGGCGGCGGCTGGCGCGGCGACAACCTGGTGCTCATCGGCGACGGGTCGCTGGACGCGGCGGCGCTGCCCAAACACACGCACTGGCGCAACGGCAGCTATCGCTACGCCGATGTGATCCCGACGCTGGCCGCCGCGAAAGGTTCGATCTCCCACTACCGGCGCGCTTCACAAAGCGGCGTGCAGGTGCTCTCCATGCAGCTGGGCGTCATGCCGATCGTGTCCGACGTCGGCGGTCTGCCCGAATACCAGCCGCCGGGCTGCGCCCCTGTCGGGGTCGACGACGTCGCCGGGCTCGCCGCCGCGTTCGATCTGCTGGCCGACCCGGCCGTCGCGGCAGAACTGGGGGCGGGGGCGGCGAACCACTACGCGCGCCGATGCGCCGTCGAGCACGTCGCGGATCGTTTCCTGGAAGTCATCGCCGAGGTGCTGTCCGCCCGGCGTTGACCCTCAGGCGGGCCTGGAATCCGCTGGCCCGCAGGCGATTCGGGCGTTCGCGACGTGCTCGGCAAGCCGGACACCGAGGGCGACCCCAAGCAGCGTCGGGTTGGCCTGACTCGAAGTCGGCAGCACGGACGTGCTCGCAACGTAGAGCCCGCGCACCCCGTGCACCGCGAGATTCGGATCCACCACCCCGCCCTGCGGAGTCTCCGACATCCGAGTGGTTCCGACCTGGTGGAAGCCGGCGTACCCCTTCATGAACGCATGCACCGACCGCTCGACGTCGTCGGTGAGCCACTCCACGCGGCCGACACCGTGGCGGCGCAGGTGCTCGTCGATCAGGGCGATGGCCTTGCGCACACTCTCGTAGTCGGCGTCCGAGAAGTGCATATGGGTCCGGATCCTGCGCATGCCAAGCGAATCCCGCTCGTCGGTGAGCTCGACGCAGCTCTCCCAGTGCGGAAGATGCTCGCCGTGGTAGTGCAGCAGATACCGATTGTCTGCGCTTTTGACGAAGAAGCCGGGCGCCTTGCGGCCCTTGCGGAGGAACCGGGCGTAAGGAAACGCGATCGCGAATCGGATCGAACCGAACAGGTCTCGCACGATGTTGCGCAGATGCGCGCGGATCCGCGGTGACCCGTCCGTCTTGGTGTGCGCCTCACGAATGGCCTGGGCGAGCAGGAACCGGCCGAGCGGGGAAATCAACGTGAGGTACACCCCGGACAGGATCCCACTCCCGTGGGCCGGGTCGCTGATCGGCGGGTTCACCAGCCAGACGGCGGCGTTCGGCATCCCGGTGTCGCGGAGTAGCTGTGGGTCGAAGGTAAAACGCCGCCGGACGTACACCCCCTCGTTGTCCCGCTCGTAGGTATGGATCACCCTGTCGGTGGCGAAATGCACGCGCGCCACGCGGGCCTCGACGTGGGACATGTACCAGCGTCCGAGGTGGCCGCCGGCGTTTCCCAGCCCGGCCGGATGATGGCGATCCGATGCGAGCAGCAGGCGAGTCGCTTCGAGTCCACCGGTCGCGATGATGTAGTCGGTCGCGACGACCCGGCCCGCCCGGCCATCGAGTGTCTTGACGACGAGGTGGTCGACGGAGTCACCGGCTTCGGTCGTCACGATTTCGGTACACGTCAGGCCGGTCCACAACGTAAGGCGGGAGGCGTCGCGCAGCGCGGCCCGGTACTCGCGGCCGAAACGCGTTGGGGCCCAGCGTTCGAGATCCGTTGTGCGCACTGCACCGTCAGGAAGCCCGGCGACTAGGTCGGCGTTCGCGATCTCGGGGATTTCGCGCGCATTGAATATCGCCTGACCGCATCCCACCCAATCGCAGGCCCGCTGCCGGTAGGGCTCGATGTCTTTGTCCCCGATCGGCCAGGGCGCCTGCGCGGTGATCGGCCGGTCCTCGAAATCGATGGGATCGAACTTGACGCAGCGCCCACCCCAGAGCGCACTGGTGCCGCCGACCTGTCGGCGGACCGTCAGCTCGCTGCGCGAGTGGAAGTAGTCGTCTTGGCGCGAGTCCAGGGTCGCCAACTCCTGTGCTGCGTGTTCCGTACGCGTGAGACCGCTTTCGATGAGCGCGACTTGCACGCCCGATCTGGCAAGCTCCAGCGCCGTGACGATGCCGATCGGACCCGCCCCCACGACGACGACGTCGGTCTCGATCGTCGTGTCGGCGACGAATTCCTTTGGGCCACGGATCATGCCGCGAACCCCGCTCGAAATTCCTCGACCAGGGTGCGAAAGCGTGTCGAGGTCACTTCGTCCGGCGGCGACGAGACGGCGGCCGCGGCTTCGGTGACCCGGTGTGGCTTGGTGGTGCTGTAAAGGATTGCGGGGCAACCCGTTGCCGCAGCGGAGGACCCGAGGATCAGCTTCGGGAGCACGCCGGGGGCCAGCGGATCGATCTGCAGGGCCTCGCGCCACCGCTGCGCCAACAGCGCGTCCGCTCGCAGCGCCGCCGAGAGCGCCGCGTACGGCCGGTTCAGCACGCCGAACGCGAGATCCGCGGGACGCGGCGGCGGATTGAGCAGGTCGGCGCGAAGCTGGTTCACCCCGTCGGGCGCGAATGCGCCGGCGAAGTCCACCTCGAGCCCCTCGTCTTGGGAGACGCCCCACGCGCGGATCTTGCCCTGCTGGCGGGCGCGCTCGAAGAATCGGCGTAGTTCATCGCCGGCGATGGTGTCTCCCGGGCGGGGGCCATGGACGAACAGGATGTCGACGTAGTCGACGCCCAGCGCCGCGAGGCTCTGATCGAGGCTGCGTTCGGCCGTGTCCGCGTCGTATATCCGGGCATCCGCGGGTCTGTTCGCGCGTTGCTTGACGGCGCGCCGGAGTCCCGGGGCTTTTCGCAGCAGCGCGCGCGCCGGAGCTTGATACCGGCCGAGACGGCGGGCCGCGCCGCCGACGTCGATGCCGAATTTGGTTGCGACGGTGACGCTGTCGCGCTTGACCGTACGCAGGAACAGCCCCAGCTCCGCCTCCGCCATGCCCAGCCCGTACATCCGCGCGGTGTCGAAATGGGTGATCCCGCAGTCGACCGCGCTGCCGAGCACGGCCATGCGCTCCTTCCGGGACGGCGACTGCATCAGCCCGCCGCATCCGAAGCCGACCGCACTCAGTGTCAGCTGCGGTCCCCGAAGTTCAATCTGCTCCAACACCGCAGCCCTCGTAGATCCGGCGGAGCTCCGCGTCGATCACTTCGGGGCTGCGGGTCGCCGCGATGTGCGCCTGCCCCCGCAACCCGTCGCGCTCGGCCAAGTCCGCGTCGCGCAGGTACCGACCGATGGCCGCGGCCAGGGCGGGCACATCGCCCGCGGGCACGAGCATGCTTGGGTCCGAGGCGATTTCGGCCGTCCCGCCGACCGGAGTCGCCACGAAAGGACGCGCACCGGCGAGGGCCTCGGTCAGGATCATCGGCATTCCCTCGGCGAACGACGGCAGGGTGACCACTCGCACCGACCGGAGCAAGTCACGCACCCCATCCGGATGTATTGGGCCCTCGACGGACATGCGCTCGGTGGGCGGGGGAACGTAGTCGTCGACGCGCCCGACAATCCGGCAGGTTCCCTCGATGCCCTCGGCGAGTAGCAGCCGCCACGCCTCGACGAGCCGGTCGACACCCTTGCGCCGGCCGATGGTGCCCGCGAAGAGCACCACGGGCGGCGTCGTGCTGGCGCCGGGCGAATCCCGATCGATCACAATCGGATTCGCCACCACCGAGGTTGGCACCGTCGGCGCCACGCTGAACCGCGCGGACCACGTGATCCTGTTGTCGGAAGAAGCGCGTGCCGCGGCGCTGGAGGTGG
>NZ_MBES01000047.1 GCF_001954195.1 Mycobacterium sp. IS-1264 | reverse complement strand
GATCGCGGCGCCGGAGACCACTGCGGGCGCCCACCCGGCGACGACCGCGTTGGAGTGAAACAGCGGCATGGACACGTAGCACGTGTCCTGCTCGGTGAGCCCGAAGCGGTCGGTCAGGCTGAGACCCGCGATCGCGGCCATCAGATGTGATACCGGCACCGCCTTGGGGTTTCCACTGGTTCCCGACGTGAAGATCATCATGAACGCGTCCATCGCGGTGACGTTTCGATGGGGCACCAGCTCGCCGGCGCCGCTGACGAATTGCTGCCACTGCGGCGTCGAGGTATCGAAGATGCGCGTCCCCTCGAGGTCCAAACCGTCAAGCAATGGCCTGTGTTCGGCGTCGGTCACAACGAATTGGCAGTCGGCCCGCCGGATGTCCGCGGCCAGCGCCGCGCCGCGCCGCGTCGTGTTCAGACCGCACAGCACGTACCCGCCGAGGCCGGCCGCCGCCATCTGTGCCAGCATCTCGGGCGTGTTTCCCAGCAGGGCGCCGATGTGCATCGGCCGTTGCGGATCGGCGGCGCCGAGCAGGGCCCCGGCCCGGGCCGCGGACTTGCCGAGGTACTCGCTCCAACTCCATTGCAAATCACCATGTTTCACGGCGATCGCCGAGTCCGACAGGCGCTTGCGCAGCAGCGCTTGCATTGTGTCGTCGGCCATCGGGCTTAGCCGCCCACCATCATCAGGCCGCCGTCCACCGCCAGTAGTTGGCCCGTGATGAAGCCGGAACCGGGGCCGGCCAGGAAGACGAGCATCGGCCCGACGTCGCGCGCCGGATCCCCCAGCGCCCCGCCGACCGGAATCATCATCTGCATCTGCTGATCGATGAGGGCGCTCGCGTCCGGGCCGAGGAAATCCCGGAACCGATCCGAGCCGGGCGTCTGCACGGCCGGTGCCAAAGCGTTGACGGTGACCTTGTCGGCGCCCCAGGCTTTGGCGGCCGATCGCGTCCAGGCCTGCACCGCGCCCTTGGTTGCGGCGTAGACAGCCGAGATCGGGCTGCCCATAACGGCTTCGGAGGATCCAAAGTTGATGATGCGGCCGCCTTTGGGATCTTGGTCCCTCATCACCGCGTACACGGCCTGGTTCGTGAGGATAGTCGCCTTCACGTTGGTGTCCAACAGGAACGAGATCTCGTCGCCGCCGATGTATCCCGGAACCCCGGCCTGCCACAGACCCGCCGCGTTCACCAGGACATCGATCCCGCCGAGGCGCTCGACGGCTTGCTGCACCATCGCCGAAACGGCGCCCGCGTCACGCACATCGCACTGCAGCCACGCAGCCGCGAGACCTTCCGGCGGCGGAGTTTGGTGATAGGTGGCGACGACCTCGGCCCCCGCCTCGGTGAGGACTCCGACGGCGGCCGCGCCGATACCGGTAGCCCCACCGGTCACCAGGATCCGCCGGCCGTGCAGTGGTGGTGTCGCGTCTGGCATAGCGAAGACGCTAGCCGACGCGTGCCGGCCCGCTAGGCGCGCACCGCGATCGACGACAGCAGGTCGGCCAGCCGATCCGGCTGGTCCACCATCGAGAACGTCCGCGCGCCCTCGATCACCTCGAGCCGCGCGTTGGGGATGGTCGCCGCCAGTCGTTCGCCGTCGCTGAGTTCGAAGAACACGTCATCGGCCGACCAGGCGATCAGCGCGGGCTTGTCGAACTCATGCAGCCGCGCGGCCACGCCCGTGGTGACCTCCGTGCGCAACGACAGGGTGAGCTGGCGCAGGTCCTCGGCGACGGCCGGATCGGAGAGCCCCGGGCGCACCCACGCCTCCGTCAGCTCGTCGATGTTGCGGTGCGCCAGGCCGTCGAACGCGCGCTTGCGTGCCGCCGGCACGCGCATGGCCTGGGCCACGGTCTTAAACGTCGTCTTGGACTTGGCCGCCAGGATCACCGGCTTGAGGATCGGCGGCGGAAAGTGTTCGAACGCATCGCAACTCGTGAGCACCAGCGCGCCGAGCCGCTCGGGGTGGTGCACGGCGACGAGTTGGGTGACCACGCCGCCCGTGTCGTTGCCGACCAGCACCACATCCCCGAGTTCGAGGGTGGCCAGCACCTCGGCGACGATGCCGGCGACGCCGTTGATCGTCCGATCGGCCCCGGGCCGGAGGGGCTCGGGGTGCGCGCCCAGCGGCCAGGTGGGTGCGATGCAGCGCAGGCCGCGATCACCCAATCGTTCGCTGACCCGGCGCCACAGATCACCGCCCATCATGTACCCGTGCACGAACACCACGGGTCGGCCATTCTCGGGTCCGGTTGCTTCGTAGTGGATGGTTCCCGCACTAATGTCGATCGTCGACATGGATAACTCCTACCTCGAACGGTATACTTACAAACAGGCTGTCTGTTCGTAAGTTACCAACAGGCTGTATGGAAATCAAGAGACGCACTCAGGAGGAGCGCTCCGCGGCGACCCGCGACGCGCTGATCTCGGCCGCCCGCAAGCTGTGGGGCCTGCGCGGTTACGCGGAGGTGGGGACGCCGGAGATCGCCGCGGCCGCCGGTGTCACCCGGGGCGCGATGTACCACCAATTCGCGGACAAGGCAACGCTTTTCGGCGAGGTCGTCGAGGCCGTGGAGCAGGATGTGATGGCCCGGATGGCCACGCTGGTCGCCGAGTCGGGGGCGGCGACTCCCGCCGACGCGATCCGGGCCGCGGTCGATGCCTGGCTTGACGTCTCCGGTGATCCGGAGGTGCGCCAGCTGATCCTGCTCGATGCGCCGAGCGTGCTCGGCTGGCCGGCCTTTCGTGACGTCGCCCAGCGGTACAGCCTGGGCATGACCGAGCAACTGCTCACCGAGGCTGTCCGGGCGGGGCAATTGGCCCGGCAACCGATGCGGCCGTTGGCCCACATACTTATCGGCGCGCTCGACGAGGCCGCCATGGTCATCGCCACGGCCGACGATCCGAAACGCGCGCGACGGGAAACCGGGCAGGTGCTGCACCGGCTCATCGACGCAATGCTGGACGAGCGTTGATAGTCAGTCGGGGCGAACGTGCGCGACTCCTGCGATGACTCCCTGGATGAGCCGGTCGAGGTGTTCGGGACCATCGACGGCCGGGCGGCCCGCAACCAACGTCATCATCACCCCGTTGATGAACGTCATGGTGGCGATGGCCTGATCCTCGACCAGCGCGGGATCCGGGGCGCTGCCGGCCGGGTGCCATTGGGCGACCACGTCGCGCGCCAGCGCGTAGAGGCCCTCCGCGGACTCGTTGAGGGTCGCCGCCAGTTCGGGGTCACGGCTGGCCAGCAACATGATCTCGTAGCGCGCCTTGGCGCGGGTGAGCCAGGGTTCGGTGGCGACATACATGACGATGCGGGCCAGGCCCGCGGTGCCCGCGAATTCGGTCGGGCGGTCGCCCGCGAGCCCGGTCAGCAACGACAGATCGGCGACGTCGAGTTCGTTGAGCCGAGTTGCGACCGCGTGCAGCAACGCTTTTCGGGTCCGGAAGTAAAACGATGTGGTGCCGTCGGGCACCCCGGCGCGTTCGTCGACCTTGGGGTGGCTGACGCCGTGGACCCCGTCGGTGCCGAGTAGCTCTATCGCGGCGTCGGTGAGCTGACGGCGCCGTTCGGGCGCGTTGTGCTTTCTCCGTGCAGCAATGCGACCAGTCTAGAACTGCCCGCAGTTGGGCGCGGTGGGTTCTCCGTTGAAGCGGGCCGCGATCCACTGCATCGCCGGTTCACCATCGACGAGCATGGGCAGGGCGTGGTTGACGACGAGTTTGTTGAGGAATGGCGGTTCTTCGTTGGTGCGAAATTCCACGTCGGCGCCCTGGGCGCACCAGTCGCGGCCAAGCTGGTTGGCGGCGGTCCACGGCACCAAGGGGTCGTAGCGGTTGCTGTTGATCAACACGGGCGCGTTGGGTTTGTAGCGTCCGACGTGCTGCTCATCCAACATGCTGCTGAACGGCTCCTCGTTGATGACCTTCCAGACGTTGTCGTTGAAGTAGGGCTGCAGGTGGCGAAACATGAAATCGAGGATCGTTTGTCCGACGCATTGGCGTGAGGCCGATTCGAGCATGGCCAAACCCCGCGGCGTGAGCTTGGAGCGGATCACCTCGGCATTCTCCGGGTAGGTGGCGATCGCGCCGTTGATCGCATAGCCCACCACGCCGACGAGGGCACTGCCATCGGCGTAGGGCAGCAGTTCCTTGAGGTCGGCTACCGGCGCGCCGGCGTAGGTGCCGACGATATGGAGCTCCGGGGCGTAGGACGGTGCCAGTTCGGCCGCCGAGGCGACAGCGCCGCCACCTTGCGAATAGCCCCAAAAGGCCACGGGCCCATGCGGATCCAATGACGTACCGGGCAGGCGCATGGCTGCCCGCGCGGCGTCGAGCACGGCCTGCCCCTCGGCCACCCGGCCCACATAGGTGTGCATCGACGGGGTGCCCAAGCCTTCGTAGTCGGTCATCACGATCGCGAAACCGCGGGCGACCATCGTGGCGACGAACAGCTCTTCGTAGTTGAACATGATGTCCCAGCCACCCGAATAGTGGATGCCCTGGTTGAACATTCGCGACGGCGCGCACTGGTTGCCCTGGCCCTGGGTGCCGGGCGCGTAGCTGATCAACGGCCGTGGGCCCTTGCCCGGCCAGTCGTTGTACGGCTCGAAGTAGGTACCCGTGACCGCAATCGGATTGCCGTGGGTGTCTTTGCTGCGGTACATGATTCGCGTGCCGGTGGCCATGATCGCGCCCAGTTGACCCGACGGCTCCAGCACCAGCCGCGACGGTTCGGTGCGGATCAGGTCGCCCGGCTGGCCCGGCGGCAGGGGATCCGGTGGGGTGTAGAACTCCGCGTACTGCGGTTCGTCGCCGTCGGCCCGTGCGAGTCCGGGGCTGACAAATCCGAAACCGATCACCAGCAGGACAGCGAGGACTCCCCCTACCCGACGCATCACGAAACGGTAACAACGCGGCGGCCCCGGGGGAAGAGCATTTCTCTAACTTTTTAGAGATCGGTCGTCAGCGATGGTTCTGGGCGAAGAATTGCCAGATGGTGTCGGTGGCGTCGAGCGCCGTCGACGGCGGAGGAAGATCTGCCACCCTCTGCGCGAGCGGGCTCGGCTCGCCCCCGGGCCACTGATGACCCGCGCCCGCGACCGAGATCAGCTCGACGGTGCGCCCGTCGGGGCAGCCGGCGGTCTGCGTCGTGACGCTTCCGGTGGTGGTCGAATTCGGCGGTCCGCACGAGTCGATGGAACGCCAGGTGGCGTTGACCGATTCCGCGGAGGGACCATCGACGCGCGGATTCCCGTTGGCCGCGAACGCTTTACCCGGTCCGCCGTTGTAGGGAACCCGGTCGTCGGCGGTGCCGTGGATCTGGAGCACGGATGTCGGCCGCGCCCGCGAGCAGTCGGTCAGCAGCGTGCCGGCGACGGGAGCGATCGCGGCGAAGGTGTCGGTCTGGCACCCCAGTCGCAGGGCCATCATGGCCCCGTTCGACATGCCCGTGACGTAAACGCGTGCGCGATCGATGGGGATCTGCTGCTCGATGGCGGTGACCATGGCGCCGATGAATCCGACGTCGTCCACGTTGTCGTGTCCCGGTTCGCCGCAGCACGTTCCGGCGTTCCAGGCGCGGTTGAGGCCGTCGGGATAGGCGACCAGAAAATGCCCGTTGTCCGCCTCCGCATCCCAGTGATAGGAGCGCTCGGCCTGCGCGCCGCTGCCGAAGCCGCCGTGCAGCATGACGACCAGCGGCACGCCGTCGGCCAACCCCGCCGGCCGGTACAGATGAAAGGTTCTGCTCACCCCGCCCGACTGGATGGTTTGACTGGACTGTCCCAACGGGATCGATTGTGCGCCCGGCGTTCCCGACGCGTGCCCGCCCCCGACGCACCCGCCGAGCGCGACGATCAACGCCGGAAGGAGAAACCCGCCCAGAACCCGAACGCATCGAGGTCGCATGGCCCCATCGTGTCAGCGGAACCGCAATTTGACAAGTAACTTGTCAATCTCGTGGGTGGCAGACTCTAGGACCATGCGACGGGCTGCGGGTTCCCAGTGGGAGCCGACCGTGCCGGCACTGGTGAACCTGGTGACGGCGTCCGGGGCACCCCGCTTGCGGGCGGCGTTCGCCGCCGCGGGACTCGACGGGATCCGCCCGGCGCAATCGGTCGCACTCGTGCCGCTGGCGGCCGGTGGACTGCATGCATCGGATCTCGCGGAGCGGCTGAGGGTGAGCCGGCAGGCGGTGGCCCAGGCGGTAGCGGGGCTGGAGCGGCATGGCTACGTCAGCCGCGTTCCCGATCCCGTTGACGCGCGGGCCCGAATCATCGAGCTGACGCCGCGCGGTCGGCAAGCGCTGCGTGTGATGCGTTCCAGCGCAATCGAACTCGAGAAACGATGGCAAGAGGTGTTGGGTGAGCGCCGGCTGGCGGAATTCCGTGAGACGTTGCTGACGTTGCTGTCCGCTACGGAGTCCTGAGGAAAACGTCGTTGAGCGTGACGGTGCGAAGGTTTCGATCGCGGATGATGTCGATCATTTGCGGATAGACGTGAGTGACCGGCAAGTGGTTGAGGTGACCGATGACGATGGACTGCGGCGTGAAGTACTCGTCGGCCATCTTCAGGATGTATTCCTCGGTGATCAGCGTGGAATCCGACAACGAACCCGACCATAAGGTCGGAATGGTGTAGCCGAGCTCGGCCGCCACGGCGTCGACGGCGGCGTTGCGCTTCGCATAGGGCGGCCGATAGTACGGTTTTGCGCCGACCCCGTAGGTCTTCTTCAGGAACTCGTCGTTGCGAGTGAGCTGTTCTGCGACCTGGCTTTGGGTCAGCGTCGTCAAATCCGGATGCGACCAGGTATGGTTGCCGAGCTGTATCTGGCCCGAATCCACCAGCGGCCGCAGCATCTTCAGGTTCTCGGTCCACGAGTCGTACACGCCGTTGACGAAAAAGGTCATTCGCGCGCCGGTGTCCTTGGCGAGCTGGGTGTAGGCGCGGACCACTTCGCTGCTGACCCCGTCGTCCAGCGTCAGCGCGAGCAAGTCGCCCTCGCCGGGAAGCTTCATCAGCGCTCCTCCGCCGGGCAGCGCGATGCGAGCGCTCGGTGGCGGGGGCGGCAACAGGGCCGCCGGGGCGGTCGGACCCGACGTCGCCACGGACGCCGCGGGCGCCTGCGCAAATGTCCGCGGCTGGGGATCGACCACCAGCCGCGCCGCGCCCACGCCAGCTACGGTCGCCGCGGCGAGCGACCCCAGGAAACGACGGCGATTCATCTCAAACATGGCACGGTCTCACCAACACGGCCGCGCAGCATTCGTGGTTGGGAATCCGACCCGATTCTCTGCAGGTCGTGTGTGGCGGGCACGCGGGCGCGCGAGACGCCCGACTTGCCGAACTGCGCAGCCACCACAGCAGCGAACCGTACCACCGCCAGCACCAATATGTCGGATTCGTAGGGGAGAGTCAGCTGTGAATTGCCGGCGGAAGGGGTCGCGGCCACGCAGCGTGGACTAATGCGGCTCCCCGCCGCCGCGTTGTGGTAGCTGCACGGGCTCGACCCCGGGGGTGCCCAGCGTCGAGGCCAGCCAGGGTAGTGCCGCGGCGAACGCTTGCGCGGCGAACGGCCAGTCGTGCTTGCCCGGTTGTGTGACCACCGCGCAGCTGATGCCGTGGCCGGAGGCTGTGTCGCACAGCGCTTTGGCGGCGGCGTCCTGGCCTTCGGGGTTGGCGGACGGGTCGGTGCGGGCCGTCGCGAGCGCGGGACTCGTCGCCTCGGCCATGTTTTGCGCGTCCGAGGATGACGGGATGTCGAACCACCCCGACAACCCGGTGTAGCGCCCGTGTTTGTTCATGACGGTGATGGGGTCGTAGGCGGCCCAGGCGGCGGTGTTGCCTCCGAACAGCTTGGCGACGGTGAGATCCTTGCTGCCGATGCTGGGAGCGCGGTCGCCGGCGATATCCACGAAGGCGCTGAAGATGTCCGGATGCATGACGGCCAAGTCCACCGCGCACGTGCCGCCCATCGACCACCCGGCGACCCCCCAGTTGGCCCGGTCGGCGCTGACACCGAAGTTCGAGACCATGAACGGCACGACATCCTTCGTCAGATGGTCAGCGGCGTTGCCGCGGGTTCCGTTGACGCACTCGGTGTCGTTGTCGAAGGAACCGGTGGGATCGACGAACACGAGCACCGGCGCGAAGCCGTGATGGCGCGCGGCGAAGTCGTCGATGGTGGTGAAGGCGCCGCCCGGGCGCAGCCAGTCGGCTGGCGTGTTGAAGGCCGAACTGACCATCATCACCGTGGGCAGCCGCGGCGGCGGATTGCTGTTGAACCACGCCGGGGGCAGATACACCAGTTCCTCACGGTGGGGGAAGTGCGACGCGTCGGCGCTGATATTCACCGGCACGACAACGCCTTTGGCCGGTTTGGTTCCCGCCACCTGCATCTCGGTCACCCGCAGCCGGTCGATCTGATCGGGCAGCGGTCCCGAGGTGAGCTGATTCCATGCAGCGAGGACGGTGGGGAAGTAACCCACCCACCCGTTGACGGCCAGCGCCGCGCACAACACGCATAGGGGAACGGCCAGCAGCGCCAGTGCGCGCCGCCACCAACGGGCGCCGGGCCAGCCGAGCAGAAGCACCGCCAGCGCAAGTCCACTCATGGCCAGCCACAGCCACAGCGACACGGGCGCGGGGTCGCCGGCCACCCCCAGCGAGGTGATGTACCAGTACGACAGCGCCGTCGCCGCGCCCGCGACGCCCAGCGCCACCGGCAATGGCCAGCCACGCCAGCGTCGCCTGCGCACTCCGATGGCGGTGACGGCTACGAGCAACGCGATCGCCTGCACCGCGACCGGGAACCAGCCGCGCAGCAAGGACAGCTGTTCGAAGAAGTGACTCAACAGTCGCGACCTTCGCTAAATCCGGAGGTTGAGGACACCAACTATCCCATATCGGTGTCGTCGATCGTGGTAGCGAAGCCGCGCAGCCGCAGGCTGTTGCCGACGACGAAGACGCTGGAGAATGCCATCGCGGCGCCGGCGAACATCGGATTGAGCAGCCCGAGCGCGGCCAGCGGGATCGCGGCGACGTTGTAGCCGAAGGCCCACAAGAGGTTGGTCTTGATCGTGGCGAGCGTGCTGCGGGAGAGCCGGATCGCGTCCGCGGCGACGCGCAGGTCGCCGCGCACCAGCGTGAGGTCGGCGGCCTCGATCGCCACATCCGTGCCGGTACCCATTGCCAGGCCCAGATCCGCGGCGGCCAGGGCGGCGGCGTCGTTCACTCCGTCGCCGACCATCGCGACGACCCTGCCCTCGGATTGCAGACGCTTGACGGTGGCGACCTTGTCGGCGGGCATCGTGTCGGCGATGACGTGGGTGATGCCGACCTCGTGGGCGATGCGCTCGGCGACCGTCTGGTTGTCGCCGGTCAGCAGCACCGGCGTCAGCCCCAGGCGTTTGAACTGCCGGACCGCTTCGGCGCTGGTCGGTTTGACGGTGTCGGCGACCACCAGGATGCCGCGGGTGTGGCCGTCCCAGCCGACCGCGACCGCGGTCTTGCCCTGGCCCTCGGCGTGGGCCTTCGCCGCCGACAAGGTCACGTCGAGGCGCTGGGCTCGATCGGCCAGCAGGCTCTCCCGCCCGACGACGACCTCGTGGCCGTCGACCACGCCCTGCACGCCCTTGCCCTCCACGCCCGCGAAGTCTTCGGCTGCCGGGAGGGTGCCGATTTCCGCCCTTGCCGCGTCGGCGATCGCCCGCGCGATGGGGTGCTCGGAGGCGTCTTCCAGGGCGCCGGCGTAGGCCAACAGCGTCCTGCGGTCTGTCTGTGGTGCGGCGATCACGTCGACCAGGGTCATCTTGCCGGCGGTTACGGTGCCGGTCTTATCGAGCACGATCGTGTCGACCCTGCGAGTGGACTCCAGCACTTCGGGCCCTTTGATCAGGACGCCGAATTGGGCGGCGCGACCGGTTCCGACCAGCAGCGCGGTCGGAGTCGCCAGCCCGAGCGCGCACGGGCAGGCGATGATGAGCACCGCGACCGCGGCCGTCAACGCCGCACTCAGCGGGAATCCGGCGACGAGCCATGCCCCGAGGGTGGCCACGGCGATAGCGATGACGATCGGGACGAATACACCGGAGATCCGGTCGGCGAGCCGCTGGACCTCGGCCTTGCCCGATTGGGCCGCCTCGACCAGCCGGGCCATCTGGGCGAGCTGGGTGTCGTCGCCGACCCGGGTGGCGCGCACGGCAAGGCGCCCGCCGGCGTTCACGGTGGCGCCGGTGACAGTGTCGCCGGGGCCGACCTCGACGGGGACGGACTCACCGGTGAGCATCGAGGCGTCCACGGCCGAGGAGCCCGAGACGACGATCCCGTCCGTGGCGATCTTCTCGCCGGGCCGCACCACGAACACGTCGCCGACGACGAGTTGGTCGACGGGGACGCGACGCTCGGTACCGTCGCGCAGCACCGCGACGTCCTTGGCGCCGAGCTCCAGCAGGGCGCGCAGCGCCGCCCCCGCGCGCCGCTTGGAGCGCTTTTCGAAATAGCGACCGGCCAGCACGAACAACGTCACGCCCGCGGCCACTTCGAGATAGATGTTGCCGGCGCCGTCGCCACGGCCGACGGTCAGTTCGAAGCTGTGCCGCATGCCCGGTTCCCCGGCGGCGCCCAGGAACAAGGCATATAGCGACCAAACGAACGCCGACAGGGTCCCGATCGAGACGAGGGTGTCCATCGTGGCGACGCGGTGTTTGAGGTTGGCCCACGCGGCCGCGTGGAACGGCCGTCCCGCCCAGACGACGACCGGAGCCGCAAGTGCCAGGGATGCCCATTGCCAGTAGCGGAACTCCAACGCCGGGATCATCGCCATGGCGATCACCGGGAGGGTGAGCACGGTCGCGACGATCACGCGATTGCGCAGCGAGGCCAGCTCGGCGTCGTCACTCGCCGACTTCGCCGCGGGTTCGTCGTGCAGTGGCGGCAGAACCGCGCGGTAGCCGGTCTTCTCGACCTCGGCGATCAGCGCCCGCGGGTCGAATCCGGCGGGCACTGTGACGGCGGCCTTCTCCGTCGCGTAGTTGACCGACGCGGTGACGCCGTCGAGAGTGTTGAGTTTCTTCTCGATGCGCATGGCGCACGAGGCGCAGGTCATTCCGGCGATTTCCAGCTCGATATTGCGCGCCTGCCCCGCGCTGCGCCCGGTCAGCCGGTAGTCGCTGGTGGTCATGAAGCTCCTTCCACATATACCCCATAGGGGTATATGTGCGGATACAACGCGCGGTTCCCCGCACGTATTCCGCGAGGTTGGGGTCAACCGCGATTGTGCCTGGCGAGGGTTCAGCAGTAGGAAACGCCCATGTCGACCGACACCTGGGTGCCGGTGACGAATCTGGATTGGTCGGACGCCAACCAGGCGACGGCGTCGGCGATGTCCTCGGGCTGGGCGGTGCCTTCGGGCAACAGTGGCCTGTTCAGGCCCCGCAGGTACGGATAGGTGTCGGCGGCGGATCGGATTGCGTCGCGCATCCGGCCGCCGCCCATGGGTGTGGCGACGGCCCCGGGATGCACGCTGTTGACGCGGATGCCGTGGCGGCCGAGCTCGGCGGCAAAGGCGCGCGCCATCCCGGTGACGGCGTGCTTGCTCACCACGTAGTGCACCATGAACGGTTCCATTTTGATGCCGGCTGCCGAGCCGATGAGGACGATCGAGCCGCCGCGGCCCCCGTCGATGATGTGACGAGCGCTCGCCATCACCGTGTTCCATGTACCGGTCACGTTCGTGTCGATGGTGTCGCGGAAGGCGGCGGGGGTGATGTGATCCCAGGGCGCCGGGCTGCAGATACCCGCGTTCGCGACGACGATATCGAGCCGGCCGAGCTCGCCGACCGCGTCGTCGACGGCCGCGGTGAGCGAGTCGACGTCGCGGATGTCGACGGCCGCGGTGATGACGCGTGGGCCGTTGGCGCGTACCAGCCGGGCCGTTTCGGCCAGATCATCGGGACTCGCCGAGTCGTAGGGAACGCTGGGGGGTAGGGGTCCGGCGATATCGACGGCGATGACGTCGGCGCCTTCGGCGCTCAGGCGCGCCGCGTGGGCCCGTCCCTGTCCGCGCGCGGCGCCGGTGATCAGCGCGACTTTTCCTGAGAGTGACTGGCTCATCGGTCCGAAGCGTAGCCTCGACCTGGCGCTGCCGGACAGCCGGAAGGAGGACGTCATGACCGTCACAATCGTCGACCGAGGACCCCGACAGGTGAGCCGCAGAGTCGAAGTCGCCGCGCCGGCCGCCGATCTGTACGCGCTCGCCGCCGATCCCCGGCGCCACCCCGAGCTGGACGGCTCTGGCACGGTGCGCGACAACATCGAAGTGCCGCCGCAACTTGTTGAGGGATCGAAGTTTTCGACGAAGATGCGGATGTACGGCCTGCCCTACCGCATCACCAGCACGATCACCGAACTCAAACCCAACGAAGTGGTCGAATGGCGGCACCCGCTCGGACACCGCTGGCGCTGGGAATTCGAGGCGCTTTCGCCGACCCTGACCCAGGTCACCGAGACGTTCGACTATCGCGACGCCGGTGCGCTCAAGAACAAGCTGAAGTATTACGAACGCATGGGTTTCCGGAAGGCCAATGCGGCGGGCATAGAGAAGACGCTGGCCAATTTGCGCGACCGCTACGCCGGCTAGGCCAGGCGCGATCCCCAGGCTGCAACCCCATCTCGAGCGATTGGGTCACTGAACCCAATGGCGCCGTCAACCGTGTCCTCTGGGAACAGTTGCCCTCAGCGCTTACGCCCGGAAGGACGCTCCTCGATGACCGACAACAGCCCGATCCTTGGCACAACATCTCGCCCGGCGGCGCAGTCGCTGACCAGCTGGGGACAGCTCATCAGCCGTTACGGCCTGGTTGTGGTCTTGGCTTGGATCGGGTTCGGAAAGTACGTCAAGATGGAATCCCGGGTGCTGATCGAGCACAGCCCGCTGATGAGCTGGATCTACGAATTCCTCAGCGCCACCACCGTCGCACGGGGCCTGGGAACGATGGAAATCGTTGCCGCGCTTCTCATTGCGCTGCGGCCGCTGTCGCCGCGGGCCTCGGCGGCCGGCAGCGCGCTGGCGGTGGTGCTGTTCTTGGGAACGCTGAGCTTTTTGTTCACCACCCCGGGCGTGGTCGCGCACCACGCCGCCGGCCTTCCCGTCCTGTCGGCGCTACCCGGCCAATTCCTGCTCAAGGACCTGGTGCTGATCGGAGTTGCGGTGTGGGCCCTGGGCGATTCGCTTGCGGCCGTGCCCGCGTCGCGCAGTAAGCGCGCCCGGATCAGCGCTTGAAAAGCGTTCCCCTGATTAGTTTTTTCGCTGAGCCCAACGTGGCGTCAAAGGCCGTCGGCGGCAAAGTGCCCGCTTGCTCCGACAGACCACGCGCGAGCGCGCAGATGGTCTCCGCCGTGGCCGCCGTCCCGATGCCGGGGGCGAGCATCCCATGCGCCCGGGCATCCTCGATGATCTCGGTAACGACGTCGAGTAGGGCCTTTGAACCCGGATATCTTGGGCTGCCACGTCGCAACTGTGCATTGCTCTGCGCTCGCATCGCCCGCAAGAACGCGGCCAGGTAGGGATAGTCGCGCATCAACTGTCCGCATTCGTCGAGCACCGCATCGAGTCGATCTACGACGTCATCGAAAGCTGCGGCGGCGGCGCGCAGCCGGTGCGACACGATCCCCTCGATCTCCTCGCCCGTCGCATTGAGCAGTTCGGACTTGGTCGGAAAGTAGTGATAGAGACTGCCGCTGGTCATGTCGGCCGCGCGGGCGATTTCGCGGATCGTGGCCTTCGAATAGCCGGCCTCGGCCACACACCTCATGGTTGCCACGATGATCCGCCGGCGAGTTTCCTCGCCACTGGCGCCCACGGGGCGGCCCAGCTGTGTTCGGGTCATGGTCGGTCGGGTCCTCGCTGATATGTGGTCGAATATATTCGACCGACCGACGACTTCCGGCTCCCGCGGAGGTGCATGACCACCACGCCGTCGCAGCTCGGGCGTCCGGTGGGCGCGAATGCCGAAGAGACTCGCCGACGAATCATCGCCGCGGCAATGCGCTGCGTGGGCGACGTCGGCTACTCAAAAGCCACGATCCGCGAAAT
>NZ_MBES01000046.1 GCF_001954195.1 Mycobacterium sp. IS-1264 | reverse complement strand
CGCCGCCGGCGACGACCGGCAACCGCCGGCTCGGATTGACGCCGGTGTCGATGACGGCCACCGGCACGCCGTTACCGGTCGAGTATTGCCAAGCCTTGCTGACGTTCAGCATCGTGAACCCGGGCGCGGGCAGGGCCACGTTCGGATCGGCGACCGTGATCGTCCGGGCACAGGCGAAGCTTTGCCGCATCGGCTGATCCGGGGCCGGCTTTCCGTCGGCCGGTACGCGGCCGGGGTCGACGATCGGCGGCGGAATCGCCTGCGCTGCAGGAAGGCTCGCTAACAGCACAACGAGCAGGCTCGACAACGTCATCGCGGCGATCCGTTGTGGTGCGGCCCGCAGCGCACCCCGGGTCCCGAGAGCAATCCGGGTCATCGCATGCGCACCCAGGTGAACAATCCACCGATCCACGCCGCCAGCGGCAGGGCCGCGATAATCGCGGCTATCTCCACCCACTCGGCGATCATCCGCACCAGCGGGGTGAACCGGGTGATAGGCACCAGCAGCGCGGCGAGCAGACCGGCACCGCCGAACGCGGCCAATACCAGTGCGCCCCACAGCACGGAGTACTCGGAGGCGGCAGGCTCGTGCACAACGTATTTGACGACGCCGACGCACGTCGCGGCCGCGGCGCCACACACCAGGGCGATAGCCTGCCGCTTGTCGGCGAACGCGCGTCCGCGGCTGATGAAGATCACCACGAACAGTCCGGCCAGCACCGCGGCCGCCACGCTCTTACCGCGGCCGGGCATCAACGTGGCCCACACCGCGGCGGGCAGCGTCAGCCCGGCCCCGACGCAAATTCCGGTCAGGACGTTATTCGCGCGCGTCGCCGCCGTCGCGATCAGCGCACCGCGCGGGGTGGTGTCCGGATTCACTTCTTCGTCGGCGCCCTCGTCGACGGGCGCCACCGCATCGACCGGGAGGCCGGCGCTGCGACGGAACAGATCGCGCCCCGTGATCGATCCGAAGTACGGTGGCCGGATCCGCGCCACCCACAGGGCGATCGTCGGGGCCATGGTCAGCAGCAGCAGCAAGACAACCAGGGTGCACATTCCAAGCCACTGGGCGGGAATCGGCCACCACATCCGTGCCGCGGCTGCCGCCCCACCGAGGACGAGCACCGTCACCACCGTCGCCGCCACATTGGCGTGGCGCCCCGTGACCGTGGCGATTCCACACGTCAGCACCGCGGCCGCCAGGGCCGCGATGAACACATGCGCCGAACCAAGGCGGCCGGGCGCCCCGAACGCGACGGCTGCCGAGAGCAGGGGTAGCGCGAGCCAACCGAGCCCGTCGACCATGTCGGTGCGATCCGGCCACCACCGCCACACTGTCCAGGCGCCGCCACCGATCAGCACACCGGCGGTGCCGGTCACGATGGCCGGCAGCAAGGAGTCGGTCGAGAGCCGCTGGCGCAGAGCCAATCCCAGCACCGTCGCGCAGGCCATCGCGAGGATGATCAAAGCCACGTGGGCGGCGGTTTGGACGGTGACGGGCTCGAACAATCTCTTGCCCATGCGGGCCAGTCCGGTGGACAACGATTCGTACTGCGGCTCGAAGGACTCACCTTCCACCGCGGGGACCAGTGCCAGGGTGGCGCCGTCCTCGACGCCGAGTTCGTCGAGCGTTTTGGTGACGTCCAGTCGCACGCCGTTGGCTTTGTGCAGTTCGTACCCGATGCCGGGCTCGAGTCCCGTCAGACCCCGGCGCTTGAGCTCGTCGTTAAGGAGCTCGACGACGTTGTCGATGAAGACCTCGATCGGCACCGAAGCCGGATATACCTGCGAAACGAGGTGTTCTCCACATACGACCGCAACCGCACAACGCGCCGGAAACGACACTTTCGCCATTAGTGCGGCCTGTCGGCATCTGGAATGTATTTGTCGGCCAATGCTGCGGTGATCTCGAATAGCCGCAATCGTGTTTTCTTGTTCAACTCGTGCTGCGTGTCAATTATCCCGCCTTTCGCGAGATACGGGTCGTACGGCATGAATTCGACGGACGCGCCCGATTGCTCGAATCGCTCGGTGAGGTAAGCGCGCGCCTCGCGATCATATTTATCGCGGCTGTCGTTCAGGATGACCATGCTGCGGGACACCAGTTCGTGGTAACCCATCGACCGCAACAGGTCGATCGCGCGGGTGACCGGCAGCGAAGTGTCGGCCGTCAACCCGGACACGAAGACCAGCGTGTCGCACGAGTCGAGAACCGCCTTCATCACCGGATGTTCCAGATCATCGGAGGTGTCCACAACGATGACGGTGTGCGTGCGGCGCAGCCGCGCCAGCACCCCGGTGAACATCGAAGCCACCAGCGGCCGCGGCTGGTCCGAAGCTCGGTTCCCGGCCAGCACGTCGAGCCCAAGGTTGTTCTGTCCCAAGTGCTCTCGGATGTCCGCATAGCCCTGCACGTCGGTGTCGTTGAGCACGGCCGCGTAGTCGCCCGGCGGATTTTCGTCGATGCGCCCGGCCAGCGTCCCGAAGCCGGGAGCCGCGTCGATGGCCACGACGTTTTCGGGCCGGCATTCGCGGAACACCGCTCCGATGCAGGCGGTCATCGTGGTCTTTCCGACGCCGCCCTTTCCGGACACCACCCCGATGACGTACTGCTTGCGGATGTGGCGCCGGATCCGCTCCACCAATTCGCGATAATGTCTTTCGGCGGGCGATTCGCCAAAGTTAATGGCCCGGAAAGACGCCCGATATACAAATTTGCGCCAACCGCTACCCGGCGGAATTTTGCGGGGTGCGACCATATCGGAGATACGTAACGTTCCCGATACCGAGTTCGGGTTTTGGTGGCGAGCGGAGGGTGCTTCTCTCCGAGTCGGTCCGCCCTGTTCAGGTGAATTGGATGAGGCCGTCCACGGATTTGTCACGATGCCGATGCTATCATTTTCGCGATACCTCTCGACTAGACAACTTTTCGGTACGAATACCATTCCCGGTCGGCCGGCAGGCGCCGCACCATGTGGTTGATCGCGGAAGCGATGTGGCTCTTGGTACCCGGGGCGATGATGGTCCACTGCTTGCCCGCGGCGGAGACTTGTTCGACGACCAGCCGTCCTTCCGGCGTATCGATGATAGTCACCCCGCCCTGGTCGACGAAGGTCCGTGTGGGCCGGCCGGTGTCCACTCCGGCCTGGATCGCGACGATCGAGGCCTGGGCTGAACGAGCGGGGTCGGCGGCCAGCTCGAGCATGTGCAACTGATCGGGCTCGAGGTTTTGCTTTCTGCAGAATCTGCGCAACTCGTCCAGGCTGGTCGCGGCGGCGCGCATGGCTTCCGCGTCCAGGGTGACGGGCCGCAGCGACGCGGCTGTATTGGAGCCGCACAGCCGCTCGATCTGCGCGTTGAGTGCCGCGTTGGCGCTGCCTTCACTGCTCGTGATTCCCGCGCCGCTGATCCGGACGATGTCGGCCGAGCGTTCCATGGCGACCCACCATTGCGCGAACCTCGCGAGCAGTACCTTCGGGGGATCGTCGTCGTCGGGCAGGCGGAAGTAGATGATCAGTCCGATGTCGCGGCGGGACACGACGGTCAGCCACTCCAACACCGTGCTGTCCACGGCACCCGTTTCGTCGATCACGCCGGCGGCCAGCAGTTCGGCGGCCACGGGGTGTTGTAACGCCATGTGCTTGCGCTCGACGCTGGGCAGGTGCGGCCGCAACCCCAGCTCGGGGGCCAGCACCTCAATACCGCTGAGGACCTGAAGGGCCCACAGCCCGTCCAATGTGGTGGTTAACACGGTGTTCCCTTGACGCAGACCCTAGGGGCGCACGCGTCCACGTACGCCCCCAGCAACTGCGCGGCTAAATGGTGAAGAAGCCGCCTATGTGAGGAAGAAGCTGCCTATGTGCTGATCGGCGTCGATCGCGTCGTTATGCACGTTGGTCACGGTCTGGCCGTGCAGGCTGACGGTCTGGATCAGGCCCTCCAGCCCGTGCAGCATCTGTTGCTGCGCGTCGAAGAAAGACGTCGCACCGTGGCCCTGGAAGAAATCGGCGAGCGCCTGGGTGAGATGGAGGACATCGTCGTGGATCTCCATCAGCTGGGCAGCCTGGGTCCCGATGTCGCCGGCCAGGCCGCTGACGGCGGCGTGGTTGTAGACGATGTGATCTGTCATGTCGGTATTTCCTTACTTGAAAAGCGCCTGGAGATAGGGGCGATCGAGGGTGGACTTAGGTTGACTGCGCGCCCGCACCGAACAGGCCCGCGAGGTTGTGCGCCGAATCGGCTTCGTGGCTTTCCATGAACGTCGCGGACTGGCCGAGGCCGTGCGCCAACCGGTTACCGCCGTTCATCGCCTGCTGCAGATCGTGGCTGATCTGACCGGCGGTGTTGAGGGAAGTCGACCCGGCCTGGCCGGACCACCCCGTGGCGCTGACGATGTTCTCGTGGCCGCTCAAGTACTGATTGACGATGGCGGCTGCTTCTTGCAGTCGCGTTTCGATCCGTTGCTGTGTGCTACGCAGGAGCTCCGGCGTAACAATGAGGCTGCTTGGCATGCGTTTCTCCCTCGATGTTCTATGCTCCCGAGCCGGGATATGGGTAGAAGTTTAGACAGGTATGGGCCGCTGTCACTTCAGTTCGTTTATTTCATCCACAGGTTCTGAGCTGGGCGTTTGCCCAAACGCCAGTAATGCCATGTCAGAAGCGGCGAGCAGATAGCTTTAGCGCGCTGCCAATGATCGTCAAAGGCCGCTCGACCCGTCGGCCAGGCCGTCGCCGTCGGAATCGGTCAACCGGACGTTCCAGCGACCGTCGCCGTCGGTGTCCACATACCCGGTCGCGCCGTTCTCGCCGGCGCACAGCACGCGATCCGCGACACCGTTTCCGTCGGTATCGAGCAAGCGATCGTCGGGGCGCCCGTGCCCGTCGAAGTCGACCAGGGGACCGCCGGTGTGTTCCAGACCGTCGAGCGAGTACCAACGCAGCTGGCCGCCGCGGTCCACGGCGACCGCCCATGTCCCCGACCCGTCGTCGGTGAAGTAGCTTTCCGGGGTCCCGTCGTTGTCGACGTCGAGCACGGCATGATCGGCGATTCCGTCACCATCGAAATCGGCCAGCGCATCGTCGCGCATTCCGTCACCGTCGAAATCCAGGCCGACGGCGTCGAAGCGGCCGTCTCCGTCGAGG
Organism: Mycobacterium sp. IS-1264; assembly: GCF_001954195.1. GTDB lineage: Bacteria > Actinomycetota > Actinomycetes > Mycobacteriales > Mycobacteriaceae > Mycobacterium. The sequence continues at coordinate 67,442 of NZ_MBES01000046.1, read as the reverse complement.
TCGAGGTCTGGCTGGCCGTGCCAGATGGCCGCTGCGCCCTGATCTCCCGCCAAGCAGTAATCCACGAATTGTCGGACGCCGGGCCTGCGCTACGGGTTCCGCCGCGATCGCCACCACGCCAGCAGCTCGGCGGATGCCTCCTCGGTGGTCAAAGGGCCGCGTTCCAGCCGCAGCTCTTTCAGGAAGCGCCACGCCTCCCCGACCTGCGGGCCCGCCGGGATATCGAGCAACTCCATGATCTGGTTGCCGTCCAGGTCGGGCCGCACCCGCGCAAGGTCCTCCTTAGCCGCCAGCTCGGCGATCCGCGCCTCCAGCCGGTCGTAGCTGGCCTGCAGGCGCGCGGCCCGCCGCTTGTTGCGGGTCGTGCAGTCGGCCCGGACGAGCTTGTGCAGCCGCGGCAGCAGCGGCCCGGCGTCGGTGACGTAGCGGCGCACCGCGGAGTCGGTCCACTTGCCGTCGCCGTAGCCGTGGAATCGCAGATGCAGATACACCAGCTGCGAAACGTCGTCGACCATCTGTTTGGAGTACTTCAGCGCCCGCAGCCGCTTCCGGGCCATCTTCGCACCGACCACCTCGTGGTGGTGGAAACTGACGCCGCCGTTCGGCTCGTGCCGCCGCGTGGCCGGCTTGCCGATGTCATGCAGCAACGCGGCCCAGCGCAGCACCAGATCCGGGCCGCCTTCGGGGCGTGGGCCTTCCAGCGCGATCGCCTGCCGCAGCACGGTCAACGAATGTTGGTAGACGTCCTTGTGCTGATGATGTTCGTCGATGGCCATCTGCATGCCGCCGACCTCGGGCAGCACCACCTCGCCCATCCCGGTCTGCACCAGCAGGTCGATACCGGCGACGGGGTCGTCGCCGAGTAGCAGCTTGTCCAGCTCGGCGGCGACCCGCTCGGCGCTGATCCGGTCCAGCTGCGGTGCCATCTCTTCGATCGCCGTCCGCACCCGCGGCGCGACGGTGAAGCCGAGTTGCGATACGAATCGCGCGGCGCGCAACATCCGCAGCGGGTCGTCGCCGAAGGACACCGACGGAACCGACGGGGTGTCCAGCACACGCGCGCGCAGCGCCGCCAAACCGCCCAGGGGATCGAGGAATTCACCCGGCCCGGTCGGCGTCACGCGCACGGCCATCGCGTTCACGGTGAAGTCGCGGCGCACCAGATCGTCCTCGAGCCGGTCGCCGAACCGCACCTCGGGATTGCGCGACACCTGGTCGTAGCTGTCGGCGCGAAACGTCGTGATCTCGAGGCGATAGTCGCCCTTGCCGACTCCGACCGTTCCGAACGCGATGCCGGTGTCCCACACGCTGTCCGCCCACGGCCGCACGATCTGTTGCACCTGTTCCGGATGCGCGTCGGTGGTGAAGTCAAGGTCTGGAGAGCTCAACCGGCCCAGCAATGCATCCCGCACCGAACCGCCGACCAGATACAACTCGTGGCCCGCGTCGGCGAAGGCCGACCCGAGCTCGCGCAACACGGGGGCGTGCCGGTTCAGCGCGACCGCCGCGGCGGTCAGCAGATCGGCATCGGCTTGGGACACGTTCGATCAGCGTAGTGGGTTGGGCGCGGTGACGACTTGGGCCGGGACGGGGGAAGCGATCGTGCTCCGCCGGCGCTATCGGGAGGCGAATTGATTCCTCGGGGCCCGCGGGTAGTCTTCCGTGCAAGAAACTATGAATGGCGTTGGCCAATGCGACCAAGGCATTGAGGATTCGCGGTGCACCTCCGGTACATAAGCCAAGGCGCATTAATCATGTTCGCCGGTGGCGACCCTTGGAAAGTCAACGCCACCCTGCAAAGTGGCCGGCCAGCCCAAATCTCCGATCTCGCACAGGCATTTCATGACGCGGGCCGGTCCACCGAGCAAGCTGAAAGCGCATTCCGCCAGGCACGAACCCGGTTCGACAAGGCTTGGACTCGCGAGAATGGCGAGAACCCAATCAACGACTCGGCCGAAGTGCAGCGCGCGACCACCAGCCTGGGCCTGCAAGCGAGCCAGCTCCCCAAAATCGGCGCCGATCTGGAAAACGTCGCCGCCTCCCTGGCTGAGGCACAACGATCCGGCAGTCACGAAATCGGAAATTTGGAAAGCCAACTGCAAAGGATCGACGAGCAGATTGGCGAAGCCGTCGAGATGGAGAGAGATCCCAACTTAACCGCACATGAGCGACAGTTACTCGACGACCACATCAACGGTCTTGAACAGCGCGCGATCGACGACACCAAGGCATCGCTTTCAAAGCTCGAAGGCATCCGCGATCGATATTCTGACCTGCTGCGCCTCTCGATGACCAACCTGCGAGAGCAAGACGGATACGACCCGTCGTTCGTCCGTGGGCTAGGCGACCCGATACCGGAATCAACCGGACAAGATGAGCAACGCCGTCAAAACCAAATCGAAGCGTTCAAGCAGGTCTTCGGCCGTGAACCGTCGTCGGCAGCTGATTGGGACACGGCGGCAGCTCTCGACCCCCACAGTTACGATCCCAAATATCAGGGCGTCGGGCCGCAAATTGAGGTAGTGAAGATCCGCCCCGTGCCCGGACAGGGCGTGGTCCGTGTCTCGCAGTGGATTGCGCAGCGGGATGTGACAAGCTATCCATTCCCCAATCGCGATTTGGGAAATAACAGGGGCCCTAATTCACACTTCGACCCGGAGGATACCAAGGTTACGACGTATATCGACTACGAGAATGGCGTCGTGGTGCTGCGCCAGAATCCATCTGTCGAGGAGACCTCGGCCGGCACACCCGGGCAGGTGAAAGTTGGCACGCCCCATGGCAGCGTTACCCAACTGACTGACGGCTCAGTGCGGGTCAAATACGACGCTGGCAATCCTTTCGCGCCAAGCATCACGGCAGATCCAAACGGGCCGTTCGCGGGCCATACGGTAACGGTCAATGGTGACCTCGTTTTCACCCCCGGCCCGGAAGGCGTGCAAGTTAACGGAACACGCACTGACTACCCGTCGCTCGAGGTGTATCAAGATCTACCGGGAGGCGGAACGCGCACGGTGCTGATCGACCCCGCGCAGTCTGGGAGTTCATCGGGACCGGCTCTGAATCTGCCGTTCCATCACGATGTCGGCCCACTCGGCGGCAAGGCTTTCGCGCCGTTCGACACCGGTGGATGGAATCCCAAGTACGACGTGCCAATTCCGTTGCCGCCGACGGAGTTCGGTCCAGTCACCAGCCCGCCATCAGTGCCGCCGCTGCCCACCGGTGGCGCAGTTCCGGCTTGATAGTGACAGGAAAGCCACATGCCGACTTTTGTCCGACCGCATGACCTAGATGCCCGCGCGTGGCGCACGGCGACCTGGTCGGCACCGTTCGTAATCCAACTCGTCCTGGGGTTGCTGCTCGTGGCCTTGTGGTTGCTGGGCAAGTGGCCGTACGCGACGCATAGCGCACACGCGGGTGAGCGGACCTGGATGCTGACGGCAACCGCCATCACAACTTTGGCGTCATTGGTCACCAGCGCACTACTTATGAGGTCACCGTCCGCCCGTCATCGCGGTCTGTCGCTCAGCCTCGCCGGGTCTTCGGCCGTCGTCGTTCTCGGTGGAATCCTTTTTGCTTTCCTGGTATTGCGCTGAAAGGGCTCGGATGACCGAAGAATCGGTGATCGACACGTCGAAGAGTCGTTATGGCCCAATCAGTTTCGTCGCGGCCTTCGCCAACGTATTCGTGGTGGAGGTAGTCACTTGGCTTTTTGTGCTCCCAATGCCGCCACTCGCGCTAATCGTGTTCCCGGCATCGTTGGTTTACACGGTGCTCTGCGCCGTTGTTGTGAAGGCCCCCGGGAAAATCGGCCAGGCCGGCCGCGGAATGCTGGTCGGCAGCTTGGCAGGACCGCTGTCGCTGATCATCTTTATTCCAGCTTTTATCATCGCGCACGCCGTCGGCCCGATCTGACAAATTTCGATTACCCCCGGCGGGGTGAGCGGCGAGTATGTCCGGAGGCCCAGCTCGTGCCAGCTACTATCGCTTGGGTGTCGGATGGCGAACAAGCCAAACCGCGTCGACGCCGGGGGAGGCGCCGGCGCCGTGGTGCTCCAGATTCGGCCGAGAACCTTACGAACGGCCAAGCGGCCGGTGACGCCTCGGTGACCAAACCACGCCGATCGCGCTCGTCGCGCCGCGTGCCGGACCGGCTGCGCACCGTGCACGAAACATCCGCCGGCGGGCTGGTCATCGACGGCCTCGACGGGCCCCGCGACAGCCAGGTTGCCGCCCTTATCGGTCGCATCGATCGACGCGGACGGATGCTGTGGTCGCTGCCCAAGGGCCACATCGAGCAGGGCGAGACCGCCGAACAGACCGCCATTCGTGAGGTTGCCGAGGAGACGGGAATACGGGGCAGCGTGCTGGCAGCGCTGGGACGCATCGACTATTGGTTTGTCACCGATGGCCGCCGGGTGCACAAGACCGTGCACCACTATTTAATGCGTTTCTCCGGCGGCGAGCTCTCGGACGACGACCTCGAAGTCGCCGAAGTGGCGTGGGTGCCGATGCGGGAACTGCCGTCGAGGCTCGCCTACGCCGACGAGCGTCGCTTGGCCGAGGTCGCCGACGAACTGATCGACAAGTTGCAGAGCGACGGTCCCGCCGCGCTTCCGCCGCTGCCGCCCAGCTCGCCCCGACGCCGCCCGCAGACGCATTCGCGCACCCGGCATTCCGACAAACCTGCCGGCCGGAAGAACGGTCACGGGCCGGGGCCGTGATTGTGCCGCGACTCTGCTGGACGGGCCTGGTGCGCATTGCCGCCGTGGTCGGCATGGTGGCCGGTTTTGCGGTACTGCTCAACGGGCCCGTCATCGCGCCGCGCGCAGCCGCCGGCGAACCCGGGTCGACGCCGTTTGTCCGTATCCGCATCGACCAGGTGACCCCGGATGTGGTCACGACGACGAGTCAACCGGTCGTCACGGTCAGCGGCATGGTGATCAACATCGGCGACCGTCCGGTCCGCGACGTCATGGTCCGGCTCGAGCACGCCGCGCCCGTCGCCGCGTCGGCGAGCTTACGCACCAGCCTCGACGGTGGCACCGACCAATACCAGCCGGCAGCGGATTTCCTGACGGTCGCACCGGAACTGCAGCGCGGTCAACAAGCCGCCTTCACCCTGTCCGTCCCGCTGCGGTCGTTGAGCAAGCCGTCGTTGGGCATCGATCAGCCCGGGATCTACCCAATCCTGGTCAATGCCAACGGAACTCCCGACTACGGCGCCCCCGCCCGGCTCGACAACGCGCGCTTCCTGCTGCCGGTGATCGGTGTGCCGCCCGACCAAGCCGACGACCTGGGCTCGGCCGTTGCGCCCGATACGTCGAAACCCGTGTGGATCACGATGCTGTGGCCGCTGGCCGATCGGCCCCGGTTGGCCCCGGGCGCGCCCGGCGGCACCATTCCGGTCCGGCTCGTCGACGACGACTTGGCCACCTCGCTGGCCACCGGTGGTCGGCTGGACATCCTGCTCTCGGCGGCCGAGGTCGCCACAAGCCACGATGTCGACCCCGACGGCGCGGTTGGACGCGCGCTGTGCTTGGCGGTCGACCCGGATCTGCTGGTCACCGTCAACGCGATGACGAGTGGCTACGTCGTGTCGAACTCGCCCGACCTCGCCGCTCAACAACCAGGTAGCCCCACCCACCCGGGGACCGGTCAGGCCGCTGCGACGGTGTGGATGAACCGGTTACGCGCGCTGGCGCACCGCACCTGCGTCACCCCGCTGCCCTACGCGCAAGCCGACCTCGACGCCTTGCAGCGCGTCAACGATCAGGGGCTGAGCGGGATCGCCACCAACGGCGTCGGCGACATCGTCGACCACATTCTCGACGTCCCCTCCGCCCGCGGGGCCACCCTGCTGCCCGACGGCCCGTTGACCAACCGAGCGGTCGACTTGCTCAGTGCCAACGACAGCACCGTCGCCATCGCGGCGGCCGACCTGGCCGCCCAGGACTCCGCCAGCGACTTGCCCACGACCGTCGACACGAAACCCCGGCGATTGTCGCCCCAGGTGGTGCTGGCGCCGTTCGACCCGGCCGTCGGCGCGGCGCTGGCCGGAGCGGGGACCGACCCCACGGTGCCTACCTATCTGGACTCGTCGCTGACGGTCCGGCTCGCGCACGACTCGGAGACCGCCCGGCGCCAGGACGCGCTGGGTTCGATGTTCTGGCACTCCCTGCAGCATGACGCCGCGCCGCGCACCCAGATCCTGGTTCCGCCGGCGACATGGCACCTGCAGGCCGACGACGCGCAGGTGATCCTGACCGCGCTGGCCACGACGATCCATTCCGGCCTGGCGATACCGCGCCCACTGCCCGCGATGATCGCGGAGGCCGCGGCTCACAACGAGGCGCCGGGGCCGACGGACGCCTACCTGTCGGCCCGCGGCCGCTTCGGCGACGACGTGACCGCCGACATCGGTCATCAGGTTGGCAGGCTGTGGGGGCTGACGTCGGCCCTGACGACCGACGAGCGCACCGGCCTGACCGGCATCCAATACACCGCTCCCCTGCGCGAGGACATGCTGCGTGCGCTCAGCGAAGCCGAACCGCCGGACACCCGCAACTGGCTGGCCGCGCAGCGCCTAGCGGTGGTCGGCACAACCATCAACGACTTGTTCGGTGCCGTCACGATCGTCAATCCAGGTGGCTCCTACACCCTGGCCACCGAGCACAGCCCGCTCCCGCTGGCGCTGCACAACGGCCTCGCCGTCCCCATTCGGGTGCGACTACACGTCGACGCCCCGCCCGGGATGAACGTCTCGGACGTCGGGCAGATCGAACTGCCGCCGGGATACCTGCCGCTGCGGGTGCCCATCGAGGTGAACTTCACTCAGCGGGTCGCCATCGACGTGGCGCTGCGGACGCCGGACGGCCTGCGGCTGGGCGAGCCGGTGCGCTTGTCCGTGCACTCCAACGCCTACGGGAAAGTGCTTTTCGCGATCACGCTGAGCGCGGCGGCGATCCTGGTGCTGCTGGCCGGACGGCGGCTGTGGCACCGATTCCGCGGCCAGCCCGACCGCGCCGACCTGGACCGGCCCGACCCACCCGACCACAGACCCGCCCATTCGCGAGGCGAGATCCCCGATCGGGTCGATCAAGAGCACCGAGTATGAAACCCGCCTACCGGCGACCCCAGCCGCGGCCGGGTACCCGCGGACCCGCCTCGCCGCCGACTGGGCCGCTGCCCCCGGTGCCGGAGCTGGCACGGCGACGACCCGAACTGTCCGACGCCGCGCTGGTGTCGCGCTCGTGGGCGATGGCGTTCGCCACGCTGATCAGCCGGATCACCGGATTCGCCCGCATCGTGCTGCTGGCCGCCATCCTGGGCGCCGCGCTGTCCAGTGCCTTCTCGGTGGCCAACCAGCTGCCGAACCTGGTCGCCGCACTGGTGCTGGAGGCGACGTTCACGGCGATTTTTGTTCCGGTGCTGGCCCGTGCCGAGCAAGACGACCCCGACGGCGGCGCGGCGTTCGTGCGGCGCCTGGTCACGCTGACCACAGCGCTTCTGCTGTTTGCGACGGCGCTGTCGGTGGTCGCCGCACCGCTGCTGGTCCGCCTGATGCTCGGCCGCGCTCCTCAGGTCAACGAACCCCTGACGACGGCCTTCGCCTACCTGTTGCTGCCGCAGGTGCTCGCCTACGGCCTTACCTCGGTATTCATGGCAATCCTCAACACCCGCAACGTGTTTGGGCCGACGGCATGGGCCCCGGTCGTCAACAACGTCGTGGCGCTCGCAACCCTGGGCGTGTATCTGGCGGTCCCCGGTGGACTTTCGGTCGATCCCGTTCGGATGGGCAACGCCAAGCTCCTGGTGCTCGGCGTCGGCACCACCGCGGGCGTGTTCGCGCAGACCGCGGTCCTGCTGATCGCGCTGCGGCGCGAGCGGGTCAGCCTGCGCCCGCTGTGGGGAATCGACCAGCGGCTCAAGCGATTCGGCGCGATGGCCGCCGCGATGGTGCTCTACGTGCTGATCAGCCAGCTCGGCCTGGTGGTCGGCAACCAAATCGCCAGCACCGCAGCCGCTTCCGGACCGGCGATCTACAACTACACCTGGCTCGTGCTGATGTTGCCGTTCGGCATGATCGGTGTGACGGTGCTGACCGTCGTGACGCCACGGCTGAGCCGCAACGCCGCCGCCGACGACACCCGGGCGGTGCTGGCCGACCTGTCGCTGGCCACCCGACTGACCTTGATCACGCTCATTCCGATCGTGGCGTTCATGACCGTCGGCGGGCCCGCGATCGGCAGCGCACTGTTCGCCTACGGGCACTTCGGGGGGGTCGACGCCGGATACCTGGGTGCCGCGATCGCGCTGTCGGCATTCACGTTAATCCCTTACGGGCTGGTGCTTTTGCAGCTGCGGGTGTTCTACGCGCGCGAACAGCCGTGGACGCCGATCGTGATCATCCTCGTCATCACGGCCGTCAAGATCGTCGGCTCGGTGCTGGCCCCGCACCTCACCGGCGACCCCAAGCTGGTGGCCGGTTTCCTCGGGCTGGCCAACGGCATCGGTTTCCTCGCCGGCGCGGTCGTCGGCTACCAGTTGTTGCGGCGCGCGCTGCTGCCCCGCGGCGGCCACCCGGTCGGCGTCCGGGAGGTGCGCACGGTCCTGGTGACGGTTGCCGCGTCGTTGCTGGCCGCGTTGATTGCCCATGTGGTCGACCGGCTGCTGGGGCTGAGCGACCTGACGGCCCACGGCGGCGCCGCCGGTTCGCTGCTGCGACTACTGGTCCTGGCGACCATCATGCTGCCGATCATGGCCACGGTCATGGTCCGCGCGCGCGTCCCCGAGGCCCAGGCGGCGATGGGCGCCGTCAGTCGCCGGATCCGGGCGCGCAGCGGGCGCTGGGAGCAACCGCCTGCGCGTCGCACGGCGGCTGTACCGGATCGATCGTCTCACCGCCGGCCCGTCACGTACCCTGAGCAGAGGAATTCGTCCCCGCCGGGGGTAGGTGCGGTCCAGGAGCCGATCCGGCGCAGGCCTCCGGAGCGGGCCGACAGCGTCCGGATAGCGAAAGGACCGGAGGTGACCGACCGCCCAGTAGACAGCGCCGCATCCGGCCCCGCGTCAGGCGGCAAGTTACCGCGTCCGGTTGCCGACGACTTCGAGCCCGACATTCCGGCCCCCGATAGTCCGGCCAAACCCGATTCCGCGGCGCCGCGGCCGTCCGACCAGCGCAACGGCGATCTCAACAGCGAGGCCGCACGCGGGCCGATACCGTTCGATGCGCCCCGCGAACGAAGCGCGGAATCGTCGACGTCCACCGACGACGTCCACCTGGTGCCCGGCGCTCGCATCGCCGGCGGCCGCTATCGGCTCCTCGTCTTCCACGGCGGGGCTCCGCCCCTGCAGTTCTGGCAGGCGCTCGACACAGCGCTGGACCGGCAAGTGGCGCTCACGTTCGTCGATCCCGACGGGGCGCTGCCGCATGACGTGCTGCAGGAGGTCCTCGCCCGCACGCTGCGGCTAAGCAGGATCGACAAGCCCGGTGTCGCCCGAGTGCTCGACGTCGTGCACACGGGATTCGGTGGCTTGGTGGTCGCGGAGTGGATTCGCGGCGGCTCGCTGCAGGAGGTGGCCGACACCGCGCCGTCGCCGATCGGCGCCATCCGGGCGATGCAGTCGCTAGCCGCCGCCGCGGACGCGGCCCACCGCGCCGGGGTTGCCTTGTCGATCGATCACCCCAGCCGGGTGCGCGTCAGCATCGAGGGCGACGTGGTGCTGGCCTACCCGGCGACCATGCCCGACGCCAATCCGCAGGACGACATCCGCGGAATCGGCGCCGCGCTCTACGCCCTGCTGGTCAATCGTTGGCCGCTGCCGGAACACGGGGTCCGCAGCGGACTGGCCCCGGCCGACCGCGATTCCTCGGGCCTGCCCGTCGAACCCACGGTCATCGACCGCGACATCCCCTTCCAGATCTCGGCGGTCGCAGTTCGCGCGGTTCAGGAAGACGGCGGAATCCGCAGTGCGTCAACACTTTTGAACCTGTTGCAGCAGGCGACCGCGGTGGCGGACCGCACCGAGGTGCTCGGACCCGTCGACGACTCACCCATTGCGCCGAGCCCCCGCGAACCCGCCGGTCCGCTGGACGAGGCCACATTCGCGCGACGGCGTCGCAACGTGCTGATCGGGGTGGGCGCCGGCGTCGTCGTCCTCGTGGTGGCGCTGTTGGTGCTGGCGTCGGTGGTGAGCAAGATCTTCGGCAACGTCGGCGGCGGCCTCAACAAGGACGAGCTCGGACTCAACGGGCCGTCGTCGTCGACCAGCTCTTCGGCCCCCAGCTCCGCTCCGGCGGGCACTGTCGTCAAGCCCACCAGGGCGTCCGTCTACTCCCCTGACGGTGATGCCGACAATGCGGGTACGGCCGGGCAGGCGATCGACGGTGACCCCACCACCGCCTGGGCTACCGAGGTCTACACCGACGCCGTTCCGTTCCCCAGTTTCAAGCAGGGCGAAGGGTTGATGCTGCAGCTGCCCAACCCGACCGTCGTCGGCCAAGTCACGATCGACACCCCGAGCAGCGGGACCAAAGTCGAGATCCGGGCGTCGTCCACCCAGACGCCGTCGAAGCTGGAGGACACCACCGTGCTCGCCCCGGCGTTCACGCTCAAACCCGGCCACAACATCATTCCGGTCAAGGCCGGGTCGCCGACCTCGAATCTGCTGGTGTGGATTTCCACGCTCGGAACCACCAACGGCAAGAGCCAGGCCGGTTTCTTCGAGATCACCGTTCAAGCCGCATCCTGACGGCGCTCACAGATCCGCGGTGCGGTGAAGTGCCGCGCGATCACCTATTGGTTACTGTCCGGCCGTGGGTGTGGGGGGAGAGGTCGAGCGCGAACGCAGCGACGCCGAGCTGCTCGCCGCCCACGTCGCCGGCGACCGCTATGCGTTCAGCGAGCTGTTCCATCGTCATAGCCGGCAGCTGCACCGCCTGGCCCGGTTGACCACCCGCACCCCCGAGGACGCCGAAGACGCGCTGCAGGACGCCATGCTCTCGGCCCATCGCGGCGCGGGTTCGTTCCGGCACGACGCCGCGGTCGGAAGCTGGCTGCATCGCATCGTGGTCAACGCCTGCCTGGATCGGCTGCGGCGCACCAAGACGCAGCGGACTGTGCCGCTCGAGGATGTCTACCCGGTGGCGGATCGCAGCGCGCAGGTCGAAACAGCGATGTTGGTGCAGCGCGCCCTGGGTCGACTCCCAATCGAACAACGGGCCGCGATCGTGGCGGTCGACATGCTGGGCTGTTCGGTTGCCGACACCGCACGGCTGCTCGGCATCCCCGAGGGGACCGTCAAGAGCCGATGCGCCCGCGGCCGGGTTCGCCTGGCCGAGCTGCTCGGCTACCTCAACACCGGTGCCCACGCCGCACCCGACGCTCCAGCCGGTCAGGCGTGACGGTTCAGTGGGCCGCATGTGGCCATCGGTCTGTGCATGACGGACACTGGGACGGATGGGTGAAGCCGAGAACGATCCCGCGGATCATGGTGCGGCGGCAGCAGATCCACCGCTGACGGTCGAGCGGCTCGCCGACTTGCAGGCCGGCCTGCTGGACGACGATGCCGCCGCCCGGGTACGCGGACAAGTCCGCGCCAACCCCGAGGCCGAGAACGTCCTTCGTGCGCTGAATCAGGTGCGCCGCGATGTCGCCGACGCCGGCGCGGCGGCCCCCGAGGCTCCCCCCGAGGTCGTCGCCAGGATCACCGCGGCGCTGTCGTCGGCCGACCCACGCGGCGCCCCCGCGGCACACTCCGCCCGGCCGCGGCCCGCGCGAGGCCGGGTCGCCGCGGGTGTGGCTGGTTTGTGCGCGGTGCTGGCCGCGATCGGCATCGGCACGGCGGCGCTGATCAACGCGCCCACGCCGATACCGAGCACGGCGGTCACCGCCGAGCACATCACCGTGTCGACGCCGCCGATGGTGGTGCCGCTGTCGCAGGACGAGATCCTCTCCCTACTCGACCGCCGACCCGAGTACGGCCCGCTCACCGACCCGTCTCGTCGCGCGTCCTGCCTGAGCGGCCTGGGCTATCCGGCTTCCACGCAGGTGCTGGGAGCTCGGCCGATCGACATCAACGCCCGGCCCGGCGTCCTGCTCGTGCTGCCTGGCGATACACCCAACAACCTGGCGGTCTTCGCGGTCGCACTGAACTGCAGCGCGGCCGATACCGGCCTGCTGGCCAACACGCAAGTCCCGCGCCCTTAGTGTGATGCCACGTGTTGCGCGCCCCAGCGGGAACAGCAATGCCTACGCTGGCGTTCGACACAACGACGCCCTGTACTCCGAAAGGCCCGCATGACCGCCGCCCCGTCCGCTCCTGACCCCATTCACGACGTCATCGTCATCGGTTCCGGTCCCGCCGGGTACACCGCGGCCCTGTATGCCGCCCGCGCGCAGCTCGCACCGCTGGTCTTTGAGGGGACCTCGTTCGGTGGCGCGTTGATGACCACCACCGACGTGGAGAACTATCCCGGCTTCCGTGACGGAATCACCGGCCCGGAGTTGATGGACGAGATGCGCGAGCAGGCACTGCGCTTCGGAGCGGACCTGCGGATGGAGGACGTCGAGTCGGTGTCGCTGGACGGACCGGTCAAGTCGGTCGTGACGGCGGAGGGCGAAACCCACCGCGCCCGGGCCGTCATTTTGGCGATGGGCGCCGCGGCGCGCTACCTGCAGGTCCCCGGCGAACAGGAGTTGCTGGGCCGCGGGGTGAGTTCCTGTGCCACCTGCGACGGGTTCTTCTTCCGGGACCAGCACATCGCCGTCATCGGCGGGGGCGACTCCGCGATGGAGGAAGCCCTGTTCCTGACCCGGTTCGCCACCACCGTGACGCTGGTGCATCGCCGCGAGGAGTTCCGGGCATCGAAAATCATGCTGAATCGCGCCCGCAACAACGACAAGATCAAGTTCGTCACCAACCACACCGTCGCCGCGGTCGAGGGCGACACGACGGTGACCGGATTGCGGCTGCGCCACACCGTGACTGGTGAACAAACCACGCTGCCGGTGACCGGCGTCTTCGTCGCGATCGGCCACGAGCCACGTTCGGCGTTGGTACGCGACGTCGTCGATGTCGACACCGACGGATACGTGCTCGTCAAGGGGCGCACCACCAGCACGTCGCTGGAGGGTGTGTTCGCGGCAGGCGACCTGGTGGACCGCACGTATCGGCAGGCGGTCACCGCCGCCGGCAGCGGTTGCGCCGCGGCGATCGACGCCGAGCGGTGGCTGGCCGAGCACGAAGAGTCAGACGCGGCCGGCGAGACACAGCAGCTGACCGTAGGAACACATTGATGGGAGCGTCACGATGACCGAAAACGCCGGCGGCACAATAGAAGTCTCCGACTCGTCCTTCTCAACCGAAGTGTTGTCCAGCAATAAGCCTGTGCTGGTTGACTTTTGGGCAACCTGGTGCGGGCCGTGCAAGATGGTCGCGCCCGTGCTCGAAGAAATCGCCGCCGAACGCGCCGAACACCTCACCGTCGCCAAGCTCGACGTCGACGCGAACCCCGAAACGGCGCGCGACTTCGAAGTAGTGTCGATCCCCACAATGATTCTGTTCAAGGACGGTCAGCCGGTGAAACGTATAGTCGGCGCCAAGGGCAAAGCCGCCTTGTTGCGTGAGCTTTCCGACGCCGTTCCCAACCTCGCCTGAACCCCGATCCGCGTCGCGGCACGAGGCCGCCGCTTAGCCTGGGGTTTTCCGAAAATCGAGAAGGATCTGCGACAATACCGGTTAGCTCTAACCCGTATTTCCAGCCTGTCAGTCCGTCCCGGAGGGCCCTTGGTATGCCGAGTCCGCGCCGCGAAAACGGCGACGCGCTGCGCTGTGGTGACCGCAGCGCTGCTGTGACCGAAATCCGGGCGGCGCTGGCTGCGCTGAACCTGCTGGACAATTCCGAGGAAGACCTGACCACCGGCAGGCATGTGGCCCTCGAACTGTTCGACTCCGAGCTCGACCAGGCCGTACGCGCCTTCCAGCAGCACCGTGGACTGCTGGTGGACGGCATTGTCGGCGAGGCCACTTATCGGGCGTTGAAAGAGGCGTCCTACCGGCTCGGCGCGCGCACGCTGTATCACCAATTCGGCGCCCCCCTGTACGGCGACGATGTCGCGACCCTGCAGGCTCGGCTACAGGACCTCGGCTTCTACACCGGCCTGGTCGACGGCTACTTCGGTTTGCAGACGCACAACGCGTTGATGTCGTACCAACGCGAGTACGGGCTCGCCGCCGACGGCATCTGCGGCCCGGAAACGTTGCGCTCCTTGTACTTTCTGAGTTCGCGGGTCAGCGGCGGCTCGCCCCACGCGATTCGCGAGGAAGAACTGGTGCGCCGATCGGGGCCCAAACTCTCGGGCAAGCGGATCATCATCGATCCCGGCCGCGGGGGCGCGGATCACGGCTTGATCTGCCACGGCCCGAACGGACCCATCAGCGAAGCAGACGTGTTGTGGGACTTGGCAAGCCGGCTTGAGGGGCGGATGACGGCCATCGGCATGGAGACCTTTCTATCCCGGCCGACCAATCGCAGCCCGTCGGATACCGAACGTGCCGCGACGGCCAACAACGTCGGCGCGGACCTGATGATCAGCCTGCGCTGCGAGGCTCAGCGCAGCCCTTCCGCCAACGGCGTCGCGTCATTTCATTTCGGCAACTCGCATGGATCGGTGTCTACCATCGGCCGCAATCTCGCCGACTTCATTCAGCGAGAAGTGGTGGCCCGCACCGGTTTACGGGATTGCCGCACACATGGCCGAACATGGGATCTGCTCCGGCTCACGCGGATGCCGACGGTTCAGGTCGACGTCGGTTACATCACCAATCCACGCGACCGGGACATGCTGGTGTCGACGCACACCCGCGACGCGATCGCCGAAGGTATCCTCGCCGCGGTGAAGCGGCTGTATCTGCTGGGCAAGAACGATAGGCCCACCGGCACCTTCACCTTCGCCGAGCTGCTGGCCCACGAATTATCGGTGGAACGCACAACCAGGCTCGGCGGTTCCTAACCCTGCTGGGGCGGCGGCTACGTATTCGTGGCCGTCGACCCGGCGCCGACCGGCTGCTCGAGCTGGGCATTGGCCAGCAAGCGCTCCAGCGCCGCCTCCACCTCAGCCTTCCAGCCCAGCCCCTTGTCGAGCTCGAGCCGCAGCCGAGGGAAGTACGTATGTGGCGCCACCACAACGAAACCCACGTCCTTCAAGAACTCCGCATCGATGACGCAGTGTTCAACGGTGCAGTCGCCGAGGGCTTCCAGCACCGGGCGCACACCGGGATCGACCATGCGGGGGTCCTGTAACTCCGACGCAGCCGGCGTGCGGCCGAAAGCTTCCAGCGCCCGCACCCCGCGCCGCACCAGCTCGTCGATGACGCGGGCCAACAGGCTGTGCGGCAAGTCGTCTGCGGCCTGTCCGGGCTCGATCCCCATCGACGTCAGCAACACCGCATCGGCGGATACCGGCGCGGTAGGAAACCGCTGTGCCCGCGGAACCGCTCGCGGCGGTGCGTAGAGGACATAGCCGAGGCACGGCGGCTCGGCGTGGCTGCGTTCGTCGGGCACCGCCGTCGCGACCTGACCGCACGAGCCCCACTCCAGCATCACCATCGACAACCAGGCTTCTTTTTCGAATTCCGGATCGGCGAGGTGGTCCTGGTTACCGAGAGTCGCGGGGTCGACCTCCCAGAAGACGCAGCGGCGCGCATGCTTCGGAAGATGCTCGAAGGCTTCGAGCCGCAGCGGTGAGATTCGAGCAGACACTAGCCTCCTGGCTTCCGTGCGTACCGCAGACCCGGATATCCCCAGGCTGACATGCACCGGCAACCCCTCCAGGATAGGAGAGTTTGCCTTCGCGGGGCCAGTGTTCGCGCAGCCTCGTGACCCGCCCGGCCCGGCCCGCGGTCCAGCCGGGTGCGCCGGTCCGTTCAACTCCGAAAATCGTTGTCGCCCAGTGGTTCTCCGGCACAGCGCCCTGGCCGCAGCGGGTTGATTCGAGCCGGGAACCCGGCCGGTGTCACAGTGACGTAATTACACCGTGTGGCTGATCATGGGTTGGGCGGGGTCATCACGTCGATGATCCGCTGCAGGTCTTCGACCGAGGCAAACTCCACGACGATCCGCCCCTTGCGTTTGCCAAGGCTGACCGTGACGCGCGTATCGAAGGTATTCGACAGCCGGTCAGCAACGTCCTGGAGGCCCGGCATCTGGATTGGTTTGCGCCGCGGAGGCGCAGGCTTGTGCCCCTCCCCGCGATTGGCCAGCGTGACCGCTTCCTCGGTGGCGCGCACCGACAGGCCCTCCGCGACGATCCGGCTGGCCAGCTCTTCCTGCGCCTCGGGGCCGGCCTCGAGGGACAGCAGCGCCCGGGCATGGCCGGCCGACAGCACCCCCGCCGCCACTCGACGCTGGACCGCGATCGGCAGCTTGAGCAAGCGGATCATGTTGGTGATCAGCGGCCGCGATCGGCCGATGCGGGTCGCCAGTTCGTCGTGGGTGACATCGAACTCGTCGAGCAGCTGCTGGTAAGCCGCCGCCTCTTCCAGAGGGTTCAGCTGCACCCGATGGATGTTCTCCAGCAGGGCGTCCCGCAGCAGGGTGTCATCCGTGGTCTCGCGGACGATGGCCGGAATGGTGGCCAGGCCCGCCTCCTGGGCGGCCCGCCAGCGCCGCTCCCCCATGACGATCTGGTAGCGCGCGCCGCTCGCCGCCCCGGACACCGCCCGCACCACGATGGGCTGCAAGAGGCCGAACTCGCGGATGGAGTGCACGAGTTCGGACAGCGCCTCCTCGTCGAAGACCTGCCGTGGCTGGCGGGGATTGGCCTCGATGTCGGCCGGTGCGATCTCGCGATACACCGCCCCCACCCCGGCGGCGTCCGGCGCCGGTCCCCCGATCAACACGTCGGCGGCCGCATCCCCCATCCGGGGGCCAAGGGTCGCCGGGCCCGAGTCGCCCTCGGCCGGACCGGTGGGAATGAGCGAAGCCAAGCCCCGGCCAAGGCCGCCCTTCCTGCGTAACGGCTGCGTCATGATCGTCCCTTCGGTAGTCAGTCGCGTAGCGCGAGTTCGCGGCTCGCGTCCAGATAGCTCATCGCCCCGCGCGAGCCCGGGTCGTAGTCGATGATCGTCATGCTGTAGCCGGGCGCCTCCGAGACCTTGACGCTGCGCGGAATCACCGTGCGCAACACCTTGCGTCCGAAGTACCGGCGCACCTCTTCGGCCACCTGGTCGGCCAGCTTGGTCCGCCCGTCGTACATCGTGAGGATCACGGTGGTCACGTCGAGCCGGGGATTCAAATGGGCCTTCACCATCTCGATATTCCGCATCAGCTGTGACACGCCCTCGAGCGCGTAGTACTCGCACTGAATCGGGATCATCACCTCGGGCGCGGCGACGAGCGCGTTGATGGTCAACAACCCCAGTGACGGCGGGCAGTCGACAAAGACGTAGTCGAAGTCGAACTGGTCGAGCGCGGCCAAAGCGTTACGCAATCGGTTCTCGCGCGCAACCATGCTCACCAATTCGATCTCGGCACCGGCCAGGTCGATCGTGGACGGGACGCAGAACAGCCGCTCGCTGTGTGGGCTGCGGCGCAGCGCGTCCTGCAGCGAGACCTCGCCGAGGAGGACCTCATACGACGACGGCGTACCGGCCTGCCGGTCGGTGATCCCGAGCGCCGTGCTCGCATTGCCCTGCGGATCGAGATCGATCACGAGCGTCTTGAGCCCCTGGACGGCGAGCGCGGCGGCGAGGTTGACCGCCGTGGTGGTTTTACCGACGCCGCCCTTTTGGTTCGCGACGGTGAAGACGCGGCGGTGATCCGGCCTGCGCAACGGCGGATACGTGGTGTGGAGGACCCGCATAGCGCGCTCGGCGGCGGCCCCGATCGGGGTGTCGTATTCCTCCGATGTTTCACGTGAAACATGCGCCACCGCGTCCGCCGGGTCGTCGTACTCGGTGGCGCTCGCCTGTCCGGGCGCGACACCCGACGCGGGCGGCGGGGCGGCGGGCCAGTCTCGCGGAGAACTCATCGATGTCCCCTGTTCCCCGTTCGTGCCGACCCCTGCCGCGGCTGGCTTGCGCGTCGCGCTAAGACCACGGTTGCGGGCGGACGCAAATAGTTCGCGCCACATGTGACCACCCTGGCATCAACGGCGCCGGACGCCGCCATCACACGCCGGTGCGCCTGGAGTTCGTCCGGGGCGCGCTCACCCTTGATGGCCACCATCCGACCGCCGGGCCGTAGCAACGGCATACTCCACTTCGTCAACTTGTCCAATGCTGCAACCGCTCGCGACACAGCCGCGTCCCTTCCCCCGTACCGTTCCCGCACCCAAGGTTCCTCGGCCCGGCCGCGCACCACCTCGACGGCCAACCCTAGTTCGGCCACCACCTCATTGAGAAACTCGCTCCGGCGCAATAGCGGTTCGAGGAGAACGACCCGGAGGTCGGGCCGCGCGATCGCCAACGGGATCCCCGGCAGCCCGGCGCCGCTGCCGATGTCCACCACCCGATTCCCCGGATCCAGGAGCTCGCCGACGGCGACACTGTTGAGCAGATGCCGGTCCCACACCCGGCCCACCTCGCGCGGTCCGAGGAGGCCTCGTTCCACCCCGGTCGACGCCAACAGTTCGGCGTACCGCTGCGCAATAGATATATGTGGCCCGAAGATCGCGGCGGCGTCCGGCGGCGGTAACGACTCGGCACGGGTTGCCGGCGCGGCAGGATCTAGCGTCCCCTCGCAACGGCCGACATGTTTCACGTGAAACATCCCTCTGGTCTTCGTGCCGCGCGGCGCAATCGCCGCGGCGAACTACACCGCTGTAACTCCTAGTCGAGCAGGACCACGACGCGGCGCGACGGCTCCGCGCCCTCGCTCTCGCTGTGCACCCCCGGGACCGCCGCGACGGCGTCGTGGACGATCTTGCGCTCGAAAGGCGTCATCGGGGCGAGCTCCTCTCGCTCGCCGCTGTCCAGCACGCGTCGCGCGACCTTGTCGCCCAGCGCGGCCAGCTCCTCGCGGCGCCGGCGACGCCAGCTCGCGATGTCGAGCATGAGCCGGCTCCGCACACCGGTCTTCTGGTGCACGGCCAGCCGGGTGAGCTCCTGCAGCGCGTCGAGCACCTCGCCGGTCCGGCCAACCAACTTGTTCAGGTCGTCGCTCCCGTCGATGCTCACCACCGCGCGGTTGCCCTCGACGTCCAGATCGATGTCGCCGTCGAAGTCCAATAGGTCAAGCAACTCCTCGAGGTAGTCGCCGGCGATTTCCCCCTCGGCGACCAACCGCTCCTCCAAGGCATCGCCTTCGTCGGCGGCCCCTTCTGCTGGCGCCCCGTTTTCGTTGACGTCCTCAACCGACGGTTCGACGTCAACGTCGGGCTCGGTGATGTGTGCGTCCGTCATGCCTTTCTCTCCCTCATCCACGGGTCCCCGTTTTCTCTCGCCTGTCCGAAGCGGTCCCCTAGCGTGTGGCACCCTCGTCAGCGTTTGCGTTTCTTCGGTCGCGCTCCCGGCCGCGGGGTGCGATTGCCCGGAGCGTTGTTTCGTGTGCCGGGCTTCGGCTTGTCTGCCTGTTCCGTTGTCTCGGCTTGCCGATCTTCGGAGCCATCGGAGTCCGCCTTTGGCGCTGCCGGCTCCGCGTCGTCATCAGCGACCGTCGCCGAGCCATTAGCGCTCGGCGGGGTCGGCTTCGGGTTGCGCTTGGGCTTGGCTCCGGGCGCCGGCGCGTTGGCCGCCCGGCGCTTGATGACTTCCTGCTTCTTGGCTTCGTCCTCTTTCTCGATCATGCCGAACACGTAGTGCTGCTGGCCGAAGGTCCAGATGTTGTTCGAGAACCAATACAGGATGATCGCGAGCGGAAGGAACGGCCCACCGACCACCACACCGAGCGGAAACACATACAGCGCAAGCTTGTTCATCATCGCGGTCTGCGGGTTGGCAGCCGCCTCCGGGCTCTGCCGCGCGATCGATGCCCGGCTGTTGAAGTAGGTTGCGATGCCGGCGAGGATCATCACGGGGACGCCGACCGCGACTACCGCGGGGCGACTGAAATCGGTGAAAGCCTCCATGCCCGTGCGCTGTGTCATGGACGCGCCGATCGGCGCACCAAACAGGTTGGCGTCCAGGAAGTGCTGCACCTCGAGCGGGCTGAACATGTAGTTGCCGGTAAGCCGGTTTTGGATCACCGAAAGGTGCGGCTGACCGAATCCGCCCTGCGTTCGGTTGAACGACCGCAGCACGTGATACAGCCCCAGGAACACGGGGATCTGCGCCAGCATCGGCAAGCAGCCCAGGATCGGATTGAAGCCGTGCTCGCGCTGCAGCTTCTGCATCTCGAGCGCCATCCGCTGGCGGTCCTTGCCGTACTTCTTTTGCAGCGCCTTGATCTGTGGCTGCAGCTCCTGCATCTGCCGGGTGGTGCGGATCTGACGCACGAACGGCTTGTACAGCAAGGCTCGCAGGGTGAACACCAAGAACATCACCGCCAGGGCCCAGGCGAAGAAGTTCGATGGGCCCAGCAGCGCCGCGAACAACTTGTACCAAACCCACATGATCCACGACACCGGGTAGTAGATGATGTCGAGGCTGAAAAAATCAAACAAAAGATCCGCTCTCCCCTCGCGCCCCTGGCGCATCCCAGACGTCGCTGCCGTCCTCGAAGTTCGCCCGGCATCCGCGGCGCTCCGGTATCGGGTCCCATCCTCCCTGATGCCATGGGCCGCACTTGGCGAGCCTGACCGCCGCCAACCAGCTGCCGCGAATCAAGCCGTATTCGGTGAGCGCATCGACCGCGTACTGGCTACATGTCGGAACGAAACGGCACGTCGGCGGTCGCAGCGGCGAAACCATGTGCCGGTACGTCTGGATGAGAAAAATCAGCAACCGCGCGGCGGCCCTGCCCGAACCCCCGACTACCGCGCGCGCCCGCGCCGCCCGATTCACCGGCGCGTCCCTGCCAGCTCACAACCGCGTCGCAGAGCGCTTCGCAGCTCCTGGGTCAGCCGCGCCGATGACGCCTGCCGACTACTCGGCAGCGCACGGATCACCACCAGATCGGATTGATCGAGATCGCCCAGCAGGCTTCGCGCCGCATGCCGCAACCGGCGCGCGACCCGGTGACGGTCGACGGCCGACCCCACCGCCTTCCCGATGATCAGCCCCACCCGCGGGCCGCTATTGGCGTGGGTGCGCCGGCGGAAATAGACGACGACGTCGGACTGCACCAGGCGCGCCCCGCATTTGACGGTCGCGTCGAACTCAGTCGACCGCCTCATACGGTTGCGTGCGGGAAGCACCGCCAAAACCTGACGTTGCGATCAGGCAGACAGCGCGCGTCGGCCCTTACGGCGCCGGTTGGACACGATCGAACGCCCCGCACGGGTCCGCATCCGCAAGCGGAAGCCATGCACGCGGGCTCGGCGCCGGTTGTTCGGCTGGAAGGTCCGCTTGCCCTTGGCCACGGCGTTCTCCTCGTTGTGTCTCGCTCAAAGCTTTCCCAGCCATCCGGCCGCTCACGATTCGCAACCGCGGGGGTCCGTGTGTCGGTCGAAGCTGGTCTCGCTACTGGCCGGCGCGGTCCCCAGGCAGGTTCACCTAGGTCGCAGCCGTATCGCCGACTTTCGGGCGACTGTTTGAGGGTACTGATGCGCCTTCGCTGGGTCAAACTTGGCCTGCCCCAACGGACCCACACCCGACCGGCGCGAAAACATTCGTTCTCGGCGACCCGATCCCGACCGAAACCGCACCGGATCGAAGCACGCCCCAAAGAACTTTAAATAACCCGATTGGAATGCAGCAGAACGGTTGGCAGCCGCACGGAAAACTGTTAGCTTCGGGCATGCCGTTTCAGCGTGAGACGGCGCTCGACAACGAAGCGAGGATGGCGGATCAACTAGCTGCCTAGGCGACCTGCGTGGGTTGCCACCAGCATGGAGATCGCGGGCCGTCGCCGTAAGGCTGTGGCTCGTTTACGCTCATCCTGTCCACACCTGTGTATAACTATGTGGACAGCTGCTTTGTCGCCAAGCTGGCAGTTCCTCGACGTCGGACCAGGGAGATACGTCGTTGACCGATGACCCCGGTTCAACTTTCACGACAGTGTGGAACGCGGTCGTCTCTGAGCTCAACGGCGAACCCACCGCAGACGGCGTCGCCACCAATCGCACGACGCTTGTCGCCCCCCTGACCCCTCAGCAAAGGGCATGGCTGAATCTGGTCCAACCACTCACCATCGTCGAGGGGTTTGCTCTGCTGTCGGTGCCGAGCAGTTTCGTCCAGAACGAGATCGAACGTCATCTGCGCGAACCCATCACCGACGCGCTGAGTCGCCGGCTCGGCCAGCAAGTCCAACTCGGGGTGCGCATCGCCCCGCCCGCGGAAGACGGCGACGACGCCGTCCTGCCTCAAACCGACATCTTCGTCGACGACACCGACCTCGAAACGTCAAGTGACATCGACGAGGCTGACGAAAACGGGGAACCCGTCATCGACGACGAGCAGGGTTGGCCCAACTACTTCACCGAGCGTCCCCACATCATCGACCCGGCCATCGCGGGCGGAACCAGCCTCAACCGCCGCTACACCTTCGACACCTTCGTCATCGGTGCTTCCAACCGGTTCGCCCACGCGGCGGCGCTCGCCATCGCCGAGGCGCCCGCCCGCGCGTACAACCCGCTGTTCATCTGGGGCGAATCCGGCCTCGGCAAGACACATCTGTTGCACGCGGCCGGCAACTACGCGCAGCGGTTATTCCCGGGGATGCGGGTCAAGTACGTCTCCACCGAGGAGTTCACCAACGACTTCATCAACTCGCTTCGCGACGACCGCAAGGTCGCGTTCAAGCGCAGCTACCGCGACGTCGACGTGCTGCTGGTCGATGACATCCAGTTCATCGAAGGCAAAGAAGGTATCCAGGAGGAGTTCTTCCACACCTTCAACACGCTGCACAACGCGAATAAGCAGATCGTCATCTCGTCGGACCGCCCGCCCAAGCAACTCGCGACGCTCGAAGACCGGCTACGGACGCGGTTCGAGTGGGGCCTGATCACCGACGTGCAGCCGCCGGAACTGGAGACCCGCATCGCGATCTTGCGGAAAAAGGCGCAGATGGAGCGTCTCGCGGTGCCCGACGACGTACTCGAGCTCATCGCCAGCAGCATCGAACGCAACATCCGCGAGCTTGAGGGCGCCCTGATCCGGGTAACGGCGTTCGCGTCGTTGAACAAGACCCCGATCGACAAGGCGCTGGCCGAGATTGTGCTTCGTGACCTGATCGCCGATGCCAGCACCATGCAGATCAGCGCGGCGACGATCATGGCCGCCACCGCCGAATACTTCGACACCACAGTCGAAGAGCTCCGCGGCCCGGGCAAGACCCGCGCGCTGGCTCAATCACGACAAATCGCGATGTACCTGTGCCGCGAACTCACCGACCTCTCGTTGCCCAAGATCGGCCAGGCGTTCGGCCGTGATCACACCACCGTCATGTACGCCCAGCGAAAGATCTTGTCCGAGATGGCCGAGCGACGCGAGGTGTTCGATCACGTCAAGGAACTCACCACGCGCATCCGTCAGCGGTCCAAGCGCTGATTCCGGCCGCTTCCCGTCATCTTTTTTCAAAAAACTTCTCGCACCCCTGTAACACCAGCCACACGTCGAAGTTGTGCGCAGCGCTGTGTACAACCCCGTCAAACACCGGTGCACCGATCGCGCCTCAGTCCACACCCGTCGTTCATCCCCACCGGCCCAACAGACGCCACACAGTTCTCAACGCTGTCATCCACACCCCGGCTCGCGCCCTAGCTGCTTGAAGCCCACGCTGTCCCCAGAATCCACACCCCTTATTACTGTTACTGAGTTATCTCCGTTGTTTCTTCTTTGAAGTACAGCGCTGGGGAGGCTTCGTTACGCTGGGCTCGCAAGGCCCGCGGTGACCGGGCTTGTCGGGCTTTGCGATTAGCTTTCAAGATGGCCTCCGAAGATCTACGGTTGTTCTTCGACTGCTAGCGACGGGCGGCTAGCCAACCTTGGTTTCGAACACTCGGCAGGTGAAGGGACGCTATGGACGCGGCGACGACAACAGCTGGCCTCACCGATCTGAAGTTTCGTGTGGTGCGAGAGTCTTTCGCCGACGCGGTGTCGTGGGTGGCGAAGAACCTGCCGACCAGACCTGCGGTGCCGGTGCTTTCGGGCGTGTTGTTGACGGGCTCGGATGAGGGCCTGACAATCTCAGGCTTCGACTACGAGGTGTCCGCCGAGGCACAGGTCGCGGCCGAAATAGCTTCTCCTGGAAGCGTTTTGGTGTCTGGCCGGTTGTTGTCGGACATTACCCGGGCGTTGCCGGACAAACCGGTGGACTTCTACGTGGACGGTAATCGCGTCGCGTTGACGTGTGGAAATGCCAGGTTTTCGCTGCCGACGATGGCGGTTGAGGATTACCCGACGCTGCCCGCGCTGCCGGACGATACCGGGAGCCTGCCGTCGGAACTGTTCGCCGAGGCGATCGGTCAGGTTGCCATCGCGGCCGGCCGGGATGACACGCTGCCGATGCTGACCGGGATTCGGGTCGAGATCTCGGGCGACACCGTCGTACTGGCCGCCACCGACAGGTTCCGGCTGGCGGTTCGCGAGCTGACGTGGACGGCATTGTCGCCCGACGTCGAGGCCGCGGTCTTGGTCCCGGCGAGAACGTTGTCCGAGGCCGCCAAAGCCGGCATCGACGGCTCGGATGTCCGCCTGTCGTTGGGTGCTGGGTCGGGCGTCGGAAAAGACGGACTGCTGGGCATCAGCGGTAACGGCAAGCGCAGCACCACCCGCCTGCTGGATGCGGAGTTCCCGAAGTTTCGGCAGCTGTTACCGGCCGAGCACACGGCGGTCGCCACCATCAACGTGGCCGAGCTAACCGAAGCGATCAAGCTGGTCGCGCTGGTCGCTGACCGAGGCGCGCAGGTACGCATGGAATTCGCCGATGGCATGCTGCGGCTCTCCGCGGGCGCCGACGATGTCGGCCGGGCCGAGGAAGACCTGGCCGTTGACTTCGCCGGCGAGCCGTTGACGATCGCCTTCAACCCGACCTATCTGACGGATGGGCTCGGGTCGGTCCACGCCGACCGGGTGTCGTTCGGTTTCACCACCCCGGGTAAGCCGGCGTTGTTGCGGCCGGCATTCGACGACGACAGCCATCCGACCGGCAACGGTCCCTTCCCCGCTTTGCCGACGGATTACGTGTACTTGTTGATGCCAGTGCGGCTGCCCGGGTAGGTGTACGTCCGGCATTTGGGACTGCGTGACTTCCGGTCCTGGGCGCAGGCCGACCTCGAATTGGAACCGGGCCGGACGGTGTTCGTCGGACCCAATGGCTTCGGGAAGACGAATCTCATTGAGGCACTGTGGTATTCGAGTACATTGGGTTCGCACCGCGTGGGTACCGACGCGCCGTTGATCCGGGCGGGCAGTACGCGCGCGATAGTTTCGACCATCGTCGTCAACGACGGCAGGGAATGTGCGGTCGATCTGGAGATCGCGGCGGGGCGGGCGAACAAGGCGAGGCTGAACCGCTCCCCCGTGCGCAGCACGCGCGAGGTGGTCGGGGTGTTGCGGGCGGTGCTTTTCGCCCCGGAAGACCTGGCGTTGGTCCGCGGCGATCCGGCCGACCGCCGGCGCTACCTCGACGATCTGGCGACGGTGCGCCGTCCGGCGATCGCCGCTGTGCGGGCGGACTACGACAAAGTGTTGCGCCAGCGCACGGCGCTGTTGAAGTCGTTGTCCGGTGCGCGACATCGAGGCGGCGCGGTGGACACCCTCGATGTGTGGGACGGCCGATTAGCCGAGCACGGCGCGGAATTGATGGCCGCCCGCATCGATCTCGTCAATCAACTGGCACCCGAGGTGGAAAAGGCCTACCAGTTACTGGCGCCGGGATCGCGGCAAGCCTCGATCGGCTACCGCGCGAGCATGGATGGCGTCGGCGCCGAAGGTACCGACCGAGAGTTCCTGGAAGCCGCGTTGTTGGCTGCGTTGTCGGCACGCCGCGACGCCGAGGTGGAACGCGGAATGTGTCTTGTCGGCCCACATCGCGACGACCTCGAGTTGCGACTCGGCGATCAGCCCGCCAAAGGCTTTGCCAGCCACGGTGAGTCGTGGTCGTTCGCCGTCGCACTGCGCTTGGCGGCCTACGAGTTGCTGCGGGCAGACGGGAGCGAACCGGTGTTGTTGCTCGACGACGTGTTCGCCGAACTCGATGCGACGCGTCGCCGCGCCTTGGCTTCGGTGGCCGAAGCGGCAGAACAGGTGTTGGTAACCGCGGCGGTCCTCGAAGACATACCGGCCGAGTGGGACGCTAGGCGGGTGCACATCGATCTGCGCGACGAAGACGGCGGGCGCGTATCGGTGGTGCAAGGATGACCGGCCCCGGCGGCGGATCGCCTTCCGACCGCGGCACACCGCCCGGCGACCTTACGGGCATCGACCTGGTGCGGCGCACCCTCGAGGAAGCGCGCGCGGCCGCCCGCGCGCAGGGAAAGGACGCCGGCCGTGGACGGGGCGCGCCTCCTCCGCCGCGCCGCGTCGCGGGACAGCGGCGAAGCTGGTCGGGCCCCGGGCCCGACACGCGTGATCCTCAACCCTTGGGCAGGCTGGCCCGCGATCTGGCGAAAAAGCGGGGCTGGTCGACGCACGTCGCCGAGGGCACGGTGCTCGGCCATTGGTCGTCGGTGGTGGGACACCAGATCGCCGACCACGCGACCCCGACCACCCTGAACGACGGGGTGCTCAGCGTGGCGGCCGAATCGACCGCATGGGCGACCCAGCTGCGGATGATCCAGGCGCAAATTCTGGCCAAGATCGCCGCCGCGGTCGGCAACGGCGTAGTGACATCGCTGAAAATCACCGGGCCGGCCGCACCGTCGTGGCGGAAGGGCCCGCGGCATATCGCCGGCCGAGGCCCCCGTGACACCTACGGTTGACCGAGCGGGCGACCCGCTTCAGCGCCGCCACAACGGCGGAAACCGGCTCGTCAAGCGTCCTGACGCGGCCTTCAGCGAAAAATTCCGCACACGGCGCAGATAGCTGTGCAGAAACACCCTCACAGAATCGGTCCTGGCGCCCCTTATCGGTAGACTGACGTGGAACCAGCGCAATGTCCCGGAGACTACCCGCGCGCAACCCCAAGGAGAGCCTTCCGCCCGTGGCTGCCCAAAAGAAGAAAACGAAAGAGTACGGCGCCGACTCGATCACCGTCCTGGAAGGGTTGGAAGCGGTCCGCAAACGCCCAGGCATGTACATCGGCTCCACCGGGGAGCGCGGATTGCACCATCTGATCTGGGAGGTCGTCGACAACGCTGTCGACGAGGCGATGGCGGGTTACGCCACGGAAGTCGACGTCAAGATTTTGGAGAACGGCGGCGTTCAAGTCACCGACAACGGCCGCGGTATCCCGGTGGGCATGCATGCCACCGGCATGCCGACGGTCGACGTGGTGATGACCCAGCTTCATGCCGGCGGAAAGTTCGGCGGTGATGACAGCGCCTACGCGGTGTCCGGTGGTTTGCACGGCGTGGGCGTGTCGGTGGTCAATGCATTGTCCACTCGACTCGAGGTCGAGATCTCGACCGACGGCTACGAGTGGTTCCAGCATTACGACCGCTCTATCCCCGGCACGCTGAAGCAGGGCGACAAAACCAAGAAGACCGGTACGACGGTCCGTTTCTGGGCCGACCCGGGCATCTTCGAGACCACGGACTACGACTTCGAGACCGTTGCCCGCCGGCTGCAGGAAATGGCGTTCCTCAACAAGGGACTGACCATCCACCTGACCGATGAGCGGGTGAGCAACGAAGAGGTGGTCGACGAAGTCGTCAGCGACACCGCAGAAGCGCCGAAGTCCGCACAGGAGAAGGCCGCGGAATCCGTTGCGCCGCATAAAGTCAAGCACCGCACCTTTCATTACCCGGGTGGTTTGGTCGACTACGTCAAGCACATCAACCGCACCAAGAACCCGATCCACTCCAGCATCGTCGACTTCTCAGACAAGGGGCCCGGCCACGAGGTGGAAATCGCGATGCAGTGGAACGCCGGTTATTCGGAGTCGGTTCATACGTTCGCCAACACCATCAACACCCACGAGGGCGGTACCCACGAGGAAGGGTTCCGCGCCGCGCTGACGTCGGTGGTGAACAAATACGCCAAAGACAAGAAACTGCTCAAAGACAAAGACCCCAATCTGACCGGCGACGATATCCGCGAGGGTTTGGCCGCGGTGATCTCGGTCAAGGTCAGCGAACCGCAGTTCGAGGGCCAGACGAAGACCAAACTGGGCAACACCGAAGTCAAGTCATTTGTGCAGAAAGCATGCAACGACAAGCTCTCGCACTGGTTCGAAGCCAACCCCAGTGACGCCAAGACGGTCGTCAACAAGGCGGTGTCTTCGGCGCAAGCTCGCATCGCGGCGCGCAAGGCACGGGAGTTGGTGCGCCGCAAGAGCGCCACGGATCTCGGCGGCCTACCGGGCAAGCTCGCCGACTGCCGATCCACCGACCCGCGCAAGTCCGAACTGTATGTCGTGGAAGGCGATTCGGCCGGCGGCTCGGCGAAGAGCGGCCGCGACTCGATGTTCCAGGCGATCCTTCCGTTGCGCGGCAAGATCATCAACGTCGAGAAGGCCCGCATCGACCGGGTGCTGAAGAACACCGAAGTCCAGGCGATCATCACCGCGCTGGGTACCGGGATTCACGACGAGTTCGACATCACCAAGCTGCGCTACCACAAGATCGTGCTGATGGCCGACGCCGACGTCGACGGCCAGCACATCTCCACGCTGCTGTTGACCCTGTTGTTCAGGTTCATGCGCCCGCTCATCGAAAACGGGCACGTGTTTCTGGCGCAGCCGCCGTTGTACAAGCTGAAGTGGCAGCGCAGCGATCCCGAGTTCGCCTACTCCGATCGCGAGCGCGATGGCCTGCTCGAGGCGGGGCAGAAGGCCGGCAAGAAGATCAACAAGGACGACGGCATCCAGCGCTACAAGGGTCTGGGTGAAATGGACGCCAAGGAATTGTGGGAGACCACGATGGACCCGACCGTGCGGGTGCTGCGCCAGGTCACCCTGGATGACGCGGCGGCCGCCGACGAGTTGTTCTCCATCCTGATGGGCGAGGACGTCGATGCACGCCGCAGCTTTATCACCCGCAACGCCAAGGACGTTCGCTTCCTGGATGTCTGACGAATCAGGCACGCCAACTAACACGAGGGACCGATGACTGATACGACGCTGCCACCCGGCGAGGGGCCAGCCGACCGGGTCGAGCCGGTTGACATTCAGCAGGAGATGCAGCGCAGCTACATCGATTACGCGATGAGCGTGATCGTGGGCCGCGCGCTGCCCGAGGTGCGCGACGGTCTCAAGCCGGTGCACCGCCGCGTGCTGTATGCGATGTACGACTCGGGGTTCCGCCCGGATCGCAGCCATGCGAAGTCGGCGCGGTCGGTCGCCGAGACGATGGGTAACTATCACCCGCACGGCGACGCCTCGATCTACGACACGCTGGTGCGCATGGCGCAGCCGTGGTCGCTGCGCTATCCGCTGGTCGACGGGCAGGGCAACTTCGGCTCGCCGGGCAACGACCCGCCGGCGGCGATGAGGTACACCGAAGCGCGGCTGACCCCACTGGCGATGGAGATGCTGCGCGAAATCGACGAGGAGACAGTCGATTTCATTCCCAACTACGACGGTCGGGTGCAGGAGCCAACGGTACTGCCAAGCCGGTTCCCCAACCTGCTGGCCAACGGTTCGGGCGGCATCGCGGTCGGCATGGCCACCAACATCCCGCCGCACAACCTGCGCGAGCTCGCCGACGCGGTGTTCTGGTGCCTGGAAAACCACGAGGCCGACGAGGAGGCGACGCTGGCCGCCGTCATGGAGCGGGTCAAGGGGCCCGACTTCCCGACGTCCGGGCTGATCGTGGGCTCCCAGGGCATCTCCGACGCGTACAAGACCGGGCGTGGCTCGATCCGGATGCGCGGCGTCGTGGAAGTCGAAGAGGCCAGGGGCCGAACGTCTTTGGTCATCACCGAGTTGCCGTATCAGGTCAACCACGACAACTTCATCACCTCGATCGCCGAGCAGGTCCGCGACGGCAAGCTCGCCGGCATCTCCAACATCGAGGACCAATCCAGCGACCGGGTGGGCTTGCGCATCGTCATCGAGCTCAAGCGCGACGCCGTGGCGAAGGTAGTGCTGAACAACCTCTACAAGCACACCCAGCTGCAGACCAGCTTCGGCGCCAACATGCTGGCGATCGTCGACGGGGTGCCGCGCACGCTTCGGCTCGACCAGTTGATCCGCCACTACGTCGCGCACCAACTCGATGTCATCGTGCGGCGCACCACGTATCGGTTGCGCAAGGCCAACGAACGCGCACACATCTTGCGCGGCCTGGTCAAGGCGCTCGACGCGCTGGACGAGGTCATCGCCTTGATCCGGGCGTCGGAAACCGTCGACATCGCCCGGGCCGGGCTGATCGAGCTGCTCGACATCGACGACATCCAGGCCCAGGCCATCCTGGACATGCAGCTGCGGCGCCTGGCCGCCCTGGAGCGCCAGCGCATCATCGACGACCTGGCCAAGATCGAGGCCGAGATCGCCGACCTCGAGGACATCCTGGCCAAGCCGGAGCGGCAGCGCGGGATCGTGCGCGACGAACTCGGCGAGATCGTCGAAAAGCACGGCGACGACCGTCGCACCCGGATCATCGCGGCCGACGGAGAGGTCAGCGACGAGGATCTGATCGCGCGCGAGGAGGTCGTCGTCACCATCACCGAAACCGGGTACGCCAAGCGCACCAAGACCGATCTGTATCGCAGCCAGAAGCGCGGCGGGAAGGGCGTGCAGGGCGCGGGGCTCAAGCAGGACGACATCGTCCGGCACTTTTTCCTGTCCTCGACGCACGACTGGATCCTGTTCTTCACCACGCAAGGACGGGTGTATCGCGCCAAGGCGTACGAGCTGCCGGAGGCGTCGCGGACGGCGCGTGGCCAGCACGTCGCCAACCTGCTGGCCTTCCAGCCGGAGGAGCGCATCGCGCAGGTCATCCAGATCAAGGGCTACGAGGATGCGCCGTACCTGGTGCTGGCCACCAAGAACGGCCTGGTCAAAAAGTCCAGACTGACCGACTTCGACTCCAACCGCTCGGGTGGGATCGTCGCCGTCAACCTGCGCGACGGCGACGAGCTGGTCGGCGCCGTGCTCTGCTCCTCCGAGGACGACCTGCTCCTGGTGTCGGCCAACGGCCAGTCCATCAGGTTCTCGGCAACCGACGAGGCGCTCCGGCCGATGGGCCGCGCCACGTCCGGCGTGCAGGGCATGCGATTCAACGAGGACGACCGACTGCTGTCGCTGAACGTGATCCAGGAAGGCACCTACCTGCTGGTCGCCACGGCCGGGGGTTACGCCAAACGCACCGCGATCGAGGAGTACCCGGTGCAGGGCCGCGGCGGCAAGGGCGTGCTGACCGTTCAGTACGACCGTCGGCGTGGCAGGCTGGTAGGGGCGTTGATCGTCGACGAGGAGAGCGAGCTCTACGCGATCACCTCGGGTGGGGGCGTCATCCGCACGGCCGCACGTCAGGTCCGCAAGGCGGGACGGCAGACCAAGGGCGTTCGGTTGATGAACCTGGGTGAGGGTGACACTCTGTTAGCCATCGCACGAAACGCCGAAGAAAGCGCCGAGGAAGAAATCGGGGCGATCGACGGCGTCGAGGAGTCGGACGGCTAATAGACTCGGCCCGACCGCACAGTCGACAGCCAGCGCCGGGCGGCCTTGGTACATACGTAAGGAGTCGGGGTGACTTCACCCAACGAGCCGGGGGCCCCCAACAAGGGTGACAGCCTGAACGGGGACGGTTCGGTCGAGCGAGCCGGTGTACACCGCGCGACGCCCGCCCAGGCTGGCCGCATTCCGGATGCCGCGGACGTGCCGCCGCGGGGGCGCGGCCCCGGGCGGCCCCCTCAGCCACCGCATCGCCAGGCGGAACCCCACGCCGAGCCGCGGCCGTCGGGCCCGCCCTCCGGGGTGGATGCGCGGCTGAACCGTTTCATCTCCGGCACCGCGGCTCCGGGGGCGTCGGCGCATCCGAAGAGCCCGCCGCAGGACTTCGATGCCCCACCCCGCGGCGACGGGCCGCCCGCCGAGGCGTACGCCAGCGAATTGCCCGATCTGTCCGGGCCCATCCCGCGGGCCTCGCAACGCAAACCCGCGCCCGATCGCACCGCGGAGACGTCGACCACGACGGGATCGGGCCGCTCGGCAACCGATGAAGCCAGAGAAAGCCGCGAAAACCGGATGCGCGTATCGCGGCGAAACCGTGGCCCAGTTCGGGCCAGCATGCAGATCCGCCGGATCGACCCGTGGAGCACGCTGAAGGTGTCGCTGTTGCTTTCGGTGGCGCTGTTCTTCGTCTGGATGATCGCGGTGGCGTTCCTGTACCTGGTGCTCGGCGGCATGGGTGTGTGGTCGAAGCTCAACAGCAACGTCGGTGACCTACTGAACAACACCAGCGGCAGCAGCGGCGAGCTGGTCTCCAGCGGCACCATCTTCGGTGGCGCCGTCTTGATTGGCCTGGTGAATATCGTGCTGCTGACCGCGATGGCCACCATCGCCGCGTTCGTCTACAACCTGACCACCGACCTGATCGGCGGCATCGAAGTAACCCTGGCCGACCGCGACTAGCGCCGATTCCCGGGATTTTGGGGGTGGGGCGGCGATTGCGGTAATCTCGTCGCTCGGCCGTACGCGCGTACGGGCCTATAGCTCAGGCGGTTAGAGCGCTTCGCTGATAACGAAGAGGTCGGAGGTTCGAGTCCTCCTAGGCCCACAACCATGTGCTCGTCCAGACGTTACGTACGACTCGCAGTGCCGCTGGCATTGATCGCTGCGGTGGCCGCGGTGGTGTGGTCGCGACGTGGGGTCGAGGTCTGGCACATGGCCCCGGTTGATGCGCCCGCAGCCGATCAGCCAGAGGGGCCTTAGCTCAGTTGGTAGAGCACTGCCTTTGCAAGGCAGGTGTCAGGGGTTCGATTCCCCTAGGCTCCACGGCATCATCCGCCTGACGGAGGCCGCCGCATGATGGTGCCGAAGATTGGCGGTCCGTAGCCTTTCTCATTGGGCTTGTCCCGCTGGGCCTTTCGTGCTCCCGGCGGCATCGGCGGGACGAACATCGGAACCAATGGGGCGCCCTCGGCTGTGGTTGCCGCCGCCAACGGCGCCTGTGCGGCGGCCAGCTGGATCGGGGAAGTGACCGCCGACGGCGGGACGACAAGGTTGCCGACGTACATTCCCCTGCCGAGAGTGGCGGTGACATTAGCCTCCACCGCGCCGGCTGTGGAGGCGGGTGGGGCAAAGAAATTGGGGGCCCCTCCCACGGCCTCGGGACCGGTGAGGTTGTAGGCAATGGCCAGGTTACGGGGGGTCGGGGCCAGGACGTCCGGGTATTGGCCGGGCATGAAATCGTGACCACCCGTGAAGAGACCGATCGCGTTGAACGGGAGCCCGCCCTGGATCAAGTTGGCGGGGGCTAGCTGGCTGATCAACCACGCGAGGGTCGGATTGGTGAAAATCGGATCCGTCGGAAGGTTGATGTCAGCGGCGGCGGCGGCTTGCGGGGCGGCCTGTGCGGCGGCTTGTGTGGTGGCGGTGGCGACCGCCGCACGCTGCGTTGCCTCGCCGGCCGGGTTGGTGGTGGTGGGTGGAGGAGTGAACGGCTGTAGCGCCATGGTCTGCAGGCTGGTGGCCTGGTAGCCGAGCATGGCGGTCGTGTTATCAGCCCACATCTGCAAGTACTGCAGCTCGGTGGCGGCGATGGCGGGGAAATTGATGCCGAAGTAGTTGGTCGCGATCAGCTGAGCCAGCAGCGTGCGGTTGGCGGTGACCACGCTGGGATGCACGATGGCTGTCTGGGTGGCGACGAAGGAGCCGGCCATGCTGGTAGCCGCCATCGACAGTTGAGCGGCCTCGGCCGCGGTGGTTTGCATCCAGCTGACGTAGGGGATGGTGGACAGGGTCATCGCCGTCGCTGCTGGTCCCTGCCAGGGAATGCTCGCCACGGTCGCGGCGTAGTCGGAGGCGGTCTGCCCCAGCTCGATCGCCAGCTCGCGCCAGGCGTTGGCGGCGGCGAGCCACGATTCGGGCCCCGGCCCTGAATGAATCAGCGCCGATGTGACCTCGGGAGGAGCCCAGAAATCCACGCTTATCCTGTCAATGCTCGCGGTCGATAGCGGTTGCGACGAAGCCCTGTGCGGTAGCCATGCTCTTGTTCCTTCAACATAGGCTAATCAATACGGCGGGCACTGTCGGTGGTCTATCACAAGGAATGTTCAGGGTATTGAATATTCGGCAAACTTTCTGGCTGTCGGGCACTTTTGTCAACGGCATAAAAACGTCCCCCGTGCCGACGTATCCGATTTCGTCGATTGAAGTCTATTCCTTCACGCGCCTTCAACGGCGAACCTCAAGGCTCGAACGTCGTCCTGCTGAGCTCCCTTGCCCGCCGGGTGCCCGCATCCGACCGCAGTTGCACGCAACTCCGGTTAACCGCGGCGAAGCGTGTCCAGGCCCAATAGACGTCAAAAGCGGTTACTCGCAGCATGATTCGAGCTTCAGGCGCCACAAAGCCGCTCAGGGGCGCGGTTGCACGTCGACACTGGGCGGACGCGGCGATGGCTCAGTGCGCCGCCTTGCGGAGCGCCGGGCGATGCTGAAGGCGGCAGCGCCACCGGCCAACAGCCCGACGACAACCCCCGCGATCAGCCATGGGCGCTTGCCGTGACGCCGTTGGGACCGGCGCGCGTCCTGCAGGGCCTGCGGCAGGTTCGCGACCACTTGCTGCGCGGCGGCAAGCTCTTGGGCGAGAGTTTCTTGCGCCGCGCCGATTTCGCGAGCCAGCCGGCCCTCCCGGTAACGGCGACGCAATCCCGACGCGGTCGCTTGCGCGGAGTGCGCCCCCAGCCCGACAACCCCTCGCGTGACGTCCACCGGTCCCAGCGCCGAATAGGCGAGGCCGCGGGCCAATCGCTCACGGGGGGTCAACCGGTGGTCCGCCTGTGCGCTCATCCGCTGCCTTTCTGTGCCGTGGGTGGAACCTACAGACTGCCACCAAAAAGACGCCCGCGGCACCATCGCCTTCACGACGTGTTCGGCCCTACCTGCTTCGGTCGATCGACACCGGGTGCGGGCATGCCCGCGGGTGATGGCAGACTGTGACCTCGTGACTAACAGCCCCTTTCAGACTGCTACCGCCACGCTGCACACCAACCGTGGAGACATCAAGATCGCCCTGTTCGGAAACCATGCGCCCAAGACTGTCGCCAATTTCGTTGGCCTGGCGCAGGGCACGAAGGAGTACTCGACGCAGAACGCCTCGGGTAGCCCCTCCGGACCGTTCTACGATGGCGCAGTCTTCCACCGGGTGATCAAGGGATTCATGATCCAGGGCGGCGACCCGACCGGTACCGGTCGCGGCGGCCCGGGCTACAAGTTCGCCGACGAGTTCCACCCCGAGTTGCAGTTCGACAAGCCCTACCTTTTGGCGATGGCCAACGCGGGCCCGGGCACCAACGGCTCGCAGTTCTTCATCACCGTCGACCAGACACCGCACCTGAACCGGCGGCACACGATCTTCGGCGAAGTGACCGACCCCGAATCGCAGAAGGTCGTCGACACGATCGCGACGACGGACACCGACGGCAACGACCGTCCCACCGAGCCGGTCGTGATCGAGTCGATCACCATCTCCTGAGGCCGCCGGCTAGCCTTCCCGCGGCCCGGCGTAGCCGGCGTCCGTAAGTGTGTCGAGCACGTCCAGGGGTTCGGTCCCGAGGTCCCAACGGGAGAAGACGACCAACCCGCCGTCGACCGTTTCGACCTCGAGCAACCGCATTTTGCGGGCCATCCGACGAAACTCGGTGATCCGGATGATCTTGATGTCGGAGCGCTGGAATTGCTGCGTTCGGAACCAGCCCCGGATCACCAGGCCGTCGGGCGTGATTGCCAGCTTCGGTCGCGCGCGCCACGTCGCGCCCGCAAACAAGATCAGACCGGCGGCGGCAATCCCCGTCATAACCCGCCCCGGCGGATCTGTGACCAGGGTCACACTCGCGATAGCCATCAAAACGCCGGCAACGCCGCAACCAGCGATTCCGGCCGCAGGAGGCTCCCATTTAGTTTGCTGCACTAGGCCTCCACCCCCTCCCACCACTGCCTATGCAGTTATCCACAAGCGCTATCAACAGTGGGGATAAATCACACGCGTGTGATTGGGTGGTCACAACGTTGCTGGCTCAGTAACGCAGCGACCCCAAGATGAATTCATTCCGGATTTGATCTTGGTCAGTGCCAACGCATTGTGAGCAACAAGCCGGTGATCATGAAAGCGAACGCGATCGCGTAGTTCCACGGCCCCAATTGCGCCATCCAGTGCAGCGCCGCCGGGGCTTGGCTGCCGACAGCGGCCAATTGAAACACCATCAGCCACACCAGCCCGATCAGCATGAGGCCGACGAACAGCGCGACGAACCACACACTCGACGGTCCGACCTTCACCTTCACCGGGGTACGGCTGACCGCGCTGACGGTGAAGTCGTTCTTCTTGCGGACCTTGGACTTGGGCATGGTTACCTCGGGGATATCTCGGAACTACCTCAACGACACGGTGAGCGGGACGGGTGCAACGATAACGACTGATGCTGCACGCATAACTTGGCTACGAGACTAACCCACCTGGCGCGTTCGCCAGGAAATGGAGAGCCGATGAACGATACGCGCCGCTCGCCATGGCGCTTCGGCGTGCCATTGGTCTGCCTGCTGGCGGGATTGCTGCTGGCCGCCACCCACGGCGTGTCCGGCGGCTCCGAGATCCGCCGCAGCGACGCCCCGCGTCTGGTCGACTTGGTCCGCGAGGCGCAGTCGTCGGTGAACCACCTCAAAGCGGAACGCGATGAGCTGGCGGGCAAGATCGACTCGATGCACGGCAAGTCGTCGAATGCCGCGTTGGCCGCGATGCTGCGGCGGTCCGCCGAGCTGGCCGGTGAGGCTGGGATGGATCCGGTGCACGGCCCGGGTCTGGCCGTGACGCTGCAGGATGCCCAGCGTGACGCCAATGGCCGGTTTCCCCGCGATGCCTCCCCGGACGACCTGGTGGTGCACCAGCAAGACATCCAGGCCGTGCTGAACGCGTTGTGGAGTGCTGGCGCCGAGGCGATCCAGATGCAAGACCAGCGCATCATCGGAACCTCGGTGCCCCGCTGCGTCGGAAATACGCTCCTGCTGAACGGCCGTACCTACAGCCCGCCCTACACGATCACCGCGGTCGGCAACGCCGCGGCGATGCAGGCCGCGCTGGCCGCCGCTCCCCTGGTGACCCTCTACAAGCAGTACGTGGTCCGATTCGGGCTGGGCTATCGCGAAGAGGTCAAGCCGGACGTGCAGATCGTCGGCCACACCGAACCGGTCCGGATGCATTTCGCGCAACCGGCGGGCCCGGTCGGGTATTGAGCGAACGGTACCCTGGCACGATGCGGATCCTGGTTGTCGACAATTACGACAGCTTCGTGTTCAACCTGGTGCAGTACCTAGGACAGCTCGGCGTCGAGGCGCAGGTGTGGCGGAACGACGATGCGCGACTGTCCGACGAATCCGCGGTCACCACCGAGTTCGACGGCGTTCTGCTGAGCCCGGGCCCGGGCACCCCGGAACGGGCGGGTGCGTCCGTCGCCCTGGTCCGCGCGTGCGGCGCGGCGCGCACCCCATTGCTCGGAGTCTGCCTGGGACACCAGGCAATCGGCGTCGCATTCGGCGCCACCGTCGACCGTGCGCCGGAATTGTTGCACGGCAAGACCAGCAGCGTGTACCACACCAATGCCGGTGTCCTGCAAGGGCTTCCGGATCCGTTCACCGCGACTCGGTACCATTCGCTGACGATTCTGCCTGACTCGCTGCCGCCGGTGCTCGAGGTCACGGCGCGGACTCGCAGCGGCGTCATCATGGCCGTGCGGCACACCGAGTTGCCCATCCACGGCGTCCAGTTCCATCCCGAGTCGATCCTGACCGAGGGCGGCCACCGCATGCTGGCCAACTGGCTCGCCTACTGCGGGTGGGCGCGCAACGACACGCTGGTCCGCCGGTTGGAGAACGAGGTGCGCGCCGCGGTGCGGCCGCAGTTGCCGGCAGATCCCGCCGCTACTGGCCGAACTTCAGCGTGACGACCCCGTCGCGGTTGCAGCCGGCCCCGGCGGGCGGATTCTGGTAGACCACCCGGTGGGCCTGGGAACCGCCGGCGTCGACGTCGGGCCCCTTGTCCAGGAACCCCGTCCAGCCCAGCGCCCGCAGCCGTGGTTCCGCATCGGTCCAAAACATGCCGGACAGGTCGGGCATGACGAACTGGTTGCCCTTGGACACCTGTAGTTCGATGACGGAGTCGACCGGGACCGTCTGGCCCTTAGGCGGATTGGTGCCGACCACTTCGCCCGCCGGGCGGGTGCTGTCGACCGAGGCCTGGCTGAACTTGGTGAAGCCATAGACGTTGAGGTTCTTTTGCGCCGCGTCCACCGTCTGGCCGGCGACGTCGGGCAGCTGCTTGGTTTCCGGGCCCGAGCCGACGATGATCGTCACCACGTTGGTGATCGCCGAGGTCTGGTTGGCCGGGGGGTTGGTCCCGATGACCTTGCCGATGAGGTCGGGCGTCGACGGCGAGTTGGCTTGCTTGAACTTGCTGAAACCGGCGGCGGTCAGCTTCTTGACCGCATCGGAGTAGCTCAGCGAGGAGACGTCCGGCAGTTCGCGTTGCTCTGGACCGGTGGAGACGTTGATGGTGATCTCGTCGCCCGCGCCCACCGAGGCATTGGCGCCGGGGTCGGTGCTGATGACGTGGTCGGGCGGGATCGTCGAGTCGGGCTTCTGCAGGGTGCGCGTCTTGAAGCCGCGATTCTGCAGCGCGGCGATCGCGTCCGCGGAGACCTGGCCCCGCATGTCGGGCACCTGAACGTCGCGGGTGCCGCCGCCGAAGGTGTTGAAGGCGATGACGACGACGATCGTCAGCACCGCCAGCACGGCGACCGCGACGACCCAGCGACCGATCGAACCGCCCATCCGATCGTCGTCGGCGCGGTCCAGCGCTTGGCGAGGTAGTGGGTCGGTGCGCGGGCCGCCGAGGTTCGGACCCGTCGACGTCAGCAACGAGCTCCGGTCGGCGTCGGTGAGGACCTTGGGCGCCTCGGGTGGCTCGCCGTTGTGCACGCGAACCAGATCTGCGCGCATCTCCGCGGCGGTCTGATAGCGATTGTCCGGATTCTTGGCCAATGCCTTGAGGACGACGGCGTCGAGGTCGGCGGAGATGCCTTCGTGCCGCGCCGACGGTGGAATCGGGTCCTCGCGCACATGCTGGTAGGCGACCGAGACGGGCGAGTCACCGGTGAAAGGTGGCTCGCCAGTAAGGATTTCGTACAGCACACAGCCCAACGAGTACACGTCGGATCGAGCGTCGACCGTATCGCCGCGGGCCTGCTCGGGTGACAGGTATTGGGCGGTCCCGATCACGGCGGCGGTCTGGGTGACGCTGTTGCTGTCGGCAATCGCGCGCGCGATGCCGAAGTCCATCACCTTCACCGCGTTGGTCGTGCTGATCATGATGTTTGCCGGCTTGACGTCGCGGTGAATGATGCCGTTCTGATGGCTGAAGTTCAGCGCCTGGCAGGCGTCGGCGATGATCTCGATCGCGCGGCGGGGTGGGAGCGGTCCGTCGGTGTGCACGATGTCGCGCAGGGTTACGCCGTCGACGTACTCCATGACGATGTAGGGCAGCGGGCCCGCGGCGGTCTCCGCCTCGCCGGTGTCGTACACCGCGACGATCGACGGGTGATTCAGCGCCGCGGCGTTCTGCGCCTCCCGGCGGAACCGCAGATAGAAGCTGGGGTCACGGGCCAGGTCGGCGCGCAGCACCTTGACCGCGACGTCGCGGTGCAGGCGAACGTCGCGGGCCAAGTGAACCTCGGACATACCCCCGAAACCGAGGATGTCACCGAGTTCATAGCGGTCGGACAGGTGCTGCGGGGTTGTCATTGCGGTATCTCGTACTGGGCCGGCGACGCGCTGGGTGTGAAGGGGATGTCCCAGCCGGGTTCGGGCCGCCCGCTCCGCAGTCCAGAATTACCTATCGTCGGTCGATCCGTCCAATTAAGCCGCAGGCCGGGACCCGCACCGCTCGGGGTCTTCGTCGCCGGCGGGGTCCCGGTGTCGGTGACGGTCGGGGCGGGTGTCTGCTGCTGCTCGTTCTCCGTGCGGGAGTTGATGACGATGAGCACCGCGATGATGATCGCCAGCGCGCCAAGCACCCCGGCCGCCCACAGCAGCGCGCGCTGACCCGATGAGAACGTTCGCCGCGGCGCGGGCGTCCGGTGCCCGCCCGTCGACGGCCGGGATCGGCGGGGCGGCGGCGTCCGGCCGGTGGCGGTGGCCGCCCTGGTTGTCGCACCGGAGGAGATCGCGACCGGCGCGGCCCGACCGGGCGGCGGTGACTGGCTCGGCCGAGGCGGGCGTCGTCCGGCCCGCACGGCAGCCACGGCGTCGGCGAAGGGTCCCCCGCTGCGGTAGCGCATACCGGGGTTCTTGACCAACGTGATCTCGATGAGTTCTCGCACGTTGGGCGGAAGCTCGGACGGAAGCGGCGGCGGGGGCTCCTTGATGTGCTTCATCGCCACGGTCAGGGCGCCGTCACCGGTGAACGGCCGCTTGCCCGAAACTACTTCGTACCCAACGACTCCCAGCGAGTAGACGTCGCTGGCGGGGGTGGCGTCGTGGCCCAGGGCCTGCTCGGGCGCGATGTATTGCGCGGTGCCCATCACCATGCCGGTCTGGGTCACCGGCGCGGCGTCGACGGCCTTGGCGATGCCGAAGTCGGTGATTTTCACCTGACCGGTGGGGGTGATCAAGATGTTGCCCGGTTTGACGTCGCGGTGTACCAGGCCGGCGGCGTGCGCGACCTGGAGGGCGCGGCCCGTCTGCTCGAGCATGTCCAGCGCGTGCCGGAGCGACAGCCGCCCGGTGCGTTTGAGCACCGAATTCAGCGGTTCGCCGTTGACCAGCTCCATGACCAGGTAAGCGGTGCGGCCCTCCCCGTCCATCTGGCTCTCGCCGTAGTCGTGGACGCTGGCGATTCCGGGATGGTTGAGCATCGCGGTGGTGCGCGCCTCCGCGCGGAACCGCTCGATGAACTCGGGATCCTGGGAGAATTCGCCCTTGAGCACCTTGACCGCAACGCGCCGGCCCAGCCGGCTGTCGACCGCCTCCCACACCTGGCCCATGCCACCGGTGGCGATCAGGCGCTGCAGGCGGTACCTGCCAGACAGCGTCACACCAACTCGCGGGCTCATGGTCCTCCCTGCAGCGCGGCCTCGATGACTGCCCGCCCGATCGGTGCTGCGAGTGCACCGCCCGTCGCGGACAGGCGGTCGGCGCCGTTCTCCACTAGTACCGCCACGGCCACCTTCGGTGATTGCGCGGGCGCGAAAGCGATATACCACGCGTGCGGCGGAGTGTGCCGCGGGTCGGTGCCATGCTCTGCGGTACCAGTTTTGGATGCGATCTGCACGCCGGGAATGGCCCCTTTCTGTTGTGCGACCTTCTCGGCGCCGACCATCAGCTCTGTTAGCTTAGCGGCGACCTGCGGCGACACGGCGCGGCGCTGTTGATAGGGCGCGGTGGTACTGATGTTGGCCAGGTCTGGACCCTTGAGGCTATCGATCAAGTAGGGCTGCATCGTCACCCCGTTGTTCGCGATGGTCGCGGCGACCTCCGCATTTTCCAGCGGCGTCAGCGCGACGTCCTTCTGACCGATGCTCGACATTCCCAGCGCGGCGGCATCCGGGATGATGCCGACCGTCGACTCCGCGACCTGTAGCGGAATGACACTCGGGGTGCTGTCCAGGCCGAACGACCGGGCCATGCTGCGCAGCGCGTCGGCGCCGGTGAGCATTCCCAACTGGACGAATGCGGTGTTGCACGACAGGGCGAAGGCCTCGCTGAGCGGCACAGTCGACGCGCCGCCGTTGCCGCATGGCTTGCCCCCATAGTTCTCCAGGGTGGCGGTGCTGTCGGGCAACGAAATTGTCGGCGCCGCGGTCAACTGCTCGGAGTCGGTAGCTCCGGCCTGCAAGGCCGCAGCGGTGGTGATCACCTTGAACGTGGAACCGGGCGGGTAGGTCTCGGAGATGGCCCGGTTGGTCAGCGGACTGTCGACGTCGTCGCGCAGTCGCTGCCACGCCTGCGCCTGCACCTCAGGGTCATGCGACGCCAGCAGGTTGGGGTCATAGGACGGCGACGACACCATGGCCA
The DNA here is from genome assembly GCF_001954195.1 of Mycobacterium sp. IS-1264. GTDB lineage: Bacteria > Actinomycetota > Actinomycetes > Mycobacteriales > Mycobacteriaceae > Mycobacterium. Next base: position 25,069 of record NZ_MBES01000046.1, on the reverse strand, counting down.
AAATCTTGCCGGTGGACGGCTCGAGGGCGACGACGGCTCCCTTGCACGGCGGCCCACCGCAGCCCTGCTGCATCGCGTCCCACCCGGCCTGCTGGACGTGCGGGTTGATAGTGGTGTCGACGTTGCCGCCGCGCGGATCGCGCCCGGTGAAGAAGTCGGCCAGCCGGCGCCCGAACAGCCGCTCGTCGGACCCGTTGAGCAGCGGGTCCTCGGCTCGCTCCAGGCCCGAGCTGGAATAGCGCAGTGAGTAGAAGCCGGTGATCGGGGCGTACACAGCGGGATTGGGATATACCCGCAGGAATCGGAAGTGGCTGTCGGTGGCCACCGAATAGGCCAGCAGCTGGCCGCCCGCGATGATCTGGCCGCGCTGACGCGAGTACTCGTCGAGCAGGACTCGCTGATTGCGCGGGTCGGCGCGCAGCCCGTCGGCGGCGAAGACTTGCGTCATGGTGGCGTTGAGCAGCAGCAGCACGATCAACGCCATCACGGTCACCGAGATCCGACGCAGAGAGGTGTTCATACCCGCTCGATCACTTCGGTGCCGGCCGCCGCGATGGGCGACTTGTTGAGTGCGCGTGTGCGCAATGGACGCCGGGCGCTGTGCGAGACGCGCGCCAGAATCCCCAGCAGCACATAGTTCGCCAGCAGCGAGGAGCCGCCGTAGGACATCCACGGAGTGGTCAGCCCGGTCAGCGGAATGAGCTGGGTTACCCCGCCGACGACGATGAACAGCTGAATGGCCAGCGTCGACGCCAGGCCGGCGGCCAACAGCTTGCCGAAGCTTTCCCGTGTCGCGATCGCGGTGCGCAGGCCACGGACGAGGACGATCGTGTAGAGCATCAAGATGCTGGCGAGCCCGACGAGTCCGAGTTCTTCACCGAACGCGGCGATGATGAAATCGGTGGACGCCGCTGGCACGGTGTCGGGTTGACCGTTGCCCAGCCCGGTGCCGAAGATGCCGCCGGTAGCAAAGCTGAATAGCGACTGCACGATCTGATAGCCGTGCCCGTCGGGGTCGGCGAAGGGGTCCCACCACGTCTGTACGCGAACCCGGACGTGCTCGAAAATGAAATACGCCACAACGCTTCCCGCCGCGAACAGCACCAGGCCGATGACAACCCAACCGAACCGCTGGGTGGCGAGGTACACCACCACCAGGAACGACGCGTAGAGCAGCAGCGACGTACCGAGATCTTTCTCGAAGACCATCACACCTATCGAGATCACCCATGCCGCGAGCAGCGGGGCGAGGTCGCGTGCGCGGGGCACGTTCAAGCCCATGAAATGCCGGCCGACGCTGGTGAACAGGCCGCGCTTGGCGACCAGCACCGCGGAGAAGAAGATCAGCAGCAGAATCTTGGAGAATTCGGCGGGCTGAATCGAGAAGCCCGGGAAGCGAATCCAGATCTTGGCGCCGTTCTCCTCGGACAGCGACGCTGGCAGCAGCGCGGGGATTATCAAGAAGACCAGGCCCGCGAACCCGCAGACGTAGCCGTAGCGCGCGAGTTGTCGGTGGTCCTTCAAAAAGGTGACGACGAGCGCGAACGCGGCCACCCCGACCAGCGTCCACAGCATCTGCTGGGTTGCGCTGGGGTGATGGCGACCGCTCGACTCGTTGTTGACGATGTCCAGCCGGTGGATCATCACCAAGCCAAGTCCGTTGAGCAACGCCACAATTGGCAGCAATAGCGGGTCGGTGTAGGGCGCGAAGCGCCTAACGGCGAGATGCGCGCTTCCGAACACGACCAGAAAAACCAGCCCGTAGGTGGTCAGGTCCCAGCGCAGGCCTCGTTGTTGGTTCGCCTCGACGATCAGGAGCGCGGCGACGGTGATCACGGCGGCGAAGCACAACAGTAGCAGTTCGGCGTTGCGTCGAGTGGGTAGCGGCGGCGTGACCGCAACCGGCGGTTGGACCTGAGTGGTCATGCGGCCGCCCGGCAGTCGATGCCCGGCTGAGGTGGGGGTGGCGGGAGTGTGGTGACCGTCTGGGAAATGGTCGGGGGCGAGGTGGTCGCGGGCGCTGCCGGCGAAGTGGTCGCGGGGGCGCTGGTGGGGGTCGGACTGCTAGGTGAGGTGCCGCTGGAGGTGGTGGGTGTTGTGGCGCTTGGTTCTGGCGTCCCGCTGGTGGCCGGGGCGCCGGGCGGAGAGGTGGCGCGCGGCGGGGGGCAGGCCGGTAGCAGGGAGTTGGCGGACAACTCGCGCAACTGACCGATGGCGTCGTCGAGGGTCCCGCCGGGAAGCCCGGCCTGAACCTGGGCGCGCTCCGCGGGACGCAGGTCCTGCAATCGCATCACGCGACAGTCGAGGTGCCCTCCGGACTGGCTATAACTGATAAGGGACAGTTCATTGCGCGCGTTGAGACAGCCCACCAAATAAGGATCGTGCAGTGACACGCCCAGCATCGACCCTTGAATTCCCCGCACAATCGAGACGATGCCGTTGTATTCGGCGACGTAATAGTTGCTTCGGATTACGGTTCGCACGATCGCCAGGCCGGCAAGCACCAGCAGGACGATCAGCGTCACGAAGATAAACATCCTGCGTCGCGGCCACCGCGGGCGGCTCGGCGTTTCTTCCTGTGGCGCAACCCGTTTCGCGGCCTCTTTGCGAGGGCTGATCGCGGAAGCCCGGCCGGCCGATGTGTTGGGCAGGGTGGTCAGTTGGTCTTCTTCACCCGACACCGCCCCCGCGAGAATCGGCTGGGTCTGGCCGTAGTCGTAGTCGACGACGTCGGCGACTACGACCGTCACGTTGTCGGGTCCGCCGCCGCGCAACGCCAATTCGATGAGGCGGTAAGCGCTTTCGGCGACGTCGGGGATCTGCAGGGCCTCGAGGATGGTTTCGTCGCTTACCGGGTCGGACAGCCCGTCCGAGCAGAGCAGGTAGCGATCACCGGCCCGCGCTTCCCGCATGGTCAATGTGGGCTCGACCTCGTGGCCGGTCAGCGCACGCATGATCAGCGATCGTTGCGGGTGGCTGTGCGCCTCTTCTCGTGTGATCCGTCCTTCGTCCACCAGCGTTTGGACAAAGGTGTCGTCCTTGGTGATCTGAGTCAGCTCGCCGTCGCGCAGCAGATAGCCGCGCGAGTCCCCGATGTGCACCAACCCAATACGGTTGCCCGCGAACAAGATTGCGGTGAGTGTGGTGCCCATCCCCTCGAGCTCGGGTTCCATCTCGACCTGTGCGGCGATAGCCGAGTTGCCCGCGCGCACCGCGGCGTCGAGCTTGGCGAGCAGGTCACCACCCGGTTCGTCGTCGTCCAGATGGGCCAGCGCGGCGATCACCAATTGAGACGCCACTTCGCCGGCGGCGTGGCCACCCATTCCATCGGCCAGCGCCAACAGTCGTGCGCCGGCATAGACCGAGTCTTCGTTGTTGGCGCGTACCAGGCCGCGATCGCTGCGGGCGGCATATCGCAGGACCAGGGTCACGGGCGCAACTCGATTGCCGTTTTGCCGATCCGAACCGGCGTTGCTATTGGGACTCGTACCGCAGTCGTCACCTTCGCCCTGTCAAGGTAAGTGCCGTTGGTCGATCCTAGATCCTCGACGTACCATTCGGAGCCGCGCTGAGACAGCCTGGCGTGCCGTGTCGAGGCGTAGTCGTCGGTCAGCACGAGCGTCGAATCGTCAGCGCGCCCGATGAGCACGGGCTGCCCGCTGAGCGTGATTCGCGCGCCCGCCAGTGAACCCTCCGTCACCACCAAATAGCGGGCAGCATGCCGGCGCTGCCGCGAGGGAAGGAGCGTGCCCCGTAACGCCAAGCCGCGACGCACCATGACAGCGCCAGTGGGTGCGTAGATGTCGGTCCGCAAGATTCGCAGCACCGACCAGATGAATACCCATAACAACATTAAAAATCCGGCACGCGTCAGTTGCAGTACTAGTCCCTGCATCTGGCGTCCTTTCCGTCCTGGCGTCGCATCCCTCGCATCGGTGACGCCGAGCACATCAGCAACGTCACGATACTTGGACGGTGGTCGGCGCGGGGCGAAGCACGGCAGCTTTGAGCCCGCTGCGATCAGTGGATCCGAACGATGATCTCCGAGTGGCCCAAACGGATGACGTCGCCATCGGCCAACTGCCACTCCTGTACCGGCGCGTTGTTGACGGTCGTGCCGTTTGTGGAATTGAGGTCGGTCAGCAGGGCCACGTGTCCATCCCAGCGGATTTCAAGATGACGGCGCGACACACCGGTGTCGGGCAACCGGAACTGCGCGTCCTGTCCGCGGCCCACGATGTTGGCGCCTTCGCGCAGCTGATATGTCCGACCGCTGCCGTCGTCGAGCTGCAGGGTGACCGAAGTCCCGGCAGCGCCGTAGCCGCCCCCCGCGTAACCGCCGTAGCCTCCGCCCGCGGGTTGACCGTAATCGGCGGCCTGGCCGTAGTCGGCTGACTGTCCGTACTCGTAGTCGCGCGACGGCGGTTCGGCGTATCCGCCGGCGGGAGGGGCGTACCCGCCGCCCCCGCCCGGAATGTGTTCGGCGTACTGGGTGTAGTCGCCCTGCCCGTAGTCCTGCTGGCCGTACTCTTGCTGGCCGTACTCCGGCTGGGCGTATTCCTGCTGCCCGTATCCCTGGCCACCACCTTGCTGGTAACCCTGGTCGTAGCCGGCGCCCTGATCGGGGTAAGGCGGTCGAGGCTGTTCGGGCGCGCCTTGCGGTGCGTAGCCGGCGTCGTCCTGACGAACCGGCCCGCGGCCGTATTCGCTGTAGCCGCCGTAGCCCGGCTGGCCGCCTGCGGGCTGACCGCCGCCGGGAGGTCCGTAGCCACCACCCTGGCGGTAGCCCTGGTCGTAGCCTGGGCCGCCGCCGTAGCCGCCGCCAGGCGCCGGGGGGCGCTGCTCGTACGACGGCGGGGGGCCACCCTGGCTCTGGTCTGGGTAGCCGCGGCCCTGGTCCGGGTATCCGCCGCGCTGATCGGGGTAACCGCCGTGATCGGGGTATCCGCCGCGCTGATCTTGGTAGCCACCCTGGTCGGGGTATCCGCCGCGCTGGTCTTGGTAACCGCCCTGGTCGGGGTATCCGCCGCGCTGGTCTTGGTAACCGCCCTGCTCGGGGTGGCGAGGCGGCGGGTAGCCACCTTGGGGCGGGTAGCCGCCCTGCTCCGGCGGATATCCACCTCGTGGGTCGGCCCCGCCCTGCGGGTCCTGGCCGCCGCGCTGATCGTCTTGGGGACGCGCGTAGCGCTCGTCGTAGTAGTCGTCGCCGGGCCGCCCCTGCCCCTGACCGCCGCGGTAGCTCGAGTTGTCAGTCATTGGTGGTACTCCTGGTTCTGCGCTGAACGCCTGATTTGATTGTGGCCGGGCGGGGTCGTTGTCCGCCGGGCGGGGCTCGACATCGGGGTTGACAGCACCGCGGGCGCGGAACTGGCCGGTGTGCAGGTTCGGTGACTGCTCGAACCGAACCACAACCTCACCATACGTTTGCCACCCCTGTTCATAGATATAGTCAGCCAAGTACCTAGCGAAAACGCTCGACGTGAGATCGGGATCCGCGCGCACCTTCTCGAAGTCGTGCATACCGAGGGTAATGATGTATTCGTTGGGGGCCAAAAAACGATTGCCCTGAAGTGGCCGCACGCCGTCTTCGGCTTCGCGGCGCAATAGGGCCTCGACCTCCTGCGGAACTATCGATCCCCCGAACACTCGGGCAAACGCATCGCCGACGGTCGCCTCGAGTTTGCGCTCGATCCGCGCAACGAGCCCTTTGTGGCTACTCATGTTTCAGCGCTCGCCCGCACTTGTCTCGGCATATCGGCGGCGCAAGGCAAACGCCTCGCCCGCATGTCGCATCACTCAAGCATGGTATCGGGACACCTCGATGCTGCGGCACCGTGAGAACTCTGAGAATCGCATCACGCCAGCTCAGCGCGGGCTGCGCCCGGTCGCGAAGGCTCCCGGTCCCGCGCGAGCGGCTGGGGCACGCGGCCACTACAGTGGTATGGTCCTTCGGTTGTTTCCCCGGGCGAGTGGCGGAATGGCAGACGCGCTGGCTTCAGGTGCCAGTGTCCTTCGGGACGTGGGGGTTCAAGTCCCCCTTCGCCCACCGAGCGGTTCGCACCGCGGCCTGTTAGGCCCGCGGCCCGCACATGTGTTGCACTGCCTCACTTTTGGGAGCGCGTGACTGGGTCGTCGTCCTCGTCATCCCAATTGACCCATTCGGGAAGCGGCGTGTTCGGCATCGCCCCTAACGCGGATGCCTCGTAGCCGGGTTGGGTGCGGTCCCCCTTCCAGCGTGGATCCAACCTATTCGCTCGCGAGCGCCTAACGCCTCGTGTGATCAGAGCGACGGTGCCTCCGACGACAAAGGCGATCAGCGCAACCTTGAGAATCAGCAGCGCCATGTCAACGCGGATCATGCGGCTGCGTCATTGCCCAGCCCTTGACCTCGGCGGTGACCGGGTCGGTGATGTCGCCGAATTCGGGATGCTTCTTGAGCACCGTTTGAACCATCGAGCACACCGGAACAATGCGTTTGCCTTCGTCGCGGGCGGCGTTGAGCGCCTTCTCGACCAGGATGGTCGCCAGCCCCCGCCCGCCGAATTCGGGATCGACGACCGTGTGGTGGAAAACGCGCTGATCGCCGCGGTCCGCATAGTCGGCATGGCCGACGGTCCGCCCTTCGACGGCGATTGTGTAGGTCTGGTGTCCCGCGGTGACGGTGGTCGGTGCACCGGTCTTGTCTGTAGTCATTAGGGATCCTTTCTCTCCGGTGTGGGTCGCGGCCGCAGCCGCGCGGTCGGCAGGGGCGGCGCCGGCAGGTGGGTGACCGAGCCCCGGTAGCCGTCGACAGCGCCGAAGCGCTCGTCGCCGTCCTGCCACTGATGGCGATAGCTGACGATGTCGTCGTGACTGCGCCCGACGAAGTTCCACCACATCACCAGCTCCTCGGTGAAGGGCGTCCCGCCCAGCAGCAGCACCCGCGTGGGTCCGTCCCCCGTGTTCTGCAGCCGCAGCGTCGAGCTCCCGGCGCCTTGATATCCGAGGTCGGCCACCCCCAGAGCGGTGCCGCCGAGCTGCACGGCACCGACGTCGCACAGCACGCCGTGCTCGAAGGCCGGGTCGACGTCCAGGTCCAGCCGGGTGTTCGAATCGAGGTCGAGCTGTGCGCCGAGTAGCGGCGTGAAGGTGGGCACGGGCGAACGGCTGCCGGCGAGCTCCCCGAGAAAAACGCGTGCTACCGCGCCGGGCAGCGATATCGGCGGGGGCGCATGGTGGGCGAAATCGCGTCCGGTGTCGCGAGTTGAGTCGGGAAGTGCCACCCAGAGCTGTGCGCCATGCAAGGCGGCGCCGGTGTCCACCGATACTTCGGAATGGCAGATGCCCGCTCCCGCCGTCATCAGGTTGAGCTCGCCGGGGCGGACCATGGCGTGCACGCCGGCACTGTCGCGGTGCTCCACTTCCCCGCTGAACAACCAACTCACGGTCTGTAGTCCCGTGTGCGGGTGTGGCGGCACGTCCATGCTCGCCCGCACGGGTCCGTAGTGGTCGATGAAACACCACGCGCCGATCAGCGAGCGTTGCCGTTGCGGCAGGGTTCGCTGTACCCGGATCGCCCTAGGCCCGCCCAGCGGAACTTCTCGTGGATGCAGCACCTCGATGCCCGCGACCCGTGAAGCGCTGCAAGCTACTTCGGTCGGCGCGGTCTCGAGGTTGCTCATCGTTCACCGATTATCGGCCCGGCGGTCGCAGCACCTTCATGGCGAGCCGCATGACCGGTTCCGGAATCCGATCCTGCATCGACAATGCGGCCCCGGCGGCGCGAGATCGCAATGGCGCGCCCCGACCGAAGACCCGGTTCAGCGGTCCCCCGGACGGCTCTATCACCACATGCAGCGGCGGCGTCCCCACGGCCGCGCCCAACGCGTTCGAAATGACCATCCGTTGAATCTCGCTGGTGCCTTCAAAGATGGTGTACAGCTTGGCATCTCGATACCACTTCTCCACCGGATGGTCGGTGATATAGCCCCAGCCGCCCAAGACTTGGATGGCGCGTTCAGTGGCCTTGACCGCCACTTCGCTGGCGGCGAGTTTCGACATCGAACCCTCGCCCCGCTCGAAGGGGACATTGTTGGCCGCCATCCACGAGGCACGCCACGTCAGCAGCCGGGCGGCGTCGATCTGGGTGGCAAGGTCGGCCAGGGGGAATGCGATGCCCTGGTTGTCGATGATGGGTCCGCCGAACGCCTCTCGTTCGGTGGCGTAGGACGTCGCGTACTCCAATGCGGCGCGCGCGATCCCGATTGCCTGGGCGGCGACCATCGGGCGCGTCTGTTCGAAGGTGCCCAAAGTCGCCGAGCCGGAACGTTCTCCGCCCGCCACCGCTTCGCGCGCCTTGGCGAGCTTGTGTTCGAGCTTGTCTTGCCCGCCAAGGAGGTTGTCGCCGGGAATCCGGACGTCCTCCAACATCAACTCGGCGGTGTGGGAGGCCCGACAGCCGAGCTTGTCGAGCTTTCGCACCATTTTCAGTCCGGGGGTACCGCCCGGGATCACGAACAGCGCCTGACCGCGGTGACCGAGTTCCTCGTCGACTACCGCATTGACCACGTGCACGTTGGCGATGCCGCCATTGCCGATCCACATTTTGTGGCCGTCGATAACCCAGTCGTCTCCGTCGCGGCGAGCATGGGTGCGCAGGTTGCGCACGTCGCTGCCGCCTTCGGGTTCGGAGATCGCCAGCGCCGCGAGTTTGAGATCGCCCGGTGTACCGAAACATTCGGGCGCCCATTGCAACATCTGCTCGGGGGAAGCGGCTTGGCCGATCGCCGACAACGCCAGCGCCGGCATGACGATCGCCAAGCCGATCCCCGCGCAGCCCCAAAACAGCTCCTCCATGAACATCGGCAAGGAGACGCCGGTCGAATCACCGATCAAGTCGCGGTAGAACAAGGGGCTGTAGAAGCCGCGCCGGGCGGCCTCCTCCAGCACCGGCCACGGAAACTCCTGTCGTTGGTCGTAGTCGAGTGCGACCGGACGGATCACTTCTTCGGCGAACTCGTGGGTGCGCCGGGCCAGATCGTGTTGCGCCGCCGTCGGAGTCAGGTCGAACGTCATGGATGCGCTCTACCCGGTCGGCCGGGTCAGCAAACGGCTGACCGCCCAAACATTGCAGCTGTCAGGCGGCCGTACGGGGGCCGACTTGCGCGAGCGGTAGGTGCACCACCACCGCGGGCACCGCAACGACATCGTGTTCGCGGCGGGCCAGCAGCGCCGCGTTTTCGGGCAGCTGTCGGGAATTGATCTCTCCGGCGGCGATACGCCGGAGAACCTCGTGGGCGCGGGCGAGCTGGTCGCGCTTGCGGTATTGCCCACCCGGCAGTTTCACGCCGGCCCACACACCGTATTCCTCGCGGTGTGCGATGGCGTGCTGTGCGCATTGCCGCTGCTGGGCCAGCGGGCAGCGGCGCAGGCATTGGAGCCGCGCCTCGGTGGCCGACTGCTCGTAAGCGCGCGCCTTTGCCGCGCCGTCACCACCGTCATCGTCGGGGTAGCCGAACCAAAGTTCCGGGTTGGCTGCGCAGGGATGTCCCATGTCGGTCTCCTTGTCCGGTGAAACGTAGACGAAAGCGTATACACGTATGCGGGCCGCGCGCAAGAGAAACGTGACAAAAACATATATACAACGTCGATGGAGCTGGTCTGTGTAATATCCGGCCTATGGCCGGAGCCTGTGGTGAGCCGTGAATCGGCCGGTGCCGCCATCCGCGCGTTGCGCGAGTCGCGCGATTGGTCGCTAGCGGAGCTCGCCGCCGCGACCGGCGTGAGCGTTATGGGACTGAGCTATCTCGAGCGCGGCGCTCGCAAGCCGCACAAAAGCACAGTTCAGAAGGTTGAAAATGGGCTCGGCTTGCCGCCCGGGACCTACTCGCGGTTGCTGGTGGCCGCCGATCCGGATGCCGAGCTGGCCCGGCTGATCGCGGCGCAGCCGCCCGAAACCATGTCCGCGCGGCCGGCCGGCGCGGTCGTCGTCGACCGTCACAGCGACACCGAAGTGCTGGAAGGTTACGCCGAAGCGCAGCTCGACGCCCTCAAATCTGTCATCGATCGGCTGCCGGCGACGACATCAAACGAATATGAGACGTATATTCTCTCTGTGATCGCGCAATGCGTGAAGGCAGAGATGCTGGCCGCCAGCTCATGGCGGGTCGCCGTGAACGCCGGAGCCGATTCGACGGATCGGCTCATGAGGCACATCCAGTCGCTCGAGGAGACGCGCAGCGCTCTGCTGGAACGCATGCCGGCCAGCTTGAGTGCGCGGTTCGATCGGGCATGCGCGCAGTCGTCGCTACCGGAGCCGATCATCGCGGCATTGCTCGGTGTCGGCAGCGACGAGATGTGGGACATCCGCAACCGCGGGGTCATCCCGGCCGGAGCACTCCCCCGCGTTCGCGCTTTCGCCGACGCGGTCGAGCCGACGGACCAGGGCGCGACCGACCAGGACACGGGTGAGGGGGAACTGTGATCGGAAGTGATATCGAGGTATTGAGTCGTGCGCACCAGATGTTTACCGGTGCCACTCGGCGCGCGACGCTGGACGCCACACCCGGCGATTACGGGAGATTGCTGTTGCGCAGTGCCGAGCTGAATAGTGGTGTGGCCCAAGCTGATTACCAGGCTTTGGCCGATCGCAGCAGGGAAGCATTGCTGGCGGCGGGGCGCACGGATGCCGCGGCGTCAGGCGTCATCGCGAGTGCACACCAGGATCGGGCACAGGCCCGCGAGCTCACCAAGAGTGTTCTCGACGAGGCTCGCGCGGACGCCGCGACCACCCCTATCACCCCGATGGCCCAGCGTGAGGCGATGCGGCGCAGTGCCGCCCGCCTGCGTGCCCAACGGGCGCACATACTGTCGGCCCGCTTGCGGGCGCGACGGCATTCGCTGGCACTGCGGGCGTTGCGATACCGAACGCTGCACCACCGCGGTCCGGGGTTGGCCGGCCTGCGGCTGCCGTCGCCAAGCGGCCGCGCCGGAATCGCGGTGCGCGCCGCCTTGTCGCGACTGGGCCGGCCCTATGTCTGGGGCGCGACGGGTCCCAACCAGTTCGACTGCTCGGGGTTGGTCCAATGGGCGTACGCGCAAGCGGGGATTCACCTGGACCGCACTACATACCAGCAGATCAACGACGGTATCCCCGTGCCCCGATCGCAAGTCCGGCCGGGTGACCTCGTCTTCCCGCACGCTGGACACGTACAGCTGGCCATCGGCAACAACCTGGTTGTCGAGGCGCCCTACTCGGGTGCCTCGGTACGGATCAGCCCATTGGGCAGTAACGTTCAGATCCGCCGACCGATATGAGAACCAAGACCACCCAGATTCACCTGGGCAGATGAATAGGTTGAACGCATGTCGGAACAATCCGGACCCTCGGTAGCCGCCATTCAGGCACGTCAGGCAGCACTGGTGGACCAACACGGCACGGTCGCTGAGGCCGACCGCGTGCTCACGGAAGTCCTTGCCAGCGCCCACGCCGCGATCCGGGAGGGTCTGCGGCGGCTTGACGCGATCGCCGACGAAATCGAACGCGCCGCCCCGGATCAGGACCACCTCGCCGTCGATACCCCGATGGGCGCCCGTGAGTTTCAGCGGTTTCTGGTCGCCAAGCAACGCGAGATCGTGGCGATCGTGGCAGACGCTCACGAGCTCGATCGCGCGAAAACTGCTGTCTTGGAAGGATTACGGGCACAGTACGCCGCCTCTAGGGGCTAGCCCGATTCGCGCGATCCGTTCATGCACAGGCCCGCCGTGGTGAATTGTCGGCGAGTTCGTGCCTGAGTACTGTCACCCGGCATGGAGGGGACGCGACACCGCCCGCACTGGGGCGCAGCGCTGTTCGCCTAGCAGATGTCGACCTATGACGAACTGCTCGCCACCGTCAAACGTGTGCGCGACCGCACCGGCGATCCCAACGCCTGGCAGACCGGATTGACGCGAACCGAGTTGACTGCCGTGGTCACGCCCACCACGCGATCGGAAGAACTCGATGCGATCCTGCTCAAGATCCGGCAACAACACCCCGACCTGTTTGACGTGAGGACGCTCGCGGGCGCAGCGCCGGCGGCGTCGGATCGACAGCAGGGTGCCGCCGCCGAAGCCATAGCGGACGCCGAAGTCGCTCTAGCACACCAGAATTCGGCAAGCTCGCAGCTGGACCTGCAAGTGGTTTCGGCCATCATGAATGCACACCTGATGACCGTCGAGGGCAGGGACGCGCTGACCAAATTGCAGCACGAGACCGAAGCGGCCGTGCAGACGCGATCCGATCTGGACACCCCGGCGGGAGCGCGGGATTTTCAGCGGTTTCTCATCGGCAAGCTCAGAGACATTCGGGCCGTGGTCGCGAATGCGAGCCTCGATGACACGTCGAAGTCAGCGCTGATGGCCGCATGGACATCGTTGTACGACGCTTCCAAGGGTGGGCCGAGCAACCCCGGCGACAGCCGGCCGGTGTCCGGCGCCCCCACAAGTGCACCCGTGCGCGGCGCTACCGAACAGTCCGCGGATGTTGCGGGATGGGATCCACTGTTGGATTCACTGTTGGCCGACGATCCCGGCCCGCTGGCCGAGGATTCATCGGATCCGTATTCGACACCGGGCTCCGCCGCGCCCGCGATGCCCTCGGCGCCGGTCCCGCCGAGCATTCCCAACTTCGGCGCGGGTTCGCTGCCCGGTCTGGGCACGACCAGCCCGCTGGCCGGTTGGAGTGGCCCGGGTGGGTTACCGCTTGCCGGCTCGCAAGAGTCGAGCGATCCGGTGTCGCGGGATCTGGACGACAACGGGTTGCTGGCGTCGGAAGAGTCCGATCCGACCCATCGCGACCCCAGCGAGGAAGCCGACGACGATAAGGGCGACGCGTCAACGGATGAACGCGATCCGCAGCCCGCGGGCCCTACAACGGTCACCCTGCCCAATGGCGAGACGGTGACGGCGGCCAGCCCGCAGCTGGCCGCGGCGATCAAGGCCGCGGTTGGCGGCGCGTCGATTGCGGATGCATTCCACCAGCAAGGAATGACCATTCCCCCACCGGGAACGGCGGTGACCAACCCGATCGAGCCGCTGCAGCTCGCACCGGGTGATATCGGCATGTTCACCGATCGCCACGCGCTCGCGCTGGGCCACGATAAAGCCCTCCTCGACGGGCAGATTCAGCACATCGCCTCCGTAAGCGGGCCGAGCTTTCTAGGCTGGGAGCATCCGCCGGTGGCGGCCGCGACCGCGCCGGCTACGACCGACACACCGGCACCCACCCGCCCGGCGGGGACGGCGACTACCTGACAATAGTGATCTCGCCGCTCTTACCGGCGGCGCATGAAGAGGAGACAGCGGATGGCAGATCGAATCCATGTGGTGCCCGCACATTTGCGCGATGCCGCCGCGCATCATCAGGACACCTCCGAGTACTTGCGCACTGTTCCGTCATCCCACCCCGCGATCCAGGAGAGCCTGGACTCGCTGGGGCCCATCTTCAGCGAATTGCGCGATGCAGGACGCGAGCTGCTCGAGCTCAGGCGCCAGTGCTACGAGCAGCAGGCCAACGATCACGCTGACATGGCGCACAAACTGAATACCTCGGCGGCGGTCTGGGACCAGCACGAGGAAGATGCGGCCGGAAAGCTCGGCGGCATAGTCGACGGCGGTCGATGACCGACGCCAATCCCGCTTTCGACACGGTTCACCCCAGCGGACACATCCTTGTCCGCTCTTGCCGCGGCGGATATATGCACAGCGTCGCGTTGAGCGAAGAGGCAATGGATACCGACGCCCAAACCTTGGCAAAGGGCATCCTTTTGACCGCCGACGTGTCGTGCCTGAAAGCGCTGCTGGAAGTTCGCGACGAGATCGTGGCCGCCGGGCATACGCCGTCCACGGCCGTGCCTACTCCGCACGATCTCGATGCGGCGATTGAGAAATTGTTGGCGCACAAGCTGCGCCGCCGGGATGACGCGGGTTAGGCCGGCAGTTAGATAACCCAGGTTTTGACGATGTCGGGGTCGGGAGCGATGTCGGTCGGCGGCTCGATGGGGTTGGCGCCGAACAACTCTCGCGCGCGGCCCAGCAGAGCGCGGACTTCGTCGAGTTGCTGCTGCAGCGCAGAATCAGCCATGCCCTCACGGTACTCAGGCCCTCGGATCTGCACAATTCACCTTCGGAATAAACGATCTGCCGAATGCCGGTAGGCTTGGCCCGTGGCCATCTTCGGTCGGATAGCAGCGCGCCAGCGCCTCCGGAGAGCTACCCGGGAATCATTGGAGATTCCGGCCTTCAGCTCTCAGATCGACTGCACCCCTTGGGTGACAGGCGGGCTTTGGCCTGCCGAACTGTCGACGATCACCGGCGAAACCGCCGCGCTCGCAGACTATCTCAGGGCTGACCTGCAGCGGATTACCCGTACCGCGAACGACGAGCTCAAAGTCATCAAGCGGGCCGATATGACCGATTCCGCGCGGGAGGCGGAAGAGGCGCGAGTCATCGACGAAGCTCGTGCTCACGCCCAGCGCCGAGTCGAATCGACGCTGCGTCATGTGCGCGCGATGCGGGCCGAGATGCTCGCAGGCCACCGGCGCCCGCAGGTCAGACAACGTGTCGCCCGGCGAGACGTCCACGAGACGCAAGTCATACCGGCCGTTAGGGATGTGGAGCCCGCCGTTGCCGCCCCCGCGGGTGCCGAACCGGCGCCGCCGCAGCCCGCCGAGGGCGACCGCCACGAGGCGCCCGCCGCTCCCCCGGTAGCAGCTGCTCCGCCAGCCGACGATCGCGCCGAACCTCAGGTTTCGGCGGCTCGGCATCGGGCGCCCGACGATGACGACGCCGCGACGACCGTTATTACGCCGGAGTCGACGACCCAGGAGGTTCCGGACGTCACGGAGACCCTGGAGGTGCCGCAAGCCGCGGAGGTGCCGGAGGCGACGGAGGTTCCGCAGGCGGCGGCGGCCGACGAGGCCACGGAGACTGAAGCCGCGGAGGCCGCCGAGGCCGAGGCGGCGCCGGAGCCCGAGGACGCCACCCAGGTCATGGAGGCCATCGCGCTCGAGGCTCCCGAGCCGGACGCGGTTGCGCCGGAGGCCCGTGAGGCTGAAACCACAGAGCTGCAGATTGTGGAGCCAGAAGCAGTGGAACCGGACGTCGCGGAGGCGGCGGAGGAGCCGGAGGCGCCACGCGAAGCGGAGCCGGAGCCCGTGGCGGCAGAGACCGCGGAGCTGCGGATCGTGGAGCCCGCGGAGACGGAGGCGCCAGAGGCCGTGGAGGCCCCGGCGACCGTCGAGGCCCCCGCCGTGGCCGAATCCGACGACGAACGATTGCAGCGGCTCCTCGCGTTCGTCGTTCACCAAGAACCACAGTTGAACTGGGCAGTCGGCGATCTCGCGGACGGGGCGACGCTTTTGGTCACCGACCTCGCGCACGGCTGGATTCCGTCGGGCATCGCGCTTCCGGCAGGCGTTCGGTTGTTGGAGCCCCGGCGTCGCCGCGGCAAAGTCTCCGCTCTGCTCGACGAGGCGACTCGGACGGCGACCTACACCCCGGGCGATTTCATTGGCCGCCATGACGACGTCGCCGCGACGGAATCCTCGGTGCAGCCCCGCGAGCTGCCGCCGGTCGACGATCTGGGATGGGAACTGGGTCGGGCTACGCATTGGCGCGACGGGTTGCCGCGGTTGGTGCACACGTTGGCCAAGGCCGCCGCGGCGGGTACCGGCGTCGTAGAAGAAGAAGTCGACCTGCTGCGCGTGCACCTCGACACCGCCCGCTACCAGCTCCTGGGCCAGTATCCGGATATCGCACCCGCGCTGTTGCTCAACTGTTTGTTGTTGGCCGCGACCGAAAGCCTCGTCGCGCGGGACGCGGTGTCGGCGAACTATCACTTCGCCTGGTTTCAGAAGCTCGACGCCCCACCCGCGAGTCAGTGGACAACCGCCCCCAAATCATGAATTGACGCTGGTTGGAGGGGTCGACGATACTGTCAACGTGTCGGGATCGGGCAGTCGCGCGAATCTGAGCGACAAGGATCTCGTCGAATCGGTTTTGCGTGACCTGAGCGAGGCTGCCGACAAGTGGGAAGCGCTTGTCGCGCAGGCCGAGACAGTCACGTACAGCGTGGACTTGGGCGATATCCGCGCCGTTGCAAACTCCGACGGCCGATTGCTCGAGTTGACTCTGCATCCGGGCGTGATGACCGGCTACGCCCACGGAGAATTGGCCGACAGGTTGAACCTCGCGATCGCGGCTCTCCGCGAAGAGGCGGAAACCGAGAACCGGGAAAGATATGGGGGCCAGTTGCAGTGACGTCGGTGTCGACGCAGCAGATCCGCGTCGACGGCCGAAAGGAGAATGACCGTGCCACTCAATCTGTCCAACCGGGACCAGAATTCGGGGCACCTGTTTTACAACCGGCGATTGCGTGCCGCGATCACCAGGTTCTCAGTGCGGATGAAGCACGACGATCGCAAACAGCAAGCGGCGGTGGCGCTGTCGATCGTGCTCGTCCTCATCGGCCTCGGCTGGATGGCGCTCCTTCATGTCATGAAGCCCGCGGGTTTGGTTGGCCAGTCCGCCATCATCGGCGACCGTGACACCGGCGCGGTCTACGCGAAGATCAACGGACGCCTCTACCCCGCCCTCAATCTGACGTCCGCGCGGCTCGCGATCGGCAACGCGAGTGCGCCCACCTGGGTCAAGGCGAGCGAGATCGCGAAGTACCCGACGGGCCCGATCATCGGCATTCCCGGCGCGCCGGACAGCCTGCCCATCACGGCGAGCGCCGTATCTGCTTGGTCGGTGTGCGACACCGCGGCCACTCGAGGCAGCGGAACCGCTCCGGTGGTGACGTCAATCGCCGGCCAGCTCGCGCCGTTCGGGCGGTCGGCGGCCATGGGCCCGACGCAAGCCATCCTCGCGACCCACAAGGGCGCGACCTACGTGATCTGGAGAGGCCAGCGGTCCCGCATCGACCCGACCGACCGATCGGTGACGTTCAACCTCGGTCTTGACCCCGGCGTGACGTATCCGATCGAAATCTCGAACGCGCTTTTCGATGCGATGCCCTCAACGGAACCCCTTGTGTTACCGGCGATTCCGGGCCAGGGCACACCGTCGCGGTGGCTGCCTGGTTCCCCGGTGGGCAGCGTCCTGGAAACCCGTGACGCCAGCGGCACCGTCAACGGCTTCTATGTGCTGTTGCCGACCGGCGTCCAAAAGATCACCAGTTTCGTCGCGGACTTGTTGCGGACCGCCAATTCGGAGGGTTCGACGACACCGATCCTGATCGGACCGGACAAGCTGATCCAGATACCGGTGGTCGACGTGCTCGACGTCGACTACTACCCGTCGGGAAAGATGGAATTCATCGACACCTCGGCCAATCCGGTGACATGCGTCGGCTGGGAGAAGCAGCCCGGCGACCCGCAGGCCAGGATCACCGTCTTCAGCGGGCGGGGTTTGCCGGTCTCGATCGGTATGGATGATCGAATTGTGCATCTGGTCCGCGACGACCGTGATCCCAATTCACCTGAGGCACAACAGACATTGATGCTGCCGGGCGCGGCAAACTTCGTCACGACGACAAGCGGCGTCAGCACCTCCGACACCCGGGAAAGCCTGTACTGGCTTTCACCGCAAGGTGTTCGGTACGGGATCCAATCGGATCAGCGGACACTGAAGGCACTGGGGATGGATCCACGCTTGGCCGTGCAAGCGCCCTGGCCGATAGTGCGTACGTTCGCGCCCGGGCCGGCGATCAGTCGCGATGCCGCCTTGGTGTCGCGCGATGCAGTGTCCGGAGGCGGAGCCGTGGCGCCCATTCCCGATTCCAACGATCAGGCAAGCGGGGGTTAAGCAATGTCCAAACGGGGTTTCGTCCGGGGCAGGCGCAAGCCGCCACCGAGTGTTCCGCCCGTCCGGGTCGCGGTCGCCGCGCCGCTGGCGCTGCCCGAGCGGGAGCCGCGCAACATCCTGCTGATGATCGCGCTGCCCGCCCTGCTGGTTGGGATCATCGGCACGCTCGTGGTGATGTACGCCTCGGGGATTCGATCGTTGCAGTCAGGGTTCTTCCCGATGATCGGTCTGGTCGGCTTCGGGACACTGATGTTCAGCGGGCGCTTCGGCCGCGGTCGCCGAATCAGTTGGGGTGAACAGGAAAAGGCGCGCCGCAGCTATCTACGCCAACTCGACGAAGACCGCGAGGAAGTCCAGCGCGCCGCTCAGGAACAGCGACGCAGCCAACTTTTCGTGCACGGTGATCCGCAGAAACTGGACACCGTCATCGGTGGTCCACGGATGTGGGAACGCCGCGTAGCGGACTCGGATTTCCTCGACGTCCGCCTGGGCATCGGTGTGCAGCAAGCCAGCGAATCGGCGGTGTCACTGCAGTGGCCGGACGTGCCCGTCGGGGAAGAGCTCGAACCGGTAACCGGCGGCGCGCTAAGGGATTTCATCCTCGAGCAGAGCAAAATTCGCGGGATCGGCAAGGTGCTGAGCCTGCGGGCGAAACCCGGATTCAGCTTCATCGGCGACGATCCGGGCGAACTGCATAGTTTTGCCCGCGCAATCCTGTGCTCCCTGGCCGTCTATCACGGCCCGAACGATCTCAAGCTGATGGTCGTCACCCGTCATCCCGAGCAGTGGTCGTGGATTGTGTGGCTCCCCCACAACCAGCACGATGAGATGTTCGACGCGTGCGGGCTGCGCCGGTTGGTGTTCGCGTCACCGACCGAACTGGAAGAGGCGCTCGACTCCGAGCTGCACCGCAAGGGCCGCGGCCCGTGGGCGCCACCGGTCGGAACCAGCCCCACGTCAATGCCGTCGCCGATGGAGTCGGCGCCTGGGCTCGCGCTAGGCCCACACTGGGTGATCGTCGACGACAACGTCGGCACGCCCGAGCAGTGGGAAGGTGTGACCGGGCAGAAGGGCATGGCCGGCATCACCGTGTTGCGGCTGGCGACGCGGCCGGGCGTCGGCGTCGGGTTCACTGACGACAGCGAACGTTTCGGGCTGCACGAGGGCAGGCTCACGCACCGCGGCACCTTCTATGCGGTCGCGGACATGCTCGCGGAGAGCACCGCCAATCGGTACGCACGCGCGCTCGCCCGCTGGTCTCCAATGACCGCCGGGGAATTGTCGGAGACCGACAGCCAGGGCGGCGAATTGCTGCGGGCGCTGGGCATCAGCGATCCGCGCGAGTTGGACGTCGACAGGCTGTGGGCCGAGAGCCGTGGCCGCGGCGACCACAAGTGGGCGATGGTGCCCGTCGGTGTCAAGCAGGGCGGCGAGCTGCAATATGTCATCCTGCGCGCCAAGGACTTTGGTGGCTTCGGGTTTCACTCCGTCGTGATCGGAACGTCAGGCTCGGGGAAGTCGGAGTACTTCCTGTCCCTGTGCAGCGGGATTGCGCTGACGCATTCGCCGGAAACGTTCATCGTGATCTTCGTCGACATGAAGTTCGAGTCGGCGGCCCAGGACCTGCAGGGCTTTCCGCACGTGGCGGGCTCGTTGTCCAACCTCGGCAAGGATGACCGTCACCTGGCCGAGCGGATGCGCAAGGCGATCAACGGCGAAATCGCAAGGCGTTACCGGCTTTTCAAGGAAGCCGGTGCGCGTGACGCCAACGAGTACGAGGAGATGCGGCTCGCCGGCCGGGACCTCGAGCCGGTCCCGATCCTGTTGGTGATCATCGATGAGTACCTCGAGTTGTTCATTCATCATCCCGAGTGGATCGATCTGGTCATCCACATCGGCCAGGAGGGCCGCGGCTGTAACGTCTTCTTCACGCTCGGCGGTCAGCGATTGGATCTGTCGTCGCTGAGTAAAGCCAAGAGCAACATCGCCTTCCGTGTAGCGCTGCGCGCCGAGACCGCGGAAGATTCCCGTGACGTGATCGGTAGCGACGCGGCGCTGCATCTTCCGTCGAAAGAAAACGGGTACGCCCTGCTCAAGGTAGGACCACGCGACCTGGAGCAGTTCCGGTGCTTCTACGTGTCGGCACCATTCGTGGTGCCCAAGCGGGTGGTCAACGTGAACAAGACTGTGGACGTTAGCTTTTCCCAACCGCGTGCCCTTACCTGGGCGTACCAGCCGCTCAGCGAGGCGGACAGCGCAGCACTAGCCGTCGCCGACGAGCCCGAGGAGCCCGACGAGTTCCTTTTCCACGCCGACGGATTCCGCAAGAAGAAGCTCGTCGACATCATCCGGGAGTCGCTGACCTCCCACCCGGCACGTCCGCCGCACCAAATCTGGCTTCCGCCTTTGGAAGTCAGTGAGCCAATCGATGCGCTCGTGGCGCGCTGGCGCGGTAAGCCATGGCATGTCGACTACGGCGAGAACCCCGGACTGGTGTTCCCGGTCGGCATTGTGGACATTCCCGAAGAGCACGATCAACGGGTCCACGTCATCGACGCCGAGATGGACAACGTCATGGTGGTCGCGACGGCTCAGCGCGGCAAGTCCACCACGCTGATGACGTTGATGGCCTCGGCGGCGCTGATGTATCGGCCCGAACGGGTCACGTTCTTCGGCATCGGGGCGTCGCTTTACCCGGTCGAAGACCTGCCGCACGTGGCGTCTGTCGTCAGTCAGACGGACACCGAGGGCGTGTCGCGGACCATCGCTTCGATCGAGGGATTGATCCTGGCCCGCGAGGCGTCGTTCAAGCAGTACCAAATCGACATCTCCGAATTTCGGGAGCGACGATTCGGCACGGACGCGGCGGGAGCCGGCACCGATCCGGACGACAAGTTCGGCGATGTGTTCCTAGTCGTCGACAACTTCAGCGACCTCTACGAGAAGGATCCCTCAATCGGCGACCGTCTCATCGCGATCGCTCGCCAGGGCCTGTCCTACGGCGTCCACGTCATGACCAGCGCCACGGCGTGGCTGGTGGGGCAAAAGCAGGGGCTGGTCAACGTGTCGAACGCGCGGATCCAGCTGCGGTTGAGCAACCCCGACGAGACGCAGATGGGCGAGGGCTTCGAGCGCAGGAAGGCGGCCCGCAACACCCTGGACCGGCCCGGCTTCGGCGTCACCCGGCAGGGACACGAGTTGCTCGTCGGGATGCCGGAACTCACGTCGGCCACCGGCGAGCGAATTGCGACGCGCGCGATGGGCGCGGTCATTGCCGAAGTGACGGGTGCGGGCAGGCTGGAGAGGTTGGCGCGACTTCCGGAGCGGGTTGAGCTCGGCCAGATTATCGGCGCGTTCGCGGGTACCGCCGAGGCGGCCGATCCGCTCAACATCCCCTTCGCGATCGGCGAAAGCGCTTTGCAGCCAGTGGTTTTGCCGGCGCGAACGGTGCCGAACATGCTCGTCTTGGGCCGGCAGCTGTGCGGGAAGACCACCACGTTGGCGGCGTTCGGCCAGGCGATCATGAGCCGGTTCGATCCCGAGCAGGCACAGATCACCATCATCGATCCCAAGACGTCGCTCATCGGCAAGATCCGCGGCCCGCACGTGCGCGCCTATGCCTACACGGCTGAGGACGTCGACGAGGTGATAGAGGGGTTGGCCGCGATCATGCGCGATCGCCTGCCTCCGTCGGGTCTGAGCCAGGAGGAGTTGCTCAGCCGCAGCACGTGGGAGGGTCCGCACCACTTCGTCCTGATCGACGACGAGCAGGAGCTGCGTCCGCACGGAATCATCGGAAAGAACGCGGCGACGGCGCCCTTGTGGGGATTGATCGAGCGCAGCCGGGAGATCGGGCTGCACGTGATCGCCTCGCGCCTGCCAGGCAACTGGGCCGGGATCTCGGTGACCAATCCGTTCCTGCAGAAGCTGACCAGTTCGCGAGCACCCACCTTGTTCATGGACAACGATCCGGCGGCGGTCAAAGTGTTCGGCCGGGTCAGCGCCCAGCAACTTCCCCCCGGACGTGGCCTGCTGGTCACGACGGACGGGGCGATGGAGGGAGTGCTGGTAGGAGTCCCGGAATAGCGTGATCCGAACGGGGCGGTCGGTCGCTCCAGTAAATGCCGTAGCGAGGGTGAGTCGACACCCACCTGCGGCCACCTTAGAATCAGGCAATTCCGCCGATTTTCAGCGGACACAACTTACCTGGTGGGAAGCTCGAACGTAGGGGGTATGACCCCTACGGGTGAACCGGGCAATGAGAGCACGGAGGCAAAAAAATGAGCGGACTGTATGAAATGGTTCCGGGTGCCGTCAACTTGTCGTCGGCGGCGGAGGCCGGCATCAGCGAGGAGATGGCTGCCACGACCGCTGCCGGCGCTGCCGCGCTCACCGGGGTGACGCCGATGGCCCCGGATGCCGATTCCGCGGAGTTCGCGGCGGCGCTCAACGCCGCCGGCGCGGCCTACCTGACCACCGCGGGCGAGCATGTCGCGCAGCGGGCCGGTTTCTCAGGCGCGCAAGGCCTGGCTGGCGCCGTCGGCCCCGCGGTTGACGCGATCGACGCGCTACAGCTCTAAACAGCCAATATGGCCGACCCTAGGTTCAACGGCCCTCCCGAGCTGGTGGCGCTGATCTTCGAGGCGGGCAACCCGGCGTCGGTGGTCGCCAACAACGCGGTCTGGCTCACCGAGACCACAAACAAAGAACTCGCCGCAGGCCTTTCCACTGTCAACGCGATGGCCACGGCCGCGAGCTGGCAGGGTGTCGGCGCCCTTGCCTCGTTGGTGACGAACACCGGGCTCAACGCCGGATTGCACACACTCGTGGGCTGGACGGCGCACAAGATCGGCATCACGCAGTCCGCCGTGGAGGCCTTTACGATCGCCCGGTCCTCGGTGATCCCGTCGGTGATACCGATAACCAACCGCAGGGAAACAGAGGTGTTGACCGCCACGAACTTTTTCGGCCAGAACACTCCGGGAATCCTCGAACGAAACGCGGAGTATCACGGGCATCACTGGCCGCACAATTCGAGCGTGGGCTGGGCGTATTCCGCTGCGCTGAGCGTGTTGACCGCCGCATTGGCCGTCCCGCCGCCCCTCGCGCCAATGGGGGCGTCGCCGGCCGCCCCGGCGGCGGCGGCCGAGTCGGTCGCCCAAGCGGCGGCGCAGACCGGTATGAACGACGCTGTACAGGCAGCGAATCAGACCGGTCAGACCGCGGGGCAGGCGGGCTCGGCGCCGGCCGAAGCGGGCAGCTCGATGAGTTCGCTCATGCAGCAGCCCATGTCGATGGTGTCCGGGTTGATGCAGCCGCTGCAGGATGCGTTCAAAGCGCCGATGGAGGCGGTTCAAAGCTTCGGCAGCATGCCGCAGGGGCTCATGTCATCGATGACGGGGCTGTTCTCGGCGGCTGGGGCGCCGAATGCCGCTTCGGCCGGTGCGCTTGCGGAACCCGTGCTGGCCGGTGCCGGCGGCGCGGGCGGGGCTGGCGCCGCGGGCGTGGGCGGCATCGGCAGTGGAGTCGGCGGGCTCCCGGGTGCCGCACTCACCAGCTACACGCGGCCCACGAGCAGTTTCGAGCCGGAGACCGGAGGCAGGCCGACCAGCTTGCGTGCGGGCGTGCTGAACGCCGCCGATGTGCGCGGTCCCACCGCCTCAACCGGGATGGGCGGTAGCGCGATGCCGATGTCGCCGGCTGGCATGCTGGCCCGTGGTGCCGGAGGCGAATCGGACAAGGAAGCCGCCGTGACGCGAGCCCGCGTCGTGGTCGGCGGCGACCGGACCGATCCGCAGGACGCGTAGTTCACCTACTCAGCGACCGCGCCGGGCCGGCATCACTCCGCGCCTCCGCGCACAAAGACAGGGGGGTCCTTGCTGACATCCCAGATGGAATTGAAGGAGTTTTTGGTGTCGTCAGGGGTTTGGGAGGTCCAGAAACCTGTTCCGGTCACGTGAACCTGCATAGTCAAGGGATCGAAGTTGTAGGCCATGTTGGTAAAGCGGCCGGGTGTCGGCGATATCGGCCTAGCGGGCATGGGGCTCCAGTCGCGTTGATGCGGACAATTCGGGTCCGGAGGTCCACCGGCATAGCAACGCCGTACTCGGGCCTCCATCGCGGCATTGAGGCTTTGCCGGCCTGCGTCATTAAGGGTCGCGGTGAGCCGTACCGTGGGAGCGGGCGCGTCAGGGGTCAGGGAATCAAGCAGCACCGGTACGGGCGGTGAGGTGATATCCACGAGCCGGTTGGACGACGAAAACTGAAGTATTCCAGGAAAAACGGTGATCGGGTTTACTCCGTTGGTTGGTACACCCCAGACCGCAACGGCTTTCAACGACTCGTTCTGCACACCCGCGGGTCCTAGCGGCACGGAGGCAGTTGAGTTATCCAGGCGCCATTGGTCCGCTTTCTTGCGTAACCAAACGCTCGCTTGTGACAAAGTATCGCCGAATTGTGCTGCAATGATTACCCGTTGGGCGTCGGGAGGTGCCGCGCCGTCGGTGTCTGCGCTGTCCACCATGAGGCCGGTAATCGGCGCACCGGCGATCTGATGTTGCAAAACCGCATCAGTGAGGAACTGGGTAGAGCTTGGCTGGGATGCGGCCAAGCCTAGCGCCGCCGAGGCTTGGCCTTGCGCCAGCGCCTCTAAGTAGCGCTGCGCCGCTAGGCGGGCGTCTCGGCGAGCATCTTCTGCGACCTGACCGCCGTCGGCGGAGTTGATCTTGGGAACCACAATCGCTGCCGCCCCGGCGATAAGCAGCACCGCGCAAACGCTTAGCGCGGCACGGAGCCGTCTACTCCGCTTTCGGGTACGGCGTTGCCCGCGTCGGGCGGGTGATCGCTGTGCGGCCGGCGAACCAACTCGCGCTGGCAGGGTTAGCTCGGCGTTAGTGGCTCGAACGCCCGTTTGGGCGTCGATGCGCTCACCTAACGCGTCGGCGAAGTCCGTGCAGCGAGCGAATCGGTCACCCGGATTTTTCGCCAAAGCCAGTGCAAGGACCTCGTCGAGGGCCGCCAATTCGGGTCGGATGACGCTGATTCTAGGGGGCGGGCTCGTGAGGTGTGAACTGATGATAGCGACAGGATTTTCGCTAGGGAAAAGCGTTGTGCCAGTGAGAAGGTGATACGCGGTGGCGGCTAGGGCGTACTGATCGGCCCGTCCATCGATGTGGTTGCCCATTAACTGTTCGGGCGCTGAGTAAGCGGCCGTACCAACGGTCATACTGGTTGCGGTCAAGCC
>NZ_MBES01000045.1 GCF_001954195.1 Mycobacterium sp. IS-1264 | reverse complement strand
AACTCCGCGGCCAACTCATCCCATGCAGCAGCCGCCGCCAACATCGGCCCCGACCCCGGACCCGCATACATCAGACCGGAATTGATTTCGGGCGGTAACGCCGCGAAGTCCAACACCGTGTCCTCCTCAGTTGGCTGTGATCGCGCTTGCGATCGCAGCCGTCAGACAATCTGTGGGCAGGGTGGCAATTTGGTCGACGGGCGTTGTCGCCAATTGCCACCTCAGGGACCGCGCTGACCCTAGGCGAGCCACTGACGGGGGTCTTTCGACTCGGCAAACCGAACGGCCCGGTGTCCGGCCAGGAAGGACATGCGCATTCCGCCTAGTTCACCCCCACTGTCAGCAACCGAGCGACAGCTCACTTTTGCCCGAACTGCCGCTCGCACAAGACATTAGCCGGTGATGGCAGGCGCGCTCGACCAACTGCGCGACGTTTTGGTTACCCGCCAGCCACTATTCATTCCAGGCCAGCTTCTGTTCATTTGCGACAACCGGGTGTTCACCCGCAGTTTGCTTTTCGGCCGTCAATCCTCGTCGAGGATCAGCGCCATTTCCGGACACGAAGCCACACCGTCGCGAGTCAACTGCGCATCCCCGGGCGCTACCTCGTGCTCCTCGAGGATCGAATAGCCCGACTCATCGATGGGGAACAGGTCTGGGTCGACGGCGTAGCACTGCGCGTGGCCCACGCATTTCGACTTTTCGAGACGAACCCTCACGGCTTCCTCCCCCGACGGCTCGACGTGTGCAGCGGATCGGACTTGACAAATCGGCGGGTAGATCAGGCGGTCGCTAGAGTCTAGAAGATTGCTTGCCGGTATTGGCCGGCCGCATCGGTGACTCGGAAACCAAAACCGGAAAAGACAAGCGGAGATCGGAGCGCATGAGCACCCTTGGCGATTGGCAGCCAGGCACGTTCTACCTACCGCGCCTCGACTATCACACGTTGCCGATGGCCGAAGACCGCGGGGTCGGATGGAAGACGCTGCGCGACGCCGGGCCCGTGGTGTTCATGAATGGCTACTACTACCTGACGCGACGCGAGGATGTGCTTGCCGCGCTGCGCAATCCCAAGGTCTTTTCGTCAACGATCCTGCAACCGCCCTCGGATCCGTTGCCGGTGCTCCCGCTGGCGTTCGACCCGCCGCAGCACACCCGCTACCGCAAAATCCTGCAGCCGTATTTCAGCCCGGCCGCGCTCAGCAAGTCTCAGCCGGTGCTGCAGCGGCACGCGGCCGAGATGATCGGGGAGCTCGCCGGCCGGGGCGAGTGCGAGGTCATGGCGGATTTCGCCAGGCTCTACCCGTTTCAGGCCTTCCTCGACCTCTACGGTCTGCCGCTGGAGGACCGTGATCGACTTATCGCATGGAAAGACGCCATCATCGGCGACAAGGAAAACGTCACCATCGCCGAGATCCAGGCAGGAGAGCTGGAGCTGCTCGAGTATCTCAGCGCGGCGGTCCAACAGCGCCGCGAGGAGCCGGGCCCGGACATGCTGTCGCGGGTGATGACCGGACCGGGCGATTTCACCGATCTCGAGCTGCTGGGCATGAGCCACCTGTTGATCCTGGCGGGTTTGGACACGGTGACGGCGATCATCGGCTTTTCTCTGTTCGAGCTGGCGCGCAGGCCGCAGTTGCGCGCCGAGCTTCGCGGCAATCCCAAGCAAATAAGGGTTTTCATCGAAGAGATCATTCGACTGCAGCCGCCGGCGCCGGTGGCGCCCAGGATCGTCACCGAGTTCGTCGACGTCGGCGGCATGACGCTGCCGCCGGGCTCTCAGGTCCGGTTGTGCATGGCCGCGGTCAACCGCGACGGCAGCGACGCCTGGTCCACCGATGACCTGGTCATGGACGGAAAAGTGCACCGCCACTGGGGATTTGGCGGTGGACCGCACCGCTGCCTGGGTTCCCATCTGGCACGGATCGAGCTGACGGTGATCGTCGGCGAATGGCTTCGGCAGATCCCCGACTTCGAGGTGCCGACGGACTACGCCCCGGAAATCAAGTTCCCGTCAAAGTCCTTCGCGCTCAAGTCATTACCGCTGCGCTGGGAGTGACCTACTTGCGCAGTTCGGTCGCCGCCACCTGAACGAACACGCCGGTGTCCTCGGCCATCAGCAGGCCTCGGCCTCGGGGCAGCGGGCCACCCTTCATCTTGCCGCGGATGAAGCCCTCGTCGGGGTCGGCGTCCATCACCAGCAATGGTGCGTTCGCCTGGTGCAGTGCCCGCAGGATCGGGTCGCTGCCGGCCGACGACCAGCCGCCGAACGTCCGCGTCACGAGGACGTGCAAGCCGACGTCGGCCGCCCTGGTCACCCAGGGCGCGGCCTGATGCAGCGGCGAGTCGAAGCCCGGGGGAAGCTGCTGGACGTCGTCGACGATCAGGAAGATCTCCGGCCCGCTCCACCATGACCGCGACAACAACTCTTCCGCGGACAGCCCTGGGGGCGGTTGGCGACTGGCCAGCACCGCGGAGAGCTCACCCATCATGGCCTGCACGCCGTCGAGGTTGTAGGCGAATTTCTCGACGTACTCGGAGCCCAGCACGGTCAGCAGCTGACGGCGTGGGTCGACCAGCCACACCTGGGCCGACGGCCGGTCCGGCGGAGGTGCCGGGGCGCTGGTGGCGCCCGGCGCGTACAAACGGCCGATCTCGGACATGATGGTGGCCAGCGTCGTGGTTCGACCACATTCGCGACGGCCCGTCACCATCAGGTGGGCATTCTCGGCGAAATTGAGATAGACCGGCGCCAGGTCCAATTCCGATATGGCCCAGGCGATTCCGCCCGCACCCACGCCTTGGCGGGTATCCCGGGCGGCCAGCTCGCGCACCTGCTCCACGCCGAACCGGGCGGGCAGCCGGCGGACCGGCGTCGCCTGGCCGCTCGCGACGCGGCTGACGGCGTCGACGATGCTGTCGGACTCGAAGACGTTGTTGGCCGTGTTGGCCAGCGCGGGCCGCGCCACCAACGTGTGCAGACCCGCCTGCGGGTCGCTGTCGAGTCGGACGTAGTTGACCGCGACCATGCCGCGCCCCGGCTTGACCGGAACGTCCTTGGCGAACCGCGACCGCACCAGCTTGGCGTCTTCCACCGCTGCCAGTCGCAACTCGACCCGGGAACCGAAACCGCTCCGGACCGGCGGGCGCAGCTCCGATTCCCGATCGGCGGTGACCACCACATGGACCCCGAAAGAGGGCCCCTGGTTGATGATCATGTTCACCTGCTCGATCAGCACCTCGTTTTCCTCGGCCAGGGCCCGGTAGTTGTCGATCACGAGGTAGACATCGCCGAACCCGTCGTTGGGCACCGGGCCGGCCTCGCCACCGAACTTGCGCCTCCGGAACACCTCCATCGACGCGATCCCGTATTCGAGGAAGCTGCGCTTGCGCTCCCGCACCAGCGCCAGCAGTTCGGCCACCGTTCGGCGCACACCGTAGGGATCCGTTGGGCCGGCCACCTCACCGACGTGGGGCAGCCGGGCGACGGTCGTCAGCGCGGTGCTGCTGTAGGCCAGGCAGTAGAACTGAACCTGCTCCGGGGTGTGGGTCAGCGCGGCCGAGCAGATCAGTGTCTGCAATGCGGTGGTCTTGCCCGAGCCGCCGGCGCCCAGAATCAGCACGTTGGCGCCGGGCCCGGAGGTGTCGACCGTCCACGGTGGCTGGTCATGCTTGAACGGGCGGTCGATGATCCCGATCGGGAACACCAGATCCCTGGCGGTGCCGTAGTCGTGTTGCCACTGGCGGCCGAGGAAGCGGTTGACCAACTCGTCGATGGCGACGGGCTGGGTCAGCGGCGGTTGCCACAACCGGTACGGCTCGAAATCGATCTTGCGGAGCTGATCGATGATCACCGTGCCGACCTTCGGTGTCCTGATCCCCTCTTCGTCGTCCTCGCTCTCGAGGGACTCGACCTCGAGCGCCTCGCCATTCGACTCGGCGGCCACCGTGTCGACGTCCGGCCCGCCGACGCTCACCTCGAGCGGGGTGAACGAGTTCGTAAACAATTGCGGGCGTACGTAATCGATGCTGTGGACCAGCTGCGGCGTCTCGTCGCCGTCGAGGTCGATCCCGCGCGGGTAGTAGTCCCTCCACAGGAACTCGGCCTGGAACCGGATGATGTCCTCGAGGCTCTTACGGAAGTAACCGAGACCCGCTTGGGCCGGGAGGTTCACCGCATTGGGCACACCGGCCGCCTGCGCCGCACCCGCGGTGCGGGCCTTCAGCACCAAGCGATATCCCATGTTCTCCATGAGCTTTTCGGCCCGGCTCTCGATGGTCTGCGACGCCATCATCAGGTGGATCCAATACGCGCGGCCCTGCCGGCCGATCGAGTCGAGGACGTCGACGGCGGTCGGCATGATGCGGAACCACTCGTAGAACTCGTCGATGACGACCACGAGCATCGGCAGCGGCGGCATGTCCTGGCCGCGGGCGCGCATCCTGGACCGCACGCTGTTGTACTCCTTGGCGTCGTCGACGCCGGCGTTGTCGCACACCGCCTTGCGGCGGGCGATCTCGCCCCACAGCGCGTCCAGGAAGCGCTCCATCAGCGCCTGGTCTTCTTCGAGGTCGGTGATGATCCGCGAGACGTGCGGCACCCCCGCGAAGGGCTTGACCGCGGACCCACCCTTGAGGTCGGCCAGAACGAACTGCAGCTCCTCGGGCGGGTGGCTGAGCATCAGCGACTCGATCACCGTTCGCACAAGCGTCGACTTACCCGAACCTGTTGTCCCGGACATGACGCCGTGCGGCCCGTCGCCGCCCTCGTCGAGCGACTTCATGTCCAAGAACAGCAGCTCGCCGTTGTCGGAGCGGTTGCCGAACGGCGCGCGCAACCTCGACCGGCCCATGGTGTCGGTGCGGCTACCCCACAGCGCGTCGAAGTCGATGTCGGCCGGATCGTCAATTCCGTAGTAGGACAAGATGTCCCGAGCGCCGATGTGGGCCACCCGCTGGCCGATCTCCTCGTACGCCTCGGCGATGCGCCAGCGCGCCAGCTTTTGCGCGAATTCCTCGGCCTCCGCGGCGCTGAGCTGGTCGGTCAGTGCGAAGAACCAGGGCTTCTCGTCGATCACCATCCAGGTGTCGCGGTCGCGGGGCAGCGCCTCGATCACGCCCTTCTCGTCGAATCGCAGCGTGCGTTCGGGCACGGATGACCACATCGACGACCCGGTGAGGTCAAAGAACGTCACCCCGTCGACACCCTCGGCACTGATCACGTACTCCCACTGGGGATCAACGGCGTCCGCGATGATGACCGTGTGGGGCGTGGGGGTCTGCGCCGACGAACTTGCGTGCCGGGGCGTGAACGAGCCACGGCCGGCGAACAATTCGGCTTGCTCGGCGGCGAACTCACGCACCGACGCGTACACCATCCGCGCATTGCCCGCCGCGTCCTGGCGCCGCGGGTCGCCGAAGTGCGGCAGCCACTTGACCCAGTCCCACTCCTCCAGGTCGGAAGTCACCACGACCATCTGCACGTGGTCGGGGCCGTGTGAGAACGCCAGCTGGCACACAATCGCCCGCATCAGCGCCAGTACCTGCTCGCGGTCGCCGACCAGGGAGTACCACGGCTCGACCAGCAGGGAAATCATCTTGGGCAGGTTGTAGACGACGCTTTGATAGCGCCCGAACTCCTGTAGCGCCTTACCGGTCACCGGCTCCAGCTCGATGTCGGTCGGCATGTTCTGGGGTTCACCCCACGTCACCTCGGGACGCGTCATGCCCACGCCGACTCGGACGACACCGAAGTTGAGGTCCTTGCCGTCGGGCTTGCGTTCCCACATCCGCGGCGACCCCACCGCGGCCGCCAGCGTGTCGGGTGCGGGGTGGAACCACCGGTAGTTGGCGTCCATGCTGTCGGCCGACTCGTGGGCGGTGTCGCGCAGCATGTCCAGCATCAACATGAACTGGGCGCGCATCGAGTCCAGCTTCGGCCGGCTCATCTGCTGCTGGCCGCCGAACCGGCCACCGAACATCATCATCGCGACACCACCGATCATGAAGATCGGGAAAATCGCTCCGGCGCCGCCGAATACGCGCGAGCCGCTGGCGAAGACCATCGCCACCATGCCGATCAGCAGGCCGACGACGAGAACGCCCACCACGATCAGCCACGTCGGTTTGCCCTCCGGTGGAGGAACGCTCAATGGCGTTGGTAGGACGATGTTTTCCGGCTTGATTACCGGAGGCTTTTCCGGTGTGGGCCGGGCAAAACCACGTTTCACTTCGGTACCGCCAACTCTGCAGGGGACATATCCATCGGAAGGGTGTCGTGCTGGACCAACGCATCCGCTCGCGACAGCGTCGGTCCCTGCGGCAGCAGGCGCAGCGCCACCCACGGGGCCTGACTGGGCTTCGTTTGCAACCCCAACGCCTCGCGGACATCACGGGTGTCGTCCACTCCGAACCGGGCGCCCGCATCGGTGAGCCACCACAGGGATTCGGTCGTCTTGGCGCCGGGGTCGTTACCGGTGACGGCCACGAAGTTCGCGAAGTTGGGTCCGAAGTAGACCTGGTCGGCCTCGCGACCGCTCGTGTCGGCCTTCACCAGCGACACCACCCTGTTGGTGTTGCCCTGGGCGACCGGAATGGTCGGCCCGGAGATGACCTGAACGCGAGCCCGGTTCTCTCCGGACGTCTTCTCCCACCACCAGCAGGTCGCCGGGTTCTCCCGGATGTCCATCACGTTCAACGGGTTGTCCGGATAGGACGAGAGGTCCAGCTTGTTGACGACCGGCATTTTGGCCAGGGCCGCGGGTTCGACGGTCACGGGCTTGGCGTTGGCCGGGCCGCCGGCATTCTGCAGAATCTGGGCCACCAACGGTGGCAGCGTCTGGACGCCGTCGGCCAGCACCAGCGAATACTGTTGCGGCCCACTAATTTGCGGGGTGACCAGCACGGTGCCCACCGGACCGGGAGCTCCGGGGAACGTCGCCGCCGCGCCCGCGTTCTGGATTTCCGGCACGGTCAGTTCGGGCCCCACCGGCAACGCGTCGAACAGGGCGCGGCTCATCGGCTTCGCCATGCTGACTTGCTCGGGCGTCATTCCGAGCGGCAGCAGCACCGCCCGGTTCGCGCCGTCAACACGCGACCGGCGCCCGTCCCGGATGACCCATGCGTCGCCGCCGTAGCTCAGCACCACCGCGTCCGATCCGTTCAGCACCCGGCGGTGGCCACCGAGGTCCGGGGTGCCGTCGATCACCGTCACGGTCACCCCCGACGGCGACCCGGCTCCGGTCGAGGCGATGGTGTCGCACACCAGCCATGACGACGAGGAGGGGCTGGTGGGGCCGAAGGTGGACGGCGCACCGGGGATGCCGACCATCGGGCCGCGCGGAAGCTTGGCGATCTGGCTTGAGCGAACCAGGTGCGGGTTGTCCGGGCGCCCCGTGATCAGGCGCGCCGACGCCAGATTCAGCGCCGGGTACAACTTGTCACCGACGCGGACGTACAGCGCGCCCGAGTCGCGGTCCGCGATGATCGGCGACTCGTTGATCTGGCCCGACGGGCTGATGAACGACCACAGCAACGCTCCCAGGCAGATCACGAGCGCCGCGGAAATGGACGCGACGACGGCCAGGTTCTGCCGGCGCCCGGGCTCGATCTCCATCCGGACCCGCCAGCGGGTCAGCGCCATTGCCGTCCGCCGGGCCAGGAACTGATAACCGGTTACCTGGGTCCGGGTCGAC
This sequence comes from Mycobacterium sp. IS-1264, assembly GCF_001954195.1. GTDB lineage: Bacteria > Actinomycetota > Actinomycetes > Mycobacteriales > Mycobacteriaceae > Mycobacterium. Next base: position 47,236 of record NZ_MBES01000045.1, on the reverse strand, counting down.
AACCCGAGGCCGTATCCCGACCCACGCTGCCCGCGACTTTCCTCCGCCACGTTATTTTCACCATCCGGTCTGCTAGAACGCCTGGACGTCGTCCGGCGCGCGAACTACCCGATAACCGTAAGGCACCCGCAAACACATCGCCATGTGGCGCGGTTCGCGTTCGCTTTTACGTATTGCTATATCCCTGAACCCAGCCCCGCTGACCCCCCGGCCGGATTTCTTGGTGTCCTAGGAATGGTAGCGGCAATTTGCGGCTTCGTCCTGTTGACGAGGCGTTTGGTTGAACGTTTGCCGACGTGCGAGCGAACAGTGGGTGGATCGGTCGCCGGCAAAGCAAGGCGACGCCGAGCCGAGTCGCTGCCGGTCGGGTCATGGACGCAAGATGGGCGGCATGACTGAGCTCGCACCCTCGCTGGTCGAACTTGCCAGGCGGTTCGGCATCGCGACCGCCTACGAGGACTGGACGGGCCGGGGGGTGCAGGTCAGCGAGAGCACGCTGGTGGCGGTGCTCGCGGCCCTCGGTGTGGCGGCAGGCACCGAGCAGGAGCGCAACGCTGCCATGACGGCGCAACTTCGCGCGTATTGGGAACGTCGGCTGCCGGCGACCATCGTCGGGCGCACCGGCGCACCGACGCGGTTCTGGGCGCACGTGACGCACGGTCATCCCGCGGAGGTGTGGTTGCGGCTCGAGGACGGCACGGTGCACGGCGGGATCCAGCAGGTTGACAACTTCTCTCCCCCGTTCGATCTGGATGGCCGCTGGGTCGGGGAGGCCAGCTTTGTCTTGCCGGCCGACCTGCCGCTGGGCTACCACCGGGTGCATTTGCGTTCCGGTGACTCCGAGACCAGCGCGGCGCTCATCATGACGCCGGACTGGTTGGGGCTGCCGGAGCAGCTCGGCGCCCGCCGCGCGTGGGGGCTCGCCGCTCAGCTCTACAGCGTGCGGTCCCGACACTCGTGGGGCGTCGGCGACCTGACCGATCTGACCGACCTCGCGGTGTGGTCCGCATCCCGCCACGGCGCCGACTATGTTCTGGTCAATCCGCTGCACGCAGCCACCCCGACGATCCCGATGGAGCCGTCGCCGTACCTGCCGACGTCGCGCCGCTTCTTCAACCCGCTCTACCTTCGCGTCGAGACCATCCCCGAATACTCCGAACTGACCAAGCGCGGCCGGGTGCGGCGGTTGCGTTCGGAAGTCCAGCAACGGGTCGCCGAGGTCGACGCCATCGACCGCGACAGCGCCTGGCTGGCCAAGCGGTCGGCGCTCAAGCTACTGCATCGGGCACCCCGATCGGCGGGTCGTGAGCTGGCCTACGCGGCATTCCGGGACCGTGAGGGCCGCGCCCTCGACGACTTCGCCACCTGGTGTGCGCTGGCCGAGAAGTATGGCGGCGACTGGCATCACTGGCCGAGCTTCCTGCGGCATCCCACGGGAGCCGGGGTGGCCCGATTCGTCGAAAAGCATTCGGACACGGTCGATTTCCACCGCTGGATGCAGTGGCAGCTCGACGAGCAGCTCGCCATGGCGCAATCGCAGGCGCGGCGGGCCGGTATGGCGATCGGCGTCATGCACGACCTGGCCGTCGGCGTGCACCCCAACGGTGCCGACGCCTGGGCCCTGCAGGACGTGATGGCGCTCGGCGTGACCGCGGGGGCGCCGCCGGACGAGTTCAATCAGCTCGGCCAGGACTGGTCGCAGCCGCCGTGGCGGCCCGACCGGCTGGAAGAGCAGGAGTACCGGCCGTTTCGCGCGCTGATCTCCTCGGTGCTGCGCCATGCCGGCGGCGTGCGCATCGACCACATCATCGGATTGTTTCGGCTGTGGTGGATTCCCGACGGCGCGCGGCCCACCGAGGGCACCTACGTGCGCTACGACCACGAGGCGATGATCGGCATCGTCGCGCTGGAAGCACACCGGGCCGGCGCCCTCGTCGTCGGCGAGGACCTCGGCACGGTCGAACCGTGGGTGCGCGACTACCTACTACTCCGCGGCCTGCTGGGCACCTCGATCCTCTGGTTCGAATTGGATCGCGACGGGAATGGCGGGCCCCTGCCGGCCGAGCGCTGGCGCGAATACTGCCTGTCGTCGGTCACCACCCACGACCTGCCACCCACCGCCGGCTATCTCGCCGGCGATCATGTGCGGCTGCGGGAATCTCTGGGATTGCTGACCCGGCCCGTCGAGGCCGAGCTGGAGTCCGACCGCGCCGAACTGGCGGCCTGGCTGGCCGAACTGCGCCGGGTTGGGCTGCTGAGCGAAGACGGGCCCGACAAGGCAGATCCCGAACAGATCGTCCTCGCGCTGCACCGATACCTGGGCCGCACGCCGTCGCGTCTTTTGGGGGTGGCGCTGACCGACGCCGTCGGGGACCGCAGGACGCAGAATCAGCCCGGCACCACCGACGAATACCCGAACTGGCGCGTTCCGCTGACCGGCCCGAGCGGCCGGCCGGTGATGCTCGAGGACGTGTTCACGGATCGCCGGGCGGCGACGCTGGCCGAGGCCGTTCGCGCATCTGTCGCGCCTCCCGCCGTCTGACGAGGACCACCTGTTAGCTTCGGGTGCCATGAAGGTTTCCGTCGTCGCCCCGGTCGCCGACGGCGTCACCGCGGATCCCGGTTGGATGGTGGCCTTCGCGAGCCACCTGGAGCGGTGCGGGTTCGAATCGATCGTCGTTGTGGAGCACACGGTCCTGGTCACCCGGTACGACAGCGTGTATCCCTACGACAATTCCGGCCGGGTCGGGCTGGCGGCCGACTGTCCCATTCCGGATCCCCTCGATCTATTGGCGTTTCTCGCCGGCCACACCAGCCGGCTGGGGTTGGCCACTGGGGTTTTGGTGCTGCCCAACCACCATCCGGTGGTGCTTGCCAAACGCGCCGCGACCGTCGACGCGCTCTCGGGTGGCAGGCTGCGGCTGTGCGTCGGCGTCGGCTGGCTCAGGGAAGAGCTCGAGGCATGCGGCGCGGATTTCGACAGCCGGGGCCGACGGGCCGACGAGCAGTTGGCCGTGTTACGCGCGCTGTGGGCCGACCAGCCCGGCGGCGCGTCCTATCACGGCGAGTTCTTCGGCTTCGATGATGTCATGTGCTACCCCAAACCCGTTGCCGGCGAACGGCTCCCGATTCACATCGGGGGGCACAGCCGCGCGGCCGCGCGGCGCGCCGGACGTTTCGGGGACGGCTTTCAGCCGCTCGGCGTGACGGGCCCGAAGCTGGCGGCGCTGATCGCGCTGATGCGCGAGGAAGCGTCGTCGGCGGGCCGTGATCCGGCGGGTCTCGAAGTGTCGCTGGGTCACGCTGTCACCAAGATCGACGCCGACCGCGCCGGCAGCCTGATCGATCAAGGCGCCGATCGGATCGTGCTGTCGATGCCGCCGACCTCCAATATCGAAGAGGCCCAAGACATCCTGTCCGCCTGCGCGCAACGGCTGTCCCTGATCCCGTCATGACCCTTTCAGCGGACGACCGGGCCGGACTCAGCGACCTGGTGCACCGGTACGCCGCCGGCGTAGACGATCGTCAATTCGACGCTGTCGCTGGACTTTTCACCACCGACGGCGAGCTGGCGGTGCCGGACCCGCCGTCCGCGCTGGAGCCGATACATTCGCATCGGGGTCCCCAGGCGATCGCGGCGGCCGTCGGCGCGGTCGGTGCGGTCGCGCGTACCGAGCACGCGATCATCGGCGAGGTATACGACGAGATCGCCTACCCCGACCGCGCGCGGGGACGCATCGCCTGCATCGCGCATCACTGGACGCAACGCCCCGACGAGGTCATCGACGTCGTCTGGCACCTGCGCTACGACGACGACTACGAGTTGACCGACGCGGGTTGGCGCATCGGCCGCAGGGCGTTGACGATCAACGCCATCGAAACCCGGTCGGTGCGCCGAGTGCTGCCGCGCGACTCGGCCTAGCGGCGCCTGCCAGAAGACTCTGCCCAAACTCACAGCGCACCCCAAGGATCCGCGTTTGCGGCGGAATCGAGGCTATTATCCGGCAATTGCGGAGGTGGTGACCCATGCCGCGGCGGATTTTGCCCCTGAGCAACTATTGCCGACGGCCGCAAGGGGCGGGGCGGGTCCGTTTCGTCCCGATCGGGGACAATTAGTACAAGCGCTTTGGGGTAATTTCTGCCGCGTGACGAATACCGATCATCGGGCAGCACACGACGGCTCTGTATCGACACTGGCGGTGGGCACGCCGCTGACGTCAATTCCGGACTACCGCAACGAGATTCATACCGCCGAAGACACGATCGACGTCGAGGCTTACGGGGGCGGGTTCGACCTCACCCGGCGGGCCACCGCTCCAAAGCTGCGCGTCGGCCGCGACAAGTGGTTCAACCTCATGTGGCTGATCCCCATCGGCTTCGCCGCGCTGGTCGCGGCGGTCGCGATCGGCAAGGGGCTGTACAACATGCCGGCGGTGCACGCGTTCATCCAGCGCTACCCCGGCGCCGACATCCCGGCCAAGGCGCCCGGCGTGCCCGCGTGGCTTGGCTGGACCCACTTCTTCAACCTGTTCATGATGATGTTCATCATCCGGACCGGCATCCAGATTCTCTGTGACCATCCGCGGCTCTATTTCAGCCGCAACGCCACCCCCGGCAAGGACGAGTGGCTGCGAGTGGGCCCGCCGGTACCCGACGACGAGCTGTGGACCGCCAACGCCGACACGGTCGCGTTACCGCCGCAGTTCGGGCTGCCCGGTTTCCGCCACTCGATCGGGTTGGCCCGCTGGTGGCACCTCGGAATCGACGTGCTGTGGTTGCTCAACGGCGCGGTCTTCTACGTGCTGCTGTTCACCACCGGGCAGTGGCGCCACATCGTGCCGACCAGCTGGGACGTCTTCCCCAACGCGGCGTCGGTCGCGATTCAGTACCTGTCGGTGGAGCACTGGCCGGCCGACAACGGGTGGGTCGCCTACAACGGCCTGCAGGTGTTGGCGTACTTCACCACCGTTTTCATCGCCGCCCCGGCCGCGCTGATCACGGGGCTGGGCATGTCACCGGCGCTGTCGCAACGCGTGCACTGGCTCAGCAAGCGATTGAGCATTCAGCACGCGCGGTCGCTGCACTTCCTGGTGCTGGTGTATTTCCTCTTCTTCATCGTCGTGCACGTGACGCTGGTGTTCGCGACCAGCGCGCTGAAAAACCTCAACCACATGTTCGCCGCCCGCGACGACAACAGCTGGATGGGTTTCTGGATCTTCGCCGCGGCGATGGTGGTGACCGCCGTCGCCTGGGTGTGGGCCACCCCGTTCACCATCAAGCACCCACGTGTCGTCCAGCGGGTCGGTTACGCGCTCGTCGGCCCGTTCCAGCGGATGCTGGAGCAGCTCGACCCCAAGCCCGGTGCTTTCACCGAAGAAGACATCTCGCCGCACCACTGGCGCAATGGCCGCCTGCCCGAGACCGTTGAGTACAAAGAGTTGGAGCAGAACGACTTTCGTGATTGGCGGCTGAAGGTTTACGGCCTGGTCGAGCACCCGATGGAGTTCTCGCTCGACGACTTGAAGGCACTGCCTTATCACGACCAGATCAGCCAGCATTTCTGCATCCAGGCCTGGTCCGGCGTGGCCAAGTGGGGCGGCGTGCAGATGCGGACCATCATGGACATCGTCAAACCGCTGCCCGAGGCCAAATGGGTGGTGTTCTATTCGATGGGCCTCGGCGCCACCGGCGGCATCTACTACAACGCCCATCACATCGGCCAGATGGATCACCACATGACGATGCTGGCCTACAACATGAACGACCAACCTCTCCCCTACATGCACGGCAAACCGCTGCGGCTGCGCAACGAGTTGCAGCACGGCTTCAAGCTGGTGAAGTGGATCAAAGGCATCGAGTTCGTCGCCGACTACTCCGATATCGGTAGTGGCTATGGCGGCTACAGCGAAGACCACAAATATTTCGGGCGTCACCAGACGCTCTAAGGGCACAACGGCGCCGGCGTTCCGAAGTCGTTTGGCGGGAAGGTTTTTCGGGTAGCTCGTAAAAGGAGCTGTCCGGGCCAGCGTCAAACAGCGGAGGAGGGCTGATGAGGCACGTCTCGCGCGATCTTTTCGGCCATGGCCGCACCACCGGGCGCGTCGCGGTTGCGGCCGCGGTGCTTGCGTTGGTGGTCTGCGTGGTCAATTTTGCGTTGGGCCACGCCAACGCCGGCATCGACGCGGCAATCGTAGGGCTGCTGGCCCTGGGCGCCGGTCTGGACTGGCTTGCCATGGACCGCAGGCGGATACGACAAGCCGAACGCGAATCGCTCGTCGGCCGGTAAACGCTAGGGCCAGGACTCGTTCAGCTGGCGGGCGACGTCGATAACTTGTGCGGCTTGCGACTGAGGCTTGTCGATTTCTTCGGCGACGTATAGCGCGATGAAGCGCCGGATCTCACCGTCAACGCCGGCAAGGATGCGCAATATCTCGCCGCGAAAAGATTTGGACGACACGTTGACGGTGATATCGGACGGCCGCGGTTTCGCGACGTCGACGATCAGCAGCAGCGGCTCGGCGGCTCGTGCCGTGGCGCGCAACGCGATGTCTCCGGAGACCACAAACCGCTGCTTGTCCAGCCGTAGGTCGAGCAGGAGGTCGATCGAGAGCGGAATGTGTATGACGAACGTGATGCTGTCACCCAGGCGGCGCGTGACTCGCGGGTCGCGGATCTTTACGTTGGCGCTGACCTTGGCAATGCCGCCGGGGCCCTGCGCAATCGGCTCCATGGCGAACTCACTGCCCGCGATGTCGGCAAACGCGTTCGCGACTCGCTCGGGGGTCACGGCGACCTCGAAGAACCGGCGGCCGAACTCTTCGTAGGTGACATAATCGTGGTTCTGCATAGGCCTATACCGTCTCATGTCACCTGCCGAAACGGCCGCTGATCTGCTCGCGTCGCAGGAATTTCGCACCGGATGCCCTGATCCCGTTGTGAACAACACCACACCCGGTCGCTTCGATTCGGTGTGTCGGCCGGCGGCCTGGGACCCTGGAGGACTTGGAGGTGTTTTTCAGTCTTATGAGCGCCCACGAAGCTACCGAGTCGCGCTCGGCCACGTCGGCGATCGCGGCACTGTTCACCTGGGTTGGCGGCGGACACTGGCGCGAACTCGGCGAACGTCACGAGCGGTCCACCCATGCCGTCGCCGGCGCCGTCGTCCTGTTCGGGTCCGCGCTGGCCTGGCTGGTGGCGACCTTGGCCGTTTCGGAGTCGGCGCGCTGGCCGGTGCTTGCCATCGTGCCGCTGACCCTCGTCTTCGGCCTGCTGGTAGGGGCGGTGACGCGGGGCACCGCCACAGGTCCCGACCGTGGCCGACCAGGCATTGCCGGACGCGCGGCGGTCGCGACGGCGGTCGGCGTGGTCGTCGGCGAACTCGCCGCGCTGGTGGTGTTCGCCGCATCGATCGAGCATCGCCTCGACGAGCGGGCCCTACGCGGCGCGGACTCGTCGCCCGCCGTCGCGCAAGCGTCGGCGTCGCTGCGACAGACACGGGATGCGCGCACCGCGCTCGACAACGCGGTCGAACAGGCCCGCCTGCATCAGGACCAGGCCTTGGTGGTCGCGCGCTGCGAATTCAATCCCACGCCGGCGTGCCCGCAGACGCGAATCACCGGAGTCCCCGGTGCCGGGCCCGAAACACGAACCGCCAACCAGCTTCTCGCCGATGCGCAGCATGAGCTGGACACCGCTTTGGCGGCTCGCGACCGCCTGGCCCCGGAGCTGGACGCCATAGTCTCCCGCGAGGAGCAGGCGCTGACGCAGGCGCGCCAACACGTGGTCGCGGACGCCGGTCGCGGGCTCGGCGCACGCTGGGTCGCGATGAACGACCTCACTTTCGCCAGCACCGGGGCACTGATGCTGCGGCTGCTGACGATCGCGTTCTTTGTGCTGATCTACCTGCTGCCCATGATCCTGCGGCTCTGGCGTGGCGAGACGACTCAGGATCGGCATGCCTCGGCGCGAGCGGAGCGTGAACGCGCCGAACTCGAGGCGGATACCGCGATTGCGGTCAAGCGGGCCGAGGTTCGCCGCGAGGCCGAAATCCTCTGGGCCGAGCACCAACTCACCCAGGCCCGCCTCGCTGTCGAGGCCCAGGCCGAAATCGACCGCGAGCAGCAACGTCGCCGGGTCGCGGAAGCACTCGAGGGACCGCGGCGCGCGTCGGCGCAGCGTACATTCGAGCCAAGGGAGGAAGACATGTACCTGCCGATCGCCGCGGAAGCGGAGGCGGCCAGCCGAGCGCTCGCCCAATTGCCCACCGGCGCACAGGATCACCGCCCGGAGGACGTCGAGAGCCTGCCGGCGGAGATCGAGGCAAGCGGCGAGGTCGACGCCCACGACGAACGAGCCACACCGTTGATCCCCTCGATTCCGGACGCGACGAAGGCCGCGGCGCGCTGGATTCGCCCGCTGGTGCCGCCGTTCGTTGCGCGGGTGATCGACAACACCACCCAGCCGCTGCGTACCGCCCGTCAGGTGTTCGAAGAGGTCGAGGAGATCACGTTCTCGCTCAAGCGGACTCGCAAAATCACGGTCGACTCCGAGAGTTCGGACCCCGTCGACCGGCAGCCGGCCGACGAGCCGTCCCGACACGGCATTCAATCGTCGCGCGAACGCCACGCGCATGATGAGGTACGTCGTCATCAGCCGCACTCGTCGCGGCCGCTGCCCGGCGGCGACGCGGAGGGTTTGTCACTCCCGCAGCGCGACCACGGGCGGGAGTTGGTGGAGCGAAGCGGACCCCGTCGACTCCGTGCGCCCGACGGCCCGCGCGAATTGCCGCCCGCGGAATAACCGCCGGCATTCGCCTGAGCCCGGTCAATCGTCGCCGAACGAGTCGAACAGCTCGGGTAGGAAACCCGCCAGGTGATTCATCTCCTGGGCGCAGTGCACCAGAAGATTGCGGGCGTACGACTCCGAGTTGCCGAGCACCCGCGCCGCGAGGGGACGAACGGCCCGCGACGCCACGCCAGGAGCGTTGCGCACCGCGATGTGCGGCCCACCCATCCAGAACCGTGACCGCATTTCGGCGCCGCCCTGGGTCGACCGGACCTGATGGACGAACCAGCCCGCGTCCACTGGGGCGTGACCCGAGCCCAGCCGCGCGCAGATCGCCACCGCATCGTCGTTATCGGCGGGCAGGCCCAGGGTGGCCGGCGTGACGAATTGAATTGCGGCATTCAGCCTTGCCGAACCGATGTACTCGCTGATCATCGACCAACGCCCGACGTAGCGCTGCGCGCCCGTACGGCCCGCATCGTCCCCGTCTTTCCATCGAGCCGACAGGTGCGCGCGCGGATGCCAGAGTTTGTATCGATGGGTGTCGCTGCCGTGCCAGCCGAACCACCACGCCCACATCGCGGGCGCGACACCGGGCATGTCGGTACGGACGGACACCTGCATGCTCCCGTCGTCGAGCACGCCGTAGCCGTTCTCCGTCTGCTGGTACCCCTCGTCGGCGAGACTCGCCGCGGATTCGAACGCCAGCAGCGCGGGCCCGGCCTGCGGACCATGATGTAACGCCTCGACGACATGTGATGGCAGCGTTGCCATCTCGGGCTTGAAGAACTTGCCGAACGGCGTCTGGGCGTCGCCGTCGCGATAGCCGAGGTAGAGTTCGCCGTTCATCAGACTCGTCCCATCCAGCTGTTGAACAAACCGTCGGGGTCATAAGCGGCGCGCACCCTGTCCAGGCGAACCATGGCCTCGTCACTGGCGAATCGGGCCGGTCGCTGACCCAGGTTTTCGTCGGCGAGCTGAATTCCGGTGGCCAAGTGCGACATCGCCGCCATGTTGGATCGTGCCCAGTCGCCGTACTTCTCGTCGTCGGATTCGTTCTTCCAGGCGCCGTAGAGCGCCAGATACACCTCGTCTTCGATGCTGTAGGCCATGTCCGGGCGCTGCGGTGACGGCCCCCAGTTCAGCCACAGGAAGTGCGACGGATGGTCCGGGATCGTGTCGATGATGTTGCGAATGCCGGGCAGCAGGTCTTCGGCGGAGGCCGATGTCCACATGTTGTCCGCGGCATAGCGATGGTCGGACAGGTAGTTGCTCATCACGGCGTCGTACCAGGTGGGCATATCGGTTGGGAGGTAAGGAATTTTGACGAGCGCTTTGTCGACAACGGGGACGGTGCCAAAGATCGCCAGCGCCTCCTCCGCTTCCTTTTCGGAATCGGCGAACGCCGGGGAGGCGAACGTGATGGCCGGGCCGTCCAGGTTCATGCTCGGGACGCTTTTGCTTGCGACTATTTGCATTTCGACGCGTCGGTCGACCTCGGCGCTGACGTTACGGGCCCAGGTATAGATCTCGTCTGCCAGCTCGATCGGGTAGACGTACACGCTCGTACCGCAAGCGGCCGGACGCGGGAAGAGCTTGAGATGAAAGGAGGTAACCACTCCGAAGAAGCCGGGTCCTGCCCCGCGCGCGGCCCAGTACAGATCCGGATGGTTCTCCGCGTCGCAGTGAATCAGTTCGCCGGCCGCGGTGACCACGTCGAGTCCGATCACGCTCTCACACGCCAAACCCCAGACGCGGCTGTTCCAGCCGTAGCCGCCCTGAAGCAGATAGCCCCCGACACAGACACCCTTACAGTGGCCGGCGGGAAAGAACAGATTCTGAGCCTCCAGCTCGCCCATGAGCACACTGCCACCCTTCCCCGGGCCGACGACGGCGGTGGCCTTATCGGCGTCGATCGTCGCGTGGTCGACGCCTTTCATGTCGAGCAGCAAGGAGCCGTCACGGAGATGGTTGGCCGCCCAGCTGTGGCCGCCCGACCGGATGCTGACCTTGAGGCCGTTGGCCCGGGCGTAGCGCAGCGCCCCGACGACATCGTCGACGCCCGCGGCCACGACGATCACTTCCGGGTAGCGCTCGGGAACACGTTGGTTCCACACGGTGCCGCGGCGAGCGGTTTCATACCCGTCGTCGCCGCGGAAATAATGCCGACCTGCAGGTAGCGCACTCATCGGGAGCTCCTTTGATCCACAATACGGTTCTTTACGATCCGTAATGCGGAACACTATAGTGGGGTGGTGCCGCGCATGGAACAGAAATCTCAGACGAATCGCGACGAGGGCATCCAGGTCCTGCGTCGCGCCGCCGCAGCGCTGGATGAGATCGCCGCGGAGCCCGGACGCCTGCGCCTCGTCGACCTCAGTGAGCGGCTCGGGCTGGCCAAGTCGACCGCCCGCCGGTTACTGGTGGGCCTTGTCGAAGTCGGTCTGGCCAGTGTGGATTCGCATGGCCGTTTCGCGCTGGGCGATCGCGTGCTGGGGTTCGGCAGCGCCGCCGGTGACCGCGTCGCGGCGATCTTCCGTCCGACCATAGAGCGGGTATCGCGCGCCACCGACGGCGAGACCGTCGACCTGTCGATACTGCGTGGCCAGCGGATGTGGTTCGTGGACCAGATCGAATCGTCACACCGCCTGCGGGCCGTTTCGGCCGTCGGCCTGCGATTCCCGTTAGATGTCACCGCGAACGGAAAGGCGGCCCTCGCCGCGCTCGACGACGCCGACGCCGAGAGCCTCATCGCCCGGTTTGACCCGGTAGTCGCCGAAGGGTTGCGCCGCGAGATCAGCGAGATCCGCGGCACCGGAATCGCTTTCGATCGCGGGGAACACACCCCCGGCATTTCCGCGGCCGCGATCGCACGACGGGCGATGGGTGACATTGTGGTCGCAATATCTGTGCCGGCACCCACCGAGCGTTTCCTCGAGAAGGAGCAACGCATTGTCGACGCTTTGCGCACCGCGGCCGGCGCGCCGGCCTGGACCCGTTGACGACGTCAAGACGCCGACCGGCAGGCGTCACCGAAGAAAATTCACCACGCGATCGTCTGTGACGGCGGGACGTATCGCGCTCTTACGGTAGTGCCTGGTGCGCCGCGATCGAGTGGGCCAATGCAGCCGCAGCGGGAAAACATCACGCTCCGAGGGCTTTTGACTCGCTCGATGAGAGTTGGCAACGGCCGCGGTACCCCCCGGGACCCCGGCCGTGCCAAGTTCCTCTTCGCCACTCAACTCATCACCGCAGCGGACTCGGTGAACAGCGGCCCCCACTCGCGACGCGCCGCGGACTGCGCATCGGTGAAGCTGGTCGTCTTCTCGCCATCACCGGCCAGGTGGACCAGCGCCCAGGCCATTGCAAACACCGGCACCCGGTGACGCAGTGCCGCGCTGTGCAATTCGTCGAAAGCCGCGTCCGAGCGGCACCGCCGGAGTCCGATGAGAATGCCCCGCGCGGTATCGAGAATGCGACCGGAGTTCGGGCCACACGTAGTCTGGGCCGGGACCCAGTTCGCCATCATGCTGCGGATACCTCCTGTTGACGCCTTGCCGAAATCCACCACTCAGTGGAGCCAGGATCCCTTGCGAGTCCCCGCAACTCGCGACCCGATCCTTCAAAGGTGCCCTGTGCCATGATTTGTGGATCGACGTGGTTGTGCCAGACCGGCGCCTACATCGATACGCGGTTGTGATCGTGTTGAGATCGATCAGATGCCAAACACGCGGGCGCAGAAGATAATTCGCGTGAGCCTATCAGCTGACCGGCTGATCGTGTTTCAACGAGTCGATTGCCGCTTGCAGCCTGCCCGTAACCTCTTCGGCGACGGGACGCAGCTCCGGCTCGCCGGTAACCTCCACCAGCAGCCCTGGGTTCATCGCTTCGACGAGCACGGTGTCCGCATCATCAGGGTCCGCGCGCACGACGACGTTGCACGGCAGCAGTAGGCCGATCTGGCGATTCGCCTCCACTGCCCGATGCGCCAGCGGCGGGTTGCAGGCGCCGAGGATCAGGTAGTTCTCCATGTCCTCGCCGAGTTTGGCTTTCAGCGTGGCCTTCATGTCGATTTCGGTCAGTACGCCAAATCCCTGCTCCGCGAGCGCCTCACGAGTCCGTCCGACCGCATCTTCGAAAGAGGCCCGCAGCGGTGTTGAGATCGCGATGTCCATTCGACTTTCCTTTCCTGTCCGGAAGCTGCCCACACGCGCCTCAGGCGAGCGCCAGGAACAGCTTCTCCAGCTCGGCTTCGCTCATGGGTGCCGCGCCGTCGGCGGTGGTACCCGCGACACAGTCCTTCAAGCCGGTTGCCACGATCTTGAACCCGGCGCGGTCGAGGGCTCGCGACACCGCGGCGAGCTGGGTGACGACGTCCTTGCAATCGCGGCCCTGCTCGATCATCGAGATCACCCCGGCGAGTTGTCCCTGAGCGCGGCGCAGGCGGTTGAGCACCGCCGTGATGCTGTGCTGATCGCCGACCACTGGATCCTCCGTTTCGTTGCGCTACCCACCAGTACCCCTGGGGGTATATCGCCAACCGCCACTATACCCCATGGGGTATCAAAATCAAGGGGTGGCCGCCGGCCTCACAGAATGGCTCTGAGGTCCTTTGCCTTGGCGATGTCGTCCCAGTCGACGTCGAGCTCGAGCAGAATCTCCTCGGTATGCTGCCCATGCTCTGGAGCACGCGCCGGACCCGGCGGGGTTTCGTTGAATTGGACGGGCGCCGCGACGATCCGGTATTTCTCGCCGTGGTCGTCGACGTTGGTCACCACGTATCCGTTGGGTTCGACTTGCGGGTCGTTGAGGGTCTCCCGCGGCGTGGCCAGCGCGGCCCATACCCCCGGCTCGTCGGCCAGCGCCCTCTGCCAGTGCGCGAGGTCATGGCGGGCGAACGTCTCGGCCACGATCTCGGTCGCCGCGGCCGCATTGGCGATCAGATTGCTCGACGGCACGAAGCGCTCGTCGGTGGCCAGCTCCGGCAGACCGATCCGCTCGCAGAATCCGGCCCAGAATTTGTCGGGCTGCAAGAAGACCAGCTGAATCCACCTGCCGTCCTTGGTCTTGTACCTATTCACGAGTGGATTGATGGCCAACCCCGGCGGCGCGCCCGGAATACCGTCGATGTCGAAGAAATCGGCCGCGCAAATCGCCGGTGCGATGGCCCACATCGCCTGGGCCAGCAGTGACGAATCGACGATCGTCGGCTCACCGGTGCGCTCCCGGTGGAACAACGCGGCGCACACGCCCCCGGCCAGGGTCGCCCCGCCCTGCAGATCCCCGAACCCCGGGCCCTGGACGGCGGGTGTTTCGGACCCGAACGGCGTCAATGTGTAGGCGACCCCGCCCCGCGCCAGGTAGGTGGCCGCGTCGAAACCGCCGCGATCCCGGTCCGGGCCACGCACCCCGAGGCCGGTCCCCCGCGCGATGATGATCTTCGGGTTGAACGCGCGGATGTCCTCGACGGTCAGCCGGGCCCGTTCGAGTGCCGCGGGCAGCCAATTGGTCAGGAAGACATCCGCACTGGCCAACAGCCGGCCGAACAGATCCCGCCCGGTGTCGGACTTGACGTCGATGGCGATGCTGCGCTTGCCGCGGTTGCCCAACTCGAGAATGAAGTCGGCGTCCGGGCGGGCCGCTTCGCGGGTGAAACCACCGACGACCAGCGCCCGTCCCGGATCTCCGGACGCGACGCCTTCCACCTTGATCACGTCGGCGCCCCAATCCGCCAGGGCGGCACCGGCGGACGGCACGTACGTCCACGAGGCCAATTCGACGACCCGGACCCCACTCAGCACGCCTGACATCGCCGATCCCCTCAGCCGCCACCATTTCTTGCTATTTTAGATATTCTAGCTACTCTAAGGGATACTGAGAGCCCGGCTGCAGCCATGCGCAGTTTTACGTGGAAGAGATGCGATGGAGCCGACCATTGATCCGATCCGAACGGCTTTGGGCCCCAACGTGGGTCGCTGACATAAGCGCGGGGATAAAGGACGGGCGATGGGCAGGGTAGCGGGCAAGGTGGCCGTGATCAGTGGCGCCGCGCGCGGTCAGGGGCGGTCGCATGCGCGGATGCTGGCCGCGGAGGGCGCGGACATCATTGCGGTGGATCTGTGCGCGGATATCGAAACCAACGAGTACCCGCTGGCGCGGCCCGAGGATCTGGAAGAGACCGCGCGCCTGGTCGAGAAGGAGGGCCAGCGCGCGTTCACCGCGATTGCCGACGTCCGCGACCGGGTGGCGCTGGCCACGGCGATCGACGAAGGTGTCGCGGAGTTCGGGCATCTCGACGTCGTGGTCGCCAACGCGGGCATCTGTCCGCTCACCGCGGGGCTGCCGCCGCAGGCCTTCGCCGACGCGGTGGACGTGGACCTGCTCGGTGTGCTCAACCTGGTGCACGCGAGCCTGAAACATCTGCAAGCCGGCGCGTCGATCGTCGTGATCGGGTCCAACGCGGCATTCATGTCGTCGATGAACACCACCGGGATCGACGGCGGTCCCGGCGGGGCCGGGTATGCGTTCGCCAAACTCGCTGCCGCACATTACGTCAACGACTTCGCCCTGGCGTTGGCGAAGTTCTCGATCCGGATGAACGCCGTGCACCCGACGAATGTCAATACCGACATGTTGCACAGCGCACCGATGTACCGGGCCTTCCGACCCGACTTGAAAGAACCGACACGCGAGGATGCCGAACCGGTTTTCCCGGTGGTCCAGGCGATGCCGATCCCCTACGTCGAACCCGAGGACATCAGCGAGGCCGTGGTGTTCCTCGCCTCCGACGCGGCACGCTACATCACCGGTCAGCAGCTGCGAGTGGACGGCGGCGGCTTCCTCAAGGTCAAGCCTTGGTCGGGTGCGTGACGGCAGTGGCACCAATCGGACTGCACCGCAACGGAACTACGCGATGACCGACGCTCACTCCCCAGACGTACAGCGTGACATCTACGCGCTCATGATCCTGATGAAGGCGGCCGATGACCGACTGTCCAAAGGAATCGGCACCGGCGAGTTCATGTGCGTGTACTGGCCCTCGCGCGGCCAGGAGGCGATCGCCGCAGCGATGGGCGTCTCGCTGCGAGCCGACGACCAGCTGGTGACCACGTACCGGGGTCTGCACGACCTCATCGGCAAGGGGGTTCCGCTCGAGGAGATCTACGGCGAGATGATGGGACGCACCGTCGGCGCCAGCCGCGGCAAGGGCGGCACCATGCACATCGCCAAACCCGACAAAGGCGTGATGCTTTCGACCGGGATCGTCGGAGCCGGGCCGCCGGTGGCCGTGGGCCTGGCGATGGCCGCCAAACGCAAGGGCATCGACCGCGTCACGGTGGTCAGCTTCGGTGACGGCGCCACCAACACCGGCTCGTTTCACGAGGCGGCGAACATGGCCGCGTTGTGGGACCTGCCGATGGTGTTCGTGTGCCAGAACAACCAGTACGCCGAGATGACGCCGACCGCCGACACCATGAAGCTCGAACGGGTCGCCGACCGGGCCGCCGGTTACGGCATGCCCGGCATCCGGGTGGACGGCAACGACCCGCTTGCGGTGAAGTCCGCGCTTGACGACGCGCTGCGGCGGGCGCGCGACGGAGCCGGGCCCACCTTCATCGAGTGCGTGACGTTCCGCTTCCGCGGCCACTACTTCGGCGATCGGATGCCGTACATCCCCAAGGACCAACTGGCGGAGGCGATGGCGGCCGACCCGGTGCCGCGGTTCCGCGGCCACCTCGCCGAAGCCGGCATCTGCACCGAAGACGAGCTCGACCGCATCGACACCCATGCCGTCGCGGCCGTGGAGGCGGCGTTGAAAACCGTCATGGGCGCGGAATCCCCGTCGAGCGAGGAACTCGACCAGGACGTGTACGCAACCCCGATCAAGTTCCCGGTGTAAGGACATGGACGACAAAGAGATGACCATGCGCGAGGCGCTGAACCTTGCGCTGGACGAGGCGCTGGCGACCGATGACCGAGTCTTCTTGCTGGGCGAGGACATTGCCGATCCGGGGGCTTCCGGTCCGACCGCCGGGCTGTCGACGAAGTACGGCCACGACCGTGTCCTGGACACGCCGATCTCGGAAGCCGCGATCGTCGGCGCGGCGATCGGCGCCGCGATCGACGGACTGCTGCCGGTGGCCGAGATCATGATCATGGACTTCATCGGCATCGCGGCCGACCAGCTGATCAACAACGCCGCCAAACTGCGATTCATGACCGGCGGGCGCACGACGGCGCCGATCACCGTCCGCACCCAGGTCTACGCGGGACTGGCCACCGGCGCCACGCACTCGCAGAGCCTGGAGGCGTGGTTCATGCACATCCCCGGGATGAAGGTGATCGTGCCCTCCACACCCCGCGACGGGAAAGGCCTTCTCACATCGGCGATCTTCGACGAGGACCCCTGCCTGTTCGTCGAGACGATCCGGCTACAGGGGAAGAAGGGCCCGGTTCCGCTCGACCCGGAATTCTCGATTCCGCTCGGCCAGGCCGACATCAAGCGCCCCGGCACCGACGTGACGCTGATCGCCTACGGACGCCCGGTGCACGACGCGCTCGCGGCCGCGGACACGCTGGCCGAGCAGGGCGTGAGCGCGGAGGTCGTCGACCTGCGCACCCTCGTCCCCCTCGACGTCGAGACGATCGTCGATTCCGCGCGCCGCACCCACCGAGCCGTAATCGTCCACGACGCGGTGCAATTCGCCGGGCCCGGAGCGGAAATCGCCGCGATTCTGCAATCGGAGTTGTTCGGTGAGCTGGCCGCCCCCGTCGAGCGGGTCGGCGCCAGGTTTGTCCCCAACCCGGCCGCGGCCGCGCTCGAGGCGCAGATGTACCCGTCGCCGGCCCGGATCGTAGCGGCCGCGCAGCGAACCCTGGACAGGGCGGAAGCCCGTGGCTGACTTCGTCATTCGCATCCCACGAGTATCGGTGGCCGTCTCGGAAGCCGAGCTGACCGACTTCCTGGTCGATGCCGGTGAGCATGTCGAAGAGGGCACCCCGATCTACGTGATCGCCACCGAAAAGGTGGAGCAGGAAATCGAAGCCGGGGCGTCGGGCACCGTGCAGTGGACGGGCCAGCTCGGCACCACCTACGACATCGGCGCCGAAATCGGCGTCATTACTTCGTAATCGGCAAAGCGAAAGGTACGCAGACACATGGACCTCAACGAGACTCGCGAGAGAATCATCTACGAAAAGGAAGGCCCCATCGCACGGGTCACGCTGAACTGGCCCGAGAAGGCCAACGCCCAGGACCAGAAGCTGGCCGAAGAGGTCGACGCGGCACTGCTGGACGCGGACCGCGACTACGACATCAAGGTGCTGATCCTCAAGGCCAACGGCAAGGGCTTCTGCTCGGGGCACGCCATCGGCAACAACGCGGTCGACTACCCGGAGTTCGTCGAGGGCGCCAAACATATGGGCACACCGTGGAAGCCGCAGACCGACCTGTTCGTCAAGCCCATCCTGAACCTGTGGGAGTTCTCCAAGCCGACCATCGCGGCGGTTCACGGCTACTGCGTCGGCGGCGGCACCCACTACGGGCTGACCACCGACATCGTCATCGCCGCCGAGGACGCCTACTTCTCCTACCCGCCGCTGCAGGGCTTCGGCATGCCGTCGGGCGAATGCTCGATCGAGCCGTGGGTCTTCATGAACTGGCGCCGGGCGGCCTATTACCTGTACCTCGCCGAGGTCATCGACGCCAAGAAGGCGCTGGAGGTCGGCCTGGTCAACGAGGTGGTGCCGAACGACCAACTGGAAGCGCGCGCCGACGCCATCGCCCGCCACATCGCCCAGGCACCGCTGACGACGTTGCTGGCGACCAAGGCCAACCTCAAGCGGGCCTGGGAGCTGATGGGAATGCGGGTGCACTGGCAAAGCTCCAACGACCTCGTCGCGTTGGCCTCGATCAGCAGGGACGTGCAGGAGCTGATACAGCAGGTGTTCAAGGACAAGGTGCTGCCGTCCGAGCAGGCCCGGCGCCAGGCCGCGGCGGCCGCGTCGACCGACGGCGCCGCGACCACGTAACCGTTCGAGGTTCGCTGGTGAACATCGCCGATCACGCGATCGCTGCCACCGAGGCGCCGGCCTTGATCATGGCCGGCGGCCCCACGATCTCGTTCGGCGAGTTGCACGCCCGCAGCCTCCGGGTCGCCGCGATGCTGCACGGCGCCGGGCTGCGCCGTGGCGACGGGGTCGCCCTGGTGCTGCCGAACCGGCCCGAGTTCTTCGAAATCACCTGGGGCTGCCAGCTTTCCGGGCTCTACTACACGCCGGTCAACACGCACTTCACTGCCGAAGAAGTCTGCTATGTCATCGACGACTCCGACGCCAAGGCGGTCTTTGTCGATGCCTCGATGGGCGAACTCGCGGCTCACGTTCGCGACGTCAACGCGGCGGTCGAGGTCCACCTGGTCGTCGGGGGTGCCGCGCCGCCGGGCTGGCGGGCCTATGAGGACGCGCTGGCCGCGGCCGGTGATCCGCCGCCGACGGCGGACGGCTCGGAGATGCTCTACTCGTCGGGCACCACGGGACGTCCCAAGGCCGTTCGCCGTCCGCTTCCGGGCGACGGCAACGGCTCGTGGGCCCAGTCCGTGCTGGAGCTGGCGCTCACCCACAAGTACGGGATGGACCGATCGAGCGTGTACCTCTCCCCCGCGCCGCTCTACCACGCCGCCGGGGTGAACTACACCATGGCGGTCCATCGGGTGGGCGCCGCGGCGATCGTCATGGCGAAATTCGACGCCGAGACCGTTTTGCGACTGATCGAGACGCACGGCGTCACCCACGCGCAGTTCGTGCCGACGATGTTCGTCCGGATGCTCAAGCTGCCCAGGGCCGTCCGCGACAAATACAACGTCTCCAGCCTGCGGTGTGTCATCCACGCGGCCGCCCCTTGCCCGGTCGACGTCAAGCATCAGATGATGAAGTGGTTCGGGCCCATCATCCACGAATACTACGGGGGCACTGAGGGATTCGCGGGTACCACGATCGGTCCCGAGGAGTGGCTGGCCCATCCCGGTTCGGTGGGCATACCGATGGCGCCGGTGCACGTCCTCGACGAGGACGGACGGGAGCTTCCCACGGGGCAGCCTGGAGAGCTTTACTTCGAAGGTGGGCCCGATTTCGAGTACTTCAAGGACCCAGCGAAGACCGCGTCGGTGTCCAACGACCGCGGCTGGCGGTCGCTGGGCGACATGGGCTACGTCGACGAGGACGGGTACATGTACCTGACCGACCGATCGACGTTCATGATCGTCTCCGGAGGGGTGAACATCTACCCGCAGGAGGCCGAGAACGTCCTGGTGATGCATCCGAAACTGGTCGATGCGGCGGTTTTCGGCGTGCCCAACGACGAGTTCGGCGAAGAGGTCAAGGCCGTCGTACAACCGGCCGAAGGCGTCACGCCCGGGCCCGATCTCGAGGCGGAGCTCATCGAATACTGCCGGGCACACCTGGCCGGCTACAAGTGCCCGCGCACCGTCGAATTCGAGCCCGAACTGCCCCGGGACCCGAACGGAAAGCTCTACAAAAGGCGTATCCGCGAACGCTATTGGCAGGGCAGGGCGTCGCGCATCCTATGAACGAGGGAACGAAAATGGTGAGCACCGATGTGCACTGGACGCCGCTGCCGGTGCCGTGGGCGGTGGAGACGGTCGACCGGATTCCCAAGCAGCGCTACTACGATCCGGAGTTCTACGCGCTGGAGAAGGAGATGTTCTGGCCGCGCGTGTGGCAGATGGCCTGCCGGCTCGAGGAAATCCCCAAGCCCGGCGACTTCGTGGAGTACGAGATCCTCGACGAGTCGATCATCGTGGTGCGAGTCGACGCCCAGAACGTCCGCGCGTACCACAATGCGTGCCGTCACCGCGGGGTAAAGCTGGTGGAGGGCAACGGAAATCGGCGTACCTTCGTCTGCCCGTTCCACGGCTGGTGCTGGGGCATCGACGGCCGCAACACGTTCGTGTTGCGACCGGAGGAGTTCGCCGAGGAGAACCTGCGCCCGCACGACCTGCAACTCGTCTCCGTCCGGTGCGAGCTTTGGGGTGGCTGCGCATGGATCAACCTCGACGACGGCGCGCCCCCGTTGCGGGACTGCATGGAGCCGTTCGCCTCGATCTATGACGCCTGGAAGGTGGAATCGCTGCGCGTCGAGTGGTGGCAATCGTGTCGACTACCGGTGAACTGGAAGCTCGCGACGGCGGCGTTCATGGAGGGCTACCACGTCCCGCAGACGCACCCGCAGCTGCTCCCCTCGGCGCAGACGGGCAGCCCGTCCGAGGCGGTGCATCCCGTCGTCGCCAGCAGCCTGTACTTCATGCGCACCCTCGGCGACGGCATGGGCGGCATGACCCACGAGAACGACATCCGCATCGCCGAGGGGCTGCAGACCATCGCGCTTCCGTCCGATCCGGCCGAGGCGATGACCGCCTGGCGTAGCGCCCTCAACGACGCCGTGGTCGGCTGGCACCGGGCCCGCGGCAGCGACATGCCGGACCTCAACGATCTGATCCGCCGCGGGATCACCGACGCGATCGGCTTCTGCTTCCCGCACCACTTCATCCTGCCCACCTACAGCAGCGCCTCGTCGTACCGGATCCGCCCGCTGGGCCCCGAGGAAACGTTGTTCGAAATCTGGTCGTTGACGCGTTTGCCCGCGGACTGGTCCGCGGGCAAGCCGACACCACCCGAGCCGATGGCGCCCGACGATCCGCGCTGGCCACCGATCCCCGCCCAGGACTTCTCGAACCTGCCGCGTCAGCAAAAAGGGCTGCACTCCAAGGGATTCGAATACATGCGGCTGTCGAATCGGATCGAGGGACTGATCTCCAATTTCGAACGCGTCGTCGACGGCTTCCTCGCCGGCCTGCCGTACGAATCGCTGGTGCCCGCGATTCAGAAGACCAACACCACCATTGACGTTCCGGTCGCCGACCTCGGCTTTGGCTCGAGCACCGCCGCGGAGGCACGATGACGACCCGTTGGGACCGCTCCGTCGACCTGCTCATCGCCGGAAGCGGCGGCGGTGGCATGGTCGCCGGGCTGGCCGCGCTCGACTCTGGGCTGGAGCCGCTGATCGTCGAGAAGCAGGCCCTCGTGGGCGGTTCCACCGGACTCTCGGGCGGCATCGTGTGGATGCCGAACAACCCGTTGATGCGGGCCGACGGAATCGCCGATTCACACGAGGCCGGTTTGGCTTATCTGGCCGACGTGGTCGGCGACATCGGCGCCGCGTCCTCGCCCGCACGTCGTGAAGTCTTTCTCACCGCCGGCTTCGAGATGATCAATTTCCTTGTTCGCAAAGGGGTCCGGCTGATCCGATGCGCCGGCTGGAGCGACTACTACCCAAACCATAAGGGCGGCAACGAGTCCGGACGCGCGGTCGAAGGCGTTCCCTTCGACGCCGCCGAGCTCGGGAGCTGGCACGACAAGGTGCAGCCGCCGCTGGCGAAGAACTACGGGTACGTGGTGCTGACCAACGAGCTGCGCTCGGTTCAGTATTTCAACCGTTCGCCGCGCGCGTTCGCGGTGGCGACAAAGGTGTTCCTGCGCACCGCATCCGCGCGGATCCGCCGGCGCCAGATCCTGACCAACGGCGCCTCGCTGATTGCCCAGATGTTGAAGGCGCTGATCGATCTCGGCGGGGATCCTGGGGGCGAGCCTCCGTTGTGGACCGATGCCCCGATGGAGGACCTCATCGTCGAAGACGGCCGGGTCGTCGGCGCCCGCGTCCGCCACGACGGCGAAACGCTGAACATCGAGGCGCGCAAGGGTGTGCTGCTGGCCGCCGGCGGCTTTGGCCACAACAAGGAGATGCGGCGCAAATACAGCGGGGACCAGCCGAACGAGGCGCAGTGGTCGATCGCCAACGCCGGGGACACCGGCGAGGTGTTGCAGACGGCGATGCGCCTGGGCGCCAAAACCGATCTGCTGGACGAAGCATGGTGGCTGCCTTCGGTTTTCATCGCCAACGGTGGCGCCGCGGCCGCGTCACTCGGGTCGGGAAGGCAGCGACCCGGGGCCATCTACGTCGACTCGACGGGCAGGCGGTTCTGCAACGAGTCCAACTCCTACGTCGAGGTCGGCAAAGCGATGTATGCCAACAAGGCGGTGCCGTGCTGGATGATCTTCGACGAGGGTTACGTTCGCCGATACGTCACCAGCAGCAATCCCCTCAAACGCAACCGGCAGCTGCCGCCCGAGCTGATCGAGGGCGGCGCGGTGAAGCGGGCCGACACCATCGGCGACCTCGCCCGTGAAATCGACCTTCCCGCAGACGAACTGGCGCGCACCGTCGCGCGGTTCAACCGGTTCGCCGCCAAGGGCCTGGACCCCGACTTCGGCCGCGGGCAGTCGGCCTACAACGACTGCCTGGGCGATCCCGGCTACCGCCCGAACGCTGCGGTCGGCCCGCTCGACCGCGCGCCGTACTACGCCACCAGGGTGCTCCCGGCGGACGTCGGGACGTGTGGCGGTGTGATTACCAACGAATACGCGCAGGTCCTCGACGAGCAGGACCGGGTGATCGAGGGTCTGTACGCCACCGGCAATACCACCGCGACGGTGATGGGCCGGACGTATCCGGGCGCCGGCGCGAGCATCGCCAACACGATGGTGTTCGGTTACGTCGCGGCGCGCCATGCCGCGGGCCGCAAGATCGCCGGCGAGATGAGCCGCTAACTCCCCGCGCCCGGCTCCAACGTGACTGCAGCGTCACGCTCGGCCTCGAACGTGACTGCAGCGTCACGTTCGCGGGGCTAGTCCCCCGAGTCCGTCTCGTCGCGGCCGATAAATTCGCGCGGCTTCATGCCCGACTGCATGAGCTCGGCCCGCCGCGCCTGAACATCGGACGCCGCACCGACCATGTTGGTCAGGATGTGGCTGACCTGCAGATGTACCCGCATGCCCATCAGCTCCCAGGCCCGCTTGACGTTGCTCTTCACCGCCATCAGCGTGGTCAACGGGATTTGCGCGATCTTGCGCGCCATCTCCTCGACGGTGTCCTCGAGATCTTCGCGTGGCACCACCCTGTTGAGCAGGCCCCAATCCAGGGCTTGCTGCGCGGACAGCGTCGGCGCCAGCAACAACCAGTCCATGGTCCGGTGCCAGTTCATCATCAACCACGGCTCGATCATGGTGTGGCCGCCGGGTTCCCCGAGGCTTTGGGCCAGCGGCATCTGGAAATACGCGTCCTCGGACGCCACGCAGAAATCCGTCAGCAGCCCGAGATAAATCCCGCCGCCCATGCAATAACCGTGGATCTGCGAGATCGTCGGTTTGGGGAATTCCCACAAATACAGCGTCGGCCACAGGAACAGGTCCGCGGTGCCCTTATAGAGATCCTCGAACGTATTCCCGAAATCCGGGTACGGGTTCTCGTCCGGACCCCAGCGGGCCACGTGGCCGCCGCAGAAGCCCTTGCCGTTGGCCTTGAGAATGACGACCTTGATCTCCTTGTCGCGGTCGGCCTCCTTCAGGCAGCCGTCGACTTCGGTGACCAGAACCGCATCTTTGGTGTTGGCCTTTTCGGGCCGATTCAGAATGATCCGGGCAATCGGCGGTTCGCGTTCGTAAATGACCGCTTCGAGCTCGCGCCGCTCCATCTTCGTGACATTACCGGACACGGGATTCGCTTAGTGGTTGCGCGATCTCGGCGCTAGGAGTGAGCTGTAGGCCATGACGACTCCGTCGGACCGGGTAGCCCGTCTCGACCTGGTTGCCCGGCTCAAATCCTCCTACCCAGAACTTCCCGACGCGCCGACGCCCGATCTGATCGACCACGAGCGGTTCGACGCGTATACCAAGACCCCGCACGACGTCGGCGGCGAACCGGATGCCCCGATCCCGTGGGAGAACAAGCAATACGAGGCATGGGAAGAAAACACCTATGTCATGTGTGAGGTTCTCGGCTGGCGCGGAATCTGGCTGTCGGAGGAACGCCGCCGGATGGGCAACGTCGACCTCGGTCGCACGATCTACCTCGGACTGCCCTACTACGGGCGCTGGCTGCTGGCCGTGGCGCGCATCCTTGTCGAGAAGCATCACATCGGCCTGACCGAGTTGGCCGAACGGATGGCCGAGGTGAAGGGCCGGTATCAAGGTGGCCTGCGGGGCAAGCCCCTCGAGGCCAAGCCGAAGTTCGAAGGCGATCCGTCCACCGTCGACCGCAACCGTCACCACACGCACGCGGTCGGCAAGGGCGACCCCCAGGTGTACGCCGGACAAGCGGGCGAACCGAAGTTCCGGGTCGGCGACCAGGTCGTCGTTCGGGACCTGCCCATCCTGTTCTATACCCGCACCCAGGAGTATGTGCGTGGCGCCAAGGGCGAGATCGCCGTCGTCTCGTACGAAAGCCCCGCTGCCGAGGATGAAACCTGGGACGGGCCCGACCAGAAGCCCGAATGGTTCTACATCGTTCGGTTCAACCTCGCCGAGCTGTGGCACGGCTATACCGGGCCGGACACTGACACGGTGCAGACGGAAATCCCCGAGCGGTGGCTCGAAGCGGCCGGCGAAAGGACCTCAGCGTGACCGCACACGACCACGACCACGACCACGACCGTACCGCCGCACCGATGGTGGATGAGATCACCGACTTCGAAGTACTCGAGATCGCCCTTCGCGAATTATGTATCGAGAAGGGGATTTTCACCGCTGAGGACCATCGCCGCTTCACCGAATTCGCCGAGCAGATCGGCCCGACGCCCGCCGCTCACCTCGTGGCCCGGGCATGGCTCGATCCTGGCTTCAAGAAGCTGGCCCTCTCCGACCCGCTTGCGGCCAGTAGGGAAGTCGGTGTCGACTGGCTGCAACCGACGGGTTTCGGAACACCGAGTGACTTCACGGCCTTTCACGTGCTCGAAGACACGCCCACCCTGCACCACGTCATCGTGTGCACGTTGTGCTCCTGCTATCCGCGCCCCATTCTTGGCAATTCACCCGAGTGGTACCGCACACCCAACTTCCGCCGCCGCATCGTGCGCTGGCCGCGGCAAGTGCTGGCGGAGTTCGGGCTGTACCTCCCGGAAGAGGTCGAGATTCGCGTGGAGGATTCCAACCAGAAGCACCGTTTCATGGTGATGCCCGTCCGTCCTGAAGGAACCGAGGGCTGGACCGAAGACCAGCTCGCCGAAATCGTCACCCGCGATTGCCTGATCGGTGTCGCTTTGCCCAAAGCGGGGGTGACCTCCAACGTGATCACCCAAACGCGCCCGGCCATCCATCCCGTGGACTAGCGACAGATGAGCAATTCGATCGCACCGTTGTCCAAAATTGTTGAACGCAACCAGGTCTGGAGCCGCATGGCGGCCAAGCATGGCGTCGATAACCCCGTGCCGCCGTGGAAGACGAGCCTCGACGGCATGTGCGATGCGCTCGACCAAAGTGCTTGCGGCCCAGAAATACTCAGCTTCGTCGATCGGCGTGACGAAGAGGACGCGTTGTCGGCAACCGTTTACTCGAATCTGCCCTACCCCGAGAACCGGCTGGTTGCGCTGGCGCACTCGCTGGTGGCGCGTGGCGTCATCGGCGAGGCGGAGCTCGAAGAGCGAATGGCCGTGGTGCGGGCCAGGCTGGAGGCCTGAGTCGTCAAGCGCGGGCCAGCAACCAGGCGCAGCCCTCCCCTTCGCCGGCGGCCACCACGTTGAGTGCGGCGAATGCCGCGGGCAGCTCGCCGGGCGTGGCACGGAATGGCCCTGGCTCGGCCCCTACTTCGCTGAGTGCCGCGATCGCGAGCAAGCCGCCGGGCGCAAGCCGCCCGATGATTGCCCCGTCCAGGCGGCGGTCGCGGAATTTGTGGCAGAGGACGACGTCGACGGGCGGCCCGTCCGGCAGACCGTCGTCGAGATCGACGACATCGAACCGGCAGCGATCGGCGACGCCGCGTCGCTCGGCCAGATGCCGCGCCTGGGTGATGGCCACCGGAGAGACGTCCAGCCCCCAGACGGTCAAGCCTCGGCGGGCCAGCCAGACCGCGCCGAGCCCCTGGCCGCATGCCACATCGAGGGCCCGGCCCGCGGTCGGGAATGCCTCCGCATAGCCGGCGAACACGCCGGGTGGGTCGGGGTCGCCGGCGTCGGCCGGGCCCCGGCTGGTGTACCGCTGATCCCAGCGGTGGCGGTCCTCCCTGCTCACAGGCGCCACCTTAAGCGCGTGGGTGCCTACCGCCGCACGGCCGGTGTCTCCGCGTCGACATGGGTCGCCGGACGGGGGTCGCCCCAGCGTTTCGCGATCGCTCCCCACGGGTCCGCGTGGTGACCGGGGAATCCGCGATACGGCGAGCGCCGTCTGAGATACCAGCGCAGCAGGGGCGCGAGCGGCCGCAGCAGCCAGCGGCGCCACCCGACCCTGGCGCGGATCTCGGCGTACATGGCGGGCAGCGAATGGCGTTGGTAGCCAAGCACATTCTGAGCGTGCTCGGTGTCCATCCAGTCGGTGGCGAACCAGGCCCGGTCGTCGTCGGGGTTGCCCGGCCGTCCCGCCGGCAACCCGCCCCGCAAGCCCATTGCCGCGACGGCCTCGGTGGTCACGTTGGCCTGCGTGACGCGGTGGGTGTCGTCGCCGCCGACGAGAAATATTTCGCGGACGTGCTCGGTTTCGGTGGCCGCGCGAAACGCGCGGGCGACGTCGCGCACGTCGACGGTTTGGATGCGTCCGTCGGAGGGCAGTACCGCTTCGAAGAAGATCAGGTCGCGGTCCAGTGCCCACTGCGGTTCGGCCAGGAGCACCCCGCCGAGCCGGAGTATCACCCAGTCCAGCTCCGAATTGGTCACGCACTCCTCCGCCAGGACCTTGTGGGCGCCGTAGAGGTCGCTGGGTTGCGTCGGCGTCGACGTCGTCAACAACTCATCGGTGCGGTGCGGATTGCGGGCGCCGTAGACCGCGACGCTGGACGCTTGCACGAAACGCGGCGGGGTCGGCATCGCCGAGGCCGCCCGGACCAGGCTCGCGGTGGCGTCCACATTGACCGCGTGTGCCAGCCCGGGGCGCGCATAGCAGAAAGGCGGAATGATGGCGGCCAAATGAATGACGGCCGTGGGTGTTACGTCGGCGAGCAGGGCGTCCACGTCCGTCGCCGAGGTCAGGTCGGCCCACCGTACGTCCACCCCGGGGCGGGCGGTGAAGGCGTCGGCGCGTTTGCGATTCGCGGGAACGTCGAGATCCGTCGCGACAACCCGGCAACCCTGGCTGGCGAGCTCGGCCACCACCGCCGAGCCGACCAGGCCGAATGCCCCCGTAACGAGAACACAACTATCGGTCATGGCGGCCCCCCTCGACAAATTTCTGGACAGATGTCTGTATTTGGTGCCCGAGGCTAGCGGCTTCACCGCCAGCGGGCAAGGTCAACCAAACTGCGAAAGGACGCCGTATTCGCCGTAATAGGTGGATCGGCGCCGCCCGCGCGCAGAATTGTCGGCTCTACCTTTTGTTCCCTACACTGGACGGGTGTCTAGAGACGTTGCTCCTCCCGTCCGCGCTGGGGCACGCACATCCCGCCGGTCCGACCGCCGGCCCGGGCAGACGATCCGCAAAGTACTCGACGCCGGTCTGGCGGAATTGCGCGAATCGTCCTACGCCACCCTGACCATGCGTGCCGTCGCCAGCCGGGCCGGTGTATCGCCGGCCAGCGCCTACACGTACTTTCCGTCGAAAAGCGCGTTGGTGGCGGCCGTGTATCTGCGCTTACTGCGGGAACTTCCGCTGCACACCCACAACGACACCACCAAGACCCGGGTCAGTGCGACGATGCGGGACATGGCGATGGTCGTCGCCGACGAGCCGGAGTTGACCATCGCATGCGGGGCGGCGCTGATGGCCGACGATCCGGCGGTCAAGCCGCTGCGCGAACAGATCGGCGAAGAGGTGTCCAGACGGATCGGGGCCGCGCTGGGCCCGGGCTGGCCGCGCGCGGTGAAATCCACCCTGCAAATGACTTTCGCCGGTGCCCTGATGACGGCGCGGTTCGTCAGCTACGACGAAATCGCCGGCCAACTCGACGAGGCGGTCAACCTCATACTCGGGGCATCCGTCGCCTGAAACGCCGGACGGCTGTGCCCCCACGGCGCCGTCGCTGCACACTCGAAGCCGTCAGCGCACACTCGATAGAGGGCCGCTGTGACGGGCGGCGAGATCGAGGAGGTCGAACCGTGGACGATGGGCTGCGGTCGGTGGGAGACGTCGGCACCGCCGACTTCGACGTGGCGGATCGGTTGGCCATCATCAACCTGTTCGGCGCGTACGCCTACACCTATGACGAGAACCTCCTCGACGACTTCCGCGCGCTGTTCACCGAGTCGCCGCAACTCGTCCTGCAGCACGAGGGCAAAACGCTCTCGGGAGACGTCGACACGGTGATGAAGTTGCTCGCAGTCCGAAAAGAGGACTTCAAGGCCGAGAACAACCAGCGCCGGCACGCACTGAATTCGTTCTGGTTCTCCAGCCAGGGCGCGACCGAAGCGACCGGATACTGCTATGTCCAGGTGTTCGCGATCCGGGACGGCGGCCCGCCGACCCCCGACCTGTCGGGCTGCTACGAGTTCACCGCGGTCAAGGAGGACCGCATGTGGAAATTCAGCCGGTGGGTGCTGGCGATCGACCAGGCGGGCCCGCGCGACACGGCGTAGGCGCCGAAATGAGTTGCATCGCTTGACGATCCATCACCCGAAGCTCCCCGCCTCGAGCATTTCGAGGGCCGCGTCGATGTTGGGCATGATCGTCGGACCGTAGTTGCTCACCACCTGCCCGAGCGCGCGGGCGATGTGCGGGCCGACGGCGGCCGCGGCGAGGACCTCCTCGGCCAGCACGATGCCATTCACCACGTGGGCCGCGGCGAGCCGCCCGTCTGCGGTGAGCTCGTAGCGCCAGTCACCGATCTGGATGCGCTCGGGCTGCGAGCGGAAAAATCCCCGCCGTGCCGGGGTCAGGATCACTCCCGGCACACCACAGAACACCCTGACCACTAGCCCAACCCCCCCGGGACCGGCCAACGCGGTTCCGACGGCGCGGCTGACCCGGTCGTGGTCGAAGCCCGTCATCACTCGCTCATCGGCAACACGAACGACGGTGTGATGGTCTGGGGTTCGCCGTTGCGGCGCACGGCGGTTCCCGCAACATAGAACTCGACGGTGTGATGTCCCCAGGCATAGTTGGAGACGGCGAAATGCACGCCGACGATACCGTTGCCGCCGTCTCGCTCGGCCTCGCTCTGCATGCGTGACATCGCCAGTTCACGGGCCTGGTAGCTGCCCTGCGTCCACTGCGGCATCTCCGCGTTGCGGCCCACCTGCTTCAGCATCGTCAAAAACCCTTGCACGGCAACGTGGAACACGCAGTTGCCCATCACGAACGCAACCGGCGTATACCCGGAGCGCAGCAGCGTCGTCAGATCCTGTCCGGACAGGTGGCTGGTGAAGGCCTGCCCGTTGCCGCGTCGAAAGGCCCCCGGCTTGGCCGTGTAGCGCACGGCCGTACCGACGGCGATGAACTCGAGGTGTTCGCCCTCTTGATGACGCCATTCGAGCCGCACACCCACCACGCCGTCCGCACCCAGCGAATCGGCCTCGGCCTGCATCCGCGACATCGCGTTCCAGCGCGCGCGGTACGTCGCGTCGGTGAGCACGGGCAACTCCGATTGTTGCCTGATGCCGGTGAATTGGTAGCCGACGTGATAGACGGAGACGCCCATCACGAGTTCAATCGGCTCGAAACCCGCCCCATGCAGCAAGGCGAATTCATTGATCGACAGGTCAGATGTAAAGACCTTCCCGGCGTGCGACAGCCGTTCGCTGGCGACAGGGTCGAGCGGGTTCGGTTGCATTGGCAAATATCCTCCTGGGTCCCGCACAGCGTAGGACGCAGGAGGCTCACACACACCTCTAACCGGCGACTAACCGGCGACTAACCGGCGACATCAGCTATCTTCCGGTTGCCCTGCAGGGCATTCCAGCAACTCTTTGAGCGCATCGGGAAACGCGTCGGCGATACCCCACAGGTCCGGCACCAGGTCGGGGCAGGCGATGATGCCGATACCGAGTCCAGTGTTGAGCGACATGACGGTGATGTTGAGTCCGGCGAAGCCGAGGACCGGGCCGAGCGGATACATCGTGTCGACTTGGCAACCGAGGAAATACAACTGGGCCTGCGGTCCGGGCACATTCGACAGGATCAGGTTGTAGACGGGACTGTGCGGAATACGGGGCAGGATCCGCATGGCGGTCCCGAACATCGTCGGGCCGCCGAACTGAGTCCAGTCGTGCAGCAAGGTAGGACCCATCGCCGTGGTGTGGTCCTTTGCGGCGGCGTTTCCAGTGGCGATCGTGTGAATGCGCGTGGCGGGGTCGCTGATCTGGCTCTCCACGCGGCAGAACATCCATGTGGTGTGGTTGCGCCCGGGTCGGTCGGATTTGCCGTGCACCGACACCGGCACTGCGGCCACCAGCGGGGTGTCGGGCAGCTCGCCGCGCTCGAGCAGGAATCGCCGCAACACCCCCGCGCACAGGGCCACCACCACGTCGTTGATGGTCACCCCGAACCGCTCCTTGACCCTCTTGACGTCGCGCATGTCGAGCTGGGTGTAAGCGATGTTGCGAGTCGAACCGACCGGGCCATTGAACGGGGTCGGTGGGGCATTGAAGGGCGCGGCCATGGTGCGGCCTTCGCGCGCGCGCAGAGCCGTCTGTATCAGTGTTCGCATCGTTGCGGGGACCACAGTCGCCAGGCGCAACGGTCGCATCGCGAATCCCATCAGTCCGCTCGCGGCGATCTGCAGCGGATTGCCGCCACCGGCGCCCCGGACTGCCCTGGGTGCCGGCGCGTCGGGCTGCAGGCTGCAGAGTTGGGCGAGCAGGTTCGCGCCCCCAACCCCGTCGACGATGGCGTGATGAACCTTGAGCATCACCGTCACCGCGTCACTCCGTACGCCGCCCTCGAGCACCCACATCTCCCACAGCGGGCGATGGCGATCCAGCGGCAACCCGGCGATATACCCGCAGATCTCCGCCAGGTCGCGGCGGCCCCCAGGCCCGGGCACGTCGAGACGATGCAGGTGGCGCCTCAGTTGGAACTTCTCGTCGTCCACCCACACCGGGTGGTCCAGGTTCAGCTGGTTGTCGGCGAGCTTCATGCGGAATTCCGGTACGGCCCTCACGTGCTTCGCCAGTGCGGCGCGGTAACGGCGGTACGTATAGCCGCCGGGCATCGTCGACGTGTCCAGCTCCAAGATGCAACACACGTTTAGCGGCTGCGTCGGCGTTTCCATATAGAGGAAGAACGCGTCAAGCCCACTCAGTCGTTCCATACTCGCCTTCTCGACTATTGATGTCGAGAACCCCCGGTTCCCCAACAGAGTTTAAGTAGCAGAGATGTGGAGATCCACCGTCTGACAGGTCTTTTCGCGTTAAATCCCTATGAGCGCGATGCGATTTCGCGGATTCGGACACAACGACATCCCGGGCGCGCCCGCACCCAGTTGTTGACGGACGGACTTCCCCGAACGGCGAGGAACCTAAACATCAGAGCCTGGCCGACCCTCGCGCCCGCTGCCGCCGGCTGAACCGATCGGGGTTCGGACTCGTTATGTCGGATATCAGCGCCGTGCGGACTCGCGGGAGGATCATGTTCAGACGGGTCGACACCTGCGCCGGTCCCAAACACAAACTGCTGACCATCGATCTCCTGGACGTGGTGCGCGAGTACCGGATAGGCGGCCAAACCGTGCGCGCGCTCGACAAGATCAGCCTGCGGCTCGAGGGTGGGCAGTTCATCTCGATGGTCGGGCCGTCGGGGGCGGGCAAGAGCACATTGCTGCATCTGCTCGGCGCGTTGGACTCGCCGGACTCCGGTTCGATCGAATTCGACGGCGACGAGATCGGCCAACTTTCCGACGGGCAGCAGTCGGAGTTTCGCCATCATCGCGTGGGCTTCATATTCCAGTTCTTCAATCTGCTGCCAACCCTGTCGGCGTGGGAGAACGTGGCGGTGCCGAAGCTGCTCGACGGCGTCCGGCTGGGCAAGGCCAAACCGGAGGCGATGCGGCTGCTCGAACGAGTGGGGCTGGGCAACCGGACCCAGCACCGCCCCGCGGAGCTGTCCGGTGGCCAGATGCAGCGCGTCGCCGTGGCTCGCGCGCTGATGATGGACCCGCCGCTGATTCTCGCCGACGAACCGACCGGGAACCTCGATTCCACAACGGGGGCTTCGATTTTGACGCTGCTGCGCGACGTGGCGCACGAACCCGGCCGTGGCCGGATGGTGGTGATGGTGACGCACAATCCGGAGGCCGCCGAAGCGACGGATCGGATGATCATGCTGCAGGACGGCCGCGTCGTCTCACACGACCGCTCGGCGGTCCTGGTGTGAGACCGGCCCGGGCAATCGGTGCCGCGGCGAGCCGGCTGCGCGTGTTCAGCCTGCGTGAACTCGCCGTGCATCGGCGGCGCACGCTGGCGTCGATCGCCGTAATGGCGGTATCCGCAATGTATCTGGTCGCCGTGTTCGGCATCTTCGGCTCGATCACCGGATCGGTCAACCGCCTCGCCGACGGCATCGCCGGCATCGCTTCGCTCGAGGTGTCGGGCATCACCGACGCGGGTTTTCCCGACACGATAGCCGCCGACGTGGCCGGCGTACCCGGCGTGGCGATTGCGGCGCCGATGATTCGCACGTCGGCGTCCACATCGTCGGGACCGGTTCTGCTGTTCGGCGCCGACGACCGTGTCGCGGCGTTGGGCGGCGCCCTAAAAGACGCCTTGAAGGGCGGCGGGGCTGCGCAGCCGGCCGGGCCGGCGAACGGAGTCCGCATCGGACCGGGCGTGGGTCACGCCAAAGACGAGACCTTTCAACTCGGCTCCGGTTCGGTCACGGTGACCGAGGTGCTCACGGGCAAGCAGGTTGCGGCCCTCAACGGCGGACACTACGTTCTCGCCCCACTTGCGTTGGCGCAGAACATAACCGGGCGTCAGGGGCAGCTCGATTCGATCCTGATCACCGTCAATCCCGGCGCGGACCTAGCCCAGGTTCGCGCCGCGGTCAGCGCCGCGGTGAACGGAAGAGCCATCGTCGCCGATCCGAGTATGAGGGCGACCCGGGCCGGCGACGGTGTCAAGCTGATGAACTACATGGCGCTGATGGGCGCGATGGTCGCGCTGATGGTCGGTGCGTTTCTGATCTACACCACGATGACCATGGCGATCACGCAGCGCCGGCCGGTCATCTCGATGCTGCGCGCCATCGGCGGCCGCCGCACGATCATCGTTCGGGACATGCTCGCCGAGGCGGCGCTGCTGGGAACGATCGGCGGTGCCATCGGGTCTGGCATCGGAATACTGATGGGACGCATCGCGATTGGCCGTTTGCCGCCGGCCATGACCCAGGGGCTCGAAGCGCGTGTCGAGTACTGGCTGCCCGGCTACGCGATACCGGCCGCCGTCGTGGCCACCGCGCTCACCAGTGTGATCGCGTCGGCGATGGCCGCGCGGCAGGTGTACAAGGTGGCACCGATCGAGGCGCTGGCGCCCGCCGGGGTTTCCGCGGCGGACCGCGTGCCCCGCTGGCTGCGGATCACGACCGGGATAATGGCCGTCGCCGTCTTCGCGGTGGCGCTTTTCGTGGTCATTACCCAACGGGGCGTCGCGGCTTTTGTTGCGATGTCCGCGGTGTTCTCGGCCGAGGTCGCGCTCGGTTTCGCGCTGACCGTACCCATCGTCAACGCGACGGCCGCGACCGCGCGCATCTTCGGCTCCGTCGGGGCGTTGGCGGCGGCGACCATCGAGCGCGCACCGCGACGGGTATGGGCGACGGTGATGACCGTGCTGATCGCGGTGGTCACCACCGTCGCGATTACCGGCACGAACAACGACATGATCCGATCTGCGCGAAGCATCTTCGCCCCGGTCGCCGGCGTCCCCGTCTGGGTGAGCGCAAATCCTCCCGACAGCTTCCCCACCGATCCGCTGCCGCAAGGGATTTCCGAGAAGGTGGCCGCGGTGCCGGGCGTCGGCCGCGTCATCGAAGGCGCGTTCGGTTTCGCGGAAGTCGGGGGCGCCCGGGTGATGCTGGACGGCTTCTCCCCCGGATCCGCCGACCCGCTGTATCGCGCGCTTGACGAGGGGGTGCGCAACCGGCTGCTGGACGGCCGGGGCGTGGTGCTGTCACAGAACCTGGGCAAGGTTCTGCACGTCCGGGTCGGCGATCAACTACGGATGCAGACGCCGCACGGGGTGCAGCAGGCAACCGTGCTGGCGCTCGTGCCCTACTTCTCGACGGTCATCGGCACCGTCGGGATGGGCCTCGATCAGATGCGCGCCTGGTTCGACCGCCCGGTGACGACGACATTGCAGATCGCCGCCGCGCCAGGCGTGGATCCGCACCGACTGCTGGCCGACGTCCGCCGCGTGGTGCCCGCGCCGACCTATGTCTATGACGGCCGCGCCGAGCTCGCCGGCCTGGAGGCACCGATGCATCAGAGCATGTTCATCGCCAACGCCGTGTGGATCATCGTCGTCCTCGTGGCCGCGGTGGCGCTGCTGAACACGCTGACGCTGTCGGTGCTCGAACGGCGCCGCGAAATCGGCGTGTTGCGTGCGATGGGCGCCAGCCGCCGATTCACCCTGCAGATGGTGCTGGTCGAGGCGACGGGCATCGGCGTTGTCGGCGGCGCCTTGGGCCTGGCGTTCGGGTGTGCGGACCAATGGCTGTTCAGCCTCGTCAGCGGCGACATGATGAATTTTCAGGTCGCCTTCAGGCCCAGCCCGACGGCGCTTGCCTTCACCCTCGGGACGGTGGCGATCAGCCTGCTCGGCTCGGCGCCGCCCGCGCGGCGCGCCGCGCGACTCAACATCATCGAAGCGGTAGGCGTCGAGTAGCGGGCTAGTCCACCCGGCTAGTCCACCCGGCTAGTCCACCATGGTGGCGAATCCCTGCAGATGCGGTTTGCACGGGAACGGCACCGGAGTCAAGACGGCGCGCAGTCCCGCGATGTCGAACCCGGCCGCGGCAATCGCCTCGCCGGTCCGGCGATTCGGCTTGCACCCCCCGGCCGCCCAGGACCATGGCGTCGCGATCAGGTCCTGCAAGCGGCCCGTGGCGCCGTCCCCGCGGACGTGCTCGAGGACGACCAACCTGCCGCCCGGCACCAGCACCCGCCGGATCTCGCGCAGTGTCGCGGCCACATCGTCCACCGAGCACAGCACCAGCCCGAGGTGAACCGAGTCAAAACTGTTGTCCGCGAACGGGATCGACTCGCCGGCCCCGTCGACGATGTCGGCGGCAATGCCGCGGCGAGCGGCGAGCCGCGACGCCATTCGCCGGAACGCGGCCACCGGCTCCACCGCCGCGACCGAGGTCACCGCGGGCGGCAGAAACTTCAGATCGGCCCCGGGCCCCAGTCCGACCAACAGCAGCCGGCCTGCCGCGTGTGCGAGCGCGCCTCGACGATATCGGTTGTAGAAGAGCCGGTCGAAGATTGGCTGACCAAACCGATATACGTAGGGGAACAACGGATTAGCGCGCGTTATCGGCTACCTAGATCCATTCGGAACGGCGGATACTCGTCGCTCATCAACGAAACATACACCGCCACCCGGTAGCGCCACCGAACGATGCCCATCAGGAGATCGAACATTCCGGACGGGATCGTCCCGGTGCACAAGAGCGTAACGGCGGCGATGACGGTGAGCACCTGCAGCAGGGGTTCCATCGCCCAGCACAGCAGTATCTGCGGGAGCGCCAGCAGCCACGATTTGACCAGGACCGCCCATCGAGTCAGCCGCTGCGGATAGTTGACTTCGAGGTCGCCCGGATAGTCCGGCCGGGACTTCAGGGTGAAGGGCGGGTATTTGTCGGTGCTGTTCATCGGGAACCGGTAATTCATGACGCGCCACGACCAGCGCAGCACTCCCACGTTGAAGTCGAAGATGGGCCGCGGATACCGCCCGGTGCACAAGATCGCCACGCCGGCCACGAGGGTGAGCGGCGGATACACCAGGTACAGAACGATCAATATGGGGTAGTGCGGGACGGCCAGCACGCACCACTTGACGAGCCAGAGCCAGCGCGAAGGTGCGTCGTAATCGCCCCGAACGGTGAGGGGCTCGGTCACGGAGGGCATGCCGCGACGGGGGTCGGGTCGCCAAGGCGGCGATCGATTTCCGCGGATATTCGGCGGTGACTGGTCAAGCGCAAAAAGGTCGTCAGGGTCCAGGTATGCAACCGGTCGGATATCAAGGTCGCCGGTCGCAGCACGGACTCGCCGTGGGCCACCTGCAGCGACGCCACGCGGGATACGGCCCTGACCCGGCGCCGCCTGGTGCGCTCGTACCAGCGCAACGCCCCGGACAGCTCGCCAGTGCCGCCGTTCGCCCGGAAATCCGACAGCGCCTTGCACAACACCATGGTGTCGAGCAGAGCCTGATTGGTCCCCTGAGCGAGCGTAGGCGGCATGGTGTGCGCGGCGTCGCCGAGCAACGTCACCGCACCGGCGTGCAGCGGTCGGGGAATCGGATGCTGAAAATGCGGGTACGGCGAGCCGGCCAGATGTTCGTCGGTCAACTTCGCCAGCACCAGATCGACCGCGTCGGACCAGCCGGTGAAGTTGGAGCGGATCACCTCGACCGGACGGTGTGGCCGCACGAAGCCGTCGGACCACGGCAGATCGAACCACCACTGCACCGCGGAGCCGCCCGCCGGCCACACGCCGGTGTTCCCGCGGTCGCCGATCACGATGAGCGCGAGGCCATTGTCGGGTAGCTCCGGAGCGGTGACGAGTCCCTGCCAGCTGCACCACCCGGTCGGCCGCGCCGCTTCCGCTCCAACCACGTCGCGAACCATCGAATGCAGGCCGTCGGCTCCGATCAACAAGTCGCCCTCGACCGCGGAGCCGTCCTCGAATTCGACCCGCACACCGGTGGAGGTGGTGGCGATCCCCACCGCGCGGGAGCCGCATCGAATGCGATGGGTCGGGAAGCCGGCCAACAGCCTTTCCAGGAGGACCTGGCGTGGCACCATCCGGACGGGCGCGCCCAGCCGTTTCACCATCGTGGTCACGTCGAGGTTGGCGATGCGGTGCCCGCGTGAGGTCAGGACCTGCACGCCGGACAGCAGCTGACCGGCGCCGTCCATGTCGACGCCGAGCTGCCGTAGCACGGTCTCGCCGTTGGACCAGATGGTCACGGCGCCGCCCCCCGCCCGTGTGTCGGTGCGCTGGTCGAAAACCGTGACGTCGTGGCCGTCGCGCAGCAATCCCCTGGCGACCGAGATCCCGCTGACACCCGCGCCGACGACAAGAACCCGAAGCGGGCGTCTCGGTGGTGGTAGACAGCTCGTATGTCTGCTGGGGCCTCCGCGATCACGATCTTCCATCCGCCCTCCAACCCCGAGCGGTTCAGCGGGTGGGTAGCCGCGTACGAAGCGTGCGCCCGTCACTCCCTTGGATACGTAAGCGCGCGCGAATCGGTTCAAGGAAGCCGGCTCGATTGGGCCGTCGAGGTCACGTTCGACCGTGCGGATCGGCTCGACGCATGGCTGGACGGCCCTGAACGCCAAGCGGTACTCAGCGACGGCGAAGCCCAGGGCTACTGGCGCTGCGACTCCGACTTGATCCTTGTCGAGGGTGAGCCACCGCCGGGTAACGTCGGTATCTTTCTGCACAGCGTGGCCGCCGGAAGCGAATCCGAATTCACTGCCGCGCAGGGTGATCTGACTCGCAGCAGCTCCGTCTTTCCCGGATACCAAGGCACCGCGGTCTTTCCGGCGGATTCCGCGGGGCAGTGGATGTCGGTGCTGCGGTTCCGTACAGCTCAGCAGCTGGCGGCGTGGGTCGGCTCGCGGGAACGTCAGGAAGCCCTGCCCCGCCTGCGGGGGAAACTGAC
Source organism: Mycobacterium sp. IS-1264 (assembly GCF_001954195.1). Classification (GTDB taxonomy): domain Bacteria; phylum Actinomycetota; class Actinomycetes; order Mycobacteriales; family Mycobacteriaceae; genus Mycobacterium. The sequence goes on along the minus strand of NZ_MBES01000045.1, from coordinate 8,585 downwards.
CAGAGACTTCGCCGAGCTTCCGCACAACGCCCCATTCGGCTCCACGATCCGAATTGACCAGGGGCACACCAGGATTACGCCGGGGTGGAAGACCGCGATGCTGGTGCTGCTGTGCCTCTACCCGACCGTCATGGTGCTCTCCACGTGGCTGTCGCCGGCGCTCAGCCGACTGGGCGTCGGGCAGTCGCTGTCGGTGTTCGTCGGCAATGTGATCAGCATCGCGTTGCTGCAGTGGGTGCTCGTCCCGGCCGTTTCGCGGCCCTTCCGGCGCTGGCTGGACCCCATCGACGGGGCGTCGGGGCGGATCAGCCTGGCCGGTGCGACGGTGATCGCCATCGCTTACGGGGCGCTACTCGTGGCCTTCCCGCTGATCGCTTAGTCGCCGCCGATCATCTTGCGCAGCTGCGCAATCGACCACGGTTCGGCTTCGTGATGGTCGCGATAACCCAACACGCGCGGCGCCGGGCGGTCGAACTGGCCGACGAAACCGCCTGCGGCAACGAAAATCTGGCCCGTCACATCCCGGGCCAGGTCGCTGGCGAGGTAGGCGTAGAGCGGGGCCACAAACGCCGGCGCAGCGGCGTCCAGCGACGCTTGCATGGTCATCTCGTCGAGCAACCCGCGCCGGTGCAGGTCCTCGATGTGCGCCTCGTAATCGGCGCCGGTCGATAACCGCGTCCTCGCGCCGGGGCACACCACGTTGGCCCGCACGCCGTGGGCTTTGAGTTCCGCGGCGATGGCCATGGTCAGCGCGTTGACGGCGCCCTTGCCCGCCGGGTAGCCGGTGCCGCCGTAGTCACCTAAGAAGGCCACCGAGCTGGTGTTGACGATCGTCCCGTGCCCCTGGGCCGCCATGACACGCGCCGCGATCCGACAGGTGTGAAACGCCGTGCCGAGGTGGGCGGTGATCAGGCGATCGAATTCGTCGGGCGCGATGGTCAGGATCGAGGAACCGGTCGGCTCGGCGATGCCGGCGCAGTTGATCAGGATGTCGAGTCGCCCGAACGTCTGCATGCATGCGTCGACGAGGGCGGCGGCAATGCGCTCGTCGTCCGCGGCTCCGACCACCGGCGCGGCCCGTCCTTCCGATGCGGTGATCGCCGCGACGGTCTCCCGCACCGCGTCGCCGTCGCGCCCGTTGACCACCACGCCGGCGCCGAGGTTGCCGAGCAGTTCGGCGACGGCGCGCCCGATACCGCGGCTGCCGCCGGAGACCACCGCGCCACGCCCGGTCAATAGGCCGCGATCACTCATGGCACCCATTCCACACTCAGCTCAAAGGATGCGTTCCGTCGCGCACCGTTGTGGGTGCTTACCGCATGATTTACGCGCGCGCAAGATCTACTTGTTTTCAAGATCGACCCCGGTGCCCGATCGCCGGTTCATGCCATGAGAGGTACTATCAAAGGCGACGTCCGTTCTGGACATGTCGCCGTTTAGCTCAAAGCGGCCAATCAGCACACACGGCTGCTGGGCTTGCGTGGCTACGGCGACAGCGTTTACGCCACCTCTCCCGCAGTATCGGGTGCGCTTGTTGACAACCGACCCGTCATTGAAACGGGTGTAGTGGTGGACGACTGCGCGCACAGTCTAGCGGCGCACGCTCAGAGGGAGTGTGTGCGGTGCAAACCTGTCCGCGCGTCTGCGTCTTCACTACTAGCTGAGTCTGCAGGAGGCGGTTCAGCAGATGATCGACGTAATTGCTCCACCCCGCCCTAACCGATCGGCCACCACACAATCCGACGATTCATACGACGACGTCGTCGGCATGTTCCTGGATCTGCGCGAGCTACCCGCCGAATCGCACGAATATCGGCAGCAGCGCGAACGCATCGTTGCCCGATGCCTACCCCTGGCCGACCACGTCGCCCGGCACTTCGGGCGCCGCGGCGAAAGCCTCGACGACCTGACCCAGGTGGCACGCCTGGGGCTGATGAACGCCATCAACCGGTTCGACCCGGCCAAGGGACCGAGCTTCATCGGCTTCGCGATCCCCACCATGATGGGTGAGGTCCGGCGCTATTTCCGCGACTACAGCTGGGGCATGCGCGTACCGCGCCGGCTGCGCGAGCTCCACATCCAGATCAGCAGAACGACGGCCGATCTGGTCCAAACGCTCGGGCGAGCGCCCACCGCCTCCGAGCTGTCGCACGCGCTGGGAGTCCCCCGCGAGGAGGTCATCGAATGCCTCGTTGCCGGGGACGCTTACCAGCTGGAGTCCCTGGACGCCCCAGTGGGTGACGGCTCGGGCAAGCCGCGTCTGGTGGCCGACGCGATCGGCGCTATCGACCCCCAGATCGACCACATCACCAACCGGGAGGCCGTGCGCGAGCTGGTGTCCGCCCTGCCGCAGCGTGAACGCGAGGTTTTGCACATGCGGTTCTTCGAATCGATGACCCAAAGCCAGATCGCGGAGCGAATCGGCGTCTCACAAATGCAGGTTTCGCGCATCCTGGCCAACACCCTGCGATCCCTGCGGGATCGGCTGGAGTAACGGGCTCACCGGGCCCCTGCTCGACGCGCGCACTGTACTGTGCGTTTCGGGCGGACGAAGTCGAGTGCGTCGCCCCAGGCAACCCGGAAGGAGCATGGTGCGATGAGGATTTCCCGGACGGTGGTCGCGGCCGTAGCCGCGGCAACCGCGCTGACGGTGTCGGTGGCCGGATGCGGCGGCAACAAGACGTCGTCGCCCACGTCGACCACGAAGTCGGGGTCGGCCACGTCCGCCACCTCGGCAAGCAGCTCGGCGCCGGCTTCGTCGGCGCCCAGCGACTACACCGGGCTGCTGATCCAGGCGACCGATATCAACGCGCCGGTGCAGTTCAACGGCAGCCCGCCGGTGAGCAACCCGAACGGTCAACCCGGGGTCGCCACGACGTTCAGCACCCAAGACAACAGCCACGTCATCAAGGACACCATCCAGGTGCTGAGCGACCCCGCCGCGGCTACCGATGCGCTGAACGCGGCGAAGCCGGGCCTGGCCGCCAACATCAAAGACCCGCAGACGGGGACCGTCAACGTCGGGACCGGCGCAACCACGCTGTCGGGGAACGCCCCGGACAAGTCGAAGGGCGTGTTGATCCTGCTGTTCACCGAGGGCAAGGCGTTCGTCACGCTCGAGTTCTATGGGCCGACCGACTCATTGCCGCCCGACGACTTCGTCAACGATGTCGCCCAGAAGCAGGACGCGGCCGTCAAGAAGGGGCTGGGCGGCTAAGCCGGGGTCGCCGTCCGTCACGCGACACGCACGGGGACTACGGCCCAGGCATTGTTGCCGTATCCCCGCGGATTCCACAGCGACGCCACCGATTCCGGTTGCAACGCACCGGTGTCGTCCCAGGCGCGCGCGGCGATGCACAACGGCCCCGGTTCGACGTCGACGCGCAGCGACCACGGCCGCCACGACCATTTGCTGGGCGCCGGGTGCAGGTCGGCCTGCCGCCACGTGAGCCCGTTGTCGACCGATACGTCGACGCGCTCGACGCTGCGGCCGTCGCCGGCGATCCCGTAGCCGCGGATGGTCAGCTCACCCGCCGGTACCTGGTCGCCGTCGGTGGGCTCGAGGATGTCGCAGTTGAGCGCGAGCGACGACAGCGGAATGCCCTCACCCGGCCCGACGGTGTCCGCGTCGGTCTCCGGCGGAAGGATGCGGTAATCGTGGGCCTGGAAGTAGTTGTCGGACGGGCCGGATTGCACCCGGATGCCGGTGACCCATTTGACGCTGCGCGCGCCGACATACCCGGGCACCACAACGCGAACCGGGCCGCCGTGGGCGCGCGGGAGCGGTTCGGAGTTCATCTGAAACGCCAGCAGCACTTCCCCTGACAGCGCTTTGCTCAGCGGGATCGAGCTGCCGTAGCACTGAACGGGTCGGGCCTCCTCGGCGCTGTCCGGCGCTTCGAACGCGACGTGCAGGCCGTCGTCATCGTGGTATCGCGCGGCCGCGAGGACGTCCGCCAGGCGCACCCCGCCCCACCGCGCGGTTGAGATCGCGCCGTGCGCCCACGGGTCTTTGCCCGGGATCGGTCGCACCCGCAGCATCTCGGCACGCCGATTGCCGGCGCATGCGAGCGTCGCCACCACGCTGTGCCGGTCGAACTCCGTCGTGAGCCGGTCGTAGGTCAGGGTGAGCGGCTCGTCCACGCACCCGTCCACCCTGAGTCGCCATTGCCGCGGCGAGATGTCGGGGATCGGGCCGTGGTTGCGCGCGTAGAACGCGTCGATCGGAGTGATGTCGCTGCGCGCCAACACCGCGGCCGGCGGCTCGGCGTTGTACGGCAGACGACCGCGCACGATCATGTCGTCGCGCTTGCCCCACAGCGCAGCGGACTCCGTCATGACGACCATTGTCGCCCGGACGGGGCAAGCCTGCGCTGGATTAACTTCGCCGCGATCTGAAGGCCGCAAGCGGGCTACGGTAGCAGCCATGGACGCGATTCACGGACAATGCGACGAGCGCTTCGACAAAGTCCGGGTCGCTCTGGCCGAGAACATCGTCTCCGGTGAGGAGGTCGGCGCGTGCATCGCCGTGGACATCGACGGCGAACCCGTCGTCGACATCTGGGGCGGCTTCACCGACGCCGCGCGGACAACCGCCTGGACCGAGGACACGATCGTCAACGTGTGGTCCTCCACGAAGACCGTCACCAGCCTGGCCGCCCTGATGCTCATCGACCGCGGCCTGGTCGATCCCGCGGCACCGGTCTGCGCCTACTGGCCGGAGTTCGCCGCAAATGGCAAGCAGGACATCGAGATTCGTCACATCCTGTCGCACACGTCCGGGGTGTCCGGCTGGGACCTACCGTTTACCACCGAGGACATGTACGACTGGGACAAGTCGACCGCGGCCCTCGCCCGGCAAGCGCCCTGGTGGGAACCGGGCACGGCGTCCGGATACCACGCGCACAATCAAGGCCACCTCATCGGCGAGGTGATCCGGCGTGTCACCGGGAGCACGCTCAAGGAATTCGTCCGTGACGAGATCGCCCGCCCGCTTGGTGCCGACTTCCAGATCGGCGCCGTGCCTGCCGATTACGACCGCATCGCCGAGGTCATCGCGCCGCCTCCCCTCGAGCTGCCGCTCGACCTGCTGCCCGAAGAGAGCCCGATGCGCAAGACGTTCAGCGGTCCGCCGCCCAACGCCGACGCCGCGAACACACCGGCATGGCGCGACGCCGACATGGGCGCCCTCAACGGCCACGGGAATGCGCGTTCCCTGGCCGCCATCCTGTCGGTGATCTCGTTGGGAGGCACCGTTCGTGGCGTGCAACTCCTGCGGCCGGAGACCATCGAGATGATCTTCGACGAGCAGGCCAACGGGACCGACCTCGTCATACCGGCGGCGCTGCGCTGGGGCCTCGGATACGGACTGGCCGGGACGGAGGCCCTCCCGTACGTTCCGGACGAGAAGATCTGCTTCTGGGGCGGATGGGGTGGCTCGATGGTGTTGATGTGGCCCGATCGGCGTGCCACCGTCGCCTACGTCATGAACAAGATGGGGCCCGGAATCCTCGGTTCGGAGCGCACCGCGACCTACGCCACCGGGATCTTCGACGCGCTCGCCGCGGCCTGAATCACGGCGCCGGCGTGAGGAGAAACAGCCTGAACTGACGCGGCTCGGCGTGGTCCTGCGCGATTTGATAGTTGGGCCAGTGCGCGACGACCGTGGCCCAGGCCCTATCGCGTTCGAGGCCGGTGAGTAAACGCACCTTCGCGACGAACCGATGGCCGCTGCGGCGCACGATGACACGTTCTGTCGCTTTGAGATTCGCCGACCACGACGGGTGGCGCTCGCGGCCCCAGTTGGACCCGACCAGCACCATCCCGTCCCCGTCGGGGACGTATTGGACCGTCGCTGTGCGGGCAAGGCCCGTTTTGCGGCCGGAGGTCGTGATCTGCACGTTGGGCAGCCCGGCAAGGTCCAGCACCCCGAACCGCCCATTGCTGGCGAAGCGCAGCAGGGATTCGAGCGCCTCGGCGATGGCCCGTCCCGGCAAGAACAGCCGCCGGTACGCCGCTGGATTTCGCGCCACCCGCTGCAGCGGATTCACGCGCTTCACCTTATTACCCGGCGGTCCGGCCTGCGTATCCTGTTGACCGATGGCAAACTCTCTCGCCGCCCGCGGCTCGGTCATCGACATTCCTGATGAGCCGGACTGGGACCGCTTGCGCGCGGAGACCGGCGCGCGGCTGCGGTCGGCGATGGCCGACCATCGGATCGACGCGCTGATCCTCTTGATGAACGGCTACGTCACGTATGCGACGGGTGTCAGCTGGCCGCTTTTGGATGCGGGCCTCTCGCACGTGGAGCGCCCGGTGGCGGTCGTGCTGGCCGATGACGAGCATCCGCATTTTTTCATGCCTTTCCGCAGCGGTGCGTCCGCGGAATCACCGGTGCCCGACGACCACCTTCACGGCCCGGCCTATCTCGAATTCGACTACGGCGTAGAGCATTTCGCCGCCGAGTTGGCCGAGCTGGTCCCCGCGGGGGCGCGCATCGCGGTCGACGAGCTGACCGGCGCAATGCGCCGCGCGGCTCGAAAGCTCTTCCCGGCGGGCGAGCCCATGGATGCGGCGATCGTGGTCGGTGCGGCGCAGTTGGTCAAGACGCGGGATGAGCTTTCCTGTCTGCGCAGGGCCTCCCGCATCACCGAAGAAGCGATCGTGGATGTGCAGCGCGCGTTGGCGCCGGGCGTACGGCAGACGGAGCTGTCCGCCACGCTGGTGCGGCGCGCATTCGAGCTGGGCGCCACCACCAACATGCTGGACGCGATCTGGCAGGTGATGCCGAGTTCGCGGGACGCGGGAGTATGGACGACCCACGGCGATCTCGCGCTGCCGCTGCTGCCCACCGATCGTGAACTGACCGCCGGCGATGTGCTGTGGACCGACATCAGCATCACCTACGCCGGGTATTGCTCGGACTTCGGCCGCACCTGGGTCGTCGGCGAGCAACCCACGCAACGGCAACAAGATCAATTCCGGCAGTGGCGAGACATCCTGGACGCCGTGCTCGCGGTGACCAAAGCCGGTGCGACGTCGGGCGATCTCGCGCGGGCGGCGATCGCCGCCAACGGCGGCCGCAAGCCGTGGCTGCCGCACTTCTACCTCGGCCACGGCATCGGCACCTACCCCGCCGAAACCCCGATGATCGGAACGGATCTCGGTGCGGAGTTCGACGACAACTTCGTCTTTCCGCCGGGCATGGTGCTGGTTTTGGAGCCGGTGGTGTGGGAGGACGGGACCGGCGGCTACCGCAGTGAAGAGATCGTGGTGATCAACGAAGACGGCTTCACGCCGATCACCGACTACCCCTACTCCCCTTATGGCGACTGAAGTTTCGGCCGACGCGCTGGCCTTGCGGACCGGTCGCCGGGAGCGGGCGCTGGCCCAGATGGACGCCCACGACCTCGACATCTTGGTCCTCGGCCGGCAAGCCAATATTCGTTACGTCACCGGAGCCCCGCAGCTGTGGATCGCCGGGACGCGACCGTTCGGACCGATGTGTGTGGTGGTGCGCGCGACTGGGGACATCTACCTGAACAGCACCGACGACGAAGGGGTCCCCGAAGAGATCGGCCACGACCACCTGTACGGGCTGGCCTGGAACCCGATGACGCTCATCGACGTCCTGAAGAAGATCGACGGCGCCGAAGCGGCGCGCCGGGTCGGAACCGATGCGCTCACACCGACTTTCGCGGCCTTGCTGCCCGACGCGTTTCCGCATGCCGAGATCGTCGACGCCGAGCTCGCGATGCGCGCGGCGCGCCGCATCAAGACGACCGATGAAGTCGCGGCGATCGGCGAGGCGCTTCGCGTCGCCCAGGCCGGACTCGCCGCTGCCGTCGGCGAATTGCGGCCGGGGGTGTCCGAGCGGACGTTGACCGGGGCGTTGCTGGAGGCCATGGCCGCGGGCGGGGTGAGCACGCCGGCCACCCAGGACGGCGCCTGGGTGACCTCGCGGGAACACCCGTGGCGGCGCGCCCGGCACACCGAGGTACGCTCCGACGACCTTGTCGCCTTCGCGGCCGGCGCCCTGGCGGGCGGTTATGTCGCCGAGGTTGGCCGGACCCGCCCCGCCGGCGGCACCGACGACGGACCGGTCCGCGACCTCTTCGATCGGTCAAAGACGCTGTACGACACCATGATTGCCGCGTGCCGTCCCGGCGCGTCGACTCACGAGCTGCTCGCCGCCTATGCGGCGGCCGGTGAGCCGGTGCCGCCGATGCCCGTCGCACACGGGCTGGGGTTGGGATTCGACGCGCCGGTGGTATCCGAGACGCTTTGGGCCGCGGGCGAACACGATCAACTCGATGCCGGGATGGTGCTGGCGATCACCGGCTACGTGTGGCAGGAGGGCGTCGGGGCGGTCTTTCGCAGAGACACCGTCGCCATCACTGACGACGGCGCCGATGTAATGAGCACGGCCGGGCCGTGGCCCGACGGGAGCTAGACGCCACCCTTTTGTAATCACTTGTGTCACTTTGGTTTCTGTGGTCACAAGCCAGCGATTTCTGTCGGTGGGTGGTCCTAGTTTGGCGGTATGAGTTCGGGCGGGGTTGTCGATCGTGAGGCGCTGGCGGCGG
>NZ_MBES01000044.1 GCF_001954195.1 Mycobacterium sp. IS-1264 | reverse complement strand
TGCCGGCACGGTTGATGCCGTCGGCCGCCCTGGGCCAGGCCACTTCGGTCGGCGGCCTGTCGGTCCCGCCGGGATGGGCGGGCGCGGGCGCGGTGGGCGCCGGGTGACCACCCCAGCCGCCGCCGTGCGGAGCAGCGTAACCGCCGTGCGGGGTGTAGTTACCGCCCCAACCGCCGCCGTGCGGGGTGTAGTTACCGCCCCAGCCACCGCCACGCGGCGCCCCGTAGTTGTAGTTACCGCCCCAGCCGCCGCCACGGGGCGCGCCGTAATAACCTCCGTAGGCACCTCCCGTCGCAGGCGCCACCGCTGCCGGCGCAGCTGGGGCAACGCGTGTGGGCGCGGCAGGTACCCGACCAGGCGCAGCGGGAACCGTGCGGGCGGGTGCGGCCGGCCCAGCGGGCATACGTGCGGGCGCGACGCGGGCGGGGCCGGTCGGCACGCGTGCGGGCGTTGCGGGAACCATGCGTGCCGGCGCCCCGGTGACCGCATGGCCACCCGCGACCTGCATCGCGTTGATCGCGTCGGTGTCCGCGTACGCGTTGGCGCTGACTCCCAAGGTCTGGACGAACTGTTCGTGGATCACGCCGGCCTGCGCGCCGATTGCCTGATACATCTGGCCGTAACCGGCGAAGCGTGCCGCGGTCATCGCCGACACCGCGTCGGCTGCGGCGGGCACCACTCCGGTGGTCGGAAACGCCGCGGCCGCATTGGCCGCGCTGACGGCCGCGCCAATCGCCTGTAGCCGACCCGCGGCAGCGCTCAGCTGCTCCGGCAGTGTGATCACAAACGACATGGGGCTTTCTCCTTCTGGCGGGAACCGGTGGTGCGTTTTGTGGACGAACTGGGGACACTTTTTCATAAAACTGGAATAAATGTCTAGTTCTGGACTACAAATTCTTTTTTCCGGTCTCGACATCCCAGGTCAGGATCGTTTGACCGGCTTTCGGCATCTGGTTACGCTTGTCGGATGCCACGGACGAACGCTGACGGCTGGGAGTTGAGGCGCCTCCTCGAGGCGACGCTGAACCGCGACATCACGGTCGAGCAGTTGCGCGACGCCTGCGGCGTCACCAAGGGGCGGTGGTACGGCGAGGCGGGACGGGCAAACGCCGACGACTTCCCGGACGCCGAGGAGGCCAGGCGCGCGGCCCACGCGTTCGGACTGAGCGCCACCTGGCTACAGGTCGAACTCGGCCTCGTCACGCTGGAAGACGTGCGCGGGGCCTTAGCCGACCCGAGCTCCGTGGGCCCGTTTCAGGACACCACTCGACGCCGGGTGTTGCAGTTTCCGACGCCGGACACTCCCCGCGAGTAGGTAACGAGCTCTAACCGCCCACGGGCGATTGCGCCATCACGGTCGGCTTGAATCCGTATCGGGGCGGCGCAAGGTGGGCCAGGCCCCGCCCTCCCCCGGCGCCCACCACGGGCAACCCGCCCAACGTGTTCGTGGCCGGTTCGGCGGCCGCGGCGGCTCCGAGGCCGTTGAGGCCTACCGTCACGGGGTTCGCCGCCGGGGCCGCACCGGCCCAGGACGCCGGAACCGACAGTCCCCCTATCGACGCGGCCTTGCCCACCGCTGCCGCAGCACCGCCCACGGCGCCCGAAACCGCACGCGGCAACGTCTCGACGGCCTTCGCGGCGCCCTCCGCCGCCTTCGCGGCCTGAGGCATCATGGCCTGGGCGAGGCCCTGGATGTCCTTGAACGCGGTGGTGAAAAGCCTTGTGGGAGAAATCAATCGGATAAACGTGTCGAACGGCGTGCTGGCATCCAGCGTCGCCGATCCGGTCAACCCCTCCAGCACATCGCCGAGCACGCCGCCGACGACGATCCCGTCGCCGTTGGGGGTGGGAGTGAACTCGACAAGCGACGTCGGTGAAAACCCGGCGAGGCCCCGCAGCGCGGTGGGGATCGCCTGGGCCCCGTCGGCGCCGGTGGCGCCCGCGACCGCTTGGGCGACCGCGGCGGCTTGGCTGGCCGGCCCGGCCGGGTTGGTCGTGGGCGCCGCGGGGTTGAACGGCGGCAACGTCGACGCCGCCGCCGACGCACCGGCATAGCCGTACATCGCGGCCGCATCCTGAGCCCACATCTCGGCGTAGTGCGCCTCGGTGGCCGCGATCGCCGCGGTGTTCTGGCCGAGGAAGTTGGTCGCGAGCAAGGCCATCAACAGCGCCCGGTTGGCCGCGATCACCGGTGGAGGCACCGTTTGGGCGAATGCCGCCTCGTAGGCGGCGGCCGCCATAACGGCCTGGGCCCCGGCCCGTTCCGCCCGTCCGGCGGTGCCGTGCAGCCACGCGACGTGGGGCGCGGCCGCGGCGGCCATGGACGCCGCTGCCGGACCGTGCCATGGTCCGTCGGTCAGGCCGGCGATCAGCGACCCGTAGGCGGACGCGGTGGCCTGCAGGTCGGTGGCGAGTCCATCCCAGGCCGCCGCGGCCGCCAGCAGCGGCGTCGAGCCGGGCCCGGAATACATCAGCGCCGAATTGATCTCCGGCGGCAGCTGCGCGAAATCCAGCATGAGTCCCCCTCGGTCACGCCACCGTGGCGGTGTTGGCCGCCTCGGTCGCCGCATACGAAGCGGCGCTGATGCCGAGCGTGCCGGCCAACTGCTCGCGCAGCGTCGCGGCCTGGGCGCTGATCTCCTGATAGAGCCGTCCGTGCGAGGCGAACTGCGCAGCGGTCAGCATCGACACCACATCCGCCGCGGCGGGAGACACCCCGATGGTCGGGGCTGCCGCGGCCGCGTTTCCGGCCCGCACCGCGGCATTGATCGTGTGCAGTTCCGCGGCGGCCGCGGCCATTACGTCGGAATGCGTGACGACAAAAGACATGCTTTCTCCTCAAAAACGCTTCGGTTCAACGGCTTTCAGGACGCTAAGTCATCCGCGCCCGGATATGACAGCTCCAGCGGTGCCAATTCATTGCGGAGTCGATGACTGTTCACTTAGCTGCGTGAATGTGCTGCAGCATTGGGTTCTTATGTGAAAGATGTTGTGAACCAATATGATTGGAGTTACATATGAATTTCTGCGCAGTTGCCGCGGTACAGGCTATCCTTTGCCCCGATCGCCTGCGCTAGTGTCCACACATGTCGATCGCAAGAAGCGCCCCGAGGTTTGTCCGCCGGTCCATCGCTGTGCTTGCCGCCGGATTGGCCGTCGCCACTCTGTCGGCGTGCGACAAGCACAATTCGGCGCCCGCGCCGGGCGCAAATCCGCGTCAAGTAACCGTTTTGGGATCGGGGCAAGTTCAAGGCGTCCCGGACACCTTGACGGCCGACGTTGGCATCGAATTCACCGCGACCGACGTCACCGTCGCGATGAACCAGACCAACGACCGTCAGCAAGCGGTCATCAACGCGCTGGTAGGCGCCGGGCTCGACCGCAAGGACATCAGCACCACGACGGTGAACCTCGAGCCCCAATACGGCAGTGGCACCGCGACGATCACCGGCTACCGCGCCACCAACGCGATCCGGGTCAAGATCCACCCGACCGACGCCGCGTCCCGAATGCTCGCGTTGATCGTGAACACCGGCGGCGACGCGACGCGGATCAGCTCGGTGAGTTACTCCATCGCTGACGACTCGCAACTGGTAAAGGACGCTCGCGCACGGGCTTTCAACGACGCCAAGAACCGCGCCGACCAGTACGCGCAATTGTCGGGGCTGCGGCTGGGCAGGGTGCTGTCGATTTCGGAGGCGACGGGCGGCGCACCCACGCCGGGCGGACCGCCGGCGCCACCTCGCAGCATGGCCGCGGTCCCGCTAGAGCCCGGCCAGCAGACCGTCAGCTTCTCGGTAACCGCGGTGTGGGAGCTCGACTAAGGCGCTACTGGTAGACGCGGGGATCCAGCGTCCCGATATACGACAGGTCGCGGTAGCGCTCGTCGTAATCCAGCCCGTAACCCACCACGAACTCGTTGGGAATGTCGAAGCCGACGTAGGCGATGTCGACGTTGGCGTGCATCGCGTCGGGCTTACGCAGCAGCGTGCACACCCGAAGCGAGCGCGGATGGCGGGTGGTGAGGTTCCGCGAGAGCCACGACAAAGTCAGACCGGAGTCGACGACGTCCTCCACGATCAGCACGTCGCGATCGTTGATGTCGCGATCCAGGTCCTTGAGGATCCGCACGACCCCCGACGACGAAGTCGAGGAGCCGTAGGAGCTGACGGCCATGAATTCGAACTGCGTCGGCACCGGAATAGCGCGGGCCAAATCGGTGACGAAGATCACCGCGCCCTTGAGCACCGTGATCAACAGCAGATCCTGGCCGGTCTGCGCGGCGACGTCGCGGTATTCGCTGCCGATTTGCTCGCCCAGTTCGCCGATGCGGGCCTGAATCTGCTCGGCGGTGAGCAGCACAGACTTGATATCCCCCGGATACAGGTCTACCGGCTGCGCGGGGGTGATCGCCGAGGAGATCTGGGCCACGCCCACAGCGTGCCACGCCGACGGGCGAACAACCAACGCCAGTGCCGATTTACACAGGCTCGCGTCGCAGCGTCAGGACGCCGTCGTGCCGTCCGGCGATCAACCGCTCACCGCGCAACGGCGACCCGACGGCCACCCCGCCCTGCCCCCGCCAGGCGGTGACCAGCGTGTCCACGCCCCTGATCTGCTTGTCCGTCAACCCCGTTGCTCCGCCACTCAGCAGCCAGCCGCGGATCACCCGCCGTCGAACCGGATCGGGCAGCGCGGCCAGGGCCGGGGCGTGCAGCCCGGCGCCCGCCGTGACACCTGGCAACGCCTGCGCGGCAAGGGCATCGATCAACTCGGTGTCCGCGCGCAAAGCCGTCGCGGTGCGGGCCAGCGCCTCGGCCACCCCGCCGCCCAGCACCTCCTCCAGCAGTGGCAGCACCTCGAGGCGCAGCCGGGTTCGGGTGAAGCGGCGGTCGGTGTTGTGCGGGTCCTGCCACGCGGTCAGGCCCAGCTCCTGGCAGGCGGCGTGCGTCACGGCCCGCCGCACCCCCAGCAGCGGCCGGCCCCACGGCGGATCGTAGGCACGCATACCGGCGATCGAGCGCGGCCCGGAACCGCGACCCAGGCCCAGCAGCACCGTTTCGGCTTGATCGTCGAGCGTGTGCGCCAGCAGCACCGGCCCGTCGCGGTAGGCCGCCAACGCGGCGTAGCGGGCGGCGCGCGCGGCCGCCTCCGGACCGCCGTCGTTCCCCACCGTCACGCAAAGCACCTGTGCGTCAACACATCCCAGCGAAACCGCTTGCGCCCGTGCGGTTTCGGCGACGGCTGCCGACTCGGACTGCAGGCCGTGATCCACGATCAGCGCCGTCGTGGGTCGCAACTGGGCCGCCACGGCGATGAGCGCCAGCGAGTCCGGACCGCCGGACAGCGCGACCCCCCATTGGGTGACCGGATGGGCCCTGACGAAATCCTCGACAGCCGCGCGCAGCTGCCCTACAGCACCCTGTCGATCCATCGCTGGGGATCTTCGATCTCGGCGGGCAACGGCAGCGTGTCGGCGCCCGACCAGATGGTGTTGAACCGCTCCATCCCGACCTTGCCCACCACATGGTCGACGAACGCCTTGCCGCGGGTGTATTGGCTGAGTTTGGCGTCGAGGCCCAGCAGGGCGCGCAGCAGCCGCTGCAACGGTGGTTGCTTGCGGTGGCGACGCTCGTCGAATCGACGGCGGATGGTTGCCACCGACGGCACCACCATCGGTCCGACGGCATCCATCACGTGGTCGGCGTGGCCTTCCAGCAGCGTGCCGAGGACCAGCAGTTGATCCAGGGCCTGGCGCTGGGGCTCGGACTGGACGGCGCGCACCAGGCCGAGGATCCCCGACGAGCTGGCGTCCGGTTCCGCGGCGCCGCGGTTGCGCACGAAGTCGGCGAGCCGGTTGATCACCTGCCCGACGTCTTCGCCGGCGTCGCGGGTCAGCAACCCCAGCGCCTGCGACATGTATTCGGACAGCCAGGGATTGGCGGTGAACTGAACCCGGTGGGTCACCTCGTGCAGGCACACCCACAACCGGAAGTCGGTGGGCTCGACCCGCAGCTGCCGCTCGACGGCGATGACGTTCGGATACACCAGCAGCAGGCAGCCCTCTTTGGCCCCGTTATTAGTGGCGAATGGGTCGTACTGGCCGAGGATCCCGGACGACACGAACGCCAGCACGGCTCCCGTCTGCGCCCCGGTGATCCGGCCGGTGAGGAATCCGCGCGGCTTTTCGCTCCCATTCGTCATCACGCGCATCGACTCTGCGGCCGCCCGAACCCACTCGGGCCGGTCGACGATCCGCGCCGCGGGCACCGCGCCGTTGGTCACCAGGCCGGTGACGTCGCGCACCGGCGGCTCGGCTTTCGCGGCCGCGACCGTGAGCTCGTCGATGGCCTGACGGCGGGTGTAGTCGCTGGACGGCGGGCCCGGGCGGGCCAGCCGAACTCCGACGGTGGCCGCGAAGCGCCAATCGACGGCGGTGCCGAGGGTCAGATCGGACGGCGGGCTCATGTGCACCCGCATGTCCACAGCTTGCTCGCCAGCGCATCCATCACGTTGCGGCCGTTGGGGCCGGCGGCATTGGACAGAAACGCGAAAGTCAGCACCCGGCCGCTGCGGTCGGTGAGGACGCCGACCAACGCGTTGATGGCGGTCAACGAACCGGTCTTGGCCCGCAGCCAGCCGGCCGGCCCCTGGTTGGTGGCCGTGTCGAGGAAACGGTCGGCCAACGTCCCGCTGCCGCCGGCGATCGGAAGCAGATCCAGCAGCGCCCGCAACGCCGGCTGATCCGGACCCGCGGCCGCCTGCACCGTGCCGTCGAGCGTCTTGGCCGTCAACCGGTCGTCGACCGATAGCCCGCTGGAATCCATCAGCGCTGCCCCGGTGGTGTCGATGTGCCCGGTGCTCAACCGGTTGGTGATCGCGTCGACCGCGCCGGCAAAGCTGCGCGGCCGGTTGATCGCGGCGGCCACCTCGCGGCCGATGCATTCGGCCAGCACGTTGTCGGAGTGGTCCATCATCTCCGACAGGCGCTGGACCAACGGCGCGGACTGCACCACGGCCAGCTGCCGCGCGCCGGACGGCGCCGTGCCGATCGTCACCGCGCCCGGATCCAGGCCGAGGGCCTTGGCCAGCTCCCGTCCGGCATCGAGCGCGGGGGTTCGCGACCGCCGCGAATTGACCGTGCTGGGCTGGATGCGCCCGGCGTCGATCATCACCGATTCGATCGGCGCGATGTCACCGTTGTCGACATCCGAGGGATCCCAGCCCTGCGCCATCGTCGGCCCGGTGAACGCCGAGGTGTCCACCTGCACGGCCGTCGGTGTCACCCCGCTGCGGCGGATCTGCTCGACCAGGTCGCTGAGGCGTGGCGAGCCCCGGTACCAGGTGGGGACGTCCGGCGGCGCCGCCGACAGCGTCGGATCCCCGGCACCGACGAGCACGATGGGCCCCTGGGCGTTCGGGCCGCCGGCGACCACCCGGGTGCTGATCCGGGCCTGCCGATCCAGCGTCAGCAACGCGGCGGCCGCGGTCAGCACCTTGTTCGTGGACGCCGGGACGAACGGCACGTCGTCGGCCACCTGCCATAGCTCTTTGCCGGTCATCGCGTCGGTGATGCGGCCGCCCAACCTGCCCAGGTTCGGATCGCCCGCCACCGGCGCCAGCGCGGCCGCCACCCCGGGGACGGTGGGTGTTTCGGCCGAGTCGCTGACCGGGACCATGCCCGGCTTGACGACGGGCGGCCGCGGCGGCGGTACCGCAACCCGCGCGCCGCTGCCGCCGTGCCCACCCGTGGTGAAGAACGTCGCCGCCGCCACCACCGCGGCGACAAACGCCAGCACGGCCAACCCGATTAACACAGGGGTGGATTTCCGCCAGCGAGTAGGACCCATCACTCTCCTGACTGTCTGGTCCCATTCTGCCGAATCGGCCGCATTCCGCTCGACTAGGGTGGATCCGCAACGCACTGACCTACCCAGACTCAAGGAGCCGAGACGGTGCAATTCGACGTGATCATCGAGATCCCGAAAGGCCAGCGGAACAAATACGAGGTCGATCACGAGACGGGACGGGTCCGTCTGGACCGCTACCTCTACACGTCGATGGTCTACCCGACCGACTACGGCTTCATCGAGGACACCCTCGGCGAGGACGGCGACCCGCTGGACGCGCTGGTGCTGCTGCCCGAGCCGCTGTTCCCAGGCGTGACGGTCGAGGCGCGGCCGGTCGGAATGTTCCAGATGACCGACGAGGCCGGCGGTGACGACAAGGTGCTGTGCGTTCCGGCCGGCGACCACCGGTGGGACCAGATCCAAGACATCGCGGACGTTCCGTCCTTCGAACTGGACGTGATCAAGCACTTCTTCTCCCAATACAAGGCGCTGGAGCCGGGCAAATACGTCAAGACGGCCAACTGGGTCGGGCGGGCCGAGGCGGAAGCTGAGGTGCAGCGCTCGGTGGAGCGGTTCAAGGCCGAAGGGCACTAACGCTGCGGGCGTAACCGCGCACCGATTCTCGGTGGCATCCTGGCGATGTGACGCCCGTTCTGCATTTCGCCGCGAATTTCTGGTGGTTGGTCTTTCCACTGGGCGGCGCGATCGGTGGGGGCCTGCGAGCTCTCGCCGCCGCCAGCGAGCGCCGGGCCGATCGACGGCTGGAACGGTATCGGCTCAAGCAGCAGGCCAAGATCGCCGTGGCCCAGGCGTCCGGCCGCGCGCGGGACGACGGGGAAAGCGACCGCCGTGCGCTCGCGAAAGTCCTTGCGGCACATGACCGCACGGATGCCCGGTGGCTGGACTACGAGGTCGACATCGCCAAACTTCTCGACTTCCCGATGATGACCGACATGCGCGCGCCGCTGACCATCGCGTTTCACAAGGCCAAGCGGCACGCCGACCTGCTGCGGCCGGAGCGGCCCGACGACCTGCTCGGCGACCGCGACGCGCAACTGGAATACCGCAACGCCGTCCACGAATACATCAGCGCGTTCGAGATCGCCGAGGCCGAGGCGATTCGGCGACGGCGCAGCGACTTCTCCGAGGACGAACAGCAGCGGCTGGCGCGCGCCCAGCACCTGCTGGACCTGGCGCAGGACGAGGCCGCCACGCGTGAGGAACGGCAGAGCGCCTACGCGCGGGCGAGCAAGGAACTCGACGGCCTGATCGTGCTGCCGGCCCCGGCGCGCGCCGCCATCGAACGCCGCATCGCCGGGCAGATCGAGGCCTAAGCCGTCGCCGCGGCGGCCCTGGCGATCCGCCGATTGCGCAACACGCTCCAGCCCAACGCCGCCCCGATGAAGACGACGCCCACCGACGCGGTGATGACTTCGTGGATCTGGAAGCGCGGCTCGATGGAAAACAGCATGACGACCGCGAGCACACCGATCGCCCAATGCGCGCCGTGTTCCAGGTAGACGTAACGGTCCAGCGTTTCCTGGTGGACCAGGTAAATGGTGATCGACCGGACGAACATCGAGCCCACCAGCCCGAGGCCGAGCGCGATCACGATCGGGTCCGAGGTGATCGCGAACGCGCCGGTGACGCCGTCGAACGAGAACGCGGCGTCGAGCATCTCGAGATACAGGAACAGCATCAGTCCGGCCCTGCCGGTCGCGCCGGCCGCGTTGGCGTCCGTAGTCTCGACGCTCGACGGCCGAAACGCCCGGCTCAGGCCGTTGACGACCAGATATGTGACCAGGCCCAGCATCCCGGCCGTCAGCACCGTCGCACGCTCCTCGCCCGAGTGCGTCAACAGCGTGCCGGCGAGGACCAGCGCAACGCCGGCCACCACCACCGACACCTGCCCGAGCCGCCCGATGCGGGCGAACGGGATCTCAATCCACTTGAGCCACTTGATGTCTCGGTCGTGAAACACAAAATCGAGAAACAGCATCAACAGGAATATCCCGCCGAAAGCCGCGATCTGCGGGTGGGCCGAGATGATCAACTTTTCGTAGCTGGGCGAGCCGTCGGGAAATTCCAGCGCCCCGTGCGGCGGCGGATTGAGCGCCAGCTTCATCGCGCGCACCGGGTCGAGTCCGGCGGTCGCCCAGACGATCAGCAACGGAAAGACCAGGCGCATCCCGAAAACCGCGATCAAGATGCCGAGCGTCAGAAACATCTGGCGCCAAAACGAGCTCATCCGCTTCAGGATCCCGGCGTTGATGATGGCGTTGTCGAACGACAGCGACACCTCCAGTACGGCCAGGGCCAGCAACAGAAACAGGGCGTCGAGGCCGCCGTGCGCATACCCGAGCGCGAGGGCCGCCACGGTGAGTAACAGCGAGAAACCGAAGATGCGAAAGGCGGCCATGGGTCCTTCCTGACAGCCGCCCACACTAGCGAAGCCGATTGCCGCCGCCAGCCGCCGGCACCGGCGCACTTACTATTTTCAAATTGTGGCGATGCCCGAGGTCGGCGGTACCCAAGCCTCCACTGGAGCCGGGCCGATCGCGCGCGGCAGCATGGCCCGGGTCGGCACCGCAACCGCGCTCACCGCGCTGTGCGGCTATGCGGTGATCTACCTGGCCGCCCGCGACCTGGCGCCGAGCGGCTTCTCCGTTTTCGGGGTGTTCTGGGGGGCGTTCGGGCTGGTCTCCGGCGCCGCCAACGGCCTGCTGCAGGAAACCACCCGCGAAGTCCGCTCGACGCGCTACATCGACGTGCTGCCCGACCCGGGCGGAGCGCGCACCCATCCGCTGCGCGTCGCCGCGATGGTCGGCGTGGCCGCCGCCGTCGTGATCGCCGGGAGCTCGCTGCTGTGGAGCGGCCGGGTCTTCGTCGAGGCGCGCTGGCTGTCGGTCGTGCTGCTCAGCGTCGGCCTCGCCGGTTTTTGCCTGCACGCCACCCTGCTGGGCATGCTCGCCGGCACCGACCAGTGGACCCACTACGGGGCGCTGATGGTGACCGACGCGGTCATCCGCGTCACGGTCGCGGCGGCGACGTTCGTCATCGGCTGGGGCCTGGGCGGATTCCTATGGGCCACCGTCGCCGGCTCGGTGGCGTGGCTGATCATGCTGGTGGCTTCGCCCGCCGCACGCGCGACGGCCCGCATGCTGACGCCGGGCAGCACCGCGACGTTCCTGCGGGGCGCCGCCCATTCCATCACCGCGGCCGGTGCCAGCGCGATTCTGGTGATGGGGTTCCCGGTGTTGCTGAAGCTGACGTCGAATGAGCTTGGGGCACAAGGCGGAGTGATCATTCTGGCGGTGACGCTGACCCGGGCGCCGCTGCTGGTGCCGCTGACCGCCATGCAAGGCAACCTGATTGCTCATTTCGTCGACGAGCGCACCGAGCGGCTTCGGGCGCTCGTCGTGCCGGCGGCGATCATCGGCGGCATCGGCGCGATCGGGGTACTGGCCGCGGGCGTGCTGGGGCCGTGGCTGCTGCGGGTCGCGTTCGGCCCGCAGTACGACGCCGGCAGCGCGCTACTGGCGTGGCTGACGGCAGCCGCGGTGGCGATCGCGATGCTGACGCTGACCGGAGCCGCCACCGTGGCGGCCGCGCTGCACCGGGCGTACTCGCTGGGGTGGGTCGGTGCCACGGCGGCGGCGGGACTGCTGCTGCTGTTGCCGCTGCCGCTGGAGACCCGCACCGTGGTCGGCTTGCTGTGTGGCCCGTTGGCGGGAATCGGCGTCCATCTGGTGGCGTTGGGGCGCGCCGGGCGCCTAGCCGGCTGATCCTGGCTAACCTGATGAGCATCGAAACGGATTACTCCGGCGTCTGGATCGTCATTCCCGCCTTCAACGAAGCCGCTGTCATCGGTGAGGTGATAGCCGATGTGCGCTCGGTTTTTGACAACGTCGTGTGCGTGGACGACGGCAGCGCCGACGACACCGGCGAAATCGCCAGGCGGGCCGGGGCGCATTTGGTGCGCCACCCGATCAACCTGGGGCAGGGGGCGGCCATCCAGACCGGCGTCGAGTACGCCCGCGCTCAGCCGGGCGCAGGGGTCTTCGCCACCTTCGATGCCGACGGCCAGCACCGCGTCAAGGACGTGGCGGCGATGGTCGAGCGGCTGCGCACGGGTGACGTCGACGTCGTCATCGGAACGCGGTTCGCCGCGCCCCAGGGCAGCCGGCCGCCATTCGTCAAGCGCATCGTGCTGCGGACCGCGGCGCGGCTGAGCAGGCGCGGGCGCCGGCTGGGCTTGACCGACACCAACAATGGGCTGCGGGTGTTCAACAAGACGGTGGCCGACGGGCTGAACCTCACCATGAGTGGCATGAGCCATGCCAACGAGTTCGTCATGTTGATCGCCGAAAACCATTGGCGCGTAGCCGAATTGCCGGTCGAGGTGCTCTACACCGAGTACTCGAAGTCGAAGGGGCAGCCGCTGCTCAACGGCGTCAACATCATCTTCGACGGGTTTCTGCGAGGGAGGATTCCGAGATGAACTGGATTCAGGTGCTGCTGATCTCCTCGATCGTCGCGCTGCTGGTCTACCTGCTGCGGTCGCGCCGAAATGCGCGATCCCGGGCCTGGGTGAAGGTCGGCTACATCCTGTTCGTGCTGGGTGGGGTCTACGCGGTGCTGCGGCCCGACGACACCACCGTGGTCGCGCACTGGTTCGGGGTGCGCCGCGGGACCGATCTGATGCTCTACGCGCTGATCATGGCTTTCAGCTTCACCACGCTGAGCACCTACATGCGGTTCAAGGATCTCGAGTTGCGCTATGCGCGGCTCGCGCGCGCGGTAGCGCTGGAGGGCGCCCAGGCGCCCGAGGACCCGCGCCGAACGTGAAAACACGGCGAAAAAATCGCCGAAATCCCGCCGTGAGTGCACGCTCGGCGCGAAGTCAGAGCGTCCGCACGCCGCGGAAGTACTCGACAGTGCGGCGCACGCCGTCGTCGAGCCGAACCTGCGGCCGCCAGCCCAAAACCCTTTCGGCCAAACCGATGTCGAGGCAGGACCGCTTCAGGTCGCCCAGGCGCGGTGGATGAAACTCCGGGTCGTCGGGCCCGCCGACGGCCGCGGCCACCGCCGAATGCAGTTGGCGGTCCGAGGTCTCTATGCCCGTGCCGATGTTGAAGCGCTGCCCGCCGCCCGCTTCCCCCGCGGCCTTGACGAACGCGTCCACCACGTCGTCGACGAACACGTAGTCGCGGGTGTTGGTGCCGTCGCCGAACACCTTGGTGGTCTCACCCGAAAGCAGCGCCTGGGCGAAAATCGCCACCACGCCCGCCTCGCCGTGCGGGTCCTGGCGCGGCCCGTACACGTTGGCGGGCGCGATGTGTGAGCAGTCCAGCCCGTACAGATGCCGAAAGGTGTTCAGATAGATTTCCCCGGCCACCTTGCCCGCGGCGTACGGCGACGCCGGATCGGTGGGCACCGTCTCGGGGGTGGGATAGCGCGGCGGGGTGCCGTAGATGGATCCACCCGACGACGTGTGCACGATCTTGCGCACCCCGCTGCGGCGTGCGGCTTCGGCCAGCCGCACGGTGCCGATGACGTTGACCGAGGCGTCGAACTGCGGGTCGGCCACCGAGTGCCGCACGTCGATCTGCGCGGCCAGGTGGAACACCACCTCGGGCCGGTGCTCGTCGAGGATGGCGTTCAGGTCGGCCGTCACGATGTCCGCCTCGACGAAGACGTGCGAAGGATTGTCGGCCAGGTGCTCGAGGTTGGTCGCGCGGCCGCTGGCGAAGTTGTCCAGCCCCAACACCGTGTGGCCGTCGGCCAGCAGACGGTCGACTAGCGTCGACCCGATGAATCCGGCTGCCCCGGTGACCAGTGCGCGCACCGGCCCACCATACAGAGTGGTCTCCGCGGCGGTCGCGCTGATCGCGGTGCAGCTGGTGATCCGCGCCGTGCTGGCCTTCGGCGGCTATTTCTACTGGGACGACCTGATTCTCATCGGCAAGGCCGGCACCCACGGCCTACTGTCGCCCTCGTATCTGTTCGATGACCACGACGGCCACGTGATGCCGGCGGCCTTCCTGCTCGGCGGCGCGATCACCCGGCTGGCGCCCCTTGACTGGACCTGGCCGGCGATCAGCCTGGTGGTGCTGCAGCTACTGGCGTCACTGGCCCTGTTGCGCGCGCTCTACGTCATCCTGGGCTGGCGCTGGGTGCTGCTCCTCCCGCTGACGTTCGCACTGTTCACCCCGTTGGGCGTGCCCGGGTTCGCGTGGTGGGCGGCGGCGCTGAACTCGCTGCCGATGCTGGCGGCGCTCGCGTGGGTGTGCGCCGACGCGATTCTGTTGGTCCGCACCGGCAGCCAGCGCTACGCGGCCACCGGGGTGGTGGTCTACTTCGGCGGCCTGCTGTTCTTCGAAAAGGCGGCCGTGATCCCGTTCGTGGCGTTCGCGGTGGCCGCCCTGCTGTGCCACGTGCGGGGCGAGCGGGCCGCGCTGCGCACGGTGTGGCGGGCGGGGCTGCGGTTGTGGATCGCGTCGCTGATCTTGACCGCCGCCTGGGTGGCGCTATATCTGGCCGTGGTCAACCAGCAGCGCTGGAGTTCCGACCTGGCGATGACGTGGGATCTGCTCTTTCGATCGGTCACGCACGGGATCGTGCCGGGGCTGGCCGGCGGGCCATGGCACTGGGACCGCTGGGCACCCGCGTCGCCGTGGGCCACTCCCCCGCCGGCCGCGATGGCGCTCGGCTGGCTGGTGCTCGCCGCGGTGCTCGCGCTGTCGCTGGCGCGCAAGCAGCGCATCGGGGCGGTATGGCTGACCGCGGCCGGTTACATCGTCGCGTGCCAGGTGCCGATCTATCTGATGCGGTCGTCGAAGCAGACCGCGCTCGAGCTCGCGCAGACCCTGCGGTATCTGCCGGACCTCGTCGTGGTGCTGGCGCTGCTGGCCGCCGTCGCGCTGTGCGCACCCAACCGGCCTCCCTCGGCGCGGTGGCTGGACGCGTCGCGGTGGCGCGCGGTCGCGGTGACGGGTTTGGCGGGGTTGTTCGTGGCCAGCAGCCTGTACTCGACGGCGACGTTTCTGACCAGCTGGCGCGACAATCCCGCCCAGCCGTATCTGCAAAACGCCCGGGCCGGTTTGGCCGCCGCGCGCAGGGCCTCGAATGCGCCGATGCTCGACCAGGAGGTCGATCCCCTGGTGTTGCAACGAGTGGCCGCGCCGGAGAACCTGGCCAGCCACATGTTCGCGCTACTGCGGGATAGGCCCGAATTCGCCGTGGCGACAACGCAATTGCGCATGCTCGACAGTTCCGGGCGGGTGATCCCCGCGAGAGTCACCTGGATTCGGACCATCGCGCCGGGGCCCATGCCGCACTGCGGCTATTTCGCGCAACCGGATAATCCCGCCCGCCTGGCCCTCGACGGTCCGCTGCTGCCCGCCGACTGGACCGTCGAACTGAACTACCTGGCCAACAGCGACGGTTCGATGACGCTGTCGCTGACGCAGGGACCCGACGTCAAGGTTCCGGTGCGTCCCGGACTCAACCGCGTCTTCGTCCGGCTGCCGGGCGCCGGCGACGCGATCACCGTCCGGGCCAACACCGCGGCGCTCTCGTTGTGTCTCGCGTCCGGGCCGGTGGGTTTCGTCGCGCCGGCCTAGCGCGCGGTGAGCTCGGCCAGCGTCTGCGAGCGCGCGGTGACCGCCTTGACCGAGGCGACGGCGCCGTCGGCGACGTGGGCGATCCCGGCGACGTGCAGCGCGGCCGGCTTTCCGACGAATTGTTCTGCGCCCGCGCCCAATCCATCCCGGTACGGGCCGCGGATCGTGGCGTGGAACGGGACGTCGTCGCCCGCGGAAAAGAGGTCGTTGACCACGACGTCGCGGGGATCGAGCAATGGTTCGTACGCCGCGCCGGTGCGCTCGTCGTCGATCTCGTGGGTGGGAGCGTCGGCGAGATCGCCGTTTTCCAACCACGCGCGCACGGTCTTTTCGGCGTCGGGGTCGGCGGGTATCGCCTCGGTCGACGTCCAGGGATCGATGTGGGGCGGAATCAGCGGATGGGGTTGACCGCTGGCGATCTGCGCCCGCATCGCGAAGTAGTCCTGCTCGACGTAGTTCTCCGTCAGCCGGGTGCCGTTCCACTTGTAGAGGCCGATGCCGCGCCAGCAGGTGAGCGCCCGCGACTGCCCGGCGGGCATGGCCGCGTGCTCACTGAAGTGCATGCACAGCCGATCGCCGTTGAGCACGAACTCGTGCACGGCGATGCCCAAACCCGGTGCGGCGTCGAAGATCTGACGGACAGCCTCGGCATACGTGGTCGACCGGACGAGCGCCAAGCCGTTGATGTGCACGACGTAGTCGGGCTCCATGAGCTGCGGGCAGAGCGATTGATCGTGCGAATTCGTGTAGTCGATGCAGTATTTGCGCATCAGTGCGACGAAGGGATGCATGTCACTCCCCGGCGAAGGGGCCCAGAAGCTCTGGTACTCGGAGGGATTCGGGCACGCGCTCGACGCCGATGGCCTGGTCGATGGCCTCGTGCAGGTAGTAGATGCGCCGCTCGTGATAGCCGAGCCGCACGGACTTGAGGGTGCCCGCATCCAGCGACCGCTGCGTGCCGGGCAGGACGTCGAGGTCTTCGAACAGCACCTGGGATAGGGCCGCGATGACGGCGTCGTTGGTCTGCGCGTCGGCGTCGAGTGACGAGCACCAGTGGACGCTGTAGGTCGACGTGGCCGGCCCGGTCGGCCAGTTGGTGATCAAGAAGACGAACCCGGTGCCGTTGAACACGATGCTCAGGTTCGGGAAGACATGGTAGGAGAACGTGCCCCGGAACGGCAGATCACCGAGGCCGGGAAACACGCACGGGAACGGCGACAGGGACTGCCCGTCGATCCCGTCGCGGTAGGAGACGAGCATGCGGGAATGGCCGTTGCGCAGCAGCTGGATGCCGGTCGCCGACTGTTGCAGAGCCCGGGCGGCCGAGGCGCGGTGTACGTAGTTGACGTGGTAGGTCTCGAGATTGGCGTCGACCGGCAGCTTCCAGTTGACGGGAACGTCTCGCACCGTGCGATTCACCAGGTGTAGCCGGCCGTCGAGCATGCCGAAGTCGCTGAGATCCTCACCGACGGAGGCGAGATACCCCGACAGCGGCGGCGCTACCGCGTCGAGGTTGACGAAGACGAGCGGACCCCACGACTCGCACCGGACCTCGGCCAGGCCGTGGCATGCGGGGTCGAGTCCGGCGAAGTTCGACGCCTCGGGATAGCCGACAAGCTTTCCCTCGAGCGAGTACGTCCATGCGTGGAAGGGGCACGTGAGCCTGCGGCCGACGTTTCCCTGCGGCTCCTCGACGAGCGCGGCGCCCCGATGCCGACAGGTGTTGTAGAA
Organism: Mycobacterium sp. IS-1264; assembly: GCF_001954195.1. Taxonomy (GTDB): domain Bacteria; phylum Actinomycetota; class Actinomycetes; order Mycobacteriales; family Mycobacteriaceae; genus Mycobacterium. The sequence continues at coordinate 59,757 of NZ_MBES01000044.1, read as the reverse complement.
GGCGCGAACGAGGTTGTCGCGCCCGCGGATCAGCATGACCGGCTGGTCGAGCTGGTCGAGCAGCAGGTAGTCGCCTGGGTTGCGCAGCTGGTCTGCGTGGGCGACGAACAACCAGGAGCGCGAAAAGACCGCGGCGGCTTCGAGTTTGGCGAAGCCGGCATCGGAATAACGTCCGGCGGGAACCGGCGGTAGCACGGGGAACTCCGGGGGGTATGCCCGTCGCTCCGCTTCGGCTCGGGCGTCCCGCTTGACCCCGTCGATCAGCTGGGAGCTCATCACCACCACCCGAGTATATGAATGGTGACTCATTTATCAAGACATCGCGGCCAATTCCGGCAAGAATGGCCCCATGCCGAATACGAAGGCTCCCGCGCGTCGCCCCCGGGGCCGCCCGCGCAAGTCGGACGCACAGGCCACCGCCCTGCGGCTCCTCGACGCGGCCGCGGCGGTGTGCGTCGAAAGGGGATTCGAGGGCAGCACCCTGCCGCGCATCGCGGAGCGCGCGGGCGTCTCGCCGACCGCCGTTTACAACCACTTTCACAGCCGTGAGGAGTTGCTATACGCGGCCGCGGTGCGTGCCCTCGACCAGATCACCTCCGCCGCGCCGCGCACGGCTGGCGGCGAGCAGACCCTGCGAGCCATCGCAACCGCCTACCTACGCCCGGAAATGACACAGCACCGGCGGCTGATCGCCGAGTTGCATCTGGCCAGCCGGCGCGACGAGCGGTTGGCATCCTTGATCGCGCAGTGGCACCGCGATTACGGCGACCGGTTCGTCGGGGCCCTATCGGGCAGCGATCCAAACCCGCGAGCCACGACGAAAGTCGTGTTCCTGCTGCTGCTCGGGCTTTGCCATTTCGATGACGTCTCGGCGATCAGGGCGTCGCGCGCCGCGGTCACCGAGCGGGTCGAGCGCATGATCGAGATGCTGGTGCCGGGCACTGTCCATTCTCGTTGAGCCGCAATAACTTACACGGGCGTCGACTCAAGGGGCGAGCTGGACATGGCCCCTCGGCGGGGGCTGGGGAGAGGACGGCGGAGGAGGAGGTGCCTCGGGCGCAGGCGCGGGTGCCTCGGGTTGTGGCGCGGGCGCTTCCGGTTGTCGCGGGGACAGCGGCTGTTGTGCACGGGGTGGCGGTGCCGGGGCTGGCGGCGCAAGCTGCGCTGCCGTCGGCGCCGGGATCTGTGGATCGGGCGTGATGTCCCCCACCGGGGCTGGCCCGAATGTCGTTGCCAGCGGCGGTAAATCGTTCGCCGCGGCAGGAGCCCACCAGGTGGTGCATATCAAGGCGGCGATCACCGCATACTTACCTGCCCGTCGCGCCGCGGCCCGAAAGTCCAGTGGTGATGCACCCCTACAACCAGTTACGATCTCCATCATTGCAGGCGCCCGCCGCCGCCACTGTTAAAGAAATGGAAATCCTGCCGTGCGCACCGGGATCATCCGCCTCGCAGCCGCTCTGGTTGGTGGCTCGATGGCGCCGATCGCCGCAATTATTTGCGCTGGTGGGGCAGGCGCGGACACTCAGCAGGATCAGTTCCTGGCGAGGCTCCAACAACTGCAGATTCCCGCCCTCGATGGCGTGCCGGGGCTCGTCTACCACGCCCATGAAATTTGCGGCCAACTCGACAGCGGCACCCCGGGCGAGGACGTGGTGACCAATGTGATGAACAAGGCGTATGACGACAATCCGTCCTTACGCGCAATGTCCGCTCGCGCCAGAAGGACGGCGGTCAGGTTCGTCACGGCGTCGGTGGACGTCTACTGCCCCAGCCATCAAGGCGAGATTCCTCCCGCCTGAGGTGCGGAGCGTCGGAGCCACCTAGGAGAATCGAACTCCTGACCTGCTCATTACGAGTGAGCCGCTCTACCGACTGAGCTAAGGTGGCGTGCCCTGCCGGGCGGCACGAGTCTACGGCAGGCAGACAAGCGCACCCAACTCGCCGGAACTCAATCGCGCAGTTCCTGGCCGATGGTCGCGACCATGGCGTCGACCGCGAACTTGGGTTTGACGTTGATCGCCAGCGCTTCACGGCATTCGAGGACGGCCTCGATGCAGCGCAGCAACCGCTCGGGCGTGGCGTGGGCGGCCAGCGCCCCCACCCGCGCGGCCATGTCCGGGTGGTTGGCCCGCACGGCGCCCGCATTCGCCGAGACCACCAGCGCGTCGCGGAAGTAGGTCGCCAGGTCGATCAGCGCCCGGTCCAGCGCGTCGCGCGACGCGCGGGTCTGCCGCGACTTCTGCCGTCGCTCCAGGTCCTTGAGAGCGCCTGTGGCCCCGCGCATCGCCGATGCGGTGCCCTTCCCCGAGCCACCGGCGCCGAGCGCCGTGCGCAGCTCTTCGGTCTCGGCCTCGGCGCGATCGGCGGTCAGCACGACGGCCTCGGTTTCGGCCGCGGCCACCAGCTCCTCGGCGGCCTCGTAGGCGCGCGACGGGGTCGCGGCGTCGCGGACCAGTCCGAGCGCCCGCTCGCGCCGCTGCCGGGCCTCGGGGTCGGTGGCCAGCCTGCGCGCCCGCCCCACGTGACCGCCGCTGACCGACGCGGCCCAGTTCGCGGTGTCGGCGTCCAGGCCGTCGCGCTCGATCAGCACGCGCGCGATGGCCTCGGTCGACGGGGTCACCAGCGCGACGTGCCGGCAGCGCGACCGCAGCGTGACGGCGATGTCCTCGGGGTCCACCGACGGCGCGCACAGCAGGAATACCGTCGACGGCGGCGGTTCCTCGACGACCTTCAGCAAGGCGTTGGCCGCGCCTTCCGTGAGCCGGTCGGCGTCCTCGATGACCACGATCTGTCGATGCCCGGTGGTGGGGCGGCGCGACGCGATCTGCACGATCGCCCGCATCTCGTCGACGCCGATGGACAGGCCCTCGGGGATCACCCGCCGCACGTCGGCGTGGGTGCCGGCCATCGTCGTCGTGCAGGCCCGGCAGCGGCCGCAACCCGGCTCGCCGTCGGAGGTGCACTGCAACGCTGCGGCGAAGCACAGCGCCGCGACCGACCGCCCGGAACCCGGCGGGCCGGTGATCAGCCACGCGTGTGTCATAGTCCCGTCGCCGGCGGGGCTGTGGTCCAGGTCACCGCGTGCGGCCCGGGCGGCGGCGAGCAGCGCGGCCTCCACCGCCTCCTGGCCCACCAGCCGTGTAAACACTCCGGACATCACCGGCAACACTAATGACGCCGACCGACGGATACCGATCGGCCACCAAACCGCGACAATTCCGTTATGTTTCGCGGCGTTTGGCCAGCACCGGGCGACTGGCCGAGGGGTTTATAGGTTTCCAACAAGTCCGTGCCGACCGATACGGTGGGTTGGTGGCAACCGAGGCAGCACTGCCCGGGCGAATCAGCGCGTTCGTCCGGTGGGTGGTGCGCACCCCGTGGCCGCTGTTCGCGTTGAGCATGTTGCAGGCCGACATCATCGGCTCGCTCTTCGTGTTGGGCTTCCTGCGCTATGGCCTGCCGCCGCAGGACCGCATTCAACTGCAGGATCTGCCGACGGTCAACCTGGCCATCTTCGCCAGCTCGTTGGTCGTGTTGTTCCTCGTCGGTGTCGTGGTCAACCTGCGGCTGCTGGTGCCGGTTTTCCGCTGGCAGCGCCGCGACAACATGCTCGCCGAGGCCGACCCGGCCGCCACCGAGCTGGCGCGCAGCCGCGCGCTACGCATGCCCTACTACCGCACGTTGAGCACCATCGTGTACTGGTGCATCGGCGGCGTGGTGTTCATCGTCGCCAGCTGGTCGGTGGCCCGCTACGCCGCACCTGTGGTCGCCGTCGCGACCGCGCTGGGAGCCGCGGCGACCGCGATCATCGGCTACCTGCAGTCCGAGCGGGTGCTGCGGCCGGTGGCGGTCGCCGCCCTGCGCAGCGGGGTCCCGGAGAATGTCAAGGCTCCCGGCGTCATCCTGCGGCAGATCCTGAGCTGGATGCTGTCCACCGCGGTGCCGCTGCTGGCCATCGTGCTCGCGGTGGTGGCCGACAAGGCGTCGCTGCTGCACGCCGCGCCGGAGAGTCTGTTCAACCCGATCCTGCTGCTGGCGCTGGCGGCGCTGGGCATCGGGCTGGTCAGCACGCTGTTGGTGGCGATGTCGATCGCCGACCCGCTGCGCCAGCTCCGCTGGGCGCTGTCGGAGGTGCAGCGCGGCAACTACAACGCGCACATGCAGATCTACGACGCCAGCGAATTGGGTTTGCTGCAAGCGGGTTTCAACGACATGGTCCGCGACCTGTCCGAGCGGCAGCGGCTGCGCGACCTGTTCGGTCGCTACGTCGGCGAAGACGTCGCCCGCCGGGCACTGGAGCGCGGCACCGAGTTGGGCGGGCAGGAGCGCGACGTCGCGGTGCTGTTCGTAGACCTGGTCGGCTCGACGCAGCTGGCCGCCACGCGCCCGCCTGCCGAGGTGGTCCATCTGCTCAACGAGTTCTTCCGCGTGGTGGTCGACACCGTGGGCCGGCACGGCGGGTTCGTCAACAAGTTCCAGGGCGACGCGGCGCTGGCGATCTTCGGCGCGCCGATCGAGCACCCGGACGCATCCGGCGGCGCGCTGGCGGCCGCGCGTGAGCTGCACGACGAACTCCTGCCGGTGATCGGGTCCGCGGAGTTCGGCATCGGGGTGTCGGCCGGTCGGGCCATCGCGGGTCACATCGGGGCGCAGGCCCGCTTCGAATACACCGTGATCGGCGATCCGGTCAACGAGGCCGCGCGGCTTACCGAGCTGGCCAAGCTCGAGGCCGGGCACGTGCTCGCGTCGGCGATCGCGGTCAGCGGCGCGCTGGACGCGGAAGCCCTGTGCTGGGATGTCGGGGAGGTCGTCGAGCTGCGCGGGCGCGCCGCACCCACTCAGCTGGCCCGGCCGCTGCAGCTCGCCACTCCGGCCGAAGACACACCGGAGCGCGCGTCCGAAGAGGTATCCAGCGAGATCATGTGACCCGCCGGATTAGCTACGCCTGGCGGCCTTCTTCGCCGGCGACTTGCGCGCCCGCGACGCCTTCCTGGCGGGCCGCTTCGCCGGGCCACGGGCCCGCCGGTCGGCCAGCAGTTCGGCGGCGCGCTCGTCGGTGATCGACATGACGTCGTCGCCCTTGCGCAGGCTGGCGTTGGTCTCGCCGTCGGTGACGTAGGGCCCGAATCGGCCGTCCTTGACGACCATCGGCTTGCCCGACGCCGGGTCGGTCCCCAGCTCCCGCAGCGGCGGCGCCGAAGCGCTTTGGCGCCCAGAACGTTTCGGCTCGGAGTAGATCTTCAACGCCTCGTCGAGCGTGATCTCGAAGATCTGGTTCTCGCTCGTCAGCGAGCGAGAATCGCTGCCGCGCTTCAGGTATGGGCCATAGCGCCCGTTCTGCGCGGTGATCTCCTCGCCCGATTCGGGATCCACTCCGACGACGCGGGGCAGCGACAGCAGCTTCAGCGCATCCTCGAGAGTGACCGTCTGCAGATCCATGCTGCGCAACAGCGATCCCGTCCGGGGCTTGGGGCCGGTGGGCTTCTTGCCCTTCTTGGGGGGCTCGCCATTGGTGTCGGCCGGGGGCTCCGGCAGGATCTCGGTCACGTACGGCCCGTAGCGACCGTCCTTGGCGACGATCTCGTGGCCGGTGTCCGGGTCCACCCCGAGCACCCGTCCCTCTTGCGGCGTGGCGAACAGCTCCTCGGCGACCTCCAGCGTCAGCTCGTCGGGCGTCAGGGAGTCGTTGAGATTGGCCCGCTGCGGCGTCGGCTCGCCGTCGTCGCCGGTGATCGTGCGCTCCAGGTAGGGGCCGTTCTTGCCGACCCGGACGTAGACGGGGCGGCCCTGCGCGTCGTCAAACAGCTTGATGGAGTTGACTTCTCGAGCGTCGATGCCTTCGAGGTTGACGCCGACGAGCTTCTTCAGGCCACCGGAGCGGGCGATCGACTCCGGCACGCCGTGGTCACCGCCGAAGTAGAAGTTGTTCAGCCACGTGGTGCGCTGCTCGTTGCCCGAGGCGATCTCGTCGAGCTCGTCTTCCATCGCCGCGGTGAAGCCGTAGTCGACGAGCCGGCCGAAGTGTTGCTCCAGCAGACCGGTTACGGCGAACGCGACCCACGAGGGCACCAGGGCGCTGCCCTTCTTGTGCACGTAGCCGCGGTCCTGGATGGTCTTGATGATCGACGAGTACGTCGACGGGCGCCCGATGCCCAACTCCTCGAGCGCCTTGACCAGCGAGGCCTCGGTGTAGCGCGCCGGGGGGTTGGTGGCGTGACCGTCGGGGGTGAGCTCCAGCGCGTCCAGCCGCTGCCCCTCGGTGAGGTGCGGCAGCCGCCGCTCGGCGTCGTCGGCCTCGCCGCCGGCCAGCTCGTCGACGGTTTCCACGTACGCCTTGAGGAAGCCCGCGAACGTGATGGTGCGCCCGGTCGCGGAGAACACCACCTGCCGCTCGCCCGCGGTGCCGGCGATCCGCAGGCTCAGCGTGGTGCCGCGCGCGTCGGCCATCTGCGAGGCGACCGTGCGCTGCCAGATCAGTTCGTAGAGGCGGAAGTCGTCGCCGTTGAGTTCGTGGCGCACCGCGTCCGGGGTCGCGAACGTCTCCCCGGCCGGACGGATTGCCTCGTGCGCCTCCTGGGCGTTCTTGACCTTGCGGGTGTACTGGCGCGGCGACGGGGAGACGTATTCCTCGCCGTAGAGCTGGCGGGCCTGGGTCCGCGCGGCGTTGATCGCCGACTCCGACAGCGTCGTGGAGTCGGTACGCATATAAGTGATGTAGCCGTTCTCGTAGAGCCGCTGGGCGATGCTCATCGTGCGCTCCGCGGAGAAGCGCAACTTGCGGCCGGCCTCCTGCTGCAGCGTCGACGTCATGAACGGCGGGTAGGGGCGCCGCGTGTAGGGCTTCTCCTCGACCGACGCCACGCTCAGCTGCCCGCCGCGCAGCCCGGCGGCCAGCTCGGTCGCCTGCGCCTCGTCGAGCACCACGACCTCGTCGGCCTTGCGCAGCGCGCCCAGCGAGTCGAAATCGCGGCCGGTGGCCACGCGCAGCCCGTCGACGTTGGTCAGCCGGGCGATGAAGGTGGGCGGCTGGGCCTGCGGGTCGGACACGCTGGCGTCCAGCTTGGCGATGACGTCCCAGTAGGCGGCGCTGCGGAACGCCATCCGGTCGCGCTCGCGCACGACGATGATGCGGGTGGCCACCGACTGCACCCGGCCCGCCGACAGCTTCGGCGCGACCTTCTTCCACAGCACGGGGCTGACCTCGTAGCCGTAGAGCCGGTCCAGGATGCGGCGGGTTTCCTGCGCGTCGACGAGGTCGATGTCCAGGTCGCGCGGGTTCTCGGCGGCCTCGAGGATGGCCGGCTCGGTGATCTCGTGGAACACCATCCGCTTGACCGGGATGCGGGGTTTGAGGGTTTCCAGCAGGTGCCAGGCGATGGCTTCGCCTTCGCGGTCGCCATCCGTGGCCAGATAGAGTTCGTCGACGTCCTTGAGCAGGCCCTTCAGCTCGGTGACGGTGCTCTTCTTCTCCGGGCTGATGATGTAGAGCGGTTCGAAGTCGGCGTCGACGTTGACCCCGAGCCGGGCCCACGGCTCGGACTTGAATTTGGCCGGAACGTCGGCGGCGGCGCGGGGCAGGTCGCGGATGTGGCCGCGCGAGGACTCGACGATGTACCTCGAGCCCAGGTAGCTGGCCAGTTTGCGCGCCTTAGTCGGCGACTCGACGATGACAAGTCGCCGCCGGCTCCCATTTCCGCTGGTGCCGCGGTCTTCTTCGTCAGCCAACTGCGCTTACGCTCCATCTCTTGTCCCGGCCCCCCTGCGGGACCGCCCTGCAGGAAGAATGACAGGCCGGCTTCCGAAATTCCGATGAAATTCAGATACGCCAGCGTTCCTTCGCCTGCGGGCACCTGACAATTTCGCACCCTTGGGTGGGCCGATGCAAACCGACTCCCCGAGACGCGGGCCCAATCTAGCCGCTAAATCCGCGGCCACACCGACAACGCGGCGGCGTCATTCGGGGGTTCCCCCACGTTCTCTACCAGTCGCGACAGCCGCCGACGGCCGCTGATCCGAAGCGCGGGCCGGCCGCGGCGGGTGCCGATCAGCGTCGGCGCGATCCCGACCCGCATCAGAGCCGACGCCAGCGGCGAATGGGTGTCCGGCGCGTGCGGGTCGAGCCCGAGAAGATAGTGGTCACCTTCGGGCGCGCCGGCCGCCAGCGTCCATGCCCGCAGCTCGCGCGGCCCGGGGAGCCAGCGCGGCGGGACGGTCTTGACCGCCCCGCGCGTCCACTCGGCGGCCATCGAGGTCAACGACGGGTTGACGGCCGTCCTTACCAGCGGGGTGTTCTCGTCGGTGCGGCCGATCTCGGGGACCAACCCCGCCTCGCGGATCATCTCGGCCAGCGCGGTAGCGCGCCACAGCTCATCCACGACCACGGAAAGCCGGGCACCCTGGACGTCCGGGGCACCGACCATCACGATCTGCCCGGAGGCTGCCAGCACCCCGGAGAGATCGGCGACCGCGGGCGGCACCGACTCCGCTGTGAAGAAGGAAAGCTGGCTCACGCTAACCGACAGTAGGCCAGGTCGCCCGCCCACGCGTTGAGGTTGGCGGTGAGCCGGGAATCCGCGGGCTTTCCACAGCGATGGAGGTAGAAAGAAAACCCCCCGCCTGGCCCGTAAAACGGGACTGTACGGGGGGTTTCCGTCGTGAATCCGCTCAGTTAGACGGAACGGACTCCGGTGGCCTGGGGGCCCTTAGGGCTGTGGCCGATCTCGAACTCGACCTTCTGGTTTTCTTCGAGGGTGCGGAAGCCCGAACCCTGGATCTCCGTGTAGTGGACAAAAACATCTGCGGATCCGTCTTCGGGTGCAATGAACCCGAAGCCCTTCTCCGCGTTGAACCACTTCACAGTTCCCTGTGGCATCTCTCGATCTTTCCTTTTCTTCTGGATGCGGGGCGCCGCCTTTCGATGCCCCGGGCCGAGTACGACCGCCATACCTCGCGTAGTCGCCGGAACTTCACCCGACCTATAACCTCGCAGGAACCGCGGCCGCAACGTTGTTCCTGCGAAAGTGTGACACGAACACAGAAGCTGCGACCGCAAACAGTCAACCATGTTCATCGCGTCGGCGACAGACTTGTGTCGCGGGCTGATTCTTGGAGGGCATGAGGTGGCGAGTTTCGGCAGTGACCTGCTGGCCGCCGCGCTCGCCGGTACCGCGGCGGGCGAGCATCCGCTGCGCCACGTCGCCGAGCTGCCGGCGCGGGGCGGCCGGCGGCAGGGCTGGCCGGACTGGGCCGAGCCCGACGTGGTGCGCGCATTCGCTGATCGCGGTGTCACATCCCCCTGGTCGCACCAGGTCCGCGCCGCGGAACTGGCCCACGCGGGGCGTCACGTGGTGGTGAGCACCGGCACCGCGTCGGGCAAGTCGCTGGCCTACCAGCTTCCGGTCCTCAACGCGCTGGCCACGGATCCGCGGGCCCGCGTGCTATACCTGTCGCCGACCAAGGCGCTCGGCCACGATCAGTTGCGCGCCGCGCACGCCCTGACGACGGCCATTCCCCGGCTGCGAGACGTCGCCCCCACGGCCTACGACGGCGACAGCCCCGCCGAGGTGCGCCGCTTCGCCCCCGAGCGCTCGCGCTGGCTGTTTTCCAATCCCGACATGATCCATTTGTCGATACTGCGCAACCACGCGCGCTGGGCCGTCCTGTTGCGCGGCCTGCGCTTCGTCATCGTCGACGAATGCCATTACTACCGTGGGGTTTTCGGCTCGAACGTGGCCATGGTGCTGCGCCGGCTGTTGCGGCTGTGCGCACGCTACTCATCGGCGCCCACGGTGGTGTTCGCCAGCGCGACGACGGACTCGCCGGGCGCGACGGCCGCCGAACTCATCGGCCTTCCGGTGGAGGAGGTCACCGAAGACGGTTCACCCCAGGGCGCCCGCACGGTGGCGTTATGGGAGCCCGCGCTGCGGGCCGACGTGACCGGCGAGAACGGCGCCCCGGTGCGGCGCTCCGCGGGGGCCGAGGCGGCACGCGTGATGGCCGATCTGATCGCCGAGGGGGCGCAGACCCTGACGTTCGTCCGGTCGCGCCGCGCGGCGGAACTGACGGCGCTCGGCACCCGGGCGCGGCTGGACGACATCGCGCCGGGGCTATCGCCGACGGTGGCGTCGTATCGGGCGGGCTATCTCGCCGAGGACCGCAGCGCGCTCGAGCGCGCACTGGCCGAGGGCCGGCTGCGCGGCCTGGCCACCACCAACGCGCTGGAGCTGGGCGTCGACATCGCCGGGCTGGACGCGGTGGTGCTCGCCGGATTTCCCGGGACCGTGGCCTCGTTCTGGCAGCAGGCCGGACGGTCGGGCCGGCGCGGGCAGGGCGCGCTGGTGGTGCTGATCGCCCGCGACGACCCGCTGGACACGTATCTGGTCCACAACCCCGCCGCGCTGCTGGACAAGCCCGTCGAACGGGTGGTGATCGACCCCGCCAACCCCTACATTCTCGGACCCCAACTCCTTTGTGCCGCAACCGAACTGCCGCTAGACGACGCCGAGGTGTCCGATTTCGGTGCGGTGGAGGTGGCCTCGGGATTGGTCGACGACGGGCTGCTGCGCCGCCGCAACGGCAAGTACTTCCCCGCGCCGGGGCTGGAGCCCCACGGTGCGGTGGATATCCGCGGCTCCGCGGGTGGGCAGATCGTCATCGTGGAGGCCGACACCGGTCGGCTGTTGGGCAGCGTCGGGGTGGGCCAGGCGCCGGCCTCGGTCCACCCGGGGGCGGTGTACCTGCACCAGGGCGAGAGCTACGTCGTCGATTCGCTGGACACCGACGACGCGATCGCGTTCGTGCACGCCGAGGATCCCGGGTATGCCACTTTCGCCCGGGAACTCACCGACATCGTCGTCACGGGCAGCGGGGAGCGGTTGGAGTTCGGGCCCGTCGTCTTGGGTGTGGTGCCAGTCAGGGTCACCCATCGGGTCGTGGGCTACCTGCGTCGCCGGCTTTCCGGAGAAGTCATCGACTTCGTCGAACTGGACATGCCGGAGCACACGCTGGACACCACCGCGGCGATGTACACCATCACGCCGGAAGCGTTGCACCGCAACGGCATCGACGCACTGCGGATTCCCGGATCGCTACACGCGGCCGAGCACGCCGCCATCGGCCTGCTGCCCCTGGTGGCCAGCTGCGACCGCGGCGACATCGGCGGCATGTCGACCGCGGTCGGTCCCGACGGCCTGCCCAGTGTGTTTGTCTACGACGGCTACCCGGGCGGCGCGGGATTCGCCGAACGCGGCTTCCGCCGGGCGCGCACCTGGTTGGGAGCGACCGCCGCCGCCATCGAGGCCTGTGAATGCGCGACGGGATGCCCGTCGTGCGTGCAGTCCCCCAAATGCGGCAACGGCAACGACCCGCTGGACAAAGCGGGTGCAATCCAGGTGCTGCGCCTCGTGCTGGCGGAGTTGCCCTAAGCGTCGCGTGGGCCGATCCGCGGGACGGCGACCGACCCCTCAACGGTCGACCTCCACGGATGGCATCGCGACGGCCGCGCCGAGGGCACATTTCCTTTTTGCTAAAGAAATGCCTGTACGCCAATTACACGCGCGGCGAATGCCAGAAGCTACCAAGGCTGCGCTGGGATTTGCAAATTCGCCGGCCACCCGGCGACCGGCGGTTGCCTTCATAACCGGCGCTGGGAACCAAGGGCCGCCCGCACCGCCGTAAAATCGAGCGCATGGCCCACGACTGGTTGCTCGTGGAGACGCTGGGGGACGAACCCGCTGTGGTGGCGCAAGGGCGCCAACTCAAAAATCTCGTCCCGATCACGACGTTCCTGCGCCGCAGTCCCTCGCTGTCCGCGGTTCGGACGGCGATAACCGAGTCGGTGCAGACCGGTCAGAGCCTCACCAGCATCACCCCCAAGCGCGATCGGGTCATCCGCACCGAGCCGGTGCTGATGTCCGATGGCCGCATGCACGGTGTGCACGTGTGGACCGGCCCCGCCGATATCGAACCCCCCGAGCGGCCGGTGCCGGGCCCGTTGAAGTGGGACCTCACCCTGGGCGTGGCGACCGACACCCGGGAGTCGCTGGCCAACAGCGGCAAGAACCCCGACGTCGAGGTCACCTTCGGCAGAGCTTTCGCGGAAGACCTTCCGTCGCGTGCCCTCAATCCCAACGAAACCAAGGTGCTGGCCATGGCGGTGCGGGCGAAGCCGGGCCAAACGCTGTACAGCACATGGGATCTCACCGATTGGCAGGGAAACCCCGCCCGGATAGGATTCGTCGCGCGCACCGCGCTGGAACCGGGGCCGGACGGCCGGGATCACCTGATCGCGCGAGCGATGAACTGGCGTGCCGACCTCAGGGGTCCGTCGGTATCCGCCGACGATCTGGCGCAGCGGATCCTCAACGGACTGGCGCAGGCCGGTGTCCACCGCGCACTCGTCGACCTGCACAACTGGACGCTGCTGAAGTGGCTCGACGAGCCCTGCACCTTTTACGACTGGCGGGGCAGCGACACGGACCGGCCCAGGGTTCACCCCGACGATCAACCCCTGATGTCCGCCATGACAAAGGAATTCGCCGACGGCCCGACCAGCCGCGTGCTTCGGATGCGCGGTCACGACGCCGATTGGGTGCCCGTGCACGTCACTGTCAACCAGGTGGAGCTCGAACCCGATATCTTCGCCGGACTGGTTTCACTGCGGTTGCCCACAGACGAGGAAATCGCCGCCGCCGGATTGCCTCCAGCCCAAGCCGACACGACCTAAGGCTCTGACACCGGGCCCGCCCGAGCGGCCGCCCGCGCCGGGCCGGCAAAGGCGACGGCGACCTGGACGGTGACGACGACATCGAGATCGTCCGCCCCGCACTGCACACCGTCGACCCGCATTTCGCGGGCCACCGCCGTCGCCCGCGCGCACGCGGCCTCCACTCCGGACGGCATCCGTGCCGCGGCGGCCAACGCGGCGAGATCCGCGGCCGCCTGCGCGCGGTGACGCGCCACCACCGCCGAGCCCACGTACGCGCCGGCGCCCGCGACACACAACAGCACCGCAACCATCGCGGCCGCGAGGACGGTCGCCGAGCCCCGATCATCGCCCGGACTCCGCCGCGGCGACCGCTTTCGCAGAAATATCCAACGCGGGCAACAGTTTTGACCGAGCGACCACGGTAGCGACCAGAAAATCGCCGTCTCGGCGCACCTGGATCCGGGCGGCCGCCGGTGCGATGCGGCGAGCGGCGTCGACGGCCGAGCGTTCGTCACCGCGCGCGGCCAGCCGGGCGGCCTCGCGCGCCGCGTCGACGCAGCGCACCTGCATCGACACCGCGGACAGACCTGCCAGACACAGCACCAACACCACGACCAACGCCGCGATCGCCAGCGCCGCTTCCACGGTGCTCGCGCCGTCACACCCGGCTAAACCTTGGTATTGAGGGCTCGACCGATGATGTTGGTCAGCGCCGACACGATGGAATCGCCGGTGACGACGGTGTAAAGAATCGCGCCGAACGCGGCCGCCGCGACTGTCCCGATGGCGTATTCGACCGTGGACATGCCCGACTCGTCGGCCGCCAAGACCGAAATGCGGGCCACGAGCACGCGAAACATGTTGACCACCAATGCATCCTCTCTTCTGCGATGTCACTTTCACAGCAAGCCCGACTGGAAAACATCGCCGGCCAGCCCGGCCACCACCGGCACGATTCCGAGGCACACGAAGGCCGGCAGGAAGCACAGTCCGAGCGGCCCGGCGATCAAGACCCCGGCCCGCTCGGCGGCGGCGGTGGCCGCGTGCGAGGCGTCCTGCCGAGACTGGTCGGCCAAGTCCTCGACGCCGTCGGCCAACGCGGCACCCGAGGCTGCCGAACGCCGCGCCAGCCGCAGCAAGGCATCGGTCTGCGCGTCGACCTCCGCGGCCCGCAGGTCGGGCGGGATCGCCCATGCCACAAAGGGATCCGCGCCCAGTGCCAGGAGATCGGCGGCTCTGCGCAACACTCGGGCCAGCTTCGGTGGCGCGGACGCGGCGGTGGCCGCCGCGGCGGTCGACACCGCCATGCCCGCGCCCAGGCACGCAGCCAACACGTCGAGGCTAGATGCGACCGCCAGCGGGTCCGCTCCTGGTTCGGCCCGCGACCGCGGCCGAGGGGCGGGCGACGGCGTCCCCGCCCGCGCCCGAACCACCGACGGTCCGGGCCCGATGCATAGTGCCAGGGCGAGCAACACCGCCGCGGTGCTCATGCCACGACCCGAGCTGTGATCCGGTCCGACCACAACAGCCCGATGCACCCCAGCGTCACCCCGACCACCAGCAGCCACCCGCCGCCATGCCCGCTGAGCAGAAATTCGACCGGCCGGGCCCCGATCAGCTGACCGAGGAGCACGCCCAGCAGCGGCAACCCCGCCAGTATGGCGGCGGTGGCCCGCGCCCCGGCCATGCCCGATGCCGCCCGCGCCGAGAACCGTTGCCGCTCGGCGATATCGCGCTGCGCCGTCCGCATCAGGGTGGCTATCGCCAACCCGTGGTCGTTGGCCAATTGCCAGCACACCGCGAGCCGATTCCAGTGCGTGGACTGAGCCGATGATCGCGCCGCGGCGCGCAGGCCGGCCGCGACGTCGGCGCCCAATCTGGCCCGCGCCGCCACGGCGCGCAACGACCCGGCGACGGCGCCGGCGGTTTCGTCGGCGGCCACGCGGAACGCATGCACCGGATGCGAACCCACCCGCAATTCGCCGACCAACACATCGAGGGCGGCCTCCATCGTGCGACCTTCGTCCGTCGCGAGCCGCACGCGGCGCCGCCGGCGGTAACGCAGGCCCGCCGTTGCGCCGGCCGCCGCGACGGCGAGGACAGTCGTCAGTGGCAGCAGGACGGCGGCGGCTACCGCGGCACACGCCATGGCGACGCCGGCCCCGCCCGTACCGACCCTCACTCGCCGGCCGGGCGGCGGCGCGGTGGCGAGCCGGCGCCGCGGGGACGCCGGAAAGACCAAGAGCGCGAACGACATCAGCAGCGCGGGCGCGACCGGACTATTCATTCGCGCCGCTCCTCCTCATCGCTTCGTCCCCCGCAAGCGGGAGGTGCCCCCACTGCATCGTCGCGGGCGCGACATGCCGGCGTCCGGGCGCGGAGCATGCGGTGCAGGTCCTCGGCGTCGTCGGTCATTCCCCGGTCCGCGTGCCACACCGTGACCGCCCGAACCCGGCCGTCGACGTGGCGCAGCGTGGCGATCTCGGCGAGCCTGCGCTTGCCGGCGCGATCCCGGGCGACATGCAGCAACACCTGGACCGCCGCGGCCAGTTGGCTGTGCAGAGCGGCCCGCTCCAGACCGCCGAGCGCCCCCAACGCCTCCAGCCGGGCGGGAACCTCGCCGGGGTTGTTGGCATGCACCGTGCCGGCCCCGCCGTCGTGGCCCGTGTTCAGCGCGGCCAGCAGGTCCACCACTTCGGCGCCCCGCACCTCCCCGACCACGATGCGATCGGGCCGCATTCGCAGCGCCTGCCGGACGAGTTGGCGTAGCGGAACCTCGCCGACGCCCTCGACGTTGGCGCACCGCGCGACCAGCTTGACCAGATGCGGATGTCGGGGCGCCAGCTCGGCGGCATCCTCCACGCACACGATCCGCTCGGCCGGCGACACGGCGCTCAGCATCGCCGCCAGCAGGGTCGTCTTCCCCGCTCCCGTCCCGCCGCACACGAGGAAGGCCAACCGGGCGGCGATGATGTCGGCGACCAGCGCGGCGGCCCGGGGCTCGATCGCGCCCGCCGCGGCAAGCGCCGCCAAATCCTGTGTGGCCGGCCGCAATACCCGCAGCGACAAGCAGGTCCCTCCGGCGGCGACGGGCGGCAGCACCGCGTGGAGCCGCACCGCGAACCCGCCGGCACCGATGCCGGTCAGCTGCCCGTCCACCCAGGGCTGCGCGTCGTCGAGCCGCCGGCCGGCGGCCAGGGCCAGACGCTGCGCCAGCCGCCGCACCGCCGCCTCGTCGGCGAACCGGATCTGGCTGCGCCGCAAGCCGTTTCCGTCGTCGACCCATACCGCGTCGGGCGCGGTGACCAAGACGTCGGTCGTGCCGTCCGCGCACAACAACGGTTCGAGGATGCCGGCACCGGTGAGCTCGGTCTGCAGCACACGAAGATTGGCGAGAACCTCGGTATCACCGAGCACCCCGTTGGATTCGGCCCGAATCGCGGCGGCCACCACGTTGGGCCGCAGCGGGGCGGACTCCGCCGCCAACCGCTCGCGCACCCGGTCGATCAGCGAGCCGCTCACGCCGCCCTGCCCTGAGCACCCGAGCCCGCACGCGGCAGCACGGCAAGCACCCGGCGAGCCGCGACCGCGAGCGCGGATCGCCGCCCCGGGCGCAGACCGCCTTGCTCAACCCGCCCCGCGAGTTGGGGCTCGGCCCTCATCGACGCCAGCAGCGGCAAGCCGGCAATATCGGCGACCTCGGCCGCGCGCAATCCCCCCGGCGACGGTCCCCGCACGACCAGCCCGACATTCGGATTGATCGCGGCAAGCACCGGGGCGATCGCCGCGGTCGAAGCGCACGCCCGCACTTCGCACGGGCTGACGACGACCACGAGATCGGCGGCGTAGAGCGCCGCTTGGGCCGCATCAGTGAGGCGGCGGGGAAGATCGCACACCACGGTGACTCCCCCGCGGCGACCGGCATCGACGACGGCCTCGACCGGCGCCGCGTCCAATTCGCAGGAGCGCCGCGTTCCCGACAGCATGCTGATTCCGCGATGTCGCGGCAGGGCATCGCGCACGGCCGACCAGTTAAGCCGTCCGCCCTGCAGTGCCAGATCGGGCCACCGCAGACCCGGCGCGGTCTCGCCGCCCATCAGCAAATCGATGCCGCCGCCCCAGGGATCGAGGTCCACCAAAAGCGCGTCGCTGGCGGCCAGGGCCACGGCGGCGGCCAGCAAAGACGCACCGGCCCCACCGCACCCGCCGATCACGGCCAAGACCTCGCCGCGCGGCCCGTCCTCACGCGCCGATTCGCCGGCCTCGGCGAGGTTGCGGATCAATTCATCTTCCTGCGCAGGCATCCGCAGCACATGCTGGGCGCCGACGGCGATGGCTGCCATCCACGTCGCCGCCGTGGGTTCGGCGGCGGTCAACACGTTGACGTGTGCGCGCCGCGGAAGCGCCGTCTGCGCGCATCGATCGGCCGCCGCCGCGTCGAGCACCACCGCCGCGGCGGCCGACCACGTTTTCCTACTCACTACGGCACCGCCGACATGGACCACCCGAACTCCGACCGCGGCGGCCACCCGGTCGAGTTCTTCGCGCAACTCCGCATCGGTCAGCGCCGCCAGCACGCCGGCCGACCCCGGCGACACGACGCGGGTATTTGCAGTCACCCACTCACCGTGCGCGGCCATGACCTTGGGACACCAGTGCCAAACCCGGATTTGTGGAGAGAGACGCAAGTGTGCACAAAGGCGTTGCCCAACGCGCGCTCAGCTTACGGATCACCCGGTCCCCGCAACGCGCACCGGGCCGCGCCAATCGCGCGGAACGACCGAATTTTTTACCCCAGAAAAGGGACGACCCCCGCCAGGGGGGGAGGAGGCGAGGGTCGTCGTGTATCAGCCCCGGGGGGTCGGGCTGATACACCCTCGGCTCAGGCCGAGTACTGCTTACTATACACATGACAGTGCGCATTAACGCAATAGCTTCTTCTATCCGAAAAACACGTTGAGCCGCAAAAACACCGGCGGTCCCGCCCGCCACACGTCGCCGAAGCGCCGATTTGAATGCAGGGCCGCCGCCCGGTCGGAGCGTCGACATATGCTAGGCGGGTGACCGTCTTCGACCCGGCCGCGCACCAGCAAACTTCACGGCAAACGTCGGCGACCGCCGCCACCCACGCCCGCACGGCCGCCTTCTTCGACCTCGACAAGACGATCATCGCCAAGTCCAGCACACTGGCGTTCAGCAAACCGTTCTTCGCTCAGGGACTGCTCAACCGTCGCGCCGTGCTCAAGTCCAGCTACGCCCAGTTCATCTTTCTGCTCTCCGGTGCCGATCATGACCAGATGGACCGGATGCGCACTCACTTGGCCAATATGTGCACCGGCTGGGACGTGGCTCAGGTCAAGTCGATCGTCAACGAAACGCTGCACGACATCGTGACTCCCCTGGTGTTCGCGGAGGCCGCGGACCTGATCGCCGCCCACAAGTTGTGCGGCCGTGACGTCGTGGTGGTCTCGGCCTCCGGGGAGGAAATCGTTGCGCCGATCGCGCGGGCCCTGGGCGCAACGCATGCGATGGCGACCCGGATGGTCGTCGAGGACGGCAAGTACACCGGCGAGGTGGCGTTCTACTGCTACGGCGAGGGCAAGGTACAGGCGATTCGCGAGCTCGCCGCCCGCGAGGGCTACCCGCTAGAGCACTGCTACGCCTATTCCGACTCGATCACCGACCTGCCGATGCTCGAGGTCGTCGGCCATCCGAGTGTGGTCAACCCCGACCGCGGGCTGCGCAAAGAAGCCACCGATCGCGGTTGGCCCGTGCTGATGTTTTCCCGGCCGGTGTCCCTGCGGGACCGAATTCCGGCGCCGTCGGGCGCGGCGATCGCAACCACCGCCGCGGTGGGAATCAGCGCGCTGGCCGCCGGGGCAGTTACCTACTCGTTGTTGCGCCGCTTCGCGTTCGAGCGCTGAGGTGCCCCGCCCGCGATGCGCGCCGGCGGGCCCACAGCAAACACCTCAAGCACCCCGTCCGGTGTCACTTCGCAACATTCGCGGAATTGGGCCTTGCTGTGCTAAGGCTCCAGTAGTACAAATGGAACCACGGAAGCCCGGTGAGGCCTAGGTCGATCCGGAAGAGAAGGTTCGATCTCCCGATCCGGGCGCCCAGCACGGTACCCGGCACCCACGCGGAGTCATAGCCGCGATAATGGCAGAAGTGTTGCGGGCCTGCGTAATTGCGAAAAGCGGATGGTGTCGACGGCCCTTTGGGTGGGGTTGCAGCCGGAAGCGTCGCAAGATCGCCGAGGCCACCCACGCAGCCCAGATATGCACGCTTGGTAACCGGGTTCCGTGCTAGCGGGCGGCGGACCGAATATTTCGGGACGTCGCCCGCTCTACATTTATTCGGACGAATTATCCACCGCCGTTTTGCGGCCCCCTGGCTACCGATTGGAAGCTATCGATTCGGCAGCGATTCGGCGATCGACAGCGCCTCTTGCGCGCCGGCCTGCATCGCCCGGCAACACAGCACCAGCCAAGCGCCCACCCCCTCCGGCGTGCCGTCGGCGAACCGCTGCGCGGCCCCGCGGTAGTCCGCCGGCTGGCGCATCCAACTCACCTCGGGCACACCGAGTCCGTGGGGATCCAGGCCGCTCGCGATCGTCACCAGCCGCGACACCGCCCGGGCCACCACGCCGTCCGCACTGCCGAATGGCTTGAGCGTCAGCAGCTCTCCGTGTGCGACCGCGGCGACCACCGGCGCGGGAGCCCGTGAGCGGCCGGTCACCAAATCCGCCAGCAGCTCCAGCCGGGGGCCAACCTCGCCGTCGGCCCGCGGGCGACCCAGCCGATCGTCGTCGACCAGGTCCGCCGCCGCCAGCATGTGCAACCGGGCCAGCGCCTGCAGCGGCGCTCGTTCCCACACGCCGACCAGGGCACCCCCGCCGCCCTCCAGCGCCTGGGCCACCCGCAGCGCTCCGCCGAACACCGGATCACCGGCCGCCGGCCCGTCTGGTGCAGCCGCCGCCAGGTCCTCCAGCCGCACCGGCCCGCCGTCGAGCACCGACGAGGCGCGCGCGGACCGCAACGCCGCCTCGGCGGCGGTCACCGGCCAGCGCCGCAGATTCGCGGGGTGGCGGTGGGCCCGGCCCAGCGCGTCGCGGGCTCGGTCGCTCGCCTCGGCGACGCCGGGGAGCTCCATGAGCGGGGCCAGCGGGTCAGCCGTCACAGGTTGCCAACCTAGCGCGGCGGCGCCGGCGCGCGCGGAATGGCCTCCAGCAACTGACGGGTGTACTCGTGACCCGGCCGAGCGAACAGCTCCTCGGTGGGTGCTCGCTCCACCACCCGGCCCGCCCTCATCACCAGGACGTCGTCGGCGAGCTGCCGGATGACCGCCAGGTCGTGGCTGATGAACAGGTAGGCCAGGCCGAGTTCGGCCTGCAGCTGGGCCAGCAGCTCGAGTATCTGCGCCTGCACCAGGACGTCGAGCGCAGACACTGCCTCGTCGCACACCAGTACCTCGGGCCGCAGCGCCAGCGCCCGCGCGATCGCGACCCGTTGCCGTTGACCGCCGGACAGCTCGCGGGGCAGCCGCCCCAGCACCGACGACGGCAGGGCCACCTGGTCGAGGAGCTCGCGGACCGCGCGCCGGCGCTGCCCGCGGTCGCCCACCTGGTGGATCCGCAACGGCTCCTCGATGGTGCGAAACACCGAATACATGGGATCCAGGCTGCTGTATGGGTTTTGGAACACGGGCTGCACTCGCCGGCGAAACGCCATCGCCGCGTCCCGGTCCAGGGTGTCGGCGACGCGGGTGCCGTCGAACACCACCGAGCCCGACGTGGGTTGCAGCAGGCCGAGCACCATCCGCGCCACCGTCGATTTGCCCGAGCCCGACTCCCCGACGATCGCCAGGGTGCTGGCCCGTCGCAGGCGAAACGACACGTCGTCGACGGCGCGGAACTCGCCCCGCCGCCACGGTGCGCCACGCGACTCCCGGTAGACCTTGGTCAGCTCGGACGCCACCATGATGTGCTCGCCATCCGCGGGCCGGCTTCGGGGGCTGCGGGCCGTGAGCGACGGGGCCGCGGCCACCAACCGCCGGGTGTACTGGTGCCGCGGGTCCCGCAGGATCACCTGTGCCGCACCCGATTCCACCACGACGCCGCGATGGACCACGACCACACGCTCGGCGCGTTCGGCGGCCAGCGCGAGGTCGTGGGTGATCAGCAGCAGCGCGGTGCCCAGCTCGTCGGTGAGGCGCTGCAGATGGTCGAGCACCTGCCGCTGCACGGTCACGTCCAGAGCCGACGTCGGCTCGTCGGCGATGAGCAACTGCGGCCGGCCGGCCAAACCGATGGCGATCAGGGCGCGTTGACACATGCCACCGGACAGCTGATGCGGGTAGCGGCCGGCCAGCTTCGCCGGCTCGGGCACGCCGGCCTCGGCGAGCAGTTCCAGCGCGCGCCGCCGCGCCCCACGGTCATTCGTGTTGGCCCGCAACGCTTCCCGGATCTGAAAGCCCACCTTCCAGACCGGGTTGAGGTTGGTCATCGGATCTTGCGGCACGTATCCGATGGAGCGCCCACGGATCGATTGGAGCAACCGGCGATCGGCCTTCCGATCAAACGACGTGATGTCGCGACCGTCGAACATGATGCGTCCGGCCGTGATTCGCCCGCCCGGCGGAAGCAAGCCGAGGACGGCGGCGGCCGTGGTGGATTTGCCGGATCCGGATTCGCCCACCACCGCGACGGTCTGCCCGCGCGCCACCGTCAGATCGACTCCGCGCACGGCGGCGTGGTCACCGAACGTGACTTCCAGACCCTCGACGGATAACAACGCTTCGTTCACGCTCGCACCGCCCGCGATGACGGATCCAGGGCGTCGCGCAGCGCGTCACCCATCATCATGAACGCCAGCACCGTAATCGCCAGGGCGCCGGCCGGATAGAACAGTATCGGCGAGCCGGACCGCAGCCGGCTCTGCGCCAGGTTGATGTCCCCGCCCCAGGACACCACCGAGGTAGGCAATCCGACGCCGAGGTAGGACAACGAGGCCTCGGTGACGATGAAGACGCCGAAGGCAAGGGTGGCCACCGCGAAAACGGGGCCCAACGCATTGGGCAGCGCATGCCGGAGCAGGATCTGGAAGTCGCTCAGCCCCAAGGCCTTCGCCGCGAGAACGTAATCGCTTGACCGCGCCTGCAGCACGGCGCTGCGTGCGATCCTGGCCACCTGCGGCCAGCCGAACACGGCCAGGATGACGATCACCGTCCACACCCGGCGGTGGTGCAAGACGCCCATGAGCACGATGGCGGCCAGCAGCAGGGGCAATCCGAAGAAGATGTCGCTGATCCGCGAGACCACGGCGTCGATCCAGCCGCCGTAGAAGCCGGCCAGCGCGCCCAGCGCCCCGCCGACCAGAAAGACGAGCATGGTGGCCCCCAGCCCCACCATCACCGAGGCCCGCGCCCCGTAGACGGTGCGCGCGTAGATGTCGTGGCCCTGCAAGTCGGTGCCGAACCAGTGCGCGCCCGACGGGGGAAGCAGGCTCTGGCTGGGATCGGCATAGGTGGGATCGATGCCGGTGAACCACTCGGGGAAGATCGCGACGACGACGATGACGACGATCAGCGCGGCGGCGACGACGAACTTCGGGCGCCGGCGCAGCGTGCGCCAGGTGTCGCGCCAGAAACCGTGATGGATCGGGATGTGTTCAGCCATAGCGGATCCGGGGGTCGAGGGCGGCGTAGAGCAGGTCCACCACCAGGTTGGCGACCAAATACACGAGCACCAGCACCGTCACGATGGACACCACCGTCGGCGCCTCCTGTCTGGTGACGGCCTGAAACAACACGCCGCCGACACCATGGATGTTGAAGATGCCTTCGGTGACGACGGCCCCGCCCATCAGTGACCCCAGGTCGGCGCCGAGGAAAGTCACCACCGGGATCAGCGAGTTGCGCAGGATGTGCACCGTCACGACGCGCGGTCGCGACAGTCCCTTCGCGGTGGCGGTGCGCACGTGATCGGCGTGCGCGTTGGCGGCCACCGCGGATCGGGTCAACCGCACCACATACGCGAACGACACCGAACCCAAAACGATCCCGGGCAGCAGCAGCCGGGCGAAGGTCGCCCGCTCACCCACCGTTACCGGCGCGATCCCGAGCCGAACGCCGAACACGAATTGCGCGAGGAAGCCGAGGACGAAGATCGGAATCGCGACGATGACGAGGCCGGTGAGCAGGACCGTGGCATCGAAGATGCCGCCCTGACGCAGCCCGGCGACAACGCCGAACCCGACCCCCAGCACCGCTTCCACCGCCACCGCGATCAGCGCCAGTCTGATGGTGATCGGAAACGCATGCGCGAGAACGGCACTGACCGGCAGCCCGGAAAACGACCGGCCCAGATCGCCGTGCAGCACACCGCCCAGATAGCGCAGGTACTGCACGATGAACGGGTCGTCGAGGTGGTAGCGGGCACGAAGCGCCGCCGCGACCGCCGGGGTCAGCGGGCGGTCTCCCGCCATCGCCGCCACCGGATCACCGGGCAGCAGGAAAACCATGCCGTAGATCAACAGCGTGGCGCCGATGAAGACCGGCACCATGATGGCGATGCGGCGCGCGATGTACCAGCCCATCTCAGCCCTTCACGATGTTCTCGTAATCGGGCAGGCCGTTCCAGGCGACTCCGACGCTTTTGACCTGCGTCGACCAGCCCACCACGCCGACGTTGTCCCACAGCTCCACAACGGGCATGTCGTGGAACAGGATTCGCTGCGCGTCGTTGGTCATGGCATTGGACTGCGGCAATGTAGGGGCGGCCTCGGCGGCCGCGAGCGCCGCATCGAACTCGGGGTTGGAGTAACCCACATCGTTGGACCCAGCCCCGGTGGCGAACAGCGGGGCAAGGAATTCGATCATGGACGGGTAGTCGCCCTGCCAGGCGGCACGGAACGCGGTCGCGATGCTGTGATTGGTGATCTGCGTGCGGAATCCGGCGAAGGTCGGCTGCGGTGCGCCGGCCGCGTCGATGCCCAGCACGTTCTTGATGCTGTTGGCCACCGCGTCCACCCATTCCTGGTTCCCGGCGTCGGCGTTGTACGCGATCACGTACTGTCCACTCCACTGCGAGATCGCGTTGGCCTGTGCCCAAAGTTGGCGCGCGCGACCGGGATCGAAGTTCAGCACCTCGTTGCCCGGGAGGTTGGGATCGAAGCCCGGCAACGATCTGGCGGTGAAATCGCGCGACGGAGTGCGGGTGCCCAGGAAGATCTGCTGGCATATCTGCTGCCGGTTGACGGCGGCCGATAGCGCGAGCCGGCGCAGCCGCCCTTCCTCGCCGCCGAAATGCGGCAGCCGCAGCGGCGTGTCGAGGCTGTGTTTGACCGCGACCGGTCCGCTGGTGACGTTGTTGCCTAGGTCGCGTTTGTAGATCGGCAGCGCGCTCGGCGGAATCGTGTCCAGGACATCGAGATTGCCCGACAGCAGGTCGGCGTACGCGGTGTCCAGGTTGGCGTAGAAGTCGAATCGCAGGCCGTTGTTGCGGGGCTTGCGGTTGCCGTGATAGTCGGGGTTGGGCCGCAGGTCGATCTTGACGTCGTGCTCCCAGGCGGGCCCGTCCGGGCTGTCGGCGAGCCGGTACGGTCCGTTGCCGATCGGGTTGCGGCCGAACGCCGCCATATCGCGGAACGCCGCGTCGGGCAGCGGGTAAAACGCGCTGTGGCCCAACCGCAAGGTGAAGTCGATGGTCGGCGCCTTGAGGCGCACGCGGAACTCGAGATCGTTGACCACCTGCAGCCCGGACATGGTGGTGCGCCCGGGGGCCGGCTTGCCGTCGCCGGTCGTCCCGGAGACCTCGTCGAACCCGGCGATCGGGCTGAAAAAGCTTTGCTGCAGTTGGGCATTGGTGCTCAGCGCCCCGTAGTTCCACGCGTCGACGAACGAGTGGGCGGTCACCGCCGAGCCGTCGGTGAATTTCCATCCTGGTTTGAGGACGACGCGGTAGTTGACGTAGTCCGTCGTCTCGATCGATTGGGCAACCTCGTTCGCGGGGTTTCCGGCGGCGTCGTAGGACACCAGCCCGGCGAAGAGCCGGTCGATGATCCTTCCGCCGTTGCTGTCGTTGGTACTGGTCGGGATCAGCGGGTAGGGCGGCTCCCCGCCGTTCACCACCACCAGATCGGGGCTCAGCATTCCGCCGCCGCAACCCGATGCGACCACCAGCGTCCAGGCGGCCAGCGTCGCCACCGCGGTCCGGTACTTGGCAGCGCTGATCACGATTCCCGCAATCGGATTGGTCGTCTCGCCGAGGGGTCACGACACGATAATCGGTTGGCCGCCGATACGTCAACGCTGCCGGACGACCGCATCAGCGAAATGACTTACGCCACAAGGTGTTTCAAGACGATTGACCGACGGTGATGGGGTGGATCTGCAGCGCGCAGGCGTCGATGCCGGCAGGCACGGTGAACACCTGGACGATGTCGGGAGGGCTGACGGCCAGGTCGGTGTAGGTGGGACAGGGGTTGCCGCCGGCGTCGACCGCCATGCCCTCCAGGATCGCCTGACCCTGTTGGGACAACGACAGGGTGACGGGCTGCGGCGCGTCGATGCCGGCCGGCAATCCGCCCATGTATCCGCGTGGTGTGGGTTCGGCGTGAAGGGGCGGACCGCCATTGCCGGCGTCGACGCCGGGGTAGCCGGTGAGCGTGCACGGCTCCGCGCCGCCCGCGAGGCTGAAGATCAGCGCCAGCGAGCGGTGACCCACGGCGCCCTGGGCCGGCGAGGCGCTGACGGCGACCTGCTCGGACCAGCACGGCGTGGGCTGGTCGCCCGTCTCGACCGGCGCCGCCCACGCGGGCGCCCCCAGCAGCGTGGCGGCCGCGCAGTTCGATGCCACCACGACGATGCTGGGGACTCCTCGGCGACGGCGCCGCCCGGCAGGTCCCGGCACACCGGTGATTATGCGTTACGCGGGCATGCGTTGGGATTGGATTGGAGCGCGGCGGTTCAACTCGCGGGGCTAGGCTCACTGACGGTTGACGAGCCGAAACCATAGGAGAGTAGCCAGTGACCGCGACCCCCACCGAAGGGCCCTCCACGTACCCCCCGCCGCCGGGGTTCGCCGAACAGGCCAACGCCCGCGAGGAGCTGTACCACGAAGCGGAGCGAGACCGGCTCGCCTTCTGGGCCGAACAGGCCAACCGCCTGTCCTGGACGACGCCGTTCACCGAGGTGCTGGACTGGTCGGAGGCGCCGTTCGCCAAGTGGTTCGTCGGCGGCAAGCTCAACGTCGCCTACAACTGCGTGGACCGTCACGTCGAGGCCGGCCTCGGGGACCGGGTCGCCATCCACTGGGTCGGCGAGCCCGTCGGCGACGGCCGCAGCCTGACCTACGCCGATCTACAGGCCGAGGTATGCAAAGCCGCCAACGCGCTGAGCGACCTCGGGCTGGTCGCGGGCGACCGGGTCGCCATCTATATGCCGTTGATCCCGGAGGCCGTCGTCGCGATGCTGGCCTGCGCGCGGCTGGGCCTCATGCACAGCGTGGTGTTCGCCGGTTTCACCTCGAAGGCCCTGCGGGCCCGAATCGCCGATGCCCAGGCCAAACTGCTGATCACCACCGACGGGCAGTTTCGCCGCGGCAAGGCCGCGCCGCTCAAGGATGCGGCCGACGAGGCAGTCGGGGATCCGGACAGTCCCGTCGAGAAGGTTCTGGTGGTGCGCCGCACCGGGATTGACGTGTCGTGGAACGCCGACCGCGACGTGTGGTGGCACGACGTCGTCGACACCGCGTCGCCCGAACACACCCCCGAGTCGTTCGATTCCGAGCAGCCGCTGTTCCTGCTGTACACCTCGGGTACCACCGGCAAGCCCAAGGGCATCGTGCACACCAGCGGTGGCTACCTGACGCAATGCTCCTACACGCACTACTACATCTTCGACGTCAAGCCCGAGACCGACGTCTTCTGGTGCACCGCCGACATCGGCTGGGTCACCGGACACACCTACGGCGTCTACGGCCCGCTGTCCAACGGTGTCACCGAGGTACTCTACGAGGGCACGCCGGCCAGCCCGGATCAGCACCGCCATTTCCAGATCATCGAAAAATACGGCGTCACAATCTATTACGCCGCTCCCACCCTGATCCGCACCTTCATGAAGTGGGGACGCGAGATCCCCGACGCCCATGACCTGTCCAGCCTGCGGCTGCTGGGATCTGTCGGCGAACCGATCAACCCGGAAGCCTGGCGCTGGTATCGCGCGGTCTTCGGCGCCGACCAAATCCCGGTCGTGGACACCTGGTGGCAGACCGAAACGGGCGCCGCGATGATCTCGCCGCTGCCCGGAATCGCTGCGGCCAAACCCGGTTCGGCGATGACACCGCTGCCGGGGATCTCGGCCAAGATCGTCGACGACCACGGCGATCCGCTACGGCCCGAGAGCGACAACGCCCAGAACGCCACCGGATACCTGGTATTGGACCAGCCATGGCCGGGGATGCTGCGCGGCATCTGGGGCGACCCGGATCGGTACCGCGAGACGTACTGGTCGAAATTCGCCGACAAAGGCTTCTATTTCGCCGGCGACGGCGCCCGTTTCGATTCCGACGGCGCGATCTGGGTGCTGGGCCGCATCGACGACGTGATGAACGTGTCGGGGCACCGGATCTCCACCGCCGAGGTGGAATCGGCGGTCGTCGGCCACGACGGCGTCGCGGAGGCGGCGGTGGTCGGGGTCACCGACCAGACCACCGGCCAGGCAATTTGCGCGTTCGTCGTCCTGTGCGACAGCGACGACGCGCACCAGGGCACGCTCGACGAGCTGCGTGCTCACGTCGCACAGGAGATCTCGCCGATCGCCAAGCCGCGCGAGATCCATGTGGTGCCGGAGCTGCCGAAGACTCGCAGCGGCAAGATCATGCGGCGGCTGCTGCGCGACGTCGCCGAAAACCGCGAGCTGGGCGACACGTCGACGCTGCTCGATCCCGGCGTGTTCGACGCGATCAGGGCGGCCAAGTAGGTCAGGCCGGCACCGGCACGAATCCCGCACCGGGCCGATGCCTGGCGTTGATGTCGCCCAGGATCGAGTTGAACGACATCACGATGGCCGGGGTGTGCAGCGGAATGTACTTGATAATGCAGGTCGGCAGGTTGTCGCTGAACGCGCCGTGGATCATGCCGACCAGCAGGTTGTCGACGGTGACCGGCGCCCCCGAGTCACCGGGGTTGCCGCACACCTGCATGACGATGGTGCCCGGGGTCTGGCCCATCCCCCACGTGACACCGCACGAGTTGCCCGTCGTGCGGCCCTGTTTGCACGCGACCTGGCCGAACGTCGGATCCGGGCCGATGCCGTTGATCGCGAACCCGTTGTAGACGGCCACCGGAGCCACCTTGGCCGGATCGAATTTGATCACCGCGTAATCGAGGTTGTCGTTCCCTGCGACCATCGTTCCCAGCGTGCCCCTGCCCGCCGCGGCCTCGGCGGCGACCTGCGCGCCGGGGCCCCCGCAGTGCGCGGAGGTGAAGCCGATCAGGTCGCCGGCCGCGTCGTTGCCGATCGCGGTGAGCGTGCACATCGTGTCCCCGTTGATGACGATCCCCGCGCCGCCACCCAACGGAACCCTGTCGTCGGCACCCGCGACGCGGACGGGCAAACCCAGCAGGCCCACCAGCACGGCCACCATCGCCGCCACGAAGCACCGATGTGCCGTCCGCAATCGAAACTCCCGTCAGCCGATCGGAACGTCGGAGACCAGCTGCGCCAGTCTAAATGATCACCGGGGCTCCGCCAGTGCTGCGGCGGTCGTCGGCTGGCCTCGTCTGGCACCGCGGCGCATGGCAACATGAACCGCGACGACAGCGAACCGAGAGGACCGTCTGTGAGTAACGATCGCAAGAACGGTGTGCCGAGCACGCTGACCACGATTCCGCTGGCCGACCCGCACGCCAGGCCAGCCGACCCGTCGATCGGTGATCTGATCAAGGACGCGACCACTCAGGTGTCCACGCTGGTGCGCGCGGAGGTGGAATTGGCCCGCGCCGAGATCACCCGCGACGTCAAGAAGGGCTTGACCGGCAGCGTCTACTTCATCGCAGCGCTGGTGGTGTTGTTCTACTCCACCTTCTTTTTCTTCTTCTTCCTCGCCGAGCTGCTCGACGACTGGCTGTGGCGCTGGGTGGCCTTCCTGATCGTGTTCGCGATCATGGTCGTCGTCGGCGCGGTCCTGGCCCTGCTGGGTTTCCTGAAGGTCCGCCGAATCCGGGGACCGCGGGAGACCATCGAATCGGTCAGGGAGACCCGCACCGCACTCACGCCGGGCCACGACAAGGCCGCCACACCCAGGCTCCCCGCGTCGGACGGTGCTTCCGACCGAGCTCCGGCAGATCCCTCGGGTTGGTAGATGCCAGCGCCGGATCCGTCGGTGACCCGCATCGACGGGCCATGGCGCCATTTGGACGTGCACGCCAACGGCATCCGATTCCATGTCGTCGAGGCGCTGCCCGCCGACCCGGACGCGGCTAGACCCCCCGCGGAGCCGGCCTCGGCGCGGCCGCTGGTGATGCTGCTGCACGGTTTCGGTTCGTTCTGGTGGTCCTGGAGGCACCAGTTGCGCGGACTGCGCGGCGCCCGGGTCGTCGCGGTCGACCTGCGCGGCTATGGCGGCAGCGACAAGCCACCCCGCGGCTACGACGGCTGGACGCTCGCCGGTGACACGGCCGGACTCATTCGCGCGCTTGGGCATTCGTCGGCGACGCTGATCGGCCACGCCGACGGCGGCCTGGCCTGCTGGACGACCGCCCTGTTGCATTCCCGGCTGGTGCGTGCCATCGCGTTGATCAGCTCGCCGCATCCGAGCGCGCTGCGCCGCTCCACGCTGACGCGTCGCGACCAGAGCTACGCGCTGCTGCATACCTTGCTGCGCTATCAGCTGCCGATCTGGCCCGAGCGCCAGCTGACCCGGGACAACGGCGCGGAGATCGAGCGGCTGGTCCGTAGCCGCAGCTCCGCCAAATGGGTTGCGTCCGAAGACTTCTCGCAAACCGTTGGCTATTTGCGTACGGCGATCCAAATTCCCGGCGCCGCACATTGCGCGTTGGAGTACCAACGCTGGGCGGTGCGCAGCCAGCTGCGGGGCGAAGGCCGGCGATTCATGAGAGCGATGTCGGGCCAGCTCGGCATTCCGCTGCTACACCTGCGCGGCGACGAGGACCCCTACGTGCTGGCCGATCCCGTCGACCACAGCCGGCGCTACGCGCCCCAGGGGCGATACGTATCCATCAGCGGCGCAGGGCATTTCAGCCACGAAGAGGCGCCTGAGGAGATCAACAGGCATCTGATGAGGTTTCTCGAGAACGTGGTCAGCTGACGCAGGAGCCCGTGGCGACCTGGGCGGTGTCCCCGATCCGGGCCAGCTGTCCGGCCACCTCGGTGGCGGTCAACACGAAGCCGGTGTCGGGGTCGTCGACGGCCGCGCCGAACACGACGCCGAGCACATGGCCGTTCAGGTCGATCAACGGTCCACCCGAATTGCCTTGCTCCACATTCGCTCTGATGGTGTACACGTCGCGGGTGACGGGCTGCGGGTCGCGGTAGATGTCGGGCCCGCTGAGTTTGATGTTCTCCCGAATCCTGGCCGGGGTGGCGGTGAAGTTGCCGCCGCCGGGATAACCCATCACCACCACGTCGGTGCCGGTCTTCGCCTCGCCTTCAGCGAAGGCCAGCGGCGGTGGCGGCAGGTTGCGGACGGACAGGATGGCGATGTCGACCGACGGGTCATAGGACACCACGGTGGCATCCAGCGGGTTGCCGCTGGCGTATATCTGCACGCTGCTGGATCCGGCCACCACGTGCGCGTTCGTCATCACCCGGTCGGGCGATATCACGAATCCACTGCCCTCCAACACTTTTTGGCAGCTGGGCGCCAGGCTGCGCACCTTCACGACGCTCGCCGCGGTGGCTTGCACGACCGGGTTGTTGGCCAGCGCCGGGTCCGGCGACGCGACGGGAATGACCGGGGTGCGGCTGAACGGCTCCAGCACCGCGGGCAGCCCGGAGGTGTTCAGCAGCGCCGAGAGCCGCTTGGGCACGGTCTTGAGCCAGGGCGGCGCTACCTCGTTGACCTTGGCCAGCACCCGCGAGCCCCGGACCGCGGCGGCCAGCTCGGGCTGGTCCTTCGACTGCGTCAGCGGCGTCGCCAAAAGCCAGGCCGCGGTCAGTACGACGACGAGCTGGACCCCCACCCCGATGACCGAGTCGACGGATCGGATTGCGCGGCTACGGATCGCGCCGCGCACGGCGCGCCCCAGCACCACACCGGCGACCTCCCCGACCACGACCAGCGCGAGGATCAGAAACAGCGCGGTGAACAATTTCGCGCGCGGGGCGGCGATGTGGCTGACGATGTGCGGCGCCAGCAGGACCCCGGCGATCGCGCCGAGCAACACGCCGACGAACGACAGCAGCGAGCCCAGCGCGCCCGAACGCCAACCCGAGATGGCCGCGATGAACGCGACCGCCAGGACCGCGATATCCAGCCACTGCGAAGGCGTCATCGAATTCATCGGGCACCGTCCTCGCCACCGACCAGCACCATCGCCTCGTCCAATTCGCGAATGTCGGTGGTATCCCAGGGCAGGGCCCAGCCGGCGACGTCGAGCACCGCGGAGATCACCTGGCCAGTGAATCCCCAAACCAGCATCTGGTTCAACAGAAACGCCGGGCCGGCCCAACGACGGCCGAGGGCGCCGCGGTACACCATCAGCCGGTTCTCCGGATTGATGAAGGCGCGCACCGGAACCCGCGACACGATCGCGGTTTCGGTCTCGTCGACGACGGCCACCGGGCCGGGATCGGGTGAATAGGCCAGCACCGGCACCACGTGGAAACGCGACGGCGCAATGAATGTCCGCTCCATCGTGGCCAGCGGATGCAGCCTGCGCACGTCGATCCCGGTCTCTTCCTGCGCCTCGCGCAGCGCGGTGGCCACCGGACCGTCGTCGGCGGGATCGGATGCGCCGCCGGGGAATGCGGCTTGGCCGGCGTGGTGGCGCAACGTCGAGGCGCGCACGGTCAGCAGCAGATCGGCATCGTCGGGCAGGCCGCCGTCGGGCGGGCCGGACTCCGGACCCGAGAACAGCACCAGCACGGCGGCCTCGCGCCCGTCGCCGCGCAATGTCGCCATCGACGACGCGGCCTTGGCCGCGGTCACCATCGCGAGCACGCCGGCCGGGAGCCGATGCCGATACGCCTCGGGGATCTGACCGACATTGTCGACCAGCGGACGCAACCAGGGCGGGCAGACGTCAGGCGTCAGTGGGACGACCGCAGCACTCACCGGCGCCTCCTTGCCCTCAGCCCGCGTCGTTTCCGACCGCAGCCGCGATCTCGTCGGCACTCGCGAAAGCCCGCGGCAGCGTCTGCGCAACGCTACCGTCCGACCGCAGCACCACCGTCGCGGGCATCACGTTTGCCACCCGCAGCGCCGCCGCCACCCGGCGGCGACCGTCCTGCAACGTCGGCAGCCGAACGCCCAACTCCGCCAACCGCAGCAGCGCCGCCGTCTCGTTCTCGTCCTGGTGCACGGTCACCACCATCACGCGCGGGCCGGCCCGCCGTTGATACTCGGCCATCGCGGGCAGTTCGGCCGCGCACGGCGCGCACCAATACGCCCACAAGTTGAGGATCACGCGGCGCCCGGCGAGCGCCGCAGCGACGTCGACGGCCGAGCCATCGGCGGCGCATTCCACCGTCACACCGCGCAGCGCCGCCGGACCGGGGCCGCCCCCGGCCGCGGGACAGGGCGGCAGCCCCGCGCGCTCGCGAGGCCCCGCCAGCGCCGCCGGCGTATCGGCGTCGCGATGTTCACGAGCGGCGGTCGGCGGCGAGGTCGCGGTCGTCGAGGGGCGCTCGCGCAGCTGCGCCAGCAGCGCCACGGCCAGCGCCACCACCACCGCCAGGATCGCGATGGTCCAACGCGTCTTACGGGCCACCGGCACCGGCCTTGATTTACAGCCCGGCCAGCGCCAGCAAGTGCTCGGTTTCCGGGCCCTGCACCAGGGGCGCGGCGAGCAGCGGCTCGGTGGGGCCCAGGCCGAAGGAGGGGCAGTCCTTGGCGAGCACGCAGACCCCGCATGCCGGTTTGCGGGCGTGGCACACCCGGCGGCCGTGGAAGATCACCCGGTGGCTCAACATGGTCCACTCGGCGCGCGGGATGAGGTCGCCGACCGCGTGCTCGATCTTGACCGGATCCTTCTCGTCGGTCCAGCGCCACCTGCTGACCAGCCGCGCGAAGTGGGTGTCGACGGTGATTCCGGGGATACCGAAGGCGTTTCCCAGGATGACGTTGGCGGTTTTGCGCCCCACCCCGGGCAACGTCACCAACTCGGCCATGGTCGACGGCACCTCACCGTCGAACCGTTCCACCAGCGCTTGCCCGAGGCCCATCAGCGACGTTGCCTTGTTGCGGAAGAAGCCGGTGGGGCGGATGAGGGCTTCCAGTTCGGTGCGGTCGGCCTGCGCATAATCAAGCGCGGAGCGGTATCGCTTGAACAACGCGGGCGTGGTCAGATTCACCCGTTTGTCGGTGCTCTGCGCCGAGAGGATGGTGGCCACCGTCAACTCGAGCGGCGAGGTGAAATCCAGTTCGCAGTGCGCATCCGGAAACGCTTGCGCCAGTGCACGATTCATCCGGCGGGCGCGTCGCACCAACCCGGTTCGGGTTTCGTCGGACCAGCGCCGGGCCAGGGCGGCGCCTGGGGTGGATTGCGTGGACTTGGAGCGTGCGGACGGCTTTGCCACTGTCACCTACGACAGAGTACTGATTTCGTGATCTCGCTGAGACCTTGGACATGTTTACTCTCCTTGTGTCGTGGTTGCTGGTGGCCTGCGTTCCCGGGCTTTTGATGCTTGCGACGCTCGGTTTGGGGCGGCTGGAAACCGAGGTCGCCCACAACACGGTCACGACCACCGACGTCGACGAGTTTCTCGCGTACGCGGAGGCCGTGGACGTGCACACGCTGGCCCGCGAGGGTATGCCCGAGGCGCTGGATTACCTGCATCGACGCCAGGCCCAGCAGCTCGCCCAGTCTCCGTCCGAGGCATCGCACGTCGGCAGGCATCGGGCCGAGGTGATCTTTGCCAGGGCCGCCGCGACCGTCGGCGAGGCCCGGTTGCCGTCCCAAATACGAACGCATTCGCGCGGCAATCCGCAATTTAGGGGGACTAGACACGTCAATCGTGTGTAGCGTTGGCACGTTGGACACATAGGGCCTACCTCTAGACTCGTCAGACGGGCAAGCGGTTGGCCTGCCGATATCACATCGTTGGAAAGCTGAAGAGGCAACGTGGACGAGATCCTGGCAAGGGCAGGAATCTTCCAAGGGGTTGAGCCTGGCGCGGTCACCGCACTGACCAAGCAACTCCAACCCGTCGACTTCCCCCGTGGGCACACGGTTTTCGCGGAAGGGGAGCCGGGCGATCGGCTGTACATCATCGTCGCGGGGAAGGTCAAGATCGGGCGCCGCTCACCGGACGGCCGGGAGAACCTGCTGACGATCATGGGCCCGTCGGACATGTTCGGCGAATTGTCGATCTTCGACCCCGGGCCACGGACTTCCAGCGCGACGACGATCACCGAGGTGCGCGCGGTGTCGATGGACCGCGACGCGCTGCGGGCCTGGATCGCCGACCGACCGGAGATCGCCGAGCAGCTGTTGCGGGTGCTCGCCCGGCGGCTGCGGCGGACCAACAACAATCTCGCCGACCTCATCTTCACCGACGTGCCCGGCCGGGTGGCCAAGCAGCTGCTGCAGCTTGCGCAGCGTTTCGGCACCCAGGAGGGCGGCGCGATGCGGGTCACCCACGACCTGACGCAGGAGGAGATCGCCCAGCTGGTGGGCGCCTCCCGGGAGACGGTGAACAAGGCGCTCGCCGATTTCGCCCACCGCGGCTGGATCCGGCTGGAGGGCAAGAGCGTGCTGATTTCGGACTCCGAACGGCTGGCCCGCCGCGCCCGCTAGCGCGTTTGCGTCGAGCCTGTAATTTTGCAGGCCTCTACTCGCACTTCTTCCGCAAAATTACAGTCTCGACGTAGGTAGTCAGTCTCGGCGCAGATAGTCCAGTTGCGCCTGAACGGACCATTCGGCCGCGTCCCAGAGCTTTTCGTCGACGTCGACGTAGACGTATTCGACGATCTCGCGCGTCGTGGCCTCCTCGCCGAGGTCCCACAGCGCGGCGCGCACCTGCTCGAGGCGCTCGTGGCGATGCATCAGGTAGCCGGCGGCGACGGTCTCCAGGTCGGCCAGATTCGGTCCGTGCCCGGGTAACACGGCGCGGCGGCCGAGGCCCCGCAGTCGCCGCAGCGATTCAAGGTAGTCGGCCAGGCTGCCGTCTTCCTTGTCGATGACGGTGGTGCCGCGGCCCAGCACGGTGTCCGCGGTCAGCACGGCGTCGTCGAGCAGGAACGACATCGAATCGGCGGTGTGCCCCGGGGTCGCCAGCACCGTGATCTTCAGGCCGGCCGCATCGATCACCTCGCCGTCGGTCAGCTCACCGCCGAGGCCGCGCAGAAACCCGCTGCCCGCCGAGCGCACGGTCGCGCCCGTCCGCTCGACCAGCTTGTCGATGCCGTCGGTGTGGTCGCCGTGGCGATGACTGATCAGCACCAGCGCGACGCGGCCCAGCGCGGCGATGTTGTCGATGTGCGCGTCGTCGTCCGGCCCCGGGTCGACGATCACCAGCTCGTCGCTGCGCGGGCCACGAAGCACCCAGGTGTTCGTGCCCTCCAGCGTCAACAAGCCGGGGTTGTCGGCCAGCAGGACCGAGGCCGTGTCGGTGACCGCCCGCAACCTGCCGTATGCGGGATGGCTCAGCGACGCAGCAGCCTCGGTCATGGCCGTTAGCCGACCTCCACGATCAACTCGACTTCCACTGGCGCATCCAAGGGGAGCTCGGCGACGCCGACCGCCGAACGCGCGTGCGCGCCGTTGTCGCCGAAGACCTCGCCGAGCAGCTCCGAGGCCCCGTTGATCACGCCGGGCTGGCCGTGGAAACCGGACGCGGACGCGACGAACCCGACGACCTTGACCACCCGGGTCACCGCGTCGATGCCGACCAGCGAGTCCACCGCGGCCAGCGCATTGAGCGCGCAGAGGCGCGCCAACGCCTTGCCCTCATCGGGGGTGATCTCCGCGCCGACCTTGCCGATGCGCGCGAGCTTCCCGGCCTCCATCGGCAGCTGGCCCGCCGTATAGACCAGGTTGCCGGTGCGCACCGCCGGAACATAGGCGGCCAGCGGCGCAACCACCTGCGGAAGCGTGACGCCGAGCTGGCCGAGCCGGGCCGATGCGGTCATGAACGCGGGCCCGTTACTTGGGGCGCTTCAGGTACGCGACGTGCTGCTCACCCGTGGGCCCCGGCAGTACCGCCACCAACTCCCACCCGTCGTCGCCCCACTGGTCGAGGATCTGTTTGGTGGCGTGCGTCAGCAGCGGAACGGTCACGTACTCCCATGCCTGGCTCATGCCGCGAGCTTATCGGTCGGAGCTGAACGGCTCTGGTCAGCCCGAGCAATGCTCGGGCTAGCATGCGATGGTGGCAACCACACCTGGCAGCGGTAGCTCCGTCGGCTGGCCGGCGCGCCTGTCGAAGGCCCGCTTGCATTTTGTGACCGGCAAGGGCGGCACGGGTAAGTCGACGATCGCGGCCGCGCTGGCACTGACCCTGGCGGCGGGGGGCCGCAAGGTCCTCCTCGTGGAAGTCGAAGGGCGCCAAGGGATTGCGCAACTTTTCGACGTTCCGCCGCTGCCCTACCAGGAGCTGAAGATCGCGAGCGCCGAACGCGGCGGTCAGGTCAACGCGCTGGCCATCGACATCGAGGCCGCGTTCCTGGAATACCTCGACATGTTTTACAACCTCGGCATCGCAGGGCGGGCGATGCGCCGGATCGGTGCGATCGAGTTCGCGACGACGATCGCGCCCGGTCTGCGCGACGTCCTGCTCACCGGAAAGATCAAGGAGGCCGTCGTCCGCCAGGACAAGGGGTCCAAGAATCCGGTCTACGACGCGATCGTCGTCGACGCCCCGCCGACCGGCCGCATCGCCCGTTTCCTCGACGTCACCAAGGCGGTGTCGGACTTGGCCAAGGGCGGGCCGGTGCACTCGCAGAGCGAGGGCGTGGTGCGGTTGCTGCACTCCGACCAAACCGCTATCCACCTGGTCACCCTGCTCGAAGCGCTGCCGGTGCAGGAAACGATGGAGGCCATCGAAGAGCTCGCGGAGATGGGGCTGCCGATCGGCAGCGTGATCGTCAATCGGAACATCCCGTCGTACCTCGAGCCCCGCGACCTGGCGAAGGCCGCCGAGGGTGACGTCGACGCGGACTCGGTGCGGGCCGGGCTCGAGATGGCCGGAATCAAGCTCAGCGACACCGATTTCGCCGGTCTGCTGACCGAGACCATCCAGCATGCGACGCGGATCGCGGCGCGCGCGGAGACCGCGCAACAGCTCGACGCGCTGAACGTGCCCCGGCTGGAACTGCCGGCGATCTCCGACGGTGTCGACCTCGGCAGCCTGTACGAACTTTCGGAATCGCTTGCGCAACAGGGGGTTCGATGAGCGTCACACCCAAAACCCTTGATATGGCGGCCATCCTGGCCGACACTTCCAACCGGGTGGTGGTGTGCTGCGGCGCCGGGGGCGTGGGCAAGACCACCACCGCGGCCGCAATGGCGTTGCGTGCGGCCGAATATGGCCGCACCGTATGCGTTTTGACGATCGACCCGGCCAAGCGGTTGGCACAGGCGCTGGGTGTGAACGACCTCGGCAACACCCCGCAGCGGGTGGCGCTCGCGCCCGAAGTCACCGGTGAGCTGCACGCGATGATGCTGGACATGCGCCGCACCTTCGACGAGATGGTGGTCCAATACTCCGGACCCGATCGGGCGCAGGCGATTCTGGACAACCAGTTCTACCAGACGGTCGCCACGTCGCTCGCCGGGACGCAGGAGTACATGGCGATGGAGAAGCTCGGTCAACTGCTGAGCCAGGACCGCTGGGACCTGGTCGTGGTGGACACTCCCCCGTCGCGCAACGCGCTGGATTTCTTGGATGCGCCCAAACGGCTGGGCAGCTTCATGGACAGCCGGCTGTGGCGACTGCTGCTGGCGCCCGGCCGGGGCATCGGGCGGCTGGTGACCGGCGCGATGAGTTTGGCGATGAAGGCGCTGTCGACCGTGCTCGGTTCGCAAATGCTGGCCGACGCGGCGGCGTTCGTGCAATCGCTGGACGCCACGTTCGGCGGGTTCCGCGAGAAGGCGGACCGCACGTATGCCCTGCTGAAGAGGCGCGGCACGCAGTTCGTCGTGGTTTCCGCGGCGGAACCGGACGCGCTGCGCGAGGCATCCTTCTTCGTCGATCGGCTGTCGCAGGAGGGCATGCCGCTGGCGGGGCTGGTCTTGAACCGCACCCATCCGATGTTGTGCGCTTTGCCGGCCGAGCGGGCGATCGACGGACACGAAACCCTCGAGGCGCAGGCGGACTCCGAGGCCGCTTCGCTGGCCGCGGCCATCCTGCAAATCCATGCCGATCGCGCCCAAACCGCCAAGCGCGAGATCCGGCTGCTGTCCCGTTTTACCGGAGCCAACCCGCATGTGCCGGTCATCGGGGTGCCCTCGCTGCCGTTCGATGTTTCGGATCTGGAGGCCCTGCGGGCGCTCGCCGATCAGATCACCGCGACCGGCAACGGGCTCGCGGCGGCACGATAAATAGCGGGTCGCGCAACCCTCGACGCGTGGTTTAGACCCGCTTCCGGCTCGGCCGGACTATTTGACACGGGTCAGTTGTAGCTGGCGAATCCTTATTGCGCACAAGCCACTTCATATTGAACACGCCTCAATAAAACGCGGCGTCCTGCGCCGTAACAGAAACGTAATGATGAACGAGCCTGGCTCGCCGTGAGCTACCCGGGAGCGGCCCCAGTGGCCGGCAACCTAGTTGTCCGCGCCGGAGGGTCAGCCGACGCCGCGGCTGCGGCGCTTGTCGAAGAAATCCGACCAGGAGACGACCTCGGGGTGCTGCTTGAGCAGGGCCCGGCGCTGACGCTCGGTCATGCCGCCCCACACTCCGAACTCGACCTTGTTATCGAGTGCGTCGGCACCGCACTCCTGCATTACCGGGCAGTGACGGCAGATCACTGCGGCCTTGCGCTGGGCGGCGCCGCGGACGAACAGTTCGTCCGGATCGGTTGTCCGGCAGAGTGCCTTGGATACCCAGGCAATCCGCTCTTCCGCGTCAACGCTGCGTAATACCCCCTGTGCAGCCGCGATGTTCGTCCGACGCGCGGCCGGTCGTGTTACTGACACGAGCTGTTCCCTTCCTCCCGGTCGCAATTCGCGACCGCCTCCCTCGGGTGCAGACCCAGCTGCGATCTACGCCACACTGTGAGTTTCGGTGTTACCTGCATCTCACCGTGTGTCTAAGTTAGGTGGTCAGGTGCCAATTGCGCAACAGTCTCATAACACTTTTTTGGGACGATCGTGCCGTCTCGTCCCAAATCATAAGTCGGCACGTAACGTCGTGTACCCACTTTTGGTACCCGATTCGTGACGCAACCGAAAATATTGGCTGTGGACAACCGGCAAGTCCGCTGGTCACGGCCCATTGCGGGCGGGAAAAAAATTGACGGGAACGTCGGACGATAGGGGGCCGCTACTCTTGTACGCATGCCAGAGCGCCCGCCGGTTGCCCTTACGATTCTGAAGCTTGCGGGGTGTTGCTTACTGGCCAGCGTCGTCGCGACGGCGCTGATGTTCCCCCTCGCGGGCGGGGTGGGCCTGATGTCGAACCGGGCGTCCGAAGTCGTCGCCAACGGCTCGGCACAGCTCGTCGAGGGACAGGTACCCGCGGTGTCGACGATGGTCGACGCGAAGGGCAACGTGATCGCCTGGCTGTACTCGCAGCGCCGGTTCGAGGTGCCCACCGACAAGATCGCCAACACGATGAAGCTGGCGATCGTCTCGATCGAGGACAAGCGGTTCGCCGAGCACGCCGGCGTGGACTGGAAGGGCACGCTGACCGGACTGGCCGGCTATGCGCGCGGCGACGTCGACACTCGCGGCGGCTCGACCATCGAGCAGCAGTACATCAAGAACTACCAACTGCTGGTGACCGCCCAGACCGACGCCGAAAAGCGCGCCGCGGTCGAGACCACCCCGGCGCGCAAGCTGCGCGAGATCCGGATGGCGCTCACGCTGGACAAGACGTTCACCAAGCCCGAGATCCTGACCCGCTACCTCAATCTCGTCTCGTTCGGTAACAACTCCTTCGGCGTGCAGGACGCGGCGCAGACCTACTTCGGCATCAACGCGTCGGACCTGAACTGGCAACAGGCGGCGCTGCTGGCGGGCATGGTGCAGTCCACCAGCACGCTGAACCCGTACACGAACCCGGACGGCGCGCTGGCCCGGCGGAACCTGGTGCTGGACACCATGATCGAGAACATTCCGCAGGAGGCCGATGCCCTGCGGGCCGCCAAGGCGCAGCCGCTGGGGATCTTGCCGCAACCTAACGAGCTGCCCCGGGGCTGCATCGCGGCCGGCGACCGCGCGTTCTTCTGCGACTACGTGCAGGAGTATCTGTCTCGCGCCGGGATCAGCAAGGAACAAGTCGCCAGGGGCGGCTACCTGATCCGCACGACGCTCAACCCGGACGTGCAGATCCCGGTCAAGGCGGCCATCGACAAGTTCGCCAGCCCTACGCTGCCGGGCATCTCGAGCGTGATGAGCGTGATCCAGCCGGGCAAGACCTCCCACCACGTGATGGCGATGGCCAGCAACCGCACCTACGGCCTGAACCTCGACGCCGGTGAAACGATGCGGCCACAGCCGTTCTCGCTGGTCGGAGACGGCGCAGGGTCGGTGTTCAAGATCTTCACCACGGCCGCGGCGCTGGACATGGGGATGGGCATCAACGCCACGCTCGAGGTGCCGGGCCGCTTCCAGGCCAAGGGCATGGGTAGCGGTGGG
The DNA here is from genome assembly GCF_001954195.1 of Mycobacterium sp. IS-1264. GTDB lineage: Bacteria > Actinomycetota > Actinomycetes > Mycobacteriales > Mycobacteriaceae > Mycobacterium. The sequence continues at coordinate 19,065 of NZ_MBES01000044.1, read as the reverse complement.
GCCAAGGGCTGCCCCAAGGACACCTGGTGTGTGGTCAACGCCGGCAACTACAAGGGCTCGATGAACGTGACCGAGGCGCTGGCCACCTCGCCCAACACCGCGTTCGCCAAGCTGATCCAGCAGGTCGGGGTGACGCGGACGGTGGACATGGCGATCAAGCTGGGCCTGCGGTCCTACGCCGACCCGGGCACCGCCCGCGACTACAACCCCGACAGCAACGAGAGCCTGGCCGACTTCGTCAAGCGGCAGAACATCGGTTCGTTCACGCTAGGCCCGATCGAGCTGAATGCGCTGGAGCTGTCGAACGTCGCGGCCACGCTGGCGTCCGGGGGCGTGTGGTGCCCGCCGAATCCGATCGACAAGCTGATCGACCGCAACGGCAACGAGGTCGCCGTCACGACCGAGACCTGCGATCAGGTGGTACCAGAGGGCCTGGCCAACACCATGGCCAACGCGATGAGCAAGGACGCGGTCGGCAGCGGCACGGCGGCCGGTTCGGCCGGCGCGGCCGGCTGGAACCTGCCGGTGTCCGCCAAGACCGGCACCACCGAGGCACACCGATCCTCCGCTTTCGTGGGCTTCACCAGCCACTACGCGGCCGCGAACTACATCTATGACGACTCGACCACGCCCACGGACCTGTGCTCCGCCCCGCTGCGCCACTGCGGCGAGGGCGACCTGTACGGCGGTAACGAGCCGGCCCGCACCTGGTTCACCGCGATGAAACCGATCGCCGACAGCTTCGGCGAGGTGAAACTGCCGCCCACCGATCCCCGCTATGTCGACGGGTCACCGGGATCGCGGGTGCCCAGCGTTGCCGGCCTGGACATCGACGCGGCGCGCCAGCGCATCAAGGAGGCGGGTTTCCAGGTCGCCGACCAGAATAACTTCGTCAACAGCACTGCCAAGCAGGGCGAGGTGGTCGGAACGACGCCAAGCGGCGCAACGATTCCGGGGTCGATCATCACCATCCAAGTCAGCAACGGCATCCCGCCGGCTCCGCCGCCGCCGCCGGAAGGCGGGCCGCCGCCGGTCGGATCGCAGGTGGTGGAGATTCCGGGCCTGCCGCCGATCACGATCCCGTTGCTGGCGCCACCGCCGCCGGCGGCGCCCGGACAGCCGCCTCCGTAGGCGTTGCGGCGCAGCAGATACGGTGTCAGCGCGCCAGCGGCAGTAGGCTGCCTGCATGGCTGATGTTCTGCGCGCCCTGATACGCGCCGGCGCCGTTGCGGTCGGCTCCACCGTCGCCGGCATCGGTTACGCCTCGATCGTCGAGCGCAACGCGTTCGTCCTGCGCGAGATAACCATGCCCGTGTTGACGCCGGGTTCCACGCCGCTGCGGGTGCTGCATATCAGCGATATCCACATGCTTCCCCACCAACCCCGCAAACAGGCTTGGCTGCGCGAGCTGGCCAGCTGGGAGCCCGACCTGGTCGTCAACACCGGCGACAACCTCGCGCACCCCAAGGCCGTACCCGCGGTCGTGCAGACCCTGGGCGATCTGCTCTCCCGCCCGGGCGTCTTCGTGTTCGGCAGCAACGACTACTTCGGGCCGCGGCTGAAAAACCCGGCGAACTACGTGACCAAGCCGTCGCACCGCGTCCGGGGTGAACCGCTGCCCTGGCAGGATCTGCGCGCGGCGTTCACCGAGCGCGGCTGGCTGGACCTCACCCACACCCGTCGTGAGTTCGAGGTGGCCGGCCTGCACGTCGCCGCCGCGGGCGTGGACGACCCGCACATCGACCGGGACCGCTACGACACGATCGCCGGGCCCGCCAGCCCGGCGGCGAATCTGCGGCTGGGACTTACTCATTCGCCCGAGCCGCGCGTGCTGGATCGCTTCGCCGCCGACGGCTACCAGTTGGTGATGGCCGGGCACACCCACGGCGGGCAGCTGTGTTTGCCGTTCTACGGCGCCCTGGTGACCAATTGCGGCCTGGATCGGTCCCGCGCCAAGGGGCCGTCGCGCTGGGGCGCCAATATGCTGTTGCATGTCTCGGCCGGCATCGGCACGTCGCCGTATGCGCCGGTGCGGTTCTGCTGTCGGCCCGAAGCGACGCTGCTGACGTTGATCGCCACCCCGATGGGTGGCCGCGACGCGAGCAGCAACTTCGGCCGTACGCAGCCGGCAGTTTCGGTGCGTTGAGCGATCGGGCCCGGATCGCGGTCCGCAGCCTGCCGCGCGCCTGGACCGACAACGCGATTCGGCTCATCGAGGCGGACGCCCGCCGCAGCGCCGATACCCACCTGTTGCGCTACCCGCTGCCGTCGGCCTGGTGCGCGAATGTCGATGTCGCCCTGTACCTCAAGGACGAGACCACCCATATCACCGGCAGCCTCAAGCATCGGCTGGCGCGCTCGTTGTTCCTCTACGCGCTGTGCAACGGGTGGATTTCGGAGGGCACCACCGTCGTCGAGGCGTCGTCGGGCTCGACGGCGGTGTCGGAGGCCTACTTCGCAGACCTGCTGGGCCTGCCGTTCGTCGCCGTGATGCCGGCCGCCACCAGCTCCGCCAAGGTCGCGCTAATCGAATCACAAGGCGGCCGTTGCCATTTCGTGCAGAACTCCAGCGAGGTGTACGCCGAGGCGCAGCGCGTCGCCGACGAGACGGGCGGGCACTACCTGGACCAGTTCACCAACGCGGAGCGCGCTACCGACTGGCGTGGCAACAACAACATCGCCGAGTCGATCTATGAGCAAATGCTCGACGAGAACCACCCGGTCCCGGAATGGATCGTGGTGGGCGCGGGCACCGGCGGCACCAGCGCGACGATCGGCCGCTACATCCGCTACCGCCGCCATGCCACCCGGTTGTGCGTCGTCGACCCGGACAACTCCGCGTTCTTTCCGGCCTACGCCGAGGACCGATACGACATCGTGATGCCCACGTCGTCGCGCATCGAGGGCATCGGGAGGCCGCGCGTGGAGCCTTCGTTTCTGCCCGGCGTTGTCGACCGCATGGTCGCCGTGCCGGACGCCGCGTCGATCGCCGCCGCCTGCCACGTGAGCGCCGTGCTGGGACGACGGGTGGGGCCGTCGACGGGCACCAACCTGTGGGGCGCCTTCGGCGTGCTCGCCGAGATGGTCGCCGAGGGCCGCAGCGGCTCGGTGGTCACGCTGCTCGCCGACAGCGGCGATCGTTATGCCGACACCTATTTCAGCGACGAGTGGGTCCGTGCGCAGGGACTCGATCCGACCGGGCCCGCGGCCGCGCTGGTCGAGTTCGAGCGCTCCTGCCGTTGGGCCTAGCCTCCAGCCTGGCGTTTCGTCAGGCGACGGGCGCGTGCGATAGGCTGTCGTGGCTTCAAGCGGGGTGTGGCGCAGCTTGGTAGCGCGCTTCGTTCGGGACGAAGAGGCCGTGGGTTCAAATCCCGCCACCCCGACCAACAGGTCGTCGACGAAACAAGTTGGCCACGCTGTGGTGCAGGCCCCGGACCGCATACCAGGCCGCTCCCAGCGAAACCACAATGAGAACAACGAACATCGGCAGCCAGTTGCTCTTGTGGTGATCGACGCTCCACCAGACGACGGTGAACAGAATCGCGCAGACGAACAGCAGGACGTCGCGCAAGCCGCCGCGATAGGCGGCCGCCGCGCCGCGCAGCGGTCGGTATCGGTTGACAGCGGCGATCAGGTCATCGATGCGGCTATCGATGCAGGCTTGGAGTTCTGCTCGCCGCTCGGTCTGTTCGGGCGGTAGCTCCTTCAGCAGTTCCATATCCTGCTTGATCGCGCGACGGACATCCGGACCCTTCAGATATCCCGCCGTCGCACCGAGCGCCATTCCACCGGCGATGGGCGCTATCCCCAGGGCAAGATCGGCCACTGCAGGCATGCTTCATCTCCTTCGTCCCCCGACAAAAGCAGCTTGCACCTGCGAGATCAAGTGCTAGCGTCCGGCACACCGGCACAAAATTTGGAGTGGCGATGGCGGAATACGAGTGGAGCAAGCCTGCGGCGGTGGCCATCCCGAAGGACGGCTACTTCGAGCTCGAGCGGGGTCGATACGGGCCGGTTTATCCTCGAACGCCGGCGTGTTACGGCTTTTCGATCATCGCGAAGGTCAAGGAGGGACGGGAAGAGGCGGTCCGTGCGTATGGCAAGCAGATCGAAGAAGCCATCAAGGCAAGTCCCGATGTGCTCGCTCCCCTGCGGCTGCATTATCTGCGCTGGGTGCTCTTCGATGTGGGGTCGGGGCTGCACTTCCAGTACCAGGGCATCTTCGACACGGACTTCGACAAATACACCGAGGATGCGGTGCAGCTGTTCAGTCAGACCGGAATCACGACGGTGTTCACGAACTTGGAGGGCTTCCCCGAAGACTGGAAGGAGAACCCTGAGGCGTTCATCCGGTTCGTCCGAGAGCACCAGTTCCCGAGCTTTTTGGAGTACGGCGAATATCCCTACGTCACCGCCGACGAGATCAAGAAGGCGCTGCGGCTGAAGGCCGCGTTCCAAACCATGCTGGACCAAATGCAGTAGCAGATGCTCGAGCTCGACGACATACAGCACATCCTGCTGACGCGTACCCCGGCGATGACCGGGCGCTACGAATTCATGTCGTTCGACGAACCCGCCGCCGGCCGGGCGTGGCTTTCTGAACTGGTCGATGTGGTCCAGTCCGCCGCATCGGTGCGAGAAACGATCGACGATACCTCGCGTTGGGTCACCCTGGGTTTCACCTGGAACGGGCTGCGGGCGCTGGGCGTGGCCGAGGATTCGCTCGCGAGCTTTCCGGAGGAGTTCCGCCAAGGGATGGCCGCCAGGGCGGACATTCTCGGTGACGCCGGGCGCAACCACCCCGACAACTGGATCGGCGGATTGGCCGGCGATGAGCTGCACGCGATTGCCATCCTGTTCGCGCGAGACGACAGTGAGCACGACCGCGCCACCAAAGCTCACGACGACTTGGTGCGCCGGTGCGAAGGCGTGCGGCGATTGTCGTATCTGGATTTGAACGCAACCCCACCGTTTAACTACGCACACGATCATTTCGGTTTTCGAGATCGGCTGTCGCAGCCCGTGATCGAAGGATCGGGTGAGGAACCCACGCCCGGCTCCGGTGCACCGCTGAAGGCGGGGGAGTTTGTCCTCGGTTATCCCGATGAGCTCGGCCCCGTAGCCAATTTGCCGCGGCCAGAAGTGCTCTCGCGTAACGGCACCTACGCGGCGTATCGACGGCTGCAAGAGCATGTCGGGCTGTTCCGCAGCTACATCCGCTCGAACGCCCGTACGCCCGACGAAGAGGAGTTATTGGCCGCGAAGTTCATGGGCCGCTGGCGTAGCGGCGCTCCTTTGGTCCTAGCGCCTGAACGGGACGATCCCGAGCTGGGTGCGGATGCCATGCGCAACAACGACTTCAACTACAAGGAGATGGATCCGCACGGATATGCGTGTCCCTTGGGCGCTCACGCGAGACGACTCAACCCGCGTGATACCGCCCACAACATGAACCGGCGACGAATGATTCGCCGGGGGGCCACTTACGGGCCGGCGCTCCCGGAGGACGCTCCCGACGACGGGGCCGATCGCGGCATCGCCGCCTTCATCATCTGCGCCAGTTTGATCCGGCAGTTCGAATTCGCCCAGAACGTCTGGATCAACGACCGCACGTTCCACGAGCTCGGCAACGAACACGATCCGATCTGCGGAACACAAGACGGCACAATGGAATTCAAGATACCCAAGCGACCGATCCGCCGCGTGCTCAAGGGTCTGCCGGCGTTCACAACCCTGTCCGGCGGGGCTTACTTCTTTCTTCCGGGCATCAAAGCGATGCGTTATCTCGCGAATCTCGACTGAGCACCAAGGACGATCATGAGCACACTGCCCGCCGCACGCACGTATAACCAAACTCACCTGCCGCGCCCGCACGTTGGCGGACGGCGCATCAGCATCTATTGGACTTGGAGCTATCCATGGGAGTCCCAACGCAACCTGGAAGCATTGGACAACCGCTTCTCCACGATGACCGAGGTCCGCAGGGCAGCATGGCCGCAGTATGAGACGCCGGGCTGGGACGATGCCAACTTCCTGCAAGGCATCGCCGGTACCTTGGAGCTGTTTCACCGGTCCACGATCGCCTTCCAGGAGTTGGCCGGTGAAGCGACCGGCCATCCGGTCGCGGTGTTCCAACGCGTCGACCAAGCGGGCTACAAGCTAGTGATCGACGAACGGATCTTGGCCGACACCGACACGCTGATGGTCTTCGGGCTCGACCACTTGGCGTGCGAAGAAGTGGCAGCGGCCGAAGAAGTCGCCGCCATCCGGGAGTGGCTGAAAAGAGAGGGAACATGCCTGCTGCTGGCGCCCCACCACGACGTCGGATTCACCGATGACATGGCCCAGCGGCAGACCGAGTACCTGCACCACGGCGATCCCTTGGTGCCACGACAACAGCGGTTCACCGCCTACACCCGTTCACTCATGACGGCACTCGACATTCCCGTTCACAACACATGGGGCCTTCGCCCCGCGGTCACGGAAGGAACCAATGAGATCGCACCGCTCACCGGCATTCGCGATCTCGACGCCCCACGCCTGCTCGACAACGTGACGACCTTCAACTTTCACCCGCATCTGCCCCACTACGAGCTGACCGCTCCGGAAAGCGATTCCCTCCGCGTGCTCGGTAGGCAACGGGTCGACCCGACGCGACCTCATCCATTCACCGAGGCCGGCAACACCGAGTTCAATGCGCTGATTTGGATGCCGCCGTCCGGTGCGCGGGCCGGCGACGTCGTTCTCGTCGACTCCACGAACTTCACCACACTCTTCGGCGGCACGGACAGCCTAAAAAGCTTTTGGCACAATCTCGCAACGATGAAGTGAATGCGCGCGCGCCTAGGTCAGTGGTGCGCCTGCCCAGATCTGCAATTGCTCCCGCCCGACGAGGCGGCAGCGATGGGTGGTCGCCAGCCGGCGAGCCGCTTTTGTGAATGCTTGATTCGTGACCACGACCGCTTGAGCGCAGCCGTGCTGCCGCGCCCCGGCAACGACTTGCTGCACGGCCGCGACGCCGACGTCGCGTGCCAGCCTCTTGCATTGGACCGCCATGCGGGTGCCGCCTTTCCTGGCGATCAGGTCCACCCCGTAGTCGCCGGTGCTGGCGGTGTGCGTGACACCCCAACCTCTCGTACGCAGTTGTGCCGCAACGAATTCCTCGAACTCGACACCCGACATCTGGTCGACGGCCGCCATTTCCGACGCCGCGCGTTTGACGTCACGCCTGCGCTGCAATCCGACTCGGAAGCGGTCCCGCTGAGCCGAAAGCCACAGCAGGACAAGCACCGTCACGACGAGGCCGCCGAGACCGGCCAGGAATCCGGCCGGCACGCTGCCGGTGCCCTTCGAAGTGAAATACCAAGGGAGAGCGAACCCGAACACGAGGAGCGACCCGAGCATCTTCTCCATGAGGAGAAGCTAGCCGACGGCTACGACAATTCGGCGTAGGCGAGACGCGTCCCGCTGCTACGCGCACCGCTTCGGGTCGGCCTCGCAGAGCGGTGTCACACCGCGAAAGCGATATCGGTGTGCCGCCACCCAGCGGTAGACGACCTCCTGCAGCGCGCCGATGCCGGGGATTCGGTAGATCCACAACGGCAGTCGCGTGCCGAGCGCCGCGGAAAGGGCCGCGTTCATCGCGTGGGCGCCGGCGAACACCGCGCCGGACGAGTCCAGCCACCACGCCGACGCCGTCAACCGGTCATCGGGCACCCCCACCCGCGCGGCCACTTCCGGGGACTGCCACGGCTCGATGCGCAACCGGCCCGTCCGGTCCAGCCGGGCGATTCGGTTGACGGCAAGGGTGCACATCCCACACCGGCCGTCGAACGCCAAAGTGCCGTCCATATCCCGATTTTATTGCAGCGATCGCCGGGGCGGGGCTACGCGCAGTCGGTGCAGACCGGCAGCCCGGAACTCGAGGTGTGCATCCGGCTGCGGTGCTGCACCAGAAAACAGCTCGAGCAGGTGAACTCGTCGGCGCGCTGCGGAATTACCGTCACCGAGAGTTCTTCACCGGACAGGTCCGCACCGGGCAGCTCGAAGAACGGCATGTCGTTGGGGTCGTCGTCCACGATGGCCGTGGACGACGGGGACAGCGTGGTTGTCAGTTCGCGCAGGCCCGAGCGGTCCGGGGCCTCGACGTCGGACACGCGACGAGCGTCGTAATCGCTTGCGGTCGCCATGGGTGCTCCTTTCGGAGGAGGACCGGGTTGGCGCACTTGTCTGTACTCACCCGTGGCTCAGGCGATACCCCGTTAGGGGGTGGTTCACACCTGTCAGCTGCTGGGCGGGGGCGCGTCGGCGTCCGCGGCCGCCCATTGCCGCACTTCGGACCGCCGGACCCGGCGGTGGGTGTATGCCAGCCAGCCGGCGCCGGCCGCGGCGCACGCGGCCGCCAGGATCACCGCCACACACCCGGCGGCCGCATGACCGGTAGCCAGCGCGAACAGGCCCACAATAAGGGCGACCACCGCGATCGCCACCCCGGCCAAGCCGGGCGCATTGGCGCCGTTCTTCATGGATTCGCCGGCGTGCTGACGGGTGGTACGGGCATGATCAACCGGGTCGTGCCGGGAATCATCCACCATTGCTCCTAGTGAAAAGGCTTGCCTACCAAGCTCGTTTCCTCGAATTCGTAGGTCTACCCGCCGGCCGCGGCGGCGAAACGGCCTCGGCCGTGTCGGTGGCCCCGCGGGTGGGTATGCCGCAGCGATGACACCCGCCCGCGCCCCCGCGGTTCTGTTCGACATAGACGGAACCCTCGTCGACTCCAACTACCTGCACGTCTACGCCTGGCAGCGCGCCTTCGACGCCGAAGGCATCACGGTCGCGGCCTGGCACATTCACCGCTGCATCGGCATGGACGGCTCGAAGTTGGTGCGCACGCTGTCCGACGACGCCCCGGACGACGTGCAGGAGAGGCTCAGCGACGCACACAGCCGCTACTACCGCGAAACGGCGTCCCTACTGCAGCCGTTGCCGGGCGCGCAAGCGTTGCTGCGCCGGGTCGCCGGGCTGGGGCTGCAGGTGGTGCTGGCCAGTTCGGCACCGGAGGACGAGCTCGAATTGCTGCGCAAGGCGCTCGGCTGTGACGACGTCATCGCCCAAACGACGTCATCGCGCGACGTCGACACCGCCAAGCCCGAGCCGGGAATCGTGAAGATCGCGCTGGACCGGGCCGGCGTAAACGCCGACCGGGCGGTGTTCGTCGGGGATGCCGTATGGGATGCCCACGCCGCGGCGGGCGCGGGATTGCCGTGCATCGGGATGCTGAGCGGCGGCATCGCCCGTGGCGAGCTCGAGGCCGCCGGGGCCGAACCGATCTTCGCGGGCCCGCTGGATCTCCTCGATCACCTGGAATCCACCCGCATCGCGGCGCTGGCGCCTAGCCGCTGATGGTTACATCCCCCGGGTGCGCAGCACCAACGGCAACACCCACCAGAAAAACGCGAACATGACAAGCGCGCACGCTCCCGCGATGAAGCCCACGTTGCGATTGGCCACCGCGGCGAAAATGATGACGGTCACCCCGGTCAGTGCGGCACCCAACAACACAAGCCCGGCATAGGCGCACCGGTGTGCCGCCGAGACCAGCACCTGCAATCGATGCCGCCGGAACAGCATCCGGTGCATGGCCACCGGGGATATGAGCAATACCGTCGCGCCCACCGAAAATCCCACCGTCGCCAGGTAGACCACCCGCAGGTGCCCGCCGAGGATGTCGAAGCGCTGCTGGAAGGGCAGCGTGAGCAGGAACCCGGTCAGCAGCTGGACCCCGGTCTGCACCACCCGCAGCTCCTGCAGCAGGCTGTTCCAATTGCGGTCGAGCCGTTGGATTTCGGTTTCGCCGCGTTCCTCGCGATCCCAGTGCTGGTCATGCTCCGGATGGTCGACATCCATGGCCGTGATCATCGCACCAGCCGGCGCGTTTGTGGAGCGGCTTTCCGTCGCAGCGCGGCCGCGCGCAAGCGGGTGGACAGTGACCAATAGCCGAATGCCTTGTGCCAGTGGGGAACTGGCGTCCCGACGCGCCGCGCACAGGCCAGGCGGCCCGACACGCCCGGGGTGAGATTAGTGGTTGAGCTTGCCGTCCCGTACCGCGGTCAACGCGTCGTCCAGCGTCGGATACAGCGGGAAGGTCTTGTCCAGGCCGGTCAGGTGGATCGGCCGCCTGGTCGCCGGCCCGCGTGCGACCACCCCGAACTCGGTGGACTTACCGAGTTTCTCGTAGGTCGCCGCGAGAATCTTCAGCCCCACCGAGCCGAGGAACTCCACCGCCGAAAGATCGATGACCAGCGCCGATGGACCATCCGCGACGACCGCGGTGATGGCTTGTTCCAGGGCCGGAGCGGTGACCAAATCGATTTCGCCGCTCACACTGACCACGGACACGCCATCGTGGTCCGCAACCAACGTGGTAATCGAATCAGGAGCTGACAATGGCGATCCTTCGTCCTGGGCCTTGAGTGTGGTGCAAGCGTAGCCTGCTTTGCGAACTGCGAGAAAGAAGAAGACCTCGACACCTGCCCCGCGACGGTCCAGGCTAGTCTCCCCATAGAACCTGCGCACCGCGACGCGGCACTTGGGAGGCCAGATGTCAGATTCGCCGTCGGATTTCGCCACCACAGCCACCGCCGCGCAGCCGGGCAGCGTCTCCAGCGAGGGTCTGTTGCCGCAGCTGGTCCAGCATTTGCGGCAGAACCGGACCGTTTTGCGCGAGGAGTGGGCCCGCAGGATCACCGAGGCGCAGTTGCTCACCGCGATGACGCCCGAGGAGCTGTTCTCCGAAGCCACGGCCGTCTACGACAACTACGTCGAGGTGCTCGAGACCGGTAGCGTCGAGGCGCTGCAGGCCTATGCGCGGGACCTCTCGGAACGCATCATCCCGCGAGGCGTGGAGACCGACGAGGTGCTCGGCATCGTGCTGCTGCTGCGTGACGTGCTGGCCCGCTCGCTGTTCGAGAAGTACCAGACCGAGTTCGGGATGCTCAACCGGGTGCTGGACGCCTACGAGCCGGCGGCCAACCGCATCGCCAACACCGTGGGCGTCAGCTTCGTACAGGAGCGCGAGCGCATCATTCGCCAGCAGCAGGAGGCGATCCGCGAGCTGTCGACGCCGGTGCTGCAGGTGCGCGAGCAGCTGCTGATTCTGCCGATCATCGGTGTGCTGGATTCGCAGCGCGCCCGCCAGGTCACCGAACAGCTGCTGCGGGCCATCCGCGCCAACCGCGCGAAGGTCGTGGTCATCGACATCACCGGTGTGCCCACCATCGACTCCACGGTGGCGAACCACCTGGTGCAGACGGTCGACGCGTCGGGGCTGATGGGCGCGAGCGTGATCATCACCGGCCTGTCCTCCGAGATCGCCCTGACGCTGGTGACCATCGGGCTGGACCTGTCGAAGATGAACGCCGTCGGTGACCTGCAGGGCGGTATCGAAGAAGCCGAACGCCTGCTCGGTTACGAAGTCACCCGCACCGGCGAGACCACCGGGTAACCACCATTAGCACGAGCACCCCATGCCAGTCCCCATCCTGAAACAGGGCGCGATCCTCATCGCAACGGTGCAGTCCGCACTCACCGACTCCGAGACCGAACGGCTGCGCTACGACCTCATGGAGCGGGTCAGCCGGTTCCGCGCCCAGGGCATCATCGTCGACGTCACCGCGATCGACGTGATGGATTCGTTCGCCGCGCGGTCGCTGCGGACCATCGCGCACATGACGCGGCTGCGCGGCGCGGACACCGTGATCGTCGGCCTGCAGCCCGAAGTGGCCTTCGCCATGGTGCAACTGGGGCTGGCGTTCGACGACATGAACACCGCCCTGGACCTCGAAGAGGGCCTTGCCCTGCTGAATCGAAAATCGACGATCGGGCGCGACGGTGGAGGGTGACATCGTCGTCGACATCCACAACCCCGACGACATCGTCGCAGCCCGCAAAGCCGGCCATGATCTAGCCCTCTACCTCGGATTCACGCTGACCGACGTCACCATGATCGCAACCGCGATCTCCGAAATCGCCCGCAACATCACCAGCTACGCGGGTCGCGGCGCGGTCCGGGTCGGGGTAGCGGACCGGGAGGGCCGCAAGGCCCTGGTGGTACGCGCCGAGGACGACGGCCCCGGCATCGCCGACATCGAGCGCGCGCTGGAAGACGGGTACTCCACCGGCCGCGGGCTGGGCATGGGGCTCCCCGGGGCCCGCCGCCTGATGGACCGATTGGTCGTGGAATCCGCACGCGGCCGCGGAACGGTCATCGAGATGTGGAAATGGGTACCGGGCCATGCATAAAAACGGCCGGCTGGGACCGATCGAGTGGGCGAGGGCGGGTCGCCCACTGCCCGGCGAGGAAACCTCCGGCGACCGGGGCCTCGCGGTCGACATCGACGGCGACGCCGCCCTCTTCGGTGTGATGGACGGTCTCGGCCACGGTCCGGCCGCCGCGGCCGCCGCCCTGCGTGCGATCGATGCGCTCGAAGCCGCCCGTGGCGAACGGCTCGAGGTTTTGATCCAGCTCTGCCACCGGGTGCTGGGCGGCACCAGAGGCGCCGCTATGACCCTGGCGCGGGTGGATTTCGCGGCCAGCACGCTGACGTGGACCGGGGTCGGCAACGTCACCGCCAACCTGCTCGCCAAGGACGCGGCCGGCATCCACGTTCGATCCAGCGCGCGCCTGGCCGCGGGCATCGTCGGCTATCGCATCCCCGAAATCAAACCGGCACAGGTCATTTCGATCCGCCCCGGCGACCTCATCGTCCTCGCCACCGACGGCATCAACGAGGAGCACCTGGACCACCTCGACTTCGCGGCCCCGGCCGTGGCCATCGCCGAGGAGATCCTGACCAAGTACGCCAAGGAATCCGACGACGCCATGGTGCTCGCCGCGCGCCACCGCGGAGTGTCGACGTGACCGGCGGCGAGGACTTCCACGCGCAATACGTCGCCGCGTTGCGGGCCTACCTCGACAGCCGCGACGACGACAGCCTGGCCGTCGCCCACGAACTCGGGCGGCGGGCGCTGCAGGAACAGATCAGCACGCTCGACATCGTCGAGCACCACGTCGAACTGGTGCTCGAACTCTCCAAGGACATCCGGGTGGACGCTCCGGTCGCGCTGGAGTTCCTGCTGCAGACGCTGGCGCCGCTCGACGTCGCGACGCGGGGATTCATCGACGGAACCAGGCGCTACGCGGAGCAACGCGCCCGCGCCGAAGATCTCGCCGATCGCGACAAATTCCGTACCGCCCTGGTGAATTCGTTGCAGGAGGGGTTCTTCGTCGCCGATCACGAGGGCACCGTGATCGAAATGAACAACGCCCTCATCGAAATCCTCGGCTATCCCGCGGAGGGTTTGCCGTATCGCTGGCCGCATCCGTGGCTGGTGGACAAGAAGACCGCGCGGCAACAGATCGCCAGAGTCGCCATCGAGGGCGGCGCCGAGTACGACACACCGATTCGGCACCGCGACGGCCGTCTCGCCTGGGTGACGGTGAGCATCAACGCGGTCCGCGAGACCGACACCCACCGGGAAGCCTTCGTGGGGACGATTCGGGACATCACCGCCGAACGGGCGTTCGCGGCCCGCGAAAGCGCGGTGCTGCGCCTGGCGACCGCGGTGGCCGTGGCGAAAAGCGTCGACGAGCTGCTGTCGATCACCCTCGACGAGTGCCGGACGTCGATCGACGTGCAACGCGTGGTGGCCGTCTCCTGGCAGAACGGCGACGGAGAACCGGCCGTCCAGGTGGCCGGCGAGCCCGCCGACTTGAGCTGGCGCGACCTTGATCCGTGGTTGCGCAACACATTTCAGGATGCGCGTCACCAGCTGCCGCTGACGGCCAAGACCGTCGATCGGCCCGACAGCCCCGGCAAGGCGCAGGGATTGGTCGCGGTGCTCTCCGGTGCGGGAGACCTCGCGTTGTGGTTGGAGTTTCGTACGCCCCGCTGGGTCAGTGCCGAGGATCGGCTGCTGGTCACGGTGCTCATCGGGCATCTGAGCCTGGCCGTGCAGCATGTCCGGCAGTTCGAGAGCGCCCGCGAGACGTCGCTGACGCTGCAGCGCGCGATGCTGCCGCCGCTGGAGCCGCCGCCGGGCTTTGCCGTCTGCTACGAACCGGCCGTCCCGCCGTTGGAGATCGGGGGCGATTGGTACGACGTGCTGCCGATCGGCGCCCACCGCATCGGCATCGTCGTCGGCGACTGCGTGGGCCGGGGCCTGCCGGCGGCCGCGATCATGGGTCAGCTCCGCAGCTCGGCCCGCGCCCTGCTGATCAACGGCGCCGAACCGGCGCTGCTACTCGAGCAGCTCGACTCGGCGGCGTCTCTCATTCCGAATGCCTACTGCACCACCGTGTTCCTGGCGATCCTGGACACCGAATCCGGGGTGCTGCAGTACAGCAATGCGGGGCACATGCCCGCACTGCTCGCCGGGCCAGCGCCCGCCACGACGAGCGTCCTGACGGACGCGTCGTCGGTGCCCCTCGCGGTACGGCGGGACGAACCCCGCCCCCAAACCTCGTTGGTGCTCCCGCCGGGCTCGACGCTGATGCTGTTCACGGACGGCCTGGTGGAACGGAAGCACGAGTCGATCGACCTTGGAATCGCCCGCGCCGCAGACGTTTTGACGGAAGCACTGCAGCTTCCGTTGGACGGCGTCGCGGATGCGGTGCTGCGTGAGCTGGCTCCCGCGTCGGGGTACGACGACGACGTCGCGATGGTGATATACCGTCACCAGCCCAAGCGCTTTCGCATCGAAAGTGATGCTGCCGCAGACAATTTGGTCAACATTAGGCACCGGCTTGCAGTGTGGCTGCAGTCTGTCGGGGTGGCTAATGGGTTGGCCGCCGACATCGTGCTGGTCGTCAACGAGGCGTGTACCAATTGCGTCGAGCACGCGTATCGCGGACACCCCGTCGGGTTCATGCTGGTCGAGGCCGACGCCACGGAGGGCGACATCCGGGTCCGGGTTGTCGATGCGGGTTCCTGGAAGACACCGGCCGCCAACCCGGGCAACAGCGGGCGGGGCCTGGTGCTCATGCGGGCGCTGAGCGACACCATGGAAATCGACAGTTCCCCAACGGGAACGACCGTCGACATCAGCTTCCGATCGTCTGTCGATCAGGTTTGATGGTCGCGCACCGTTTGCGCGCTCCCCGACGGTGGTACCCACAGGCGTGACCCGCGCATCGATCACGGTCGAACCCGCCCTTCCCGCGGCGCACGGGCCATTGTCGATGGCGGTCCGTCGCGCCTTGACGGGGCCGCCGTCGGGCGATCACCTCGTCCGCGTCAGCACCTCCGTGCGGGATTCCGATCCCTACGGCCTGGACCTGCAATTGGCCCTGTGCATGTGCTACGAGCTGCACTACCGGGGTTTCGCGGGCGTGGATCCCGCCTGGGAGTGGAATCCCGCCCTGCTGCATCTGCGCGCCGAACTCGAGCGGGCTTTCTTGGCGGGCGTGCGTCGCGACGTCGGGCCCGTCGATCCCGGCCGCACGTCGGCCGAGGAAATGGACGCGATTTCGATCGAACCCATCGACGGCACCGGACCGTCGTATTACCTGCGCGACACCGCGACCTGGCAGCAGATGCGCGAATACTTCGTGCACCGATCGCTGTATCACCTCAAAGAGGGCGATCCGCACGCCTGGGCGATTCCACGGCTGACGGGCCGCGCCAAGGCGGCGTTCGTGGCGATCGAATTCGACGAGTACGGCGCCGGCCAGGGCCCGCGGCTGCACCAGCAGCTCTTCGCGGACCTGTTGGCGGCCGCCGGGCTGGACTCGACGTATCTGGGCTACCTCGACGCCGTTCCCGCCGAAGCGCTTGCGGCCGTGAACCTGATGTCGCTTTTCGGCTTGCACCGCCGCTTGCGCGGCGCCGCGATCGGGCACTTCGCATCCACCGAGATCACCTCACCGCCGGGCTCCCGACGGATGGTCCAGGCGCTCGAGCGCTTGGACGCACCGCCGGAGTGCATTGCCTTCTACCGCGAGCACGTCGAGGCCGACGCGGTGCACGAACAGGTGGTGCGCCTCGACGTGGTCGGCGATCTCGTCGCTCGCGAACCGAGGCTCGACCGTGACGTGGTCTTCGGAATGCGCGCGCACGCAGTGGTCGAAAATCGCTTGGCGGACAACATCATCGCCGCCTGGAAGCGCGACGAGACATCGCTACGGCGACCCCTCGATTAGCTCCTACGAGCCGGTGCGGCGGCACCGCCGGTGGCTGGTGTCGCACAGCGGGTACTCCTTGCTGCGCGCGCAGGTACAGATCGCGACCATGAATCGGTCGGATTCGACGACGTGACCGTCGGGCATCTCGATGCGCACCGGGCCGGACACCAGCACCGGGCCCTTCGGTACCACCTGCACCCGGGTGCCGGTCACGGTTTGTCCGCCCGGATCACGACCAGTTCCTCTTCCCGGCAGCCGCGTGGCAACCGCCCGGTTTCCTCCAGCCACTCCGCCCGCGCGGACATGACCGGGCCGAACGGAATCCACTGGGACGCAATGACATCCGCGTCGAGTCCGGTGGCCCGCAACGAGTCCAGCGACTGGCGGACACCGGCCAGCGCCGAGTGGACGAGCAACAGAGAACCGCCGCGGCACAACAGGTTTGACGCCGATGCACACAGTGGATCCAGCACCAACCGTCCGTCGGGACCCGCATTCCATGCCCACGCCGGACCCGCGCTCGGTGAGATCGTCTCCGTGTCGTCGGCGGGAGGTGTCGGCACATACGGCGGATTGGACACGACCACCTCGAACGGTTCGCAGCTCAGCGCCCCGATCCAGGAGCCCTCGCGGACGTCGACCTCGACACCCGCGACGGCCGCGTTGCCCCGGGAGCAGCGCACGGCGTGCGGACAGATGTCGAAGGCGGTGACGCTGGCGCAACCCATTTCGGCGGCGGCAATCGCGACGAAGCCGCTGCCGGTGCACAGGTCGAGCACGCGCCGCCGCGGAACGAGTCCGCTCAGGTGCATCGCGTCGACGAGCAATTCCGAGTCTTCCTGCGGCGGATAGACGCCGCCATCCGGCTGGGCCGACTCGGTTACAAGCAGCTCCGACCGCAGATCCGGATAGGTGGCCGTCACCGCTGGGCCCGATTCACGCGGATGCCGAGGCTCTGGCGAGCTGTTCGACCACCGTCGAGCAGAACGCGGGCAGGTCGGACGGCGACCGGCTTGATATCAAGTTCCCGTCGACCACGACTTCTTCGTCCACGACATGCGCGCCCGCATTGCGGAGGTCGGTGCGGATGCTTGGATACGAGGTGAGCCTTCGCCCGGCCGCCACCCCGGCCTCCACCAGCGTCCAGGGCCCGTGGCAGATCGCGCCGACCGGCTTTCCCGAGTTGACGAAGTCCCGGACGAACGAGACCGCCGAATCATCCAGCCGCAACTTGTCCGGGTTTACCGTCCCGCCGGGTAGCACCAGGCCGTCGAACTGGTCGACCGAGGCATCCGACACGGTGCGGTCCACCGCGAAGGTGCCCGCGGGTTCGAGATCATGGTTACGCGCTTGAATCTCACCGGATTTCAGCGACAGCAGTTGAACTTCCGCCCCGGCGCCCTGCAGCGCCTCACGCGGCTGCTCGAGTTCGACCTTCTCCACGCCGTCGGCGGCCAGAATGGCGATTCTCTTGCCTTGCAATTCGTTTGACATCATGCCTTTCCTTCTGACGTTGGAGTTCGAATACCCTTGCCAGAGCCCACCAAACTCGCGGTCAGTTCGCGGCGGCCCGCAACGCCCGCAGCAATGGTTCCGCCGCTTCCTTCAGGAAAAGCTCCTGGGTGTCGCCGCCGATCTGAAGCAGCGCCACGTCGGTGAACCCGGCCTCCCAGTACGGCCGGACGGCGTCGACGATCGCATCGAGGTCGGGCCCGCAGGGAATGCTCTCGGCGACGTCTTCGGTGCGCACGAATTGGGTCGCGCCGGCGAAACCGGCCGGCGTCGGCAGGTCGGCGTTGACCGCCCAGCCGCCGCCGAACCACCGGAACTGGTCGTGGGCACGTTCGATCGCCGCGTCGCGGTCGGGATCCCAGCTCACCGGTATTTGCCCCACCACCCGACCGCCTTCGGTCCCGTTGGCGGCCTGACGCGCGGCATGCCACGCGCTCACCAGGTCCGCGTCGGGTTGCACGGCGATCAGGTGATCGGCGAGCTTGGCGAATTTCTCGACGCCATTCGGGCCGCTCGCCGCCACGCCGATCGGGACCGGCACGTCGGGCACGTCCCACAGCCGGGCCGAGTCCACTTGAAAGTAGTCGCCGCGCCAGTTCACCAGGCGACCGCCGAACAGCTCGCGAATGATCTTGATGGCCTCGCGCAGCATGTCCTGCCGGCGCTCGAGGGTCGGCCAGCCGGCGCCGACGACATGTTCGTTGAGGTTCTCGCCGCTGCCCAACCCGAGGGTGAACCGCCCGTCGGCGAGAATCTGCACGGTGGCCGCCTGCTGCGCGACGATCGCGGGGTGATACCGCATGGTCGGGCAGGTCACGTAGGTGTACAGATCGACCCGGTCGGTGGCGTTGGCCACCGCGCCCAGCACCGCCCAGGCATTCGGTGCATGTCCCTGAGATGTCAGCCATGGTGAGAAGTGATCACTGCAGACTTCGAAGTCGAATCCGCGGTCTTCGGCTGAAATCGCATAGCGGACAAGGTCTTTGGGGCCGCTCTGCTCGGTCATCAAGGTGTAGCCGAACTTGGTCATAACCGACCTGTACCCCGCGACGACTAGCGCAAACGGGCCAAACCTGGGTTAGAGGCGCTCCCTGACCGCCGCCGACAGGCGCGCGCCGTCGGCCTTGCCGGCCGCGATCGCGGTGGCGGCCTTCATCACCTGTCCCATCTGCTTCATGCCGGGGCGCTCTCCGATGGCCTCGGCCACCTGCGCGATCGCGGTGTCGACGACGTCGGCCAGCTCGGCCTCGGTGAGCGGTGTCGGCAGGTACTCGTCGATGATCCGCGCTTCGGCGTGCTCGTTGGCGGCGAGCTCGCCGCGCCCGTTCTGGGTGTAGATCTCGGCCGACTCGGCGCGCTTGCGCGCTTCCCTG
>NZ_MBES01000043.1 GCF_001954195.1 Mycobacterium sp. IS-1264 | reverse complement strand
GGGGGCGTTGGCGGGGGGCGCTCGGCCTGCTGTGTTGGTTGGGGGTTGACCCGGCCGGCATGCCGTTTCACGGCATCGCCTACGTCGGCGAACATCGTCGGGCCGAGGCGCGGTTTCGCGCCGGCGCCGGGCCGGGGCGTGCGGCGCACCACGTTGCACGCGGCGCTCGCCGCACGGGCCAAAGAGCAAGATACCGAGTGGATCCGGGCGAAGGTGACAGCCGTCGAGCAGGATGCGCGCGGCGTGACGGCGGCGGGGGTGCGCGCGAAATGGTTGGTGGCGGCCGACGGATTGCATTCGGCGGTCCGGCGCGCGATCGGAATCACAGCGAAGGCCGGCAGACCGCGCCGTTTCGGCGTGCGCTGGCATTTCCGGGTGCCGGTGTGGTCGGAGTTCGTCGAAGTGTATTGGTCGCGCTGGGGCGAGGCATACGTGACGCCGGTGGAACCGGATCTGGTCGGCGTCGCGATCCTGTCCAGCGGACAACCTGACCTCGCCTGGTTCCCGCGACTGGCCGAGCACCTCGCGGGCGCCGACCGCGGAGCCGCGCGCGGCTGCGGCCCGCTGCGCCAGGTAGTCCCCCGCCGGGTTGCCGGCCGCGTGCTGTTGGTGGGCGACGCGGCGGGCTATGAGGACGCGCTGACCGGCGAAGGCATCAGTCTGGCCGTCAAGCAGGCGGCCGCGGTCGTCGGGGCAATCGTTCGTGACGATCCCTCGTCATACGAAGCCGCGTGGCACCGGATTACCCGCGACTATCGCCTGCTGACCCGGGCGCTGGTGCTGGCCAGCACGCCGCGGGTAGTTCGCCGTGCCATCGTGCCGGCGGGCGCGCTGTTGCCCGGCGCGTTCCGGGCCGGCGTGAACGTGCTCGCCGGTTAGCGCGCCTTCCAAACCGGATCCCGCTTTTCGGCGAACGCGAGCGGTCCCTCCTTGGCGTCCTCGGATCTGATCAGGACACGCATCTCGCGCATGGTGCGCTCCCAGCCCACTTCGTCGGCGGTGATCACGCCATCGTCGACCCCGCAGGCGATGCGCTTGCTGGCCTGCACTGACAGCGGCGCATTGACGGTCACCCGCGCCGCCAGCGCCAAGGCCGCATCTAGCACCGAGCCCTCCTTGACCACCTGGTTGACCAGGCCCCACTCCCAGGCGTCGGAGGCCGTCAGTGGCTCACCGGTCAACAGCAGCTCCATCGCCACCTTGCGGGGCAGCTGGTTCACGATCCGGAAGACGCCACCGGCCGCGGCGATCAGCCCGCGCTTGACCTCGGGTAGCCCGAATTGCGCATGCTCGTGGGCAACCACCAGGTCGCTGGCCAGCGCCAGCTCGGTGCCTCCCCCGAATGCCGTGCCGTTGACCGCGGCGATGGTGGGCTTGTCGATGAAGTGGTGCACGTAACCGGCGAAGCCCCATTCACCATGGTTGGGGTGGTACAGGTTTTCCCGGCGCGAGATCGCCTTGAGGTCGGCTCCGGCGCAGAACGACTTGTCACCGGCACCGGTGATCACCACCGCGCGCACCTCGGGGTCGTGTTGCGCGTCCTCCAGCGCGTCACCGACCCCGATGCTCACCGCGCTGTTCACGGCGTTGCGAGCCTCGGGCCGGTTGATCGTGATGACCATGACGTTGCCGGTCCGGTCGACCAGCACCGCCGGCTGCGCGGCTTCGGTCACAGGAGTTCCACGATGGTGGCGTTGGCCTGGCCCCCGCCCTCACACATTGTCTGCAGGCCGTAACGAATTCCCTTGTCCCGCATGTGATAGAGCAGCGTGGTCATCAATCGCGCGCCCGATCCGCCGAGCGGGTGGCCGAGCGCGATCGCGCCGCCGTTGGGGTTGAGCTTCTTCTCGTCGGCGCCGATGTCCTTCAGCCACGCCAGCGGCACGGGCGCGAACGCCTCGTTGACTTCGTACGCCCCGATGTCGCCGATGGAGAGCCCGGATTTCTTCAGCACCTTCTGCGTCGCCGGGATCGGCGCGGTCAGCATGATCACCGGGTCGGCTCCGGCCAGCGTCGCGGTGTGCACCTTGGCGAGCGGCTTCAGACCGAGCGACTTGGCCTTCTCGGCGGACATGAACAGGATGGCGGCGGAGCCGTCGGAGATCTGCGAGGAGTTGCCGGCGTGGATCACGCCGTCCTCCTTGAACGCCGGCTTCAGCGACGCCATCTTCTCCATCGGCGTGCCGCGGCGGATGCCTTCGTCCTTGAGGACGACGTTGCCGTCCTGGTCCTTGATGCCCACGATCTGGTCGTCGAAAGCGCCGGAATCCTGTGCCGCCGCGGCCTTTTCGTGCGACCCCAGGGAGAACTCGTCGAGCGCGAGCCGGTCGAGGCCCCACTGCTCGGCGATCATTTCCGCGCCCAGGCCCTGGTTGGGCGTCCGGTCGTAGCGGTCCTTGAAAGCCTTGGGGTACGGGTTGCCGCCGCCGGCCAACGACGATCCCATCGGGGTCCGCGACATCGACTCCACGCCGCCGGCGACGACGACGTCATAGTGCCCGGCCACCACTCCTGCGGCGGCGAAATGTATGGACTGCTGGCTCGACCCGCACTGGCGGTCGACGGTCACGCCCGGCACGGTCTCCGGCCAGCCGGCCGCCAGCAGCGCGGTGCGGCCGATGTCGAGGGCCTGTTCGCCCGCCTGCATGACGCAGCCCCAGATGACGTCGTCGACGATCCCGGGGTCGATGCCGGCCTTGTCCGCCAACCCGTTGAGAACCTGCGCGGACAGGTCGGCGGGGTGCACCCCGGACAGCCCGCCGTTGCGTTTCCCGATCGGTGAGCGCACTGCCTCGACGATGACGGCTTCAGCCATGATGGTGTCTCCTTTGACAGACAAACTAACGAAGTGCTGTTGGGTCGATTGTCAACCAAGGGTTTGGGCGGTTATGTGGCGGGGTGGTCAATTCGCGACCGGTGGTCACATCGGCCACATGCGCACCTCGAGCTTTGACTATTATCCGGCGGCACGCCGAGATTGCCGCCACGGTCGTCGTCAGCACCGGGATCACAGCCCTCACGGCAATTTCGGCGCTTCTGCGAACCAGAAATTTGTTCACCACCGGCGTCGAGCACGGCGATAATGGTTGGGTGAAGCGGCTCAACGGCATGGATGCGATGCTGCTCTACAGCGAGACGCCGAATCTGCACACGCACACGCTGAAGGTCGCCGTCGTCGACGCTGCCGAAAGCGAGTTCAGTTTCGACCTGTTCCGCCGCACGCTGCTACGCCGGTTGCATCGGCTGGATCCACTGCGCTACAAGCTGGTCGACATCCCGTGGCGAGCGCATCACCCGATGTGGCTGGAGAACTGCGAGGTTGACCTCGACTACCACCTGCGCCGGGTTCGGGTCCCCGGCCCCGGTGGTCGCCGCGAGCTCGATGAGGTCATCGGAAAGGTCGCGACCACCCCGCTGGATCGCAGCCGTCCGCTCTGGGAGTTCCACTTCGCCGAAGGCCTGGCCGGTGGCCGTGTCGCGCTCATCGGCAAGCTGCACCACGCCTTGGCCGACGGGGTGGCGTCGGCGAATCTCCTTGCTCGACTCATGGACTTGCCGGGGCCGGTGCAAGACGAGCGCGACAACGACACGGGTTGCGTCCCGCCATCGACGGCGGAGCTGCTGCGGGCGGCGGGACGCGATCATGTGCA
>NZ_MBES01000042.1 GCF_001954195.1 Mycobacterium sp. IS-1264 | reverse complement strand
GGAAAAGCGTTGTGCCAGTGAGAAGGTGATACGCGGTGGCGGCTAGGGCGTACTGATCGGCCCGTCCATCGATGTGGCCGCCCATCAACTGTTCGGGCGCTGCGTAGGCGGCCGTACCAACGGTCATGTTTGTCTGTGTAAGACCACTGATCTCGTCCCGATTGCGGGCAATGCCGAAGTCGGTCAACAAGATACGTTGCTTTCCGCCCTGTGGACGGGTCAGCAGGATATTGGCCGGCTTGACATCGCGGTGCAGCAGGCCTTTCTGGTGGGCATAATCCAGCGCGCTGGCGACGCCGGCAATTACGGTCCGCGCATCGGCAGCCGGCATTCCGGACGGACAGCTTTCCCGAAGCACTCGACGGGTATCGAACCCGTCGACGTAGCGCATCGCGATCCACAAATCACCCTCGAATTCGCCCCGGTCATACACCTCAACGATGTGTGGATGCCACAGCGACGACGCCAAGTCGGCCTCTCGAATGAACCGCTCTCGAAAACTTGGGTCGGCGGAGACATCGGCGCGCAAAACCTTCAGCGCTTCCAGCCTGGGCAACCGCGGATGTCGAGCCAAATAGACCTCACCCATTCCGCCGCTGCCCAACAGCCGCACCACGGTGAACCCGGCGAAATCCGCCCCTTCCTCTAGCGGCATGCGCCGCATACTACAAGCGCAGCGGCTGACCAGTGACACTCCGACAAAAACAGCGTCGACTCGGGATAGTGCGTAGCGGTGCATTCTTGAACAACCGGCGATGGGCGTCGTTAACATTTGCGCATGCCGTTGATGAGCGGTGCCTCGTTCGCCGGCTACACCATCGTGTCGCTATTAGGGACCGGTGCGATGGGTGATGTCTACCTCGCTCAGCACCCACGGTTGCCGCGGCGGGACGCCCTCAAGATTCTGAACGACCAGCTATCCAGTCAACCCGACTACCGGGATCGGTTCATCAGGGAGGCCGACTT
>NZ_MBES01000041.1 GCF_001954195.1 Mycobacterium sp. IS-1264 | reverse complement strand
TGGCGGCTAGCGCCCGCGGCCGGCGCGGGGGCGACGGGCGGCGGGGCGGCCGCACTCGGCGCCTGGGAGGCCACCGAACCGACGCTCGAGTTCGGAGCCACGACGGCCGGCTTGGGCTTGGGACTCGTCCCGGCAACGAGCATCACGCCAAACCCGGCGACCAGGCCAAGCGCGCCGATCACGGCCGCGACAACCAGCGCGTTCGCGCCCCACCATCGCCTCCCCGCGGGCTCTTCCGCGGGGAGGTCGTCCTCGGACTCCGCGGGAAGGCGGTCCTCGACGTGGGCGGGGGTGTGGAGAGATCCGTCCTCGATCGCCGGATCGCCCAGCGGGCTCGACGCCCACGCCTCTGCGGCGGTCAGGTCCTCGTGCGGGTTCGCGGCGACGGTCAGGTCCTCGTGCGGGCTCGCGGCGACGGTCAGGTCGTCGCGCGGGCTCGCGGCGACGGTCAGGTCGTCGCGCGGGACCGCCCTGAAGGTAGCCGAGTGGAAGTCTTCGACGGTGCTCATGGCCTGTTCCTTAACTGTGGTCGCGGCCCCCGTTGGGTCGCATTCACAGGTATGAGCAGCCGCCGGTGCTCACCCGGACACTTTTTTCGGAACTTTTTTCCGGAGCTTTTCCCGGCCTCGGCCCCGGTCCTAGGCCTTGTCGATCGCCACCCGCACGCCGTCGCCGATCTCCGCCGCCTCGGCGGGCTCGCCGAACTCGAAGCTGGTGGCCAGGATCTCCCCGGCGATGAGGTCGCGGTGCGCGCGTGCCCAGTCGGCGCGCTCCGCGGGCACCGACATCACCACGCGGATGCGGTCGGACACGTCCAGCCCGGTCGACTTGCGCAGTTCCTGCAGCTCGCGGATCCGGTCCTTGGCCCAGCCCTCGGCCTCCAGCTCCGGGGTCACCGTGCCGTCGAGAACGACGAGCCCCGCTCCGTCGGGCAGCGCCGCGGTGAATTCCGGGTCGGCTGCGACCAGCCGCGAGCTGTACTCCTCGGGTTGCAGCACCGCGGGGCCCGCGGTCAGGGTGCCGTCGGAGTTGACGACGCCTTTGCCGGCCTTGACCGCCGTGATGGCGGCCTGCACGTCCTTGCCCAGGCGCGGCCCGGCGACGCGCGCGTTGACGGTGAGCTCGAACCGGCCGTAGGTGTCGATCGCGTCGGTCAGCTCGACGCTCTTGACGTTGAGCTCATCGGCGATCAGGTCCACGAACGGCTCCAACCGCTGCGGGCTCTCCACCGCCACGGTCAGCTTCGGCAGCGGCAGGCGCACCCGCAGCTTCTTGGCCTTGCGCAGCGACGACGCGGCGGAGCAGACTTCGCGGACCTGATCCATCGCGGCCACCAGGTCCGGGTCGGGGGGCAGCACGTCCGGCTGGGGCCAGTCGGTCAAATGCACCGACCGCTCCGCGGTCAGCCCCCGCCAGATGATCTCGGTGGTCAGGGGCAGCAGCGGGGCGGCCAGCCTCGCCGTCACCTCAAGCACCGTGTGCAGGGTGTCTATCGCGTCGCCGTCTTCTTCCCAGAACCGCGAACGCGACCGTCGCACATACCAATTCGTCAGCGCCTCGGTGAACTGACGCAATTGCTCGCACGCCACGGAGATGTCGCAGACGTCCATGGACCGGCTGAGTTCATCGCGCAGCACCGCGAGCTTGGCCAGGATGTAGCGGTCCAGCACGTGCGCCGAATCGGTGCGCCAGGCACCGACTTTCGGCGCGTAAAGGGCCAGGAAGCTGTAGGCGTTCCACAGCGGCAGCAGGACCTGCCGCACGCCTTCGCGGATGCCCTGCTCGGTGACGATCAGGTTGCCGCCCCGCAGGATCGGCGACGCCATCAGGAACCACCGCATGGCATCGGAGCCGTCACGGTCGAACACCTCGGTGACATCCGGGTAGTTACGCAACGACTTGCTCATCTTCTGGCCGTCGGAGCCCAGCACAATCCCGTGCGCCACACAGGTTTTGAACGCCGGACGGTCGAACAGCGCGGTGGCCAGCACGTGCAGCGTGTAGAACCAGCCGCGAGTCTGGCCGATGTACTCGACGATGAAGTCGCCGGGATAGTGGCCGTCGAACCAGTCGCCGTTTTCGAACGGGTAGTGCACCTGGGCATACGGCATGGAGCCCGAATCGAACCACACGTCGAGCACGTCGGGGATCCGCCGCATCGTGCTGCGCCCGGTCGGGTCGTCGGGGTTGGGCCGGGTGAGCTCGTCGATATAGGGCCGGTGCAAGTTGGTGGGCCGCACCCCGAAGTCGCGCTCGAGCTCATCGAGACTTCCGTAGACGTCGATGCGCGGGTAGGCGGGATCGTCGGACTTCCACACCGGAATCGGCGTGCCCCAGTAGCGGTTTCGCGAGATGGACCAATCGCGGGCGCCCTGCAGCCACTTGCCGAACTGGCCGTCCTTGACGTGTTCGGGGTACCAGGTGATCTGCTGGTTGAGTTCCACCATCCGGTCCCGGAATTCGGTGACCGCGACGAACCACGACGACACCGCGCGGTAGATCAGCGGATTGCGGCACCGCCAGCAGTGCGGGTAGGGATGGTCGTAGGTTTCGTGGCGCAGCAGGATCGGCTTGTTCACGGCCGCCGGGCCGCTCTGATCCTTCAGGTCGCGGATGATCGGAGCGTTGGCGTCGAAGACGTGCTGGCCCTGATAATCCGGGACGGTGGCGTCGAACCGGCCCTTGGAGTCGACCGGGGTGACCGGTTCGATGCCCACCTTGTCGGTGGTGGCCATGTCGTCCTCGCCGTAGGCCGGCGCCATGTGCACGATTCCGGTGCCGTCCTCGGTGGTCACGAAGTCGCCGGGCAATACTTGAAAAGCGTTGGCCCGCCCCGGTTCTGGGTCTGTGAAATACGGGAACGGCGGCACATAGCGGATGCATAACAGGTCCGCGCCACGGTAGGTGCCCAGCACTTCAGGCTCCTCCCCCAGCTCGCGGGCATAGGCGGCCAGGCGCGCCTCGGCCAGCACCAGGCGGCGATCGCCGGCCTTCACCTGCACGTAGATCACGTCCGGATTGACCGCAACCGCAAGGTTCGACGGCAGCGTCCACGGCGTGGTCGTCCACACCAGCAGGTAGGCGCCCGCCAATTCGCCGTCGGGTACCCGGAATCCGACGGTGATCGCGGGATCCTGGCGGCTTTGGTAGATGTCGTCGTCCATCCGCAATTCGTGGTTGGACAGCGGGGTTTCGTCGCGCCAGCAGTACGGCAGCACCCGGTAGCCCTCGTAGGCAAGGCCCTTGTCCCACAGCTGTTTGAAGGCCCAGATCACCGACTCCATGTAGGACAGGTCGAGCGTCTTGTAATCGTTGTCGAAGTCGACCCAGCGGGCCTGGCGGGTCACATACGCCTGCCATTCGTCGGTATAGCGCAACACCGATTCACGGCAGGCCTCGTTGAACGCCGCGATTCCCATGGTGTCGATCTGGGACTTGTCGGTGATGCCCAGCTGGCGTTCGACCTCGAGCTCGGCGGGCAGCCCGTGCGTGTCCCAGCCAAAGCGGCGCTCCACCTTGGCGCCGCGCATCGTGTGATACCGCGGGACGATGTCCTTCACGTAGCCGGTGAGCAGGTGCCCGTAGTGGGGCAGACCGTTGGCGAACGGCGGCCCGTCGTAGAACACGTACTCCGGGGCGCCATCGCGGCGGGCGATGCTGGCCCGGAAGGTGTCATCGCGCGCCCAGTACTCGAGGACCTCGAGTTCGAGCGCCGGGAAGTCGGGTGCCCCGGCGGCCAGCTTCGGGTAGGTCAAAGCGTCGTCTCCCTGTGCCAGTTCTCAGGCCGGGGACGACGACGCGCTAGCTGCGCGAGCGCCGCGGTACCACCCCGCTTGCCGCGCTGCCGCGCGACCGCTCGTGACGGCTATGACGGGCCTACCCGTTCGGTTCTACTGGGCTGCAATGGCCGTTCTTCCGAAGGCTCCCCGGTGATGGCCGGATCGATGCCGCTGCGCCGATTCTAGCCGGTGGATCAGGCCCCGACTTCGAGCACGCCCACGCGCCACAGCGCCGCGTAGGCGTGGCGCAGCGGAATGCTCAACAGACGGGCGGCGCCGTTCACCAGCGGGTCGGCGCCCAGGCCGAAGATCGGCACGTCGACGCGGCGGGTCACCTTCTTGGGCGCGGGGACGTGGGCGGGCGTGTCGGCGCGCACGACCGTCAGCGCGGGCTTGGGTGCCGCGGTTGCCAGTTCGTCGTGCAGGACTGCGGTCATGGTCGCCTCCTAGACGGAATTCAAAACGGGGACTAGCTGGACTGACGTGTCCCGTCCCGTACTGGTTCCGATCCGAGAATGCTCGGCCGGTAAGCCGATTGGCGTTGCGACGACTCAGCCGAGATCGTCGTGCCGGAGGCCGGATCGGGACGGGACGGAGCCCGGACTTCGGCCCGGACTATCGCTGGAACTCATACGTCCCTCACCTCCTCTACGGCAACGACGCGTGCGGTCACCCGCACGAACTGCGCGCACAAGGGAGTACAGAAACCGACGACCGTCGGAGATCCGCACCCCACTCGTCAGAGCTTCGGCACTACACGACGTGTCCTGGCCTGGAAAACAATCCAAGCCGGAAGCCACCTGGGCTCAACCCTTAAGCCGGGAGGAGCTGTCCTGACCCGGGGCGTCTTTGGACGTTCGGGGTCAGTGGCCTGTATTCGTGTAGACGCCTCACCTAACGAGGTGCCGTCACGATGATGCACGAAGGGCGGGAGACCGTCAAACTCGGGCGAGTGCGCCGGCGCGTCGTGGTGGTCACTTCTCGACCAGGTCGTCCAGCCGCCCGATCGTGTCGATGAACTCCTCGACCATGTCGAGCACCACCGAGCGCGTCGGGCGCACCCGGTCGAGTGAACCGACGACCTGGCCGACGAAGTAGGTGGCCAGCTCGCGCGCCTTGGCGCCCGGGTGGGCGGCGGCCTGATTGATGCGCACCTGGTATTCGGTGATCAGGGCGGTCTGCAGCGGCATGCCGAGGGGGTCGGGGCTGTCGGGCCGGTCCCATTCGTCGGTCCACGCCGTGCGCAGCATCCGGGCCGGCTTGCCGGTCATCGACCGCGACCGCACGGTGTCCGAGGAGCTGGCGGCCAGGAACTTCTCCTTGACCACGGGGGCGGTTTCCGCTTCCTCGGTGGTCAACCACACCGATCCGCACCACACGCCCTCGGCCCCCAGGGCCAGCGCCGCCGCGATCTGACGGCCCCGGGCGATCCCGCCGGCCGCGAGCACCGGCGTCGGCGACACCGCATCCACCACTTCGGGAACCAGGACCATGGTCGCCACCTCACCGGTGTGCCCGCCGGCCTCGGTGCCCTGCGCGACGATCAGGTCGACGCCGGCCGCGGCATGCCGCCGCGCGTGTTGCGTGGTGCCCGCGAGCGCGGCCACCAAGGCGTCGTGGTCGTGGGCGCGCTCGACGAGGTCGGCCGGGGGCGGGCCGAGCGCGCTTGCTATCAGCCGGATGTCGTGGCCGAAGGCCACGTCGAGCAGCGGCTCGTAACCCTTGGGCGAGATGTTGAGTCCGCCCCCGGACGGCGCGCGCGGCGGCTCGGCGGTCGCCGGGATGCCGTAGCGGGTAAGTAGGTCATCGACGAACTCGCGGTGCTCCTCGGGCAGCAGCGCGGCGACCTGTTTGGCGTCGATGCCGCCCTGCTCGGCCCCGATGTACTTGGGCGGCAACAGCAGGTCGACCCCGTAGGGCTTGCCCCCGGTCTGCTCCTCGATCCAGGTCAGCTCGCTGTCCAGCCGTTGCGGGCTGTGCGCGACCGCCCCGAGGACTCCGAATCCCCCCGCGTTGGTGACCGCCGCGACGACGTCGCGGCAGTGGCTGAAAGCGCAGATCGGGAACTCAACGCCGAGCTGCTCGGCGACTCTGGTTCGCATCGCCCGACGCTAGGAATTACCAATTGATATGTCAATCAATTCGTCCGACCGGTCGACAGAATTGGCACGTGTACAACAAACCGACTAATACACATTCGTGCAATAAACATACCAATGGTTGCGAATTACGCATTCTGCCTTATGCTCAGTTTAAAAAATTTAGGCGGCTCGTAGCAAATTACTTAGACCGACAGGCGTGACCGGGATGGAACAGACACGACAAGTCCTGGGGGGGATAGTCCGGCCAGCATTCGATGCCCTGAAGCGGGCGGTCGACGGAAGGCCGGCCTATCCGCGCCCACTCGGCGTAGAGCAACGGGTAGCAAAGAGCCTGGACCGCGCGCTTCCGACCGATTCGAGCACCAAGGATGTAAAGACGGCCCCCGAGCGAGGAGGCGGAAATCCGCGCGAGGGGGGGTCGCTTTGTGGCACCGGATCCGAATTCTTCCGAGACACAGGCGCTTTCACGAGGGCCGAGGCGGAGGGTCAAGAATTTGACGCCGCCCACGCGGCCTGGCGCGAAGTGCTGGCCGGTTTTGATACCCCCACCTTGGTCGGTCTACCGGGCCGGGCAGGACAGCGAGGGGTTGCGTCGTTTCGGCTGTCCGCCGAGACCACGCGGGCGCTGGGTGAGCTGGCCGGGTGTTATCAAACCAGTGTCAGCACGGTAGTGCAGGCCGCGTTTGCGCAGTTGCTGATGTCGCTGAGTGGCCAGCCCGATGTCGCCTTCGGCGCCACGGTCTCTGCGGATGGGGCGACCGACATCGCCGGCGCGGAATCGACGGTGGGCCGATCGGCCAACACCATGCCGGTACGGGCCACCATCACCGCGACCACGACCACCACGGATCTGCTCGACCAACTGCAACACTTCCACAACCACACGACCCCGCACCAACACCTGGGACTCAGCGAAATCCATTGCGTCAGCGGCCACGACCGGTTGTTCGACACGCTTTTCGTTTGGGAAAACAACCCGAACGACACCGGCGCGGTAGCCGCCGACCGCGAATTGCAGTGACCGAGTTCGCCCTCCCCGAATACATCCACTACCCGCTCGTGGTACAAGCCACGCCCGGCCTCGAACTCGGCCTGCGCGTCGAATACGACACCGACGTGTTCGACGTGGAAACCATTGGGGCATTGGTTGATCTGCTGCAACGAGCGGTGGTGGCGATGACCGCCGACCCGGGGCGGCGGCTGTCGTCGATGGATCTACTGGGCGGGGATGAGCGCTCCCGCCTGGATGAGTTCGGTAACCGCGCCGTGCTGTGGGAGTGTGCGCCACCGGCGGTGTCGATACCGGCATCGTTTGCCGCTCAGGTGGCGCGGGCCCCGCGGGCCTTAGCGGTGACCTTCGCTGACCGCAGCATGACTTACCGCGAGCTGGATGAGGCGTCGAATCGGTTTGCGCACCTGCTGGCCGACGCGGGGGCGAGGCCGGGGCGGTGCGTGGCGCTGCTGTTGTCCAGGTCGCTCGGGGCGGTGGTGGCGATTTTGGCGGTGTTGAAAACCGGTGCGGCGTATGTGCCGATCGACCCGGCGGTGCCGGGGGCCCGGCTCGGGTTTGTGCTCGGGGATGCCGCGCCGATCGCCGCAATCACCACCCGAGGGCTGGCGGGGCGGCTGGCCGGGTTCGGTCTGCGGGTCATCGATATTGACGACCGTGCTGCTGACAACCAACCCAGCACCGCGTTGCCGGCACCCGCGCCCGACGACATTGCCCACATCATTTACACCTCGGGCACCACCGGGGCTCCCAAGGGAGTGGCGGTCACTCACCACAACGTGACCCAGTTGTTCGGCTCCCTCGACGCCGGAGTGGAGCTGACGCCGGAACAGGTGTGGTCGCACTGTCATTCGTTGGCGTTCGACTTTTCGGCGTGGGAGATCTGGGGCGCGTTGTTACATGGTGGGCGACTGGTCGTGGTGCCCGACTCGGTGACACGTTCCCCGATCGATTTTCACGCATTGCTGGTTGCCGAACACGTCACCGTGTTAAGTCAAACCCCGGCCGCGGCGGCGGTGCTGTCACCCGAGGGGTTGGATTCGGTGACCCTAGTGGTGGCCGGTGAGGCGTGCCCGGCCGAGGTGGTGGACCGGTGGGCCCCCGGGCGGGTGATGATCAACGGCTACGGCCCGACCGAAACCACCGTGTACGCGACGATCAGCCGGCCGTTGGTTGCGGGCTCGGGGCTGCCACCGATCGGTTCGCCGGTGCCGCGGGCGGCATTGTTTGTCTTGGATAAGTGGTTGCGGGCGGTGCCGGCCGGCGTGGTCGGTGAGTTGTATGTCGCCGGTGCCGGAGTGGGGTGCGGCTATGCGCGCCGGACCTCTCTGACCGCAGCGCGGTTCGTCGCCTGCCCGTTTGGCCCGCCCGGAACACGGATGTATCGCACCGGAGATCTGGTGTGTTGGGGTGCTGATGCGCAGCTGCGGTATCTCGGACGCACCGATGAGCAGGTCAAAATCCGCGGGTACCGCATCGAGCTGGGCGAAGTTCAAGCCGCACTGGCCGGCCTGGCTGGAGTGGAGCAGGCGGCGGTCATCGCCCGCGTGGACGGCGCCGGCGACAAGCGCCTGGTGGGTTATGTCACCGAGTCGGTGACGGGAGCTGTCGAGCCCGCCGGGATACGCGCCCAGCTGGCGGAGCGACTACCGGCCTACATGATCCCGTCCGCGGTGGTGGTGCTCGATGCGCTGCCCGTGACGCCCAACGGCAAACTCGACATCCGCGCCCTGCCCGCGCCGTCGCTGGGCCGAGCTTCCCGGCGCGGCGATCAGCGTCCCCGCAACGAGACGGAAAGGCGCGTCGCGGCGCTGTGGGCGGACCTGCTGGGCGTACCCGTGGCCGACGTCGATTCCGACTTTTTCGATCTGGGCGGCCACTCGCTGCTGGCACAACGACTTCTCTTGGATGTTCAGCGGACATTCGGTGTCGCACCGTCGCTTCCGGCGTTCCTGGAGCGGGGCAGGACCGTTGCCGGGCTCGCGGCGCTGCTTGGCGCTGAAGGCATCAGCGACGTCGCGGCCGAGGAGGGCTCGCCGCCGATACATTTTGTGTTCCCCCATTTTCATGCGGCGGTGAGCGCCAGACACTTTGCGGCGCAATGGGGGGCCGGGCAGCCGGTGAACCCGTTGGTCCCAGTGCAGCCGGGAGAACGGTTGGATCGATCCATGAGCATCGAACAGTATGCCACCCAAGTGCTTTCGATGATTCGCAAGCGGCAGCCATACGGCCCCGTTGCACTTATCGGATACTCTTTCGGCGCGATCGTGGCGTACGAAATTGCCCGTCAGATTCTCGATGCCGGCGAGCAAGTCAACTGGCTGGGAATTGTCGACGAGCCGCACCCGGTGCTGCAGTCGCAGCGACCTGAGCTGACTGGGTGGAGTAGGGTTCGCTCGCATTCCAGGCGCGGAGAACGTCGGGAGTGGGTCGGCCTACTCAAAGTGGCACTCGAAGAATTTGTCGAGTGGATCTTCGAAAAGTACCTGTTACATGGCACATTCGACCGCCGCGGTGCGTGTGATCTGATCTGCCGCTATCAGCGGTCGGGCCACGATGTGCCGATGCATCTTTTCGTGACTGAGGCCACCGCCGCCGACATGGGCACAGATGCGCTGGGCTGGGACGAATTCCACGGGGGCGCGCTGCACGTGCACCGCCTTGCGGGAAACCATGTGACGCTGCTCAAGCCGCCTCGAGTAGCGCAGCTTGCGGCCATGGTAGGCGAATCGCTGGGCTGAGTGCGGGCGCAGCAGAGCTACCGGATCGTTTGAGATCTAAGGCGCGCGGCCGTCCGGCGGCCAGCTGGCCACGCCCTCCTCCAACGGGATCTGGAGGCTCTGCAGGATCGACGCGACCATGCGCCACGCACCGATGGCGGTGACAAGTTCGATGAGAGCCGTTCTGTCGCCGCGCAATTCGCGTTCGCAGGCCGTCCAGCTCTCGGCGCTCACCGCGCCGTCGCGCACCACGTCGTCGGTCGCGGCCAGCACCGCCCGCTCGGTGGGCCCGAACCCGTTGTGTTCGCGCCAGTTGCGCACGCCCAGCAGGTCATCGGCCGCCACGCCGAGCCCCGACGCGACCCGCCAGTGTTGCGTCCACTCGTAGTCGCACGCGGTGAGCCAGCCGATCCGCATGATCACCAGCTCGCGCAACCGCGAGTCGAGGGCGCCGTGCCACAACATGGTGGCGAGCAGGTCGTTGACGGCGCGCGCCAATTGCGGATGGTTCAGCAGCACCTGAAATATGGACATTTCGGCCATGTAGTTCGGCACGGCCGCCTCGTCGGCGGCGGCTTTCGCCTCGCCGAGCGGCAGTCCGGGCACGCGGGCTGTTGTCATGGTATGAGCATTTCATGTACGGGCCAGGCACATCACGATTAGATAACGGTTCGGCGAATTCCCTGCGCGTTGCGCACCTCGAGAATAATGTCGCCCCTGCCATCTGGGCTGCTGACGTGCGGGAAAGCTCCTGACACTGGGCAACGTCAATTGAGCGAACGTGGGCACCCCCCGATGGCCGGGGAGGGGCCACGTATTGCGTCAAGCGAACAAGGTAGTTAGCCGTTGCCGTGAGGAGGCGGCGGGATGTTGTCTTTCGGGGCGGTCGACGGGGTGGACCGCCCCGATTCGGCCTGTTCGTCGCCCACAATGAGCACCACACCGGTCACTCCGGTTGCCGTCATCGGGATGGCCTGCCGGCTTCCCGGAGGTATCGACTCCCCGGAGCAGCTGTGGGAGGCGTTGCTGCGGGGCGATGACCTGGTCACCGAAGTTCCGCCCGACCGCTGGGACGCCGACGAGTACTACGACCCCGAGCCCGGGGTACCTGGTCGGTCGGTATCGAAGTGGGGCGGGTTCCTCGACGACGTCGCCGGCTTTGATTTCGAGTTCTTCGGGATCAGCGAGCGCGAGGCCACCGCGATGGATCCGCAGCACCGGTTGCTGCTGGAAACCTCCTGGGAGGCCATGGAGCATGCCGGTCTCACGCGGGAGGCCATGACCGACTCGCCGACCGGGGTGTTCGTGGGCTTGACTCACGGCGACTACCAACTGCTGGCCGCCGACGCACACACCGCCGAGGGGCCGTACGGGTTTACCGGCAACAGCTTCAGCATGGCGTCCGGACGGATCGCCTACACGCTGGGACTCCACGGTCCCGCGCTGACCGTGGACACCGCGTGTTCGTCCGGCCTGACCGCCGTGCACCTGGCCTGTCGCAGCCTGCACGATCGCGAAAGCAACCTTGCCCTGGCCGGCGGCGCCACGGTGGCGCTGGACCCGCGGAAGTTCGCCTCGGGATCGGCCGAGGGGATGCTGTCGCCCACCGGACGCTGCCATGCCTTCGACGTCGGGGCCGACGGGTTCGTCTCGGCCGAGGGTTGCGTAGTGGTGTTGCTCAAGCGGCTGCCCGACGCGCTAAGAGACGGTGATCGGATCCTGGCGGTGGTGCGCGGCAGCGCCGTCAATCAGGACGGCCACACCGTGAACATCGCGACACCGTCGGAGACCGCGCAGACCGCGGTGTACCGGGCGGCGTTGGCCGCGGCCGGTGTCGACGCTCGCACCGTCGGCGTGGTAGAGGCGCACGGCCCCGGCACCCCCGTGGGCGACCCCATCGAATACGCCAGTCTGGCCAAGGTTTACGGCGTCGACGGCCCCTGCGCGCTGGCATCGGTGAAGACCAACTTCGGCCATGCCCAGGCCGCCTCCGGAACCCTCGGCCTGATGAAGGCGATCCTCGCGCTTGAACACGGCGTGGTTCCGCGGAATCTGCATTTCACCCGCCTGCCCGACGATCTTGCCCGAATTGAGACTAATCTTTTTGTGCCACAGGGCAATACATCGTGGCCCACCAACGGGCACGGACCTCGCCGGGCGGCGGTGTCATCGTACGGGTTGTCGGGAACCAACGTCCACGCCATTGTGGAGCAAGCTCCCGAAGCCGTTGAGCCCGAGGACATCCCGGCCGAACCGGCGACGCCACTGCTGTTCCCGCTGTCGTCCACCTCGGCCGACGAACTGCACCGCACCGCCGGCCGTCTGGCTCATTGGGTGCAGACCCACGACGACGTCGCACTACCGGACCTGGCCTATACCCTGGCGCGTCGGCGTGCGCATCGCCCGGTGCGAACCTCCGTCATCGCGAGCACCCTGCCGGAACTCACCAAGGCTTTGCGCGAGATCGCCGATGGCGATATGCCGTATCAGGCCGCGGTCGGCCGAGACGACCTGGGACCCGTGTGGGTGTTTTCCGGCCAGGGTTCGCAGTGGGCCGCGATGGGCGCGCAATTGCTCGCGAACGAACCGGTGTTCGCCGCCACGGTCGCCCAAGCCGAGCCGCTGATCGCCCTCGAGTCCGGGTTCTCGGTCACCGACGCGATCTCGTCGCCGCGGGTCGTGACGGGTCAAGACCGGATTCAGCCGACGCTGTTCACGATGCAGGTCGCGCTGGCGGCCACC
This sequence comes from Mycobacterium sp. IS-1264, assembly GCF_001954195.1. GTDB lineage: Bacteria > Actinomycetota > Actinomycetes > Mycobacteriales > Mycobacteriaceae > Mycobacterium. The sequence continues at coordinate 22,660 of NZ_MBES01000041.1, read as the reverse complement.
ATACGGGCATACGGGGTGCGCCCCGGCGCGGTCATCGGCCACTCGCTCGGTGAGGCCGCGGCGGCCGTCGCCGCGGGCGCGCTGTCGCTGGAAGACGGGGTGCGTGTCATCTGTCGCCGCTCCCGGCTGATGTCCCGCGTCGCCGGCTCCGGCGCCACGGCGTCGGTGGAATTGCCTGCCCAGCAAGTGTTTTCGGAGCTGATGGCCCGCGGTATCAACGATGTCGTGGTGGCGATCGTGGCCTCGCCGCAGTCGTCGGTGATCGCGGGTGCGGCCGAGACGGTTCGCGAGCTGGTGGCGGCCTGGGAGCAGCGCGGCGTGATGGCGCGCGAGGTCCCCACCGACGTCGCCTTTCATTCCCCTCAAGTCGACCCGATCCTCGACGAGCTAACCGACGCGCTCGCCGAGCTCAGCCCGAGGACACCGGAGGTTCCGTTCTACTCGGCGACCCTGTTCGACCCGCGCGAACAACCGGTGTGCGATGCCCGCTATTGGGCGGACAACATGCGCCGCATGGTCCGGTTCGCCACGGCGGTGCAAGCCGCCATGCAGGACGGCCACCGGGTCTTCGCCGAGCTGGCACCGCACCCGCTTCTTACCCACGCTCTCGACCAGACGGCCCGCAGCCTCGACGTGCCGGTGGCCGCTCTGGCCGGTATGCGCCGCGAACAAGAGCTTCCGTACGGGCTGCGCGGCTTTGTCGCGGATCTGCACAGTGCGGGCGCCGCGGTGGACTTCTCGGTGCTGTATCCGACTGGGCGCCTGGTCGATTCGCCGCTGCCGACCTGGACGCACCGCCGGCTGTGGTTGAGCCACGACGGTCCGGAATCCCCCACGCATGGTGGTTGCACCGTTTCGGTACATCCGCTGTTGGGCCCGCACGTGCACCTGCACGAGGAACCGGAGCGCCACGTGTGGCAAGCCGAGGTGGGCACCGCAGCCCAACCCTGGCTGGGCGATCACCAGATCCGCAACGTGGCCGTGCTTCCGGGGGCGGCGTACTGCGAGATGGCGCTGGCGGCCGCACACGCTGTGCTGGGCGAAACCTCCGAGGTCCGCGACATCGTGTTCGAGCAGGCGCTGCTGCTCGACGAGCAGACCACGGTCGGCACCACGGCATCGTTGTCGTCGCCGGGCATCGCCGATTTCGCCGTGGAGACAAATCAGGGCGGCGAGCAAGCGCGGCAAGCTCGCGCGGTCTTATCCGCCACAGAGCGTGAGCAACCTCCCGCGCTCGATCTATCCACGCTTCTGGCCGCGCATGGGCGTCGCGAGGATGGCGCCGCGGTGCGCGCACGCCTGGGCGAGCGGGGTGTTCACTACGGTCCGGCGTTCACCGGTCTGGGGGCCGTGCACATCGACGAGACTGCGTCCGGCACCGTGCTGGCCGAGATCGCGCTGCCCCGCGAAATCCGTTCGCAACAAGACGCTTACGGCATGCACCCGGCCCTGCTGGACGCGTGTTTCCAGTCCGTCGCGGCCCATCCCGGCGTCGAGGCCATGGGCGGGCAGGTGCTTGCCTTGCCGCTGGGCGTTCGGCGGCTACGCGCATACGCTGCCGCTCGCAATGCCCGCTACTGCTACACCCGGGTGAACAAAGCCGACGCCACCGGGATCGAGGCCGACATCGACGTCCTCGACGAGCACGGGGCAATCCTCCTGGCCGTGCGGGGCCTGCGCCTGGGCTCCGGAATCTCGGAGCGCGCACACCACCAGCGGGTGCTGGACGAGCGACTGCTCACCGTCGAGTGGCAGCAGCGGGAATTGCCCGAAGTGGAATACGCCGATCCCGGCGCGTGGCTGTTGATCAGCACCACTACCACCGCGGATGTGGTGGCCACCAACTTGACCGATGCGCTGAAACAGCATGGCGCGCAATGCACCACGATGTGCTGGCCACAACGCGCCGACCACGCCGCGAACGCTGCGCAGCTCGAAAATCATTTGCGCGCCGCGGGATTCACCGGTGTGGTGATCCTCGCCGGACCGAAAAACGGCCACTCCGACGACCACTCCCCGCTGCTTGGCCGCGAGTACGTGGAGCATGTGGTGCGTATCGTCCGCGGATTGCCGGAGATGGCCGGCCAGCCGCCGCGCCTGTGCGTCGTCACCCGCGGCGCTCAGGCGGTGCTGGCGGGCGACCGGCCCAACCTCGAGCAGGCTGGGCTGCGGGGTTTGCTGCGGGTAATCGGCGCCGAGCATCCGCACCTGCACGCCACCCAGATCGACCTGGACGCCGACACCGACAGCGAGCACCTGGCGCAGCAACTGCTCAGCGAATCCGACGAAGACGAGACCGCCTGGCGGAACGGCCAGTGGTATGCGGCGCGTTTGCGTTCGACTCCCCTGCGGCCCGAGGAACGGCACACCACCGTCGCCGACCATGAACGCGACGGAATGCGCCTGCAGATCCGTACACCGGGCGACCTGGAGTCAATGGAACTCGTTGCCTGCGACCGGATTCCGCCGGGGTCCGGACAGATCGAGGTCGCGGTCAGCGCATCCAGCATCAACTTCGCCGACGTGTTACTGGCGTTCGGACGCTACCCCGCCTTCGAGGGGCGACTCCCCCAGCTCGGCACCGACTTCGCGGGTGTCATCACCGCTGTCGGGCCCGACGTAACCGACCACAAGGTGGGCGATCACGTCGCAGGCCTGTGCGCCGACGGCTGTTGGAGCACGTTCATCACCTGCGACGCGCGCCTGGCCGTATCGTTGCCGGCCGGCCTTTCCGACGACCAGGCTGCCGCGGTGACAACCGCGCACGCCACCGCCTGGTACGGCCTGCACGACCTGGCCCGCATCAGCGGCAGCGACAAGGTGTTGATCCATTCCGCGACCGGCGGCGTGGGGCAGGCGGCAATTGCCATCGCCCGGGCCGCGGGTGCGGAGATCTTCGCCACCGCCGGCAGCGAGCAGCGCCGAGACCTACTGCGCGACATGGGCATCGAGCACGTTTACGACTCGCGCAGCCTGGAGTTCGCCGAGGGTATACGCCGTGACACCGCGGGATACGGCGTAGACATCGTGCTCAATTCGGTGACCGGCGGCGCCCAACGAGCCGGCCTCGAATTGCTCGCGCTCGGTGGACGATTCGTCGAAATCGGCAAACGCGACATCTACGGCGACACCCGGTTGGGGCTCTTCCCGTTTCGGCGCAACCTCGCCTTCTACGGCGTCGACCTAGGGTTACTGTCCTACAGCCATCCCGAGCGGCTGCAGGAGTTGCTGAAAACGGTGTACCGGCTCACCGCCGACGGCGTGTTGCCGATGCCACAGAGCACGCACTACCCGCTTGCCGACGCCGCTACCGCCATTCGGTTGATGAGCGGCGCCCAGCACACCGGAAAGCTCGTGCTCGACGTTCCGCACGCCGGATCCAGTCGCGTGGTGGTGCCGCCGGACCAGACTCGGGTCTTCCGCCCCGACGGCGCCTACGTCGTCACCGGTGGGCTGGGGGGCCTGGGGCTGTTCTTGGCCGAGAAGATGGCGGCGGCAGGCTGCGGGCGTCTCGTGTTGTCCTCCCGCTCGCAACCAACAGTCGATGCGTCGCAGGCCATCGAACGCATCAGCGCCACCGGCACCGACGTTGTGGTCGAGTGCGGCGATATCGCCGAGGACGGTACGGCTGAGCGGTTGGTGACCGTCGCGACCGCGACCGGCCTTCCGCTGCGCGGCGTGCTGCATGCCGCGGCGGTGATCGAGGATGCCACCCTGGCGAATATCACTGATGAGCTCATCGAGCGTGACTGGGCGCCAAAGGTTTACGGTGCGTGGAACCTGCACGCGGCCACCGCCGACCAGCCGTTGGACTGGTTCTGCTGGTTCTCCTCGGCGGCCGCGCTGGTGGGCTCGCCCGGGCAGGGCGCCTACGCGGCGGCCAACAGCTGGCTGGACGCCTTCAGCCTGTGGCGCCGGGCTCAGGGCCTGCCGGCGACCGCGATCGCCTGGGGCGCGTGGGCGCAGGTCGGGCGGGCCGCCGCGCTGGCGGAGGGCGCCGACGTCGCTATCGCTCCCGAGGAGGGCGCGTATGCGTTCGAAGCGCTGCTGCGCCACGACCGAGGCTATACCGGGTACGCACCGATCACCGGCGCACCGTGGTTGACGAGCTTCGCGCAGCGCAGCCCGTTTGCCGAAGCATTCCGCTCCAACGGACAAAACCCAAGGGGCACAAGCAAACTGCAGACCGAGCTCAGCGAGCTGCCGCTCGAGGAATGGCCAACCCGGCTGCGGCGTCTGATCTCCGATCAGGTCAGCCTGATCTTGCATCGCAGCATCGATCCGGACCGGCCACTCTCGGAGTACGGCATCGACTCGCTGGGCGCGCTTGAACTGCGTACCCGCATCGAGACGGAAACCGGAATACGGATCAATCCCACCGACTTCACCACCATTGGCACCATTCGCGGTTTGGCGGAGCTGCTCTGCGAAAGGCTGACGCCCGCCGAGGGCGTTGGCGCATGAAGCCAGAAAATGCGTTCGGAATTAGGGCGACGCGAGTGCTGATATCAATTCGCGAGCCATTCGACGCGAACGCTTATTGCACCGATGTTGAGCAATTCCGGCGCCCGGTACAAAAGTGTGCGCCCGCTGCACACAACACACCTCTGGGACGCCGAAAAATAGCCAACAGACAAAAGCCAACAAGGTAGTGTGCCGATCATGTGGAGCTCGTTACTGGGATTTGCGATTTTCGTGACGCTCCATCCGTTGCGTCTCGGCATCATCCTGCTCGTGATCTCCCGGCCGCGGCCCGTGCAAAACTTGTTCGCCTACTGGCTCGGCTGCATTGCGGTGAATGTTCCCTCCTATCTCGTCCCGCTGATCGTGCTGCACGTGACGCCGACGTTCGCTTCTTTTACTCGAGATTTGGCCAAGCCGGGCACCGGCGCGAACTCCGCCGCCCACTACATTCAAATCGGCTTGGGGGTGCTGGCGCTATCGATTGCCGCCGTGATGGCAGTGCGCTTCTCGGCGCGTCAGCGCGAGAAGGTGCCGGCAGCGGCAGGCAGCGGCTCGACGCTTGTGTTGGAGTCGAATACACCGAAATCGATCTCGCGGCTGATCGGTCAGGCGCAGGATCCGCCGACGGAGGGCGAATCCATTTTCCGGCGGCTGCTCCGCCGCGGCCACGATGTGTGGCAAAACGGATCCCTGTGGGTGGCGTTCCTGATCGGTGTCTTGATGGCGCCATCGCTCGAAGGGGTGCTGATCGTCGACGCAATCATCGTGGCGTCGGGAGCCGCGATCGGCACGCAGATCAGCGCCGCCATCGCGTTTGTCGTCGGGATGCTTGCGGTTGAGGAGATCATTCTCGTCAGCTATCTGGTGGCGCCGGCGAAAACCCAAGCGGCAGTGCGAGTGCTGCGCGACTGGGCGTGGACCCATCGTCGGAAGATCGTGCTGGTCATCATCGCCGTCGTCGGCGTCTCGCTGGTGGCGCAGGGCATGGCCGGCACCTGACCTCAGAGCGCATCGGCGTCGCTGCGTGACAGCACGACGTCGAGGCGCCGCACGCGCCGCTCCAATACGGTCAGGTCGCGGAGCCGCTGCGGCGCGCCGACGTCGTGAGGCCACAGGTAGCGCCACGGCGCGTAATCGCTGGGCAGCAGGAAGACATGGAAGCCGCGGTCCAGGAACGGTCGCAGCACATCAATCGGCCGCAGCTGCGGATCGCTCCACCATTTAGGCGACAGTTCAACCGCCAATTCGGCATCGGCGCCGAGAGCGTCGACGGACGCCACAATGCCTGCCAGCACGCGGTCCTCTGCGCCCTCCACATCGATCTTGATCAGCCGGGCGCTCGCCAGCTCCGCACGGGTGACGAGCGAACCGAGAGGCGCCGCCGGCACCCGGCCCCGTTCCCGCAGGCTGCAATGGGCGACCGTCGAGGTCATGCCCAGGTTGTAGCTTGGTCCGGCGAACAGTGGGAGTTGCCGAACGCGATCCGACACGGCGGCGGCAACCAGGCGAACGTTCGTCAGGGCGTTCCTGGTCACCGTCTCCTGTAGCGCGGAGATCGCGGTGGGGCACGGTTCGATCGCGACAACGACGCCATGCGGTCCAACCAGTCCGCTGGCCAACGCGCTTACACATCCGATGTTGGCGCCGACGTCGACGAAGGCGTCGCCCGGTCGCAGCCGGCGGCGCAGAAACGCCGCGAGATCGGGTTCCCAGGTGCCGAACAGGTAGATGTACAACGGGATGAAATCCGGGAGCCGGCAACGAAAATGGGTTCCGTCTTCGCTAACGCCCTCGACGGTCACCGGTCCCCGGAGCGCGGCGCGGAGCAACAGCGGCACAACCACGCCGTAGTACGGCACGATCAGCAAGAGCGCCCGGACCCAGCGCTCGGTGAGGCCGACGCGCTCCTTGCCGGTGCGAAGGAATCGTATGTACCAGCGCCACAGCCCTAGGATCCGAGCCCCGATCATTCCGCGGCCCTTTTGACCGGATCAGCCCTCACGCCGCGAGCGGGCGAAATCCTCGAGCAGATCAGCGGCGGCTGCAACGCTTTCGGCGGATTTGCTCATCCGAGTGGCGATCTCACGGGCGCGTCCGGCGTAGTCGGGCTCGAGGATGGTGCGCAGGTCCGCGACCAGCGATTGCTGGGTAGTGCTCGCGAATCCCCGGGCAGTGCCAACCTTCAGTCGTTTGATCTGAGCTCCCCAATACGGCTGATCGGCCGCCGCCCAGAGGATCAAGGTGGGGACTCCGGCGCGCAGGCCGGCGGCCGTGGTGCCCGCGCCGCCATGGTGCACGACGGCGCGGCACGCGGGGAAAACGGCCGCATGGTTCACCGCCGCCACCACCTTGACGTTCGCGAATTTGGGGACGTCGCTGAAGTCGGTGCCGCCGGAGCACACCAACGCTCGCTCGCCTAGCTGCTCGCAAGCGGCGCTGATCATTTCGACTGTGCGGGCGGCAGATTCGACAGGGATGCTGCCAAACCCGAAATAGATCGGCGGTGTTCCAGCGGCAATCCACGACGCGACCTCGTCATCGGCGTCGGTCGGCAGTTCCATGGTCAGGGCGCCGACAAAGGGCCGCCGGCCGTTCCATTTCGCCCATTCGGCTGCCAGCCCGGGAAAGCAAACCTCGTCGTAGGCCTGGATTTCCAGCGACCCGCGTTCGGCGATCCGCCGCGACGAGGGGGCCGTCGACTTCGGCAGGCCCAGTTCACGCCGCTGCGTGTCCTCGACCCTTTTCGTCGTGCGCCAATACACCCACTCGTTCAAGGTCATCAAGGAGCGCCCGAACAGCGGCGGCAGGAATGGAAGGACCTGGCCGTGGGGCCGCGCCGGCGCGTAATGCAGCGTGGCCAACGGAATGTCGTGATACTCCGCGACGTTGGCAGCGGTCTCCTCCAAACTGCGGCCGGTGACGAGCAGGTCGGCCCCGCTTGCCCGCGATTTCAGCGTGGCGCTCGCCTCCCCCCAGCTCTGCATGAAGAGCCGCCAGAGTTCGCGTCCCAGCCTGATCAGCTCCGGGATCCTCCAGGGGCTGCGGGACAGACACGCCCACAGATCGCGGTGCACGTCCATCCACGTCTGCGTGTCCACCCCGTAGCCGGCCGCCGCAAGCCCGGCCGCCTCGGTGTCGCCCACCATGTCGGGCGGGACGGCCATGCGCACTTCGTGGCCCCGGCGCAGTAGCTCGCGGCCGACAGCGACGCCGGGCTCGACATCGCCGCGAGTTCCATAGCAGGCCAACACAAATATCATCGCGGTTCCTCGCCTTTCACGTGAGCCAAGTCGGGGATTTCAACCATCCAGTCGAACGGGTCCGGCCGCCGACCGTATTGAATGTCGAGGAGGTGGTCGCGCAGCGCTTGGCTCTTCGGGCCTGGCAGACCGTCGGCCACCGCGAATTCACACCGCGGGCCCTTGAATCCAACGATCGGGTTGACGACCGCCGCAGTCCCTACCGCGAAGACCTCGCGAATTTTGCCGGATATGCAGCCCTGCTTCAATTCCTCGAACGGGAATCGACGTTCGGTTGGGGCCAACCCATGGGCGGTCGCCAGCGAAAGAACGCTCGCCCGTGTCACCCCCTCGAGAATCGTTCCCAAGCTTGGGGTTACAAGCTCGCCTTCAGCTGTGATGGCAAATATGTTCATCGTGCCGGATTCCTGGACACAGCCATCATCGTCGAGGAACAACACGTGATCGCAGCCATACTCTTTGGCCTCGATTTCTGCCAAGAGGTTCGACGCGTAGTTACCACCGAATTTGACGCTCCCGGTGCCGCCCTCCCAGGCGCGGGGGTACTTCCCTACCCATAGCCGCATTCCGGCGGTTCCGCCCGGAAAATATGGGCCTGACGGGCTCGCGATGACGGCATAGGTCACGGACGGACTTGGCCGGACCCCGAGTCCCACTTCCGCACCGAACATGAATGGCCGGAGATACAAGCTGCATTCACGATCATTCGTGGGGACCCACGCACGGTCTACTTGTATCAGCGACATCAAGCTCGATAGGAAGAGGTCGTCGCCGAGCTGCGGAAGGGCCAATCTGGCAGCCGATTTGCGGAACCGGCGCGCATTGAGCAACGGTCTGAACAGCCAAACGCTTCCGTCTGCCCGACCGTAAGCTTTCAGGCCCTCGATCACTCCCTGGGCGTAGTGGAGCACAACGCATGCCGGATGAATGGTGAACGAGCTGAGCTGCGTTACACGCGCCCCGTGCCAACCTTTGTCCGCATCCCAGTAAATGATCGACATATGGTCAGTGAAAAAACGGCCGAACCCCGGGTCCGCTAAGATTTCGGCCCGCTCAGCGTCCGACAATCGCGATGGGGACGCGTCGAGTCGAAAACCCCCGGGCAAAAGCGCTGCTGCCTGATCCACCGACATTTTGTTCCACCTGAGATTGTTCTAAATTTAGATTAGCGGCGTATAGAAATACGTCCGCCGCTTCTTGATGAGCCCGTGTGGGCCGGGCCAGAAGAAGTCGGCAAACTCAACTTCGGCAGCGGCTCCGCCACGCACGGTGCCCTTGAAGCAGCCCTCGACCGCGACCACTCCGGAATCAGAAACGATCGACTCGATGTTGTGCATACCCGACTCGATGATGCGGTCATCCACGTAGAAGGACCTGATCGCCTCTCTTCCGCTCAGACACGCATAGCCCGGCCGTGAGTACTCGGCGTCGGCTTCGAAGAGTGCCACAAGGCCGTCGACATCCGCGTTGTCCACCGCCACGTAGTACTTCTGAACGACATCGGTAAAGACGGTGTGGTGCATCAGCGACCCCCTTCCAACGAAGATTTGATTTGCTGGCCATACCTGCGAAGCGATTCGGGAGTCAGCATGACTTCGTGTGCGCAGTCCGTCGCGTACTCGGTGACGTCGCCGGCGACATAGGGCCGCCAAGCTTCCAGCGCACACGAAGTCCTGTTGCTCTCAACTTGCGCCGCGGAAAATATGATCATGTCACCATCGAAAACACCGGGCTCGTGAGATCGCTGCAACGCCCTGTTGCCGTTGACGTTTCGCACAAGCAAATCGAGGTTTTCGACAAGCGAACCCAAAAGCTGTTCATACTGCGGAAATTCGACGGCCGCTCGTTCGCGAACCAGAGCTGCTATCTGCTCGTAGGTGAGCGTCGCATCCTGTTCCGGGACAGTAATGCCATAGAAGCGCAAGACCTCTTCCAGCATGTGCTTCTTGTCCAAGGCGTCGTTCGGCAGCGCGACGCTGTCGTCAAGATGGGGTTGAGCGTCCAGAAGGACAAGCCGTTCGACCACGCATCCGCGCCGCCGAAGCTCGATGGCAAGTTCGTGGGCGACGACCCCTCCGAAAGACCAGCCGAGAAGGTGGTAAGGCCCGGCGGGGCAAGCCCTTTGGATCCTGTCGGCGTAGTTTCTCGCCATATCCCGAATCGACCGAGGTTCGGCTTCTCCGGGCTGCAGGACCTGTTGAATGCCAATGATCGGGCAATCCACGTACTTACCGAGTGCCTGATACGCCCAACTCGCCCCGGCTCCGGGATGTATGCAGAACAGCGGAATACCAGTCCCGTCCTTGAGGACCTCAACGGGGACTACTTCCACCGCGCTGGCAGGGCTGTCCAACTGCTGGCTCAAACTTCGCACCGACGGCGCATGGAACAGGGTGCGCACCGCGACGCGGGTGTCCAGGCGGGCGTTGATTGCCGTGATGACCCGTATCGCAGACAGCGAATCCCCGCCCAGGTCGAAGAACGAGTCGTCGACCCCGACCCGCTCGAGTCCCAGCACCTCGGCGTAGATGCCGGCCAGGACCTCCTCGGCGGGGGTGGCCGGGGCGCGGTACCGATCGGCGTCGGTGTATTCGGGTGCGGGCAGCGCTCGGGTGTCCAGTTTGCCGTTGACCGTCAGCGGCAGCGCCTCCAGCGCCACCACCGCGGCCGGCACCATGTAGGCCGGTAGGCGCTCGGCCAGCGCGGTACGCGCCGTGCCCGGGTCGGCGGTGCCGGTGACATAGCCGACCAGGCGCTTGTCGCCGGGCCGGTCCTCACGCGCGATCACCACCGCCTGCTCCACCCCGTCCAGTCCTGCCAGCGCCGCCTGGACCTCGCCGAGTTCGATGCGGTATCCGCGGATCTTTACCTGCTCGTCGGCACGGCCCAGATAGTGCAGCTGCCCACCGGGGCTCCACCGCACCAGATCTCCCGTGCGATACATCCGTGATCCCGGCGGCCCGTACGGACAGGCGACGAACCGCGTCCCCGTCAAACCCGACCGACCCACATACCCGCATGCCAGTCCGGCACCGGCCACGTACAACTCCCCGACCACGCCGGCCGGCACCGGACGCAACCACCCGTCGAGCACGAAAAAGCCAAGGTGCGCCAACGGCACCCCGATCGGGCTGGCATTGCCGGCGACATCGCGGTCGACGATCTCGCGGAACGAGGCATGCACCGTCGTCTCGGTGATGCCGTACATATTGATCAGTCGCGGTGATCCCGGATGGTTGGCCAGCCAGGCCCCAAGGCGCTGTGGTTCTAGCGCTTCACCACCGAACACCACCGTCTCGAGCTTCAGCTCCGACTCGGGCGCTAGCGCGTCGGCCGTTTGCAGGGCATAAAACGCCGACGGCGTCTGGCTCAACACGCTGACTTGTTCGGCAACCAGCAAGGCGCGCAGGTCTTCCGGTGAGCGGACCACCGCGTCGGGCACCACCACCAGTCGCCCACCGTGCAGCAGTGCACCGAAAATCTCCCACACCGAATAGTCGAAGGCCAAGGAATGGCACTGCGTCCACACCTGTCCCGCCGACAACTCCAGCGCCGAGTCCAGTGTCGCGAGCAGCCGGGCGACGTTGCGGTGGGTGACGGCCACTCCCTTGGGGGCACCGGTAGTACCCGACGTGTAGATGAGGTAGGCGATGTCGTCGGGGGCCGGCGACGGCAGCGCGGTGCTGGGTTGGGTGTCCAAAGCGGGGTCGTCGACGTCGACGACTAGGACACCGCGTCCATCCAGCCGGTCGGCCAGCCCGGCGGTGGTGATCGCGGCGATCGGCGCAGCGTCGTCGAGCATGAACCCGATACGGGTCGCCGGCAGCCCCGGGTCGATCGGCAGGTAGGCGGCCCCGGTTTTGAGTACGGCGAAAATCGACGCGATCGCCTCGGCCGACCGCGGCAACAGCAGCCCGACGCACTGTCCCGGGCCCACACCATGACCAATCAGCCGGTGCGCCAACCGATTAGAGGCCTCGTCGAGCTCGCGGTAGGTCCACGAGACCTCGCCGCATACCACCGCCACCGCCTCGGGCGCACCCGCCGCCTGCGCGGCGAACAACGCCGGGATCGACGCCGACGCGGCTGCCGGCGCCGTCAACGCCGCCCGGTTACCCCAGTCCTGCAGGCGGGCATGCTCACCGGCATCGAGCAGATCCACCGACGACAGCCGCCGTGCCGGATCCGCGGTGATCGCCGCCAACACCCACTGCAGCCGCGCGATCAGTGTTTCGATGCTTTCCGCGTCGAACACGTCGGTGCGAAATTCCACCGCCCCGGAAATCCCGGCGGGCTCACCCGCCTCGTCCCAGCGTTCCGCCAGGGAAAACGTGAGGTCCATGCGCGCCGTGTGGGTGTCCGCCGACAGCGGTGCCACCTCGAGGTCGCCCAAGGTGATCCCGGCGGGCTCGATGTTCTGCCCGGGAAGGTTCTGCCAGGCCAACAACACCTGGATCAGTGGGTGCTGGCTCAGGTTTCGGATGGGGTTGAGCCGCTCGACGAGCACCTCAAACGGCACATCCTGGTGCTCGTAGGCGGCCAGTCCGCGCCGACGGACCTGGGCCAGCACTTCACCGATGGTGGGATCCCCGGCCAGATCGACACGCAGCACCAACGTGTTGACGAAAACCCCGACCAGCGCATCCAGCGCCGGGTCGCCACGTCCGCCGATCGGGAACCCGACCGCCACATCGTTTGTGGCGCTGAGCTTTGCGAGCAGCACCGCCAGGGCTGCCTGGACCACCATGAAGCTGGTCGCGTTGTGCTCGGCCGCCACCCGGGCGATCCGTTGCTGCAGTGCCGCCGGCCACTCCACCGCGACGGTGGCGCCGCGGTAGTCGGCGACCGGCGGATAGGGCCGATCGGTGGGCAGCTGCAGGCGCTCGGGCATCCCGGCCAGGGCGTCCTGCCAGTAGGCCAACTGCGCTGCAATGGGGCTCTCGGGATCGGCCAGGTCCCCCAGCTGCTCGCGCTGCCACAGCGTGTAGTCGGCGTACTGCACCGCCAACGGCGCCCACCCCGGGGCCTGTCCGGCGGACCGGCTGGCATACGCCACCCCCAGATCAGCGACCAGCGGGGCAATCGACAACCCGTCCGCGGCGATATGATGCACCACCGCAACCAGCACGTGCTCGTCGTGGCCGACGCGGAAAAGTCTTGCTCGCAAAGGGATTTCGCTCGCCAAATCAAACGAGTGACGCACCTCGGCGCCGATGGCCTCGCCCAGCCGCTCCGCCGACCAGCCGGTGGCATCGACGACGTCCCACCCGAAGTCGGCCCGCTCGGCGGGGATGATCACCTGCTGGGGTACGCCGTCGGCTAAGGCAAACAGTGTCCGCAGGCTCTCTTGGCGGGCCACCACATCGGCCAGCGCCGCGCCCAACGCCTCGACGTCCAGTGCGCCGGTGATCCGATAAGCGGTCGGCATGTTGTAGATCGGGGAGGGCCCGTGCAACTGGTCGAGGAACCACAACCGCTGCTGCGCAAACGACAACGGAAGTACTGCGGGACGCTGTTGGGCCGTCAACGCTGCCCTGGCGCTTTCCCCGCCGTGGGTCCTCATCCATTCGGCCAACCCGGCCACGGTGGGCGAATCAAACAACACCCGGATCGGGACCTCGACACGTAGCTCGGCCCGCACCCGCGCGATCAGCCGTGCCGCGGACAGTGAATGGCCACCCAAATCGAAGAACCCGTCATCGATACCAACCCGCGTCACCCCGAGAACCTCAGCGAACAACGCGACCAACACCTGTTCGCGTCGATCACGCGGCCCGCGATAGGCGGCCGCACTCACGAACTCCGGGACCGGCAATGCCCGACGATCGAGCTTGCCGTTGACCGTCAACGGCAACGACTCCACCACCATGACCGCCGCCGGCACCATGAACTCCGGTAACCGCTCGGCGACGAAACCGCGCAGCTCGGCGACGCGCTCGATCACCGCCGGGTCGTTGACGTACCCGGCCAGCGAACCCATCCCGGCGGCCGGCAGATAGAGATCCGTCAACACCGCCGGCGAGGATCCGTCGGAGGTGTTGTCGGAGGTGTTGTCGGAGCCGTCGGCGGCGCGGGTGAAGATGAGATCGACCAAGCCGGTCTGCGGCGACCAGGTCACCGCGGTGGCATATCCGAGCTCCTGCCCCAACTGATAACACTGGTGCGGCACAACCGGATCCGGTGCGGACGTATCCGCACCCAACGCGCTGACAGGCACCCGATCACCGGCCGAAGCCAACGCCCGCGCCAACGCCACGTCGGGCGATATGCCGCCGTGCGGCACCCCGGTCACCCGCACCTCCGGCAACCGCTGCGCGCGCAGGTAGTCACCCAACGCGGCCAGGCTTTCGAAGCGCTGCCACGGCAGCGACGGCAGGCCCGCCACGGAGCGCACCGCCACGGGCCCCTTGCGCAGCACCACCTCGTACCGGTAGCCGCTGAGCTCGTTGACCGCCCGCATCTGCTTGAGCTGCACCTGCACCGCGGCGATGTCGGCAAGGTGCTGTGGCAATGCCGCGAAAAACTCCGGCGCGAACAGCAATTCCTGCTCGGCGAGCATCTCCCGGCGCACCCGCTCGCGCATCACCGAAGCCGGATCCTCACCGGTCGTGGGGTCGGCACACAAAATCCCGGTGGTAAATGCCTGCAGCAACGACAGGTTGCGCACGTCGCCGAGGAACACCGCCCCACCCGGCGCCAGCAGCCGCATCGCCATCGCCAGCACCTCGAGCAGATAGCCCGCGCTCGGGAAGTACTGCACCACGGAGTTCAGCACCACCACGTCGAAGTGCCCCGCCGGCAACCCGTCGGCCACATCGGCGGGCTGCACCCGCAACCGCACCCGATCAGCCCACGGCTGCGATGCCACCGCGGCGCGCAGCGTCTGAATCGTCGGCGCGGCCAAGTCCGTACCCCAATACTCGACACAATCCGGGGCCAGCTGGGAAAGCAGCAACCCCGCGCCCACCCCGATCTCGAGCACCCGGGCCGCGCCCAATCCGCGGATCCGCTCCACCGCGGCCGCGCGCCATTCCCGCATCTCCTGCAGCGGGATCGGTGCCCCGGTGTAGCTGCTGTTCCAGCCCGAGAAGTCCTCCCCCAGCACCGCGGGCGCGGCCGTCTCGGGCGTCGACCCCGAATAGACGTCGCCCCACACCCGCTGCCACTGCTCGACCAGCCGCGCTTCCCGCTCGGGCTCGCGGACCAGCTTCATCTGCTGATCCAGCACCACATAGCCCGCCAGCAGCTTGTCGCTTGCCCCGTCGCCGGCATCCGCGGTTGGCGCGGCCGTGTGGGCGACGACCGCCGCCTGCGCCACCCGGGGATGGGCCGCCAGCACCGCCCCGACCTCACCCAGCTCGATGCGATAGCCGCGGATCTTGACCTGCTCGTCGGCGCGCCCCAGGTACTGCAGTTGCCCGTCGGGGCGCCAACAGACGAGGTCCCCGGTGCGATACATCCGTGTGCCCGGGGAGAAGGGGCACGCCACGAACCGCGACGCGGTCAGACCGGGCCGGCGCCAATACCCGCACCCGACCTGGGCGCCGGCCACGTACAGCTCGCCGACCACGCCGGCGGGTACCGGACGCAGCCAGCCGTCGAGCACGAATAGCGCCGCCCTCGGCAGTGGTGAGCCGATGGGCACTACACCCGCCCCCGCCGTCAACGGCGCGCTGGTCGCCACCCACATCGTGGTCTCGGTCGGGCCGTATTCGTTGATCATCAGCCGCCCGGGTGCCCAGCGGTCCACCACTTCGGCCGGGCAGGGTTCACCGCCCACCAACAAGGCCACGGAATCCAACCCGTCGGGCGAGAGCACGCCTGCGGCGGTTGGGGTTTGGCTCAACACGGTGACGTTTTCGGTGACCAGCAAGGCGTGCAGTTCTTCCGGTGAGCGGGCCGCCGACTCGGGCACCACCACCAGCCGCGCGCCGTGCAGAAGCGCACCGAAGATCTCCCAGCCCGAGATGTCGAAGCTGTAGGAGTGCCACTGCGCCCATACCTGCCCGGGGGCCGCCAGACCCGCGTCCATCGACGTCATCAGCTCGGTGACGTTGTGGTGGGTGATGGCCACGCCCTTGGGCACGCCGGTGGTGCCCGACGTGTAGATGACGTAGGCGATGTCGTCGGGGGCCGGGGCCGGCAAGCCGGTGCATGGGTAGGCGTCAACGCGCGGGTCGTCGACATCGATGACGGGCAGGTCGCACTCGTCCAGCCGGTCGGCCAACCCGGAGGTGGTGAGCAGCGCCACCGCCGCCGCATCGGCGAGCATGAAGTCTATCCGGCTCGCGGGCAGTGCCGGGTCGATCGGTAGATAGGCCGCCCCGGTCTTGAGGACCGCCAAGATCGCGACGATCGCCTCGGCGGAACGCGAAAACAGCAGGGCGACAGACTGTCCCGGGCCTATCCCCTGGCCGGCCAACAGGTGCGCCAACCGGTTGGCGGCCTCATCGAGTTCCCGGTAGGTCGCGGAGCGGCCCGCAAACCTCAGCGCCACCGCGTCCGGGTCGAGCGCCACCTGCTCGGCGAACAACTCCGGAATCGACGCCGACGTGCTCGCCGGAGCGGTCAACGCGGCCCAGTTACCGATCTCGCGCAGCCGGGCCTGCTCGGGCTCGTCGAGCAGGTCCATCGACGAGAGCCGCCGCGCGGGGTCGGCGGTCATCGCGACCAACACCCGCTCTAACCGCTCGATCAGCGTTTCGATGCTCGCGGCGTCGAAAATGTCGGTGCGGAATTCCACCGCTCCGCCGATTCCGGCGAGTTCGCCGGCCTCGCTCCAGCGTTCGGCCAAGGTGAACATCAGGTCCATGCGGGCGGTGCGGGTGTCCGCCGGCAGGGGCGTGGCCTGCACATCACCCAAACTGAGCCCGGTGGGCTCGGTGTCCTGCCCGGCGAAGTTCTGCCACGCCAACAACACCTGGACCACGGGGTGGAAGGTCAGGCTTCGGGTGGGGTTCAGCCGCTCGACCAGCACTTCGAACGGGACGTCTTGGTGCTCGTAGGCGGCCAGGCTGCGTTGTCGCACCTGGGTCAGCAGTTCGCCGATGGTGGGATCGCCGGCCAGGTCCACCCGCAGCACCAAGGTGTTGACGAAAAATCCCACCAGCTCGTCCAGCGCGGGGTCGCGGCGCCCGGCAATTGGGAATCCCACCGCCACGTCGGGGCTGGCGCTGAGCTGAGACAACAGCACCGCCAGCGCCGCCTGCACCACCATGAAGGTGGTCGCGTTGTGTTCGCGGGCCAGATCGCGCACCCGCTGCTGCAGCTCGGCCGGCCAATCGACCGCGACACTGGCGCCGCGCTGATCGGCGAACGGCGGATAGGGCCGGTCGGTGGGCAGTTGCAGCCGCTCGGGCAGCCCGGCCAGCGCATCTTCCCAATAGGCCAGCTGCGCGGCGATGGGGCTCTCGCGATCGTCAAGATCACCGAACTGTGCACGCTGCCACAGCGTGTAGTCGACGTACTGCACCGGCAATGGCGCCCAGTCGGGGGCTTGCCCGGCACACCGGCTGACATATGCCAGCCCCATATCACGCACCAGGGGCCTCAGCGACAACCCGTCGGCGGCGATATGGTGTACCACGATCACCAGCGCGTACTCGTCGTCGCCGACGCGGAAAAGCCTTGCCCGCAACGGGATCTCGGTGGCCAGATCAAAACCGTGGCGTACCGCCGCGCCGATTTCGTCACCCAGCCGGTCCGCCGGCCAGTCGGTGGAATCGACCACGTCCCAACCGAATTCGGCGCGCTCGGGAGGCACCACCAGCTGCTGTGGTATGCCTTCGGGCGCTGTGAACAGGGTGCGCAGGCTTTCGTGCCGGGCCACTACATCGGCCAGCGCGGCACCCAGGGCTTCGGCATCGAGGCGACCGGTCAGCCGCAACGCCGCCGCGATGTTGTAAACCGGTGAGGGACCCTGCAATTGGTCGAGGAACCACAACCGGCTCTGCGCAAACGACAACGGGACCCGCGCGGGCCGCTCGACCGGCACCAACGGCTGAAGCCGGGCCCCCTCCTCACCGATACGCGGCGCCAACTCCGCCACCGTCGGCGCCTCGAACACGCTGCGCACCGAAACGCCAGCACCCATTCCGGTGTTGATGGCGGCGATCACCTGCATCGCCGACAGCGAGTCCCCGCCCAAATCGAAGAACGAGTCGTCGACCCCGACTCGCTCGAGCCCGAGCACCTGGGCGTAGATGCCGGCCAGGATCTCCTCGACCGCGTTGCTCGGGGCCCGATACCCGCCGCCGAAGTATTCCGGTGCCGGCAGGGCGCGGGTGTCGAGTTTGCCGTTGGGGGTTAACGGCAACGTGTCGAGTGCCACCACCGCCGCGGGGACCATGTAGGCCGGGAGCCGGTGGGCCAGCGCGGCGCGCGTCTTGGCCGGGTCCATGGTGCCGGTGACGTAGCCGACGAGGCGTTTGTCGCCGGGGCGGTCCTCGCGGGCGATCACCACCGCCTGCTCGACGCCGTCCAGTGCATTCAGGGCCGCCTGGACTTCGCCGAGTTCGATGCGATAGCCGCGGATCTTGACCTGCTCATCGGCACGCCCGAGATAGTGCAGCTGCCCGTCGGCGCCCCAGCGCACCAGATCCCCGGTGCGATACATCCGTGTCCCCGCGCTGAACGGGCACGCCACGAACCGCGACCCGGTCAACCCCGACCGGCCCACATAGCCATACGACACACCGTCGCCGGCCACATACAACTCACCGACCACGCCCGCCGGGACCGGACGCAACCACCCGTCGAGCACAAACAGCGCCGCCCCCGGCACCGGCGAACCGATCGGCACCACACCCGACCCGGCCGTCAGTGGCGCGCTGATCGCCACACACATCGTCGTCTCGGTCGGGCCGTACGCGTTGACCATCACCCGCCCCGGCGCCCACCGATCCACCACCTCGGCCGGGCAAGCCTCACCGGCCATCACCAATGCCACCGACTCCAGGCCCTCGGTCGGCAACACCCCCACCGCGGACGGGGTCTGGGTCAAGACGCTGACCCCTTCACCAATGAGCAAGGCGTGGAAGTCTTCCGGTGAGCGCACCACCTCGTCGGGCACTACCACCATCCGGCCCCCACGCAGCAGCGCGCCGAAGATCTCCCACACCGAAACGTCAAACGCCAACGAGTGACTGTGCGTCCACACCCCCGCCGCCGGCAGCCCCGCGTCCAGTGAGGCCAGCAGCTGGGTGACGTTGCGGTGGGTGACCGCGACGCCTTTGGGGACACCGGTGGTGCCCGAGGTGTAGATCAGGTAGGCGACGTCGTCGGGAGCCGGCGGGGGCGGTGCGGTGCTGGGCTGGGCGTCGATGCGGGGGTCGTTGAGATCGATGACCCCGACGTCGTGCCCGTCGAGCCGGTCGGCCAGCTCACTGGTGGTGATCGCGGCGATCGGGGCGGCATCGGCGAGGATGAAGGCGATCCGGGCCTCCGGCGTCACCGGGTCGATCGGCAGGTACGCGGCCCCGGTTTTCAGCACCGCCAAAATCGACACGATCGCCTCGGCCGACCGCGAAAACAGCAGTGCCACACGCTCACCCGGGCCCGACCCGTGGCCGGCCAACAGGTGCGCCAGCCGGTTGGCGGCCTGATCCAGCTCGCGGTAGGTCCACGAGCGTTCCCCGCACACCAGCGCCACCGCATCCGGCATCTGGGCCACCTGCTCGGCGAACAACGCCGGAATCGACACCGCGGCCGGTGCCGGCCGGGTCAACGCCGCCCGGTTACCCCACCCCTGCAGGCGGGCGCGCTCAACGTCGTCGAGCAGGTCCATCGACGAGATCCGCCGGGTGGGTTCGGCGGTGATCGTCGCCAACACCCGCTGCCAGCGTTCGATGAGCCCATGGATGCTGGACGCGTCGAACACGTCGGTGCGAAATTCCACCGTTCCGCTGATCCCGGCGGGCTCACCGGCGTCGTCCCAGCGTTCGCCGAGGGAAAGCGTCAGGTCCATGCGGGCGGTCTGGGTCTCCACGGACAGCGGGGTGACCTCCAGGTCACCCAGGGCCGGCTCGGCCGCGGATTTGTCGTCCTGACCGGGAAGGTTCTGCCAGGACAACGACACCTGGATCAGCGGGTGATGCGCGAGACTCCGGGTGGGGTTGAGCCGTTCGACCAGCACTTCAAACGGGACGTCTTGGTGCTCGTAGGCGGCCAGGCTGCGCGCCCGCACCTGGGCCAGCAGTTCGCCGACGGTGGGATCACCGGCCAGATCGACACGCAGCACCAAGGTGTTGACGAAAAATCCCACCAGCTCGTCGAGCGCCGGATCGCGGCGCCCGGCGATCGCGATACCCACCGCCACATCGCTGCTGGCGCTGAGCTGAGACAGCAGCAGCGCCAGTGCGGCCTGGATCACCATGAAGCGGGTCGCGTTGTGCTCGCGGGCCACCCGGGCGACCTGCTGCTGCAGCCCGGCGGGCCAATCGACCGCGACGCTGGCGCCTCGGTAGTCGGCGACCGGCGGGTAGGGCCGATCGGTGGGCAGCTGCAGCCGCTCGGGCAGCCCGGCCAGGGCCTGCTCCCAGTAGGCGAGCTGCGCGGCGATCGCGCTGTCGGGATCGTCGAGATCACCGAGGTGTTCGCGCTGCCACAGCGTGTAATCGATGTACTGCACCGCCAACGGCACCGTGTCGGGGGCCCGCCCGGCACACCGGCTGGCGTATGCCATACCCAGATCGGTCACCAGCGGCCGCACCGACCAGCCATCCGCGGCGATGTGGTGCACCACGACCACCAGCACGTGTTCGTTGTCGCCGACGCGGAAAAGCCTTGCCCGCAACGGGATCTCGGTGGCTAGGTCAAAGCTGTGACGCACCGCGGCATTGACGGCCTCACCCAGCCGCTCGGCCGTCCAGGCGGTGGCATCGACGACGTCCCACCCGAAGTCGGCCTGCTCGACGGGCACCACCACCTGCTCGGGTACGCCGTCGGTTGCGGCAAACAGGGTGCGCAGACTCTCGTGGCGGGCCACCACGTCGGCCAGCGCCGCACCCAACGCATCGACATCCAGCGGCCCGCTGATCCGGAACGCGGTCGCCATGTTGTAGACCGGTGACGGCCCCTGCAGCTGATCGAGGAACCACAATCGGTTTTGGGCAAAGGACAACGGCACCCGCTCCGGGCGCGCCATCACCCGCAACGGCGGACGGGCAGGTCCGCCACGATGCCGGTGCAGATACTCGGCGAGGCCGGCGACGGTCGCGGCGTCGAACAGGTACCGCACCGGCACTTCCCGGCCGAGTCCTAGTTGCAGGCGTGCGCTGACCCGGGTGGCGGTGAGCGAATCGCCACCCAGGGCGAAGAAGTCGTCGTCGAGCCCGATTCGGGCCATACCCAATACCTCGGCGAACGCCTCGGCAATGATCTTTTCGGTCTGGGTCTGCGGCGCCCGGAATACGGTGGCGGCAAAAACCGGCGCCGGCAACGCTTTACGGTCGATCTTGCCCGACGACGTCAACGGGAACTCGTCAAGTACCACGATGTGTGCGGGCACCATGTAGTCGGGCAACCACGCGCTCAACCGCTGACGGACCGCTCCGAGTTTGGTGTTGGTCTGCGGATCGTTGGCGTAGGCGACGCGGTGCTCGGGCTCGGTGGCGGGCAGATACAGATCCGTCACCGGCGCCCCGCGCTCGGGATCGGAGACCGTGGTGAGGACCGCGTCCAGGGTGCCCGGTTGGGCACCCCAGGTGACCGCGACGTGGTATCCGGCGGTTTCACCGAGGCGGTACAACTCTTCGGGGACAACGGCATCGGCGGAGGCGGCGGCTTCGGCCAGGGCTGCGTCAAGAGGTAGCCCGGCCTCCACGACACCTTCGATCTGGACGTCGCCGATCACCCCGGCGCGGGGGATGCCGGTGACACGAATAATGTTGGGGCGCTGCGATATCAACCGCTCGCGCACTCCCGCGCAGTTGGTCCACGCCCAGCGGGGGGCGTCGGCCAGCGAACGCACGGGCGCCGGGGTTTTGTGGACGACGACGTCGTAGCGATACCGGGTCAGTTCGTTGTCGGCCGTACCGCGTTTGACCTGAATGTCGACGCCGGCCACCGCCGGATGCTCGGCGGCCAAGCTGGTGAAAAACTCCGGCGCCAACAGCAATTCGGTCTCGCCGAGAATCGCGCGCTGGACTCGTTGGCGGATCTCGGCGGCATCGGCGGTATCGGTGCGCGCCAGCGCGACCCCGGTTTGAAACGCGCCCTGCAGCGCGTGGTTGCGCACATCGCCGACAAACACCGACCCGCCCGGGGCCAGCAGATCCATCGCGTTGTCGATGACCTCGCGCAGATATGTGGCGTGGGGGAAATATTGCACCACCGAGTTGAGAACGACGGTGTCGAAATAGTGCTGCGGCAGGGTTTCGGTGAGGTGCGCGGGCTGGGTCAGCAGCTCGACGCGATCGCGCCACTGCGTCCCCTGCAGCGAACGAGCCAGGCTGTCGATAACCACCGCGGAGAAATCGGTGCCGACGTAATGCTCACAGTGCGGGGCGATCTGGGACAGCAACAGCCCGGAACCAACGCCGATCTCAAGCACCCGCCGCGGCCGCAGGGCCATGATCCGATCCACGGTGGCCGCACGCCACTCCATCATCTGCTCGAGCGGAATCGGCTCCTCGGTGTAGCTGCTGTTCCAGCCGCGGAAATCCATCCCCAACTCCGGCGCCTCGCCCTCGGCGCCGTAGAGCTCGTCGTAAAGGTGTTGCCACTCTTCGACGACCTCGGCGTCGTCATCGGCGGTGGCGTTGTGCTCGAGAGTGACATAGGCAATCAGGTTGGTGCCGGCCTCGCCGTGGTGGACGGTGGCGGCGGCCTGGACGACCTGCGGGCAGGCCAGCAGGGTGTTTTCGATTTCGCCCAGCTCGATGCGCTGCCCGCGCAGTTTGACCTGGGCATCGGCGCGGCCCAGATACTGCAGTTGC
>NZ_MBES01000040.1 GCF_001954195.1 Mycobacterium sp. IS-1264 | reverse complement strand
CATCGACCCCACCCGCGAGGCCTGACCGTCACTCATCCCAGATCCTCCAAACCAACCCCAGACCCGCCGACCATACCGCCCCGTAGCCGAGTGCCGGTATCCGTTGCCGCGCAGATGTATCGACGCCGCGGCTTCATCCGCGGCGTGGGGTCAGCCGTACTTCTCCCACCACCCGTGCAGGTCCTCGATTGTCGGGGGATCCCCGAAGACGTCACAGAGCATCAGTTTGGCGTCGTTGGTCCACACCACGTTC
The DNA here is from genome assembly GCF_001954195.1 of Mycobacterium sp. IS-1264. GTDB lineage: Bacteria > Actinomycetota > Actinomycetes > Mycobacteriales > Mycobacteriaceae > Mycobacterium. The sequence goes on along the minus strand of NZ_MBES01000040.1, from coordinate 11,292 downwards.
GGGTGGTCCTTGTAGGTGGCGCATGCGACCATACCGGCGGTCACCGTCGGGCTCTTGTCGTAGTGCCAGCTGTCCGGTGACGGCCCGCCGCCGGGGCAATTCATCAGCTGTCCGGCGGCGATGTCGTCGTTGAACGCCTTCTTGAGGACATCGGCGTTGGCGAACAGTCCGTACACCGCGCGAGACGGGCCGCCCGGGTTGGTGTTCTGCCCGCAATCGACCATGGCCACCGCGTTCACCCAGACGCTGTTCGGCTTCGGGGTGGTCGGGGTGCAGGTGCCGCTCGCATAGCCGGCGGGCAGCTGACTGAGCAGCTTGCCTTGTGAATCGCCGCCCGGGGTCGTGGTGGTGGTGGACCGCGAGGTCTTCGTGGTGGTGGGCGCCGTCGTCGTGGTGCTGTGCGCCTGCGGGTTGTTGTCGTCGTTGCCGCCCATGACGATTGCGATGCCGATGGCGGCGCCGACGAGGACGACCACCAGCGCCGCGGCGCCGGCGACGAGGGGCCAGGGGTTGCGTTTGGGCTTGGGTGGTTGGTTCCAGGGTTGGTGGGGCGGGGGTGTGCCCCAGTTGGGGCCGGCGCCTTGGTAAAACGACGCGGCGGCCGGCTGGGCAGCCGCGGGCACCGGCCCACTTGGGGGTCCCCAGGACTGCCCGGGCTGCGCGGCCGCCGTCGGGCCGGAAGGGGGCCCGGCGGCGCCGGCGTACGGCGGGGGCGCGTCTTGCGCCGGCGGGCTCGGGGATGCCGCGGCTGGTGACGGTGCGCCGGGCAGGGTGGCTTCTTGGCTGCGGCGCAGGATGTTGTCGGCGTGGTCTTGGTCGGGGTCGGATAGGGCTTCGTGGGCGGCCAGGGCCAGATCGCCGGCGCTGGCGAAGCGGTCTTCGGGTTTTTTGGCCATGCCGCGTGCGATCACGCCGTCGAGGGCCTTGGGGATGCCCGAGCGTGCCGTGCTGGGCTGGGGGATGGGCTGCATCAGATGCGCGGTGACCAACGTGGAGGCACTGTCGGCCCGATACGGCGGGGAACCGGTCAAGCACTCATAGAGCACACACGCCAGCGCATAGATGTCGGCGCGATAGGTGACCTCATCGTTGGAAAACCGTTCCGGCGCCATGTATTTCCACGTGCCCACCGCCGTGCCCAACTGGGTCAGCTTCTCATCGGTGGTGGCACTGGCGATACCGAAATCGACCAGATAAGCGAAATCATCGCGGGTGACCAAAATGTTGGGCGGCTTGACGTCTCGATGCATCACCCCGGCCGCATGAGCGGCATCGAGCGCCGAGGCGATCTGGGCGATAATGGCCACCGCCCGCGGCGGGGTCAACGGACCAAACCGCTTGAGCACACTATCGAGATCGGTGCCCTCGATCAGGCGCATCTCCATGAACATCTGTCCATCGATCTCGCCGTAATCATGAATGGGCACCACATGGGGTTCCTGCAAACGCCCGGCAATACGGGCCTCGCGCTTCATCCGCTCACGAAACACCGGATCGCGGCTAAAGGTGTCCGACATCAACTTCACGGCCACCGTCCACTCCTTGACGGTGTGCTCGGCCTCATACACCTCACCCATGCCACCACGGCCCAACAGCCGCTTGAGGTGATAAGGACCAAACATCGACCCCACCCGCGAGGCCTGACCGTCACTCATCCCAGATCCTCCAAACCAACCCCAGACCCGCCGACCATACCAACAAGTTTGCCCACATTCGCCCAGATCACCTATAACAACCGGCCTACCGCCCAGCGACCATACGGCCGGATGTCGGCGAAAGCGTCACACGCCGAAAAGCCCTGTGGTGGTTGTCATGCGGCTTGGCCGCGAAGCGGTACAGCACTGCGGTAATGCTAGGTCGCGAAATAAAAGCCGTGCACGGCAACCGTATTCGGCCTCGCGGCTAGACCTGGGTGGTATGGCCGGTTTTGTCCGCCACGGCGATCCGAAACGTGAACTCGTGGTCGCAGATGCGGATGTGGTCCCCGTCGTTGAGGGTGGCGGCCGAGCGGATCCGCTGGTGCCCCACGTGCACGCCGTTCGACGAACGGAGGTCGTTGAGGATGTAGCTGGTGCCCGTGTCGACGATGACTGCGTGGTGCCGGCTGACGTTCGCGCCATCGAGAACTATGTCGTTATCGCTTTGCCGCCCAATCCGGGTCGCCGCGGCCAGCAGCGGGTAGCGGCGCCCCGAGGCTCCGTCGAGATATGCGACCGTTTTCTGGCCCGGGACCTGGGTGCGCTGGTCGAGCGCGGTGATCGTGCCGACGGCGGTGGTCTTGGCCGATTTCTTGGCGTCCAACGGATCCTGGCGCAGGATGAGCTCGTTGAGATCGCGCAGGGTTTGACCGGGGTCGATGCCGAGGTCATCGGCGAGCGTCGTTTTCACGCGGCGATAGGCGGCCAACGCGTCGGATTGGCGGTCGGTGAGGTAGTAGGCGGTGATCAGCTGGGCCCACAGCTGCTCGCGGTAGGGGTGCTCGGCGGTCAGCGCCTCGAGCTCGGCGATGATGTTGGCCGCCCGTCCGCAAGCGAGTTCGGCTTCCGCCTTCGCGGTGTGGGCGAGCATCTTTTCCTCGGACAGCGAGGTGGCGTAGGTGTCGACGAACTGGAAGTCGCGCAAGTCGTCGAGGACCGGCCCGCGCCATTGAGCCAGCGCGTCCGTCAGGTGCCGGCTGGCATGTTCGAAGCGGCCGGCGGCGGCCGCGTGCACGCCCGCGGTCTTCTCGGTGATGAACCGTCCGAGATCGCAAGCGTCCTCGGGGATGCTGAGTCGGTAGCCCGGCGGCGCCGCGGCCAACACCGTTCGTGGATCAATCCCGGCGCCGCTGAGCAGCTTGCGCAGATTGGACACGTACGAGTGAATGCTGGCCCGCGCGCCCGACGGGGGCCGCTCCTCCCACACGGCGGTGATGAGCCGCTCGACGCCCACCGGACTGTTGCGATTGATCAGCAGCATGGCTAATACCGCTCGCTGCTTGGGCGTGCCCAACGGCACCAACGTGCCGTCAACGCTCATCTCTAACGGCCCGAGCAGGCCGAATTCGAGACGTTTGTCCGCCATCGCGCCGTCCTTCCGTCATTCCGATGCGTAGTTCGTGGATTCGGAAAACGCCTGGGCCATCGCGTAGTAGGCGCCCCGGCGGGTCAGCAGCTCGGCGTGATTGCCTTGTTCGACGATCCGGCCGGATTCCACCACCAGAATGCGATCGGCGTCGCGGATGGTCGAAAGACGATGCGCGATAATGAAACTCGTGCGATCCTGGCGAAGCTCACACATGGCGCGCTGAATGAGCGCCTCGGTTCGGGTGTCGACCGAGCTGGTCGCTTCGTCGAGTATCAACAGCTGCGGGCGGACAAGAAACGCGCGCGCGATCGTGATGAGTTGCTTCTCGCCGGCGCTGAGGTTGCCGCCGTCCCAGCCGACCCGGGTCTGGTAGCCGGCGGGCAGGGTGTGCACGAACCGGTCGACGTAGGCAGACTTGGCGGCTTCCACCACCTCGTCCTCGCTGGCCTCGGGCCGCCCGTAGGCGATGTTTTCCGCGATCGTCCCGTCGAAGAGCCAGGTGTCCTGCAGCACCATGCCGATGCGCGAGCGCAGCGTTTGCCTGCTCATCGTGGTGATGTCGACACCGTCGACGAGGATCCGGCCGGAATCGACGTCGTAGAACCGCATGAGCAGGTTCACCAGGGTGGTTTTGCCGGCGCCGGTCGGTCCGACGATCGCCACCGTGCTGCCGGGCTCGGCCACCAGCGACAGGTCCTCGATGACCGGGGTGCCCGGACGGTAGGCAAAGCTGACGCGCTCGAACTCGACCCGTCCGCTCGGACCGGATCGACCGGCCGGTCCGGCCGGCTCGTGACCTGGCTCGGGTGCCCGCGCCTCCTCCGGCTCGTCGAGCAGTTCGAACACCCGCTCAGCGCTGGCGACTCCGGATTGCAGGGTGTTGTACATCCCGGCGACCTGGCTCAGCGGGGTATTGAACTGCCGCACATATTGAATGAATGCCTGAATGCTGCCGAGGGTGATTTGTCCGGTGGCCACCTGCAGCCCGCCCATCACGGCCACCGCAACGTATCCCAGGTTGCCGACGAAGGTCGTCGCCGGCGCGACCAGGCCGGAGAAGAATTGGGAGCCGAAGCTGGCGTGGTAGACGTCGTCGTTCAAACCGCGGAACTGCTCGCGCGCCGCCGCCTGGTGGCCGAACGTCTTGACGATCGTGAACCCGCTGTAGGTCTCCTCGATGTGCGCGTTGAGCCGTCCGATGCTCTTCCACTGGGCCGCGAACAGCCGTTGCGAACGGCGCGCGATCGCGCGCGTGGCCAGCAGCGAGACCGGCACCGTGAGCAATGTGATGAGCGCCAACAGCGGCGAGATCGACACCATCATCGCCAGCACCGCCACGATGGTCAGGATCGACGTCAGCAGCTGACTGAGCGTCATCGACAGCGACGATTGCAGGTTGTCGATGTCGTTGGTGACCCGGCTGAGCAGCTCACCGCGCTGCCGGCCGTCGAAGTAGGCCAGTGGTAGTCGGTGCACCTTGTCCTCGACCTGGGAACGCAGCGCCACCATGGTGCGCTGCAGCGTGAGGTTCAGCAGCCGCGCTTGTACCCAAATCAGCAGCGACGCAACCAGATACAGTGCCAACGCCACCGCCAGCGTTCTGGCCACCGCGCCGAAGTCCACTCCTTTGCCCGGCACCACGTTCATCCCCGACAGCAGATCGGCGAAGCCCGTGTCGCCCCGGCTGCGGGCCGCCGCGACGGCCTGTGCTTTGGTGATGCCGGCCGGAAGGCCGCGGCCGATCACGCCGTTGAACAGCAGATCGGTGGCATGGCCGAGGATTCGCGGAACGACGACGCCGATCGCCGTGCCGGTGATGCCGAGGAGGATCACCGCGGTGGCCAGCCCTCGTTGCGGCGCAAGCTGTTTCACCAGCCGCGTCGCCGAACCCCAGAAATCTCGGGACCGCGCGGCCGGCGCCGGCGCGACGCCCCGGGTCGGCCTACTGGTGACCGCCGTCATTGTGCGTCCCCAACTCCGGCGCCGACGGACTGGGAGTCGGCGAATTCGGCGTAGGTGGGGCAGTCGGTCAACAGCGATTCATGGGTGCCCGACCCGACCATGATCCCGTTGTCGACGACGATCACCTGATCGGCCTGCGCCGCGGTCGAAATTCGTTGCGTGACAGCGATGATGGTGGCGCCCGCGGATATCGCTCGCAGCGAATCGCGAACTCGCGCGTCGGTGTGCACGTCGAGCGCGGAGAAGGCGTCGTCGACAAGATAGATGGCCGGGCGGCGGATGACCGCGCGGGCGATGGCAAGCCGCTGGCGTTGCCCGCCGGAGAAGTTGATCCCGCCCTGGGCGACGCGCATGCGCAGCCCGTCGTCGTGTGCCCGGACGAATCCGTCGGCGGCCGCCATTCGCAGCGCTTCCCACATCTCCTCGTCCGACGCGTCAGCCTTGCCGTAACGCAGGTTTTCCTCGACGGTGCCGGAGAAGAGGTATCCGCGCTGGGGAACCAGCCCGATCGCGGACCAGAGTCGCTCGGTGTGGTAGTCGCGGACGTCGACGTCGTCGACGAGGACGGCCCCGGCCGTCACGTCGTAGAGCCGGGCGATCAGCGATATCAGCGTCGACTTTCCCGAGCCGGTGCTGCCGACGATAACCGTGGTGGTGCCGGGGGCCGCTGTGAACGAGATGTCCTGCAGCACTGGGCGATCCGCACCGGGATAGGTGAAGGTGGCGTCCTGCACGCGCACAACGCCGGTGATCCCGCCGCGCGGGAATTTGGGGCTCGGCGGATCGCCGATCGCCGAGCGGGTGGACAGCACCTCGGTGATCCGTTCGGCGCACACGGACGCCCGGGGCAAGATGACCAGCGTCATCGTCGCCATCAGCACCGCCATCAGGATCTGGGTGAAGTAGGCCAAAAACGCGGTCAGCGAGCCGACCTGCATCTGGCCGCGATCGATGCGCAGCCCGCCGAACCAGATCAGCGCGACGCTGGACACGTTGATGGTCAGCGTGGTGATCGGGAGCATCAACGCCTGCCAACTACCGGCGTCCAGCGAGGCGTTCGATAGCGCCGCATTGGCTCGGGCAAACCGGTCGCGCTCGAAGCGTTCGCGGGTGAACGCGCGCACTACGCGGACGCCGGCAAGTTGGTCGCGCATCACCCGGTTGATGCCGTCGATCAGGCTCTGCATCCTGCGGAACAGCGGCAGCATGTGCGACATGATCCAGTAGTTGGCCACGGCCAGGATCGGAACGCTGACCAGCAGCAGCCACGTCAACGCGGCCTCCTGATGGATCGCCATGAAGATGCCGCCGACACACATGATCGGCGCGGTGACCAGAACCGTGGCCCCCATCTGGACCAGGTATTGGATCTGCCGGACGTCGTTGGTGCTGCGGGTCAGCAGCGTCGGTGCGCCGAACTGTGCGGTGTCGCGCTCGGAGAAGGTAGTGACGTGTTCGAACATCGCCCAGCGCAGGTCGCGGCCGAAGCCCATCCCCGTCCGCGAGCCGACGTAGAGCGCCCCGACCGAACACAACAGCTGCACACCCGTGACCGCGAGCATCAGCATGCCGAGGCTGAGGATGGCGGCGGTATCGCCCTTGGCGACGCCGTCGTCGATGATCGCCGCGTTGACCGTCGGCAGGTACAGCGTCGCCAGGGTGCTGACTATTTGGAGCACCGTCAGCACCACAACCAGCCGACGGTACGGCCGGATGTACTGGCGCAGCAGTGCCAGGAGCATTTGGTAACTGTCGCATATGGCAGGGGTCCCGGTCCCGAGCACCGCCGGAGGGTTGCGCGCTCGCGCCGCACCCGGCAAAGGCGTTGAATTGCCAGCTCAGCGGCCGCGTCAGTGGTTGACCCGCGGGGCTGCCGCTACAGTGCATCGTGTGGGGCATCGTGTGGACCGGCAGCAGGCTGAGAAGAAGCAGAGTACCGGTGCGGCGTAACTTGACAGCGCTCGCCATCGCGGCGTCGGCCACGATCCTGATCTCTGCGGGGTGCTCGAGTTCCGGCGACAACAAACCAGGCGCGACTTCATCGACCGAACCTGGGAGCGGGGACGGTCACCACGGGCCGATGTTCCCGCAATGCGGCGGCGTCGGCGATCAGACGGTGGCGGAACTGACCAAGGTAAACGGACTGATCAATACCGCCCGGAACTCCGTTGGATGCCAGTGGCTCGCGGGCGGCGGCATTCTCGGCCCGCACTTCTCCTTCTCCTGGTACCGCGGCAGCCCGATCGGTCGCGAACGCAAGACCGAGGAGCTGTCGCGGGCGAGCGTCGACGACATCAACATCAACGGCCACGGCGGTTTCATCGCCGTCGGCAACGAACCGAACCTGGGTGACTCGCTGTGCGAGGTCGGCATCCAATTCCAGGACGACTTCATCGAATGGTCGATCAGCTTTAGCCAGAAGCCGTTCCCGCCGCCGTGTGACATAGCCAAAGAACTGGCCCGGCAGTCGATTGCGAACGCGAAATGAGCAGAAGAGGCCTGCGTGGCGGTGTAGCCGTGTTGATCATCGCGCTGATGGTGGCTGGGGTGGTGGCGACCGGTTGTTCACGGTCGGTCGGCGGTAAAGCCATCAAGGCGGGCGGGCCGTCCCCCAATAACAACTCCCAACAGCAGTACCCGAACCTGCTGAAGGAATGCGAGGTCCTGACCTCCGACATTCTGGCAAAGACCGTGGGTGCCGATCCGCTTGACATCCAGAGCACCTTCGTCGGAGCGATCTGCCGGTGGCAGGCGGCCAACCCCGCCGGACTGATCGACATCACCCGGTTTTGGTTCGAACAGGGCAGCCTCGGCAACGAGCGCAAGGTTGCTGACTTCCTGAGGTACAAGGTCGAGAGCCGTCAGATCGCGGGCATCAACTCGATTGTGATGCGCCCCGACGATCCGAACGGCGCGTGTGGAGTGGCGAGCGACGCGGCGGGGGTGGTCGGCTGGTGGGTAAATCCCCAGGCGCCCGGTATCGACGCCTGTGCGCAGGCCATCAAGCTCATGGAGCTGACGCTGGCCACCAATTCGTAGGTCAGCGCGGGATCTCGAAGCCGACCAGCGCGGCGCGGTTCAGTTCCAGGCGTTTCCAGTCGCCGGCCACGGTCAGCACCGCGATCGCCGACGTCGGGAATTTCTCCGAAATGCGTTGCACCGCTGCCGTATCGGTGCCGTCGGCGCCCGCTAGGCCGATCGCCACGTTGGACGTCGTCGGTTCGTGCCCGACGACGAGCAGGGTGTTGACGCTGTCGGTGACCCCGTTGATTTCGTCGATCATCGTGCCGGGGGTGGCACCGTAGAGTCGCTCGCTGTATCGCACCATGGCGTCGATGCCCGTCTTGTCCAACGTCTGCCGGGCGCGAGTGGCCGTCGAACACAGCACGGCGTCGATCGGCGGCACGTTGGCGCGCAACCAGTCGCCGGCTAGCCCGGCCTCGCGGATGCCTCGCGGTGCCAACGGCCGGTCGTGGTCGGCGACGCCATCCGGGTACGACGACTTCGCATGCCGCATCAGGAGCAGGGTGCGTTGCCCGTTCACCCGGCCCACGTTAGTGCTCGAAGCGCTACGCAGCGTCGTCGTCATCGTCGGCGGCGTCCTCGTCGGCGTAACTTTCTCTTGACGCGCTGCCGATCCCCAATCAGCGACGGCAATCGCATGGCAGAACTGTGATCACCCCTGACCCTGCGCTCGCCATCACATCCATCCGGTCCTGGGAACATACGACTGGGCGTACTCTGCGGCGATGCCCCAGCTATTTTGGTTGCAGTTTCCGGATGGGACCGTTGAGCAACACGAGGTCACGCCTGGCGGCAAGCTCAGGCTCGCAGTCGGTGAACGCGACGCCCCTCGCGGGACGGTGTGGAACGTGTGGGCGACCCCTAACTCAGGTGATTTCTACATCGCTGAGCGCAACACCGCCGGTGTCCAAAAATGGAGTTTCCACAAAACGGGCATGTGGCTACACCAGTTTGTCGATAACGAACGGGCCGAGCAGCAAGCCAGAGCGGCTGGCTACACCGGACGAAGTCGTGTCGTCGATAAGTGGGACCAACCTCCCGAAATCGGTGACAGCGGTTGGACCTTGGCGTTCTCGATCCGCATCAGGCATCAGGACCTAGAGGAGCACGACGATTCGAAACTACCGCAGGACATTTACTGGGTCCCGCCACCGCCGGAAGGTTCGGCCCGGTACCTCCACGTCTACATCTTGCGGCCAACCGGACGCATGATCGAGCTTGATCCTCGAGACATGGTCCCGCTCTGCAGCTTTGGCCTCGCCGATAATCGGCAGGTCCTCATTCTAGGCAGCACGGCCCCGGTGACCGAAGAAACAGATGCGCAAATTGAACGATGGCTTGACACTGCGCTCGCAGGTACGGCCGATGGGCGCCTTCAGGAGGCCGACCACCCACGGTTGCTCGTCCATACAACGAGGAACGACGGTCATCGGATGGTCTGGGATTTGGCGATTCCGACCGAACGGTTGCGGGCCCGGCCACGGCGCGGTTAGCAGGGAAGGCGCTCCGACGAGTTGTGACTCACCGCGGGCGCCGGAACCGCTACGTGATTTGTACACGTTCGGTCACGACGATGACTTAACCTTGGTCACCGTGATCTCCGATATCATGCGCAATTTGTGCGAGTTTTGGCACGCTGTGTGGAATGGTGTAACGGGTTGGTACACGCCAGGTTGGGGTAACCTCTTTACGGTAGCGATCGCAGCAGCAGCGATCGCGGTGAATGCTCGATACAACCGCCGCACACTGCAAAGCGCAGACGAAAGATTCCAACAAGGCCGCGTGGACGCGCGCAACGACAAGCTGCGCGTCGAGCTTGCTGCATACTTGAGCGACCTAGACGAATACAGACTCGAGAGCAGCAAGTTGGGCAAGCGCATGAGTGAGTTGATCGACACAGCCTTCAACCAATTCAACGCAGAGACGAAATACTCACCCGAGAATGCTCAGTTGTTGGCCGAGAGGTTCGAACGGTATAGAGAGCAATCGGAAGCTGCTTATCATGAAACAGTCTGGAACATATGCCTGCGTTTAGCAGTTCGCGATTTCACACTCATGACCCTCACCAGTGACAAGGAAATCCTCCAGCCCGCTAGCGAGATATACAAACTCATGGACGAAGACCGCAAAGATTTCGAAAACCTGATAGCAGTACGAGAGAGAATATCGCCCGACGATCCGAGAATGGAGCGCGGCCGAACTCTTCCTGAGAGGCACTTAAGCCGAAACCGCGACATCTACGATCAGATGGTCAAGTTGATGGAGTACTGTATCACCGAGTTTCCACTGCGCAAGGATTCGCCGCCAAGTCTATAAGTTCATCAATCTCGCTGTGTCCCTTCGCGTGCCGCATCACCAGCAGGGTGCGTTGCCCATTCACCCGACTCACGTTAGTGCTTCAGGGGTTATGCCGCGTCGTCATCGTCGGCGGCGTGGTCATCGTCGTCGTCTCCGTCGCGGAGCAGTTTTTCGGGGTGCCAGTAGGTGTTGGTTCGGGGTTGGCCCCGTTCGAGGTGGGGCGGTGGGATCCATTCGGTTTCGCCCTTGGCGTTCTTGCGGGTGCTCCAACCCTCGGGTTGGACGATGTGGTGTTGGGTGGGGCAGCCGAAGGTGAGGTTGTCGACGTCGGTGCAGCCACAGGTGGCGTAGCCCACAACGTGGTGGACTTCGCTGTAGTAGCCGGGCACGGTGCAACCGGGTGCGGTGCAGCCACGATCCTTGGCGTACAACACGATTCGTTGTGCGGGGGAGGCCAGGCGTTTGGTGTGATACAGCGCCAGGGTCTTGCCCTTGTCGAAGATGGCCAGGTAGTGCCGCGCGTGGCGGGCCAGGCGGATCACATCGCTCATCGGCAGGATGCTGCCCCCACCGGTCAGTGCCCGTCCGGCGGCGGCTTCCAGCTCGGCCAGGGTGGTGGTGACGATGATCGAGGCCGGTAGTCCGTTGTGCTGACCGAGTTTTCCCGACGCCAACAGCGCGCGCAACCCGGCATTGAGCCCGTCATGGTTGCGCTGTGCGGCGCTGCGGGGGTCGTTGTCGATGGCTTCTTGCATGGGAGCGCCGTCCACGCATGGGGTCTGATCGTCGGGGTTGCACATGCCGGGGGCGGCGAGCTTGGCCAGCACGGCCTCGAGGGTGGCGCGCAGCTGGGGGGTCAGCCACGCGCGTAGCTGCGACATGCCGTCGGCTTGTTGGTTGCCCAGGGTCAGGCCGCGGCGCCGGGCGCGGTCGTCGTCGGTG
>NZ_MBES01000039.1 GCF_001954195.1 Mycobacterium sp. IS-1264 | reverse complement strand
TGATCCGACAGCCACTCCAGCGTCCGCGCGGCGGCGGAGGCTCCGTCCGCCCACGGCGAGGAGACCACGATCAGGGCGTCCAGATCGCGCAGCACCTCCTGAGTGACGGGAGAGTCCATGGTCGAGCCGCAATCGATGACCGAGATGGTGAAGTGGCGGTCCAGCCGCGACGCGGCTTCGCGGTAGATCGCGGGATCGAGAACCCGGCGTGGGCCCGAGGCCGGCTCCCCGCCGAGCACGTGCAGCCCGGCGGAATTGCGCCCGACCCGCTCGATGACGTCGGTGAAGGACCGCAGGTTCTTGTTCGACGTCAGCTCCCAGAACGAGGCCGTCGAATGTGGATCGACCCGGCTGCTCAACCGGCCGAAGGCGGTGTCGGCGTCGATGGCGACGATGTGGTCCTGGGGACGGAGCTCGGCGAACAGCGATCCGACGCTCGCAGCGACCGACGTCTTTCCGACACCCCCCTTGCCCAGCACGCCCACCTTGTAATTGCCGTGCAGGCCGGCCCGGATGGTTGCCTCGAACTGAGCCTCCTGCCGCTGCGTGGCCGACGGACCCAGCTTGACGAGGTCAAAGGTGATCAGCCTCAGGACGCGTCGCCAACCGCGGTCGGGCAGTTCTGTTGCGGGGGTCCGCGGCGGGATCG
>NZ_MBES01000038.1 GCF_001954195.1 Mycobacterium sp. IS-1264 | reverse complement strand
GGGATGCCTGAGCGTTTGGAGTTGCCTGTTGATCGGCCTTATCCGGTGGTGGCTGATCAGTGTGGGGCCAGTGTGGGTGTGGAGTGGTCGGCGGGGTTGCAGCGCCAGGTTGCTCGGGTGGCCCGTGAGCATAACGCGACGAGTTTCATGGTGGTGCAGGCCGGGTTGGCGGTGTTGTTGTCGAAGGTTTGTGCCAGTTCTGATGTGGCCGTGGGCTTCGCGGTGGCGGGTCGGGGTGATCCGGCGCTCGATGAGTTGGTGGGCTTTTTTGTCAACACCTTGGTGCTGCGGGTGGATGTGGGCGGTGATCCCACCTTCGCTGAACTGTTGGCGCAGGTTCGGGCACGCAGTTTGGAGGCGTTCGAACATCAGCACGTGCCGTTTGAGGTGTTGGTGGAGCGGCTCAATCCGGCTCGGTCGCTGCGCCATCACCCACTGATTCAGGTGTCGTTGGCCTGGCAGAATTTCGCCGGTCATGAGGACCCGGCGGCGGGTTTGGTGCTGGAGGGCCTTGAAGTCAGCCCGATCCCGTTGGA
>NZ_MBES01000037.1 GCF_001954195.1 Mycobacterium sp. IS-1264 | reverse complement strand
TGCGATGCTCCGCAGGACCGGCAGCACCCGCTGCCAGCCGTCGTCGCTGAGCGTGTACACGGTGCGTCCGATCGGGGACGGGCCGGTCTCGCCGCTGAACGGGTTCCTGGCGGGCATCCTGCTGGGCTTCGACTCGGGTGCCGCGGCCGGTCTGGAGGCGACGTGCCGCATCGAGATCGACGGCCGCCGTTTCGAGTTCGCGGTGACCGAGGGTCGCCTCGCCGGCGCGCGCGGCGAGCCGGCGGTGACCATCACCGCCAGCGCGGCGGACCTTGTCAACGCCCGCCTCGGGTCAACCGACGCCAAGCGCAAGGCGGCGCTGCGGCGCATCGACTTCGCGGGCGACCCGGGCGCGGTCGACGCGGTGCGTCAGGCGTTTTCGCTGTAGTCGGGAGTCAGTCTCGGTTTTCCAGCAGCGCGCCGATCAATGCGTGGGCGATGAACTTGCCGTAGCGGGAGGCCGACCAACCGCGTTCCAGAACGAGGAGTTCGTAAAGCTCGGGTGCGTGGTACGTCCAGAGGACATCGCGGGCGTGTGTGGCGCTGACCCGCAGCTGCCCGGTGTGGGCCAGGTCGGAGGCGAACATCGTCATCGCCGTGAGAGTTTCGTGCCGGATCTGCTTCCAGACCGTCGCGGCGTCTGGGGACGACGCGGCGCCGTCGCGTGCGAGCAGCTGGACTGGAGCGCTGCGCGGCATCGTGGAGGCCAGGTGCTTGGCGTAGATCTCGATCTTGCGGGCGGCCCGGGGCGCCTTGAGCACCTCCTGGATGACGTCTCGCTGGACCATGGGGATCGGTTCGTCATCGCCGGCGACGGACACATCGAAGAGCGCTTTGAGGACGCCCGCCTTGGTGGCGAAGGCCTTGTACACCGTCTCGACTGACACGCCGGCGTCGCCCGCGATCTCCGCAATGGTCGTCGCCGCATAACCCTGCGCCAGGAAGCGCTTCCGGGCGGCCGCAAGCACCGCCTGCCGGTTCTGTTGCGCCTGTTGGCGACGACGGGTCGAGTCATAGCGGCGCGGAGGCTGGCTCTTGACAGATCCCATATTTCAGTACATGCTCCTGTATCTATTACTATTTACTGTATCAGACATGGGGAGCCAGACATGACAATCGCTACACCTGCTCCCGCCACGCTGGCGGACGGCGACCATTCCATGGCGGTCGCGCGTGGCCTGGCGCCGGAAATTGCGCGGTGCGCCGATGACGCTGAGGCGCTCGGGACATTGCCGATCGATCTGGTCGGGCGGCTGCGTGCTGCCGGCATCTTCCGTGCCTTGCAACCACGCTCGCTCGGCGGCTTTGAAGTGGCACCCGCGGAGTTCATCCAGATGATCGAGGAACTGGCGCGTGCCGACGGTTCGACGGGCTGGATTGGGGCGATCGGCTCCGGCGCTCCGGCGTTCACCGCTTGGCTCGAGCCTGCGGTCGCCCTAGAACTGTTCGGCCCGGACGCGGATTTTTTGGCGGCCACCGTGTTTGCCCCCACCGGGCGAGCCGTCCAGGATGACCGCGGCCGGTTCACAGTCGACGGCCGTTGGCCTTTCGCCAGCGGTTGCCGCCACGCCGAATGGTTGCTGGCCGGGATGTTCGTCTTCGACGGCTTGGACAGTCAGGCGCCGAGAATGATCGCGGGACAGGGCCCGGACTGGCGCCTTGCGTTCTTTCCGCGCGCCAACGCCGAAATCGTGGACAACTGGGACGTTTTGGGGCTGCGCGCCACGGGCAGCAATGACGTGGTCGCACGAGGTCTGCACGTTGCCGAAGAACACACCATCCGCCCGTTCTTCGAGCCGGCCCGCCAGGACGGCCCATTGTGGAGACTGGCGTTCTTCACACTGGTCGGAGTCGCCTTGGTCGGTGTCCCGCTCGGGATCGCGCGGCGCGCGCTCGACGAATTCGCCGACCTTGCGCCCACGAAGACCCGTGCCGGCACCTTCGAGCCCCTCGCCGAGGACCCTGTCGCGCAGGTCGAGTTCGCCGGTGCCGAAGCGGCTTTGCGGTCGGCGCGGGCCTTCGTTCTCGACGAGGCCGGCGCCCTGTGGGACACCGCGCTCGCCGGCGACACACCGTCGCTACAGCAGCGCGCTCGTTTCCAGCTCGCCGCCCAGCAGGCAATGCGCGCGGCGCGCCACGCGGTCGACGCGACGTTCGGCCTGACCGGTGCGGGGGCGGTGCACGCGACCCATCCGCTGCAGCGATGCTTCCGGGACTTACATACCGTCGGTCAGCACGTGTACTTCAGCCCGTCCGCCCTGAAGCGCTATGCCAACGCCCAATTCGGCATCACCCAACCGACCCACTTGATGTGACACCCACGCCCCGTCAGACCTCCAAGGCGTTGATCCACTTTTCCAGCCGCCTGGCTTCGCGCGTCATGATCTCGGGTTGGGCCAGCGCGTTCGTGAGGACCGCGCTGCCCTCGTAGGCGATGACGAGTTGGTGCGCCAGGTCGCGGGCGTCGCGGCGACCCATGGCGCGGAATTGCTGCTCGGCCCAGTCCAGCAGGGTCTGCATGAGTGGAGCGGTCAGGGCGGGCGATTGGCCCGGCTGGTTCGCGAGCTCGGTGCACAAGGTGCCCAACGGGCAGCCGTGGTCGGCGATCGTGTCACGCGAGTCGGCCAACATGCCCACGAGCGCCTTGAGCCGGGCCTTGGGGCTACCGTGCCGGCGTTGCACGGCCGCGGTGGCGGATCGGATTTCGTCGGTGCGCGCCTCGACGACTGCGGCCACGATGTCGTCCTTGGTCTTGAAGTAGTAGTACACGTTGCCCAGCGGTACGTCGGCGGCCTCGGCGATGTGCGCGAGCGTGGTACCCGCGATGCCCTGGCGATGGAACAGATCGCATGCGGCGGCGATCAGTCGCTCTCGCTTGCCCGGGGGCGTCGGCGGGGCGGCATCGTCGGAATCGGTTGAGTCAGCCATATCACTCACGGACTATAGACGGCACGCATCCATGCTCAACGCCCACAACAGATTCCTGTTCTCGTGCGTGTTGTAGGAGGTCTTGACGCTCCTAGCCTTAGCACGCGCGAAGTATTGGCCGGAGTGCTGCGCTCGCCGCGTGGAGGAGGCAAGGTCCACCGAGGTGGCCGCGCCCTTGTCGGGGGAAATCGAAAACGGCAGCGCCGCATAGGACATCGCACGCAGGGCTCCCGGGGCGTCCCGCATCATCGGTGTCCTGACGATCCCGGGATGCACGGCGTTCGCGGTGACCCGCGTCGACGCCAGCCGGTGCGCCAACTCGATGGTGAACAACAGCACGAGGAGCTTGGACGCCGCATAGGCGCGGATGGCCGAAAATCGTTGCTCGCCTTGCAGGTTGTCGGGTTCGAACTTGCCCACGCGGTACACGCTCGAGCTCAGGTTGACGATTCTGCCCTGTGGGCTCCTTCGCAGTTCATCGAGCAACAAGTGGGTGAGGTAAAACTGCGAGAGGTAGTTGACCTGAAAGGTCGTCTCATAACCGTCCTCGGTCAGGATGCGCCGCGTCACGACGATCCCGGCGTTGTTGATCAACACGTCCAACCGCGGATAACGGGCCGCGAACGTGTCGGCCAGCCGCTGCTGCTGGGCGAGGGACGTGAGGTCGGCGGTGAGGTAATCGACGTCGTGATTGCCGGTGGCCGCGACGATTTCGCTCATGACGCTCGCCGCCTTGGCTTCGTTGCGTGCGGCGAGCACGACGGCATAACCCTTTGTCGCGAGCGCGGTCGCGGTGACCTTGCCGATGCCGTCGGTGGCCCCGGTGATCAGGCAGATTGGTTTGTCCATGGGCTATTGGGCGGCCGCATTGATCTGCGATGGCCGCGCCAACATGCGCGACATCATCGAGCGGGTCAACGCCGCGGGCACGAGCGCGGCACTGACCCGGTTGATCCGGCCCGGTATGCAGTTGGCGCGGTTGCGCTGCAGCGCGCGCAGCGCCTCGCGGACGCAATCGTCCGGCGTCAAGGGCGGTATTGGCAGCTTGTCGGGGTCCAGGCCGAGCTCGGCCAGCACGGGGGTGCGGGTGGGTCCCGGGTGCAGGACGGTCACGTGCACGCCGTGCTTGGCCAGCTCGCCGTGCAGTCCGGCGCCGAGGCTTGTTACGTAGGCCTTGGTCGCCGCGGTGTGCGCCATGTAGGGCACGCCGTGGATCGCGCCCAGCGCGGAGACGAGCACGATGCCGCCGCGGCCGCGTCGCGCCAGGCGTTGACCGAAGTGGTGGCTCAGGCCCAGGTGCGCCGCGGTGTTCAGCCGCAGGACCGCGCGCTGCGCCTGCAGGTCGGAGCTCAGGAAGGGCCCGGGCAGGGCCACACCGGCGTTCGACACCAGCAGGCCGACGTCAATGTCGTTGGTGGCCTCGGCGATTGGGGTCAGCATGCCCGGCTCGGACAGGTCGACGTCGAGGGCGCGATGCTCCACACCGTGGCGCTCCGCCAGCTCCGCGCCGACATCCCGCAGCACGTCCAGGCGCCGGGCGACCAGCACCACGTTGATGCCCGCGGCGGCTAGCTGGTTGGCGAACTCGCGCCCGATCCCTGATGACGCGCCCGTCACGACGGCCCACGGACCGAATTGGTGTGCGTTGATGCTCATGGCGTCCGCCTTCCCTTTGTCATGTACCAAGCTAGTTAGCCAACTTACTATCTCAGGTGAGTACTGACAAGGAGAAGAATTGAAGAACGGATTGCGCTGGCATCGGCTCAGTATTATGTTAGTTATCTGACTGATTACTGCCTACCGCGAGAGGCTTAGAGCCAGATGATTGTCGTCAAGCGTGCGTGGCTGCCGCTGGCCATCGCGGCCCTGGTCGCTATCGCGGGTTTCGCCGTCTACCGGCTGCACGGGACATTCGGTGTGCACCCCAACGCGTCGGCGGCGAGCCCCCGCGCCGATGACATCAAGCCGTTCAATCCCAAGCGCGTGACCCTCGAGGTGTTCGGCCCCGTGGGGAGCGTCGCCGACATCAACTACCTCGACGTCGACGCCGCACCGCAGCGAGTCGACGGTGCCGGGTTGCCGTGGACCTACAGCGTGTCCACTACCGCCCCGGCGGTAAGCGTCAACGTCGTGGCGCAAGGCGATGGTGAGGTCATCGGCTGCCGAATCACGGTGAACGGCCAGACCAAGGATCAACG
This sequence comes from Mycobacterium sp. IS-1264, assembly GCF_001954195.1. Classification (GTDB taxonomy): domain Bacteria; phylum Actinomycetota; class Actinomycetes; order Mycobacteriales; family Mycobacteriaceae; genus Mycobacterium. Next base: position 80,243 of record NZ_MBES01000037.1, on the reverse strand, counting down.
AACCGTCGAAGGCGTCAACCCCCAAACCTTCTGCCTGGTGAAATCCGCGTGATCGCGCGAACGGTCCGCCGCCTTGCGCTGCCCATCCTGCTGTTCTGGGTGGGCCTCGCCGCGATTACGAATATCGTTGTGCCACAACTGGAAGCGGTCGGGGAAGCGCACGCGGTGTCGATGAGCCCCGACGACGCTCCCGCGATACAGGCGATGAAGCGCATCGGCCAGGTATTTCACGAGTTCGATTCGGACAGCGCCGTCATGGTCGTCCTGGAAGGTCAGGCGCCGCTGGGCGACACGGCACACCGGTTTTACGACGACCTGGTGCGCCGGCTCGCACAGGACAAGAAGCACGTCGAGCACATTCAAGACTTCTGGGGCGATCCGCTCACCGCGGCCGGCTCGCAGAGTCCCGACGGCAGGGCCGCATATGTGCAGGTCTTCCTCGCCGGGCACCAGGGCGAGACGCTGGCCAACGAGTCCGTCGACGCCGTGCGGCGCATCGTGTCGAGCGTGCCGGCACCGGCTGGGGTCAAGGCTTATGTCGCCGGCGCGGCGGCCGTCACCACCGACCAACTCGAATTCGGCAACAAAAGCGCCCGCAAGGTGATGGGCGTGACGATCGGGGTCATCGTGCTGATGCTGCTGATCGTGTACCGATCGTTGGTCACGGTGCTGCTGACGCTGCTGATGGTCTTCATCGAATTGCCCGCCGTGCAGGGGGTGATCGCGTTTCTGGGAAGCCATGGGGCCATCGGGCTTTCGACCTTCGCGGTGCAAATCCTGCCGATACTCGCCATCGCGGCCGGCACCGACTACGCGATATTCGTCGTCGGGCGATATCAGGAGGCCCGCCAGGCGGGAGAGGATCGGGAAGCCGCCTACTACACCATGTTTCGCGGCAGCGCACACGTGGTCCTGGGCTCGGGCCTGACCATCGCCGGCGCGATGTTCTGCCTGTCCTTCACACGGCTGCCCTACTTCCAAACGCTGGGTGCGCCCTGTGCCATCGGCATGTTCACGATGGTCGCGGCGGCCCTCACCCTGGGCCCGGCCATCCTCACCCTGGGCAGTCGATTCGGCCTGTTCGATCCCAAACGGAAGATCAAGACGCGCGGATGGCGACGGGTCGGAACCGCCGTCGTGCGCTGGCCCGCGCCGATCCTCGCGGCGACCTGCGCGAGCGCCCTGGTCGGGCTGCTGGCGCTGCCGTCGTTCACCACGAGCTACAACGACCGCAATTACCTGCCCTCGATCACACCGTCCAACATCGGATACGCCGCGGCGGACCGGCACTTTTCGCCGGCGCGGCTCAACCCCGACCTGCTTCTCGTCGAGACCGACCACGACATGCGCAATCCCGCCGACATGCTCATCCTGGACCGGGTTGCCAAGGCCGTCTACGCGGCCGACGGCGTCGCCCGCGTCCAGGGCATCACCCGGCCGCTGGGTACCCCCATCGCGCACACGTCCATTCCCTTCCAGATCAGCATGCAGGGGACGACCCTGACCGAGAACATGAAGTACATGCACGACCGCATGGCCGACATGCGCGCCGTCGCCGATCAGATGGCGGGCGTCATCGACACCATGCAACGGATGCTCGCCGCGATGCGTGGGCTCGCGGCCACCACCCACGACATCGCGGGCCAAACAAAGCAGATCGTCGCGGACACCGACGACGTGCGCGACCGCATCGCCGATTTCGACGACTTCTTCAGGCCGTTGCGCGGCTACCTCTCCTGGGAGCGGCACTGCTTCGACATCCCCGTCTGCTGGGCGCTGCGCTCGGCATTCGATGCGCTGGATGGCGTCGACAAGCTCACCGACGACCTGGGCGGGCTGGTGAAAGACACTGACAGCCTCGATGTCATGCTGCCACAGCTGATCTCGCTGCTGCCGCCGATCATCGACGCCACCTCGACCATGCGCACGATGACGATGACCATGTACAGCTCGTTCTCGGGTCTGCTGGATCAAATGGACGCCGCCCAGCAGAACGCGAGCGCGATGGGGCAGGCCTTCGACGCGGCCAAGAACGACGATTCCTTCTATCTGCCGCCGGAAGCGTTCGACAACCCCGACTTCAAACGGGGCTTGGCGATGTTCCTCTCGCCCGACGGGAAGGCGGCCCGGTTCATCATCACCCACAACGGGGATCCGGCGACACCCGAGGGCATCTCGCACGTCGACGCCATCAAAAAGGCCGCGCACCACGCGGTCAAGGGAACCCCCTTGGAGGACGCCAAGATTCAGCTGGGCGGCACGGCGGCGACGTACAAGGACATGAGTGACGCGGCCAAGTACGACCTGCTGATCGCCGGGATCGCCGCGGCCAGCCTGATTTTCGTCATCATGCTGATCATCACCCGCAGCGTGATCGCCGCCCTCGTCATCATCGGCACGGTGCTGCTGTCGCTGGGATCCTCGTTCGGACTGTCGGTGCTCGTCTGGCAAGACATTCTCGGAAGTCCGTTGCACTGGCTGGTCATCGCGATGGCGCTGATCGTGCTGCTGGCCGTGGGATCGGACTACAACCTGCTGCTGGTATCCCGATTCAAAGAGGAAATCGGCGCCGGCATCAAGACCGGAATCATCCGCGCCATGGGCGGAACCGGAGCGGTGGTGACGTCCGCCGGGCTGGTGTTCGCGTTCACCATGGCGTCCTTTGTGTTCAGCGATCTGAGGATGATCGGACAATTCGGCACGATCGTCGGGATGGGGCTGCTCTTCGACACTCTCGTCGTGCGCTCCCTCATGACGCCGTCGATCGCGGCCCTGCTCGGACGCTGGTTCTGGTGGCCGCAACGCGTCGGCTCCAGACCTCGTGCGGTGACACCCACGGTCTCGGCCCGGACCGTCGCCGAAAGCCTGCACGCATGAAATCCCGCCGCGCCGAACAGCAGACGCTCTCCAAGTCGATACGCCTCGCCGCGCCGCCGGAGAAGGTGTGGAACTTGATCACCACCGTCGCCGGCATCGCCGAGTGGTACGACACCTGGGACGCCGTCGAGCACGCCGTCGAGGACCAACGGCTCGAGGTGGGCACGTCGTTTCGGTTGATCCGTCATCGCCGCGGCCGCGACGACACCGCACTGTGCCGGGTGACAGCGCTACAGGCGCCCACGCGATTGTGCTGGGTGCAATACGCCCCTCATCTGTCCGCCATGTCGGTCGAGTTCCGGTTAGTGCCCGACGACGGGGCCACCCTGCTGGAGCACACCAGGAGTTGGATCACCACGTGACCGGTAGTTCGACGAGTCCGCCGGCCAGCACGTCGCGACGCATGGGCAGTCTTGCGGCATCGACCGTGAGATTCATTGACGGAAACCGTGGAATCAGTTGAGCGAAAACCGCTTTCAGCTCGATGCGGGCCAGCGGCGCTCCGATGCAATAGTGCCCGCCGTATCCGAACGCGAGATGGGCGGCTTCCTTGCGGGAGACATCAACGCGTTGCGGGTCGGCGAACGTCGCGGGGTCGTGGTTGGCCGCCCCGACGTCCAGCAGCACCAGGTCTCCGGCGTGGATCGCGACTCCGTCGATGTCGAAGTCCGTGCGCGCGTAGCGGGGAATGCCGCCCACCCCGCCCCCGGTTGTCGACGCTCGTAGCAGTTCCTCGACGGCATTGGGAATCAGCGCGGGGTTATCGACAAGCGCCTCCCACTGATCGCGGTTGGTCAGCAAATGCATTGTCCCCAAGCCGATCTGGACCACGGTGGTCTCGTGCCCGGCGAACAGCAAGAGCATCGACATCGTGGCGGCGTCTTCGTCGGAGACGCCGTCGGTCGCACACAGCCGCGACATAACGTCGTCGCCCGGGTGGGCGCGCTTGCGCTCGACCAGGGCGCGGCCATAGTCGAACAGCGCGGCCAGCCCGCGCTCGGAGCGATCGTGATCGCGCACGTTGCCTGCGTCCTCCGCCCAGGCACGGAACTGGTCCCTATCGGAATAGGGCACCCCGAGCAGCTCGCAGATCACCAGGATGGGCAGCGGCAGCGCCAATCGCGCGTGCAGATCGGCCGGGGGGCCCTGCTTTTCGAGTTCGTCCAGCAGCCCGGTGGTCAGTGCCTCGACTCTCGGTGCCAGCGAACGCAGGTGCTTGGGTGAGAAGTGGGGCTGTAGCAGTGCCCGCATCTTCGCGTGGTCCGCCGCCTCGGTGTCGAAGTCCCCCAGCGGGCCACCGAACAATGCCGATTCGCCTGTGCGCGCAGCCGTTTCGGGTTCGCGATGAGAACGGCCGAGGCGATCGTCGTCGAGCAGTCGTCGCACGTGGGTGTAGTCGCTGACCAGCCAGCCCACGTCGCCGACCGGGGTCCGTACCCGATGTATGGGCAGTCCGATGGATGTCATCGCATGTCCCCAGCAGGTATAAGAGTCCTTATACAACTGTACTTGTATACTTGGGCTTAGACAAGAGGAGGTTGGGGTGACGGTTGTCCAATCCGAGCCGACCCGGCGGATGCCCCGCGCCCAACGGCGCGAGCAGATCCTCGAGGCCGCCACCCGCGCCTTCGCCCGCGGCGGCTTCGCGAACACGGGGCTCGATGCCATCGCCGCGGAGGCCGGCGTGACCCCGGTGATCCTGTACCGGCACTTCGCGTCGAAGGCCGACCTGTATCGCGAAGTCATAGAGAGTGGCCACCAAAGGCTGCGCGAGGCAACCGGCGGCGAAGACCTCGGCGATGCCAGCATCCCCGCGTTCATCCGCGCGGCCGCGGCCGATCCGGACGCCTTCCGGCTGCTCTACCATTACGTCGCGCGCGAACCGCAGTTTCACGACATCATCGACACCCTCATCGAGAGCTCGGCCGACCTCACCCGCCGCCACCTCGCGGGCGTCGCCGATGATCGGTGGCGGAGCTGGGCGGCGCGGCTGCTGCCCAGCATGACGATCGACGCCGTCATCGCCTGGCTCGACGCCGGCCAGCCCGACCCCGCCGACGCCGCCATCCGAATCAGGAGCGTTGTCGACGCCGTGATCCAGGCCGCGGAGCGCTGACCGGGGGCGGTCGTCGGCAGCCACTAGACTTTCTGCCGTGGCCGAACCCGCTGACACCGTGTCGACGCCCCGCCCTGTGTTGGTGGTCGATTTCGGCGCACAGTACGCGCAGCTGATCGCCCGCCGGGTGCGGGAGGCGCGGGTCTTCTCGGAGGTCATCCCGCACACCGCCTCGGTCGAGGAGATCAAGGCCCGCGACCCGGTGGCGCTGGTGCTCTCCGGTGGACCGGCCAGCGTCTACACCGAGGGCGCGCCGCAGCTCGATCCGGCGGTGTTCGACCTCGGGCTGCCGGTGTTCGGCATCTGCTACGGGTTTCAGGCCATGGCGCAGGCGCTGGGCGGGACCGTCGCGCACACCGGCACCAGCGAGTACGGCCGGACCGAGCTGAAAGTCGTTGGCGGCGAATTGCATTCGGGGCTGCCCAGTGTGCAGCCGGTCTGGATGAGTCACGGCGACGCCGTCACCGCCGCCCCCGACGGGTTCGACGTGGTGGCCAGCAGCCCCGGTGCGGTGGTGGCCGCCTTCGAGAACCGCGGCCGGCGCCTGGCCGGGGTCCAGTACCACCCCGAGGTGATGCACACCCCGCACGGGCAACAGGTGCTCAGCCGGTTCCTGCACGACTTCGCCGGACTCGGCGCGGAGTGGACGGCCGCCAACATCGCCGAGGCGCTCGTCGAGCAGGTGCGCGCCCAGATCGGCGACGGCCACGCGATCTGCGGGCTGTCCGGCGGCGTGGATTCCGCGGTTGCCGCCGCGCTGGTGCAGCGCGCCATCGGCGACCGGCTGACGTGCGTCTTCGTCGACCACGGGCTGCTGCGCGCGGGCGAGCGCGATCAGGTGCAGCGCGATTTCGTGGCCGCCACCGGCGCCAACCTGGTCACCGTGGACGCCGCGGACACCTTCCTGCAGGCGCTGTCGGGGGTGACCAATCCCGAAGGCAAGCGCAAGATCATCGGCCGGCAGTTCATCCGGGCCTTCGAGGGCGCGGTGCGGGATGTGTTGGGGGACAATCCCGTTGAGTTCCTGGTGCAGGGCACGCTGTATCCGGATGTGGTGGAGTCCGGCGGGGGCAGTGGCACCGCCAACATCAAGAGCCACCACAACGTCGGCGGGCTGCCCGGCGACCTGAAGTTCAAACTCGTCGAGCCGTTGCGGCTGCTGTTCAAGGACGAGGTGCGCGCCGTCGGGCGGGAGTTGGGTCTGCCGGAGGAAATCGTTGCGCGCCAACCGTTTCCGGGACCGGGGCTGGGCATCCGCATCGTCGGCGAGGTCACCGCGAAGCGGTTGGACACGCTGCGGCGCGCCGACGCCATCGCGCGCGAGGAACTCACCGCCGCCGGGTTGGACAACCAGATCTGGCAGTGCCCGGTGGTGTTGCTGGCCGACATCCGCTCGGTCGGCGTCCAGGGCGACAACCGCACCTACGGGCATCCGATCGTGCTGCGGCCGGTGTCGAGCGAGGACGCGATGACCGCCGACTGGACGCGGGTGCCCTACGAGGTGCTGGAGCGGATCTCCACCCGCATCACCAACGAGGTGGCCGAGGTCAACCGCGTCGTGCTGGACGTCACCAGCAAGCCGCCCGGCACCATCGAGTGGGAGTAGCTACTCCACGAATTCTCTTCTGCCGTAGGCGATCGTGGCCGCATCCCAGTTCCCGCCGGCCTCGGCGACGAGCCTGCGTGCGACCTCGCGATCGTCGTTCCCGGCGACCAGGATCAAGGTGTGGTCGGTCGCGGTGACGGATCCACCCCGGATACGGTCGCGCCCAGCCGGGTCGGCCGCCAGCGCGTCGCCGAAGCGGGCGATGTCGACATCCGGCACGGCGATGATGATCGCGTCCCCTGCCGGCGCGGGCTCGTAGTCGAAGGTCAGGACGGCTTCCTGGTCGAACTGGCGGCGCAGCGCCTCGGCGGCGGTGTGCAACGTACCGTCGGCCCCGCACAGGTGAAATTCACGCGAGCGCTCATGGGTGATCTGCTGCAGCGCCGTCGACCAGTACACGCCGTCGAGGGCGGTGGATCCCGTCACCGCCGTGCCGTTCAGCGCGAGCGTCACGTCGGCTTGCGTCTCGAACAGGGAATCGGTGTTGTCGGTCGCGAACAGCTCCGCGGGGTGACACGGCGCGGCATGGGTTGGCGCGGGAAAAGAAGCGCAAAAAAGCACCATCAGCCACACCAGTACCGAGCGCATAAAGCAGCCTCTCACGTTTCTTGACGGTTGTCGGAGGCTGGGTGTTTACTCCAAATATATCGAACATGCGTTCGAACAGAGTGTTTAGTAGGAGGCAGTCATGACCGCGGCTTTGGCCTCCGATAACCGCGCTGAACAGCTGGAATCGCTTCGCCGACGGATGGCTGCAATGTCCGGGCGAGCCCCCGACCCGCTGCCGGATTCGGAATCCGGGGTGGCGCTCCCGCGGTGGCTGGCGGAGTCGCTCCCGGTGCCGTTACCGCGGGGGACGGTGGCGGTGCTGTCGGGGGCCCGGTCGCTGCTGCTGGGCATGGTGGCCGCGGTGACGGCGGCCGGGGGCAACGTCGCCGTCGTCGGCCAGCCGGACATCGGGCTGCTGGCAGCCGCGGAGATGGGGGCGGATCTGAGCAGGCTGGCGGTGATACCGGATCCCGGGACCGATCCGGTGGAGGTGGCCGCGGTGCTCATCGACGGCATGGATTTGGTGGTACTCGGTCTGGGCGGGCGCCGGGTGCCGCATACCCGCGCGCGGGCGGTGGTGGCGCGGGCCCGCAGCAAGGGGTGCACCTTGCTGGTCACCGACGGCGATTGGCAAGGGGCGCCGACGCGGCTTGCGGCCCGGGTCTGCGGCTACGAGATCACTTCGGCTTCTCCAGGGGCTCCCGCCCCTGGATTCGGCCGGATCAGCAGGGTGCGGCTGCAGGTCAGCGGCGTGTGTGCGGGCAGACGGGTGATCGGCCGAGCGCGAGCCGGGTAATTCCAGTGGTATCCCCTTCTGGTTCAAGGGTTTTAGCGATCTGGTGCATGGACTGGCCCGCGGTCGCGGCGGCAGCGGCAGCGGACCTGCCCGCGACCGCTCCCATCGCGGTCACGTTGGCCAATCGGGTGATCGCCTGCTCGCCGGCCGCTCGTGCGGTGGGAGTGCGCCGAGGGCTGCGACGCCGCGAGGCCGCGGCCCGGTGCCCGCAACTGCACGTCGCGACCGCCGACGCCGACCGCGACGCCCGCTTCTTCGAAGGAGTGATCGCGGCGGTGGACGATCTGGTGCCCCGCGCCGAGGTGCTGCGGCCCGGCCTCCTGGTGTTGCCGGTGCGCGGGGCGGCCCGCTATTTCGGGTCCGAGGAGGTGGCCGCCGAGCGGCTGATCGACGCGGTGGCCGCGGCCGGCGCGGAGTGTCAGGTCGGGATCGCCGACCAGTTGTCCACCGCGGTCTTCGCCGCGCGCGCGGGCCGGATCGTGGAACCGGGTGGCGACGCGAAGTTCCTGTCGGTGCTCTCGATCCGGCAGCTGGCCACCGAGCCGAGCCTGTCGGGTCCGGGCCGAGAAGAGCTGACGGATCTGTTGTGGCGGATGGGGATTCGCACCATCGGGCAGTTCGCCGCGCTGTCCCGCACCGATGTGGCCTCCAGGTTCGGCGCCGACGGGGTGACCGCGCACCGGTTCGCCTGCGGTGAACCCGAGCGAGGCCCGTCCGGGCGGGAGCCGCCGCCGGAACTCGAGGCCGTCCTGGACTGCGATCCACCGATCGACCGGGTCGATGCCGCGGCATTCGCCGGACGCTCGCTGGCCGGCACGCTGCACCAGATGCTGATGGCCGCCGGAGTGGGATGCACCCGGCTGGCCATCCACGCCGTCACCGCCAACGGCGAAGAGCTGCAACGGGTGTGGCGCTGCGCCGAGCCGCTGACCGAGGACGCCACCGCCGACCGGGTGCGCTGGCAGCTGGACGGGTGGTTGAGCAACCGGAATGCCCGAGTCCGCGCGCCCACGGCGGCGGTGACGTTGCTGCGGCTGCAGGCGGTGGAGGTGGTGTCCGCCGAGGCGCTGCAATTGCCGCTATGGGGCGGTCTCGGCGAGGAGGACCGGCTGCGGGCCCGCCGCGCGCTGGTGCGGGTGCAGGGCCTGCTCGGCCCGGAGGCGGTGCGGGTGCCGGTGCTCTCCGGCGGCCGCGGGCCCGCCGAACGCATCACGCTGACCCCGCTGGGCGACGAGCCGGTGCCGGGCGCCGACCCGGGGTTGCCGTGGCCCGGACAACTGCCCGACCCGTCGCCCGCGGTCCTGCTCGATGACCCGGTGGAATTGCTTGACGCCCAAGGCAATCCGATACGGGTAACCGGACGGGGGCTGTTCTCGGCCGACCCCGCCCGGCTGACCGTGGACGCTCGAGACGAGCGGCTGAGCTGGTGGGCCGGACCGTGGCCGGTCGACGAGCGGTGGTGGGACCCCGACGCCAAGGGCAGCGCCGCCCGCGCCCAGGTCTTGCTGGAGGACGAGCGGGCGTTTCTGCTGTGCTACCGCCAGCGGCGCTGGTATCTCGAGGGGAGTTACGAGTAACGGTGCGGGCATACCCGGCGGGTGTGCGGGTAGTCATCCAGCATGGCTTTACGTGCGAGTTCAGCGATCCCCGTCGAATCCGTCGAGGCCTCGGCCTACTCGATCCCGACCGACGCACCGGAGTCCGACGGCACCCTGGAGTGGGACTCGACGACCCTTGTCCTGGCGAGCGTGCGGGCCGGCGGGCAGGTCGGGGTCGGCTACACCTACGCGGGCGCGCCCGTCGTCACCGTCGTCCGCTCCAAGCTGGCCGACGTCCTGGACGGCGCGGACGCGCTGCAGCCGCCGGCGCGGTGGGCGCAGATGCAGGACGCGGTCCGCAACCTGGGCAAGCCGGGCGTGGTCGCCGAGGCGATCTCGGCGCTCGACATCGCGCTGTGGGACTTGCGCGCTCGCCTGTTGGACGAACCGTTGGTCGTGGCGCTGGGCGCCGTGCACGACGCCACCCCGATCTACGGCAGCGGCGGGTTCACCTCATACGACAACGACACCCTGTGCGCGCAGCTGAGCGGCTGGGTCGAGGCCGGCATTCCCCGGGTCAAGATGAAGGTGGGTCGCGACCCGGACGCCGACGTCGGTCGGGTCGCGGCAGCGCGGGCGGCGATCGGCGACGATGCCGAGCTGTTCGTCGACGCCAACGGGGCGTATCAGCGCAAGCAGGCACTGCTGTGGGCCGAGCGCTACGCGGAGTACGACGTGCGGTGGTTCGAAGAACCGGTGTCCTCCGACGATCTCGACGGATTACGCCAGCTGTGCGAGCGCGGGCCGGCCGGCATGGACATCGCGGCCGGCGAATACGGGTACCACCTGCCCTACTTCCAGCGCATGCTTGCCGCGGGCGCGGTCGACTGCCTGCAGGCCGACGTCACCCGGGCCCTCGGCATCACCGGGGTGCTCAAGGTTGCCGCGTTGTGCGACGCGCGGGGCATGGACCTCTCGCTGCACTGCGCGCCGCAGATCAGCGCCCAGGTTGGCACCGCCATCTGGCACCTGCGCCACCTCGAGTACTTCCACGACCACGTGCGGATCGAACGGCTCGCGTTCGACGGGACCATCGATCCCGAGCCGGGCGGCGTGCTGCGCCCGGACCGCACCGCGCCCGGACACGGGTTGACCGTCAAGGACGCGGATCTCGAGCAGTTCCGCGTCGCCTGAACTCATCGCGGGCGAACATCCCGACCCGTGCGATGAACCGGTCGAAGAACTCCTCAGGTTCCACGCCAATACCGATGTGCGCGTTGGGTTCCCGGCCCCAGCGCCCCGACCAATCGACCACGGTCATGCCGCGGGTCAGGGTCCCGGCCAGCTCGACGTCGACCGTCGCCGCCCGGGTCGTCACCAGCTCCGGCTCCAGCGCGACCGCGGCGGCCAGCGGATCGTGCAGATGCGCCACGTATCCGTGAGCGTGGTCGTGGTGGACCTCGCAGTAGTACCGCAGCGCATCCTCGATCACCCGGATCAGCGGATTCGATGCCGTCGACGGCGTGCCGCGTTCATCGTCGGCGCTCATCGGCGTGGTGGTCGAGTTCGCCGCGGCCGCCAGCCGTGCCACCATCTCCGGCGTCATCGCGATGTGCTGGGTGAGATCCAGCCCGCACAGCATCGGAAGGCGTTGGGGTCCAAGGGCTTTAGACCAGGCCGCGAACACCTCGGCCGCCGCCTCCGGGTCCACGCTGATGTTCCATTCGGCGACCGGATTGGTGTTGCCGCGGTAGTCGTAGGCGCCGCCCATGATCACCAGGCGGCGCAGCAGCGTCGGGAGCGCGGGCTCGGCGCGCAGCGCCAGCGCCAGATTGGTCAGCGGCGCGGTGGCCACGCCTATCAACTCCCCGGCGTGGGCGTGTGCCGCGCGCACCCAGGCGGTAGCGGAATCGTAGTCGGTGAGCCGGCGGCGGGTGGGCGGCACGTCGGCGTACCCCATGCCCCTGGGGCCGTGCGCCTTCCCGGGGCGCAACGGACAGTTCAACGGCTGCTGGGCCCCCTTGGACACGGGTATGTCTGTGGCCCCGCACAATTCGAGCAGACCCAGGTTGTTCTCACACACCTGATCCACCGCGACGTTGCCGGCCGTCGAGGCGATGCCGACCACGTCCGCCTCCGGGCTGGCCAGCAGGTAGATCAGGGCCAGCGCATCGTCGACACCGGTGTCGACGTCGACGAAAACGGGCTTCACCGCGGCAAGGATACCGGGACGCTCAGGGCCAGCGGGACGCGAAAGTGATCACCAGGACGTCGCGCTGCGCCGGCGCGGGGGCGTCGATGGGCCGGACCGGGGTGACGCCGTGCAGGTTCCGGCGGTCGTCGCCCAGCAGCAACGTCCCGGGCTCGGCCAGCGTTGTCGTCAGCAACCGGTGACCGTCCGAGTCGCACACCGAACTCTCGCCACCGATGGCGTTGCGGCGTCCGATCAGCAGCGCGCTGACCAGGGTGACGCCGTCGCGGTGCATGCCCTCGGGCGTCGGATGGCCGCCCTCGCCGGTGGATCGGACGCGGAACGGATGCACCTTGACGTTCCAGTTGACCACGTCGTCGAGGGCCGCCGCCAAGCGGGCCAGCAGCTTGATCACCTTGTGCAGCAAGGGATCCTGGCCGAACGCGTCGGTCAGCGGCTCGAAGTCGCGACCCCGGTTGATGTAGAGGGGATTGGAGTCGTCCGGCTGCGCGAAGGTGTTGGCGGGCATGCGTTGCGCAACCCCGTCGCGGAACAGGTACTGGCCGTAGCGGCGTAGCCGCACCACGCCCAGCTCCGCCGCATAGGGGTCGGGCACCAGGTCGTCCCAGTGCCGGCCAAAGCGCGTCCAGGCTTCACGGCCCACCTCCAGGCTTCGGGTCACGTCGAACGACGGGATCAGGGCCGCGCCCGTACTGGTGAGCTGTTCCGCCGCGACGGCGACCGGGTCGGCGTGCGTGCGCCGGTCGGAAGTAATCCGGGCCATCGGTCGGGAATACCGCAATCCGGTGCGGCCAAACGCAACTAGCGGATTTACCAGTGCACTCCGGGCACCAATCGCACCAGCCGCTTGACCGGGCGGGGCGTCCGGATGCCGCGGGCGACGGCCCGCGCCGGGCGCTTCGGCTTGCGGCGGGCCGGTGCAGCCGCGCCCGGGTCGGTGGGCAGCCCGCGGGCCGCGGCCGAATCCGGGTAGCCCAGGTAGAGCTGATGCAGGATCCGCCGCGACAGCCTCGGTGTGAAGTAGTTGCCGACTTCGGCCAGCGTGCCCATCGGGGTATCGATGCGGGCCGGTTTCTCCACCAGCCCGCGCACCACCATCGCCGCGGCGCGCTCGGGGCTGATCGGCGGAACCGGGTTGAGCCGCTGCGACGGCACGATCATCGGCGTGCGGACCAGCGGCATATGGATGTTGGTGAAGGTGATGTGGTCGGACAGCGTCTCCGTCGCGACGACATCGGCGAACGCGTCCAGCGCGGCCTTGGTGGGCAGGTACGAACTGTATTTCGGATTGCGGGCCTGCACACCGGCGCTGGACACGTTGACGACGTGCCCGAACCGGCGCTCGCGCCAGTGCGGCAGCAGCGCCAGCACCATCCGCACCGCGCCGAAGTAGTTGACCGCCATCACCCGTTCGTAGTCGTGCATGCGGTCCGTCGCGTTGACCACCGAGCGCCGGATCGACCGGCCGGCGTTGTTCACCAGGTAGTCGACGTGGTCGAAGCGGCCCAGGATGTCCTTGACGGTGTGCTCCACCGAGGTGGAGTCGGTGACGTCGCAGGTGAACGCGAACGCTTGACCGCCGTTGGCACGGATCTCGGCCACCAGCTGATCCAGCGCGTCGGCGTTGCGGGCCAGCGCGAAAACCGTCGCGCCCTTTTCCGCGACGGCGATGGCCGACGCGCGGCCGATGCCGCTCGATGCACCGGTGATGATGACGTGCCGGCCCTGCAGCGGGCCCGTCGGGTCGTCGCGCCGCGCGCGGTCGGGGTCGAGGTGCTCGGCCCAGTACCGCCACAGCTTGGGGGCGTAGCTCGCGAACTCGGGGACCTCGATGCCGGTGCCGCGCAACGCTTTCCGGGTCTCGTCGCTGACGAATACGGGCTTCAGGTCGACGACGTCGAGGATCTCGGCGGGAATCCCGAGCTGGGTGGCCGCCATGTTGCGCATCCATTTGGCGCGCCCACTGGCCTTCAGCACCGGTGCCGCCACCGAGCGGGGCAGCGACCCGCGCAGCGGGGGCAGCCCGGCCGCCTTGGCGACACCGCGGTAGATGCCGCGCAGCCCAATGGTTTTCGGCGCGGTGAGGTGGAAGGTCTGCCCGTCTCGACCGTCGGCGTGCATGAGGGCGACCAGCGCGTCGGCCACGTAGTCGACCGGAACGATGTTGGTGCGCCCGGTATCGGGCAGCAGGATCGGCGTCAACTTGGGAAGGCGGGCCAGCACCGACAGTATTCCGAAGAAGTAGTAGGGACCGTCGACCTTGTCCATCTCGCCGGTGCGCGAATCGCCGACTACCACCGCCGGCCGGTAGATGCGGTAGCGCAGGCCGGGCGCCGAGCGCACCAGCGACTCGGCCTCGAACTTGGTTTGGTGATACGGCGTCGGCAACCGCTGGCCGACGTCGAAGTCGTCCTCGGTGTACTCGCCGGCGAAGTCGCCGGCCACCGCGATCGATGACACGTGGTGAAGCGTGGCGCCCAGCCGCTGCGCCAGCCCGATGACGGCGCGGGTGCCCTCCACGTTGGCGGCCCGCTGCTCGGCCTCGCCGGCGGTGAGGTCGTAGATCGCCGCGCAGTGCACGACATGGGCGACTGGACCCAGCTCCGCCACGGTCTCGTCGCTGAGCGTTAGCTCCGGAAGCTCGCCGACCAGTGGTTTCGCCCGTTCCCCCCACTGGGCGGCGAGGCGCTCGAAGCGTCCCAGCGACTGGCGGCGGACCAGCACCCACACCTCGGCATCGGCGTGCTCGTCCAACAGGCGAGCTACGACGCGGCGACCAATAAACCCGGTACCGCCGGTAACGACATACCGCATGCAGCCATGGTGGCGGTTGGTGCCGCGCACGTCAACCGTGATCTGTACCGCTATCGGCTAGACGTCGCTCAGGCCGTGAAGTTGCGGATGCCGTCCCAGTCCACCAGCGTCCAGCCGTCCACCGGGTTGCCGGTGACGACCACCCGGCCGATATTGGGCAGGGGATGGCTGCTCAGCAGACTGGTCTTGGCGTTCTTCGTGTTCATCAGCGTCCAGACCATGATCGCCGTGCCCTGCGAGAACACCGCCGGGCTGTGGTGACCGCTGTTGTAGATCTTCTGGATCGCGGCGGTGAACTGATCGTTGAACTGTTTGCCGCTGACCGACCCCGGGATGCTGTTCTGCAGGTCGCCGTTGATCCAGTCCGCCGGCGCCAGCATGTACGTCGAGCTTGACATCGTTTCGGGTTTGCCGTTGTACCAGCCGGCGTTGATCGACTGCAGGCCGTTGAGCACCTCGACCTGCTTGCCTAGTTCGCTGGCCAGCAGCCCGGCGGTCTGCTGGGCTTCCGCCATCTCCGAGGCGTAGACGCTGTCGTACTGGTTGTGGCCGGCCTGGTGTACCAGTTGCTGGGCCTGCCCCTTGCCCTCGGCGGTGAGGCTGGGGCCGGGGATACCGGTGTCGATGACCCCGTCCGCATTCGCCTGGGACTGCGCGTTGCGGATGAAGGTCAGGGTGATGCTGTGCGCCTGCGCCGAGCCGCCGCAGGCACCGACGATTACGGTTGCGGCAAGCACGCTGGCCGCCTTCCAGATCATGCTGCGATTGCGCATGGCGATAGCCTGCCCTGCCCACCATGTCGGTGGGAAGGGTTTGCGATGGTTGAGTGCAGAAAAAGCCGAATTTCCACTGGAGAGGATGCTCGTATGGCGATTGATCCGAGTGCCGTCGGTGCGGTGACCGAACCGATGACCTTCGAATGGACGGACCGGGACACGTTGCTGTATGCCCTCGGCGTCGGTTGTGGGATCGATGACTTGTCGTTCACGACGGAGAAC
Source organism: Mycobacterium sp. IS-1264 (assembly GCF_001954195.1). Lineage (GTDB taxonomy): Bacteria > Actinomycetota > Actinomycetes > Mycobacteriales > Mycobacteriaceae > Mycobacterium. Next base: position 64,737 of record NZ_MBES01000037.1, on the reverse strand, counting down.
AGCCACGACACTCCCCAACAAGTGCTTCCCACCTACGCAGTGATCTGCTGCCCGGCCTTCGGGGCGGCGGGCAAGATCGGAAAGTTCAACTGGGCCATGCTTTTACACGGATCGCAGGGTATCCGGCTGCATGCGCCGCTGCCGGCGGCGGGCAAGCTGTCGGTGGTCTCCGAGGTCACCGACATTCAGGACAAGGGCGAGGGCAAGAACGCGGTCGTGATGCTGCGCTCTCGGGGCACGGACCCGGACTCGGGGGCGCTGATCGCCGAAGCGTCGACCACCTTCGTCATCCGGGGCGCGGGCGGTTTCGGGGGGCAGCCGGGTCAGCGGCCGGTCGCGCCGGAATTTCCGGACCGCGAGCCCGACGTCCGGATCCCGCTGCCCACCCGCGAGGACCAGGCGCTGATCTACCGGCTGTCCGGTGACCGCAACCCCCTGCACAGCGACCCGTGGTTCGCCCGGGAGCTGGCCGGGTTCCCGAAGCCGATCCTGCACGGGCTGTGCAGCTACGGCGTGTCGGGCCGGGCGCTGGTCGCCGAGCTCGGCAAGGGGGTGGCCGCCAACGTCACCTCGATCGATGCGCGGTTCAGCTCGCCGGTGTTCCCCGGCGAAACGCTGACCACGCTGATCTGGCGCACCGAGCCGGGCAAGGCGGTTTTCCGCACCGAGGCGTCGGGCGCCGAAGGCAACCCCGCGCGCGTGGTGCTCGACGACGGCGCGGCGGAATACGTGGACGGCTAGCTGGTCGGCTAGCCCACGTGGGCGTCGCTTAGCTGACGCGCCAGCCGGTCGGTGAACTCGGTGACGCGCGCGGGGCTGTCCAGCGCGAACAGTGCCGCCGTGGCGCGGTCGCCATCGTCGGTGTGCCGCACCACAATTGGGACGCCGTCGTGGCGCACCGCGTCGAACGCATCCTCGTCGGTGATGTCGTCGCCGAGATAGATCGGCGTCAGGTTCGCGCCGGCCTGAGGACCGGCGTGACGCAGGTGGTCGATCACCCACCGAAGCGTTTTCCCCTTGTCCCAGTCGATATCCGGACGCAACTCGATGACTTCGCGGCCGGTGGTCACGCGCAGCGCGTGACGCTGACCCGCCGCGCGCACCGCCGCCGCCGCCTCGCCGACGCGATCTCGGGCGGCATTGCGATAGTGCACGGCCACACCGAATCGCTTGTGCTCCACCACAACACCGGGAACCGACCCGAGCTGGTCGCGCAGCTGGCCTGCGACGCGCTCCAGCACCGGAATGGCCGCCGCCGCGGCCTCATTTTGGTGGTGCGTTCCGTCGGGTGCGGTCAGCTCGAAACCGTGGCTGCCCGCATACCAGATGCCGGGCAGGCCGACCCGCTCGGTCACGTCGGCGAGGTCGCGGCCGGACAGCACCGCGACCGGGCAATGCGCGGCCAATTTCCGCAGCGCCTCGACAGCACCGGCGGCCGGCCGGGCCGCGTCCGGATCGTCGACGATGTCCGACAGTGTGCCGTCGAAATCGAAGAACACCGCCGGCTGCCGGGCGGTCAGGCCCGCGGCCAGGCCGAGGGCCTGCAATGCGTCGGGAAGCTGCGAGAGCCGTCGGTCCCCGGTCCGCACGGTCACTTCCTGCAGCCCGGCGACGACCGCGTCGGCGCCGAACCGGCGCAGCTCGTCGCGGTGACCCGTGGGGTCGACCCCGATGACCAACGCGAATCCACCGTCGCGCCCCGCCGCGACGCCGGCCGCGTCGTGCGCGACGACGACGCACCGACCGGGTCGCGCGCCCAGGCCGTCGGCCGTCTCGACCGGGCCACCCACGTGCACGTCGATCCCCGCCAGGGCGTCTCGGCGGTCGCGGTCGTTGGTAAAAACGGCGGTGCCGGCACCGATCTCGTGCAGCAGCCGGATCAGCGTCACCGCCGGGTCTGCCGCGGCGCCCTCGGCCGTCACCACCGCGTCGAGGTCGAACAGCACCGCGTCATGGCGGCGCGGGTCGATGATGACCTGCCCCAACTTGCGCACGACCAACTTTCTCACGGAGCGGAATCGAACATACATTCGATATACTCGCCGTGTGGGCTGGTTCAACGGGCCGCCGAGTTGGGCGGAAATGGAGCGGGTGCTCGATGGCAAGCCGCGCCGTGCGGGCGGCCCGGCCCCGGTCGAGCCGGCTTTCGAAGCCGGGGGAGACGTCCCCACGTCGCGCAAGCGCGGGGCGTATGAGCCGCCGGACGACAACCGGAGGGTCCGTTCGTCCGTCGCCTACGCCGAGCTCCACGCGCATTCGGCGTACAGCTTCCTCGACGGGGCCAGCACGCCGGAGGAGCTGGTCGAGGAGGCGGCCCGGCTGGATCTGCGCGCTCTGGCATTGACCGACCACAACGGGCTGTACGGGGCGGTGCGGTTCGCCGAAGCGGCCGCGGAACTCGACGTGCGTACCGTCTTCGGCGCCGAACTGTCTTTCGCGCCCGTCGCCCGCACCGAGGAGCCCGATCCGCCCGGGCCGCATCTGCTGGTGCTGGCCCGTGGCCCGGAGGGCTACCGTCGGCTGTCGCGGCAGCTGGCCGCTGCGCATCTGGCCGGCGGCGAGAAGGGCAAGCTGCGCTACGACTTCGACGCGCTGACCGAGGCGGCGGGCGGGCACTGGCACATCCTGACCGGGTGCCGCAAAGGCAATGTGCGCCAAGCGCTTTCCGACGGCGGGCCGGACGCGGCGGCCCGCGCGCTGGCCGACCTGGTCGACCGGTTCGGCGCGGCGCGGGTCAGCATCGAGTTGACCCATCACGGTCATCCGCTCGACGACGAACGCAACGAAGCGCTGGCCGCACTCGCGCCGCGGTTCGGTGTCGGTGTCGTCGCCACCACCGGCGCGCACTTCGCGGGGCCGTCGCGGCGGCGGCTGGCCATGGCGATGGGGGCGATCCGGGCCCGGCAGTCGCTGGATTCCGCCGCGGGATGGCTGGCCCCGCTGGGCGGTTCGCATCTGCGCTCCGGCGAGGAGATGGCCCGGCTGTTCGCGCAGCGGCCCGAGGCGGTGACCGCCGCGGCCGAGCTTGGCGAGCAGTGCGCGTTCGGGCTGGCGCTCATCGCGCCGCAGCTGCCGCCGTTCGACGTGCCCGACGGGCACACCGAGGACAGCTGGCTGCGGCAGTTGGTGATGGCCGGGGCGCGCGACCGTTACGGACCGGCCGAGGCCGCGCCGCGCGCCTACTCCCAGATCGAGCATGAGCTGAAAGTCATTGCACAACTGCAGTTTCCGGGATACTTCCTGGTGGTGCACGACATCGCCCGGTTCTGCCGGGACAACAACATCCTGTGCCAGGGCAGGGGATCGGCGGCCAACTCCGCGGTCTGCTACGCCCTCGGCGTCACCGCGGTGGACCCGGTGACCAACGAGCTGTTGTTCGAGCGCTTCCTGTCGCCCGCCCGTGACGGTCCGCCCGACATCGACATGGACATCGAGTCGGACCAGCGCGAAAAGGTCATCCAGTACGTCTACGACAAATATGGCCGGGACTACGCCGCACAGGTCGCCAACGTGATCACCTACCGGGGGCGAATCGCGGTGCGCGACATGGCCCGCGCCCTGGGTTTCTCGCAGGGACAGCAGGACGCGTGGAGCAAGCAGGTCAGCAGCTGGAACGGGCTGGCCGACTCGCCCGACATCGAAGACATTCCGCCGCAGGTGATCGACCTGGCCACCCAGATCCGGAACCTGCCGCGGCACATGGGAATCCACTCCGGGGGCATGGTGATCTGCGACCGTCCGATCGCCGACGTGTGCCCGGTGGAGTGGGCCCGCATGGAGAACCGCAGCGTTCTGCAATGGGACAAAGACGACTGCGCGGCAATCGGTTTGGTGAAGTTCGACCTGCTCGGGCTGGGCATGCTCTCGGCGCTGCACTATGCGAAGGACCTGGTGGCCGAACACAAGGGCATCGAGGTCGATCTGGCCAGGCTCGATCTCTCCGAACCGGCGGTGTACGAGATGCTGGCACGCGCCGATTCCGTTGGCGTGTTCCAGGTGGAGTCGCGGGCGCAGATGGCGACGTTGCCGCGGCTACGGCCGCGGGAGTTCTACGACCTGGTGGTGGAGGTGGCGCTGATCCGTCCCGGGCCCATCCAGGGCGGGTCGGTCCACCCCTACATCCGGCGGCGCAACGGCATCGATCCGGTCGTCTACGACCACCCCTCCATGGAACCGGCGCTGCGAAAGACGCTGGGGGTTCCGCTTTTTCAAGAACAGCTGATGCAACTCGCGGTCGACTGCGCCGGCTTCTCGGCCGCCGAGGCCGACCAGCTGCGGCGCGCCATGGGATCCAAGCGGTCGGCCGAACGCATGCGACGCCTGCGCGGCCGGTTCTACGACGGCATGCGCGCGCTGCACGGCGCCACCGACGACGTGATCGAGCGGACCTACGAAAAGCTGGAGGCATTCGCCAACTTCGGCTTCCCGGAAAGCCACGCACTGTCCTTCGCGTCGCTGGTGTTCTACTCGTCGTGGTTCAAGCTGCACCACCCGGCGGCGTTCTGCGCCGCGCTGCTGCGCGCACAGCCGATGGGTTTCTATTCCCCGCAGTCACTGGTGGCCGATGCGCGCAGGCACGGGGTGGTGGTGCACGGTCCGTGTGTCAACGCCAGCCTGGCGCACGCCACCCTCGAGAACGCCGGGACGGAAGTGCGGCTGGGTTTGGGCGCCGTCCGTCATATCGGCGACGATCTCGCCGAACAACTGGTCGAGGAGCGAAAAGCCCACGGCCCGTTCGCTTCTCTGCTGGATCTAACCGCCCGGCTGCAGCTATCCGTGCCGCAGACCGAAGCGCTGGCGACGGCCGGGGCTTTTGGGTGCTTCGGGATGTCCCGCCGCGAGGGTTTGTGGGCGGCCGGGGCGGCGGCCACTCAGCGGCCCGACCGGCTACCCGGCGTGGGGTCGTCGTCGCACATTCCGTCGCTGCCGGGGATGAGTGAGCTGGAGCTGTCCGCCGCCGACGTGTGGGCCACCGGCATCTCGCCGGACAGCTATCCGACGCAGTTCCTGCGGGACGATCTCGACGCGATGGGCGTGGTTCCGGCCGAGAAGCTGCTGAGCGTGCCCGACGGCGATCGCGTGCTGATCGCCGGCGCGGTGACCCATCGGCAGCGACCCGCGACGGCCCAAGGGGTGACCTTCCTCAATCTCGAGGACGAAACCGGGATGGTCAACGTGCTCTGCACGCCGGGGGTGTGGGCCCGGCACCGCAAGCTGGCCAACACCGCGCCGGCGCTGCTGGTGCGTGGCCAGGTCCAAAACGCCAGTGGCGCAGTCACTGTCGTGGCCGAGCGGTTGGGCCGCATCACCTTGGCGGTCGGTTCGCGCTCGCGTGACTTCCGCTGACTCAGCCCGTCGGTGTCGTCCACACCTTGGTCGGGGTGATCGTCAGCCGGGTGCTGTAGGAGCCCATCGCCTCGGTGAGACCAAACTTCGCCGCTTCCTCGCTGTACTTCGCCCAGTAGGGCTCGTCGTCGCGGCAGTCGACGTCGACGGCGTCCACCGTGGCGATCCCGCCGACGACGATGATGCCACCGCCGTTGCCGTCGGAATCCAGATTGAGGCTCACCTTCGGGTGCGACTTGATGTGGGCCACCTTGGCCGCCTGCGGCATGGAGTACACCGTCAGCTTCGCGCCGTCGAAGTAGAACCAGATCAGCCGCGGTACCGGTTGCCCCGATTTTGCGACCGTTGTCAGCCACCCATAGTGGTCGGAGATAAGCCTGCCGGAAACCTCTTGTGTCAGTTCGACGCTCATGGGCCCGAATGTAGTCTCCACCCATGACCCTCAACTTGTCCGTCGACGAAGTTCTCACCACCACTCGCTCGGTCCGCAAGCGCCTCGATTTCGACAGGCCGGTACCTCGCGAGGTGTTGATGGAATGCCTCGACTTGGCGCTGCAGGCGCCGACGGGCTCCAACTCGCAGGGCTGGCAGTGGGTCTTCGTCGAGGACACCGAGAAGAAGAAGGCGATCGGCGACATCTACCTGAACAATGCCCGCGGCTACCTCGCCTCGCCGTCGCCCGAGTACGCCGAGGGAGACACCCGCGGTGAGCGGATGGGCAAGGTCAGGGATTCCGCGACCTATCTCGCCGAGCACATGCACCAGGCGCCGGTGCTGATGATTCCCTGCATCGAAGGCCGCGAGGACAAGACGCCGCTGGGCGGCGTGTCGTTCTGGGCATCGCTGTTCCCGGCGGTGTGGAGCTTCTGCCTGGCGCTGCGCTCCCGCGGCTTGGGCTCCTGCTGGACGACGCTGCACCTGCTGCGCGATGGCGAAAAGCAGGCCGCCGAAGTGCTCGGCATCCCCTACGACCAGTACAGCCAGGGCGGGCTGTTCCCGATCGCCTACACCAAAGGCACCGACTTCCGGCGGGCCAAGCGGCTGCCCGCCGAGAGCCTCACGCACTGGAACAGCTGGTAGCCGCTAGGTCGTCACCGCCTAAACGGGGCGTCCGGCAGGAGGATGGTCTTGCCGTGCAGGCGGCCCGCGTCGGAGTCGGCGTGCACGGCCGCGGCCTGATCGAGCGGGCGCCGGTCGGCGACTTCGATGCGCAGCTGCCCGGCGTCGGCGCGGCTGACCAGCCCGGCCAGCTGCCCGGCGTCGCTGCGTACGAAGACCCGTTGCGTGCGGATCCGGCGGCCGGGGTTTTCCGGGCCAGAAGTCATGGTGCCGACGTGAAAGCCGCCGTCGGCGACGACGCCGATGAGGGCTTCGGTCTCCTCCGGCGAGGTGCTGACCAGGTTGAGCACCACGTCGAACGGTGCACCATCGACGTCGATCGGCGAGCGCGTGTAGTCGATGTAGTCGACGATCCGGTCGGCGCCCAAGCCGCGCAGGCGCTCGGCGTCACGCGCCTTGGCGGTCGCGGTCACGACGGCACCGGCCTGCGTGGCCAGCTGAATCGCGTAGCCGCCGACCGCGCCCGACGCGCCATTGATCAGGATCGTCTGCCCGGCCGTCAAACCGGCGATCTCGAACAGCGCTTGCCACGCCGTCAATGCGGGCTCCGGCAGTGCAGCCGCATCCGCTAGATCCACCGACTGCGGTGCGGCGGCCAGCGACTCGGCCGGCGCTATCGCGTACTCCGCGGCGGCGCCATCGGCATCCAGGGGCAGAAACGCGACGACCGCATCGCCGACGTTCCATCCCTGAACGCCGTCACCGAGTTCGGCGATCGTGCCCGAGACGTCGACGCCGGGGATGTGCGGGAAGCTGATTTGGTACACCTCGGCCAGATAGCCGCCGCGAATGCCGGCATCCACCGGGTTGAACGAGGTGGCGGCCACCTTCACCAGCACTTGCCCCGGGCCCGGCAGCGGTCGCGGGGCCTCCTCGTACTGCAAGACGTCGCTGTCGCCGTAACGGTGGTATCGCACAGCCTTCATGATCTTCCCCTTCCTCGATTGCTTCGATGTTGAAGCAGTTGCACCTGGAGTAACTTGCTTCAACATCGAAGCAATTCCGAAGACGGCTGTGACGGTCGTCTCATTGCTTCGATGTTGAAACATTAAGATGGCCGGATGGCCGAAGGCCTCAAGCCCGTGCAACTGCGCACTTACTTCGCCCTGACCGAGGCGACCAGCTTGCTCCAGTACGCCGTGCGACAGCAGTTGCAGGCCGAGGGCGGCCTCAGCTACGTGCAGTTCGAGGTCTTGGCCAAACTGGTCGACGCCGGCCAACCGCTCACCATGACCGAGCTCGCCGATGGCGTGGTCTACAGCCGCAGCGGCCTGACCCATCAGGCGGGACTGTTGGAAAAGGCGGGGCTCATCACCCGCCAAGTCAGTACCCATGACAAGCGCGCCACGGGCGTCGAGATCACCGAGGCAGGTCGAGCCCTTGTCGCCAAGGTTCTACCCGGCCACATCCAGGTCGTGCGCGAACTCCTGTACGGCTCACTTTCCGATCACGACGCGCAGATCCTCGGGGACCTGATGAGTCGCGTCCGCGATCACATGCGTGATCGGCCACCCCGCTCGGCCGCTCCGCGCAAACGCCACGGCTAGACCGCGCCCGCGTAGCCGTGCTGGCGCCAGGCCTCGTACACGGCGATCGCCGCCGCGTTGGCAAGGTTCAGCGAGCGCCGGCCGGCAAGCATGGGGATGCGCACCTGCTGCGTGACGTGGGGGTCGGCCAGGGTCGCCGCGTCCAGTCCGTCGGGTTCCGGCCCGAACATCAGCACGTCGCCGGCCCGGTAACCGATGTCGGCGAACGAGGTGCTCGCGTGCGCGGTGAACGCCACCACCCGCGCCGGCAGCAGCGCGTCCCACGCCGCCGGCAGCGACGGGTGCACGGTGACCGACGCGAGGTCGTGGTAATCCAGCCCGGCCCGGCGCAGCTTGGGCTCGGAAAGATGGAAACCCAGCGGCTCGACCAAGTGCAGTTCGGTGCCGGTGGCGGCCGCCGTCCGGATGGCGTTGCCGGTGTTGGGGGCGATGCGCGGGCTATAGAACAGCAGCCGAAACATCTGCCGATCATTGCAAAACCGTCCGTGCCGGTGACCCGCCGTGTTTGCCAGATTTGCTTGCCGGTGTAGGCAGAAACCTTAAAGGGCTCTGTCTGCTCAGTAACAATTCTGGTGACCTGAGGCTTGGGCTGTCATACTCGTCGGATTGCCAGGCGTTTTCCGCTCGCGCCTTTCTGCGCGGGGTGGGTGCGAATAAAGCAGGAAGTTTCATGAGGCTCTTTTGTTCAGCGCTGAATGTCAGCGCAGCGGCCCTTCGTGCGGCCGCGATCACGTGACCATGTTCGCCCGCCCGGCCGACTCGGTCGAGGCGGTTCCCCCCGAGTTCGCCGATGCCCCCGCCGCCGCGGCGCCGGTCAAGCGTCCGCCGGCCTGGTCGCTGACTAACTGGCCGGTGCGGTGGAAAGTCCTGGCGATCGTGCTGGTCCCGCTGGTTTTGGCGTCGCTTTTCGCCGCGTTGCGCGTCAACGCCGCCATGGCCAACTCCAGCGGCCTGCGGCTGGCCGCGGCCCGCGCCGACGTCCTACCGGCGATCACCAAGTACATGTCCGCGCTCGACGTGGCGCTGATGGCGAGCTCCGCCAACCGCGACCAGGAAGGCGCGAAGAAGAACTTCGAGGCCCGCAAGGGCGAGCTGGCGGCGCGGCTGGCCGACACCGACGTGACCCCCGACGTCCGGTCGGCGGTGACCAACCTGCTCAACGGCGGGCAGGCGCTGTTGAGCAAGGTGGCCGACAACAGCATCGGTTTGCGGGAGCGGGTGACCACCTATGCGCCGCTGCTGTTGACGGCCGAGGACGTCATCAACGCGTCGGTCCGGGTCGATGACGAGAAGATCCGCGCCGAGGCGCAGGGTTTGAGCCGCGCGGTCGGGGCCCGCGGGCAGATGACCATGCAGGAAATCCTGGTGACCCGGGGCGCGGACCTGCCCGAGCCGCAGCTGCGCACCTCGATGATCACCCTGGCCGGTACCGAGCCGTCGACGCTGTTCGGGATGAGCGAAGTACTGGGCGCGGGCTCGCCCGAAGCCAAGACGCTGCAGCAGCAAATGGTGACCCGGATGGCGATGATGTCCGACCCGGCCAGCCCGCTGGTCGACAATCCCGAGCTGCTGCGCTCGATACGGACCACCGACGGGATCGCCGAACAGGTCATCAAGGACGCCACCGCGTCGGTGACCAAGGCGGTGCACGCCCAGGCCGATGACCGGCGCCGCGCCGCGATCCTCGACAGCATCCTGGTGCTGGCCGCCATTGTGGTCGCTCTGGCCATCGTCTTGCTGGTGGCGCGCGCGCTCGTCGTGCCGCTTCGGGTGCTGCGCGACGCGGCACTCAAAGTCGCGCACACCGACCTCGAGGAAGAGGTCGCGCTGGTCAAGGGCGGTGGCGCCGAGCCGATCCCGCAGCCGTTGCCGGTGTACACCACCGAGGAAATCGGCCAGGTCGCGCACGCCGTCGACGAACTGCACACCCAGGCCCTGCTGCTCGCCGGCGACGAGGCGCGGCTGCGGCTGCTGGTCAACGACATGTTCGAGACCATGTCGCGGCGCAGCCGGTCGCTGGTCGATCAGCAGCTGCAGCTCATCGACCGGCTGGAACGTAACGAGGAGGATCCCGACCGCCTCGACAGCCTCTTCCGGCTGGACCACCTTGCGGCCCGGCTGCGCCGCAACAGCGCCAACCTGCTGGTGCTGGCGGGTGCGCAGCTGGCGCGCGACCAGCGCGAGCCGGTGCCGCTCGCGACGGTCATCAACGCCGCCGTTTCCGAGGTCGAAGACTATCGCCGCGTCGAAATCGCCCGGGTACCCGAGTCAACGCTGATCGGTGCCGCCGCGGGCGGTGCCATCCATCTGTTCGCCGAGCTGATCGACAACGCCCTGCGCTACTCGCCGCCGACGACGTCCGTGCGGATCTCCGGGGCGCCCGGCGGCGACGGTGGGGTGCTGGTGCGGATCGCCGACGCCGGCTTGGGCATGAACGACGCGGATCGGCGCATCGCCAACATGCGGCTGCAGGCCGGCGGCGAGGTCACCCCCGACAACGCCCGCCACATGGGGCTTTTCGTGGTCGGCCGGATCGCCGCCCGGCACGGTATCCGCGTCGGGCTGCGCGGTCCGGGCCCCAACGAGGCGGCGACCGGTACGACGGCCGAGATCTACCTCCCGGCGACGGTGCTTGTGGGCGCCGCCTCACGGGCGGCGGCGGCGCGAGCACGGGCCCGAGGCGTGTCCTCGCCGAGCACCCAACTCGCCAACGCCATGGCGACGACCGACCCCGGCGGCGAGGCCGCCCTGCGAGACGCCGACGTGGCCACGACGTCCGCCCACAACGGCGCTCACACGGCTGCCCCACCGGCTTCCCAATCGCCGGTCCCGCCGATAACCCTGCTGCCGCGCCGCGACCCGGGGTCCAGCGGCATCACCGAAGTTCCCGCCCAACCCCCCGAGAAGCCGCGCCGGCACCGGCGCGAACTGGCCACCCCCTGGTGGGAGACGCAGAAGCAGCCGGAGCCGAAACCGGCGCCGCCCGCGGAGACCGAAACCCCGGCCGCGGCGGTCTCGGACACCTCGGCATTCTTCGCCGCCCGGTCGCGGGATGTGCCCGCGGAGACGCCGGCCGCCGAACCCGCCGACGCGGACGCCGACGTGCCGGTCACTGCGGAAGCCGACGCGTCGGTCACTGCGGAAGCCGACGCGTCGGTCACCCCGATCCGGTCCGTCCAGGCGATCCCGTCGATCCCCGAGGCACCGGAGGCGCCGGAGGCCGCGGAGACCCCGAGCGAGGACGACGTGATCTACCGGCGGATGCTCTCGGAGATGCTGGGCGACCCGCACGACCTGGTCAACAGCGCCGACCTGGATTGGCAGTCGGTGTGGGACCGTGGCTGGTCGCTGGCCGCCGAGGCCGAGGACAAACCCGTCGAGTCGCACACCGCCGAGCACGGCCTGCCGGTGCGTACCCCCGGTGCGAGGCTGGTGCCTGGCGCGGCCAACGGTGTCGGCCTGTCCGCGCACGACCAGGCCGACGAGGACGGCCCCGACCAGGACGATGAAGGCTCCCTCGTAGGATCGAATGGCGGATCCGGTTCCAGCCGGTCCGAGCGGCGGCCGCAGCACGCGGCCGCGGTGCGCGACCCCGACGCGGTTCGCGCCTCCTTCAGCAGCCATTTCGGCGGCGTGCGCACCGGACGCTCGCATGCCCGTGAATCGAATCAAGGACCCGATCAGGAATGACGTCACCGGATAACTCACTGGACTGGCTGGTGACGAACTTCGCCCGCGAGGTCCCCGGGGTGGCGCACGCGCTGCTGGTGTCCGTCGACGGGCTGCCCATCGCCGCCAGCGAGCATCTACCCCGCGAGCGGGCCGACCAGCTGGCCGCGGTTGCCTCCGGGCTCGCGAGCCTGGCGACCGGGGCCGCGCAGCTGTTCGAGGGCGGGCAGGTGCTGCAATCCGTGGTCGAGATGCAGAACGGCTATCTCTTGCTGATGCGCGTCGGCGACGGCTCACACCTGGCCACGCTGGCGGTGACGTCATGTGACATCGGTCAGATCGGTTACGAAATGGCCATCCTTGTCGAACGGGTGGGCGGCGTCGTGCAGTCCTCCCGCCGGTCCGCTGCACACTCGTGAGCCGCGATGGACAAGCGCGAGTCCTGGCCGCCCTCACGTGAGGCGAGCCTCGTCCGTCCGTACACCCTGACGTCCGGACGGACCGGAACCAAAGTCGACCTTCCGCTGGAAGCGCCGATTCAAGCGTTGCAGGCCGGACTGGCGCACCGATGGCCGCCCAACGACGCGAGAGGCAAGATCATCCAACTGTGCGTCAAAAGCCCGTCCGTCGCGGAAATCTCGGCCCGGCTCGATTTGCCGGTCGGTGTCACGCGCGTCTTGATCGGCGATCTGGTGCTCTCCGAATACGTTCGGGTGCATCGAACGTTGACCGAGCGTTCGACCCGCGATGAGCGCCACGATCTCATAGGAAGGACGCTGCGTGCCCTACGCGCACTCTGAGCCGCACCCCGATGCGCACCCCGATGAGGGAGCCACCGCCTCGACGAAAATCGTGATCGCGGGCGGCTTCGGTGCCGGCAAGACCACGTTCGTCGGGGCGGTTTCGGAGATCATGCCGCTGCGCACCGAGGAGATGGTCACCGACGCCTCCGCCGGCGTCGACATGCTCGAGGCGACCCCCGACAAGCGGACCACCACGGTCGCGATGGACTTCGGCCGGATCACCTTGGAAGAGGACCTGGTGCTCTACCTGTTCGGCACCCCGGGCCAGCGCCGGTTCTGGTTCATGTGGGACGACCTGGTCCGCGGCGCCATCGGGGCGATCGTCCTGGTCGACTGCCGGCGCCTGCAGGACAGCTTCGCCGCGGTCGACTTCTTCGAGCACTGCAACCTGCCGTTCTTGATCGCGGTCAACGAATTCGAAGGCGCGCCACGCTATCCCATCGACGAGGTGCGCGAAGCGCTGACCCTGCCCCGCCACATCCCGGTGATCTCCGTCGACGCACGGGATCGCAGATCGGCGACCGACGCGCTGATCGCGGTCAGCGAGTACGCACTGGAAACGCTGGCCGCGAGCTGACCGCTTTGCAGCCCTGGGTCGATTGCGAGTTTTCCGGCAGGGATTTTCGCGACGAGGACCTCAGCCGGTTGTGCACCGAACGGGCCGTGTTCACCGAATGCAATTTCAGCGGCGCAAACCTGGCCGAATCGCAGCACCGCGGATCGGCGTTTCGCAACTGCACATTCGAGCGAACGCTGTTGTGGCACAGCACGTTTGCGCAGTGCAGCATGCTCGGTTCGGTCTTTGTGCAATGCCGGCTGCGGCCCACGACCTTCGACGAGGTGGACTTCACGCTCGCGGTGCTGGGCGGCAACGACCTGCGCGGTGTCGACCTGAGCGGCTGCCGGCTCCGCGAGGCCAGCCTCGTGGAAACCGACCTGCGCAAGGCCGTGCTGCGTGGCACCGACCTGTCCGGGGCACGGACCGCCGGCACCCGGCTCGACGACGCCGACCTGCGCGGCGCGACCGTCGACCCGTCGCTGTGGAGAACCGCAACGCTGGCCGGGGCGCGCGTCGACGTCGGCCAAGCCGTCGCCTTCGCGGCCGCCCATGGGCTGCGCTTGGACGCGGGCCCGGACGCCTGAGCCGTCGTACCCGCTTGAGCCGCTATCGCTTGAGCCGCTATCGCTTGAGCCGCATGCGCCACCACACGACGCCGGTATAGAACACCGACAACGCCGCGAGCATGGCCATGTCGAAGAGCCAGGTGCCGGACGTGTGCTGGAAGTGGCGGTCGCGGGGACTCTGCGGGCCGGGCGCCACCGTCCACAAATCCACCGTCGAGCCCGACGCCGCATATCCCCACCGCGAGGGCACCACCCAGGACAGCTGATCCAGAAAGATGCGGTTGGTGATCGGAACCATCCCGCCGGAGAGCACCATCTGCATCATCAACGACACCACCAGCAGCGGCATGATCTGCTCATTCGAGCGTGCCAGCGACGACAGCAGCAGGCCGAGCATCGCCGAGGCCACGCAGGTCGCCGCGACGGTGACGTACAGCTCGAAGGTGGCATTGCCGAGCAGCACGGCCGGCCGCGTCGGCGTGCCCTTGCCCACGACCACGATGGTGGTTGCGATCACCGCCTGGACGATGGCGAACACGCAGAAGACGACGACCTTGGCGCCCAGATAGGCCCCGGTCGACAGTCCCACCGCCTGCTCGCGCCGGAAGATGGCGCGCTCGCCGATGAGGTCGCGCAGCGTCAGCGCCGTACCCATGAAGGCGGCGGCCATGGTCAGCAGCATCAAGATCGTCGCGGCCTCGCCGGCGGAGGCGCTCGTCGGGTCGGCGATGCCGAAACCGGTGTCGCCGGGAACGGTCAGCGACAGCGCACCCATGACGAACGGCAACAGCGCCAGGAACACGAAATACGCGCGGTCGGACACGATCAGGCGAACTTGGCGCCGCGCGATCGTCGAGAACTGACGACGCACGCTGGTGTGCGCCGCGTCGCCGAGTTCGGCCGCGGGCGCTTCGGCCTCCGGCGGCGGCGGGGGTTTGTTCTGGGCCAGGAACCGGCGATTGGCCTCGTCCGGGTCGGCGCCGACCTTCGCGAAAATGTGGGCCCAGTTGGTGGTCCCCATGACCTCGCCGATCTGGTCGGGCGCGCCCAGGAACGCGGTCTTGCCGCCGGGGGCCATCAGCAGCACCTGATCGCAGATGTCCAGATACGTCAGCGAGTGGGTGACCACCAACACCACGCGGCCGGCGTCGGCCAGTTGCCGCAGCATCGTCATGACTTGCAGGTCCAGCGCGGGGTCAAGGCCCGAGGTCGGTTCGTCGAGGATCAGCAGCGACGGCCCGGTGAGCAGCTCGAGCGCGACGGACGCGCGCTTGCGCTGGCCGCCGGAGAGCTTGTCGACCCGGGTGTCCGCGTGCTGCGTCAGCCCCAGCTCGTCGAGGACCTGCGCGACGACCTCTTCGCGGTCGGTCTTGCTGGTGTCCGGCGGCAGGCGCAGCTCGGCGGCGTAGCCGAGCGCCTGGTTGACGGTCAGCTGGCGGTGCACGACGTCGTCCTGGGGCACCATCCCGATCCTGGTGCGCAGCGTCGCGTAGGCGGTGTGGATGTTGTGGCCTTCGAACGTGACGGTGCCGGCCGTGGGGGTGGCGTACCCGGCGATCAGCCGCGACAGCGTGCTCTTGCCGGCGCCTGATCCGCCGATGATGGCGGTCAGGGTGCCGGGCCTGGCCGTCATCGAGATCTTCTCGAGCAGGTTCTTGCCGTCGACGCTGAAGTCGACATGGCGGACCTCGAGACCGCCGGTGCGCGTCGCCGCTTCCTGGCGGCGCAGCAGGACGCCGCCGGTGAAGACCAGGTCGACGTTGCCGATGGTGACCACGTCGCCCTCGGACAGCAGCGCCGACCCGACCCGGAGCCCGTTGACGAACGTCCCGTTGATGCTGTTGGCGTCGCGGATCTCGGTGCCGATCGGCGTCGGGGCCAGGAACGCGTGATAGCGCGACGCCAGCACGTCGTGGATGACGATGTCGTTGTCGATCGCGCGGCCGATCCGGGCGGCGCCCGCGACGGGTGCCGCCCCCGATTCGGGCCCCAGGGGTTTGATCGTTCTGGTCGGGGCGTCGGGCCCGGGCCCGGCCGCTGCCGGTGGCACCTGGTGGGTTTGTGCCTTGGGCGCGACGATCGGAACCGGCTGCGGCGAGCCGGGCTGATAGCGGCGCGCGACCGGCGCCTGGGCCGGTGACTGGCGGGGCAAGGGGGGTGGTGCGATCGTCGGGATCACCTGCGTCGTCCGCGGTAGCGAGCCGACGCTGCCCCGGTGGTGCCCGACCTCGAAGGTGATCCGCGGCCCGTCGGGCTTGCCGATGTTGATGCTCTGCCCGTCCTGGATGTCGACGGTGGGCACGCGCTGGCCGTTGACGAACACACCGTTGAGCGAGTTGTTGTCGAGCGCCAACCAGCGGCCCTGGTCGAAGCGCAACAGCACGTGCGCGCGGGCGACCAGCGGATGGGCCACTCGCAGGTCGGCGCGCAGGTCGCTGCCGACCACCACGTCACCGCCCGGGGCGAAGCTGCCCTGGGATCGGTTGGACCGAACGGTCAGCACGGGCTGCGCAGGGCGATTCATCGGGTGATCAGTGCCGCTTGAGCCGGATCTTCCACCACACGATGGCGCTGTAGAGGACGCTCAACAGTGCGAGCATCGCCATGTCGAACAGCAGAATGTGTTTGGAGTGCTGCCAGACCGGGTCGTTGGTCGGGATCTGTTTGACCTTCACCAGTGACGGAAAGTCGATCGAGGACGCACCCCCGGCGTAGCCCCAGCGGGCGGGTGTCAGCCATGCGAGCTGCTCGAGACCGACGCGTTGGTAGACCGGGATCATCCCGCCGGACAACACCAGCTGCGACATGATCGACACCACGAGCAGCGGCATGATCTGCTCGTTGGACTGCGCCAGCGACGACAGCAGCAGGCCGAGCATCGCGGAAGCAACACAGGTGCCCGCGACGGTGACGAATAGCGAGAACGTCGAGTTGCCAAAGAAAGGCGGGTCTGCGGTCGGCGCGCCCTTGCCCAGCCGCACGATGAACGTTGCGATCGCTGCCTGCGCGGTCGCGAAGACGCAGAACACCACGATCTTGGCCAGCAGATACGCCGTGGTGGACAGGCCGACGGCCTGCTCCCGGCGGAAGATCGCGCGCTCGCCGATGAGGTCGCGGATGGTCAGCGCGGTGCCCATGAAGACGGCGCCGATGTTCAACAGCACCATGATGTACTGCGGCTGAGTGGGCGCGAGACCGAGCGGGTCGGCGGGGCCGAGGCCGGGTTTTGGGCCTTTCACGGTCAGCGACAACGCGCCGATGAGGAAGGGCAGGATCGCCAGGAAGATCGTGTAACCGCGGTCGGACACGACGAGGCGAACCTGACGGCGAGCGATGGTAGATAGCTGCCGCCACAGGTCGGTTTGGGGTGGTTCGCCCAGATCCGCCGGGCTCTCGGGGGCCGGCGCCTGCGACGACGGCTGGTTGCGTTCCTTGAAGCGGCGGTTGGCCTCGTCGGGATCGGCGCCCACCTTGGCGAAGATGTCGGCCCAGTTGCGGGTCCCCATGGCGGCCTCGACCTGGTCGGGCGGCCCGCAGAACGCGGTCTTACCGCCGGGCGCGACGAGCAGGATCTGATCGCAGACGTCGAGATAGGACACGGAGTGGGTGACCACCAACACCACGCGGCCGGCGTCGGCGAGCTGACGCAGCATCAGCATGACCTGACGGTCCAGCGCCGGGTCCAGACCGGACGTCGGCTCGTCCAGGAGCAGCAGCGATGGTTGGGTCAGTAGCTCCAGCGCCACCGAGGCGCGTTTGCGCTGGCCGCCGGAGAGCTTGTCGACCCGGGTGTCTGCGTGTTTGGTCAGCTCGAGTTCCTCGAGCACCTGAGCGACGACCTGGGCACGTTCCTCTTTGCTGGTGTCGGGCGGCAGGCGCAGCTCGGCGGCGTAGCCAAGGGCCTGGTTGACGGTCAGCTGGCGGTGCACCACGTCGTCCTGCGGGACCATCCCGATCCTGCTGCGCATGGACGCATATTCGGTATGGATGTTGTGACCCTCGAAGGTCACCGAGCCCGACGTCGGGGTGGTGTAGCCGACGATCAGCCGCGACAGGGTCGTCTTGCCGGCGCCGGAACCACCGATGATGGCGGTCAGCGTCCCGGGCCGGGCGGTCAGCGAGATGTGGTCCAGAAGTTGCTTGCCGTGGTCGACGGTGAAGCAGACCGAGTTCACCTCGAGGCCGCCGGTGCGCGTCGCCGCTTCGGTGCGCCGGACCAGGGTGTCGCGGGTGAACACCAGGTCGACGTTGCCGATGGTGACCACGTCGCCCTCGGTGAGCACCGCGGACCCGACCCGCACACCGTTGACGAAGGTCCCGTTGACGCTGTGCGCGTCGCGGATTTCGGTGCCCAGCGGCGTCTGAGTCAGAAACGCGTGATGGCGTGACGCCAGCACGTCCTGGATGACGACGTCGTTGTCGGTGGCACGGCCGATGGTGAGCGAGCCGACCGGCTTCTGTATCGCCCCGGACCGCGACGGCATCAGCGCCTGGAACATCTTCGTCGCGAGGTTGCCCACCTCCGGTTGCTTGGGGGCGGTGCGCGATATCTCGGTGTGCGGCGCGGCCGGCGCCGACGCCGCGGATCCCGCAAGCGGCGGCGGCGGGAAGTTGGGTGGCGGTGGCGGCGCACCGGGCGGAAACGCGGTCGGCCGCGCCGGTGGTGGCCCCGGCGGTGGGCCCGGATGCGGTCGACGCAGTGGGGGCGCGGCGCGGTTCGGTGGGCGCCCCGGCGGGCCGGGCGGCGCGGGCGGAGGGCCCGGCTGACCCGGGGACGGCGAGGGCGGCCACGCCGTTCCCGCCGCGTGCGCCGCCACGGGGATGCCCATCGACTCGGTGCGGGGCGGGCGACCCGCCATCCCTTGGTAGTGACCGATTTCGAAGGTCAGCTGCGGCCCGTCGGGATTGCCGATGTTGACGGTCTGGCCGTCGTGGATGTCGACCACCGGCACGCGGCGGCCGTTGACGAAAGTCCCGTTGAGCGAACCGTTGTCGATCGCCAGCCACCTGCCCTGGTCGAAGCGCAGCAGCAGATGGGCACGCGAAATCAGCGGGTGTGTGATGCGCATGTCGGCGCGGAGATCGCGACCGACCACCACGTCATGGCCCGCCGCGAAAGTCCGTTCGGACCCGTCGTGTCGAACGGTTAGCGCTGGCGGGGGTGCTGCGGTCATCGCCACAACTCTAGCCGGTGCAACTGTTGTCAGCCTGCAATGTCAGGCGCCCCGGTTACCACGCAGTGCGTCCGGCTGTAGACCGTGGGCATGCAGCGATTGCAGTGCGTGCACGCCGAATGCACGCCGTGCGCGGCGCCGTCGGCGGCGATCCGATTGACCAGGTCCGGCTCGGCCAGCAGGGCCCGGGCCATCGCGACGAATTGGAATCCCTCCGCCATCGCGAGGTCCATCGTTTCCCGGTTGGTGATGCCGCCGAGCAGGATCAGCGGCATCGTCAGCTCGGCGCGGAACAGCTTGGCGTGTCGCAAGAGATAGGCCTCGCGGTAGGGGTACTCGCGAAGGAATTTCTTGCCCGTCATGCGGATGCCCCAGCGCAGCGGCGGCTTGAAAGCGCGGGCGAACTCCTTGACCGGTGCGTCGCCGTGAAACAGATACATCGGGTTGACCAGCGAGCTGCCGGCGGTGAGTTCGATCGCGTCCAGCCCGCCATCGTCCTGCAGCCATTTGGCGGTGGTCAGCGATTCCTCGGTGCTGATGCCGCCGCGCACGCCGTCGGCCATGTTGAGCTTGGCGGTCACCGCGATCGGCGTCCCCTCATTCTCCACCGCGCGCCGGACGGCCATCACCATGCCGCGGGCCAGCTTGGCCCGGTTCTCCAGCGATCCGCCGAACTCGTCGTCGCGGCGGTTGATCAGCGGCGACAGGAACGAGCTCGCCAAATAGTTGTGGCCCAAATGGATTTCGACCGCGTCGAAGCCCGCCTCGATGGCCAGCCGCGCGGCGTTGGCGTGTCCTTCGATGACGTCGTCGATGTCCTCGCGGGTTGCCTTCTTCGCGAACCGCATCCCGATCGGGTTGAAGAACCGCACCGGTGCCAGGGCGGTGGCCTTGTTGGAGCGGGCGTTGGCCACCGGGCCGGCGTGGCCGATCTGCGCGCTCACCGCCGCGCCCTCTGCGTGGATCGCGTCCGTCAGCCGCCGCAGTCCCGGCACCGCCTCGGGGCGCATCCAGAGTCCGTTGCCCTCGGTGCGGCCGCCGGGCGAGACCGCGCAGTAGGCGACGGTGGTCATGCCCACTCCGCCGGCGGCCGGCAGCCGGTGGTATTCGATCAAGTCGTCGCTCACCAGCGCGCCGGGTGTGCGCGCCTCGAACGTCGCGGCCTTGATGATCCGGTTACGCAGCGTGACGGGGCCCAGCTTGGCCGGCGAGAACACGTCTGGGGTCTCGGGCATGTGGGCAGCGTAAACCTTGGCCATGGAACACTGTCAGGCGTGGGCGCAATCACGCTGGACGGCAAGGCCACCCGTGACGAGATCTTCGTAGACCTGAAGAAGCGCGTCGCCGAGTTGACCGCCGCGGGTCGCACGCCCGGGTTGGGCACCATCCTGGTCGGGGACGACCCGGGCTCGCAGGCCTACGTCCGCGGTAAGCACGCCGATTGCGCCAAGGTGGGCATCAACTCGATCCGCCGCGACCTGCCCGCCGACATCAGCGCGGCCGTGCTCGACGAGACGATCGACGAGTTGAACAGCAATCCCGATTGCACCGGTTACATCGTGCAATTGCCGCTGCCCAAGCATCTCGACGAGAACGCGGCGCTGGAGCGCGTCGACCCCGACAAGGACGCCGACGGGCTGCACCCGACGAACCTGGGCCGGTTGGTGCTGAACAAGTCCGCGCCGCTGCCGTGCACCCCTCGCGGCATCGTGCATTTGTTGCGGCGCTACGACGTCGAGATCGCCGGGGCGCACGTGGTCGTCATCGGCCGGGGTGTCACGGTGGGCCGCCCGCTGGGCCTGCTGCTGACCCGCCGCTCCGAAAACGCCACGGTGACGTTGTGCCACACCGGAACTCGCGACTTGCCCGCGTTGACCAGGCAGGCGGACATCATCGTGGCCGCCGTGGGAGTGCCGCACCTGCTGACCGCCGACATGGTGCGGCCCGGTGCCGCGGTGCTCGACGTCGGCGTCAGCCGGGTGGACGGCAAGCTCGTGGGTGACGTGCATCCGGACGTGTGGGACGTCGCCGGTCACGTGTCACCGAATCCCGGTGGCATCGGCCCGCTGACCCGGGCGTTCCTGCTGACCAACGTCGTCGAGCTGGCCGAGCGGCGATGACCGCCAGGACCGTCCTGCGGGCGCTCGTGCGGGCCCAGTGGCCGATTCTGTCGGTCGGGCTGATTTTCGCCGCGGCGTTTGTCTTGGTCGGGGCCAACTTCTGGCGCCGCGGTTCCCTGCTGATCGGCATCGGCGTCGGGGTGGCGGCGGCGCTGCGGCTGGTCTTGTCCGAAGACCGTGCCGGCCTGCTCGTGGTGCGCAGCAAGGGCACCGACTTCATGACGACCGCGATCGTCGGGGCCGCGATGATCTACATCGCGTCGACCATCGATCCGCTGGGGACGCGTTAGATCCCCGGCGTGTAGTTGCCTGGGATGCCGGGCATGCCCCCAGGCACACCCGGCATCCCTCCCGGCATGCCCGGCATCCCCCCCGGCATGCCCGGGACCTGCGGCACACCAGATAGGTTGCCGTTGGCTATGTTTGCCATTTCGGTCGGGCAGTACGTCTGTATCGCGATCGTGGTGAACATCTGGGCCATTCCCGGCGACAGGCCGGCGCCCCGCACGCGCTGCACGGCCGCGGCCATGCTCCCGCCCGGCTGGGCGAGCATCGGGCAGATGGATTCGCCGACAGCCATCGCGTTGCCGGGTTGGCCGAAGTCGACGCCGGCGTGGTTCAGCGCGTCGATGAAGGCATCGTCGGTCCCCGGGTCGGCCTCGGCGGGCGCCGAAAAGGCCGCGGCCATGGTGAGCAGGGCGGCCGTCGCCGCCAGCAGGCGGATCGTCAGGGGCTGACGGCGAAACAACCAGAGCCAGTCCTGAGTTCGTGCCAGAGCCTTCAACAGCTTCCCCATCCGTCCCGAGTGCGCTCATGGCACTCAAATCACTCTGGAAACTTTGGTCTACTACTGTCACATTTACAACACGGGGAGATAAAGGTTTGCACACTATGCGTTTCGTGAACGCGACGTGCGCGAGACATCGGTTATTGGAGCGGCTGTAGGTCGACACGCGCCGACACGCGCGTCGACACCGGACTTTCGGGGCGAAATGGTCCAGAATCTGGCATGACGACGAATCGCAGCCGTCCGTCTGACCCCGTGATCTCCCGTGTTATCTCCCGTCAGGCGTTACTCCGCGGCGCCGCCGGAGCGTTGGTGAGCGGGACGGTGTTCGGCGGCACGCGTGCGGCGGCCGACCCGGATCCCGGGTGGGACGGTCTGGCCTCGTCGATCGGCGGTACTATTCTGTTGCCCGCCAACGGAACTCAGTTCGCGACGGGCAAGCAAGTCTTCAATTCGTTCTACGACAACTCCAATCCCGCTGCGGTGGTGAGGGTTTCGTCGCAAGCCGACGTGCAGAAGGCGTTGTCGTTCGCCGCGGCGCACAACCTGAAGGTCGCGCCGCGTGGGGGAGGGCATTCGTATGTCGGCGCGTCCAGCGCCACCGACGCGATGGTGCTCGACCTGCGCGGGCTACCGGGGGGAGCGAACTTCGATGGCGGTAGCGGCAACGTCACGGTGACGCCGGCGACGAATCTCTATGCGGTCCACCAGGCGTGCGCCGCGGCGGGCCGCGCGATCCCCACCGGGAGCTGTCCGACGGTCGGCGTCGCGGGGCTGGCGCTCGGCGGCGGGATTGGGGCCGATTCCCGGCACGCGGGCCTGACGTGTGACGCGCTGAAGTCCGCCACCGTGGTGCTGCCGAGCGGCGACGTCGTCACCGCCTCGGGTAGTGACCATCCGGATTTGTTTTGGGCCCTATGCGGCGGTGGCGGGGGCAATTTCGGCGTGACCACGTCGATGACGTTCGGGACCTTCGCCACCGCCGACAGCGACGTGGTCCGGCTGGACTTCCCGCCGGCGTCAGCCGTTCAGGTGCTCGTCGGCTGGCAGTCGTGGCTGACCGGCGCGGACCGAAACACCGGCGGAATCGTCGATCTCGCCATCGGCGCGACTCCAAGGTGCCATATCCTGGCGATCTGTCCGGCCGGCGCGGGATCCGGGGTGGCCGATGCCATCAAATCGGCGGTCGGCGAGGCGCCCACCGCGGTGCAGACCAAGACGTTGAGCCACATGGATCTGGTGATGTTCCTGGCCGGCGGCAGTTCGGCGCCTCCGCCGCGCGGGTTCGTCGCCGGATCCGACGTCACCGGTCCGGTGGATTCGGCTGCGGCCCATGCCATTGCCACCGCGATCGGGCAGTGGCCCGCCTCGGCGGGACAGGCGTCGGTGCTCGTCGACCCGTTGGGCGGCGCGGTGGGCGATGTGGCCGCCGGAGACACCGCATTTCCCTGGCGTCAGCAGTCCGCGGTGCTGCAATGGTACGTGGAGCCGGCCGCGAGTCAGGTTTCCGCAGCCAAGCAGTGGCTGACTTCCGCGCACCGAGCGGTGCAACAGTTTTCGGCCGGCGGCTACGTCAATTACCTCGAGGCCGACACCACCGCGGCCCGCTATTTCGGACCGAACCTGCCGCGGCTGACGACCGTCCGGCAGAAGTACGACCCGAACCGGATCATGTTCTCCGGATTGAACTTCTGACGCCTTCCGGCCGGTCCACCGTCATTCAAATTTCTTGCGCCACTTTGGTTTCAGTAGTCACAAACTAACGATTCTTGTCGGTGCGCTTGGATAGTTTCGCATTATGAATTCCGGCGGGGTGGTCGACCGAGAGGCGATGACGGCTGCTTTTGATGCGTTGGACGCCGCACTCGACGTGGTCGCCGCGCTGGACTTCGATCCGCTGACCACGCCCGAACGCTTCCATTTCTTGGAGCGCTGCGAACGGGTGCGTCGCCGGTTGCCGGCGGTGGAGCATCCGCTGATCAATCAGCTTGGCCGCCAGGCCACTCCGGAGGAGATGGGCGGCAAGCTCTCGCATGCGATGGCCGAGTGGACGCTGATCAGCCGCGCCGAGGCGGCCCGGCGCATCCGCGAAGCCGCCGATCTGGGACCCCGACAAGCATTGACGGGAGAACCCCTCCCTCCTGTGCTGCCGGGCGCCGCCGCCGGGCAGCGCGATGGGACGTTGGGCCCCGGGCAAGTCGCGGTGATCCGCCGCTTCTATCACCAGCTGCCCGGCTGGATAGATGATTCCACGCGCGACCAGGCCGAAGCCCAATTGGCCAAGCAGGGCAGCCAGTTTCGTCCGGAACAACTGGCCGGGCTCGCCGACACGCTGGCCGACTGCCTCAATCCCGACGGAACCTACACCGACGAGGAACGAGCCCGGCGCCGCGGCCTGACCCTGGGCACCCAGGGCTCGGATGGAATGTCGCAGCTGCGCGGCTGGCTGACACCGGAGGCCCGCGCCACCCTGGAGGCGGTGCTGGCCAAGCTCGCCGCACCCGGGATGTGCAATTCTCTCGATGAAGCCCCAACGGTGGATGGGCCGCCCCCGCAAGAGGCCATCGACAAAGACGCCCGCTTAGTCGGCCAGCGCAACCACGATGGGCTGAATGCCGCCCTGCGCGCGCTGTTGGCGTCGGGAAAACTCGGTCAGCACAACGGGTTACCGGCCTCCATTGTCGTCACCACCACCCTGGCCGAACTGGAAGCCGCCGCCGGGAAGGGCCTCACCGGTGGCGGCACCATCTTGCCCATGAGCGACGTGATCCGCCTGGCCCGCCATGCCCGGCACTACCTCGCGATTTTCGACAAGGGCAAGGCCCTGGCGCTCTATCACACGAAACGGCTCGCAAACCCCGCCCAGCGGATTGTGTTGTACGCCAAGGACCGCGGCTGCTCGGCGCCCGGCTGCGACGTGCCCGGGTACTACAGCGAAGTCCACCACGTCACCGATTACGCGAAGTGCCGCACCACCGACGTCAATGACCTCACCCTCGGTTGCGGTCCCCACCACCGACTGCTGCGACCCGGCGGCTGGACGACGCGAAAACGCGCCAACGGCGACACCGAATGGATCCCGCCCACGCACTTGGATCGCGGCCAACCGCGAACCAACACCTTCCATCACCCCGAGAAACTGCTGCGCTACGACGAGGACGATGACGAGTGGTAACTGCTCAGCTTGTCAGCCATTGGCGTACGCCGCCGTGGCCCGAGCATGTGCCCGTGTGGTGGGTGCTGAATGAATAGTCGCCGTCGCGGCAGATCGCGGTGGCTCCGGGAGGTGTACCTACGAGGCCGGGGGCCCCGCCGGGGGGCAGACCCGACGATGGCCGGGGGATACATTGACCGTCCGAGTTTTGGTAATAACCGCTGCTACAACTGGCCAAGACCGCCGTCGGACTGCTGGGGACCACGGTTGAAGCAATGCCTAAGGCTGACGCTCCAATCGCTGACGCGACGACGAGCACCCTAATCTGAACGCGCATATCAAACCCCGCACAAAACTGCGTTGATTGTCAGGCACCCGAAGCCTGCGGGAGAGCCTAACGTTTCTGTGACTCCGTCACATGAATTCGAGCAACAAAGTTCGGCGCGCTGGCCCGACCTACTCGGCCAGCGTTGCGCGGATGCACACGGTGACGTAGGGCATCGCCAGGCCGGTGGAGTTCGCCAGCGCCGGGTGGGTGGCCAGCAACTCGCGCACCTGGTCGAGCGTCCTGGTGCGGACCTCGGTCGGGGAGGTGATGCAGTAACTACGCGAAGCCACCAGGTCGATCAGCGCTTGCGGGGTAAGGTAATTCGTCCATTCGACTTGATGGCGCTGCGACTCGGCGAATGGCGCGGGCAACCCGACGTCGAATCGACCCCTGTCGCCATCGCTGCCGATGATCTCGCCCAATTCGCGTACCCAGCCGAGCCTTTCGTCGCGGGTGTTCCACACCAGACCCAACCGGCCGCCGGGCCGTAGCACCCGGGCCACCTCGGGAACAGCGCGCTCGGGATCCACCCAGTGCCACGCCTGGGCGACCAGGACCGCGTCAACGCTGTTGTCCTCCAACGGAATCTCTTCGGCGGTGCCCAGCACCGCGCGAGTCTCCGGTAGCGAACTGCGCAGCACCTCCAGCATGTCCGGAATGGGATCCACGGCCACCACGTCCAAGCCGCGCTCCACCAGGCGCGTGGTCAGCTTGCCGGTACCCGCACCGAGGTCGAGCACTTGGCGCGCGCCGCGCGGCAACAACCAGTCGATCGCCTCGGGCGGATACGACGGACGGCCACGCTCATAGGCGGCAGCCGCGGAGCCAAACGACAGCGAGCGGTCGTGCCTGGGGCGGGTCACCTTTGTCACGCGCCTTCGTTCCCGGCCAATTCCAGGGTCTTGCGGATCAAGTCGTTGACCGCATCCGCTTCGATCAGGAAGCCATCGTGCCCGTAGGGGGACTCGAGCACATGCAGGCCGGTGCAGCCCGGCAGCAGCTCGGCCAATTCCTCCTGCAACCGCAGCGGGTACAGCCGGTCACTGGTGATGCCGCCGACCACGACCGGTACCGGGCACCCGCGCAGCGCTTTTCGCACCCCGCCGCGGCCGCGGCCGACGTCGTGGCTGCTGCACGACGCGCTCAGCGCCACGTAGGTGCCGGCGTCAAAGCGGTCCACCAGCTTGTCGCCCTGGTGCTCCAGGTAGCTCTGTATCGCGTAGCGGCCGCCGGTCAACGGGTCCTCATCGCCCTGGCTGTCGTTGGCGAACCGGGTGTCGAGCTCGGCCTCGCCGCGGTAGGTCAGGTGAGCGAAGCGACGGGCGATGGACATCCCGAAATCGGGCTTGCGGCCCGTGCCGTAGTAGTCGCCGCCCTGCCAGGCGGGGTCGCCCTTGACGACCGAAATCTGGGTCTCGAGATGACCGATCAGGTCAGCGGTGCTGCGGGCGCTCATCGCCAACAGCAGTCCGGCCCGGACTTGGTCCGGGCGGCTCACCATCCACTCCAAAGCCCTTAGGCCGCCCATCGATCCGCCGATAACGGCGGCAATCTGCTTGATACCCAGTGCGGCCAGCGCGGCGACATCCGCCTCGACCTGATCCCGCACGGAAATGCGCGGAAACCTGGAGCCCCACGGCTTTCCGTCGGGGGCAATCGAGCTGGGTCCGGTGGAGCCACGGCAACCGCCCAGCACATTGGTGGCCACCGCGCACCAGCGGTTGGTGTCGATCGGGGCGCCCGGCCCGGCCACCCCGTCCCACCATCCGGCCGTGGGATGCTCGGGTCCGGCGGGTCCGGTGATGTGCGAATCGCCGGTGAGCGCATGCATCACCACCACCACGTTGTCCCGCGTTGGCGACAATTCGCCCCAGCGCTGGACGGCTATCCGGACATCGTCGATCACCGCACCGCTTTCGAGCGTCAGCGAGCCGATGTCGACCAGGCCGATTTCGCCTTCGGGGGGCAGCGTCTGGGCGGGAGTCTGGCGTGGAATGTCGGACGTCATCATCTCAGAGTTCATCACAACGCCGCCGTCACGCGCTTTCGTTCTGGGCCAATTCGTTCTGGGCCAATTCGCGCTGGGCCACTTCGAGGGTCTTGCGGATCATGTCGCTGACCGCCTCAAATTCCAGTAGGAAGCCGTCGTGCCCGTAGGGAGAGTCGACCACCTGCAAGCCGGTGCAGCCGGGCAGCAGTTCGGCCAGTTCCTCCTGCAACCGCAGCGGGTACAGCCGGTCGGAGGTGATGCCGCCGACCACCACCGGCACCGGGCACCCGCGCAGCGCTTTTCGCACCCCGCCGCGGCCGCGGCCGACGTCGTGGCTGTTCAGCGCCTCGGTCAGGGCCACGTAGCTGCCGGCGTCGAACCGGTCCACCAGCTTGTCGCCCTGGTATTCCAGGTAGCTCTGCACCGCGTAGCGGCCGCCGTTCAGGGGGTCCTCATCGCCCTGGCCGTCGTTGGCGAACCGGGTGTCGAGCTCGACCTCGCCACGGTAGGTCAGGTGCGCGAAGCGACGGGCAATCGCCAGCCCGGCATCCGGTGTTCGCCCGCTGTCGTAATAATCGCCGTCCTGCCAGTTCGGGTCGGTCTTGATGGCGGCGATCTGAGTGCTCTGGGTTCCGATCTGGTGGGCAGTCGCGCGTGCGCCGACGGCCAGCAGGAGCCCGGCCCCAACGTCGTCGGGGTGGCCGACTATCCATTCCAAAGCCCTTGCGCCGCCCATGGATCCGCCGACGACGGCGGCAACCCGCTCGATACCCAGCGCGGCCAGCGCCGCGACGTCCGCTTCCACCTGATCGCGTACGGATATGTGCGGAAATCTCGAGCCCCACGGCTTTCCGTCCCTGGCAAGGGAACTCGGCCCCGTGGAGCCGCTGCAGCCGCCCAGCACATTGGTGGCCACCGCGCACCAGCGGTTGGTGTCGATCGGGGCGCCCGGCCCGGCCACCCCGTCCCACCATCCCGCCGTGGGATGCCCGGGTCCGGCTGGCCCGGTGATGTGCGAATCGCCGGTGAGCGCGTGCAGTACCACCACCACGTTGTCACGCGTGGGCGACAATTCACCCCAGCGC
This sequence comes from Mycobacterium sp. IS-1264, assembly GCF_001954195.1. GTDB lineage: Bacteria > Actinomycetota > Actinomycetes > Mycobacteriales > Mycobacteriaceae > Mycobacterium. The sequence continues at coordinate 36,490 of NZ_MBES01000037.1, read as the reverse complement.
TGTATGGCGATGTAGACGTCGTCGATCACCGCACCGCTCTCGAGGGTCAGCGAGCCGATGTCGACCACGCCGATTTCGCCTTCGGCGGGCAGCGTTTGGGTCGGAATTTCGAAAATCGTCACGTCGGAGTTGTTCCTCAGAACGCCGCCACCGTCTGCGGGTCGCCGGCCTGAGCGGACCCCGCGGCCGGCGCACCGAATTTCCGCGCCGCGGCGAAGCCGAGCTCCAGGTCGGCGAGGATGTCGTCGATGCCCTCGATGCCGACGGCCAGCCGCACCAGCCCCGGGCTGACGCCGGTGCTCAGCTGCTCGGCGGGGCTCAGCTGGGCGTGCGTGGTCGACGCGGGATGAATCACCAGGGAGCGCACGTCGCCGATGTTGGCGACATGACTGTGCAGTTGCAGCGCGTTGACGAACGCTTTGCCGGCCTCGACACCGCCCGCCAGCTCGAACGCGAGAACGGCACCGGTTCCCTTGGGCGCCAGCTTCTTTGCGCGCTCATGCCACGGCGAGCTGGGCAGCCCCGCGTAGTTGACCGACAACACGTCGTCACGCGCGGCCAGGAACTCGGCGACGCGTTGCGCATTGGCGACGTGGCGCTCCACGCGCAGACTCAGCGTCTCCAGACCCAGCGCCACCAGGAACGCGTTGAACGGCGCCGCCGCCGACCCGTAGTCGCGCAGCAGTTGCACGCGCGCCTTCACGGCAAAGGCCGGCGGTCCCAGCTCGGCGTACACCACGCCGTGGTAACTCGGATCGGGTGTGGTGAACCCGGGGAAGCGGCCCTGCGTCCAGTCGAACGTGCCGCCGTCGACGATGACGCCGGCGATGGCCGCGCCGTGCCCGCCCAGATATTTGGTGGCCGAGTGCACGACGATGTCGGCGCCCTGCGTTAGAGGCTGAATCAAATACGGTGTGGCGATGGTGTTGTCGACGATCAGGGGTACGCCGTTGGCGTGGGCGACCCCGGAAACCCCCGGGGTGTCCAGGATGTCGATCTGCGGGTTGGAGATGGTTTCGCCGAAGAACGCCTTGGTGTTCGGCCGCACCGCCGCCTGCCAGGAATCCAGATCGTCGGGATCCTCGACGAAGCTGACGTCGATGCCGAGCTTCGGCAACGAATAGTGGAACAAGTTGTAAGTGCCGCCGTAGAGGCGCGGGCTGGAGACGATGTGATCCCCGGCACTCGCGAGGTTCAATATGGCGAACGTCTCAGCGGCCTGTCCCGAGGACAGGAAGAGCGCGGCCACGCCGCCCTCGAGCGCGGCGATCCGCTGTTCGACGACGTCGGTGGTGGGGTTGCCGATGCGGGTGTAGATGTTGCCCGGGACCTCGAGCCCGAACAGCGCGGCGGCGTGGCTGGTGTCGTTGAAGGTGTAGGACGTGGTCTGGTAAATCGGCAGGGCACGGGCGCTGGTCGCGGGGTCGGGACTCTGGCCGGCGTGGACCTGCTTCGTTTCGAACGACCAATGGGCAGTCGGATCGGCCTCGGGACTGGTTTCGTCGCTCATGGAAAGCTTCCCCTCTAGTCAGGGGCCCGTCATGGCGGACCCGCGCTTGCCGGATAGCCGGTTGTGGCTACTCAACCTGGTCATCACCCGGGGCACCCCACCGCGGTTGGAGGGTTGCCGGCCAGCAAGCCGGGGCTTGTCGCTGGCGCTCATGACCGATACGAAGCCTAGCTTATTGTGCGGAGCCGACGCCAATAGGCCGCTGCGGTGGCCACCGTGCCGGCACGTGCGGGCTGGCCTGCGGGTCGACACCTGTCCAAATCCCCTTGATAACGTGGCAAGCAGAACGCTGAGCCCTATCCGTATCTGACCCCAATCTGACCCAACGCCGGGAGATGGACCAACCGTGTGCGCCGAACAGCCGACCGTCATCTACACGCTGACCGACGAGGCGCCGCTGCTGGCGACCTACGCGTTCCTCCCGATCCTGCGAGCCTTCGCCGAGCCGGCGGGCATCAAGATCGAGGCGCGTGACATCTCCGTGGCCGCCCGGATCCTTGCCGAGTTCCCCGATTACCTGACCGAAGAGCAGCGGGTGCCGGACGACCTGGCCGAACTGGGCGCGCTGACGAAGCGACCCGACACCAACATCATCAAGCTGCCCAACATCAGCGCCTCGGTTCCCCAATTGGTCGCCGCGATCAAGGAGCTGCAAGGCAAGGGGTACAAGATCCCGGACTTCCCGCAGAGTCCGAAGACCGACGAGGACAAGGCAATTCGCGAGCGATACGCCAAATGCCTTGGCAGCGCGGTCAACCCGGTGCTGCGTGAAGGCAACTCGGACCGACGCGCGCCCAAGGCGGTCAAGGAGTACGCGCGCAAGCACCCGCACAGCATGGGGGAGTTCTCGCCGGCGGCGCGCACCCACGTCGCGACCATGCGGTACGGCGACTTCTACCACGGCGAGAAGTCGATGACGCTGGATCGCGCGCGCAACGTAAAGATGGTGCTGGAAACCAAAAGCGGGCAGACGCTCGAGCTCAAACCCAAGGTAGAGCTGCGCGACGGCGACGTCATCGACAGCATGTTCATGAGCAAAAAAGCGCTCTGCGAGTTCTACGAGGAACAGATGCAGGACGCCTACGAGACCGGCGTGATGTTCTCACTGCACGTCAAGGCGACCATGATGAAGGTCTCCCACCCCATCGTCTTCGGCCACGCCGTGAAGGTCTTCTACAAGGAGGCATTCGCCAAGCACCAGGCGCTGTTCGACGAACTCGGCGTCAACGTCAACAACGGCTTGGTCGATCTCTACGACAAGATCGAGTCGCTGCCCGCGTCGCTGCGCGAGGAGATCATCCGCGACGTGCACGCCTGCCACGAACACCGACCCGAGCTGGCGATGGTCGATTCGGCTAAGGGAATCACCAACTTCCATTCGCCCAGCGACGTGATCGTGGATGCGTCGATGCCGGCGATGATCCGCGCCGGCGGCAAGATGTGGGGTGCCGACGGGCGGCAGAAGGACACCAAGGCCGTCAACCCCGAGTCGACGTTCGCTCGCATCTACCAGGAGATCATCAACTTCTGTAAAACCCACGGGCAGTTCGACCCGACGACGATGGGCACGGTGCCCAACGTCGGCCTGATGGCGCAGCAGGCCGAGGAGTACGGCTCGCACGACAAGACGTTCGAGATCCCCGAGGACGGCGTCGCCAACATCGTCGACCTCGAAACCGGGGAGGTCCTGCTCACCCAGAACGTGGAAGAAGGCGACATCTGGCGGATGCCCATCGTCACCGACGAAGCGATCCGCGACTGGGTCAAGCTGGCCGTCACCCGGGCCCGAAACTCGGGCATGACGGTGGTGTTCTGGCTGGACACCGAACGGCCGCACGAGGTCGAGCTGCGCAAGAAGGTCAAGGCCTACCTGAAGGAGCACGACACCGAGGGCCTGCAGATCCAGATCATGCCGCAGGTGTGGGCCATGCGCTACACGCTGGAGCGCCTGATGCGCGGGCAGGACACCATCGCCGCGACCGGAAACATCCTGCGCGACTACCTCACCGACCTGTTCCCCATCCTGGAGCTCGGGACCAGCGCGAAGATGCTGTCCATCGTGCCGCTGATGTCCGGCGGCGGAATGTACGAGACCGGTGCGGGCGGTTCGGCGCCCAAGCACGTTCACCAACTCGTCGAGGAAAATCATCTGCGCTGGGATTCCCTCGGTGAGTTCCTCGCGCTGGGAGCGTGTTTCGAAGACATCGGTATCAAGACCGGCAACGAGCGCGCCAAGATTCTGGGCAAGACGCTGGACGCCGCGATCGGCAAGCTGTTGGACAACAACAAGAGTCCGTCGCGCAAGACCGGCGAACTCGACAACCGCGGCAGCCAGTTCTACCTGGCGCTGTACTGGGCCGAGCAACTCGCCGCGCAATCCGACGACGAAGAGTTGCGCACGCACTTCGCCGCGCTGGCCGAGGAGTTGGGCCGCAACGAGGACGCCATCGTGACCGAGCTCGCGCAGGCGCAGGGCGAGGCAGTCGACATCGGCGGCTACTATCGCCCGGACACCGAGAAGACGACTGCGGTGATGCGGCCGAGCAAAACGTTCAACGAAGCGCTAGCCGCTTCGCAAGCCTCCCAAGGCTAGATCCACAGGGACGCAGCAAGAGGAAAGTCGAACTCGATATGGCAGGCGAATCCAAAACCGAATCCAAGATCAAGGTCAAGGGCCCGGTAGTCGAGCTCGACGGCGACGAGATGACCCGCGTCATCTGGAAGCTCATCAAGGACATGCTGATCCTGCCCCATCTCGACATCAACCTGGACTACTACGACCTGGGCATGGAGCACCGCGACCGCACCGACGACCAGGTGACGATCGACGCGGCCTACGCCATCAAGAAGCACGGCGTGGGCGTCAAGTGCGCGACTATCACCCCCGACGAGGCGCGCGTCCAGGAGTTCAACCTGAAGAAGATGTGGCTGTCGCCCAACGGGACGATCCGAAACATCTTGGGCGGCACCATTTTCCGCGAGCCGATCGTGATCTCCAATGTCCCGCGGCTGGTTCCGGGCTGGACCAAGCCAATTGTCATCGGCCGTCACGCTTTCGGTGATCAGTACCGGGCGACCAACTTCAAGGTCGACCAGCCGGGAACCGTGACGTTGACTTTCACGCCCGCCGACGGCAGCGAGCCGATGGTGCACGAGATGGTGTCCATCCCCGAGGACGGCGGTGTCGTGATGGGGATGTACAACTTCAAGGAATCCATCCGCGATTTCGCCCGGGCGTCCTTCGCGTACGGCCTGAACGCCAAATGGCCGGTGTACCTGTCGACGAAGAACACCATCCTCAAGGCCTACGACGGCATGTTCAAAGACGAGTTCCAGCGCATTTACGAAACCGAATTCAAGGACAAGTTCGAGGCCGAAGGGCTGACCTACGAGCACCGGCTGATCGACGACATGGTGGCGGCCTGCCTCAAGTGGGAGGGCGGCTACGTGTGGGCCTGCAAGAACTACGACGGCGACGTCCAGTCGGACACCGTCGCGCAGGGCTACGGGTCGCTGGGGTTGATGACGTCGGTGCTGATGACCGCGGACGGCAAGACGGTCGAAGCGGAAGCCGCACACGGCACCGTCACCAGGCATTTCCGCCAGTACCAGGCCGGCAAGCCGACGTCGACCAACCCGATCGCCTCGATCTTCGCCTGGACGCGCGGGCTGCAGCACCGCGGGAAGCTTGACGACACGCCTGAGGTGATCGAGTTCGCCCAGAAGCTGGAGGAGGTCGTCATCGGCACCGTCGAGGGCGGCAAGATGACCAAGGACCTCGCCATCCTCATCGGCCCTGACCAGGAGTGGCAGAACAGCGAGGAATTCCTCAACTCGATCGCCGAGAACCTGGAAAAGGCTCTAGCCGGTTAGGGGCCGACTAACTAACTGGCCGGCGGGTTTTCGGCCGCCCGCAGCGGCCGGCTGCACTCGTCGATGAATTCGGAGATGACCTGGGTGACCCGCTCGGGCGCCTCGAACATCGGAACGTGTCCGACGCCGTCGAGCTTGGTGATCTTCGTTCCCGCGGGCAGGTGATCGGTGAAATGCCGGCTGAATCTGCGCGGCGGAACAACGCGGTCCTTCTCGCACTGCACCAGCTGGACGGGCACCGCGGTCTCGGCCAACTCGAGCAGGCCCGGCTGCAGCAGCGACTTGACGAGCAGCTGGAAGTAGGCCGGACAGTGCGCGGCGTCGTCGATGACGCCGGACAGTTCGCGTTCGCTGACCCCGTCCGGCGACGCGCTCAGCGGCAGGGTCGCCAGCCGGCGGCTGAACGGCAGCTGCAGGGTCCGTTGACCGAGCAATCGCGCCAGGACCAGCAACGGCATGCCCGACAGGAACTTGCTGATCACCTCGAATTTGACCGGGCTCCAGCGGGTCCAGCCGCCCGCGGCGCCGATGCCGGTCACGCTGCGGGCTCGCCCGCGCCGCTCGAGTTCGAACGCGACCCAGGCGCCCAGCGAGTTGCCCACCATGTGGGCGTTGTCCCAGCCGAGCTCGTCGAGCTGCCGCTCGACGTGGTCGGCCAGCACCGACGAGCTCAGCAGCCAGGTGCCCGCGTACGGTCCGCCGTTGTGCCCGGCCATGGTCGGGGCGAACACCTCGTAGCGGCCGGTGTCGGCCAGCCGCGGCGCCACCCCGTCCCACACGGTCTGCGACATCAGGAACCCGTGCAGCAGCAGGACCGGCTCTGTCGAACCATCCCTGGGGCCGAGGTGCGTCGGCGGGCGAGTCGTCATGTTGCCGACCCTAAAGGTGATACCGCCGGTACCGCAACCAACGGGCGGTGTTCGAACGGCCGTGGGCCCGCACGAAGATCGGGGCGTGAAAAGATCGGGGGCATCATGAGCACCGCTACCGGACCCAGCCGCATCTTTTCGGGCGTGCAGCCCACGTCCGATTCGCTTCACCTCGGCAACGCTTTGGGCGCCGTCACCCAATGGGTCGCGCTGCAGGACGACCACGACTCGTTCTTCTGCGTCGTCGACCTGCATGCCATCACCGTCCCGCAGGATCCCGAGGCGCTGCGACGCCGGACTCTGGTGACCGCCGCGCAGTACCTGGCGCTGGGCATCGATCCGGCGCGCAGCACCGTTTTCGTGCAGAGCCAGGTGCCCGCCCACACGCAGTTGGCATGGGTGCTGGGCTGCTTCACCGGCTTCGGGCAGGCGTCGCGAATGACGCAGTTCAAGGACAAGTCGCTGCGCCAGGGCAGCGACTCCACAACAGTCGGGTTGTTCACCTACCCCGTCCTGCAGGCCGCCGACGTGCTGGCCTACGACACCGACCTGGTGCCCGTCGGCGAGGACCAGCGCCAACACCTCGAGTTGGCGCGCGACGTCGCGCAGCGATTCAACGCCCGCTTCCCGGACACCTTCGTGGTTCCCGACGTGCTCATCCCCAAGGCCACCGCGAAGATCTACGACCTGGGCGACCCGACGTCGAAGATGAGCAAGTCGGCGGCCACCGATGCCGGGTTGATCAACCTGCTGGACGATCCGGCCTTGTCCGCCAAGAAGATTCGCTCGGCCGTGACCGACAGCGAACGCGAAATCCGTTACGACACCGAGGCGAAGGCGGGCGTGTCGAACCTGCTGACCATCCAATCGGCGGTCACGGGTGTCGACATCGACAAGCTCGTCGAGGGCTACGCCGGGCGCGGTTACGGCGATCTGAAGAAGGACACGGCCGACGCCGTCGTCGAGTTCGTCAGACCGATCAAGACGCGGGTCGACGAATTGCTCGCCGATCGCACCGAATTGGAGGCCGTGCTGGCCGCCGGCGCGGAGCGCGCCCAGGATGTGGCCGGGAAAACGGTACAGCGGGTTTACGATCGGCTGGGGTTCCTCCTCCAACGGAAGTAGATTCATGGATCGGCTGCGGGCCCGGTTCGGATGGCTCGACCACGTGATGCGCGCCTATGAGCGCTTCGACGACCGCAACGGCAGCTTCTTCGCGGCGGGCTTGAGCTACTACACGATCTTCGCGTTATTTCCCTTGCTGATGGTGGGTTTCGCGATCGTCGGATTCACCCTATCCCGCCGACCCCAGCTGCTGGACACGATCCAGAACCATATCCACGCCTCGGTGCCCGGATCGCTGGGTCAGCAGCTGGTCCAGTTGATGAATTCGGCGATCGACGCGCGGGCGTCCGTCGGTGTGATCGGTTTGGCGACCGCGGCCTGGGCCGGCCTGGGCTGGATGTCACACCTGCGGCAGGCACTGACCGAGATGTGGTGGGACCGACGCATCGACTCGCCGGGTTTCGTGCGCAACAAGCTGTCCGACCTGTTGGCGATGTTCGCCACGTTCTTGGTGCTGATGGCCACTGTCGCGTTGAGCGCGCTCGGCCACGCCCGCCCGATGTCGGCCGTGTTGAGGTGGCTTGGGATACCCGACTTTTCGGTGTTCGACCTCATCTTCAGGATCGTTTCGCTGGTGGTGTCCTGGCTGGTTTCCTGGCTGCTGTTCACCTGGATGATCGCCCGGCTGCCGCGTGAAAAGGTCAGCCTGGCCGCCTCGGTGCGGGGCGGGTTGCTGGCTGCGATCGGCTTCGAGCTCTTCAAGCAGGTGGGATCGATCTACTTGCAGACCGTGCTGCGCAGCCCGGCGGGCGCCGTGTTCGGGCCGGTGTTGGGCCTGATGGTGTTCGCCTACATCACCGGCTTTCTCGTGCTGTTCGCCGCCGCATGGGCCGCCACCGCGTCCACCGATCCGCGCGGCAAGCCCGTCGAGCCGCCGGCGCCCGCGATCATCGCCCCGCGGGTACAGCTGCACGAGGGGCCCAGCGCGCGTCAGACCCTGGCCGCGATGGCCGCGGGAGCCGTTGGCGCGCTGGCCTTTTCCCGCCTGACCCGCTGGCTGCGGTAGCCCCGCATCGGCCGCCAATTTCACGATCGGCGGTGCCGCTCGCGGATCCCGCTCCTCGAATTTCGCCCGTGTCGGGGCACACGGTGGGTATCGTAACCTCGCGAGCTGCCCACACCGCTGGGATCGAGGGTGAATGTGGAGAGCCTGGCTCAGGCACTGGCCGCGTCGATGGATCCAGTGTCTTTGATGAGGCGCGTTGCCGAGCAGGCTTGTGCGTTTATGCAGAAAGCCGACGGGGCCGCCGTCACGCTACTCCGTGCCTCCGATAACGCGTACGTGACCGTTTCCGGACACGGCGCGCTAGCGACGACGCCGGGTTTCGTGGTGCCAAAAGAGGGCAGTATTCAGGGCCTCGCGGCGCGGGAGAAACACCCCGAGCTGATAAACGACGCCTGCGCAGACCGACGACTCTCGCCACGCGTCCGTGCGATGAACAGGCACTGGGGCACTCGGTCGTGGGCGGCGATTCCCCTGATGTACAACGACGACCCCATCGGTACACTGCTGCTGGCCGCGAGGGCCCCCAGTGCGTTCACTGACGCAGATGTCGACGCGCTGCTCGCCATCAGTGCGTTCGTTTCCGCCGTGATCGGTGCCCAGTCACAGCTGTCAACGCTGCTCACCCAGGTAATGAGGGACAGCGACGATCGCGGGCAGCGTGCGCTCACCGAGCGGTTCATCGCCTCGGTGATGTTGCCCGAAGCGGCGGAGACCGAGGGGCTGCAAAAGCGACTGGACGCACTGCTGGCACAGCCGAACGCTCTCGGCGCGGTCTTCCAACCCATCGTCCATCTGGCAAGCGGCACGACGACCGCCTACGAAGGGTTGATACGTTTTCCCGCATGGTCAGAGCTGACCCCGACCCAAGGGTTCAGCGTCGCGCGGCGCCTGGGCCGGGGCATCGAATTAGAACACGCCGCGCTATGCACCGTCCTGAATGCTGCTGGCCGCATCCCGGGCGATTGTCCAGTCGCAGCCAACCTGAGCCCGAGCGCCGTGCTGGAGCCGGCGATTCAAGACGTGCTGGCGGCCCACGACCGGGCGTTGATCGTGGAAATCACCGAGCACGAACCGTTTCCCGATGACCTCGGCCCCGGTCTGAAGCCTCTTCGTGATCGCGGCATACGCGTGGCCGTCGACGATGCCGGCGCCGGATATGCCAGCTTCGCCCAACTGCTGCGGCTACGCCCGGACATCATCAAGATCGACGGGGCGTTGATTGCCGGCATCGACGACGATCCCGTCAAACGTGCGTTGGCGACCGCATTGAGCTCGCTGGCATCCGAGCTGCACGCGAAATTGGTGGCCGAAGCTGTGGAGACACCCGGCCAGCTCCAGACGCTAATTCGTCTCGGTGTCGAATACGGCCAAGGCCTTCACCTGGGGCGACCTCAACCCTAGATGTGACACCAGTCGCCACGGACCATGACGGCGGTCACTTCCAAAGTGCCGTTCAGCACAACAAGATTGGCGTCGTATCCGGGTTGCAAACGGCCCATACCGTCCAGCCCGAGCGCCCGGGCGGGCGTCGCCGAAGTCATCTGGACCGCGGCGGCCAATCCCGCGTCGGCGGCCACGGTGCGGAAGAGCTCATCCATCGTGGCGGTGCTGCCGGCGATCGTCGAGGTTCCGCGCACCCGCGCCACGCCCGAGGCGACGTCGATCGGCACCGGGCCGAGCCGAAACGCCCCGTCGTCGCATCCGGCCGCGGCGATCGCGTCGGTAATCACCGCGACCCGGTCGGGTCCGGCCGTCCCGATCACCGCGCGCATCATCGCGGGGTGGACGTGCACGCCGTCGGCGATGAGCTCCAAAGTGACCCCTGGGTCCTGCAGCAGCGCGAGGGCCGGCCCGGGCTCGCGATGGTGCAGCGGCGGCATCGCGTTGAACAGATGCGTGCCGACGGTGGCGCCCAGGGCGAGCGCGCGGTTGGTCTGCTCGTAGGTCGCGTCCGTATGGCCCACGGCGACAACCACATCCGCGTCCAGGAAGCGTCGGATCGCGTCGTCGCTGCCGGCCCGCTCCGGCGCCAGCGTGACCATGCGGATCGTTCCGGCGCCCGCGGCGAGCACGGCGTCGATCTCGGCGGGTTCGGGGTCGCGCATCTGGGCGGGGTCGTGCGCTCCGCAACGAGCCGCACTCAGCCACGGCCCCTCCAGGTGGATGCCCGCGACGATGCCCTGCCGGGTCGCGTCGGCCAGTGCCCGCACGCCGGCGATCAGCTCCGCGGGCGGGGCGGTGACCAGGCTGGCCAGCGTCGTCGTCGTGCCGTGCACCCGGTGGAACCCGGCGGCCTTGGCGATTTGCCCGGCCTGCAAGTAGGAAGCCCCGCCGCCACCGTGCACGTGCATGTCGATAAAGCCAGGCACCACAACGCAATCGGGAAAATCGTGGTCCGCGGCCCGGGCCGGCTCACCGGCACCGCAGGCGACGATCTGCGCGCCCGACGTCTCGAGCCATCCCGGCCGGCACACCTTATCGTCGAGTATTACGGTGCCCGCGCTGATCATGGGCCCGTGTTTTCCCAACGGCCACCGTTTTCCCAGAAGTGACTTATCTCCTCGAGTTGGCGTCCCTTGGTCTCGGGAGCGAACCGGTGAACGAAGCCGAAGGCGGCCACCGCGAGGGCCGCGAACACCGCGAAGGTCCCCGCGCCGCCGAGGGAGTGCAGCATCGTCAGAAAGACGGCGGCGACGATCGCGTTGGCGACCAGGTTGGAGGTGAGCATCGCGCTCGAACCGATGGACCGTAGCCGGGACGGGAAACTTTCACTCGCGTACACCCAGCCAAGAGAGCCGAATCCCAGGGTGTAGCCGATGATGAACAACAGCACGCCGGCGAACCCGAAAAACAATCCGGCGCCGCCGAGATGGCCCTGGGCGAACACGGCGATCAGGACGACGTCGGCGACGATCATCATCGCGATGCCGGACAACAGGATTGGGCGGCGCCCCACCCGGTCGACCAGGAGCAGCGCGGTGCACACCGCCGCCAAGCCGGCGACCTGAACCAGTGCGGGCAGGGCCAGCAGCGCGAAATTTCCGGTGAAGCCCATGGCTTCGAATATCCGGGGGCTGTAGTAGATGATCGCGTTGATCCCGGTGATCTGGATCAGGAAACCGAGCGTGACCACGAAGGTGGTCGCCCGCAGATAGGGCCTGCGAAGCATCTCCAACAGCATTTCGCGCAGCCCCCCGCCACTTTCTTCCCTTATGGCAGTGGCAATTTCGGCGAGTTCGTCGTCGGCCTGTGCGCTGGCCTCCACGCCCAGCAGCGCTCGGCGGGCGTCATCGGCCCGGCCCTTCAGCAGATACCACCGAGCGGTGTCGGGCAGCCGAGCCAGCAGCGGCAGGAGGAGCACCGCGGGGACGGCGGCGAGGCCCAGCATCCACCGCCAGCTGTGGGTGCCGGCCAGCAGGTAACCGGTCAGGTAGCCGATGATCAGCGCGCTGACGATGGCCAGTTGATAGGCCGTCAGCAGCGCGCCACGCACCGCCGCCGGGGCCGATTCCGCGATGTATACAGGGACGACCACCACCATCACGCCGATGGTCAGACCCAGCACGAATCGCGCCGCCAACAGCATCGGTAGCGAGACGGAGAGCGCACCGACAAGCGCGAACACCGTGTAGCCGGCGGCGATCAGGATCATCGACCTCTTGCGACCGATCGCGTTGGCCAGTACTCCGCCGCCGAGCGCCCCGGCGATCTGGCCGATCACCACCATCGTCGTCAGGAGTTCTTGTTGCCGGGTCGTGAGTCCGAAGTCCTCGGTGATGAACAGTTGCGCGGCGGCGATGATCGACAGGTCGTATCCGAAGATGATGCCGAGGCTGGCCGCGGTGAGCCCAACCCGCAGGCCCCGCCGCGATGGGCGGGCTTGAGTCATTTCGGTGAGTCTAATGTTGCGGCATCGCGGCCTTGTCCCCCCATCGGGGGACACGCGAATTCCACCCGCGCTGCCCGATCGGCGGATACTTCTGTGAGCTCAGCCACCATAAATTTGTCTGCATGCCCGCAGCCCTGGTGCCCTCCGCCCCGGCACAGCCGCGCGTGTTCGGTCGCCTGCTTTCCCAGGGCACCTTCTACAACGCAGGCATGCAACTCAGCAACGGCAGCGTAGTGCTGGCGTTCGTCTGCGCGCACCAGGGTCTCAGCTGGGTGGCCGCGCTGCTCTTTCCGGCCTACAGCCTGGGCGATATCGTCGGGAACTCGGTGTCTCCGGTGGTGCTGCAGCGGGTGGGTCTGATGCGGCACCGGCTGCTGGCCGCGTTGGTGGCGAGCGTGGCCGCACTGATCTTGTGCGACGCGTTCGTTCCTTGGAACGGCGGTCTCGCCGCGCCGGTGTTTCTATTGACCTGCGGGGCAGCCGGAGTCCTCCTCGGGATCGCCGGTGTCGCGTACCCCGACCTGATCTCCAGCAAGCTATCCGCGGCGGGGCGTGGCGAGCTGTTGCTGTTCCAGGGTGCCACCGGGTCGGTGCTGGCCACCGTGGTCACGTTGTTCGTCGTTCCGGTACTGGCCCACGGCGACGAGATGATGTATCGCCGCGATCTGCTGTGGCTGGGCGCAGCCGGACTGGTCGTCTCGGCCATCGCGGCGCTGTCCGTCGGCCCGGTGCGGTCCGTCTCGAACACCACCCGGATGTCCGCGCGGCAGACCTACCGGCAGGGCTTCGCGGTCGCGCGCTCCCAGCCATGGTTTCGCCGGTATGTGACCGCGTGCCTGTTGTTCGCTCCGGTCACCCTTGGCACCACGTTCTATGCGCTGCGCACCGCCCACCACAACAGCAGCTTGCATGTGTTGGTGATCCTGTCGAGCATCGGATTGGTTTTCGGGTCGCCGCTATGGCGCAAGGTTTTCCGGCTCTTCGGAGTGCGCGGCATGATGCTGGGCAGTGCCCTGCTCAGCATCGCCGCCGCCACGCTCACCGTGGTTGCCGAGTCGTGCGGCCAGTGGTTCCACATCTGGGCGTACGGCACGGTGTTCCTGCTGGCGACGGTGGCCGGCCAGGCTGTCTTCGCCGCCGCGATTTCGTGGCTCAGCGCGGTGGCCGACGAGTCGCACCGCGGGACACTGATCGCGTTCAGCTCGACGCTGGTTGCTATCGAGGCCATGGCGCTCGCATTTGTGCTCGGCAGCATCGCGCAGAACCACACCGCGATCTGGCCGGACGTCGTGGTGCTGGTCCTGGCCGTCGCCGCCGCCATTGCGGCGCTGGGAGCACCCAAGTCGGAGACCCGACCGGCACCCGCCGATCGCGAGCGCACGGCGGCGTTCGCGCCTCGCTCCATCGCGAGGGTCGCGCCGTCGGTGAGCCTTCAGGCCGCCTAGGTCCGGGCCTAGGTCAGGGGCCGTTCCGGCGACTTGTCGGCGGGCGTCTGCAACAGCGCCCGCACCAGACGACGGGCCGCGTAGGGCCGAAGCATTTGGCTGGCCGGGCGCGGGCGCACCCGTTGCGGCCACCAGAACCAGCGTCCGAGCAACGCGGCGATGGACGGCGTCATGAACGAACGCACGATGAGCGTGTCGAAGAGCAAGCCCAATCCGATGGTGGTGCCGATCTGTCCGATGATCCGCAAATCGCTGAAGATAAAGAGCGACATCGTGACGGCGAACACCATCCCGGCGGCCGTGACCACCCCTCCGGTACCGGCCATCGCGCGGATGATCCCCGTGTTCAAACCCGAATTGACTTCCTCCTTGAGCCGGGAGATCAACAACAGGTTGTAGTCCGATCCCACCGCCAACAGCAGGATCACCGACATCGCCATTACCAGCCAATACAAATCGACGTGGAGCAAGTCCTGCCAGACCAGCACGGACAGGCCGAAGGACGAGCCCAGCGAGAGCAGCACCGTCCCGACGATCACCGCCGCGGCGACCACGCTTCGGGTGACGATCATCATGATGATCACGATGAGACTGATCGCAGCCACTCCGGCGATCAGCAGATCGTAGGTGGCGCCCTCTTGTAGGTCCTTGAACGTCGCGGCGACGCCGCCCATCGAGATCGCGGCGCCCTGCAACGGAGTTCCCTTGATGGCCTCTCGTGCCGCCTGCTGGATCGGCTCGACGCGGGCGATGCCGGCAGGCGAGTCGGGATCTCCTTCGAGGGCGATGATGAAGCGGGCCGCCTTGCCGTCGGGCGACAAGAACATCTTGAGGCCGCGCCTGAAATCCGGGTTGTCAAGGGCGGATTGGGGCAGATAGAACGAATCGTCGACCTGGGCGGCGTCAAACACCCGACCCATGGCGCCGGGGTCTTTGGTATTCATCTCTTGCTGTTTGTAGAACGACAAAAGCGTGCCGTGCCAGACGACCATCATGTCTCGCATGATCGTCATCGTCGACAGCATCGGCAGCATCTGCGCGCGCATCTCCGGCAAAAGCTTCACGAGGATATCCAGATCCTTGGCGAGGAATGTCAGCTTCTCGCTGAGCTGGTCCACGTTGTCGAACGTGTCGAATACTGCTCGGATCGCCCAGCAAGCCGGGATATCGAAACAATGTTTCTCCCAATAGAAATAGCTACCGATCGGGCGAAGGAAATCCGAGAGGTCCGCGAGGTGATCGCGAATTGTATCCGTGATATTCGACATGTCATGGGTCAGGCTGTCCATGTCGGCCGTGTTGTCGATGATCTTGCCCATGATGTCGTACATGCGATGCATGGTTTCGATCGATACATCCATGGCCTGCACCTGGACCAGCATGTCGTCCAATCGGTCCTTCATGAACCCCATGTTTTCGGCGTTCGTGACGCCTTGCATGCTGATGAGGAATGGGATCGACGTGTGCTTGATGGACGTTCCCAGCGGCCTGGTTATCGATTTCACCTGTGCGATTCCGGGGCTGTGAAATATCGTCTTGGCCACCTTGTCCAACACCAGCATGTCAACCGACGTGCGCATGTCGTGATCGCTCTCGAGCAACAGCACCTCGGGGTTGAGCCGCGCCAGCGAAAAGTGGCGGGCCGCGGCCCTATCCCCGACATTCGACGGCATACCGGCCGGCATGTATTTGCCCAGCGCGTAAGTAGTCCGGTAAGTCGGCAATGCCAGCAGGCCGATTGACGCGATCAGGCACGTCGCGAAGAGCACGGGGCCCGGCCAGCGGACGATCGCCGTGCCCACGCGCCGCCAGCGCCGAGTGTTGAGCCGTCGCCTGGGGTCGAACAGCTCGAAGAAGCTGGCGACGGTCAGCACGGCCGGGCCGAGTGTGATCGCCGCGAGGACGGCAACCAACATGCCGATAGCACAGGGAGCTCCGAGCGAGTGGAAATACGGAAGTCGGGCAAAGCTGAGGCAACACATGGCGCCGGCGATGGTCAGGCCCGAGCCCAAAATCACGTGAACGGTTCCGTGAAACATGGTGAAGAAAGCGGTTTTTCGATCCTCGCCCGCATAGCGCGCCTCGTGGTAGCGGCCGAGCATGAAGATCGCATAGTCCGTGCTGGCGGCAATGGCCAACAGGGTGAGCAAGTTGACCGCGAAGGTCGAAAGACCAAAGACGTTGTGCGCGGCCAGAAATGCCACGGTCCCGCGAATTGCCCCGAGCTCGATGCCGACCATGGCCAGGACCAGGGCCATGGTGACCACGGATCGGTAGATGAACAGCAACATCACCGCGATTACCACACCGGTAATCAGCGTGACCCTGCCAATGCTTTTGTCGCCGGCAACCGATTGATCGGCGATCTGCGCCGTCGGACCGGTGACGTAGGCCCTGACCCCCGGCGGCGCCGGGGTGCTATCCACGATATGCCGCACGGCGAAAACCGCGTTGTACGCCTCGGTCTCGCTTTTGCCGGCGAGATAGACCACGACGTACGCGGCCTTGTCATCCGCACTTTGCGATCCCGTGGCGGTGAGTGGGTCATTCCAGAAGTCCTGGATGTGCGCGACGTGGCGGGTATCGGCGGACAGCCTGTGCAGCAGCTCGTTATAGAACCGGTGCGCGGCATCGGCGAGTGGTTTGTCGCCTTCAAGGAGCACCGTGACGGCGTTCTCGGAATCAAACTCGCCGAACACCTTGCCGATTCGTTTTATCGCCTGAATCGAGGCGCCGCCCTTAGGACTCATGGAGACCGAGTGTGCTTTTCCGACCGCTTCCAGTTGCGGGACAGCGATATTGAGAATGGCCGTGAGCACCACCCACAACAGGACGATGGGCGCCGCAAGCCGGCGGATCGTCCGCGGGAAGCGTGGTGGGCTGGGTTCCGGGGCGGCCTCCGTTTCGCTCATCCGCCGGCCACTTCGCAATAAGTCAGGGCCTTCGGTCCGGTCACGGACCTTTCGTCCTTAATCGCGCCGTTCACGGTGATCCGGCAGCCGAGCACGTCGCCGCTGCTCTGCGCCTCGAGGTTGACTGTGATCGCGGTCAGCGTCGTCGTCACCGTTTGAGACCAGGGGAGGGGCGCATTTTCCAGTTGTTGCACCCTGGCATCGGGATCCAAATAGGCGATTCTTGCGGACGTGGCAGGTCCGAAGATTTCATAGGTCACCCGTTTTGGGTTGTACGGCGGGATATCTCGATCGGCCTTAACCCGCACAACGGGATGTCCGTGAACGCCAAACATCCCGTGCAGACGATAGATGCCGAACCCCGCGACACTGGCCACCGCGAGAACGGCCAGCAATAACCACATTCGTTTGACGAACCTGGTAACCCGAATCATCTTTTCCCTCGCCTTGTGCCACCGGGTCGCAATATCGCCTGTTGCGTCATTGCCGCGTCGTCGCATTAGCGACGAAAACGCTACCGCTAATGGACCGCAGCATTCTTGCGTTTCAGCGAATTGTTATGTGCGGCTAGTGCTGCGGGCGGCGGTTCATTGAGCGCGCGACCATGATCAACGCGAACACGATGATGGCGCCGATGACGGCCACGCCCACTCGCACCGGCAGCGCGTCTGCCGACGGCAGTATCCCGCCCGCCTGGGCGTCATTGGCCTGCCGGTCGGCCGCCGCATCCGGCTTGGTGGCCATCAGCGAGCGGTCGGGTTCGATCAGGTTGCCGACCTGGGTGCCCGTAGGGGTGCTGAACCCGTAGTCCAGCAGGTGCGCGGCCTGCTCCCACGGGGCGATCGGCTGCCGGGTCCCGTGCAGCAGCACCGCCATCAGCCGTCGCCCGTCGTGGTTGGCCGCGCCGACGAAGGTCTGCCCGGCGTCGTCGGTGTAGCCGGTCTTGCCGCCCAACGCGCCCGGGTATTTGAACAGCAGCTGGTTGTCGTTTTCCAGCTCGTACCCCGGATGGTCGCCGTGGCCGGGGAAGTCGAACGTCCGGGTGGCCACGATGTCGGCGAAGGTGGGGTTCTGCCACGCATACCGGTAGAACAACCCGATGTCGTAGGCCGACGTGCTCATGCCGGGCCCGTCCAGTCCCGACGGCGTCACCACCCGGGTGTCCTGTCCGCCGAGCTTGGCGGCCAGGACGTTGATCTTCTCCAGCGCCTGCTGCATCCCGCCCAGCTGCATCGACAGCGCGTGCGCGGCGTCGTTGCCGGAGTGCATCAGCAGGCCGTGCAGCAATTGGTTGACGGTGTAGGTACCGCCGTCGTCCACACCGACTTTGGTGCCTTCGGCGGCCGCGTCGTCGGCGCTGCCGACGACGGACTTGTTGAGCGGCAGCGCGTTCAGGGACGCCATCGCTACGAGCACCTTGATGATGCTGGCCGGGCGGTGACGGCCGTGTGGGTCCTTGGCCGCGACGACGGCGCCGCTGTCCAGGTCCGCGACCAGCCAGGCGTCGGCGGAGACGTCGTTCGGCAGCGGCGGGGTGCCCGGCGCGGCGACGATGCCGCAGCCGCCGAGCGCGTCGCCGCCGACCGGCTTGGGCGGCACCGCCAACGGGATCGGCGCGTCGCCGGCTTGCGGCACCTCCGACGAATCCACCGCGGGCGGAGTGTTCACCTGGTACGGGCAGTTGGTGGGACCGGCGTTGGGCCCGGGGCTGGGCTCGGCGTTGGCAACAACCGGCACAGCGATCGGCGCGGCGGCCAGAAAAACCGCCGCTGCCAGGCATGACGCGGAACGTAACAGGCTCATTGCTTCAGCAGACTAGGCGATCGGAAGGTCAATTCCCGGGAGCCGCGCTGTGACTGATGGGGCAGATGTTACAAACTCGCCGGTGCGAGCGCCGACGGCGCCGAAGCACTACGCTGACACCATTCAAAACAACCGATTTTGGACTCGAATGTCGAAGGGGCGGCGCGACGGTGACGATTCCGCGCCGCGCTCGCTGGAACAGTTGCTCAAGCAGGTCGAGAAGGGGACGCAGGTTCGCAGCTCCGGGGCCGACGGTGTGTTGGACGACCTGAAGCGGCATCGCGACAGCACCACCAACGACGACCTGCGTTCGGCGCTCGCCTGGCTCTGCAACGCGCAGTCGCGGATGGCGAGCAGCCCGTCGCCTGCGCATTCCAGGGATGTGTTGCTGGCCGCGTACGAGGTCAAACGGGTCCTCGCCGTCGGCTAAGCCGCCGCCTGGTCTGGCAGTTCCCCCGATCGGGGGACATGCAATTCGTCCGGCGGTATCCGATCGGAGGATAGTTCTGCCTGCTCAGCGCCCATATTGTCGGTGTCATGGCCGGATCGCTGGACGGGGTCTCCGTACACACGAACCCGTTCCCGCGCCTGCCCTCCCAGGGCGCGTTCTACACCGCCGGGATGCAGTTCAGCAATGGCGCGGTGGTGTTGCCGTTCATCTGCGCACACCTGGGGCTCACCTGGCTGGCCGCGCTGCTGTTTCCGGCGTACGGGCTTGGCTCCATCGTGGGAAATTCGGTGTCTCCCGCGGTTCTGCGGCGAGTGGGCCAGATGCGGCACCTGCTGCTGGCGGCGATGGCCGCGAGTGCGGCCGCGCTGATCCTGTGTGGGGCGGTGATCCGTTGGAGTGGCCTGCTTGCCGGGGCGGTATTTCTGCTGATGAGCGCCGGGGGCGGAGCCCTCGTCGCGGTCTCCAATGTCGCCTACCCCGACATGCCGTCCAGCAAGCTGTCCGCGCTGAGGCTGCTGATGGTCCAGGGGGCCATCGCATCGGTGGTGGCCACCGTTGCCGCGCTGTTCCTGGTGCCCGGGTTCGCCACCGGTGACAAGGCCACGTTGCACCGCGACCTCTTGTGCCTGGGCGCATTCGGCCTGGCCGCCGCCGGCTTCGCGGCGCTGTTCGTCGGCCCGGCGCGGTCCACGTCGACCGCCCCGAGGATCTCCGTGCGTGACACCTGCCGGCAGGGCTTCGGGGTCGCCCGCACCCAGCCGTGGTTTCGCCGGTATGTGATCACTTGCCTGCTGTTCGCCCCGCTTTCGCTGGGCACCACCTTCTATGCCCTGCGCACCGCGCACGAGAGCGGCACTTTGCGGGTGTTGGTGGCCCTGTCCAGCATCGCGCTTGTCATCGGTTCCGCGCTGTGGCGCAAGGTTTACCAGCTGTTCGGCGTGCGCGGCATGCTGCTGGGCAGTGCGCTGCTCAGCGCCGCCGCCGGCGTGCTGTCCATCGCGGCCGAGGCGTGCGGCCAGTGGGTTCACATCTGGGCCTACGGCAGCGTGTTCTTGCTGGCGACGGTGGCCGCCCTGGCCGTCTTCGCCGCGGCGATTTCGTGGATCGGCGTGGTCGCCGCCGAACCCCACCGCGGCATACTGATCGGGTTTTGCTCGATGCTGCTTGCCATCGAAACGACGGCGCTGGGAGGCGCCCTCGGCGGCATCGCGCAAAACCACGCCACGATCTGGCCGGTCGCCGTCGTCCTGATCCTGGCCGTCGCCGCCGCCGTCGCGGCACTGGGCGCACCCGCATCGCAGAAGCACCTCGCGGCGGAGCCCGCCTAGGGCCGGGTCGGCTGCGCCGACTTGTCGGCGGGCGTCTGCAAAAGGGCACGCACCACGCGACGGGCCGCGTAGGGCCGAAGCATTTGGCTGGCCGGGCGTGGGCGCACCCGTTGCGGCCACCAGAACCAGCGTCCGAGCAACGCGGCGATGGACGGCGTCATGAACGAGCGCACGATCAGCGTGTCGAAGAGCAAACCCAACCCGATGGTGGTGCCGATCTGACCGATGATCATCAAATCGCTGAAGATAAAGAGCGACATGGTCACGGCGAAGACCATGCCGGCGGCCGTGACCACCCCTCCGGTGCCCGCCATCGCACGGATGATCCCCGTATTCAAGCCGCCACCGATTTCCTCTTTGAGGCGGGAGACCAGCAACAGGTTGTAGTCCGATCCCACGGCCAAGAGCAGCATCACCGACATCGCCAACACCAGCCAATACAGATCGATGCCGAGCAGGTCCTGCCAGACGAGCACGGACAGGCCGAAGGACGAGCCCAGCGAGAGCAGCACCGTCCCGACGATCACCGCCGCGGCGACCACGCTTCGGGTGACGATCATCATGATGATCACGATGAGACTGATCGCAGCCACTCCGGCGATCAGCAGATCGTAGGTGGCGCCCTCTTGTAGGTCCTTGAACGTCGCGGCGACGCCGCCCATCGAGATCGCGGCGCCCTGCAACGGAGTTCCCTTGATGGCCTCTCGTGCCGCCTGCTGGATCGGCTCGACGCGGGCGATGCCCTCAGGCGTGTCGGGCTCTCCTTCGAGGGCAATGATGAAGCGGGCCGCCTTGCCGTCGGGCGACAAGAACATCTTGAGGCCGCGCTTGAAATCCGGGTTGTCAAAGGCGGATTGGGGCAGATAGAACGAATCGTCGACCTGGGCGGCGTCGAAGTCCCGGCCCATGGCGCCGGGATCTTTGCTATTCATCTCTTGCTCGTTGTCGAGAGACGCAAGTGTGCTGTGCCAGACCAGCATCATGTCCCGCATGATTTTCATCGTCGATAGCATCGGCAGCATCTGCGCTCGCATCTCCGGCAAGAGCCGGATGAGAACGTCCAGATCCTTGGTGAGAAATCGCAGCTTCTCGCTCAGCTGGTCCACATTGTCGAACGTGTCGAATACCGATCGAATCGCCCAGCAGACCGGGATATCGAAACAATGTTTCTCCCAGTAGAAATAGCTTCCAATCGGGCGAAGGAAATCCGAGAAGTCCGCAAGGTGGTCCCTTATCAAGTCGGTGATGTCCGACATGTCGTGGGTGAGGTGATCCATGTCGACGGTGTCGTCGACAACTCCGCCCATGAGTTGATACATGCGCTGCATCGCTTCGATCGACACATCCATCGCGTGTACCTGGACCATCATGTCGTTCAATCGGTCCTTCATGAACCCGATGTTTTCGGCGTTCACTACGCCTTGCATGCTGATGATGAACGGAATCGACGTGTGCTTGATGGACGTTCCCAGCGGCCGGGTTATCGATTTCACCTGCGCGATGCCGGGGCTGTGAAAGATAGCCTTCGCGACCTTGTCCAACACCAGCGTGTCCACCGGATCGCGCATGTCGTGATCGGATTCGAGCAACAGCACCTCGGGGTTGAGCCGCGCCTGCGAAAAGTGTCGGCCTGCGGCCGCGTCCCCGACATTGGACGGCATGCTAGGGGACATGAATTTGCGTAGGTCGTAAGTCGCCCTGTAAGTCGGCAAGGCGAGCAGGCCAATTGACGCAACCAGACATGTCGTGATGAGGACTGGGCCGGGCCAGCGGACGATTGCGGTGCCCACTCGGCGCCAGCGCCGGGTATTGAGCCGTCGCTTGGGGTCGAAGAGCTTGAAGATGCTGCCGACGGCCAGCACCGCCGGCCCGAGCGTGAGCGCGGCGAGGACGGCAACCAACATGCCGATGGCACAGGGGGCGCCGAGCGTCTTGAAATACGGAAGTCGGGCGAGGCTCAGGCAATACATGGCGCCGGCGATGGTCAGGCCCGAGCCCAAAATCACGTGGGCGGTCCCGCGAAACATCGTGTAGAAGGCGGTTTTTCGGTCCTCGCCCGCATAGCGGGCCTCGTGGTAGCGACCGAGCATGAAGATCGTGTAGTCGGTGCTGGCGGCAATGGCCAGCAGGGTGAGCAAGTTGGTGGCGAACGTCGAAAGACCAAAAACGTTGTGGTAAGCGAGAAACGCGACGGTCCCGCGGATTGCCCCCAGGTCGATCACGACCATGACCAGGACGAGAACCATGGTGACGAAGGACCGGTAGATGAAGAGCAACATCACCGCGATCACCGAAGCGGTGATCAGGGTGACCTTGGCGACGCTCCTGTCACCGGCCTCGGTTTGATCGGCGATGAGCGCGTACGGTCCGGTGACGTAGGCCTTGACGCCGCGCGGCGCCGGTGTGCCATTCACGATGTGGCGGACGGCGTGAACGGAGTTGTATGCCTGCGTTTCGTTGTTGCCGACGAGGTACACCACGACGTACGCGGCCTTGTCGTCCGCGCTTTGCGATCCCCCCGCGGTCAGGGGATCACTCCAGAAGTCCTGAATGTGCGCGACGTGGCGGGTGTCCGCCGACAGCTTGTGCATCAGGTCGTTGTAGAACCGGTGCGCAGTGTCATCGAGTGGCTTGTCGCCTTCCAGCACGATTGTCACCCGGCTGTTGGAATCAAACTCGCCGAATACCTGACCCACGTGCTTGATTGCCTGAACCGCGGGCGCGTCTTTCGGGCTCAGCGATACCGAGCGTGCTTTTCCGACGACTTCCAGCTGCGGGACGGCAATGTTGAGAATGGCTGTGAGCCCTAGCCATAACAGGACGATCGGCACCGCAAAGCGGGTGATCATCCGCGGCATAAACGGCGCTTTGGGGGGCCGGCTGAGAGCGCCCATCGCGCAGAACGTACACCTGCGACGGGCAACCGCGACTTGTATTTCAGCTAATCGTTATGTTTGCCGGCCTCGCGGAGCACGGTGCGCAGGATGGATTCGATCGTGTCGAACTCGGCCTGGCCGCTGATCAGCGGCGGGGCCAGCTGGATGACGGAATCGCCGCGGTCGTCGGTGCGGCAATACATCCCGGCCTCGAACAGCGCCGCCGAGACGCCGCCCAGCAGCGCTCGGCGTTCGTCGTCGCTGAAGGTCTGCTTGGTCGCCTGGTCCTTGACCAATTCGACGCCGTAGAAGTATCCCTCGCCGCGCACGTCGCCGACGATGGGCAGGTCGTACAGCTTCTCCAGGGTGGCGCGCAATGCCGGGGCGTTGGCCTTGACGTGATCGTTGAGGCCCTCGCGCTCGAAGATGTCGAGGTTGGCCAGCGCCACGGCGGCCGACACCGGATGCCCGCCGAACGTGTACCCGTGCGGAAACATCGTCTTGCCGTCGTCGAAGGGCTCGAACAACCGCTCGCTGGCGATCATCGCGCCGATCGGTGAGTAGCCCGACGTCATACCCTTGGCGCAGGTGATCATGTCGGGCACGTAGCCGAAGTCGTCGCAGGCGAACATCGAGCCGATCCGGCCGAACGCACAGATCACCTCGTCGGAGACCAGCAGCACGTCGTAGGAGTCGCAGATCTCGCGGACCCGTTCGAAATAGCCCGGGGGCGGCGTGATGGAGCCGCCGGCATTCTGCACCGGTTCCAGGAACACCGCCGCGACGGTCTGCGGCCCCTCGAACTCGATGGCCTCGGCGATCCGGTCGGCGGCCCAGCGCCCGAAGGCTTTCGGGTCGGTGTCGAACGGCTCGGGTGCGCGGTAGAAATTGGTGTTGGGCACGCGGAAACCGCCCGGCGTCACCGGCTCGAACGGCGCCTTGTACAACGGCAGCCCGGTGATCGCCAGCGCACCCTGGGTGGTGCCGTGATAGGCGACCGATCGCGAAATCACCTTGTGTTTCCCGGGTTTGCCGGTGAGCTTGAAATACTGCTTGGCCACTTTCCACGCGGTCTCGACGGCCTCGGTGCCCCCGGTGGTGAAGAACACCCGGTTGAGGTCGCCCGGCGCGTAGCGCGCGAGCCGCTCGGCGAGCTCGATCGCGGGCGGGGTGGCGTAGCCCCACAGCGGGAAGAACGCCAGGGTGCTCGCCTGCCGGGCCGCGACCTCGGCGAGTTCGGTGCGGCCGTGGCCGACCTGCACCGTGAACAGACCGGACAGCGCGTCGAGGTAGCTCTTGCCGCGGTCGTCGAAGATGGTGACGCCCTCGCCGCGGGTGATGGTCGGCGGCGTGAAGTGGGGGCCGTGCCGGGTGAAATGCAGCCAGAGGTGTTCGGTCATCGCCGCGAGCGTAACGCTAGGCTCGCGATATGACCGCAGCGCAGCAGGTCAGCGAGTTCGAAGAGCTGCGGCCGCATCTCCTGTCGGTCGCCTACCGGCTGACGGGAACGGTGGCCGACGCGGAGGACATCGTCCAGGACGCCTGGTTGCGCTGGGATTCCGCCGAGACCGCGGGCGCGATCACCGACCTGCGCGCGTGGCTGACGACCGTGGTGAGCCGGCTCGGCCTGGACAGGCTGCGGTCGGCCGCGCATCGCCGCGAGACCTACACCGGCAATTGGCTGCCCGAGCCGGTGGTCACCGGTCTCGTGGATGCGCAAGAGCCCGATCCGCTGGCCGCGGTGGTGGCCACCGAGGATGCCCGGTTCGCGGCGATGGTGGTGCTCGAGCGGCTCACGCCCGATCAGCGGGTCGCATTCGTGTTGCACGACGGGTTCGCCATGCCCTTCGCGGAAGTGGCCGAGGTGCTGGGGATCAACGAGGCCGCCGCCCGGCAGCTGGCGTCGCGGGCCCGCAAGGCCGTCGCCGTCGAACCACCGCCGGAGCCCGACCCGTCGCACAACGAAGTGGTTGGCCGGCTGATGGCCGCCATGTCCGCCGGTGACGTGGAGGCCGTGGTGGCGCTGCTGCATCCCGACGTGACTTTCACCGGCGATTCGAATGGCAAGGCGCCCACGGCAGTTCAGGTCATCCAGGGGCCGGACAAGGTGGTCCGGTTCATGCTCGGCCTGGCCCGCCGCTACGGCCCCGATTTTTACACGGCCTATCAACTGGGGCTGGTCAACGGCGAGCTCGGCATTTACACGTCCGGCTTCCCGGCCGGCGACGGCTACCGCGAGATGTGTCCGAGGGTGATGGCGATGACGGTACGCGACGGAAAGGTCTGCGCCCTATGGGATATCGCCAACCCCGACAAGTTCACCGGCTCTCCGCTGCGGCGCGAGCGGTCGTAAGTCAGTCGAGTCAAGCGCGGATTGGAGAGGGTAGATGGCCGGCGGCGTCGCCGAGGCGATGGGCAAGTTGATGTTCCGCGGAATGGACAAGATGCGGCACCGCAGCGCGTTCGACGTCGGCGCCAGGACTCCGCAAGGTAAGGACTTCACCGGTTTCGAGAAGACGCGGCAAATCCTGTTGGTGACGTTCAGGCGTTCCGGCGAGGCGATGCCGAGCCCGATCAATCACGGTGTCGCCGACGGGAAGATCTACGTGCGCA
The DNA here is from genome assembly GCF_001954195.1 of Mycobacterium sp. IS-1264. Classification (GTDB taxonomy): domain Bacteria; phylum Actinomycetota; class Actinomycetes; order Mycobacteriales; family Mycobacteriaceae; genus Mycobacterium. Next base: position 10,790 of record NZ_MBES01000037.1, on the reverse strand, counting down.
CGGATGGCTCCACCGGAAAGGTCAAGCGCATCAAGAACAATCCGCGCGTCGTGGTGGTGCCGAGCAGTTTTCGCGGCAAGCCGAAAGGTCAAGCGGTTGCCGGGGTGGCCAGGATCCTTTCCGAGTCCGAACATGCGCACGCGGACAAGGTGATCGCGGCAAACTGGAGCCTGCCGATGAAGTTGTTCGAGCGCAGCCTGGACAAGGGCAGCGCGGCGTTCGACATCCCGACCACCTACATCGAGATCGCGCCGGCGCCCGAGGCTTGATTGGAGCGCATGGTTTCCAGCCCGACCCGCAGCGCACCGGCCGCCTCACTGGCGGCTTCGGCGAAGCGGCCGCCGAGGCCGACGAAGTTGAGGTACGCATGGGGCAGGTCAGCCTGACATGTGAAGGCAACCGGGATTCCGTTGGCGCGCAGCGTTTTCGCGTATGCCTCGCCGTCGTCGCGGATCGGATCGAAACCGGCGCTGGCGATATAGGCGGGCGGCAGGCCGGTGACGTCTCCGTGCAACGGTGACAATCGCGGATCGCCGCGATCGGTTCCCGGCGGCACGTAGTTGGCCAGTGCCCACTCGAGGTTCGCGTCGGTGAAGGTGGAGCCGCGGGCGAACAGGTCGCGCGACGGACGGCGCGTGCTGAGGTCAGTCGGCGGATACATCAGTAGCTGAAACGCCGGCACCGGACCGCCCCGCCGCACCGCCTGCTGCGCGGTGACGGCGGCGAGATTGCCTCCGGCGCTGTCGCCCCCGACCGCGATGCGGCCGGGATCCGCTCCCAGATCCGTAGCGTGGCGGTGCGCGTGCTCGAACGCGGCGACGGCGTCGTCGAGGGCTGCGGGGAACCGGTGCTCGGGCGCACGCCGGTACTCGACGGACAGCACGCGCACGCCGGCGTGGCTCGCCAGGTACCGGGCGACGGGGTCGTGGCTCAGCCGTGAGCCGACGGAGAAGCCGCCGCCGTGGAAGTACACCAGCAGCCCCGACGGCTCGGGCACGTCCCCCGGCGCGTACAGGGTGGCCGGGACGCCGCCGCGCTCGGCGGGGATGGTGATTTCCCGCGTCGCCACCGGTATGGGTGATGCGTAGCCGATGAGCCGCGAGAGTTGGTCATAGCGCGCGCGGGCCTTTTCGACGGGGTCGGTGAAAACGTCGGAACCCGAGAGGTTTTTGAGCCGGATCATCAATTGCGCGTCGAGGGTGAGTTCCTGGCCGTCGATGCGGAGCGGAGGGCCGGCCAACAATCGTCGGACCGGCCGGGGCGCCGCGAAGAGGGCCCGGATGACGGCCGCCTTCGCGTGGGTACCTAGCGGTGCTGCCATGAGATCAAGCGTGGGGCAATCCGACCGGGGACGCTTGTACGGATCCGTCAGACTTCGCGAACCGCTTGCGCGAAGGCACGCGGGGCCGCGCCGGTCATCTCCCAGCACACCTTGTTGGCGTGCGAGCCGTCGGCGAATCCGGCCAGGTGGGCGGCATCGGTCACGGAGCGCCCGTCGAGGAGGTGGCCGACGGCGGTCACCAGCCGCTGCCAACGGATCGTGGCCGAGAACGAGACGCCGGTCTGTTGTCGGCATAGCCGCCCGAGGTAATCGGGCGACAGCGCAACGGCATCCGCGACCGAGGCCACATCGATGTGGGCGGGAACCCGGCTGGACACGACGTCCATCGCCCGTCGCAACTGCGGGTGAACGGACCGGGGTTCGCCCGGGCGCCGGTCGTCCGTGCCGCACAGCTCGTCGACGAGTACGTCCGCTCCGGCCCGTGGGCCATCGGCATCCAGCGACGCCGCGGTCATCTCGGCCAATCGCTGCCCGTCGCCGACGATCCAGACTCCGCGCCGACCGCGGCTGTGGCCCAACGTGTTCAGCGCAAAACCCTGCGGTGTCTGCAACCCGAAATACAGCGTCAGCGCCCCCGATGCCGAATCCGACCGGACGGCGTGGCGTGCTCCGCTGGCGACGACGACCAGCCGGCACACGTCCCGCGCATCGCCGTCGCGCGTGACCGTAACGGGGCCCTGCGTACCGACTGTGACCTGAACCGCGGGATGGTGGTGGACGGCAAGGTCGGAGAATCCGCCGCCCGCGATGAGCCGCCCCGGCTGCACATCCCAGACGCGCATGCCGCCACTTTAGCCCCGTCGTGCTGCCTGGCTCGTGACGTCCGCCCACGGAACACGGCAGGCGTCACCGGAATTGAAGCCCTGCTCGGTGATGCCCAGGGCGGAGTTCACCCGGGCCCGCATGTTCTCGAGCCCGATCTGATAGGTCAGCTCGAACACCCCCGCGTCGCCGAAGCGGGCCCGCAGGTCGGCGACCTGCTCGTCGGTGACGGTGTGCGGATCCGTGGTTATCGCGTCGGCGTAGGCGATGGCGGCGCGCTCGTCGTCGGTGAATGCCGGTGAGGTGGCGTAGTTGTCGATGTCCTTGAGCCGCTCCATGTCCAGGCCGTCCAAGCGCTGCAGCATCGACCCGAAGTCGACGCACCAGGAGCAGCCGATGGCGCGCGCGGTCCACAACACCGCGAGCTCACGCACGCTGACCGGAAGCGTCTTCGACGCCCGCTCGACCATGGTCTCGTGGACGGCGCCGGCGATCATCAGTTTGCGATGATGCGCGGACACGGCGAACGGTTCGGGAACTTGGCCGTAGCGCCGCTTGGCGACCCGGTACATCGCGCGGGTCAGCAATCCGGCGCGCTTGGGGGGCAGGGGCTCGATACGTGTTTTCTGTGTCATACCCCTCAGACGAGACAGGTCGACAATGTGTGACGAGCGCGGCGGTCAGCGCGAGGGGCGACTTCGCGCCTTCTGCCTCGCGGGCCGCGAGACAGCCGTAACATGCGGCTAGCCTCTCGGCATCGATGGCCAGTGGTGGCGATTGGGAGTCAACGATGACTGCGCTGTTTAGCCGGCGGGCCGACCAGTACGACTGGCTCTCCGGCTACCTCGCGTCGCGGGGCATCGGAGGCGCCACTCGGGCCGTGATGGCGTTCATTGCGACGTCGATGGTGTTGTGCCTGCTCGCACTGCTGGCCAGTTCGGACGGTCCCCGCGGACCGGTGCCGGTGGCGATGACATGGGTTGCCGTCGCCGGCGGGGTAGCGGGCGTGTTGCTGTGGGTTTGGCGGTGGCCGACGCGCAGGCAGTCAATCGCATTCGCCATCACGTGCAACACCGCCGTCGCCTTGGCGTGCCTGGCACACCCGAACCCGCTCGCCGCGCTGATCGGGTGCATAGCATTCGCGACCTTCGGCGCCTACATGGCGTTCTTTCACACCACGGGATTGGTGCTGTACAACTTCGCGGTTGCCGCCGCCGTCGGCTCCTGGGAGGCGGTGTCGTTGGCGAGATCTGGACACCCCAGCCTGGCGGGGGTGGACCTCTGGCTGGTGATCGAGGTCAACATCGCCCTACCACTCGCCATTCGCATCCTGGTGCGCGCTTTGGCGGGAGATCTGCTGACTGCCGACCGCGATCCGTTGACTGGCCTGCTCAATCGGCGCGCATTTCAGCACGAGGCGCTGGGAATGATCTTGGCCCGACGCGGCATCGACTCCCACCTCGTGGTCATGTTGATCGATCTCGACAACTTCAAATCCGTCAACGACAGGTGCGGCCACGCGGCGGGCGATCGCGCACTGGTCCAGGTCGCGCGGGCGCTGTTGGCCGCCGCCGACAATCAAGCGGTGGTGGCCCGGAGCGGTGGTGAGGAATTTCTCGTCGCCGGCACGTCTTCGACCTGCAACGCAGAGTCGTTGGCCGCGCGCGCGTGCCGGGCCATCGCGATCTCGGCCGCGGGAGTCACCGCCAGCGTCGGCACCGCGTGCGCCCGCCTCGACGACGCCGCAACCGAGCCGCAGTCAGTTCTAGAGGAGTTGATCACGGCCTCCGATGCCGCGATGTATCAGGCTAAACGGTTGGGGGGCAACCAAAGTAATCACCACGAACTTTGTTGACCCGTGCAGATATCAGCGCGTGAACATCAGCGCGCGCTTGACCTCCTGGATCGCCTTGGTCACCTCGATGCCCCGCGGGCAGGATTCGGTGCAGTTGAACGTGGTGCGGCACCGCCACACGCCGTCGACCTCGTTGAGGATGTCGAGGCGCTCGGCGGCGGCCTCGTCGCGGCTGTCGAAGATGAAGCGGTGCGCGTTGACGATCGCGGCCGGGCCGTAGTAGCTGCCCTCGTGCCAGAAGATCGGGCAGCTGGTGGTGCAGCACGCGCACAGGATGCACTTGGTGGTGTCGTCGTAGCGGGCGCGGTCGGTGGGGCTCTGGATGCGTTCGCGCGTCGGGGGATTGCCGGTGGTGATCAGGTACGGCTTCACGGCGCGGTAGGCGTCGAAGAACGGCTCCATGTCGACGACGAGGTCCTTCTCCACCGGCAGCCCGCGGATCGGTTCGACCGTGATGGTCAAAGACTTGCCGGGCTTCTTGGGTAACAGGTCGCGCATCAGCACCTTGCACGCCAGCCGGTTGACGCCGTTGATGCGCATGGCGTCCGACCCGCACACCCCGTGCGCGCACGATCGCCGGAAGGTCAGCGTCCCGTCGAGGTAGCTCTTGATGTAGATCAGCAGATTGAGCAGCCGGTCACTGGGCAGGCAGGGCACCCGAAAGCTTTGCCACCCACCGGTTTTCGCGAAGGCGTCCGGTTGGTCGGGATTGAACCGGGCGATCTTGACGGTCACCAGCACCGCGCCGTCCGGAACCGGCGGCAGCGGCGGGTCCAAAGTTTCGGCGTCCTCTCCTGGTTCCAAGGCCATCAGTACTTCCGCTCCTTCGGTTCGTAGCGGGTCTGCACCACCGGCTTGAAGTCCAGCGCGACGTCGCTCAGCAAGTCGGTGCCCTGCTTGTAGGCCATGGTGTGCCGCATGTAGTTGACGTCGTCGCGGTTCGGATAGTCCTCGCGGGCATGCCCGCCGCGGGACTCCTTGCGATTCAGGGCGCCCACGACGGTGACTTCGGCCAGCTCCAGGAGGAAGCCCAGCTCGATGGCCTCCAACAGGTCGCTGTTGTAGCGCTTGCCCTTGTCGTGCACGGTGATTCGGGAGTATCGCTCTTTCAAAGCGTGGATGTCGGTCAGCGCCTGCTTGAGCGTCTCCTCGGTGCGGAACACCGCGGCATTGTTGTCCATCGTCTGCTGCAGGGAACCGCGGATGTCGGCGACGCGCTCGTTGCCGTGCTCGGAGAGGATGTCGGCCACCCACCCGACGACCATCGCCTCCGGCGTCGGCGGCATGTCGACGAAGTCGTGGCCCCGGGCGTATCCCGCCGCCGCGATGCCGGCCCGGCGCCCGAACACGTTGATGTCCAGCAGCGAATTGGTGCCCAGCCGGTTGGCGCCGTGCACCGACACGCACGCGCACTCGCCGGCCGCGTACAGGCCCGGGACGGTGGAAGTGTTGTCCCGCAACACCTGTCCGGTGACTGTGGTCGGGATGCCGCCCATCAGATAGTGACAGGTCGGATAGACCGGGACCAGCTCGTGCACCGGGTCCACACCCAGGTAGGTGCGGGCGAACTCGGTGATGTCGGGCAGCTTGGCCTCGAGCACATCCTCGCCGAGGTGGCGCACGTCGATGTAGACGTAGTCCTTGTGCGGCCCGGCACCGCGACCCTCGAGCACCTCCAACACCATCGAGCGGGCGACGATGTCGCGGGGCGCCAGGTCGACGATGGTCGGGGCGTAGCGCTCCATGAAGCGCTCGCCCTCGCCGTTGAGCAGCCGGCCGCCCTCGCCGCGCACCGCTTCGGAGATCAGGATGCCCAGGCCGGCGAGCCCGGTCGGGTGGAACTGGTGAAACTCCATGTCCTCCAACGGAAGTCCCTTGCGGAAGACGATGCCGATGCCGTCGCCGGTCAGCGTGTGCGCGTTGGACGTGGTTTTGTACATGCGGCCCGAACCGCCGGTGGCGATCACGACGGCCTTGGCGTGGAAGACGTGGATGTTGCCGGTGGCCAGCTCGTAGGCGATGACCCCGGTGGCCACCGGACCGCTCGGGGTCTGCGTCAAAGCCAGGTCGAGCGCGTAGAACTCGTTGAAAAACTCCACGTCGTGCTTGACGCAGTTTTGGTAGAGCGTCTGCAGGATCATGTGGCCGGTGCGGTCGGCGGCGTAGCAGGCCCGGCGTACGGGTGCCTTGCCGTGGTCGCGGGTGTGCCCGCCGAAGCGGCGCTGGTCGATGCGGCCCTCGGGGGTGCGGTTGAACGGCATCCCCATCTTCTCCAGGTCGAGCACCGCGTCGATGGCTTCCTTGCACATGATCTCCACGGCGTCCTGGTCGGCGAGGTAGTCGCCACCCTTGACGGTGTCGAAGGTGTGCCATTCCCAGTTGTCGTCCTCGACGTTGGCCAGCGCGGCGCACATGCCGCCCTGGGCGGCCCCTGTGTGGCTGCGGGTGGGGTAGAGCTTGGTGAGCACCGCGGTACGCACGCGGGGGCCGGCCTCGACGGCGGCCCGCATTCCCGCCCCGCCCGCGCCGACGATCACCACTTCGTATCGGTGTTGCTGGATCACCGGTCAGCCTCCGATATTCGGGTCGAACGTCATCAGGACGTAGGTGCCCAGCACCAAAGTGAATCCCATCGACAGCAGCAGCAGGCTGTTGAGCCAGAATCGGGTGCGGTCCGTGCGGCTGTAGTCGTCGATGATGGTGCGCAGGCCGTTGCCGCCGTGCAGCTGCGCCAGCCACAACAGCGCCAGGTCCCAGAACTGCCAGAACGGTGACGCCCACCGCTGGGCCACGTAGTTGAAGTCGATGCGGTATACCCCGTTGTCCCACATCAGCATGATGAACAGGTGCCCGATGGCCAGGAAGACCAGCGCGACGCCGGAGAACCGCATGAACAGCCACGCGAACTTCTCGAAGTTGGGTATGCCGGCGCGACGCCGCGGCGAGCGCGGATTGTCCAGGCTCGCCGGACGGTCGTGGCTGCGCTGGTGTACCGGGGCGACCTCGCCCCGGCCGAGCTGAAGGTCGGGGCTGCTCATCGGAAGTGCTCCCACATGTGGATGCCCAGCACTACCCCCACCGGAACCATGAGCAGCAGGAAGACGACGCAGACGATCCAGAACATCACACGCTGGTAGCGGGGGCCCTGCGACCAGAAGTCGATCAGGATCACCCGGATCCCATTCAGGCCGTGGAACGCTACGGCGGCGACCAGGCCGAATTCCATCAGGCCCACGATCGGGGTCTTATAGGTCGCGATCACCTCGTTGTAGGCCTGCGGGCTGACCCGGACCAGGGCGGTGTCCAAAACATGCACGAACAAGAAGAAGAAGATCGTGGCACCGGTGATGCGATGCAGCACCCACGACCACATGCCGGGATCCCCCCGATACAGGGTTCGCGGCGGCCGCCGCTTGCGCGAGGGTGTCGACGCCGGTACGGCCGGATCCGCGGTTGTCGCCTGTGTGCTCACTGAAGTTCTCACCGCCTTCGTCAACAAGCCGGGCAACCGAGCTTAGCCCCGCAACGATGGGCCGCGGTAGGAGATCGGTCCGGCCAAGACGCCGTGTCGCATCGGAGTTAGGGTGGCTGCTTGAGCCGGCCCAACAAGTCAGCCCATCGGTGAACGGGGGTTGCGAAATGCCAGATGTCGATTGGAATATGCTGCGGGACAACGCGATCCAGGCGGCTGCGGGAGCCTATGCGCCGTACTCGCGGTTCAAGGTAGGTGCCGCCGCACTGGTCGACGATGGCCGCGTCGTCACCGGTTGCAATGTGGAGAACGTCTCATATGGCCTTGGTCTCTGCGCCGAGTGCGGTGTGGTGTGCGCCCTGCATTCCACCGGCGGGGGCCGGCTGATCGCGCTGGCGTGCGTGGACGGGCAGGGATCCTCGCTGATGCCGTGCGGGCGATGCCGTCAGGTGCTGCTGGAGCACGGTGGTCCGGAGTTGCTGATCGACCATCCGGCCGGGCCCCGCCGGCTCGACGAGCTGCTGCCCGACGCGTTCGGCGCCGAGGTCCCCCGGGAACGTTCTTGACCGATTTCGCATTCGACGCGCCGACGGTGATCAAGACCAAGCGCGACGGCGGCAGGTTGTCCGACGCCGCCATCGCGTGGGTCGTCGACGCCTACACCGACGGCAGCGTCGCCGACGAGCAGATGGCGGCGCTGCTGATGGCGATCGTGTTGCGCGGCATGGACCGCGGCGAGATCGCCGAGTGGACGGCGGCGATGCTGGCGTCCGGTGAGCGGTTGGACTTCAGCGATCTGCGGCGCGACGGACGGCCGCTGCCCACCGTGGACAAGCACTCCACCGGCGGGGTCGGGGACAAGATCACCCTGCCGCTGCTGCCCGTCGTCGCCGCGTGCGGGGCGGCGGTGCCGCAGGCGTCGGGCCGGGGGCTCGGGCACACCGGCGGCACCCTGGACAAACTGGAATCCATCGCCGGATTCACCGCCCAGCTGTCCAACGGGCGGGTCCGCGAACAGCTCGTCGATGTGGGCGCGGCGATCTTCGCCGCGGGCGAGCTGGCGCCCGCGGACGCCAAGCTGTACGCGCTGCGTGATGTCACCGGCACCGTCGAGTCGCTGCCCCTGATCGCCAGCTCGGTGATGAGCAAGAAGCTGGCCGAGGGCGCGGGCGCGCTGGTGCTCGACGTGAAGGTCGGCGCGGGGGCGTTGCTGACGTCGGAGGCGGCTTCCCGCGAGCTGGCGCACATCATGATCGAGTTGGGCGCCGCGCACGGGGTGCCCACGCGCGCGCTGCTGACCGACATGAACGCTCCGCTCGGCGCGGCCGTCGGCAACGCGCTCGAGGTCGCCGAGTCCCTGGAAGTCCTGGCCGGCGGCGGGCCGCCCGACGTGGTGGAGCTGACGCTGCGGCTGGCCGGCGAAATGCTCGAACTCGCCGGGATCGACGGCGCCGACCCCGCCGACACGCTGCGCGACGGCACCGCGATGGACCGATTTCGCCGGCTCGTCGCCGCCCAGGGCGGCGATTTGTCGATACCGTTGCCGATCGGTGCGCTGTCCGAGACCGTGACCGCCACCCGGGGCGGCACAATGGGCGATATCGACGCGATGGCAGTGGGGCTGGCGGCATGGCGGCTCGGTGCGGGCAGATCCCGCCCGGGCGAACGGGTGCAATTCGGCGCCGGCGTGAAGATCCACCGCCGTCCCGGCGAACCGGTGGTGGCCGGTGACCCGTTGTTCACCCTCCACACCGACACGCCCGAACGCGTCGGCGCCGCGATGGCCGAGCTGGACGGCGCGTGGAGCGTCGAAGACACACCGCCCGCGCCGCGGCCGCTGATCATCGATCGGATCGCCACGTGACCACACTTCTGGATCTGCGGCAGATCGAAAAAGCGCCGAAGGCCCTGCTGCACGATCACCTCGACGGTGGGCTGCGCCCGTCGACCGTGCTGGAGATCGCGGGCCAGACCGGCTACGACGGGCTGCCCGCCACCGACGTCGAGGAGCTGGCCACCTGGTTTCGCACCCGGTCGCACAGCGGTTCGCTGGAGCGCTACCTGGAGCCGTTCTCGCACACCGTCGCGGTGATGCAGACGGCCGAATCGCTGCATCGGGTGGCCTACGAGTGTGTGGAGGACCTGGCTGCCGATTCGGTGGTTTACGCCGAGGTGCGGTTCGCGCCCGAGCTGCACATCGACCGCGGGCTGTCTTTCGACGAGATCGTCGACGCCGTGCTCGCGGGTTTCGCCGACGGGGAGAATGCCTGCGCCGCCGCGGGGCGTCCAATTGTCGTGCGGCTCTTGGTCACCGCCATGCGGCATGCCGCGGTTTCACGGGAGATCGCCGAGCTGGCGATCCGCTTCCGGGACAAGGGCGTGGTCGGGTTCGACATCGCCGGGGCGGAGGCCGGCAACCCGCCGTCGCGACACCTGGATGCGTTCGAATACATGCGAGATCACAACGCGCGCTTCACCATTCACGCCGGTGAGGCCTTTGGGTTGCCGTCCATCCACGAGGCGATCGCGTTCTGCGGGGCGGACCGGCTGGGCCATGGGGTGCGGATCGTCGACGACATCGATGTCTTGGAAGACGGTGGTGTGCGGTTGGGCAGGCTGGCATCGATCCTGCGGGACAAGCGAATTCCGCTCGAGCTGTGCCCCAGCTCGAACGTGCAGACCGGCGCGGCCAAGAGCATCGCGGACCACCCGTTCGATCTGCTGGCCCGATCCCGGTTCCGGGTGACCGTCAACACCGACAACCGGCTGATGAGCGATACCTCCATGAGCCTGGAAATGCACCGCCTGGTGGAGGCTTTCGGCTACGGATGGAGCGACCTCGAGCGGTTCACCATCAATGCGATGAAGTCGGCGTTCATTCCGTTCGACGAACGCCTGGCCATCATCGACGAGGTGATCAAGCCGCGCTACGCGGTGTTGATCGGCTAGGCCAGCTGGCTCGGCGCCATCAAGTTCGGTTTGGGTGGCCGGGATTTGTCGTACCCCTTTGTGATGATGTGGTCATGTCTTCGACCGCATCGCTTGCCTCGGTGGGGTTGAGTCCTGCCGAGCGCCTGGGGGTGCTCTTTGAGGAGTTGGCGGAGTTGTCCGGTCAGCGCAATGCGATTGATGGGCGCATCGTGGACATCGTCGCCGAGATTGATCGCGACCGGCTGTGGGGAGCCACCGGGGCGCGCTCGGTGCCGGCGTTGGTGGCCTGGAAGACGGGCTGCTCACCGGCCACTGCCCACACGATCGCTACCATCGCGGCCCGGCTGGAGGAGTTCCCGCGGTGTGCCCAGGGCATGCGGGAGGGCTGGCTGTCGCTGGATCGGGTGGGCGTCATCGCAGCGCGGGGC
>NZ_MBES01000036.1 GCF_001954195.1 Mycobacterium sp. IS-1264 | reverse complement strand
CCGGTGTTGCAGAAAATGATTGCGACCAGCCTGGTCGGCGGGCTGTCCAGTCTGTTCACCGCGTACCTGAACGGGCAGCTCGGGGCCACCCGCAAGGAATTCATCGACTACTGCGTCAGCATGTTGTTCAACACGGCGGCCCCCTTTGTCCCCACGCCTGAGCTGGGGAAATCCGAGTAGGGGTTGTCACCGGGCGCGGATCGAACTGTGACCTGACGTGCGGCGAGGGAACTTGATGCTACTGAAGTACACAGATATATTGACTGCTACCAACCGACACAGATAACTGGAGGCAGTATGTCAGCCGAGCTGACCGACCTACAGCTGTTGCAGGAACTTGAACCGGCCGTCGAGAAATACCTGAACCGGCACGAAAGCAAACACAAGGACTGGAACCCGCACGACTACATCCCGTGGTCGGACGGAAAGAACTTCTACGCACTCGGCGGGCAGGACTGGCACCCCGAGCAGAGCAAGCTCTCCGACGTCGCCCAGGTGGCGATGGTGCAGAACCTGATGACCGAGGACAACCTGCCCTCTTACCACCGCGAGATCGCGATGAACTTCGGCTTGGACGGCGCCTGGGGCCAATGGGTCAACCGCTGGACCGCCGAGGAGAACCGGCACGGGATCGCGCTGCGCGACTACCTCGTGGTGACCCGCGCGGTTGACCCCTTCGAGCTGGAGAAGCTGCGAATGGAAGTGGTGAACCGCGGCTTCAGCCCGGGACAGAACCAACAGGTTCGAGAAGACCTCTTCGCCGAGAGCCTCTTCGATTCCATCACCTACGTCACCTTCCAGGAGCTGGCGACCCGGATTTCGCACCGCAACACCGGTAAGGCCTGCAACGAGACCATCGCCGACCAGCTGCTGGCCAAGATCTCGGCCGACGAGAACCTGCACATGATCTTCTACCGCGACGTCACCGAGGCCGGGTTTGAGATCGCGCCCAATCAGGTGATGAAGTCGCTGCACAAGGTGCTGCGCAACTTCCAGATGCCCGGCTACCAGGTGCCCGAGTTCCGGCGCAAGGCCGTCATGATCGCCGTCGGCGGCGTCTACGACCCGCGCATCCACCTCGACGAGGTCGTCATGCCGGTGCTGAGGAAATGGCGCATCTTCGAGCGCGAGGACTTCACCGGTGAAGCCGCCGCGTTGCGCGACGATCTCGCCCTGCTGATCAAGGAACTCGAGACGACCTGCGACAAGTTCGAGGTGTCCAAGCAGCGCCAGCTCGATCGGGAAGCCCGCACCGGCAAGAAGACGACGGCGTATGAGCTGCACCAGACCGCGGGCACGTTGACCATGAGCCGGCGGTAACCCAGCGGTGCGCATCGGTTCCATCGCGGTCGCCAGCCCCGTAGTGCTGGCGCCGATGGCGGGTGTGACCAACGTCGCATTCCGGACGTTGTGTCGTGAGTTGGAACAGTCGAAAGTCGGCACCGTCAGCGGGCTGTACGTCTGCGAAATGGTGACGGCGCGTGCACTCGTCGAGCGCCACCCCGTCACGATGCACATGACGACGTTCTCTGCGGACGAGTCTCCGCGCTCGCTGCAGCTCTACACCGTCGACCCCGCCACCACCTACGCGGCCGCCAGGATGATCGCCGACGAAGGCTTGGCCGACCACATCGATATGAACTTCGGCTGCCCGGTGCCCAAGGTGACCAAACGGGGCGGCGGAGCGGCCCTGCCGTTCAAGCGACGGCTGTTCGGCCAGATCGTCGCCGCGGCCGTGCGCGCCACCGAGGGCACCGCGATACCGGTGACCGTCAAGTTCCGCATCGGCATCGACGACGACCACCACACCCACTTGGATGCCGGCCGC
>NZ_MBES01000035.1 GCF_001954195.1 Mycobacterium sp. IS-1264 | reverse complement strand
TATCTGCCTTAGACTACTCGCGTAGCCGCCGGGTTGCTGAGTACCCGTCGCGGTGCGTTTCCGAGTTGTACCGCCGATCCCGGCGCCCGTGCTTGTGCCCGTTCCGCGCGTGCCGATCATCGGACCCCCGGCACCCCGCGGGCCATTCGGCGGTGGGCCCTTCGGTGGGGGCCACGGGCCATTCGGCGGTGGTCACGGCTTCGGACCCTTCGGCGGCCATGGATTCGGCGGTGGGCATGGCTTCGGGGGCTTCGGCGGTGGCCACGGATTCGGCGGTTTCGGGCACAGGTAGCCGCGCGCGTCAGTGCGGCGAATCTGCCGCGTCGAGCTATGGTGGCGGACTGGGGCTCGATCGCACCGGTGATTGGCAAGCCCTGAAACGCGCCGTGCAAGGCAGCAAATCCGTTGGGGGACTTGGAGATAACGGTGGACATTGTACTTGGCGTTTCTATGGCGCCGGAGACAGTCCGCATGGTGCTCGTCGAAGGTATAGGCGCCGGCGGAGTGACCGTCGATCAGGACGACTTCGCCGTCACCGGCGGTGCGGCGGTCGACGCGGAACGAGTGATCGCCGCGATCCTCGGGACCCGGGAAAGCGCCGTCGAAGGCGGCAACCAGCTGGTGTCCAGCGGTGTGGCCTTCACCGATCGGGCCGAGGCCGCCGCGCTGCGTGATGCGTTGGCAGCACACAAGATTGAGAACGTCATGTTGGTCTCGGCGTTCATGGCCGCGGCGGCGCTGGCTCAGGCGGTCGGCAGCGCGACGAATTGCGCGCGCACCGCCCTGCTGTTCGTCGAGCCGGCCAACGCGACGCTGGCCGTCGTCGACAGCTCCGCGGGGTCGATCGTCGATGTGCGCCGGCGGCCCCTGCCCGACGGCGACGATGCGGCGCTGGCGCAGCTGACCGCGATGGTTTCGGGTGCGGAATCGATGAAAGCCCGCCCGGACGGCGTGTTCCTGGTCGGTTCTGGCGTGGACATCCCGTCGATCAAGCCGACGCTGGAGGCGGCGACGTCGCTGTCGGTCACGGCACCCGAGGAACCGGATATGGCGTTGGCGCGTGGGGCGGCGCTGGCGTCGGCGAACGCTCACTTGGGAGCCCCGTCCACCGCAGCGCTGCCCGACGCGGATCCCGGCGGGTCCGGCTTGGCCGGGCTCGCCTACAGCGACGTCGCGGACGACGACGCCGGCACCGCCGCCGAATCCGAGGCCGGTGGGCGGCGCAGCCGCAAGGCGCTGGTGGCGATCGCCGCCGCTGTGGTCGTCTTCGTCGGCGGAGCGGTCGCGCTGACGCTCGCGCTGGCCTTCGGCATCCGCCCGCACGTGGAACAGCGGCCGGACGTCGGCAAGTCCGTCGTCGCACCGGCGCCCGCGCCGCCGCCCTCGGCGGGCCCCGGCCCGGAAACGGCGGCACCCCCCAGGGACTCCCCGCCACCGGATCCGCGGCCCAGGGACCGCGTGGACGACTGGCTGCACCGCCACCTCGGGCACGGCATTCCGGGCCCGTAGCGGGTAGCCTCGGTCGAGGCGCCCGATGCGTCGAACACGCGTAAAATCGGGCGATTAGGGAACCCAGGGGGAATTCGCGGCGTAGCGCCGCCGGTGGAGTGTGCGACGACGAAGTCCCTGGACGTGATGGCTAGCGATACGACCATGGAGGAGCTTTGGACACCGTACTTGGTGTGTCGATGGCGCCGACGGCAGTCAGGATGGTGCTGGTCGAGGGCGAAAACGGGGATGGCGCCACCGTCGACGAAGACAACTTCGACGTTTCCGCTGACGACGACGCGGCCACAGTGAGCGCCGCCGACCAAGTGGTGTCCGCGATCCTCGGCACCCGCGAGGGCGCCGCCGAGGGCGGCTACCAATTGGCGTCGACCGGAGTCACCTTCACCGACCCCGTCGACGCTGCGGCCCTGCGCGATGCGCTCGCCGCGCACAAGGTCGAGAATGTGATGTTGGTCTCGGCGTTCCTGGCCGCGGCCGCGCTGGCCCAAGCGGTTGGCAACCAAACCAACTACGCCCAGACGGCGCTGCTCTACATCGAGCCCGACACCGCAACCCTGGCGGTCGTCGACAGCGCCGACGGATCGATCGCCGAAGTCCATCGCGAGGCCCTCCCGGACGACGACGAGGCCGCGGTGGCAAAGCTCGCCACAATGGTCTCGACCGCCGAGGGGTTGGCGGCGCGCCCGGACGCGGTGTTCGTCGTCGGCTCCGGCATCGACATCCCGTTGATCAAGCCGGCGCTGGAGGCGGCGACCACCCTTCCGCTGACGGCGCCCGAGGAGCCGCACACGGCACTGGCCCGCGGAGCCGCGCTGGCGTCGGCGAGCGCGCCGCTGTTTGTCTCGTCCACCGCGGCGCGTGCCTACGCTCAGGATCCCGGCACCGGAGCCATCGAGCCGCTCGCGGTCGCCCCGGGCTATTTCGACTTCCCCGGCACGAAAGCCCAAGAGGACCTGGCCTACAGCGCCGTTCCCGAGGACTTCGCCGACACCTACACCGGCGAGCACGCCCCGGCGACGGGTTTCGTCGACGTCGGCGAGCGCAGATCGTTCGGCCTGGTGGGAAGCGCCCTGGCGGGCATCTTCATCGTGGGCGTGGCGGCGCTTGTCGTTTCGCTGGCGATCGCCATCCGGCCCACGTCCGGTGTGCGGCCCGTTCCCGGCCACAATGTCGTCGCCCCCGCCCAGCCGGCACCGGCGGCCCCGGTGGCTCCCGGGCCTGCCCCGGCTGCGGTTCCCGGGCCCGCCCCGGCTGCGGTTCCCGAGCCTGCCCCGGCCGCGGTTCCCGCGCCCGCCCCACTTCCGGAGCCGCCGGCGCCCCAGGCTCCGGCTCCCGTCGCGGTGCCTGTCTCTTATACACAACTGA
>NZ_MBES01000034.1 GCF_001954195.1 Mycobacterium sp. IS-1264 | reverse complement strand
CCCCCCGCGTACGGCCCCCCGCCCGGGTACGGGCCGCCACCGGGGTACGGGCCGCCACCGGGGTACGGGCCGCCACCCGGATACGGGCCGCCACCCGGATACGGGCCGCCACCGGGGTACGGCCCGCCGCCCGGGTACGGCGCGCCACCGGGCTTCGGTGCCTGGCCGGGCTATGGCCAGTCCCCGCCGGGCCAGGTGCCGCTCAAGCCCGGGATCATCCCGCTGCGCCCGTTGTCGCTGAGCGACATCTTCAACGGCGCCGTCGGCTACATCCGCACCAACCCGAAGGCGACGCTGGGATTGACCGCACTGGTGGTCGTGGTCATGCAGATCATCACGCGGATCGCCTTCTTCGGACCGTTGGCCGCCTACGGCCGGCTCAACACGGACAAGCCGGACGAGCTGTCCTTAGCCGTCGTGGGCGCGTGGCTGGCGTCGATGTCGGGCAGCCTGCTGGTCACCTGGCTCGGCAGCATGATGCTGTCCGGAATGCTCACCGTCATCGTCGGGCGGGCGGTGTTCGGTTCGACGATCACCATCGGCGAAACGTGGGCCAAGATTCGCGGGCGGCTGCTGCCCCTGCTCGGCCTCGCGCTGCTGGAAGCCGCCGTGGTGGTGGCCCTTGCGGGGTTGGTCGCGGTGATCCTCGCCGTGGCCGCGGCGATCGGCAACGGTGCCCTGGCGGTGTTGCTGGGATTCCCGCTGCTGCTCGGCATGATCGCGGTGCTGGTGTACCTCTACACGGTGGTGCTGTTCGCGCCCGTGCTCATCGTGCTGGAGCGGCTGCCGGTCATGGACGCGATCACCCGCTCCTTTGCGCTGGTTCGCAATGGTTTCTGGAGGGTGCTGGGGATTCGGACCCTGACGTTCATCGTGGCATCCGTCATCGCCAACGCGATGGCCACGCCGTTCAGCATCGTGGGCCAGATCATGTTTGCCGGGGACACGTCCATTTCGGCGCTGCTCATCAGCACCTCGATCGCCTCCGTCGGGGCGGCAATCGGTGAGATCGTCACCGCACCCTTCAACGCCGGAGTCATCGTCCTGCTCTACACCGACCGCCGCATGCGCGCCGAAGCGTTCGACCTGGTGCTGCAGACCGGCGCCGCCGGCGGGCCCTACGCGACCGCGTCCACCGACAACCTGTGGCTGACCCGGCCCGCGTAGGGGCCGAGCGAGGACGAGCTGACAGTGCCTTCCATCGACATCGACCGCGATGGCGCCCACCTGGCGGCCCAGACAGAACTGGGCAAGCCGATCTACGCGAAGGCTTCCGCGACACAGCAATTCGTCGAGTGGCTCAACGAACAGATCTACCGGCTGTTGCAAAAGACCGCCTCGATACCGGGCGGCTGGTTCACCACCATGGTGCTGCTGATCCTGCTGGGGATCGCGGTGGTGGTCGGGATCCGCATCGCCCGGCGCACCATGCGCACCAGACGCGGCGGCGACCACCAGCTCTTCGAAGCCGCCCAGCTCACCGCCGCCCAGCATCGCGCGACCGCAGAAAGCTATGCGGCGGAAGGGAATTGGACCGCAGCTATTCGGCACCGGTTGCGCGCCGTCGCCCGCCAGCTCGAGGAGACCGGCATCCTCAACCCGGCTCCGGGCCGCACCGCCAACGAACTGGCGCGGGACGCCGGCGCGGCGTTGCCTCATCTGGCGGGTGAATTGTCCGAGGCGGCAACGGCATTCAATGACGTCACCTACGGTGAGCGGCCCGGTACCCAGGCCGCTTACCAAATGATCGCAGACCTGGACGACCACCTCCGCTCGCGAGGGCCGGCCGCTGCCTCGACGACGGCGCACCATGTCGCCGCCGAATCATGGGCGCAGGTCCGATGACGGCCACCATCGAGAAGCGTCCGGCGGCGCGATGGCGCGTATGGGCCTGGGTGCTGCTCACCCTGGTGGTGCTCACCGTCATCGCCGGGATCGGCGCGTACCTGACCGAACCGCGGCCCGGCACCCCGATGGATCCCGCTTCGACCGGGACCGACGGTGCGCACGCGCTGGTCACCCTGCTGCGCGACGGCGGCGTCGAGGTCATCGCGGCCAACAGCATCGCCGACGTCGAGCGGGCGGCGCGCCCCAACACGCTCATCGTGGTGGCGCAGAGCCAGTATCTGACCGACGACGCCCTGCTGGACCGCCTGGCGAAGGCCCCCGGAGATCTCCTCTTGGTGGAGCCCACGGCACGAACCCGCGAGGCTCTGATGCCGGGCGTGGGCATCAAGCCCACCAGCAACTTCGACAGCAACCCCGATTGCTCGCTGCGCGAGGCCACTCGGGCCGGAGCGGTGCGCTTCGGCCCGAGCGTCACCTACGAGGCCAAGGACGGGCGCACGATGACCCGCTGCTACGGCGGGATACTGATCCGGTTCCGGGACCACGGGCGGACCGTGACGGCCGTCGGCAGCAGCGATTTCATGACCAACCGCGGCCTGTTGCAGGCGGGCAATGCGGCGCTGGCGATGAACCTCGCCGGCGCCCGGCCCCGGGTCATCTGGTACGCGCCGCATCGCGTCGAGGGCGAAACATCCTCCCCCGCATCGATTTACGACATGATCCCGGAAAACGTCACCTGGATCGTCTGGCAGCTGTGCGTGGTCGTGCTGCTGGTTGCGCTGTGGAAGGGCCGCCGGCCGGGTCCGCTGGTGGCCGAGGCATTACCGGTCGTGGTGCGGGCGTCGGAGACCGTGGAGGGCCGCGGCCGGCTCTACCGGTCCCGTCGGGCCCGCGACCGCGCCGCCGAAGCGTTGCGCACCGCCACATTGCAGCGGCTGGTGCCGCGGCTCGGCCTGGGCGCGGGCGCGGCGCCGCCGGCGGTGGTGACGACCGTGGCCGAGCGCAGCGGGGCCGACGCGGGATTCGTTGCCTACCACCTGTTCGGCCCGCCGCCGGCCACCGACAATGACCTCCTACAACTTGCCCGAGCGCTCGACGAAATCGAAAGGCTGGTCGCACACTCGTGACACAATCGTCCCCACCACAGACCCCCGTCGCCGAGTCCGCGCGAAATGCGTTGCTGGCGTTACGAACCGAGCTGGCCAAGGCCGTCGTCGGGCAGGAAGGAGTCGTCAGCGGCCTCGTGATCGCGCTGCTGTGTCGCGGCCATGTGCTGCTGGAAGGCGTTCCGGGAGTGGCGAAGACGCTGCTGGTCCGGGCGTTGGCCGCCGCACTGCAGCTGGAATTCAAGCGGGTGCAGTTCACCCCCGACCTGATGCCCGGCGACGTTACCGGTTCACTGGTGTACGACGCGCGCACCGCCGCGTTCGAATTCCGGCCGGGCCCGGTGTTCACCAACCTGCTGCTGGCCGACGAGATCAACCGCACCCCACCGAAAACCCAGGCCGCGCTGCTCGAGGCGATGGAAGAGCGTCAGGTCAGCGTGGAGGGTGAAGCCAAACCGCTGCCCGACCCGTTCATCGTCGCCGCGACACAGAACCCGATCGAATACGAGGGCACCTATCAATTGCCCGAAGCGCAACTGGACCGCTTCCTCCTCAAACTGAATGTGACGCTGCCGCAGCGTGATTCCGAGATCGCCATCCTCGCCCGGCACGCGCACGGCTTCGATCCGCGCGATCTGTCGGATATCAAGCCGGTTGCCGGCACCGCCGAACTGGCGGCCGGCCGGGAAGCGGTCCAGCAGGTGCTGGTCGCCGACGAGGTGTTGGGCTACATCGTCGACATCGTCGCGGCCACCCGCTCCTCACCGGCCTTGCAGCTGGGCGTGTCACCACGCGGGGCGACGGCGGTACTGGGCACGGCCCGATCCTGGGCGTGGCTGTCCGGCCGCAACTACGTCACGCCCGACGACGTGAAGGCCATGGCGCGCCCGACGCTGCGGCACCGGGTGATGCTGCGCCCCGAGGCGGAGCTCGAAGGCGCCACCCCCGACGGCGTGCTCGAAGGAATCCTGGCGTCGGTTCCGGTGCCCCGCTAGTGATCCTGACCGGACGGACCGGCCTGGCGGCACTGATCCTGGTTCTGCCGATCGCGCTGTCGCCTTGGCCGGCAAAGGCTTTCGTGGCGCTGCTGGTGGCGCTGGCGGTAGTCGTCGCCGCCGATATCGCGCTGGCGGCCAGCCCCGGAGCATTGCGCTTCACCCGGTCCCCCGACTGTTCGGCGCGACTCGGACAGGAGGTCGACGCGAGCCTGGACATCTATAACGACGGCCGCCGGCGCTTCCGCGGCCAGATCCGCGACGCCTGGCCACCGAGCGCGCGTGCCGAACCCCGCATTCACGCCGTCGACATCGCCGCCGGGCAGCGCCAGCACGTCCTCAGCGTCCTGCAACCGGTTCGCCGCGGCGATCAGCGCGCGGCCGTCGTCACGGCCCGTTCGATCGGGCCGCTCGGCTTCGCCGGACGCCAGCGTTCTCAGCCGGTACCCGGACAGGTACGGGTGCTGCCGCCCTTCCTGTCCCGCAAGCACCTGCCGTCGCGGCTTGCCAAGCTGCGGGAGATCGACGGGCTGCTGCCGACTCTGATCCGCGGGCAGGGAACCGAATTCGACTCGCTGCGCGAGTATGTCGTCGGCGATGACGTCCGCTCGATCGACTGGCGTGCGACCGCGCGCCGCGCCGACGTCATGGTTCGCACGTGGCGCCCCGAACGCGACCGGCGGGTGGTGATCGTGCTGGACACCGGGCGGATGGCGGCCGGTCGCGTCGGCGTCGACCCGACCGCCGCCGATCCCGCCGGGTGGCCCCGGCTGGACTGGTCGATGGACGCGGCCCTGCTGCTGGCGGCGCTCGCGTCGCGGGCCGGTGACCACGTCGACTTCCTCGCCCACGACCGGGTGAGCCGGGCCGGCGTATTCGGCGCGTCGCGCACCGAGCTGCTCGCCCAACTGGTCGAAGCGATGGCTCCGCTGCAGCCCACGCTGGTCGAATCCGATTGGCGCGCAATGGTTGCCGCCATTTTACGGCGCACGCGACGACGCTCGCTGGTGGTGCTGCTGACCGACCTCAACGCGACCGCGCTGGACGAGGGTCTGCTGCCGATCCTGCCGCGGCTGTCCGCCAAACACCACGTGATGATCGCCGCGTGCGCCGACCCGCGCGTCGACCAAATGGCCGCCGGGCGCTCCGACCCCGCCGCGGTGTACGACGCGGCGGCCGCCGAGCGCTCCCGCAACGACCGCCGCGCCATCGCGTCGCGGCTGCGCCACGGCGGGGTAGACGTGGTCGACGCCGTTCCGACGGAGCTGGCGCCCGCCCTGGCCGACCACTATTTGGCGATGAAAGCGACGGGGCGGCTTTAACTTTCGGCTTGGGCTTTCGGGCTCGATCAGGCGGTCGGGACGATATCGGGCGCGTCGTCGATATCGCCGGTCTCGCCGGCCTTTACCGCGCGCCGGCCGAAGTAGACGATGTAAAACAGGAACGCCGCCTCGGCGACGATTCCGATGCCGACCCGGACGAACGTCGGCAACGGCGACGGCGTCACCAACGCCTCTATCAACCCGGCAACCAGCAGCACACCCACCAGCCCCACGGCGACCGACACCACCCCGCGGCCCTGTTCGGCAAGGACCTGGCCGCGGGGCCGATCCCCGGGCGATATCACCGACCAGCCCAACCGCATCCCCGATCCGGCCGCCAGGAATACCGCCGTCAGCTCCAGCAGCCCGTGCGGAGCAAGCAGACCCAGCAAGATCCCGCCCTTACCGGCGTGGAACATCAGGCCGGCGATCAGTCCCAGGTTGGCCGCGTTCTCGAACAACACGACCGGAATCGGCAGCCCCAGCACGACGGCCGACGCGATGCACTGGGCCGCAACCCACGCGTTGTTCACCCAGATCTGCAGGGCGAACGCTGCGGCCGGGTGCTCGCTGTAATACGACGCGACGTCGTGGTTCACCAGTTGATCGATGTCGGTGGGTGTTCCGATCGCGGATTGCACCTCCGGATTGCTCGCCACCCAGAACCCGATGACCAGCACCATGGCGAAGAATGCCGCCGCCGTCCCCAGCCACCAACGCCAGCTGCGATAGGCCACCACCGGGAACGACACCGTCCAGAACCGGATGAACGCACTGCTCAGCGGCGCGTGGGCACCCGTCACCGCGGACCGGGCGCGCGCGATCAGGCTCGAGAGCCGGCCGACCATCAGCGAATCCGACCCGATCGTGCTGACCGACCGCAGCATCGACAGATGGGTGGACACGCGCTGGTACAGCTCGACCAGTTCGTCGACTTCCGCGCCGGTCAGCGACCGGCGGCGCTTGACCAACTGGTCCAGTCGGTCCCAGGTCGCGCGATGGGTCAGCACGAATGCGTCGACGTCCACCCTGAGCAGCCTAATTCGCCTGTACCGTTCGGTGGTATGTCGGAGGTGGTGACCGGGGACGCGGTGGTCCTCGACGTCCAGATCGCCCAGCTGCCGGTGCGGGCGGTGGGCGCGCTGATCGACATCACGGTGATGTTCGTCTTCTACCTGCTCGGGCTGATGCTGTGGGCCGCCACCCTGACGCAGTTCGACAGCGCGCTGAGCGCGGCCGTCCTGATCATCTTCACCGTGCTGGTGATGATCGGTTACCCGTTGACCTTCGAAACCGCCACGCGCGGACGGTCGGTGGGCAAGATCGTGATGGGGCTGCGGGTGGTGTCCGACGACGGTGGCCCAGAACGCTTCCGCCAGGTGGTGTTTCGCGCGCTGGCCGCGGTGGTGGAGATATGGATGTTTCTCGGCAGTCCCGCCGTCATCTGCAGCATGCTGTCGCCGAAGGCCAAACGCGTCGGCGACATCTTCGCCGGCACGGTCGTGGTGAGTGAGCGAGGCCCACGATCGAGTCCGCCGCCGGCCATGCCCCCGGCGCTGGCGTGGTGGGCGACGTCGCTGCAGCTGTCCGGGCTGTCCGCCGGCCAAGCCGAGGTTGCGCGCCAATTCCTTTCCCGCGCACCACAACTCGATCGACAGCTACGCCAGCAGATGGCGTACCGGATCGCCGGGGACGTGGTGTCGCGCATCGCGCCGCCGCCCCCGCCCGGCGCACCGCCGGAGCTGGTGCTCGCCGCGGTCCTTGCCGAACGCCACCGCCGCGAACTGGCGCGGCTACGTCCCACGATGCCGGCGCCAGGACCGTGGCCGCCGGCCGGGCCGACGCCGTGGCCAGCCGGGTCACCCGCGCCGGCCGGCGCGCCGCCGGCCGTTCCCTGGCCGCAGCAGGATCCGCAGGCCGGCGGCTTCTCGCCGCCTCGCTGATTGCCGCTAGCCGGAGACGGTAAACGCCATCCAGATCACGTCGATGATCAGCAGCGCCCATCCGGCCAGCGGAACGACGATGCCGCCACGGCGCTTGGCGGTGAAGACCGAGACGGCGATGACGACGAACGCCACCACGGGCGCGCCGTAGAACGCGACACCGAAGTCGATCCCGCCGCGGCCCAGGTTCGGACAACTGCGATCGCTGCAGCCGTCGGTACTCATCACGGCGCCCAGCGCAAAGAGCATCACGAGCGCGGCCGCCGGCACCGTGGACAGCGCCAACGCCCAGTTGACCCACGGCCAGACGCGGCGTCCACGCGCTTCGCCCTGCGCCTGACCCGTCGCACTCCGCGTTGCGCTGTCGAACGTCACGTTGGAGTTATTTGCGTCCATCCCACAGGTGCTACCCGTCGAGTTCGGACGCAAACCTGGAATATCTCATTGCATCGCGTTAGTTTACGATATATCGTGATCTACCGAAGCGCACGACCGGTGCGCGACCCAACAGACGTAAGGACTAGACAATGACCAATCCATTCACCCCTCCCGACGGTCCATTCGGCGCTCGACCCGGCCTGGGCTTCGGTTTCGGCCCCGGCCCGGCTCCCGCTCAGCGGCGCGCCCTGCATGAGGCGAGGCGGCAGGCCCGGCGAGAATTCCGCGAACACCTTCGCGACCAGGCCGGCAACCAGGGCTTCGGGCCCGGCTTCGGGCCGGGATTCGGTCCCGGCTTCGGTCCCGGGTTCGGTCCCGGCTTCGGCTTCGGCCCCGGCGGCCGGCGCGGCGGATGGCGTCGCGGCGGTCCAGGCCGCGGACGCCGCGGCGATGTGCGGGCGGCCATCCTGGTGCTGCTCGCCGAGCGGCCGATGCACGGCTACGAGATGATCCAGCAGATCGCCGAACGCAGCGACGGAATCTGGCAGCCCAGCCCGGGCTCCGTCTACCCGACGCTGCAGCTACTGGCCGACGAAGGCTTGATCACCGCGACCGAAACCGACGGCAGCAAGAAGCTTTTCGAGCTGACTGACCAGGGCCGCGCGGCGGCCGAGAAGATCGAAACCCCGCCGTGGGACGAGATCGCCAAGGGCGCCGACCCGGGCCACGTCAACCTGCGCACCGCCGCAGGCCAGCTGTTCGGGGCGGTCGCGCAGTCCGCGCACACCGCCTCTTCCGACCAGCAGCAGCGCATCGTCGACATCCTCAACAATGCGCGACGGGAGATCTACGGCATCCTCGGCGAGGACTGACGGTCGGCGGACCCTGGATCAGGTCACATCGACCCAATCCAGGGTCCGCTGCACCGCCTTGCGCCAGCCGGCATACCCGGCGGCGCGCTCGTCGTCGCTCCACTCCGGCGACCATCGCCTATCCTCGTGCCAGTTCGCGCGCAGCTCGCCCGGGTCCGCCCAAAACCCGACGGCCAGACCCGCGGCGTAGGCCGCGCCGAGCGCGGTGGTCTCGGCGACCACCGGCCTCACGACGTCCACGCCCAGCACGTCCGCCTGAATCTGCATGCACAGGTCGTTGCCGGTGATACCGCCGTCGACCTTCAAAACCTCAAGGCGCACACCGGAATCGGCTTTCATCGCGTCGACCACGTCGCGACTCTGGTAGCAGATCGCCTCAAGGGTCGCGCGGGCCAGGTGCGCGTTGGTGTTGAACCGGGACAGCCCGACGATCGCGCCGCGGGCATCGGATCGCCAGTACGGGGCGAACAGCCCGGAAAACGCCGGCACGAAATACACCCCGCCGTTGTCGGCGACCTGACGGGCCAGCGCCTCACTCTGTGCCGCGCCGCTGATGATGCCCAACTGGTCGCGCAGCCACTGCACCGCCGAGCCCGTCACCGCAATCGAACCCTCAAGCGCGTAAACGGGTTTGGCGTTTCCGAACTGGTAGCAGACGGTGGTCAGCAGGCCGTTGCGAGATCGAACGATCGTCTCACCGGTGTTGAGCAGCAGGAAATTGCCCGTGCCGTAGGTGTTTTTCGCCTCCCCCGCGGCCAGGCACACCTGACCGACCATGGCGGCATGCTGGTCGCCGAGGACGCCGGTAATCGGCACCTCGCCGGCGACGGGACCGGTATCGGTGGTGACGCCGTACGGTTCCGGCGACGACGACGGCGCGATCGCCGGCAGCATCGCACGCGGAATCGAGAAGAACGACAACAGCTCGTCGTCCCAGTCCAGCGTTTCCAGGTCCATCAGCATGGTGCGGCTGGCGTTGGTGACGTCGGTGACGTGCACGCCGCCGCGCGGGCCGCCGGTCAGATTCCACAACACCCAGGTGTCGGCGGTGCCGAACAGCGCGTCACCGCTTTCGGCGGCCTCGCGCACCCCGTCGACGTTGTCCAGGATCCACTGCAGCTTTCCCCCGGAGAAGTAGGTCGCCGGCGGCAGGCCCGCTTTGCGCCGGATCACGTCGCCGCGACCGTCGCGCTCCAGCGCCGACGCGATTCGGTCGGTGCGCGTGTCCTGCCAGACGATCGCGTTGTAGTAGGGGCGCCCGGTGCGCCGATTCCATACCAGCGTGGTCTCGCGCTGGTTCGTGATTCCCAGGGCGGCAATGTCTTTCGCCGCCAGATCGGTTCGGTTCAGCACCGACGTCAGCACCGAGGACGTGCGCTCCCAAATCTCGACCGGGTCGTGCTCGACCCAGCCCGCGCGCGGCAGGATCTGCTCGTGCTCGAGCTGGTGACGGGCGACCTCGGTCCCGGCGTGGTCGAAGATCATGCAGCGGGTGCTGGTGGTGCCCTGGTCTATGGCGGCGACGAAGTCGGCCAAGCGCTCTCCTCCTCGTGTCATCGTCCATGATGGTCTACCCACACGCCGACCGGAAACTTGCGTTGCCGCCGGTAAACATGTTCCATCGGCATTGTGGGCGAAGAGGTCAAGCGCACCACCTATGACCACGCACATCGGCGGGAATACCGGCGCAAGGTGCAGTTGTGTCTGGACGTCTTCGAGACCATGCTCTCGCAATCACACTTCGACGCCGACCGGCCCCTCACCGGCATGGAGATCGAGTGCAACCTCGTCGACGCCGACTACCAGCCCGCGATGTCGAATCGCTACGTGCTGGACGCCATCGCGGATCCGGCCTACCAATCCGAATTGGGCGCCTACAACATCGAATTCAATGTGCCGCCCCGCCCGCTGCCCGGTCACACCGCCCTGGACCTGGAGGCGGAGGTGCGGGCCAGCCTCAACGACGCGGAGACCAAGGCCAACGCCAGCGGGGCACACATCGTGATGATCGGCATCCTGCCGACACTGCGACCCGAACATCTCGACGAGGGCTGGATGAGCGAGTCGACCCGATACGCGGCCCTCAACGAGTCCATCTTCAGCGCTCGCGGCGAGGACATCGAGATCGATATCGACGGCCCAGAGCCGTTGAGCTGGAACACCGCCACCATCGCGCCCGAATCCGCTTGCACCAGCATGCAATTGCATCTACAGGTGGCCCCGCGCGATTTCGCCGCCAACTGGAACGCCGCGCAGGTGCTGGCCGGCCCGCAGCTGGCCCTGGGCGCGAATTCGCCCTACTTCTTCGGCCACCAACTGTGGTCGGAGACCCGTATCGAAGTGTTCACGCAGTCCACCGATACCCGCACCGAGGAACTCACCACCCAGGGAGTGCGGCCGCGCGTGTGGTTCGGCGAACGCTGGATCACGTCGATCCTCGACCTGTTCAAGGAGAACATCAGCTACTTCCCGTCCCTGCTGCCCGAGCTGTCCGACGAGGATCCGGCCGCCGAGCTGGCCGCCGGACGCATTCCCGCGCTATCGGAATTGCGCCTGCACAACGGCACCGTGTACCGGTGGAATCGCCCGGTGTACGACGTCGTCGACGGACGCCCGCATGTGCGGCTGGAGAATCGGGTGTTGCCGGCCGGTCCGTCCGTGATCGACATGCTGGCGAACTCGGCCTTCTACTACGGCATGCTGCGCGTCTTGTCCGAAGCCGACGACCCACTTTGGACGAAAATGAGTTTCGCTGCGGCGCATGCCAATTTCGTCGAGGCGGCCCGCAACGGCATTGCCGCCCGCCTGCACTGGCCGGGCCTGGACCACGTGACGGCGCCGGAATTGGTGTTGAACACGCTGCTTCCGATGGCCGACGAAGGGCTGCGGCGGTGGGGCGTCGCCGCCGCGGCCCGCGACCGGTTCCTCGGCGTCATCGAGGGCCGCGCCGCGAGCGGACGCAACGGCGCCAGCTGGCAGGTGGCCACGGTGCGGGCGCTGCAGGACGGCGGGATGACGCGGCCCGCGGCGCTGGCCGAGATGCTGCGCCGCTACTGCGAACACATGCACGCCAACGAGCCGGTGCACACCTGGCCGTCGTAGGCGCGCGTACGTTGGGGGTCATGTGTTCTGACATCTTGGACTGGGACAGTGCATACCGCGAGCAGGGCCAGTTCCAGGGCCCGCCGCCGTGGAATATCGGTGAGCCGCAGCCCGAACTGGCGGCGCTGCTTGCGGCCGGCAAGTTCCGCAGCGACGTGCTGGACGCGGGCTGCGGGTACGCCGAGCTGTCGCTGGCGCTGGCCGCCGAGGGCTACACCGTGGTCGGCGTCGACCTAACCCCCACCGCCATCGCGGCGGCGACCAAGGCGGCCGAAGAACGCGGCTTGAGCACGGCCAGCTTCGTGCAGGCCGACATCACCTCGTTCTCCGGTTACGACGGCCGGTTCAACACGGTCGTGGACAGCACGCTGTTTCACTCGCTGCCGGTCGAGGGCCGCGACGGCTACCTGAGCTCGGTGCACCGCGCGGCGGCCCCGGGCGCCAGCTACTACGTGCTGGTGTTCGCCAAGGGTGCGTTCCCCGCGGAGATGGAACCGAAGCCGAACGAGGTCGACGAGGACGAGTTGCGCGCCGCGGTGAGCAAGTACTGGGAGATCGACGACATTCGGCCCGCCTATATCCACGCGAAAGTTCCCCAGATCCCCGACGCACCGTTCGAATTCCCGCCGCACGACCGCGACGAAAAGGGCCGGATGAAGTTTCCCGCCTACCTGCTCACGGCGCACAAGGCCGGCTAGGCCTCAAGCAGACAAAGCCGCGGTCGCGGCCCGCAGTGCCTCGGCGAAGGCACCGAGGTCGTCGGCCGTGGTGTCGGCGTGCGGCGAGATCCGCAGCACCGGCCCGGTCAGTTCCAGGGGCGCTCGCTGGACCCCCGCGTAGGTGGTCAGGATGCGCCGTTCGCGCAGCAACCATTCGCGCACGGCCGCTGCGTCGGCGCCGCCGACCGGGGCCAAAGTGGTGATCGCGCTGGGCTCTTCGATCTCCTCGATCACCGCCCACCCGGGCACGTCGGCCAGCACGCTGCGGCTGAGCGCGCCCAACTCGGCCAGCCGGGCCCGCACCGCCTCGGCGCCGCAGGCCAGATGTTCCCCCAGGGCCACCGAAAACCCCACGCGCGCAGCGACATTGGCCTCGCCGAATTCCAGCTGCTGGGCCACCGTCGGCGACCCCGATTTCACGGCCCACTCGGGCGCGGCCAGCCTCGGACGCAACCGCTCCATCAGGTCGGGGCGCACGGCGAGCGCACCCACACCCCGCGGCCCGGCGATCCACTTGCGCGACGAGGAATACGTGACGTCGGCGCCCACCGCGGTGTCCACGTGGCCCAGCGCCTGGGCGGCGTCCACGACCAACGGCAGGCCCAATTCGGCGCACAGCTTCGCAACCATCGCCGCCGGCTGGACTACCCCGCTATGGCTGGCCACCGTGGTCAGGTGGACGAAATCGGGCGGGTTGTCCTCGAGGGCCAACGCCGCGTCGTCGAGCGCCACCCGGCCGTCGTCCAGGGTCGGCAGCAGCCGTCGCTCGAACCCGTGGATCTCCATCAACGCCAGGTTGGGGCCGTATTCGCCGGGCAGGCAGGCGACCGTCCGGCGATCCGCGGGCCAGCCACCGAGCAGCAGATCCAGCGCGTTCAGCGAGCCGGTGGTGTACACCACCTCGGCGTCGGGCATCCCGCTCAGCGCGGCGAACGCGGCGCGCCCGGCATCGAGCGCGGGCGTCGCGGCCTCGGCGGCGACATACCCGCCGACTTCGGCCTCGTAGCGCGCGTGCTGCGCGGTCGCATCGATGACCGCGAGACTCTGGCGCGAACAGGCCGCACTGTCCAGGTGTAATCCGGCCATCGGCGGGCGGGCCTCCCGCCATCGGTCGGCCAGTGAATCGCTCACTTGACGGCTAACGACAACCCGAAATCACCGGCGGCGTCGGTCCACCAGCGGATGCGACGCAGTCCCGCGGTGGCCAATTCGGTGTTCACCCCGTCCGGGTGGAACTTGCACGACACCTCGGTGAGCATTTCCTCGCCGGCCGCGAAGTCGACGGTCAGCTCCAGCGCACCGACGCGCACCCGCTGCTCGTGATCGACCCGCAGCCACATCTCGATGCGTTCCTCGCCCGCGTTCCAGCGGGCCACGTGCCGGTATGCCGCGACGTCGAAATCGGCGTCGAGTTCGCGATTGATCACCGCCAGCACGTTGCGATTGAAGGCCGCGGTCACCCCGGCCGCGTCGTCGTACGCGCGCACCAGCCTGCCGGTGTCCTTGACCAGGTCGGTGCCGAGCAGCAGGCTGTCCCCGGGCCGCATCACCGCCGACAGGGCCGCGAGGAACTCCGCACGCGGTCCGGGCGTGAGGTTGCCGATCGTCGAGCCGAGGAAGACGAACAGGCGGCGGCCCCCGCCGGGAATCTCGGTCAGATGTTCCTCGAAATCGCCGCAGACGGCTTTGATCTCAACGCCCGCGTACTCGCTCTGGATGGCGGTCGCCGCGGCGGATAGGACGCCGGCGTCGACGTCGAACGGCACGAACCGGCGCAACGACCCGCGGCCATGCAGCGCGTCCAGCAGCAGCCGGGTCTTCTCCGACGTGCCACTGCCCAGTTCGACCAAGGTGTCGGCCTCGCTGGCCACCGCGATTTCGGCGGACCGGGCGCGCAGGATCTCGGCCTCGGCGCGCGTCGGGTAGTACTCGGGCAACCGGGTGATCTGGTCGAACAGCTCACTGCCCACCGAATCGTAAAACCACTTGGGCGGCAGCGATTTCGGTGTGCGCCGCAGGCCGTCGAGCACATCGCGGCGCAGCGCGTGATGCGCCGAGTCGGCGGCGAGGTGATTGGACAGCGACAACGTCATCGAGATCCTTTCGGCGGGTGGTCCAGAGGCGTCATCGTGACACCCTTCGCGGTGACTTCGACCAGGTGGCGGTCCGGCACGTCCTCCCAGTCGGAGTCGTCGTCATACGGCTCGCTGGCCAGCACCACACCGTCTGCGCGGCGCAGGATGCACAGCGTGTCACCCCAGGCGGTGGCGAGCAGCCGAGACCCGTTGGCGGCCAATATGTTCAGTCGCGCGAGGGGGTCCGCCGTGCCGATCTCGGCGATGGTGTCGCCCAGCGCGTCGAGCCCGCGCTCGAAGATGGCCGCCGCGAGTATCGCGCTGTCACAGACGGATTCGGCCGACGACGTCAGCGGCAACACGGTGCGGTCGACCACCCCGTTGTGCGACAACAGCCAGCGTCCGTTGCTGAACGGCGCGGTCGCGCTGGCCTCGATCGGCATGCCGACGGTCGCCGAGCGGACGGCGGCCACCACGCAGTGGCTGCGCAGTACCGGCGCGACCGACTCGAACGATGCGTCACCCCACAGCGGCGCCGCGCTGCGCCAGCGCCGAGCCACGTCTTGGTCGAAAAACCCGATGCCCCAACCGTCGGCGTTCATCAGGCCGTACTTTTGCCGGCGCGGGGCATAGGACTGCACCCGCAGCCCGGACGGCGGTTCCAGCACCAGCGAGGAGACGGTGACGTCGGCCCCGAGCCAGCCGAGGTGGCGGCACATCAGCCGGAGCCTGCCGCGTCGGGGGCATCCCAGGCCAGCCGGACGCCGGAGAAGATCTGGCGGCGGAACGGGTGATCCCAGTTGCGGAAGCTGGGCCGCAGGATGGACGGCTCCACCGCCCACGACCCGCCCCGCAGCACCCGGTAGTCGCCGTCGAAGAACGGCTGGGAATACCGCTCGTAGATCATCGGGACGAATCCCGGCCAGGGCCGCAGCGGAGAACTGGTCCACTCCCACACATCGCCCAGCAGCTGCTCGACCCCGTAGGCCGAAGCGCCGCCCGGATATGCGCCGACGGGTGCGGGACGCAGCGCCGTGCCACCCAGGTTGGCGAGCGCGTCCGACGGATCCTGCTCGCCCCACGGGTAGCGACGCCGCGTCCCCGCCGCGGGATCCCACGCGCACGCCTTCTCCCATTCCGTCTCGGTGGGCAACCGCGCACCGGCCCACGCCGCGTAGGCCTCGGCCTCGAAAAAGGTGACGTGCTGCACCGGCTCGTCGGCGGGTATCTCTTCGACGCGGCCGAATCGGGTGCGCGTTCGCGCATCGGAGCTCCAGAATTGCGGCCCGGTCAGGCCCGCGCCCTGGCGGTGCTGCCAACCGCGCGCCGACCACCAGTGCGGCTGGTGGTAGCCGCCGTCGTCGATGAAGTGCTGCCATTCGCCGTTGGTGACCGGGACCCGGCCGATCCTGAATGCCGGCACGTCGACGACGTGGGCGGGACGTTCGTTGTCCAACGAGTAGGGCTCGGTCGCGGCGTCCACGCCCTGCACGAACGGTCCGGCGGGAATCAGCACCGACGTCCCGGCGAGCCCCGGCCGACCCGCGGGCAGGGTGGACGTGTCGGGCAGCAGCGGCGCGCCGGTGCGTAGGTTCAGGGCCTGCAACATGGTTTCGTCGTGCTGATTTTCGTGGCTGACCACCATCCCGTACGTGAAGGCGGCACGCTCGCCGGCGGGGTCGTCGGGCAGGGCATCCAGCGCGTCCAGCGCGGCGGATCGCACTGTGCGGCAATAGGATCGGGCCTGCTCCGGGGACAGCAGCGGCAGGTCGACGCGGCTCGCGCGGGAGTGCTCGAACGCGTCATAGAGGCCCTCGACCGCGGGCGGCAGCATCCCCGGCCGGCGCGGGTCCCCGCCGCGCAACAGCCACAGCTCTTCTTGCTGACCGATGTGCGCCAGGTCCCACACCAGTGGGCTCATCAACGGGTCGTACTGGCGGCACAGCTCGGCGTCGTCGAAATCGGTCAGCCGCAACGTCCGGGTCCGCGCCCGGGTCAGATCGTCGGCAAGCCTCTCCCGGGAAGTCACGGGCCCCCTTGCGCTTTCGCGGCCCGCGAGACCTCGGCCGCGATGCCGTGCTCGATCACCTGGTCGGAGAAGTCGTCCCCGGGACATCGGCCCCGCTCGACGCAGCGAATCAACCGCGCCATCGCGTCGGTCAGCTCAGGGGGAGCCTGCTCGGCGGCGGCGGCCACGCACCGATTGGCCGCCTCGTACAGTCGCCGGTCGCGCAGGCCGGCCTGGGCGGCGGTGTCCCAGGCGGTGGCAACCGGTTCGACGGCCTCGGCCGCGATGTCGGCGGCGACCGGGTTATCGAGCAGGGTCACCAGGGTGAACACGACCGCGGGCCAGAAGGCGTCCGGCACGCTGTCGAGGTAGCGGATTTCCAGCCACCGCCTGGGGCGGACCGGCGGAAACAGCGTGGTCAGGTGGTATTCCAGGTCGGCGATGGTGGGGCGGCGATCGCCCAGCAACACTCGGCCGTCCACCCAGTCGGCGAAGGGGACCCAGCTCGTGACCGGCACCGCCTCCGGCGTGTGCACGAGCATCACGGGCGCCTTCAGCGCGTAGCGCGCCCAGTCGATGCCGGGGTCGTCGCCGCTGGCACCCAGGATCGGCCCACAGCGAGCCGAGTCCATCTGGCCCCACACCCGCTGCCGGGTCGAGACCCAACCGGTGAACTCGCCGCCCAGCATCGGCGAATTGGCGGCGATCGCGATCATCGTCGGCCCCAGGGCATGCGCCAGCCGCACACGGGCCGCCCATCCATCCTTGGGCCCGGCGTCCAGATTGACCTGAATCGACGCGGTGGATGTCATCATCGCCGCGCCCGCGGATCCGGATTCGCTGGCGGCGAAGAACTCTTCCATGGCGCGGTAACGGGTGCCGGGATTGATGCGCTCGGGCGGCCGCAGCGGATCCGTCCCGAGGAATACCAGGCCCAGCCCGGCGTCGGCGAAGGCCGGCCGAAGCACGGCCTGGTCGCGGCGCATCGCGTCGAGGGCCGCGAGCACGCCGTCGACGGGCGGGCCGGACAGTTCGACCGCGCCGCCCGGTTCCACGGTGACCCTGCTGCCGCCCGGCAGGGTGGGCAACCGCTCGATGACGTCGGTGATTTCGGCCCAGCTCGGCCGCCGGAAGGGATCGGCCGGGTCGTGGCAATGTCCTTCCATTTCCAGCCCGACGGGCCCGAGGGGCGCATCCGCTAGACAGCCCTCGGCGATGTATTGCGCGGCTGCCGTGGAACTGGCCATCTCGGCTTCGAGCGCGGCGGAAGTGGCGGCGAACGTCATATCACGATCCCTCCGCGCCCGGCCACGGATCGCCGGGCGCCATGTTCGCGGCTATCGGGACGATAGCCACCGTCACTTCATCTTCCAGATCGCTCCGACATATTCCCGACCCGTTTACTGACCCAGCGCGTTCTGCATGGCTCCGGCCAGCACGTTGACGGCGGGCCCGCCGTTGCCAGATTGGCAGACCTTCGCCTGCAGCAACACGTTTTCGCGCAGCCGGGTTTGATCGAAGCAACGCCGATCGGTGCCCGCTTCCTGCTTAGTCCAGTTGGCGTCGGTGCCGGTCGCCGGCCCGCCGTCGAACGACCACACCTGGGTGGAGCCGTTGTCCAAATGCATGGCGGTGGTCTGTCCCGAGCAACCGACGGTTCGATCAACCACGCGATGGAAAGCTCGGGACGCGGCGTCGTTGGTCGCGAACACCCCGACCGCCTGCCGGACCAAGTGGGTCTGGTCGTTGGCCGACGTCTGCGTGGTGGCCCCGTTGAACGACGCCAGGTCGGGGTCGTTGTAGACCTCGGGCAATCCGATGTCGGCCCAGTTGTTGCATTCCGCGACGTCGACCCAATATCCCTGGAACGGCTGGGTGAAGACCGATTCCCAGCCCATCGGCCCGCCGACGATATTGCCGACCGACCCCTTGCCGAGTACCGCGTAGGAGACCACCCCGGGTTCCGACGGGTGGGCGCTCGCGACGGGCATCGCCGACGCGCCGCCCACGGTCACGGCGATCGTCGCGACCGCGGCGCAGATCCGCATTCTCCGATCCAATGGCCCGGCTAGACCTTCGCGGAGACGTCGACGTCGACGTTGCCGCGGGTGGCCTTGGAGTACGGGCATACCTGATGCGCCTGCTCCACCAAATCGTCGGCGACGCTTTGTTCCACACCCGGCAGGTGGCCGACGATCTTGCCCGTCAGCCCGAATCCGCCCGCGGAATCCTTACCGAAGCCGATTTCGACGCTCACGCTGGTGGCGTCGTCCAGCGTGACTTTTGATTTGCCGGCGACCAGGCGCAGCGCGCCCAGGAAGCAGGCCGCATACCCGGCGGCGAACAACTGCTCGGGATTGGTGCCTTCGCCGCTGCCGCCCATCGCCTTCGGCGGCCGGGTTTCCAGGTCGATCCGCCCGTCGTCGGACTTCACGTGGCCGTCGCGGCCGCCGCCGGTCGCCGTGGATTCCGTGGTGTAAACGACTTCAATGGTCATGGGTCTCGATCATGCCAGCACCGTTGCCCGGCGGGCGAATGTCGTTGCACCCCAGATATCAGGGCCGCGGAGTACCTTGCGTGTTCGGGGCCGGCGCCGGCGCACTCGTCGTCGGCGACTGGCCGGGACCACTCGAGGCACCCGGGCCATATCCCCACGGCCCGCCCCACGGCGGGCCACCGGGGCCGCCAGGTCCTCCGGGGCCGTACATCATGCCGTGGTGGTAACGGCAGTGATGGTGGTACCCGACGACCATCGCGCCGGCGAAAAACACGGTGGCGAGGATGAAAACGATCCCGGCGACGATCACCACCCACGCCGCGGCCACATACAGCGCGGGGGGCTTGACCCTTGCGGGTGGCGGCGGAGGCGCCGGGGCGGACGTCGGCTGAGTTGACGGTTCAGGTGTTTCGCTCATGCCTCGATCCTGCCCTCTGCCCGTTACGACGGGTAGCCCGGCGCTCGAACGAGCGCCGGGCTACTTGGTGTTCAGTTAGCGGCCCGCCGGGGTCCTCCTATCACCCCGTGAGCACGTGGACGGTGTGGAACTCTCCCCTACGGCGTCCGCGACGGAGCGACCGATGACGGAACCTGGCTGGGGCCGGGAGCGCCGGGCGTCACGGCTCCCGGTGCCGGTGCCGGTGCACCCGGAGCGTTCGCGCCGGGTCCGCCGCCCGGACCGCCGGGGCCGAATCGGTGCATCATCGCGTGGTGCTTGTGGTGGTGATGGTGGTGATGACCGCCGTGATGCCCCAGCGCCATCCCCGTGAAGAAGATGACCGAGACGATGAACACGATCCCGGCGACGATGGCGACCCAGGCCGCCGCGATAAAGACCCGGGGGGTCCGGTAGAGCGCCGGCTCTGTGGCCGCCGCCGGTGCAGTTGCGGTGGAACTCCGCACAGTGGGGGTTTCAGGTGTTTCACTCATGAGACACATGATGCGGGGGTAAACAGTGGTTGCGGCTATGCGTTAGTTAAGTAGCAGCTATGAGGCGAACCCTGTTTCTGCTGGTGAATGGCGGAAACCGCCCCTATGCGCCACATGACGGCGGTAGTAGCGCCTGCCGTGCAGCCGCTGGTAGTTCCACGTTATGGCCGGCAGGACTCCCCGGCGATGCAGCCAAAAGCCTTTCGGCGGTTGCGCTTTCGGTGCGCGACGGCCGATCACGACATCGGCGACGACGACGCCCGCGCCCTCGTCGGCGGTGCGGGAAGCCAGCACCGCACCGTCGGCGGCGACGATCATGGTTCCACCTTCGAATCGGCCGCTGTAATCGATTGGCAGCCACGGCATCCGGGATCGCAGTGCGCCGGCGTGGGCCGCATGGAGCACCGGCGCGCCGACGTACCCGGCGAAGGACTCGGCCGCTCGCTGCGCGGTTGCCGCGTTGCGGGTTTCCATGCGGCGGAACATGGCCGACGGGTGCCAGCGGGGAACCGACCACCAGCCCGACCCCGTCATCGCCAGGTCGATGCGCCCGCGGAGCCGGTGTACCGTCTGCGTGCGCATGAGCTCCCAGCACACGGCGGCACCTACGGTGAGCTCGCCGGTCGAGATAATGCCGTCGTCGTGGCCGCCGATGTAAAACGAGTTCTCCCACATGGTGGGCAAGTCCTTGTCGTGGCGACCGGCTACGCCTTCCGGGGTGACCAGCACGTAGGCGTTGCGTACGTGCCCGTCGGTGTCCCTGGCCAAGAATGACCCGCCGATCATCGCGCCATGGCGCCGGGCCAGGCCCAGCAGCAGTTCGGTGGCCTCGCCGTCCGGTGGCAGGGCGGCATCGGCGAGTTCCGGCAGAAAGCCGATGCCGGTGGTGAAGAACTCCGGCAGTGCGATCACGGTTGCGCCGGCGGCGGCGGCCTCATCGACGAGCCGCTCGACGGCGGCGAGGTTGGCGTCGACGTCGGCGGGCACGGCGTCTAACTGGACGGCGGCGGCGCGCTGGCTTCTATCCATGTATCGATGCTCACCCGGCGGGCGGAATGACAGCAAGGACAATGTAGCGACGATTTCCGCCACCCAATGACGCGAGCCGATTAGTGTTGATGCGATCAGTTGGAGGGAGGGAGTCCACATGATCAAGCTGTTTTTGACCGGACTGGGGATAGCGGTTGGCAGCCTGGCACTTTCGTTGACCGCCGGGGTCGCGTCCGCAGATCCCGATCTGGGTTCGGCCGTCAACACCACCTGCAATTACCAGCAGGTTGCCGCGGCGTTGAACGCGCAAGATCCACAGTATGTCTCGATGTTGAACTCATCACCGCAGATGCAGGCCGGTTTGCGGCGGTTCCTCGCCGCGGCGCCCGCTGAACGCCAGCGGTTGGCGCAGCTGACGGTGAGCAACCCAGACAATCAGCCGTTGATACCGATTCTTAAAACGGCTTTCGACACCTGCAATAACTTCTGAGCTCACTCCGGTTTGAACGGGTTCACCGCGAACTGAATCACGCGGTACGGCGCGCTCACCCGCGCTCGCGTGTCCCATTGGCTGACGAAAATTCGAAGCTCATCGAGCGTGGAACCGGGCGAGATATATCCGCCATACGGTTGCGCGAGCCGGTTGTCATACGGGGGCGGCAGGCTTTCCGCCGGCTCGGGCCACTCGTCGTGCTGCACCACCGTCGTCACCGGCGCGGTGCCCAGCGACGTCGGGTCGTTGGCCACCCGGACCTCCATGTTGCCGTTACCGGAGTTGAAATACGACAGCACCGCCTTGCCGTCGATCTGCCTGATGCACATCTCGCCCACCTGGTCGGGCCACAGCGGTGTCGGCGGCTTGTTCCACCCGCCGTCCGGCCCCGCGGCCCAGCCCTGCCACCGGGACCGGTCGGTGAACGTCTGCGGCGTGGCCCGGTACAGCACCACCGGCTGTCTGCGGGTGAAGCTGTTGGCGACGATGTACACCCACCCGCTCGGCGAATCCGGGGTGGGGACCGGGTCGTAGTACCCGCTGATCTGCGTCTGTGAGCCGCCCTGGTACGAGGCGACGCGCCGCGAGCCAGGGACCGTCTGCCATCCGGCGCGCGCCGGTGCGGCCGCCACCAGCCGGGAGTTCTGCGGCTCCAGATCCTTGGTCGTGGTCACCATCAGGTAGTTGCGGCGGTTGATCTCCACCACCCCGGCGGGCAGCTGCGAATCCCCCGGCGGCGTCGGGTCGGCCAGCAGCGGCGCGTTGATTCCGGTGACGCCGGTGTAGCGGACGCCTGCGGGATCGTCCACTGACGCCGTGTCGACATGCAGCGCAACCGGCGAGTACCAGCCACCGAAGCCGACACCCTGGCCCGCGAAGCTGTCGCCGCACACCTGCAGCAGCTCAGTGGGGAACGCGACGAAGTCGCACAGATCGGTGGCGCCGATGCCGTAGTCGCGGGTGGGGGTGCCGGTACCGGCCGTCGGACCGATGCGCAGCACCTGACCCGGGGCCAGCGGCTGCAGCACCGGCTCGGGCTCGGGCGCCGGCGGATCGGCGTGTGCAAGCCAAACAGGCTGGGGCGCAACCAAACACAAAACGCTTAGCAGGGCGACCCGGGCCGAACTCACCCGGGAACTATAGTTCGGCGGCCAGCAGCTCGGCGATCTGGATGGTATTCAGCGCCGCACCCTTGCGCAGATTGTCACCCGAGACGAACAAAGCCAGGCCCCGCCCCTCCGGTACGCCGGGGTCCTGGCGGATCCGGCCGACCAGCGATTCGTCGACGCCGGCGGCGGCCAGCGGCGTCGGCACGTCGACCAGCTTCACACCCGGGGCGCCGTCGAGCAGTTGACGCGCGCGCTCCGGCGGCAGCGGGCGGGCGAATTCGGCGTTGATCGACAGCGAGTGCCCGGTGAACACCGGAACCCGCACGCAGGTACCGCTGACCAGCAGGTCGGGAATGCCCAGGATCTTGCGGCTCTCGTGGCGCAGCTTCTGGTCCTCGTCGGTCTCCCCGGATCCGTCGTCCACCAGCGATCCCGCCAGCGGCACCACGTTGAACGCGATCGGCGCGACGTACGTTTTGGGCGCCGGGAACTCGATCGCGCCGCCGTCGTGCACCAGTTCCTCGGCGTCGCCGACGACCGCGCGCGCCTGGGTCGCCAGCTCCTCGACGCCGGCCAACCCGCTGCCCGACACCGCTTGGTAGCTCGAGACCACCAGGCGCACCAGCTGAGCCTCGTCGTGCAGCACCTTGAGCACGGGCATCGCGGCCATGGTGGTGCAGTTCGGGTTGGCGATGATGCCCTTGGGCCGGTTGGCGGCATCGCGGGCGAAGTTGACCTCCGACACGACGAGTGGCACGTCGGGATCCTTGCGCCACGCCGACGAGTTGTCGATCACTGTGACCCCGGCGGCGGCGAATCGCGGCGCCTGCACCAGCGACATCGTCTTGCCGGCGGAGAACAGCGCGATGTCCAGGCCGCTCGGGTCCGCCGTCGCGGCGTCCTCGACCTCGATCTCCTGGCCGCGGAAGGGCAGCTTGCGCCCCTGCGAGCGGGACGACGCGAAGAACCGCACCGACGTCGCGGGGAAATCCCGCTCGTCGAGCAGCCTGCGCATCACCTGGCCCACCTGACCGGTGGCACCTACAACACCGAGCGCGACCATCAGCGGCCCGTCCCCGCGTACACCGTCGCCTCCCCGTCGCCGCCCAGCCCGAACGCCTCATGCAACGCCACGACGGCCTTGTCCAGTTCCGTGTCGCGGCACAGCACCGAGATCCGGATCTCGGATGTCGAAATCAGCTCGATGTTCACGCCTACCTGGGCGAGCGTCTCACAGAAGGTCGCCGTGACGCCGGGGTGGCTGCGCATGCCCGCCCCGATCAGCGACACCTTGCCGATGTGGTCGTCGTAGAGCAGCTGGCTGAACCCGATCTCTTCCCGGAGGGCGTCCAGCTTCGCCACGGCCGTCGGGCCGCTGTCGCGGGAGCAGGTGAAGGTGATGTCGGTCTTGCCGTCCTCGATCTTGGAGACGTTCTGCAGCACCATGTCGATGTTCACGTCGGCGTCGGCGACGGCCCGGAACACCTGGGCCGCATACCCGGGGATGTCGGGTATGCCGACGACGGTCACCTTGGCCTCGCTGCGATCGTGCGCGACTCCGGTCAGGATGGGGTCTTCCATGGCTATGTCCTTGATCGATCCGACGACGACGGTGCCTTCTTTGTCCGAGTACGACGACCGGACATGCACCGGGATGTTGTAGCGGCGTGCGTATTCCACGCAGCGCAGCATCAAGACCTTGGCGCCGCAGGCGGCCAGCTCGAGCATCTCCTCGAACGTCACGGTGTCGAGCTTGCGGGCATTGCGCACGATCCGCGGGTCCGCGCTGAAGATGCCGTCGACGTCGGTGTAGATCTCGCAGACGTCGGCGCCCAGCGCGGCGGCCAATGCGACGGCCGTGGTGTCCGAACCGCCACGGCCGAGTGTGGTGACGTCCCGGGTGTCCTGGCTGACTCCCTGAAACCCGGCGACCAAAACGATCCGGCCTTCGTCGAGCGCCGACTGCAGCCGCGTCGGTGTGACGTCGATGATCTTCGCGTTGCCGTGGGTGCCGGTAGTGATGACGCCGGCCTGCGATCCGGTGAACGACCGGGCGTGCGCGCCCAGCGATTCGATGGCCATGGCCACCAGCGCATTGGAGATGCGCTCACCGGCCGTGAGGAGCATGTCGAGTTCCCGGGGCGGCGGGACGGGGCACACCTGCTGAGCCAGGTCCAGCAGATCGTCGGTGGTGTCGCCCATCGCGGAGACCACCACGACGACGTCGTTGCCTTGTTTCTTGGTCTCGACGATGCGTTCGGCGACGCGACGGATCCGGTCGGCGTCGGCCACCGAGGATCCGCCGTACTTTTGTACGACGAGCGCCACTGTCTCTCTGCCTGCCCTTCCGGCCCCTACAGACGTGTTTTGAGTCCACAACAGAATACGTGCCGGCGCATCCTGATTTACCCGGCGATGTCCGGCACGATGGGCGCCATGCCCACGACTGCTCCCTACGGATCTTGGACGTCGCCCATCGACGCCGCCGATCTGGTCGGCGGATTGCATCCGGTGGCCGGCGGGCGGTTCGTCGACAACGAAGTGTGGTGGCTGGAAGGGCGTCCAGCGGAGAAGGGTCGTTATGCCGTGCGCCGCATCGGTGCCGACGGCGGCGCCGAGGACGTGTTGCCCGCGCCGTGGAACGCGCGCACCCGCGTGCACGAGTACGGCGGGGGTGCGTGGACGGTCACCGATGCCGGCGCGGTGATCTTCGCCGAGTTCGGTGATCAACGGCTGTACCGCCTCGACGAACCGGGCGGTGTGCCCGTCCCGCTCACTCCGCAACCGCCGGAGCCCGCCGCCTGGCGCTATGCCGAACTGCAACTGTTGCGCGACGGCGAGGTGTGGTGCGTTCGCGAGCGGCACGCCGACGGCGTGGTCCAGCGCGACATCGCGGCGGTGCCGGTCGACGGGTCGGCCGCAAAGGACGCCGACGCGATCCGCTCGGTGGTCGCCGGTTCACACTTCCTCGCCGCGCCGCGGATCTCGCCCGACGGTGCCCGGCTGGCGTGGATCGCGTGGGAGCACCCGCAGATGCCTTGGGACGGCACCGAACTGCGGGTGGCCGATCTCGACCCGGGTGGCGTTGCCGGCGCGATGCGCACCTTGCTCGGCTCGACGACTGAGTCGGTGTTGCAGCCGGAGTGGTGCGACGCCGCATCCCTGTACGTGATCAGCGATCGCAGCGGGTTCTGGAACCCCTATCTGATCGCGGTCGACGGCGGCGATCCGGAACCGATCGGCGCGGTCGAGGCCGATCTCGGCGGACCGATGTGGGCCCTCGGCACACGCTGGTACACACTTCTGCCGGACGGGCGGCTGCTCACCGTGCGCACCCTCGGGACGTCCACGCTGGCCTACCTCGACCCCAAGACCGGGA
The DNA here is from genome assembly GCF_001954195.1 of Mycobacterium sp. IS-1264. GTDB lineage: Bacteria > Actinomycetota > Actinomycetes > Mycobacteriales > Mycobacteriaceae > Mycobacterium. The sequence goes on along the minus strand of NZ_MBES01000034.1, from coordinate 71,374 downwards.
ACTACGACGACATCGATCTCGGCGGCCACACCAGCGTTTCTCTCGGGCCGGCCCGCGACGGCCGGGTGGTGCTGACCAGTTCCGGCGCGCACACGCCAGCCGGGATCCGGACGCTTGAGCTCGCGTCCGGCCGGCTCGCCGACATCCGGCTCAGCGTCGACGACGTTCCGGACGCCGCGTACCTGCCGCACGCCGAACAAATGGCCTTCCCCGGTGTCGGCGGCCGCCAGGTGCACGCGGTGGTGTACCGGCCGCGCAACCCGGACTTCGCCGCGCCAGATGGCGAACTGCCGCCGTTCGTCGCGCACGTGCACGGCGGCCCAACCGGCCACACCGAGCCAATGCTCTCGCTGAGCAACGCGTACTACACCAGCCGGGGCATCGGGGTCGTCGACGTCAACTACGGCGGGTCCACCGGCTACGGCCGCGAGTACCGCGAGCGACTGCGCGGACAGTGGGGAATCGTCGACGTCGAGGACACCGTCGCGGCTGTCCGCGGCCTGGCCGATGCCGGCGTGGCCGACGGCGCCCGCCTGGCCATCGAGGGTGGCTCGGCCGGCGGTTGGACGGTGCTCTCCGCCCTGACCACCAGCGACGCGTTCGCATGCGGCATCTCGTTGTTCGGCGTCGCCGAACTGATCGAGTTCGTCAAGGAGACCCACGACTTCGAGTCGCGCTACATCGACGGCTTGGTCGGGCCCCTGCCCGAAGCGCGCGAACTCTACGAACAGCGCGCACCGCTGAACAACGTCGCCGGGCTGTCGTGTCCGGTGTTGTTGCTGCAGGGCCTGGACGACCCGATCGTCCCGCCGGCGCAGGCCGAGCGGTTCCGCGACGCACTCATGGCCAAGGGCCTGCCGCACGCCTACCGGCCCTACGAGGATGAGTCGCACGGCTTCCGCAAGCGCGAGACGATCATCGACACGCTCGAGTCGAGTCTGTCGTTCTACGGCCAGATTCTCGGCTTCGACCCGCCGGGGGTGCCGCGGCTCGAACTCTGGCGGCCATAACGGCGCGTTGCGCGGTGAGGTGCTACGACGAAACCATCTGGATGGCCCAGAAGTCGCTCGCCAAGTGCGCCCCGTTGATGGGCGAGCTGTCGGAGCTGGCCTTGGAACCGGTCAGATACTCGTAGGGCAGGTAGAAGTAGCCGTGGTCGCCCCACGACGGTCCCCACGAGTTCCGAACGATCAAGTGGCTCTTGGGATCTGAGTAGCCGACGGCGACTACGGCATGGCCGCCGACCGTGGCCTCACCCCGTTTGGGCATGGGAACCACACCCGTTCGAGCGACGGGCTGCGATTCAAAGCTCTGGTACACGGTAAACCCGAAAACGACGGGCAGATTCGAGGCGATCGCATCCTTGAGGTCCCCCAGTGTCTGGATCGCCTCGTATTGCACCGCTTTGTCCTTCTTCGCGGCGACGTAGCAACGCTTCGGCGGTTTCACCGTGAACACGCCGATGTCGTACGGCCACAAGGTTTCCGGGCAAACGCCCTCGCGGTTCACTACCTTGATGCCGTCCCTGATGACGGCGCCCGAGTCGCTGGACACGGTGCCTTCGAGCGCACGTTCGTTGTAGTAGATGAACAGCCGCGAAGGGACAAAATCGGACAGGCCCTGCCGATCCCGCTCGTACTCCATTGCGGCGGCGATGGCATTTCCGGTGCACGATCCGAGCTGGCCCTGGTCGTAGACCGCGGGCATCGACGGACGTAGGTCGTACTCGGCGGGCGGCAGGTCCCTAAGCCTGGCCGTGTACACCATGTCGCGGGCGTCCGGGAGCTGTGGGCGCCAGCCGAAACCGCGAACGTGGCTCCAGTCCTGTGCCTGGGCGTCGCCTTCTCCGCGGCCCTTGACGCGGCTGGGCTCTTGCAAAGTGGTCATTGCAACCTCCAAATCTCCTGTGGTGCGTCGACCGTAGGAGCCCAGACCTAGGGACGGCACGCGTAGTGCACCACCTGATTTCTCGGCCAACTACGTCATCCCGACGAGTAGGGCTCGCGCCGAGTTCGGTTGCGCAGGCCGGTTAACGGAGCGCCGAGGACGACACAGGTAGCCCGCTACTCGTGCCCCGGCCGCATGTCCTCCGCATTGTTGGGGGTAAAGACGTGGTGGGAGTCGTCGCCGAATCCGAGGGGTGCGACGACTCGGCCGGGACGCTAGCGGAGGAGCCATGCACGAGGCGGATTCGGCGGCGCTGCGCAAACAGGTTCTGCGGAGACTCCGCTCGGGAGAGAAGGTCTCCGCGGTTGCGGCCGACAGCGGCGTCAGCGCCTCCACGGTATATAGGTGGAGGCGCGAAAGTGGCTGTGTCGCAACGAAATCGCCCGCCGCACGCAGCTCACGATCAATCCGGTCGGCGGCGGTGCCCATGCCGTCCGTCGAGGGCTATCTTGGGGATATCACCGGCCCGGGCATCACCGACACATGGGGGGTTACCTGCACCGACCTGGGTGTCTGCGCGGTGGCACCCAACGGCAAGCTGGTATCGGTCTTCGGAGATACCTTCTCGGGCCGCACCGTTGGGCAGGGTGACTGGCGCGCCCCGGTCGCCATGGTCGGCAGCGGGGACGCCAACAACCAGATCCGCTATGAGTACGCGGGCGGCGCCGACCCGAACTATGCGCGGCAGCTGTGGTCCTACGTCCACGACGGCGAACCGTGGAACCGGGGCGGGATCAGCACCGTGATTCCGTCCGACGTGCTGGTCGTCGGGCAGACGATGTACCTGCATGCCATCGTCAACCGCGGCTTCGGGAACGTGGTCTGGACCGGGATCTGGGCCTCCACGGATAACGGCGGCAGCTGGCGGCGGATGGGCGCCCGGGCAAGGTTTCCCGCGTCGCTGCACGACGGCTACGCGCAGCTGTGGTCGTGGGACTACAACCCCGACGACGGCTGGGTGTACGTCGTTTCCACGGGGTTCCAGCGAGACAAGGGCGTCATCCTGCGACGTGTGCGTCCGGGCGATATCGGCGACAGGACCAAATACTCCGGCTGGGGCTGGGCCGACAACCGGTGGGCATGGGACACGGCGCCGACGCCCATCACGCCGCCCGCCGAAACGTGGGGCGAGCTGACGCTGCGCAGGCTCGATACCGGCACGTGGATCCTGGGCGGCTTCCTGTCCTCGGGATATGCGTTGGGGTACCGCACGATCGACTCGCCGACCGCCAATCTGTACGAAACCGAGGTCCAGACGCCGGTGGTCGGGACGACCTGGGACGCCCAAAACCTCGCGGGCAATCAGGTCGCCCAGCTCTACGGCGGATATGTTCTGCCGGGCTCACGGCTGGACGTTCCGGGCGGCGTCGGGCTGGTGGTGTCGCAGTGGAACACCGCGACGGGGTGGCCGTACAGGACGATGCAGTTCAGGGTCACCCTCAAGGACACCACGGGCACGTCGAGCGTCCCGAGTCGCACAGGTCGGCGCCGATTTCGGTCGCCGGGCCAAGCGCGGTAGAGTGCTCTACGTGCAGCGGGTGCTCCTCCTCGGACGCCGCGACGGGGTCTGATCCAGACCGGCCTCCCGTCGCGGGCGTTCGCGATGCGCCGGTCTGAGGTTCCCTCTGACACCCCCGGAGCAACTACCGTGACAAGTTTTTCCCAGCCATCCGGCCCCGACGCCTATACCGAGTCGTTCGGGGCGCGGACCGTCGTCAAACCCGCGGGCCCACCCGCGTCCGGCCAGCCCGTGTGGAATCCCCAGCGGGGTTCGTCGATGCCCATCAACCGGTACCGACCGTTCTTCGAGGAAGTCGAGCCCATTCGGCTCACCGACCGCAGCTGGCCCGACCGCGTCACCGACACCGCACCGCTGTGGTGCGCGGTGGATCTGCGCGACGGCAACCAGGCGCTGATCGACCCGATGAGCCCGGCCCGCAAGCGCCGCATGTTCGACCTGCTGGTGCGCATGGGCTACAAGGAGATCGAGGTCGGGTTCCCGTCGGCCAGCCAGACCGATTTCGACTTCGTCCGTGAAATCATCACCGCCGGCGCCGTTCCCGACGACGTCACCATCCAGGTGCTGACGCAGTGCCGACCGGAGCTGATCGAGCGCACGTTCGAGGCGTGCGAGGGCGCGTCGCGGGCCATCGTGCACTTCTACAACTCGACGTCAATCCTGCAGCGGCGCGTGGTCTTTCGCGCCGACCGCGCCGCGGTCCAGGCCATCGCGACCGACGGCGCGCGCAAGTGCGTCGAGCAGGCCGCCAAATACCCGGGCACCCAGTGGCGGTTCGAGTATTCGCCGGAGTCCTACACCGGCACCGAACTGGAGTACGCCAAGGATGTGTGCGACGCCGTCGGCGAAATCATCGGCCCCACACCGGACAACCCGATCATCTTCAACCTGCCCGCCACCGTTGAGATGGCGACGCCCAACGTCTACGCCGACTCGATCGAGTGGATGAGCCGCAACCTGGCCAACCGCGAGTCCGTCATCCTGAGCCTGCATCCGCACAACGACCGCGGAACCGCCGTCGCCGCAGCCGAATTGGGCTATCAGGCCGGCGCGGACCGGATCGAGGGCTGCCTGTTCGGCAACGGGGAACGCACCGGCAACGTGTGTCTGGTGACGCTCGGACTGAACCTGTTCTCGCGCGGCGTGGACCCGCAGATCGACTTCTCCAACATCGACGAGATCCGCCGCACGGTCGAGTACTGCAACCAGCTGCCGGTGCACGAGCGTCACCCCTACGGCGGGGACCTGGTCTACACCGCGTTCTCGGGCAGCCATCAGGACGCCATCAACAAGGGCCTGGACCAGATGAAGATCGACGCGGACGAAGCGGACTGCGACGTCGAGGACATGCTGTGGCAGGTGCCGTATCTGCCGATCGACCCGAAGGATGTCGGGCGTACCTACGAGGCGGTGATCCGGGTCAACTCGCAGTCCGGCAAGGGCGGGGTGGCCTACATCATGAAGGCCGACCACGGCCTGGCCCTGCCGCGGCGGCTGCAGATCGAGTTCTCCCAAGTGATCCAGAAGATCGCCGACGGCGAGGGCGGTGAGGTCTCGCCGAAGGAGATGTGGGACGCCTTCTCCGAGGAGTACCTCGCGCCGGTGCGGCCGCTGGAGCGGATGAAGCAGCGAGTCGACACCTCCGAGGAGGACGGCGGCCCGACCAGCATCGCCGCGACCGTCAAGATCAACGGGGTCGAGACCGAGATCACCGGCGTCGGCAACGGTCCGCTGGCCGCTTTCGTCCATGCGCTGGGCAAGGTCGGGTTCGAGGTGGCCGTCCTGGATTACTCGGAGCACGCGATGAGCTCCGGTGACGACGCACAGGCCGCGGCCTACGTCGAGGCGTCGGTGGGCGGTCGGACCGTGTGGGGTGTCGGGATCGCGCCGTCGATCACGACCGCGTCGCTGCGGGCCGTGGTGTCGGCGGTCAATCGCGCGTCTCGAAATTAGCGCCGCTGGGGCCGAAGAACGCGCTCAGCAGTCGATCGATTAGCCCCGCGGGGTCGTCGTCGGAGGGCATCGTGAGCTTGCTGAACACGTAGCCGTTGAGCAGGCGGCTCAGGTCGTCCATTTGTTGGGCCGTCGGGGCGAGGCCCGCCGCCTCGAAGATCAGCGTGGCGGACTTCACTGCCGCGGCCTGCAACTCGAGCAGGAACGGCTGCAGCTCGGGCCGGCGCGTGCCCTCCAGGAACAGCTCGAACCGAGCCAGCGTGTGCCGGCGGAACTGCTCGTCCGGGTGGGAAATCAGCTGCGTCATCAGCGCTTTGAGGCCGTCCCGGGTGAGCGACCCGATCGCGGCCCGCAGGGCTTCGACGCGCCGCCAATGCAGGTCGACGGTCCGTGCGGCAGTGGCTTCCAGCAGGGCTTGGCGCGTCCGGAAGTAGTTCGAGGTGGTGCCCGCGGGCAGGCCCGCGCGGTCGTCGACGTGGCGATGCGTCAAACCCCCGACGCCGGTGTCAGCGAGGATGCCGATGGCGGCGTCGAGGATCTGCGCGCGGCGTTGCGGGTTAGGCGGCATCAGCTTTTGTAGCGCAGCCGCCAGAACATCGTGAGGAAGGCCGGATACACCGCGATCAGCAGGAGGTAGCTGAACCACATCGGAAACCAGGTGACGAACGTCAGGTCCTTGATCACATAGTCGAGGTAGATGTGCAGCGGCACGCTGCCGGCGATGTACACCACCGACGCGGTGAACAGCGCCCGATGCCGGGTGTCGGCGAACCGCACGTGGCGCCACACCAGGATGCCGGTGACGCCGGCATACGCCATCGGAACCAGCAGGATCCTGTCGTTTGTCAACGTCGCCGCGTGCTGCAGGGTGAGGGCGTCGCCGAAGATCACGCGATAGAGGTGCAGCGCGTACCCGAGCGAAATGGTGAGCATGGCCGCCGGCCGGAAGAAGTAGCCGTGCCTGCGGTAGGTGTGCCACCAGGACCAATTGTGTACTACATGTGTAGTGGTAGACATGCCGCCTACGGTACTACTACATGTGTAGTGATGGCAAGGGCTAGAACAGAGCGAGCTGTTCGTCGACGGTGGTGACGTCGACGAATTCCTCCATGTTGGTGCCGCCGAGGACACCGCGCAGGGAGTCCATGAACTGCGCATCGGTCACGACGGGCACGCCCAGCTTGCGAGCCAGAAAGCCCTTGCCCTGCTCGGGGGCGGAGTCGTTACACACCACCAGCGAGGTCTCCAGGTCGACGGTGTCGCTGTAGGCCAGCCCGGCGTGCAGGATCCGCTCGACGAGTTCCTCGTGGGTCCGGCGCACCTCGGCGGCCAGCGCCACCCGCATGCCCTGCACCAGCGGCCTACCTGGGTCGTACGGCCCCGGGTTCAGATACGGGCAGGGCATCCGGGAAGCCAGCACCTTCAGTGGCCGCAGCTCGTCGTGGGTCACCCGGCCGTTCGGCCAGCGGCGCCGGGTCACCGGGCGCACGGGCAGCCAGATGTCGCGTTCGCGTGCCCGCGCCAGGGCCGACGCCAGCACCCCCGTCAGGACCATGGCGTCGTCGAAGGCGTCGTGCGGCCGTTCCTGGGTCACGCCCCAGTGCGCCGCGAGCGTCTCCAGCCGCAGATTGTCGATGCCGAGGTCAAGGCGGCGGGCCAGCTCGACCGTGCACATGACGCTGTCGACGGGCAGTTCGGCCTCGGCGAGCTCCGCCTCGGCGGCGAGAAATGCGTAGTCGAAGGCGACGTTGTGGGCCACCAGCGTGCGGCCGCGCAGCACCTCGATCACGTCGCCGGCGATCTCGCCGAACTGCGGCTGGTCCTCCAACATCGCGGCGGTGAGGCCGTGCACGTGGGTTGGACCGGGGTCCACCCCCGGGTTGAGCAGGCTGACGACGGATTGCTCGACGTTGCCGTGGGCGTCGAGGCCCAGCGCGGCAAGGCTGATGATCCGCGCCTGACCTGGGCGGAAGCCCGAAGTCTCGACGTCGATGACGGCCCAACCCCCGTCCGGCTCGCTTGCCGGGCGACCCCAGGACACCCCGTTCATAGCCTGAGGATTGCACGTCAGACCGACATCACCGGTTCGCTGCGCGCCGTGTCGTCAACTAAATCGATGAGGGCGACCCGCCTCGCCCGGCGGCGAGCGCCGCGCTTGCGATCGCCCTTAAACTCACCGCGTGGTCACCACCCGCGCACGTCTGGCACTCGCCGCAGGAGCGAGCGCGCGATGGGCGTCGCGGGTCACCGGGCGCGGCGCCGGCGCGATGATCGGCGGCCTGGTCGCCATGACGCTCGACCGCTCGATCCTGCGTCAGCTCGGCGCGGGCCGCCGCACCGTCGTCGTCACCGGAACGAACGGCAAGTCCACGACCACCCGGATGACCGTCGCGGCCTTGGGGACGTTGGGCGCCGTCGCCACCAACGCCGAGGGCGCCAACATGGACGCCGGCCTGATCGCCGCGCTCGCCGCCAACCGCGATGCGCCCCTGGCGGTCCTGGAAGTCGACGAGATGCACGTGCCGCACGTCTCCGATGCGGTGGAACCCAGCGTCATCGTGCTGCTCAACCTGTCGCGCGACCAGCTGGACCGGGTCGGCGAGATCAACGTGATCGAACGCACGCTGCGCGCCGGCCTGGCGCGGCATCCGCGCGCGGTCGTGGTCGCCAACTGCGACGACGTGCTGATGACGTCGGCCGCCTACGACAGCCCCAACGTGGTGTGGGTGGCCGCGGGCGGGGCGTGGGCGAACGACTCGGTGAGCTGCCCGCGAAGCGGCGAGGTCATCGTCCGCGAACGGGGCCACTGGTATTCGACCGGCGCCGACTTCAAGCGGCCCAGCCCGCAGTGGTGGTTCGATGACGAGACGCTGTACGGGCCCGACGGCCTGGCCCTGCCGATGCGGCTGACGCTGCCCGGCGCGGTGAATCGCGGCAACGCGGCCCAAGCCGTGGCCGCCGCGGTGGCGCTGGGCGCGGACCCGGCTCAAGCCGTCGCGGCCGTCGCGGCGGTCGACGAGGTCGCCGGGCGCTACCGCACGGTCCGAGTCGGCGCGCACGACGCGCGGATCCTGCTGGCCAAGAATCCGGCGGGCTGGCAGGAGGCGCTGTCGATGGTGGACAAGCACGCGGCCGGCGTGGTCATCGCGGTCAACGGCCAGGTGCCCGACGGCGAGGACCTGTCCTGGCTGTGGGATGTGCGCTTCGAGCACTTCGAGGACACCCAGGTGGTCGCCGCCGGGGAACGCGGCACCGACCTGGCGGTGCGGCTGGGGTATGCGGGCGTCGACCACACCCTGGTGCACGACACCGTGGCGGCCATCGCATCCTGCCCGCCGGGGCGGGTGGAGGTCGTCGCCAACTACACCGCGTTCCTCCAGCTGCAGCGGGCACTGGTGCGCCATGGCTGACTCAAAGGTGCGGATCGGGCTGGTGCTGCCCGACGTGATGGGCACCTACGGCGACGGCGGCAACGCCCTGGTGCTGCGCCAGCGGCTGCGGTTGCGCGGCATCGATGCCGAGATCGTCGAGATCACGCTGGCCGATCCGGTGCCGGAATCCCTGGACCTCTACACGCTGGGCGGCGCCGAGGACTACGCGCAGCGGCTGGCCACCAGGCACCTCATCCAGCACCCGGGGCTGCAGCGCGCGGCGGACCGCGGCGCACCCGTGCTGGCGATCTGCGCGGCCATCCAGGTGCTCGGGCACTGGTACGAGACGTCGGCCGGGGAACGCGTCGACGGCGTGGGCATGCTGGATTTGACGACCACGCCGCAGGACAAGCGCACCATCGGCGAGCTGGTGACCAAGCCGTTGCTGGCCGGCCTGACCCAGCGCCTCACCGGTTTCGAAAACCACCGCGGCGGAACGGTTTTGGGGGCCGCGGCCGCACCGTTGGGCGCGGTGGTCAAGGGCGCGGGCAACCGGGCCGGCGACGGCGTCGACGGCGCGGTCCAGGGCAGTGTGGTCGCCACGTACATGCACGGGCCGTGCCTGGCCCGCAACCCGGAGCTGGCCGACCTGCTGCTGAGCAAGGTGGTGGGCGAACTGGAACCGCTGCAGCTGCCCGAGGTGGAGCTGCTGCGCCGCGAACGACTGGCGGTGCGCTAGCCGTGCGCGCCGTGATGGAGAAGATCAGCCCGCGGCTGGCTGCCTGCGCAGCGCTGCTCGGCGCGGCTGTGTTCGTCACAGGGCCGACACCGGCGCACGCCGACTACGACGTCCCGAACGGCCGGTACAACGTGCTCTACCAGGACAGCGACAAACCGACCGCCTGGCTTTTCGTCCCGTGCGGCTCGGACTGCACCCTGGCGACCTCGCAAGATGGCGGCACGTTCGTCATCAGCTGGGAATTCCACCTCGCCAATGGGCGATGGACGCACAGCGGCACGGCCCAGGCGCGGTGCCCAAACGGCGCATCGGCCCCGGTGAACGTCATTTACAGCTTCGATGCGGTGTCGCTTGCCGGCGAAGGCCTGACGACGACGTCGGACGGGTGCGGTGACGAGCCGGGCAAGACCTTTACCAGGTCATTCCAATTGAGCAAAGTCTGAGGGACGTCAGGCCATGGCCCGGCGGCCGGTGAGCGCGCGGCCCAGCGTCAGCTCGTCGGCGAACTCCAAGTCGCCGCCCATCGGCAGCCCGGACGCGATCCGCGTCACGGTCAGGCCGGGGATGTCGCGCAGGATCCGCACCAGGTAGGTCGCGGTCGCCTCGCCCTCGGTATTGGGATCGGTGGCGATGATCACCTCGGTGATGTCGACATCGTCGACCCGTTCACCGATCCGGCTCAGCAGCTCGCGGATCCGCAGCTGATCGGGGCCGACGCCGGACAGCGGATCGAGCGCACCGCCCAAAACGTGGTAGCGGCCGCGGAATTCGCGCGTGCGCTCCACGGCCTGAATGTCCTTCGGCTCCTCGACCACGCACACCACCGACGCGTCGCGACGGGTATCGGAACAGATCCGGCACCGCTCGTCGTCGGACACGTTGCCGCACACCGCACAGAACCGCACGCCGTCGCGGACCTTCGCCAGCACGGCGCTCAACCGGTCGATATCCGCCGGCTCGACGGACAGCAAGTGGAAGGCGATGCGCTGCGCGCTCTTGGGTCCGATACCCGGCAGCTTGCCGAGCTCGTCGATCAAATCCTGGACGGGTCCCTCGAACATGGCGGTGGGAGGATCAGAGCCCCGGAATTTGCGTCGGCGGGGCAGGCGGCTGGCCGGGCGGGCCACCCATGCCGCCGGCCAGCGACCCCAGCTGCTCCTGCGCCATCGCGGTGACCTGCTTGGAAGCGTCGGCCATGGCGCCGACGATCAGGTCCTGCAGCGTTTCGACGTCCGCGGGGTCGACGACCTTCGGATCGATCTTCACGCCGACCACCTCGCCGCTGCCCTTGACGATGACCTCGACCAGGCCGCCGCCGGCGTGCCCGTGCACCTCGGAGTTCGCGAGCCGTTGCTGCGCTTCCATGAGCTTTTGCTGCATCTGCTGCGCCTGGGCGAGCAGCGCCGACATGTCGCCTCCGGGTTGCATGACAATCCCCTCGCATCTTGGTCTCGAGTTGGTTTCGCCTGTGGATGTCGGCGATTCGAAACACTCAGCGTAGACCGCGCGCCGTTACCTTTGCGCCGTGGACCTACGAGTGAGCAGGCGTGTCGGGATCAAAATGACGATCGGCGCGCTGGTTGCCGCGTCGACGGCGGTGACGCCGGCCGCATGGGGAGTCCCCGCCAACATCGCCGGCATGGTCGTGTTCATCGATCCCGGCCACAACGGCGCCAACGACGCGTCCATCACGCATCAGGTGCCCACCGGCCGCGGCGGCACCAAGGACTGCCAAACCAGCGGGACGTCGACCAACTCCGGCTACATGGAACACACCTTCACTTGGGACACCGCGCTTCGGGTCCGCGCCGCGTTGAACGCGCTCGGCGTCCGGACCGCCATGTCCCGCAACAACGACACGGGCGTGGGAGCGTGTGTCGACGCGCGCGCGGCCGCGGCCAACGCGTTGCGCCCCAACGCGATCCTGAGCATCCATGCCGACGGCGGCCCGCCATCCGGGCGGGGCTTCCACGTCAACTATTCGGCCCCGCCGCTCAACCAGGCGCAGGCCGGGCCGTCGGTGCAGTACGCGCGAATCATGCGCGATCAATTGCAGGCGTCGGGCATTCCGCCCTCCTACTACATTGGCCAGGACGGACTCTATGGGCGGTCGGATCTGGCCGGCCTGAACCTGGCGCAGTATCCGTCGGTCCTGGTCGAGTGCGGCAACATGAAGAATCCGGTGGATTCGGCGCTGATGGAGTCGCCCGAAGGCCGGCAGAAATACGCCGACGCACTGGTCCGCGGTGTCGCGGGTTTCCTGGCCACACAGGGCCAGGTGCGCTAGCTTTCGAGTTCCTTTTTCAGGTTGGCCAGCACCTCGGCCTGGATTTTCTTCAGACCCAGTGGCGCAAAGGTCTTTTCGAAGAATCCCTTGACGCCGCCCGCACCGGTCCAGCTGGTCTTCACGGTCACGCTGGATCCCGGGCCCGCGGGAGCCACCGTCCAGTTGGTGACCATGGACGAGTTTGCGTCCTTCTCGATGACGGTGTGGCCGGCGACGTCGACGTTCACCTGCACGTCGCGGACCCGTGATTTGGTCGCCTGCAGCCGCCACTTGGCAACCGTCCCGGCGCCCTGCCCGCCTTGGGTGACCTGGTACTCGCTGTACTGCGGGGACAGGATTTTCGGGCGAACGTTCTGATAGTCCGCAACCGCGGCCAGCGTGGCCTCCGGCTCGGCGTTGATCAAGATCGTGCTGGCCGCGCTCACCTGGCCCATCAGGCGCAACTCCTCTTTCCGATGCCGCCCGCGCGGGTGCACGGGCTGTTTCCGAAGACTAGGGTATATGTGGTGCCAAGCCCTGGATCTGCACTCTCGGCTCACACGTCGGGCGTTGATCGGTTGATGGCGAGTTATCGGTCCATCCCAGCAACGTCCGCGGTCCGGCTCGCCAAGCCCAGCTCAAATCTCTTCCGCGCCCGCACCAAACGCGACGCGCCTGGCCTGGACACCTCGGGGCTGACTCAGGTGCTCGGTGTCGATCCGGAGGCCCGCACCGCCGATGTCGCGGGCATGTGCACGTATGAGGACCTGGTGGCCGCGACCCTGCCGTACGGTCTTTCGCCGCTGGTGGTGCCGCAGCTGAAGACCATCACCCTCGGCGGTGCGGTCAGCGGCCTGGGTATCGAGTCGGCGTCGTTCCGCAACGGTCTGCCACACGAATCGGTGCTGGAGATGGATATCCTCACCGGCGCTGGCGAATTGGTCACCGCTTCCCGCGGCCAGCACGCCGAACTTTTCCGCGCTTTTCCCAATTCGTATGGGACGCTTGGATATTCGACCAGGCTCCGCATCGAGCTGGAGCCGGTGGCGCCGTTTGTGGCGCTGCGCCACGTCCGGTTCCGCTCGTTGCCCGACCTGGTCGCGGCGATGGAGCGCATCATCGACACCGGCGGGCAGGGCGGCACTCAAGTGGACTACCTCGACGGCGTCGTGTTCAGCGCCGACGAAAGCTATCTGTGCGTCGGCAGGCGGACCACCACTCCCGGCCCGGTCAGCGACTACACCGGCAAAGACATCTACTACCGCTCGATACAGCACGACGCGGCGGGCATCGAAGCCACCAAAGACGATCGGCTGACGATTCACGACTACTTCTGGCGCTGGGACACCGATTGGTTTTGGTGTTCCCGCGCGTTCGGCGTGCAGAATCCCCGATTGCGCCGCTGGTGGCCGCGCCGCTACCGGCGCAGCAGTGTTTACTCCAAGCTCATCGCGCTGGACCAGCGCTTCGGCATCGCCGACCGCATCGAGGTGCGCCACGGTCGTCCGGCGCGGGAACGGGTGGTGCAGGACGTCGAGGTGCCGATCGAACGGGTCGTGGACTTCCTCGAATGGTTCGGCGAGAACGTGCCGATCACACCGATCTGGTTGTGCCCGTTGCGGCTTCGCGATCATGAAGGCTGGCCGCTGTATCCGATGCGGCCCGACCACACCTACGTCAACATCGGGTTCTGGTCCTCGGTGCCGGCCAGTGACTCCGCCGAGGGCGCAACCAACCGGGCCATCGAGGCGAAGGTCAGTGAGCTCGACGGGCACAAGTCGCTGTACTCCGACTCCTTCTACACCCGCGAGGAGTTTGACGAACTCTACGGTGGGGAGGCCTATAAGACGGTCAAAAAGACCTACGATCCCGATTCGCGTCTCCTCGACCTCTATGCAAAGGCGGTGCAACGGCGATGACAACGACACGAGAGCCCGAACGCCCCACCAAGTCGGGCAAATTGAGCATGGCGGAGATCCTGGAGATCTTCACCGCCACCGGGGGACAGCCGCTGAAGTTCACCGCGTACGACGGCAGCACCGCCGGCAGCGACGACGCCGAGCTGGGCCTGGATCTTCGGTCGTCCCGCGGCGCCACCTACCTGGCGACCGCCCCCGGCGAACTCGGTCTCGCCCGCGCCTACGTCTCGGGTGATCTGCAGGCGCACGGCGTGCCCCCCGGGGATCCGTACCCCCTGCTCAAGGCGCTGACCGACAGGGTCAACTTCAGGCGGCCGTCGGCGCGGGTGCTCGCCAACGTCGTCCGCTCGATCGGTGTGGAACACCTGTTGCCCGTCGCCCCACCCCCCGAAGAGGCGCCGCCGCGGTGGCGCCGGGTCGCCGCCGGCGTCATGCACAGCAAGACCCGGGACGCCGAGGCCATCCACCACCACTACGACGTGTCCAACACCTTCTACGAGTGGGTGCTGGGCCCGTCGATGACCTACACCTGCGCGGTTTACCCCAACGCCGACGCAACGCTGGAAGAGGCCCAGGAGAACAAGTACCGGCTGATTTTCGAGAAGCTGCGGCTGCAACCGGGCGACCGGCTGCTCGACGTCGGCTGCGGCTGGGGCGGCATGGTGCGCTACGCCGCGCGTCGCGGTGTGCGGGCGATCGGCGCCACCCTGTCGGCCGAGCAGGCGAAGTGGGCGAAAAACGCGATCGAGGCCGAAGGACTCGCGGAGCTTGCTGAAGTGCGGCACTCCGACTACCGCGACGTGGGCGAGGCGGGGTTCGACGCCGTTTCCTCGATCGGGCTGACCGAGCACATCGGCGTCAAGAACTACCCCGCCTATTTCGGCTTCCTGAAGTCGAAGTTGCGAACCGGCGGCCTGCTGCTCAATCACTGCATCACCCGGCACGACAACAAGTCGACCCCCTTCGCCGGCGGGTTCACCGACCGCTACGTGTTCCCGGACGGGGAGCTGACCGGCTCGGGCCGCATCGTCACCGACATCCAGGACGCCGGTTTCGAGGTGTTGCACGAGGAGAACTTCCGGCATCACTACGCGATGACGCTGCGTGACTGGTGCCGCAATCTGGTCGAGCACTGGGACGAGGGGGTCGCGGAGGTCGGGTTGCCCACGGCCAAGGTGTGGGGCCTGTACATGGCGGCATCACGAGTGGCCTTCGAGCGCAACAACCTTCAGCTGCATCACGTGCTGGCGGCCAACGTCGACGAGTGGGGCGACGACGATCTGCCGCTGCGGCCGTGGTGGCAGCCCTAGGCGTTATCGATTCGGCGCGCGCCCAACTCGTTCTGTAATAGCTCGAGCGCGGCCTCTTCGGGGTCGCGGCGCGGCGCCGACGGCTCGTCGCGCCCCGCTTCGGCGAGCATGTGTTCCTCTTCGTCCCGCCGGGCCGAATCCGCTTCGGCGGGCTCCTCCGCGGGAGGGTCCGGCTTGGCGGGTGGCGGGGCGCTCGGCGCGGGTTCCGCCGCGCCGGCCTCACACCGCACTCGCCAGTTCACTCCCAGCGCGTCCTTGAGCGCTTCGGCGATGACGTCGGCGTTGCGCTGTTCGGACAGCCGCTTGGCCAGCGGCGCCGAGGCGTGGGTGAGCACCAAAGTGTTGTCCTCGATCGCCCGGACGGTGGCGCCGGCGAGCATGACCTCGGTGGTGCGGCTGCGCTGGCGCACCTTGTCCCGCACCGTGGGCCACATCGTTCGCACCGCGGACGCGTTGAGTTCGCCTGGGGCAGAGGCTGATTCGGGGACCGCGTCAGGGACCTGCTCGGGGGCGGCTTTGGGCGGCGCCGGTGCAGGCGGTTCGGGGACCGGGGTGGGCTTGGGTGCCGCGGCCCGTTTGGGCGGCGGGCTGGGCGCGGCGGGCCGTGGCGGGGGCACCGCGCTGTCGGCAGCCTCTGACGCCGGGATGGAGACGCCCAGCCGGGTCTCGATCCGCTCGACGCGTTGCAGCAGCGCCGCCTCGGCATCGCTGGCCGAGGGCAGCAGCAGTCGCGCGCAGACCACTTCGAGCAGCAGGCGTGGCGCCGTCGCGCCGCGCATCTCCCCCAGGCCCGCCTGCACCACCTCGGCGTAGCGCGTCAGCGCCGCCGGCCCGATGCGTGCCGCCTGCTCGCGCATCCGGTCCAGCACATCCTCGGGCGCGTCCACCACGCCGCGGCTAGCCGCATCCGGAACCGCTTGCAGCACAATGAGATCGCGGAACCGCTCCAGCAGATCGGTGGCGAAGCGCCGCGGGTCGTGGCCGGCGTCGATGACCGATTCGACAGCTCCGAACAACGTGGCCGCATCCGAAGCGGCCAGCGCGTCGACGGCGTCGTCGATCAAGGCGACGTCGGTGGCGCCCAGCAGGCCCAGCGCCCGCTGATAGGTCACGTGCTGGCCCTCGGCACCCGCCACCAACTGGTCCAGCACCGACAGGGTGTCGCGGGGCGAACCGCCGCCGGCGCGGATCAGCAGCGGATACACCGCGTCGTCGACGACGACGCCCTCCTGCTCACAGATCCGCCCGACCAGCGCCCGCATGATGCGCGGCGGCAACAGCCGGAACGGGTAGTGATGGGTGCGCGACCGGATGGTCGGCAGCACCTTCTCCGGTTCGGTGGTGGCGAAGATGAAGATCAGGTGTTCGGGGGGTTCCTCGACGATCTTGAGCAGCGCGTTGAAGCCCGCGGTGGTCACCATGTGTGCCTCGTCGACGATGAACACCCGGTAGCGCGACTGCGCCGGCGCATAAAACGCGCGGTCGCGCAGCTCGCGGGTGTCGTCGACGCCGCCGTGGCTGGCCGCGTCGAGCTCCACCACATCGATGCTGCCGGGCGCGTTGGGGGCCAACGCCACGCAGGATTCGCACACGCCGCACGGGTTGGCCGTCGGCCCCTGCGCACAGTTCAACGACCGGGCCAGGATGCGCGCCGAGGACGTCTTGCCGCAGCCGCGCGGCCCGGAGAACAGGTAGGCATGGTTGATCCGGCCGGCTTCCAGGGCGATGGACAGCGGTTCGGTGACGTGCTCCTGCCCCACCACTTCGGCGAAGGTTGCCGGTCGATACTTGCGGTAGAGGGCCACGCTCAGCAGGCTACCGACGGCCGGTGACTCGGGCCCGACTGGCATCGGGTGTGCAGCGGCGGCGTTCAGTGTGCGCGCAGGGCGCCGTCAGTGCACAGTGAAAACCGTCAGCGCACACTCGACGCGGACGGGGCCAGGTTGAGCATCGACTCCGAGGCCGCCAGCAGCGCGCAGGTCGCCAGCCCGTCGACGGCGGCACGCAGTTCCGGCATCGGCGGGAATGTGGGTGCGACGCGGATGTTCTTGTCGTCCGGGTCTTTCCGATACGGGAAGGTCGCGCCGGCGTCGGTGACCGCGATGCCGGCGTCCTTGGCCAGGGCGACGGTCCGCCGCGCCGTGCCGGGCCACACGTCGAGGCTGATGAAGTAACCGCCCTTGGGCTCGGTCCACGACGCGATCTTGGATTCGCTCAGCCGCTGATCCAGGATTTCGGCCGCCAACGCGAATTTCGGCGCCAGGATCTGCTGATGCCGCATCATCTGCAGGCGGACCCCGTCGGCGTCGCCGAAGAAGCGCAGATGCCGCAGCTGGTTGACCTTGTCCGGTCCGATCGACTTCTTCCCCGCGTATTGCAGATACCAGGCGATGTTGCCCAACGATCCGCCGAGGAAGCTGACGCCGGCGCCGGCGAACGTGATCTTCGACGTCGACGCGAACACATACGGCCGGTGCGGGTTGCCGGCCTTGGCCGCCAGCCCGAGAACGTCGACCTGGCGGACGAACTCGTGCGTCAGGGTGTGGACCGCGTACGCGTTGTCCCAGAACAACCGGAAGTCGGGCGCGGCCGTGCGCATCTGGATCAGTCGGCGAGCCGTCTCCCACGAATAGGTGACGCCGGTCGGGTTGGCGAAGACCGGGACCGCCCACATCCCCTTGATTGCGGGGTCCACGGCGACCAGTTCTTCGATGAGGTCGATGTCGGGACCGTCGGGCAGCATCGGGATCGGAATCATCTCGATGCCCATGGTTTCGGTGAGGTTGTGGTGCCGGTCGTAGCCGGGGACGGGACACAGGAACTTGACGCTCGGTTCGTCCTTCCACGGCCGTGGCGAGTCCACGCCGCCGTGCAGCAACGAGAAGACGACGATGTCGTGCATCAGCTCCAGGCTGGAGTTGTTACCCGCGATCAGGTTGGGCACCGGAATGCCGAGCAGCTCGCCGAATATTGCCCGCAATTCCGGCAGCCCGTGCTGGCCGAGGTAGTTGCGGGTGTCGGTGCCCTCCTCGTCGCGGTAGTCGTCCTCTCCGGGCAGGGTCAGCAGCCGGTTGGACAGGTCCAGCTGCTCTTCGGACGGCTTGCCGCGGGTGAGGTTCAGGGACAGCTTCATGGCCTGCAGCTCCGCATACTGCTGCTGGTGGCGTGCGTGCAGGGCCGCTAGCTCGTCATGGCTGAGGGAATCGAACGCCACCAGGGGACCTTTCGCTGATCGCACGAGCTTCGGGGTCATGAATGCCCCCGGACATAGGGGACCCCGCGCACCCGACAGAGCCCATTGACCCTTGCTGCCTTCCGGCCCTGGGGGAGTTCACAGGATAGACGCCGCGCGGGGTCCATCGCGAGTGTAATACCTGGCCCGGAGTTACCCGCGTGCAACCGGTGGGGGCCGTAGGGCACTCGGCTACCATGGCCACGGAGGATTCGCCTAGTGGCCTATGGCGCTCGCCTGGAACGCGGGTTGGGTTAATAGCCCTCGCGGGTTCAAATCCCGCATCCTCCGCCAGCTAGTCCCCGGTGCGGCCGAGGACTGACCATCAGCATGAGGAGGCGTATGGGGCGCAAGGTCGCCATACCGTGGCACTTGTTGTTTTCGATCGGTGCCGGCGTCCTCTATTTCTTCTGTGTGCTCCCGCGCTGGTACGAGCTGACGGGCGAGATGACGCGCGGACTGGGGATGGCGGGCCGCATCGCGTCGGGCGCTCTCATCGGGTTGGCCGCGCTGCCCGTGGTGTTCACCCTGCTGCGCACCCGCAAGCCGGAGCTGGGCACCCCGCAGCTGGCGCTGTCCATGCGGGTCTGGTCGATCGTGGCCCACGTGCTGGCGGGCGTGCTGATCGTCGGTACCGCGATCAGCGAGATCTGGCTCAGCCTGGACTCCGCCGGACGGTACCTGTTCGGCATCTACGGCGCCGCGGCCGCGATCGGCCTGCTCGGAATTTTCGCCTTCTACCTGTCGTTTGTGGCCGAGTTGCCGCCGCCACCGCCGAAACCGATCAAGGCGAAGAAGCCCAAGAAGCGTCGTGGCAAGAAGGATGAGGCGGCCGACGAAGCCGCCGAGGAGGCCGAGGCGGCGGAGTCCCAGGCCGACGAAGAGGCGGAAGAAGCGGAAGAACCCGAAGAGCCCGAAGCCGAGGCTGATAAAACCGAGCAAGCCGAGACGGTCGAGCCGGTCGCGGAAACCGAAGAAACCGCCGAAGCCGAAGAAGCTGAAGAGCCCGCCGAAGAGCCCGCAAAAGCCGAAGAGGCAGCGACCGAAGAGCCGGCCGCCGAAGAGCCCGCGGGCGGGCTGCGCAATCGCCGCCCCACCGGCAAGGGCACCCACCGCATGCGCCGCCGGCGCACCCGCGGCGGCGTCGCGGTCGACGACGAATAACTCAGCGGCGCCGTAGGCGCTCAAGCGAGTCGGCGATGCGCTGCCGGGTCTGCTCGGCACCCCACAGCTCACGCACCTCGCGGTCGATGCCGCCGGCCTCGCCGATCCGCGCCAGAACGGGCGCCCTCAACTGGGCTTTGGTGTGCCGATAGGCGTCGGCCGAGATCTCACCCAGGTCCGACGCCTCCGCCACGGCCGCCCCGAGCAGGTCGTCGGCGACCACGCTGTGGGCAAGTCCGCTGGCGACTGCGTCGTCGCCGCGACAGAGGCCGCCGCCGAGCAGCACTTCCTCGGCGTGATCGCCGCACGCGTGCCGAATGACCTCGAGCGCCGCGGCTGGAAACGGGACCCCGACGCGAACCTCCGTCGCCCCGATCTGCGCGTCCGGCCCGATCAGCCGGCGGTCGCAGGCACACGCCAGCACGCACCCGCCCGCGATGGCGGCGCCGTTGATCGCGGCGACGGTCGGCCCGGGGTAGCCGAACAGTGCGACGAACGCGTCGGACAGCGCGGGAATCAACCGATCGGCGTAGTCGGCCCCGCCCTGCAGCACGCGGTTGAGGTCGACCCCGGCGCAGAACACCCGGCCCGCGCCGGTGACGACGAGCGGGCGGGCGCCCGAATCCCGCAACTCGCGGACGGCGGCGGTCAGCTCCTCCAGCAGCTCGACGTCGAGGGCGTTGACCCGGCCCGACGACAGGGCCAACACGCGGACCGTTCCGACGGTCTGGATCTCGATCACTGCGGTCTGCCGACTATGACGACGGGAATGTCGGTGTTCTCGTCGGTGTGATAGCTCGCGCACACGCGGTGGTAGCCGTCGGCGATCTGTAACGGAACGCCGGTGGCGAAGTCACCGCGGACCAGCAGGATGGGCGAGAGCGGTTCACCCTTTTTGATCTTGGATAGATCCGACGCGACATGGGGATTGTCAACCGGAAGCAGGCTCAGCTGGGCGGCCCGCAGTATGTCCTTGGCCTTCTTGTGCACAACGTCAGAGGTCTGCAGGCTATACGTCAGCTCTTCGACGGTGTGCGGATCGGCGAGCAGGGCGAGGTAGTCGGCAGCGGCCGGAAAGTCATGGGCCTCAGGCTTTCCCAGCCATTTCACCTTCGGCAATGGCTGCCTCCCTTCCTAGGGCCACGTCGACGCAGCCTACCGGTTGCACCGAAAAATTGGGATCGGTAGCAAATCGGGCGTTCTGTACTCCTCCCATGACGACGCCAACGGGGCGGCGCATGAAGGAAGGAAATCCCAGTGAAACGTCTTCTCGCGGCAGCGATTGGAGGCCTTGGCGTCGCGTCGGCGCTGGTGGCCTGCTCGAGCGGCGGCCACACGGCCAGCACGGGGTCGAGTGGGGCGCCCAGCGCCTCCACGGGCACCGGCGCACAGGTCAAGGTCGGCGGCAGCGACCTCGCAGGGTTGAATCCCGCCTCGGTGACCTGCGTCAAAACCGGCGGCAAGATCGATATCGGCAGCGGGTCCACCGGCGGTGGCCAGCAGGCGCTGGCGGTCGT
This sequence comes from Mycobacterium sp. IS-1264, assembly GCF_001954195.1. Classification (GTDB taxonomy): domain Bacteria; phylum Actinomycetota; class Actinomycetes; order Mycobacteriales; family Mycobacteriaceae; genus Mycobacterium. The sequence continues at coordinate 50,437 of NZ_MBES01000034.1, read as the reverse complement.
GATGACCGACGAGGCCACGCCGAAGGTCGAGTCGTTGGCCCTTGTCGTCGACGGCAACGCGCTGTCGGTCAGCAGCGGCATGGGCGCCAAGGTCGGCTCGGCCAACGTAGCGGTGGACGGTAAGACCTACACCATCACGGGCCAGGCGCAGGGCGCCGATTTGAAGAACCCGATGGCCGGCATGGTCACCAAGGACTTCAGCATCAAGGTGACCTGCGGTTGATCGGTCGAACTCCGGGCGGCGGACGTGGCTGGATCACACGTCCGCCGCTCCGGGTTTGCGCCGCCAAGACTTATGATGCAGCCGTGTCGATTCCGGCCGAGTTGGAGCGCGCACGCCAGCTGGCGTTCGCCGCCGACGAGGGCGCGGCGCGGGATCTGCTGCTGTCGTTGATGCCCCGCATCGCGCAAGAGGATCGCGACGATCTGGCGCTCGAGGCGTTCGCGCAGCTCGGCGAGATCTACCTGGCGCGCGGAGCGAATGATGGCGTCCGCGAGTCGATTCGGCGCATCCGCGACTGTCTGGCCGCCTATGCCGCCCAAGCGGGCGCACCCGCCGCCGAGGTGGCCCACATGATCCGTCAGTACTCGCGGCGAGCCCAATTCCTGCAGACGGGCCTGACCGCGGCGCTCGGCGATCACGAAGGCGCCGCGAAGGAGTTGGCGGCGTTGGACGACTCGAACACCGATTTCACCGACCTCGCCGACGAACACGCCTACCTGCTCACCTATGCGCAACTGCTGTGCGCGACCGCGCTCTGCGACGACGACCTGCACGTCGAATCGCTTCCCCTGTGGCAGCACGTGCTCGGCGCCATCGCCGATCCGGATCACCTGGGCGGCGACAGCGAGGCCGGGGACCATCTCCGGATCGATGCGGCTACCGGATACGGCAGGTTCTGCGTGGAAACCGGGCGGTTGTCCGAGGCGCAGCCGTGGCTGCGTCGAGCGGGAGCCCGCGCGCAGGCGCGTGGATGGGAATTGGCCACGGCCAGAACGCAATTGGAGCGTGCCGCGGCATGCTGGTCGGCGGCCGACCACGCCACGACCGAACAGCTGGTCTCGGAGGCCCAGCCCGTCCTCGCGCGATATGCCCGAGCGCACGACGAGGCGCGGTGCTGGCTGTACCTAGGACTCACCCGGCTGGCCTCCGGCGCATTGGAAGCGGCCGACCAGTGCTGGGAACACGCCGAGAGCCGGTGGCGTGAACTGGGCAAGCCACTGTATCTGCACCGTATTCTGTTGCAGCGCAGCTGGATAGCGATCTTCTGGGGCCGCTTCCCGGACGCGGTCGAGCTGATCGCCCAGGCTCGCGAGCTGCTCGACTCGTCGCCGCGCAGCAGTTGGCTGCAGTACGCCCAGCTCGACAACCACCTCGGAACCGTTTGGCGCGCTGACGCATTGACGGACCTGGGCTTCGACAGCTCGGGGGACCCCGACGAGACGCTGCAGGAAACCGAGGCGCGGCAGGCCGAAGGACTCGGCATCCTCCACGGCGAAGTGGGCACGCCAGAGTACTGGCGTGGTATGACCAAGCTCGAACAGGCCGCGGAGCTCAAGGTGCCGGCCGCGTTGGCGGTCGACTCGGTGCGGTACTCGATCGCCGACGCCGACGCGAGATCACGCTGGGCCGCCAACGTCTCGGCGCCGATCTTGGCCAGTGCGTTCGCCGTTGCCTGGGAATGGGAGAACACCGAGTTGATCAGCGAGCTGGTCGAATACCACAGCGCGCGAGGGACTTTCAATGCCGAACCGCAGGCGGCCAAAGTCGGCGAATGGGCGTCCGCGGCCGCCCCTTCCCTCTTGATCGACGCCGGCGAAGCACTTTCCGCCGCGGGCCCGCCGGCGCGCGGCGGCACCTCGCTGACGCGGCTGGGCCCGCTGCCGCCGCTACAGATGCAGCCGGACGCCGCCCCGATCCTGAGTCACTACCGTGCGCTGGCGCTGCAGCGCTACGGCCGGGCGGTCACCGCCGACGAACCCGCCTGGTCCACCTGGCCATGAGTGAGACGGACCGGCCGACTCTGGTCCTGCGCTTCGCGGATCTCGGGATCGTCACGTACGCCAGTTTGCGTATCGTCGGGCAGCCGTCCCGAACCGTCAATTGGGTGGTGGAGGAACCGATCCTGCTGGCGGCGCTGCAGGAGCTGGCCGACGCGTTGCCGGAACCGCACGACGGTCAGAGCCGTCGAGACGCCATCGAGCGGGCGCTGACGGGCGGCCCGTTCGCGACCCCGCCGGCCGAGCTGACGCTCGCCTACATCCTGGGCGTGCTGCTCATCGCCGAACCCGGGTGGCAGCTGTTGACGGAATGCGTGGCAAGCCCGCGCGCGGTGCTGTTCGTCTCGCCCACCGCGCGCCTGGCTCGCGTCCCGTGGGGCCTGCTGGCGTTGCCGAAGTCGGGGCCGAGCAAGGAAGAACTCGTCCGCGCCCGCCAGGACGCCATCACCGCCAGCGGCAGGGTTGCCGCCCGAATCCCTTGGCAGCTGGCCGATATCGGCGAGCACACCGATGGGTACCGGCTGATGGAGATGGTCGACGTGCTGATGGCGGTGCCGCAGAACATCGTGCACTCGCCGCGGTCACCGGCCGGATGGGACGCCCGCCGAGAAGCTCCCCCGGTGCTGGTCCTCGACCCCCGGGTGCCCGGTCAGCGCCCGGACTCCGCGCTCGGGTCGGTGCTCGGCAGGCCGTCCGCCGACACGGCGTTGGCGCGGCACTACACCGGGCTGATGGGACGTCGCGCGGTGCTGCCGACGGTCGACGCGGCGGTGGAACTGTTCCGCCGCCAGGACGCCGACCGCCGCTGGCTCGCCGAACTGTTGGCGCAGACCCCGAGCAGGCTGATGTACGTCGGCCACGCGAGTTCACCGGATGGCCATGCCGCCCAGGCCGATCGGGCCGCCCTGCACCTGGCCTGCACCGCGGGCATTCCCGGGGACGCCGACGCCGTCGGCGACCACCGCCCGCTGACCGCGTCGGATCTGATGGCGTTGCGGCTGCCGATGCCACCCCGGGTGGCGCTCCTGGCCTGCGCATCCGGCGGTGACTATCAGTTCGACGAGGCGACGGGCCTGGTGGCCGCCATAATCCTGGGTGGCGCACAGTTGGTGACCGCCACGCTGTGGTCGCTGCCGACCACCGCGGCCTACCGGCGGTTCGCGGGCGATGACCGGACCGATCCGATGTCCGACGCGGTGATCGCCGTCGACGACGCGCACGAGGCTGTCGACGCGGGTTGCGCGGTGAATCGGTGGCAGCGTGAGCAGATGCGGCGCTGGCGCGACGGCGACGCCACGGCAAGCCCGCTCTACTGGGCCGCGCTCGTCAGTTTTGCCGTCGACGGCGCTCGCTGACAGTGCACGGCCAAGACGTCGTCGGGCAGCGAAAGGTCTTCGCGGGCAGCGGGATCGAACGCCACCAGCACGACGAGGCCCGGACGCAGTATCGAGGCGTCCGAGCCGTCACTGCATGCCAATTTGCCGACGAACGTCTCCCCGGACACCGCCACCACCTCGACGAAAACCTGGGGCCCGACCGCGCGCACGGTGCCGACCCCGACGGTGCGTTCACGGGACTTTCGCTGCCGGGCGACGACGAGCCCGCGAAAACCGGTGTACAGCAGCATTGTCAGCGTCTTCATGTGACCAGGTTGGCGGTACGGACCGGCTACCGAACCCAACTTTTTCGCTGCCGCTATCTTCGGAAAGCCCCTATCCTGTCCTGATGAGTGCGGATTCGCAGGTGGCGACTGCCACCGCGGTCGGCCACCCGCGCAGGTCGGTGATCGACCGGGCGTGGCGCGCGATCGGTCCCGGCGTGGAGGTGCTCAGCAGCGACGACGGCGGCCCGTTGAGCCGCACCGTCAAACGCATCGTGGACCCGTTGGTGCTGCGGCTGCGGTCCAACCCCCAGTATTCGAACCCCGTCGTCGATCCCGAGACGGCCGCCGCCATGCACCAGCTGATCGTCGGAAGCGCTGCCCAATTGCGTTCCGCCGCGGCATGGTTCGACGCTCTTAAACTCGAGCGCCGTCGGCAGCGGATCCGCACGGGAAACGCCCAGGAGCTGTACTTCCCGGTGTGCTTCGAGCTCGCGGTGACGAAAGGCCCACCGGCACCGGAGGATCAGGAGACGGTGGCCGCGATACTCAGCGAAATCCACCTCGGCCGGGACCGCACCGCGATCGAGGTGTTGCGCCAATACGTGGCAAGCCCGGACGTCGTCGCCACGCTCACCGGACAGCTCGATCGCAGCTGGGGCGACGTGCGGGCCTCGGCAGCTATCCCGTCGACCGGCGGTCGGTTCCGTGACGAGCTCGGCACCGCGCTCGGCCGTGCGGCCGGCCACAGCGCCGCCGCCGCGCGTCAACGCGCGTGGTCGACCGTGATCGCCGACCCGACGCCGTACAACCTGGGCGCCCTGGCCCGAGCCGAAACGGCCGAGCTGCCATGGTCGATCGTCAAGCTTGGCTTGAGTTCGGTTGCACCGCAACGGAAGCCGCAGATATCCGCCGGCTCCGACAGCGATCGCCCGCTGGACCGCAGCGTGGTGGACCGGGTGCGCGCCACGTTGCGGCGCGCCCTCGACCGCGACGCGTTGCCCGACATCCCGCTGCTGTGCGAAGAGGAGGTCGACCGCGCCAGCGCGCCATGGGGGTTGCTGTCGGAGGACAAACAGGCCACGTTGGTGGCCGGCATCGAGGTCGCGGTCGAGCTGGCGCCGCTGGACCCCACCGTCATGAGCCACTACGGGCTGGCCGCGCAGATCCAGGCGCGGCTGCGCAAGGAGGCATACGTCTTGCACGCCAGGCGCTATCTCGCCGAAGGCGGCCCAATTCATCCGCGGCAACGGCAGGTCGTCGACGATCTCGGCGACTACGCGCAGCCGTACCTGAGCCGGCTCTGGGCCCGCCTGCACGGGCGTGATGTCTGGCAGGAACCCTGCGACGACATCGACGAGGTGCGGTCCCTGCTGGAGGGGGTCGCGCGGTCGGTGAGCCTGGATCACCGGCAACGAATCAAGGCGATGCTGGAATTGCAGGTGGCCGGATGAGATTGGTTGCCGATTCCGGTCTTTGGGGAACCGTCCCCGCCACCGCACATACGCCGCTGACCGCGGTGCTGGAAGTCAGTGGCGCCGTGCTGTCCTGGACGGTCGACGATCCCACCGGCGCCGCCCAGATCACCTTCACCGATCTGGCGCGCGCCGACTGGCTTTGGCGCGTCCTCGGCGACTCCGGACACGTCGCGCTGGCATCCACCTTAGGCGCCACCGAAGGCGCCACCGACCAAGCACACAGCGTCGAGCTGACCGGTGTCGACATCGTGCCCGGATCGGTCGACCCGCTGCGGCGGCTGGCCCTCGGCCACTGGCTGCGGCGCTGGTGGCCCGCCAGTCGCCGGGACGGCATCGCCGGGCTGGACCGTGCCCTGCTCGACGTCGAGGTCGCCCTGCTCACCGTCGGGGCGCAGGGCTTCTTCACCGATGACACCCTGGATTCGGACGTCACGCAGCTGCTGGCGCCGCACGCCGCGGCCCTGCTCATGCACGCCCGAAGTGACGATCCGCGGGTGCTCGACCTGGTTCGGGCCGGCGCCGGGGTAGCCGACGACGCCGGCGTCGACGGCATCGGGTGGCCGGAACTGCATGCCGCCCTTGATGATTCGAGCACCCTACTGTCGATGCCCGGCAGACATCAGGACGACTATGCGCTGGCCGCGGCTGGGGACGCGGGCACGCGGGGCACGACGGCGGTCGCCGGCGGCGTCGCGTCGATCAACTGGAGCGCGGTTCCGCCTGCGATATTCGACGCGGCCGAGGACACCGTCGAGTGGAGCGTCGAGGCGGCCGGCGCGGCGCCGATCGCCGTTGTGCGCGCGGCCGTCATCGGGCCGGACCCGGCCATCGGCATAGAGGTGCGACTGCGGTCGGGGGCCATCAGTGGCGCCGGTGTCCTGGACGCCGCCGGCCGCGCCACCCTTCCGTTGGTCAACGACCAGCAGCCCATGACGGAATCGGCGGCCTGGGATCACGACTGGACGGCGACCTCGGTGACCGTCGGCGCCGACGCCGCGGCGGAGACGCGCGAAACGCGGGAGCGGGTGCGTCGCTGGGCGCGAACGCGGCTGGACCGCCCCGGCGACGACGCCTTCCTGGCCGAGATCCTCGCCGCCGAATCCGCCTACTAAGGCCTACTAAGATTCGGGTCGATTCCCTATGCTGAGCGAGTGCCAAACACCTATCGCGTCGTTCAGTGGAACACCGGAAACGTCGGCAAGAGCTCGCTGAAATCCATCGCCGATAACCCCACCCTTGAGCTGGTGGGTTGTTATGCCTGGTCAAAGGACAAGGTCGGCCGCGACGCCGGCGAATTGGTCGGCATTGCGCCGCTCGGGATCGCGGCGACCAACGACGTCGACGCGCTGCTCGCCCTGAAACCGGACTGCGTGGTCTACAACCCGATGTGGTTCGACGTCGCCGAGCTGGTCCGCATTCTGTCGGCCGGCGTGAACGTCGTCACAACGGCGTCCTTCATCACCGGGCGCAACCTCGGCGACGGCCGCGACCGGCTGGTGGAGGCCTGCGAGAAGGGCGGCTCGACGCTCTTCGGGTCGGGCGTGAGTCCGGGCTTCGCCGAACTGTTGGCCATCGTGTCGGCAATGGTGTGCAACCGGATCGACAAGGTCACCGTCAACGAGGCCGCCGACACGACGTTCTACGACTCGCCCGACACCGAGAAGCCGGTGGGCTTCGGCCAGCCGATCGACCATCCCGAGCTACAGCAGATGGCCGCCAAGGGGACGGCGATTTTCGGCGAGGCGGTCCAGCTGGTGGGCGACGCGCTCGGCGTCGAGCTCGACGAGGTCCGCTGCGTGGCCGAATTCGCCCAGACCACAGCCGATCTCGAAATGGCGTCCTGGACCATCGAAGCGGGATGCGTGGCGGGCGTCTACATCAGCTGGCAGGGCATCGTCGACGGCAAGACGTTGATCGACCTCAATGTCCGGTGGCGCAAGGGCCAGACGCTCGAACCCGACTGGAAGATCGAACAGGACGGCTGGGTCGTCCAGATCGACGGGCAGCCCACGGTCACCACCAAGGTCGGCTTCCTGCCGCCGCCGTATTTCCAGGCGGAGACGATCGCCGACTTCATGGACCTCGGGCACATCATGACCGCGGTGCCCGCGATCAACGCCATCCCCGCCGTCGTCGCCTCGGCACCGGGCATCGTCACCTACGCCGATCTTCCGCTGACGCTCCCGCGCGGCTTCGTCAAGACCTAGCGCCGAAAAGCTACGCGCTCCCCGACGCGGCCGCATCGGCCCGTCGCCGGGCGGGTTTGGCGTAGGTCGCACCCAGCTGCGGTACCTCGAGCGGACCCTGATGGCGGGCCGCCTCGATCGCGCTGCGCAGCGGACGCGCCAGCCCCGCGAACGATCCCATGTCGAACAGCCGTTGCGTCAGCAGCCGGTTGTGGACGTATGCGAACGCGCTGCCAGTCTCCGGATCGGCCCATCCCAGCGTTCCGCCCAGCCCGACGTGACCAAAACCCTTGAGCAGTCCGGGAACCGGTGATTCGTGGTAGCCGAGGTGAAAAGGCATGGGCACCACCATGTTCGCGTCCGGCCACTTGAACCGCGACTGACCCGCCAGGCCGCGCGCCAACTCCTTGGACAGGTACCGTTTGCCGTCGATGCGGCCGTCGTTGGCGAGCACCGCGAACATCTTGGCCAGGCCGCGCCCGGTCACCACGCCGTTGGCCGCGGGCACCTCGCCGTCCAGGAACGCGGTGTCGCCTTTCACCAGCGATATGACCCCCGGGAAATACATCGCGCCGAGGGCCCCGGAGAGCGGCAGACCGGCCACCCGCGGTGCGACGAACTTGAGCACCGGCATGCGCCACTTGCCCTGCGGCATCAAAATCTGCGCCGCCCTGGTGGGCGAAGCGGCGGGCGGACGGCCGAGGTGCAGGCCGTCGGTGTTGAGCGGGCGCGCGATCTCCTGGCGGATCAACTCCCGCATGCCTTTGCCGGTGACCGCGCGGGCCAGACCGGACAACAGCCAGCCATAGGTCAGCGCGTGATACGCCTGCACGCCCCGCAGGTGATCAAGGGGCGCCTCGGCCAGGCGCTGCTCCATGAGGAGGTGATCCATCAACTCCGTCTTGGTGACGCCCCTCAGATGCGACAACCCGGATCGATGCCGCAAGACATCGCGAACCGTGATCTCGGCTTTCCCATTCGCCGCGAACTCGGGCCAATATTCGGCGACAGGCTCGTCATACGACAACAGGCCACGATCGGCCAACCGGTGAATCACCGTCGAGGCGACGCCCTTGGTCGCCGAGAACACCATCGCGCCGGTGTCCGCGGTCCACGGCTCGGTGCCCGCCCGGTCCGACCACCCCGTCCAGACGTCGACGACGGGCCGGCCGTCGATGTAGACGCAGAGGGCTCCCCCACCCAACCGCCGCCCGGGAAAGCGCTGGGCGAACGACTTGACGACGTTCGCGAAATGCGGATCGGCGGCGCCGCACACATGGGGCGGCAGGCCGTCGTCGGTGAGCAGCAGAGTCGACATTGAGAATGAAGCTAGCAGTGGGGTTCGTCGGGGGGTTCGCGCACGTCGGCGCCCGGGGCCACATCGGGCGGCGCTTCCCTCAAAAACTTCCTCAGCCGAAGAAGCTGATTGACGACCATGCTGATACCCAGCAGCATCAGCGTCGCCACTATTGCCACCACGATTGCGGTGCTCACAAACTCCATGGTGACAGCGGTTGGCATGTCTGGCCGGGGCATCGCCGTACGGGTTTCAACGTCGCGGGCTGCGGGGTAGCCGAAACAGATGAGCACCACAGACAAAATCAAGAACAAGATCGATGACGTGGGCGGCCGGGCCAAGGAAGCCATCGGCCGGGCCACGGGCGATGACGAGACCCGGGCCGAAGGCCGGGCGGATCAGGCCAAGTCCAGCCTGAAGGATGCCGGCGAGAAGGTGAAGGACGCTTTCCGAAAATAGCCACCCCATAGACCAGCAGGTTTACTCGAGAAAGTGGGTAAGCCTGCTGGTCGCCTTGTCACGGGGGCATTGGGCGCGCGGCGCGGTTGAAAATTGAGCCTTCTGGCAATCCCTACCGCAATTAGCGTCGAATACCAAGGGGCTCGGATGATGCGAGGCGGTAGGGCGAAGATGGACGTCTTGGTGTTGATCAACAAACGCGTGCGCCGGATCATGACGGTCGCCGGTGCGGGTGTAGTGCTGGTCGCGTCCGCACTGCTGTGCCCGCCCGCCCCCTCGGCGTCGGCCGACCCGTGCCCCGACGTCGAGGTCGTGTTCGCGCGCGGCACCGGCGAGCCACCCGGCGTCGGCAACATCGGGCAGCAATTCGTCGACGCTCTGCGCGGGCGCGTCGGCGCGAGATCGTTCGGGGTGTATCCGGTCAACTACGAGGCCAGCACCGATTTCAGCAATCCCAATTTCCCGTTGACCGTGATCGACGGGATTCGCGACGCCGGCTCTCACATCCAATCCATGGCGGCGAACTGCCCCAAGACCCGCGAGGTCCTCGGCGGATACTCGCAGGGTGCGGCCGTGGCCGGCTACACCACCTCGGCCGCCGTACCGCCGGGGGTACCCGCTGATTTGGTGCCGAAGCCGATGTCGCCGGACATCGCGAACCACGTGGCCGCGGTGACACTGTTCGGGAAGCCTTCCGACCAATGGCTGGCGCAGTATGGCGCGCCGCCGATCGCCATCGGCCCGCTGTACAAGCCCAAGACCCTCGAATTGTGCGCGCAGGGCGACCCCATTTGCGGTACCGGCAACGACAACGCCGCGCACGTCATGTACGGGGTGAACGGCATGACGGACCAAGCCGCGGACTTCGCCGCCGGTCATCTGTAATACCCCTGGCGCCTGAGGGCGCGCGGCCGTTGCGAGAATCGCACGATGCACGTTCTGATCACGGGCGGGACCGGATTCGTGGGCGGCTGGACCGCCAAGCTGATCTCTGACGCCGGACATTCCATCCGGTTCCTGGTGCGAAATCCCGATCGGCTGCAGACCTCGGTCGCCAAGCTGGGCGTCGACGTGTCGGACTTCGCCGTCGGGGACATCACGGATCGCGTCTCGGTGCGCGACGCGCTGCGCGGCTGCGACGCCGTCGTGCACAGCGCCGCCCTGGTGGCAACCGACCCGCGTCAGACCAACGAGATGCTGACCACGAACATGCAGGGAGCCCAGAACGTCCTTGGCCAGTCCGTCGAGCTCGGCCTGGATCCGATCGTCCACGTGTCGAGCTTCACCGCGCTGTTTCATCCCGGCCTCGAGACGTTGACGGCGGACCTGCCGGTGGTCGGCGGGGCGGACGGATACGGGACGTCCAAGGCGCAGGTCGAGATCTATGCCCGCGGCCTGCAGGACGCGGGCGCCCCGGTGAACATCACCTATCCCGGAATGGTTCTCGGTCCGCCGGTAGGAGACCAATTCGGCGAGGCGGGCGAGGGCGTCAAGGCGGCGTTGCAGATGCATGCGATCCCGGGGCGAAGCGCGGCGTGGTTGGTCGTCGACGTTCGCGATCTCGCGGCGTTGCACGCGGCGCTTTTGGAGCCGGGCCGCGGGCCGCGCCGCTACACCGCGGGCGGGCATCGAGTTCCGGCGGCCGAGCTGGCGACCATGCTCGGCCAAATCGCCGGCACGCCAATGGTTGCCGTTCCCATTCCCGACACCGCGCTGCGGGTAGCGGGTGCGATGCTGGATCGGGCGGGCCGGTATCTGCCCTTCGACACCCCCTTCACCTCGGCGGGGATGCAGTACTACACGCAGATGCCGGCCTCCGACGATTCGCCCAGCGAGCGCGAACTCGGCATCACCTACCGCGATCCAACCGAAACCGTCGCCGACACCTTCGAAGCGCTGCGCAGCGCCGCCGGCTAGCACGTCAGGTGTTGCGACCACCGTTGACGCCGAGGATCTGCCCGGTGATGTAGCCGGCTTCCTCGGAGACAAAGAACGCGCACGCCGCGGCGATGTCCTCGGGCTTGCCCACCCGGCGCACCGGCGTGCGATTGATGTGATCCTCCACGGTGCCGCCGAGCAGGTGCCGGCTCTCGGCGCTGCGCAGCATCGGTGTGTCGATGAATCCCGGCGGCACGGCGTTGACGGTGATTCCGCTCGGCCCGTATTCCAGCGCCAGCGACTTGGTCAGCCCGTTCACCGCGGACTTCGCCGCCACATAGTGGGCCATGAACGGCTGCCCGGAGTGCGTGCTGGACGACGAGATGTTGACGATGCGTCCCCAGCCGGCCTCGACCATGTCGGGCAGCACGGCCTGGATGGTGTGGAAGACGCCGTTGAGGTTGACGTCGATCACCCTCGACCATTCCTGAAAAGACATGGTCAAGAATTTCTTGAAGCCCTCCACCCCGGCGGCGTTGACCAGCACCAGGATTGGGCCGAGCTCGTCGCGGATCGCCGATACCGCCGCATCGACCTGCGTGCGGTCGGTGACGTCGGCGACGTGTCCGGTCCCGTCGTCGGTGGGCGACAGATCGATGACGGCCACCCGAAATCCGTCGCGGCGCAACCGTTCCGCGACGGCACGGCCAATCCCCGACGCACCGCCGGTCACGACCGCTGTTCTCTGGCTCAAATCCCCACCTTCCACGAAAGCTGAGCGATCGCTCAGGCCGGTTGCCCTCATCTGCCTATCACCCACGCGCACCACGGTCAAGTACGATTTGGGCAATCGCTCAACGAAGGTAGGTGAATGACCGCATCACGACGCCCCAAGACGCGGGACTCCACCACTCGCGACATGCTGATCGACGCGACGAGTCGGATCATGGTCGACGAGGGCTACGCCGCGGCCACCTCGCGGCGGGTCGCGGCGGAAGCCGGCGTGAAACCGGCGTTGGTGCACTACTACTTCCCCACGATGGACGAGCTATACCTGGACGTGTTCCGCCGCGGCGCCGCCGCGTACCTCGAGCGGCAAAAGAAGGCCCTGGCCTCTGACCGTCCCCTACACGCCTTGTGGGACACCCTGATCGGGCCCAAGGACACCCGGCTGCTGCTGGAATTCATGGGCCTGGCCAACCACCGCAAGGAGATCCGGGCCGAGATCGCGGCGTGGCAGGAGCGGTGGCGTGAAATGCAGATCACCGCACTGAACTTCGTTGTCCGCGAACATGGGCTTGACACAAGGGAATTCCCGCCGGCGGGCATCGCCGTCGTCATTGCGTCGATCGGCCGCATGCTCATCTTGGAGCAGGCGCTCGGCACCTCGGGGGGCCACGACGAGGCCGTCGCGCTCGTCAACCGCCTGCTGGACCGGTACGAGATGCCGACACCGAAGCCGCGTCGCGGCTGACCTCAGGGCAGCACCACCCGCAGCCGCTCCCAGCCGCGAACCGTGGACGTCGGCGCCAATTTCGCTGTGTCGTAGTCGATGTCCCATTCGGGCCAGCGGTTGAGCATCTCGTCGAGCGCGACTCGCCCCTCCAGCCGGGCCAGGTTGGCGCCCAGGCAGTAGTGCACTCCCTTGCCGAAGGTAATGTGCGAGATGTTGTCGCGGTGGATGTTGAACGTGTCCGGATCGGTGTAGCGGCGGGGATCGCGATTGGCGGCACCGAAGAGCAGCAGCATGGCGCTCCCGGCCGGAACGGTGGTGCCGTATATTTCGAAATCCCTTGCCATCCAACGTGCCACGTGGGGGCCGGTGGGTTCGAACCGCAGCGTCTCGTCGACGGTGCGGTTCAGCAGCGACCGATCCTCGTAGATCTCCCGACGTTGGTCGGGATGCTCGGCGAGCACCTTGGCCAGCCAGCCGATCAGCCGGCCCGTCGTCTCGTTACCGGCGCCGGCCACCACCTGCGTGTAGTGCAGGACCTCCTTGCGGGTGAGCTTGCGGTGCACGCCCTGGTCGTCGTCAAACTCGACGTTGAGCAGCTGCGTCATCAGGTCGTCGGACGGGTTCTTCGATCGCCACTCGACGTAGTCGGCGTAAATCCGGCCGTCGGCGATCGAGTCGGCGTCCGCTACCTTGAGCGGGGCGCCCGGCTTGGTCCGCAGGTTGGCATCGTTGGCGTCCCGGACCGAGATCTGCTCGGACTCGGGAATTCCCAACAGCATGCCAATCACCCGCATCGGCATCATCGACGCGAGCTCGGCGATGATGTCGAATCCTTCGGATCCGACGAGCGGATCCAGGCACCGGACGCAGTAGGCGCGGATCTGGTCTTCGATTTCGGCCATCCGGCGCGGGGTGAACACCCGTGACATCAGCCCGCGCAGCGCCGTGTGCTCGGGCGGATCCTGGAACATCATGACGCCGCCGGGCATGTCGAACTTCGACTTGATCAGCTCGAGAATGTCGCCGCGTCGGTTGGAGAATGTCTCCCAGTTGGCCAGTGCCCGGTCGACGTCGGAATGTCTTGATATCGCCCAGAAGTCGTAGCGCTCGTTGTAGTAGATCGGTGCCTCGTCGCGCAGCCGCGCGTAGGTCGGATACGGGTCGGCGTTGATGCCGGTGTCGTAGGGGTCGTAATAGACGTCCGTGTCGTTGGTGACGGTCACGATGCGTTCCTTACTTCAGGCTGCTGCCGGCATCCACGTTGAGCGCGACGCCGGTGATATAGCGCGCTTCGTCGGAGGCCAGGAACAGCACGGCGTTGCTGATGTCTTCGGGGGTCACCCAGGGGATCGGCAGGACGTGAAAGCTCTGGCACACCGGCGCGAGATCGTCGGGACCGGGGTTTTCCAGTTCGGGCCGAAATGCGCGGTACGTCTGCTCGTTCATCAACAACGGCGAATTCACATGGGTCGGGAGAACGGCGTTGACCCTGATCATCCGCTGACCCAATTCGACGGCGAACGATCGCATCAGGCCGATCACCCCGTGCTTGGCCGCCACGTAATGCCCGACGTGCGGGTAGGCCTTGAAACCGGCCACCGAGGACGTCAAGACGATCGAGCCGCCGCGATCGCCCCGCAGGATGTGCGGAACGCCGGCCTTCACCGTCTTCCAGACCCCGCTCAGATTGACGTCGATCATCTCCTGCCACAGCGCCTCGTCGGCCTTGTGCAGCTTTCCCGCCGTCGTACCGATACCGGCGTTGGCCACGATGACATCCAGGCGACCCAGCTGCTCGACGCCGTCATCGACGACGGCGCTCAGGGCGTCGAAATCGCGCACGTCGACTTCGGCGGTGACGACACGGCCCCCGGCGTTCTTCACCATCCCCGCGGTCTCGTCGAGATCTTCCGGCGTCGCGCCGTCGGCGGGCGAAGCCTCGAATTTGCGGCAGATGTCCACGGCGATGATGTCGGCCCCCTCCCGCGCGAGCCGCACCGCGTGGCTTCTGCCCTGCCCGCGGGCCGCCCCCGTCACGAACGCGACCTTGCCGTCCATCCGGCCCATTGCACCCTCCGCTCCGGGCTGTTTTTGGGCGATCGCCCAATTTGTTGCGCAGGGCCATGTCTAGCAGCATCACGATTGCCTCGTCAAGAGCCCGCGACAATCTGTGAAGATTCATCACACGGGTGTGAAAGCTTCGTTAAGAACGTGGCCGATCGCGCCGCCAACCAGCATCGTTGACGTATGAAGGCGACGGTTGCGCGATTGCGCGTCACGGCCGGATACGCACTGTTGCTGATCGGGGTCTCTCTTACGCTGACCATGCTCGGTCCGCATGCGCGCGAGGCCGCCGTGAGCCGCATGAGCACCAACTTGCACAATTTGCGGCACGGCCACATGGGCACCCTGGTCGGCAGCGCCTTCGTCGACGGCAGTGATGCGGTCTATGTCTGGTTGCCGGGCTTGGTGTGCCTGCTGGCGCTTGGCGAACTAATCTGGCGCAGTAGGGGTTTGGTCCTCACGTTCACGGTCGGTCACATCGGCGCAACGCTGTTGGTCGCGATAGGTTTGGCCGCCGCGCTCAAGGCGGGATGGCTGCCTATGTCGGTGGCGCGGGCCAGCGACGTGGGGGTCAGCTACGGCGCGGTGTGTGTCCTGGGCGCGCTGACGGCGTCGATACCGTCGCGCTGGCGGGCGGCATGGGTCGGGTGGTGGCTCGGTGTGGCGGTGATCGCGGCCCTGGGCGCCGACTTCACCGCCTTCGGTCACATCCTCGCGCTGCTGCTGGGCATTCGGTTGTCATCCCGGCTGCCTTCAACTGCGCACTGGACGCCCATGCGGGTGGCTTTACTCTCCGTTGGCGTCGCGTTCGGCTACTTCGTGCTCTCCGGGCCGTCGATGGTCACGCCGGTCGCGGGTGTGGCGGGCGCGCTCATCGCGGTTCTGGCTGGCCGCGCGCCGATGTTCGAGCGGCAAGGTGAGCTGGAAGCGCGCACCCTGATCGTTGGGTAGGCAGACAAGATCGCCACGGTGAGCGCGCGCCAACGCTCTGGCGATCGGCAGTCCCAGCCCGGCGCCACCGTGGTCACGGTCGCGGGCAACGTCGAGGCGGACTAGTCGATCGAAGATCCGCTCACGGTCGGAGTCGCCGATCCCGGGGCCCGAATCGGTGACGGTCAACTCGGCATGCGGCCCGGCCCTGCGCACGTCGATCACGATGCGCCCGCCGGGCGGGGTGTATCGGCGGGCGTTGTCGACGAGATTCGACACAATCTGGGCGACCCGGGTCCGGTCGGCGCGCACCGGCACGCCCGGCTCGCCGGTGCGGGTGATGGTGATGTCCGGGGAGAGGACGGCCGCTCGCTCGCATTCGGCTTCGGCGATCTCGACGAGGTCGGCATCGGAGAGGTCCAGGGCGACCCCGGCATCGATGCGGCTCAGGTCCAGCATGTCGGCGACCAGTCGACCGGCCCGGCGGGATTCGGCCAAAAGCATTGCCGCGCGGCGGTATTGGCCCTTCGCAACCGCGTCGTCACCGCGTTGGGCCGCAGCCGCCATCAGTTGTTCCGCGGCGGCGCCAATACCGGCGATGGGTGTGCGCAGTTCGTGGGCGGCATCGGCGAGGAATTGCCGAGTGCGCCGTTCGGAGGCTTCCAGCGCGTCGAGCATGCCGTCGAAAGCTGCTGCCGCGCGGCCGAGTTCGGTTCCGACGCGGTCGGGTCGGAGCCGCCTGCCGCGGTCGCCGCCGGTAATCGATCGCGCCAGGGACGTCAGCCGATCCAGAGGTCGCAGGGCGGCGCGCGTCACGGCGGTGACCAGCAGACCAGCCACGAGCAGGGTGATCAGGCCGCCGGCCACCAGAACTTCGCGCAGCCGCCGGATCAACGCGGTGGTTTGGGTCGTGTCAGCGACCAGGATCACCCGCCCGCCCGACTTCAGCGGGTGCACCACGACGGTGGCGGTGGCATCCGGTGGCCCGCCGGGCGGCGGTGGGGGCGGTGGCCAGCCCGGCGGCAGCGGCGGCGGCGGAGGCCAGCCCGGCGGCGGCGGTGGCCAGCCCGGTGGTAGCGGCGGGGGCGGAGGCGGCGCAGGCGGGGGTTCTGTGGGCCCGCTGGTCGTGTCGGGCCGGATGGAGTGGTCGCCGTACGTAGTTCCGTCCGCGGCGACGAGCAGCGCGCGGATTCCTCCGCCCTCGAGCTGTGCCACCAGGCGATCGGGCGCGACGTTGGCGGCGGCCAGCGCGTCGGCGCGGGCGGCGGTGGCCATCAGCCGGTCGTGGAGGTCGCGGCGGGTCTGCGCGCCGAGCAGCAGGTCGATGGTGAGGCCCAGCACCACCAACAGCACGCCGAGCACACCGAGCACCATCAGGGCGACCCGGCGGTGCAACGAGGGCGTGCGGGTAGGCGCCGCCGCGCGTTGGTCGCTCATTGGCGGATCGGTTGCAGGCGGTAGCCGATGCCGCGCACCGTCTGCAGGATGCGGGGTCCGTGGGCCTCGAGTTTGCGGCGCAGGCCGCTGACGTGGACATGCACCAGGTTGGCGTCGTAGGCGTCATAGCCCCAGACCGCGCTCAGGATCTGCCCGGTGCTCACAATGCGGCCGCGCTGCTCGATCAGGAACCCGAGCAGCCGCAGTTCGGTGGCGGTCAGGTCCAGCGGTGATCCAGCCCGCGCGGCCACCGAGGCGTCGAGATCCAACGTCAGGTCGCCGCATTGCACGACGGCGGGTAGCCGGCCGCGGCGGCGCAGCACCGCGCCGACGCGCGAGATCAGCTCGGCGAGCTCGAAGGGTTTGACGACGTAATCGTCGGCGCCGCCGTCGAGCCCGCGCAGCCGGTCGGGCAGGCCGTCACGGGCGGTGAGCAACACGATCCCGGCCTGGCCCCAGTCGCGGACGACATCGATCAACTCGAACCCGTCGCGGCCGGGCATCATCACATCCAGGACCACCAGGTCGGGACGAAATCCTTCCAGAACGTCTTCCAGGCCCGCGCCGTCTGGTCGGGCCGCGGTGAGATACCCGACGTCGGTCAGCGCCTCGCACACCATTTCGCGGATCGTCTCTGAGTCCTCGACGACCAGAACGCGCGCCCCGGCGCGCCGCGGTGGACGGTGGGAGCCGAAACGATCGCTCATGCCCTCATTCTCGGCCGCTTCCTGAAATCAACCTGAAGAAACCAGGCCCTTGCGCGATGTCTTCAGGTTGGCTTCAGATTCGCTTCCTAGCTTCGCCGGCATCGCAATGTACACACAACCTGGAGGGGCCATGACCGACGAGCAACCATCACAGCGCACGAGCGAGGCACCATCTGTCGTGCAACGGCACCCGGTCGGCGTCGCGGTCGGCGCCGGCGCCGCCGGCCTGATCGTGGGCGCGATCCTGACCGCGCTGTTGCTTCCGTTGGCGTGGGGACCGCCACCCGGACCCTTCGGCATGCCACCACCACCGCCGCCGCCACCGGCCTGGGCGATCCCACCGGGCTGGGGCCCGCCGCCACCCGGGCCCGGCCTCGCACCGCCGCCGCAACCGGGGCACGCGTCGCTCCCCGAACCCGGCGGTCCGCCTTCGGCCCCAGCGCCCGGCACGCCCGCGCCCGGCACGGGGAGGTAGGCCAAGCATGAAGATCAAACGGTTCATCGCTGGTTCCCTGCTCGCGGGTGTTCTCGGGATCTCGGGCTTCGGGGCCGCTGTCGCGAGCGCCGATCCCCCGCCGCCGCCCCCGTGGCCCGGGCAACCCGGGCCACCACCGCCGCCCGGGCCGGGTGGTCCGGATCGGCCGTTCGGGCCGCCATCGCCGCCTGGCCCACCGGGACCGCCTGGCCCGCTTGGACCGCGGCCCGGCGCGCCGTATCCGCCGGGCTAGGGGCCGCGCCCGGTGCGGGCGGCGTCTTCGAGGAGCTCGGCAGCGGCGGTGACGCTTTCGGCGGGTGTGGTCATCTGGGCGGCGATCTCGCGGGTCCGACTGATGCACTGCGTGGTGAGGATGGACCGCAGATCTGCGACCAACGACTTCTGGGTGGTCTCGAAGAAGGGGCGCGCGGTCCCGGCTTCCAGTCGGCTGACCGCGGCCCCCCACATCGGCTGATCGACCGAAACCCAGAGGATCAGGGTCGGGACTCCGGCCCGGATGCCCGCGAACGTGGTGCCGGGGCCCCCGTGGTGAACGACCGCGCGGCAAGCGGGAAAGACGGCCGAGTGGTTCACCGCGTCCACAATCTTGACGTGCTCGGGTTGCGAGATGTCGGTGAAATCGCTTGCGCCACTGCAAATCAACGCCCGCTCACCTAGCTCCGCGCAGGCCGCGCTGATCATCGCGACCGCGTCATCGGGAGACGCGACTCGGACGCTGCCGAAGCCGAAGTAGATCGGCGGTGTGCCCGCGGCAATCCACGACGCGACCTCGTCGTCGACATCCATCGGCAACTCCAGCGTCAGCCCGCCGACGAAGGGCCGTCGGAGGCCGCGCTTCGCCCATTCGGCGGCCAGCCCGGGAAAGAACAGCTCGTCGTAGGCCTGGATCTCCAGCCATTGCGAGGGTCCCGTTTCCTCCGGCAGGCCCAGTTCCCGCCGGTGGGCGTCCTCCGCGTCTTGGGTTATGCCCGGACCACCGGCCTCGATCGGGTAGAAGTGCAGCGTCGCCAGCGGAATGTCGTAGTACTCCCCAACATTGGCGGCCAGCCCCTGTTGGCTCGGGTCGGCCAGTAGCAGATCGGCCCCGTCCGCCAGCGACGTCAGGGCCGTACCCACCTCCGGCCAGTATTGGGTGACATCCCGCAAGATTTCCCACATCATGCTGATCGGATTCGGCATCGGCGCGAATTTGCGGACCAAGTTCGCGCCATGGGGAACCGCGGCAAGCCCGGCCGATTCGACAAACCCGAGATAGGCGGGCGGGACCGCCATGCGTACTTCGTGACCTCGACGCTGCAGCTCCCGACCGACGGCTGCGTACGGCTCGGCATCGCCTCGACTTCCCAAGGTTGCCAGCGCAAACTTCATCGCGGCAAATGTAACGCAGCGATGCCCTTCGCCCCAAAAGATCGCTGCGAGAACCTGTTTCAGTGCGCAGCGCCGAGTTGTACGCTTGCATCAATGCTGAAGCTCGAGACCGCCGCACGATATGCGCGCGCGTCCGCACAAATTCCCGGCTTCTTCTACCCCGCCGACTTCATGCTGTTCGACTTCATCCTGGGCCACCAGCTGGACGGCGGGGTCGAGGGACACATGCTCGAGATCGGGGTTTACCAGGGTAAATCAGCCATTTTGATGGGTTGCGGCCTGCGCCCCGACGAGCGCCTCATCGCGTGCGATCTGTTCGAAAAGGTGATGTCGCAGGAAGACATTCCCATCGAGGACCGGGAACCCTATGGCGGTCTGGACGTCGAGACGTTCTGCCGCAACTGGGATCAGTTTCACAGTCGACGACAACTCGACGTCAGAATCTGTGACTCAGCGAAATTGACCGACCTCCCGTCGTTGCGTTTCATGCACATCGACGGGGGCCACAGCTATGAGCGCGCCCGGGGCGACATCAAGCTCGTCGCCAAGCACGCCGGCCCGCGTGGCGTGATCAGCCTGGACGACTACCGGATAACAGAAAAACCGGGCGTCGCGACGGCGATCGCCGAAGCCGTCGCGGCCGGCGAGCTTTTTCCGTTCTGCGCGTCGGACATGAAGCTCTATGCCGCCACCAACAACGACGATCAGGCACATTGGGCTGACGTCTTGAAAACGATGCCTGGTGCAGGCGTGTCCACGTTTCCGGACTACGAGGTGGTGACCGTGGCCATGCAGGTGAGCCAGCCCGTCGTGTTCGCAAATCTGTTGTTTTGCATGTCCGGCCGTCACGGCGGCGAGGTATGACGGCGCACGCCTGCGATTAGACTTCGCATCGGTGGCAATGCGCGCACGAAGCATCGCTCGCGTCCTGTGTGCGGCGGTGGTAATCACATGGACGCCGCTGAGCGCGTTCATCGATACCCGTTACGCTGTGGCCGCCCCGTGTCCCGACGTCGAGGTGGTATTCGCTCGCGGCACCAACGAACCTCCCGGCGTCGGAGGGGTCGGCCAGGCATTCGTGGACTCCCTTAGGTCGCGTGTTGGGGGCCGGTCCGTCGGCGTATACGCGGTCAACTACCCCGCCACCAACGATTTCGTGCGGAGTTCGTTGGCCGGGGCCGGCGATGCGGGCGGTCATGTCCAGGCAACGGTTGCGAACTGTCCCAACACCAGAATCGTGCTCGGCGGGTACTCGCAAGGCGCGGGCGTGATCGATATGACCACCGACAATCTGCCGCCCCAGGCAGCGAGTCATGTCGCCGCGGTCGCCGTCTTCGGCAATCCAGAAAGTAACTTCGCGAGAACGCTTGGGGGCGGCCGGCTTCCGACGATCAGCCCGCTCTACCGCCCCAAGACGATTGACCTGTGCGTTCCCGACGACCCGATCTGCTCCGAAGGCAGAAACCCGACCTCACACGTTTTGTATGTTCAGTCCGGGATGACCAACCAGGCCGCGGCATTTGCAGCCGATCGGCTCTAGTTTCACTTGTCCTTGAGGTCCGTGTCGCGGCTCGGCTGAACGCGTTTCGGTTCGCCGGGCATTTTCGGGTAGTTCGGCGGGTAGGGCATGTCGCCAAGGCCGCGCCGTTCGTCGGCCTCGACCATTTCCAGCAGCGGCGCAATAGACTGGGCAACGGAATCCATTGCGGCCCAAGGGTCGTCGCGGCCGGCCACGAGATCGGGCACGGTCGCCATCGTGTAGTCGTCGGGCTGGGCGCCGGCCAGCTCGTCCCATGTGAGCGGTGTCGACACGGTGGCGATCGGGGTGCGCCGCACCGAATAGGCCGACGCCATGGTGCGGTCGCGGGCGTTCTGGTTGAAGTCGATGAAGATGCGCTCGCCGCGCTCCTCCTTCCACCACGAGGTGGTGACCAAATCCGGTGCGCGACGCTCGACCTCACGGGCCAGCGCGATGCCCGCCCGGCGCACTTGAATGAAGTCCCAGTCGGTGGCGATCCGTAGGAACACGTGGATCCCGCGGCCCCCGGACGTCTTGGGATAACCGATCAGACCGAGTTCGTCGAGCAGGGGGCGCAGCACGTCAACCGCCACCGTGCGGGCCTGCTCGAAGGCGACGCCGGGCTGCGGGTCCAGATCGATGCGCAGCTCGTCGGGGTGTTCGGTGTCGGGGCAGCGCACCTGCCACGGGTGCAGCGTGACGGTACCCATCTGCGCGGCCCACACGATCGCCGCCGGGTGGGTCACCTTCAACGCGTCGGCGGTGCGCCCCGACGGAAACGTCACCCGGCAGGTCTCCAGGTAATCGGGATGATGCTGCGGCACCCGCTTCTGATAGATCTCCTCGCCGTCGATGCCGTCCGGAAAGCGCTGCAGGTGGGTGGGGCGGTTCCGCAGCGTGTCCAGCATCGGCCCGCCCGCCACGGCGCGGTAGTACTCGACGAGCCGCCGCTTGGTGCCGTTCGACCCGAGTTGGGGGAAATACACCTTGTCCGGATTGGTCAGCCGAACCGCGATGCCGTCGACGTCGACCTCTTCTGCTGGTGCGGCCACACCACGATTCCAACATGTCGCACGCCACAATGAACCAATGGACTTGCCCGTGATGCCGCCGATCTCGCCGATGCTGGCCAAGTCGGTGCGGTCGATCCCGCCCGATGCGTCATATGAGCCGAAGTGGGACGGGTTCAGGTCCATTTGTTTCCGCGACCACGATCAAGTGGAGCTGGGCAGCCGGAACGAGCGGCCGATGACCCGGTACTTCCCCGAGCTGGTCGCGGCGGCGCAGGCCGAGCTGCCGCGGCGCTGTGTGATCGACGGCGAGATCGTCATCGCCACCGACCACGGCCTGGACTTCGAGGCGCTGCAGCAGCGCATCCACCCGGCCGATTCGCGGGTGCGAATGCTCGCCGAGAAGACACCGGCGTCCTTCATCGCGTTCGATCTGCTCGCCGTCGGCGATGACGACTACACGCAGCGGCCATTCGAAGAGCGGCGCGCGGCCCTCGTCGAGGCGTTGGCCGATTCCGGGCCCGCGTTCCATGTCACGCCGGCCACCACCGATCTGACGACGGCGCAGCAGTGGTTCGAGGAATTCGAGGGAGCGGGGTTGGACGGCGTCGTCGCCAAGCCGCTGGCGATCACCTATCAGCCGGACAAGCGCGTCATGTTCAAGGTCAAGCACGAGCGGACCGCGGACTGCGTGGTCGCCGGGTACCGAGTCCACAAGTCCGGTGGCGACGCCATCGGCTCGCTACTGCTCGGGTTGTATCAGGACGATGGCCAGCTGGCGTCGGTCGGAGTCATCGGGGCCTTCCCGATGGCCGAGCGGCGGCGGCTGTTTTCTGAGCTGCAGCCGCTGGTCACCGACTTCGACGACCATCCCTGGAATTGGGCGGCCCACGAAGCCGGCGAGCGCACGCCGCGCAAGAACGAGTTCTCCCGCTGGAACGCCGGCAAGGATCTGTCATTCGTCCCGCTGCGGCCCGAGCGGGTCGTCGAGGTGCGCTACGACCACATGGAAGGCCAGCGCTTCCGCCACACCGCCCAATTCAATCGATGGCGCCCCGACCGCGATCCACGGTCATGCACCTACGAACAACTCGAACAGCCGGTCACCTTCAGCCTGGGCGACATCGTTCCGGGCCTGGGGCATTGAGTGCACGCTCGGAGTCGATGCGCCGCCTGAGGCCGCCGCAAGAATCGCACAAGGATTACGCAAGGCGGCTGCCAGACTCTTTCCACGAATGGCCGTCACATGCGGCAACAGCTAACGACCCGCGCCTGGCACTGCACATCCAGGAGCTACCCAGAAGGGACATTCCATGGCGAAAATTACTGCCCGCTCGATCGTGGCGCTCACCGCAGTAGCGGCCGCCCTCATTACTGGTGCCTCGGTCGCCAACGCCAATCCGGCGGACATCCCGCCGATGCAGACGTCGCGTGGCGACTACGTCGGAGACTGGCAGAGACACCTGAGCATGATGACGATCGCGCCCGACGGCACCGGGACGATCGTGGTCGGGTCCAGCGCGCGCGACGGCGAGAGGTGGACGATGCGCTGGACGCAGGGCGACGGCCCCGGTCTCGCGATCAGGTTGGAGCAGCGCATCGGTGCCTGGGGCGACGGAATGGGCGGCTACATCAACGAGCAGACCGCGTGGAAGGCCGAGCTCGTCGTGGCCCCAGACGGCCCCACCGTCCTCCACTTGGCCCAGAACGACGCCGAACTCACCGATGCGAACGCAGGTGACATCTGGTGCTCGCAGAAGTATGGCCACAGCCACTTCTGTGGCGCCTAACGAGCGTTGCCGGCCCGAAATCTCTTCAGCAAATGACGCCCACCTGTGGATGAAGCGCCAACTGTGGATAACACAGCAAGCCCGCGTTTAGCCCAGCGGCGCGGCGGGCACGCGACCTACATGTCTGTAACAGCGTTCAAGGATCTGCCGCTGGCCGACCGCGACCGCAAGTGGGACGGCGGCGCCGCCGAAAAGCGGGTCCGGAAGTGGGCCGGCGCGGAGGACAAACCGAACCAGAAGTACCGCGATGCCCACATCTGGTACGACAGCGACAACAAAGACAACTTCACCGGGTACAAGCTGCTGTTCGCCGACGTCATCGGCGGCAAGCTGCAAGCGGTACCGCGAGGGGTGATGATCGCCGGCGCGATCATGGACGGCGCGCGGGGCGGCATCGACTTGCCCAAGAGCGACATCGACCGGGTCCGGAGCCACTTGGCCAAGTACTACAAGAAGATGGACGAAACCGCGCCGTGGGAGCGCTGAAACCTGAAAAGCCCTAGCGGCGCAAGAATTCCACGATGTAGTTGGCGAGCTCTTCGCCCGCGTCCTCTTGCACGAAGTGTCCGGCGTCGCGAATCAGCGGATGGTTGATACCCTGCGCGCCGCGCATCGCATGCCGGAAGATCTCGCCCATCGGCCCGGTGATTGGGTCGCTGTCGCTGAAGGCGACCAGCATCGGCGTCGGGCTCACCGACAGCTTCGCCCACGCGGCCTTGTTAGCCGCGGACGCGGGATCGTCCGGTGCGGTCGGCACCAGACCGGGCATGGCGCGCGGTCCCGCGCAATACTCGTCGTCCGGAAACGGCGCGTCGTAGCCCGCGCGCACCTCGTCGCTCATCGGGCGGCGACAGCCGCTCTGGACGAACGCCCCTATGTTCAGCTCCGGCGCCGTCGTGATGGCTTCGCGAAAACGCCACCAGACCTCGGGCAGCGGCTGCTCGCCGTCGGGCAGGCCGGTGTTGGCGACGACCAGGCGGGAAAACCGTTCGGGATGCTCTGCGGCCAGCCGCAATCCGATCAGGCCGCCCCAATCCTGGCCGACCAGGGTCACGTTGCGCAGGTCGAGCACATCGAAGGCCAGCGCGCGCATCCACTCGACGTGGCGGGCGTAGCTGTGGTCAGCGCGTCGGGTCGGCTTGTCCGAACGGCCGAACCCGACCAGGTCGGGACACACGACGCGATGCCCGGCGGCAGCGAGTATCGGAATCATCTTGCGGTACAGGTAGGACCACGACGGCTCGCCGTGCAGCATGAGAAGGGGGTCGGCGCTCTCCGGGCCATCTTCGACCCACGCGACCCGCAGCGTAGCGCCGTCGCCGTCGGGGATGTCGCAATACCTTGGGGCATAGGGGAATTCGGGTAGATTGTCGAATCGGTCGCCGGGGGTCCGTACAGTCTGCATTTCAGGTCCCTTCGTCCAAGCCCGCCAACTCGGGCAGGGTCATCAATCGGTCCAGGAACGGCCGCTGCCCCTTGAGCAGCTTGGTGCGGGCCTGCGCCACCGGGAACCAGCCGACGCGATCGACCTCGGGAAACTCCCGCAACTTGCCCGAGCCCTTCGGCCATTCGAGTTCGAAGGTGTTGCTGCGCGTATCGGTGACGTCGAGATCGGCCCGCACACCGAAGGCCGTAACCACCTTGCCGCTGGGCTGTTTGAGCCGACCGAAGTCGACGCGCGGCCCCACTGGCGTCGGCAGCCCGAGCTCCTCGGAAAACTCCCGCTGCGCAACCGTCCAGGGGTCCTCGCCGTCGGTGTACTCACCCTTCGGGATCGACCAGGCCGCGTCGTCCTTGCGCGCCCAAAACGGGCCGCCAGGATGCACGATCAGAACTTCGACGACGCCGTCGCTAACCCGGTACAACAGCACACCGGCGCTGAGTTTGGGCATCGAGTTACTCAGACCCCGACGGCGCGTTCCAGGTCTTTGAGCGACGACTCCAGGTGGGCGAGCAGGCGCTGCAGGTGCGGCACGCTGCGCCTGCATCCGGTCAAACCGAAATCGAGATTGGCGCCGTTACTGACCAGGGTGATGTTCAGCGCCTGGCCGTCCACGATCGCCGATAGCGGATAGCTGCCGTCCAGCCGCGCGCCCCCGTAATACAGCTGCTCGTGCGGCCCCGGCACGTTCGATATGACCAGATTGAACGGCGGCGACGTCGACGACACCCAACCCGGAACCGCTGCGAGGGCCAATGAACCCATGTTCATCGCGGACAGCGCCAGCGCCTGGAACCGGGGCAGTTCGAAGAACACCTTCTTGTTGTTGCGCATCGACTCGCTGACGATCTCCAGCCGTCTGGCCGGATCCTCGATGTCGGTGGCCAGGTTGCACAGGATGGCTCCCACGAGGTTGCCGCCGGCGTCGGCCTCGTGTTCCTTGCGCAGGCTCACCGGAACCATCGCGACCAGCGGGGTGTCCGGCAGCGCGTTCTGCTCGAGCAGGTAGTACCGCAGCGCCCCCGAGCACATCGTCAGGACCACATCGTTGAGGGTCACGCCCGCGGCCTTCTTGACGTTCTTGATCCGGTCCACCGACCACGACTGCGCCGCGCACCGCCGGGCGCCCCCGATCTTGACGTTCAACATGGTGCGCGGGGCTCCGAACGGCAGCGTCACCCGCTGCTCGAACAGCGCCGCGCGAGCCAGCGACACCGTCGAAGGAGCCAGTGCGGCAACACCTCCCGCGGTCCGTTTCAGTGTGGTCAACGGCGACGACGGGACGGACTTGCGTTTGGGTTTACGCAGGCCCCATGGCGCCCGGATCTCGCGATCGTCGGGATCGGGCGACAGCGAGCGTTGCATGAGCTTCAGGGCCGAGACACCATCGATGAGCGCATGATGCATCTTGGTGTAGACCGCGAAGCGGCCGTCCTTGAGACCCTCGATCACGTACGCCTCCCAGAGCGGACGGTGGCGATCGAGCAGGCTGCTGTGCAGCAACGAGGTCAGTTCGAGCAGATCGCGAACCCGCCCCGGGGACGGTAGCGCCGAGCGACGCACGTGGTAGTCGATGTCGAGGTCGTTGTCGTAGGACCACGCGAGATTCGCGATTCCACCGAAGAAGGTCGCGGGACGCTTGAGAAAGGTGGGCTGGAAATCCTGCTGGGCGACCAGCCGGTCGTAGAACTCGCGGACGAATCCCTGATCGGCGCCGGCCGGCGGCTCGTATAGCGCTAGGCCCCCGACGTGCATGGGGTGCTCACGGGATTCCCCCAGCAAAAACACCGAATCGGTGGGCATCATCAATTCCATCCACCAATTAGACCCCCACAGGGAAGCAACCCGCCAGCGCCTTAGGAGATCACGCCGAAGCGACCGACCACGCCGATGTCGCGACCAGGTCCCCTCGCTCCAAGCCCGCGGCGCGGTGTTCGTGGATCTTGGCGTACTCCTGAGTTGTCACCATGTCGATGAACGCCTGGGGCGACGGGTATTGGACGACGAGAATCGCGTCCCACCAAGGCCGTTCGCCGTCGCCGATGACCACCGTCGGCGCGCCGCCCGCGTAGAGCACCGTGGCGCCGACGCGTTCGAGGTGCGGTGTGACCTCACGGCCGTACTGTGCGTAGCGCTCGAGGCCGCCGTCGGCCTTGAACTTCAGCAGGTTGACCATCACCACCGGTTCGTCCGCCGGCCGCGCGGCCAGCGCGGCGAACTGTTCGGGCGTGGGTTGCAGGCTGCTCACGTGAATCTCCTTGTCCTGGGACGCATGTGACGTCACGCCGACCGCGACGAAGGCGTCCGCTACAACAGATCGGTGATGGTCTTCAGGCCAGCGTCGTAGAGCACGCCGGGCAGCATGCCGCCGTCGTGCTCGATCGTCGTACCGTTGACGAAGTCCGCGTCCCCGCTCGCGAGAAAGACGCACACGCGGCCCACCTCCGCCGGTTCCCCCGCGCGGCGCAAGGGAACGGCGGCGAAGTACTTTTCGCCGGTCGGATCGTCTTTGGGTAGCACAAACGACCGGAAGTTCTCCGTCATCGTCGGGCCCAGCGCGACGCAGTTGACACGCACCTTCGGTCCCCACTCCTCGGCCAGCGACCGCGTGAGGTGGTTGAGCCCGCTCTTGGCCGCGCCATAGGAGACCAGGGTCGGTGATCCCGCCGGATGCCCGGCGCCGCTGGAAATGTTGATGATGCAGCCGGTGCCGTCCTGGGTCGTCATCTGCCGGTACACCCGGATGGCGAACCACAACGGGCTGATGAGGTTCATCTGCACCGCGTACGCGTGAAACAGTGCCGTGCGCGCGAAGTCGTCGTCGTTTGGCGGCGCGCCCTGAATGCGTTGGACGAGTTCGGGAATGCTCTCCACATGCGGCGCCGGGACGGTGCCGCCGGCGTTGTTCACCAGGATGTCGATTCGGCCGTGGGTCGCCACGACGTCGGCGACCAGGGCGTCGATCGAGTGGTAGTCACCTTGGTCGCAAACCTTCTGGAACGCACGGGCTGCCCATTCGGCATCGACGCCGGGAATGGTGTCCAGCGGCGAGCGTGAGCATCCGACGACCGTCGCGCCGGCGCGGAGCAGCTCATGCGCGATCCCGACGCCGACACCGCGGCTGGTCCCGGTGACGATCGCAACCTTGCCGTCAAGCGCTCCCACCGACCGACCTTCCTTGTTGACAGTCACTGCCAGGTAGTCATACCGTGCCATCTCGTTGGTGCGATGTAAAGGCGTCGGGAGGTCAGCCATGAGCAAGCTTCGCGTCATCCAATGGGCGACCGGAGGTGTCGGCAAGGCCGCCATCGAATGCGTCATGAATCATCCGCAGCTCGAGCTGGTCGGGTGCTGGGTGCACAGCGCCGAAAAGGACGGCGTCGACGTCGGCCGGATCACCGGAACCGACGAGCTCGGCGTCACCGCCACCTCCAGCGCCGACGAGGTGCTGGCCCTCGACGCCGACTGCGTCGTGTACAGCCCGCTGATCCCCAACGACGACGAGGTCGTCGCGATTCTGCGGTCCGGCAAGAATGTCGTCACTCCAGTCGGCTGGGTATATCCCGACCTCGACAACCCGGCCGTCAAAGCGATCGCCGACGCCGCGGTCGAGGGCGGGGTGACCCTGCACGGGTCCGGCATCCATCCCGGCGGCATCACGGAGCGATTCCCGCTGATGCTGTCCGGACTGTCCTCAGCGGTCACCCATGTGCGCGCCGAGGAGTTCTCCGACATCCGCACTTACAACGCACCGGACGTGGTGCGCCACATCATGGGCTTCGGCGGCACCCCCGAGGAAGCCATGCAAGGACCCATGGCCACCCTGCTCGAAGCGGGCTTCAAGATGTCCGTGCGAATGGTGGCCGAGCACATGGGTTTTCGCATCGATCCCAACATCAGGACCGTCCAGGAGATCGCCGTCGCGACCGCCGACATCGACTACGACCCCTTCCCGATCACCGCGGGAACCGTGGCCGCACGCCGATTCCGCTGGCAGGCGATCACCGACGGCGAACCGGTCATCACCGCGGCGGTCAACTGGCTGATGGGTGAAGACAACCTGGAACCGGACTGGAATTTCGGCGGCCTCGGCGAACGCTTCGAAGTCGAGATCACCGGCGACCCCACCGTGTCTCTGACCTTCAAAGGCCTGCAACCGCCATCCATCGCCGAAGGGCTCAAACGAAACCCCGGTGTCGTCGCCACGGCCAACCACTGCGTCAACGCCATTCCCGACGTCTGCGCCGCCGGCCCCGGCATCAAGACCTATCTCGACCTGCCGCTGTTCGCCGGACGCCCCGCCCCCAAAGTTGCTGCGCCGCTATGACATCCGGCGTCCTACACGATGTGTCGTTCTGCCACCTCGTCATCGGCGTGACCGACATGGACCGCTCGCTGGCGTTCTACCGCGACGTGATCGGCATGGAGGTCATCTTCGAGACCCTCATCTCCGGAGAACCCTTCGACGCGGTCCTGCATGCCAAGCGAAAGCAGGAGGGCCGGGTGGTGGGCGGCTTGCTGGGCGGGTTGATGGTCGAGCTGCTCTCCCTCGGCGCCAAGCCGTCCGCGGACCAGCCGGAGCGCCGACGCGTCACCGGCATCCACAACGTGTCGCTCTCCGTCCCGGACCTCGACGACACCCACCGTCGCATCACCGCGGCGGGCTGCACGCCCGACCAGGACCCGTTCGAAATAGGCGGGGTGCGAATGTTTTTCGTCAAGGACCCGGACGGAACGCCGGTGGAGTTCATCGAGCTGCCCGGTGGCGCGCGCAGCACGTACGAGATGCACCGGGGCGTGCCGCTGCGGATGGGGCCCGCGACATGACCTACACCCATCCCGAGTCGATGCGCGGTCACGTCGCGACGTGACCGGCGCCGCGCAGGGCGTGGGCAAGGGCATCGCCGCCGCGCTGCTCGAACGCGGTGCGACGGTGCTGCTCGTCGACATCCAAGCCGATGTCCTGAGCACGACAACCGACGAGCTGCGGGCGACGGGCCGGGTCGAGAAGTTGGTCGCCAATCTGCGCGATCCCGACAGCGCCCAGCGGATCGTGGCGGCTGCCGTCGACTCCTTCGGTGCCGTGCATGGCCTGGTCAACAACGCCATCGCGACCAACGAGCCCAAGGCGTTCGTCGACATCACCACCGAGGACCTGGCGCTCGGCTACGACGTCGGGCCCCGGGCGACATTCCTGCTCATGCAGGCGGTGCACCCGGTGATGGTCGAGGCCGGCGGGGGGTCGATCGTGAACCTCGGCTCGGGGACGGGCACCGGGGGCGAACCCAGGTGGGGCGGATACGCCGCCGCCAAGGAGAGCATCCGGGGGCTGTCGAAGGTCGCCGCGTTGGAATGGGGGCGCGACAACATCCGCGTCAACGTCATCTGTCCCTTCGCCGAGTCCGATGGCGTCAAACTGTGGAAGCAACACGCGCCCGACGATTACGCGAAGGCGGTGAGACGCGTTCCGATGAAACGCATCGGAGACGTGCGCACCGACGTGGGCGCGCTGGTGGCGTTCCTACTCAGCAGCGACGCGACGTTCATCACCGGTCAAACCATTCACGTCGACGGCGGTATCGGCAGCTTCCGATGAAGGAGTCGCTGCGCGACCGACAGCGCGCGCAAATCCGGGCCGACATCAGGCGCGCCGCGTTCCGGCTCTTCGTCGAGCGCGGCTACGACGCCGTAACGACGGAGGAAATCGCCACCGCCGCAGGCGTTTCGCCGCGCACCTTTTTCCGGCACGTGCCTACAAAAGAGGATCTGCTGCTCGCCCCCGTTCGCCACGGTGGCGCCGCGATCGTGAACCTGCTCGAACAGCGCCCGGCCGGAGAGGCGCCGGATGTCGCGCTGATCAACGCCATCATCGCGCGCATCCACTCGTTCGACCAGGCCGACATCGAGGAGTGGCGCGACGCATTGCTGGTCGCTCCAGGACTGCTCAGCAAGGCGACGATCCATACGCCCGTCGACAAGGAACGGGCCGCCAAGCTGATCGGCCAACGCATGGGCGCGGATCCCGACGACGATATCCGTCCCGGCCTACTGGTCCAACTGGCCTTTGCCGCAGCCGATTTCGCCTTTCAGCATTGGGTTCGCCAAGCCAGCACAAGTAGACCACTGGACCGCCGCGTTGCCGAAGCATTGGAAGCGGTCAAGTCTGCCCGCTGGAAGCGCCGCTAGATATCGTGAAAGTCACCTATGCGTCAACGGAGGTGCCACCGTCAATCGTCAGTACTGTGCCCGTCGTTCCGTCACGACTTCTCGTCTTCGATGCCAAAAGTGTTGACCGCGATGGCCAGCAGGTAGTACCCACCGATCGTGAACACCAGGTCCATGCATTGGGGGTCGGTGAAGTGGCGTCGCAAGTCGTCCCACACAGCGGTCGAGACGGTGCCATGATCGAGGAGGTCATCGACGGCGTCCAGCACCGTTCGGTCGGCGTCATCGGTGACTTTGCGGTAACGAATCGCGTCGATCTCTTGATCGGTCAATCCCGCTCGGCGCGCGATCGGGAGGTGATGAGACCACAGGTAGTCGCAGTCGCGGCGGTACACGACTCGAAGTAGCGCCACCTCGCGTATCCGCGGCGGCAGCGTGGAGCGGTTGAGCAGATAGGCGTTGAACGGCAGATAAGCCCGAGTGAGATCGGGGTGGCGCACGAGGGTCGACAAAACATTGCCAGCGCCATCGGGATTGGCCCGCTCAGCGGGTATCAGTGAAGCCAGAGCCGCACGGCTGCGATCGTCCCACTCATCGGCGGGCAACGGGGTTAGCCGGAGAGGGTGTCGGTCGGTCACGACAGTGGTTGCGATCAGCGAGCCAGCTCGTTGACCAGGCTCAAATAGCGCATCACCGGCGGTGGGTCTGTTTGGACCGCCACGGGTTTGGACATGCGCCCCTCCGCCATTGCCGCTCGCAGACTCGTGCGGGCGGTGTCGACATCGGTGTCGATCTCGTAGAGGGTGACGAAGGATTCGCCGTCGGTCTGCCAACGGCGAGCCGACACGAAGCCGTCGATCGCCAGCATCTCGGGCACGTGCACCTGATCGTGCCAACGGTGGTATTCCTCAACGAGTTCCGGCGAGGCGGGCTTGCTCTCGACGAACAGCAGTGACTTGCCCATTTGCGGTCTCCCTACTGGATCGGCTCGTCGCCGAGCACGGTGGTGCGCAACATTTCACGCGAAGAGCTGGGATCGTAGGGGGCCGCTCGGTGCAGCACCCCGCGATTGTCCCAGATAACGGTGTCGCCGACCGACCAGTCGTGGCTATAGACGTTTTCGGGCACGGTGGCGCGGTCGAGGAGTTCGGCAAGCAAGGCGCGTCCCGCGTCGAGATCCATGCCAACCACGTAGTCGGCCGAGGCACCGAGCACCAGCGACTTGCGGCCGCTGCGGTGCGTCCAGACCAGGGGATGTTCGTGGGTGCGCCGGGATCGCCAGCGCGCCACCTGTTCTGGCGTGGGGTCAGGGGTGATGCGCCGCTGGGAGGCCTCCAGCGAATGCACGACACGCAGGGCCCCGAAGCGGTCCTTTTCCTCATCGCTCAGCGCATCGTAGGCGGCGTAGGAGTTGGCGAATTCGGTTTCGCCGCCCCATTCGGCGACCCGCACGGCGGAAAGGACGGTGGCCTTCTGTGGGCAGTCGTCCCCGATGGGCGTGCAGCCGTCGATGTGCCAGTCGAATGTCGCCTTCAGGTAGGCCGCCGAGGAGTTCTTCGATGTGTCCAGGGTGATCGGATAAATTCCAGGCACGGGGTGGTGGCCGTCGGAGGAGTGGTCGACCTCACCGAGGCGGCGGCAGAAAGCAACCTGGGTCTCGGGGTCAAGCCGCAGCCCGCGGAAGACCAGAACTCCGTTGTCCTCCAACGCATCCAGGATGGTTTTGCCGACTGAGTCATCGGAGGCAAGGTGGGCCGGGTCCAGCCCGGTGACTTCGGCGCCGACCGAATCGCTGAGCTTGGTGATGGTGAGCAGACTCATGCTCAGACCTTTCTGGCGGACATCATGGGAACGGCTCGCCGGTGCGGATCATGACCGCGTCGGCGGCATCGGTCGGGACAGTCTGGTGCATGACCTCCACCGCCATGGCGACCATGATCAGCGAATAGATCAGGTGCAGCAGGTTCAGCGCATCCTCGGGCAGTTCGTCGAGCGGGAACTTGTCGCAGTACTCGATGGCCTCTTCAAGGCGTGGGAAGAATGCATCGTAGAACTCGTGCATTTCGGGCATCGTGCTGGCCATCCGCGCGTTCCAGCGTTCGGTTTCGGTGGCCAGGCACCAGACCCGCGCGTAGTTCTCCAGCTCGGCGAATGCACTGGGCAGCAAGGCATCTGGCATGGGTCACACTCCCGCCGGTGCCGCGGTGTTTTCGCGCTGGTATGCGTCGACCCAATCGACGATGACCTTGTGCAGGTGGCGCACCAGGATTTCCTGGTCGTTGAGCGGGAACCCGTCGACGATGCCGTACTCCAGCGCCGCCTGCGTGCCACCGAGCATGCCGGCGTCCTGCAGGGCGAACTCCTTGAGCACCACCGCGGCGACTTCGTGTTCGATGCGCTCCCGCACCGTGCGGGCCGGGTGAAAGTACGTGTAGGCCTCAAACCGGTGGGTGTTGTAGGAGGTGGGCCAGTACCGATACAGCAGATACCAGCCGCCGTAGATCAATATCTCGGTATTCGGGAATATCTGAAAATTGCTGATTCCCCACGGCTCAATGCCACCGGGATTCAGCCCGGCCGGCAGCTCGCCGATGTCCGGGGTGCGCCACGGGCCGACGAGCCCGCTTTGGGTGGCCCGCTCGATCGGATACATGCACTCGGGCGGCAGCAGCCAGCGACGCCGTCCCGCGGTCGACACCAGCCGGTGGGGGCCGTCGAGTTGGAAGTGCCCGCAGGTGAATCCGGCGTTCGGGTCGCGCACCGCTGAGGGCACCTGCTGCGGGTGCAGCGAGGGCACGTGGTAGTACTCCTGGAACGCGTCGGCGAAGATTTTCCAGTTGCTGTTGTTGTGCGCGACCCACTCGTAACGTTCGGTCAGCTTCCCGAACGGGTAGTCGTCCAGGCCGGTGATCATCGGGCCGAGGAACTCGCGCAGGCTCTGGCGCGGCTCGGCATCAAAGTTGATGAAAATGAACCCATTCCACACGTCGCAGTGCACCGGCTTCAGTCCGTAGTCGGTCGTGTCGAGGTCGAAGAACTCCGAGGGCTGCTGCACGAACGTCAGCGCACCGTCAAGGCCGTAGCGCCAGCCGTGATACTTGCACGTGAATTGGCGGCACGTCCCCTGTACTGCCTCGCCGGGAAAGTCGTTCCACACCAGCTTATTTCCGCGATGGCGGCAGATGTTGTAGAAGGCGCGAATGCGTTCGTCGCGACCTTTGACGAGGATGACCGAAACCCGGGCGACCTCGATCTCCTTGGTGACATAACTGCCGACGCGAGGCAGTTCCTCGATACGGGCGACGTTCAGCCACGCCCGTTTGAATACCGCTTCACGTTCCAGCTCGAAGAACTCCGGCGACGTCGAATCGCGGAACGATACGGGGCCGGTCCCGAGTTCGGGATAGTGCTCGGTCCAGGAGCCCTCCGAGGGCCTACCGGATCGTGTCATCGTGAACCTCCTTGTCGCACAGTCACATCACCGCTCCGCCGTTGACACCCAGCACCTGGCCGGTGATGAAGCCCGCCTGGTCCGAACACAGGAAACCGACCGCCGCGGCGATGTCGGCACCGGTGCCCAGATGCCCCACCGGGATGTTCCGGGCGATCTCCTCGTTGGACTTCACAAGTCCCGCGGCCTGCGCCTGATGCTGCATTGGTGTCTCGATGCCCGATGGCGGGATGTTGTTGACGGTGATCCCGTGGGCCGCGTACTCGCGGGCCAGCGACTTGGTGAGGGTGATGACCGCGCCCTTGGACGCCGCGTAGTGAGCGGCGAACGGCGATCCGCGCTGGGCGCTGGACGATGAGATCATCACAATCCGGCCCCATTTCGCGGCGACCATGTCCGGGATCGCGACCTGGCAGCAGTGGAAGGTGCCCGTCAGGTTGACGTCGATGATTTTCGACCAGGATTCGGGGGTGATGTCGGTGAACGGCGAATGCCCGAACATTCCCGCGCTGGTCACCAGCACGGAGATCGGACCCATTTCGCTGCGCACCTTCGCGAACGCCTGCTCAACGGCGGCTCGGTCGGTGACGTCGGCGCCGACGCCGACGGCGGTGATCCCCTCCGCGCGAAGATCTTCGGTGACGCGTTGGGCCGCCTGCTCGTTGACGTCTAGGACCCCGATCTTGCGGCCCCGCCGGCCCAGTTCGTGACAGGTCGCCTCGCCCATGCCCGAGGCGCCGCCGGTCACCACCGCAACCCTGTTCATTCGTACACCACCCGTACGGTGCGACTGGTTGGTAGAGCCTGACAAGTCAGCACCCACCCCTCGTCTAGCTCGTCGTCCTCAAGTGCGTCGTTGTTGATCATCCGGGCGCTGCCCTCGGTCAAGCGGGCCATACATGTTCCGCAGGAACCGATCTCACATGATGACGGTGGACTCAGACCCGCCATGCGGGCCGTCTGCAGCAAGGTGTCCCCGGGTGAGTAATGCGCCTTGGTGGTGCGCCGATCAAGCTCGATGGTCACCTCTTCGGTGACGACATCGTCAGCAAGCGTCGGAGCGGGATCATTCATCCGGGAAAGAGTATCAACTACTTGCGATTGATCTCAAGTACTAGATATACCGGATCAGTTTTCGATGTGGTCTTTGAAGAGCTCGTGGCCGGTGCCCTTTTCGACCACACGGCTCAGCAGCTCACGCAAAGTCTCTTGTTCCTCGACGTTGAGGACGCCGAACACCTTCTCGTGAGCGGCCATGGCGTCGCTGAGCACGATGGCCACGACGTCACGCCCCGCGTCGGTGAGGTAAGCCTGCAGAATTCGCTTGTGCTCTGGGTCTTGCTTTCGCTCAACCAGGCCGCGGCGTTCGAGCGTGGTGAGCGCCAGCTGAACACCCTGGGGGCTGATCAGCAGACGCCGGGCGAGTTCGGCGCCGGACAGGCCGGGTTCGTTGGAGAGTTGGCGCAGCACGCCGATCTGAGCCGTGCTGACTCCGTGGCTACTGATCGCGTCATTCACGCTGGTCAGCGAGAAGTAAAAGGCTTGCTTGAGCAGCCAAAGGATGTTTTCGGTGAGTTCCATTCTCTTCTCCTCGCCCGGTCAGGCCGACAGCGACTTGTAGATGCGTCCATCCTTCATGACGAACGAGACCTCGAGTGTGGTGGCGATGTCGCGGGAGGGGTCCCCGGGCACGGCGATGATGTCGGCGAGGTAGCCGGGTTTGAGGCGGCCCAACTCGTGATCGGCCTCGACAAGTTCGGCGGCCACCACCGTAGCCGCGCGGATTGCCTGCATGGGCGTCATGCCGCGCGCCACTAGCGCCTCCAGCTCCCTGGCGTTGTCGCCGTGCGGGATAGCCGGTGCGTCGGTGCCGCATGCGATACGCACCCCGGCGGCGATCGCCTTGGGCAACATCGACTTTGCGCGAGGGAACACCTCCTCCGCCTTCCTGCGCAGTTCAGGCGCGATCCGGTCGATGGCCATCGCCTCGGTGAGATAGGTGGTGGAAACCAGGAAGGTGCCGTTATCGACCATCATCTGGATTGTCTCGTCGGTGGCCAGAAACCCGTGCTCGATGCAGTCGATCCCGGCGCGAATGCACGCGCGGATCGCGGTGTCGCCGACGGCGTGCGCGGCCACCCGGACGCCGGCGCGGTGGGCCTCGTCGGCGATCGCGGCGAACTCCGCATCGGAATACTGCTGGGCGCCGGGAGCGGTGCTGTGCGACATGACACCGCCCGATGCCGAGACCTTAATGAGCTTGGCGCCGTGGCGAATCTGGTAACGCACGCATGCGATGACGTCGGGTACACCGTTGGCGATGCCCTCCGCAACCGACAGCGGCATGATTCCCGGCGCCAGCCGCTGAAACACTGTGGGGTCCAGGTGGCCCCCGTAGGGGGTGACGGCATGGCCCGCGGGAAAGATACGAGGGCCCGCGTGCCAGCCCTGGTCGATGGCCCGCTGTAGCGCGACGTCGAGCAGGTAGCCCCCGGTCTTGACCATGAGCCCGAGGTTGCGCACGGTGGTGAATCCGGCCTCAAGTGTGGTGCGCGCGTTGACCGCGCCGCGCAGTGTGCGATAGGCCGGGTCGTCCTGAACTCCGTGCATCGGCGCCGGCAGGCCCTCGGGCCCGCCAGGCCCACCGATGAGCAGATTGAGTTCCATGTCCATCAGGCCCGGCAGCAGCGTGACGTCGCCGAGGTCGACGACCGTAGCCGAATCCGGCAGCGGCCCTTCGGGATTGACCGCGGCAATGCGCTGCCCGTCGACCACCACAACGGCCGGTGAGCAAACCTGTCCGGCGTCGACGTCGGCCCAGCGGGCCGCCCGCAGGACGGTCACACCGGTCACGGCACGGGCTCGGATACGCAGTCCAGGGTGGAAGCACCGGAATCGGGTACGCGAGGCTGCTTCCAGCACTCCACCGGAAACGACACCATAATCATCGAATACAGCAGGTGCATCAGATTCAGCACGTCCTCGGGCAGGTCGTCGAGGGGAAACTTGTCGCAGTAGGCGAGGGCCTCCTCGGCTCGCGGGGTGATCGCGTCGTAAAAGGCCTTCATTTCGATCATCGTGCTCGCCAGGCGCTTGGCGTAGCGTTCCGGTTCGGTGGCCAGGCACCACTCGGTGAAGGGCTCGAGGTCGGCGAATTCGGTTGGCAGCAAAGCGCGCATCGTGTTCATGCTCCCGCCTTGGTCGTGCGGCGGTACTCGTCGATCCAGGCCGCGGTCTCCTTGTGCAAATGGCGCAGCAGGATTTCCTGGTCGTTGAGT
Source organism: Mycobacterium sp. IS-1264 (assembly GCF_001954195.1). Taxonomy (GTDB): domain Bacteria; phylum Actinomycetota; class Actinomycetes; order Mycobacteriales; family Mycobacteriaceae; genus Mycobacterium. The sequence goes on along the minus strand of NZ_MBES01000034.1, from coordinate 12,426 downwards.
AGGAACTTGTCGATTGCGCGCGACTCGATCATGCTCTGGGTCGCCTCCAGAGTGTTGGCGTCCTGCAGGCCGTATTCCTTGAACGTCACCGCTGCGAGTTCCTGAGCGACGCGGTCGCGCGGGGTGCGCGGCTCGGGGAAATACAGTGTGCCCTCGAAGACATGGCTGTTGTAGGAAGTCGGCCAATAGTGGTAGGTCAGATACCAGCCCTGGCCCCAGAACAGCACGACGAAGTTGGGGAACAGCTGGAACGAATCCAGGCCCCACGGATCACATTTCGCGGGATTCAGGCCCACGGGCATCTCCCCCAAATCCGGCTTCTCCCACGGCCCGAACAGTCCGCTCTGGCAGATGTCCTCGATCGGCTTGCGCATCTCCTCAGACATCTCCCAGGCCCGCACCCCCGACGTGCTGACCAACCGGTGGGGGCCGTCCAGGCGATAATGCGGGGCCTCAAAACCCGCCTCGGCGGCCGCCTTCGAATAGGCCGTCGGCGACTGGTTCGCATGCAGTACCGGGGCGTGATAGAACTCCTGGAACGCGTCCATGTACAGCTTCCAGTTCGCTTTCACCCGCGAGCGATAGCACCAGCGCGAGGTCAGCTTGCCGAACGGGTAGCCCTCGAGATCCGTCACCATCGGCCCCAGAAACTCGCGCAGCGACTGGTCGGGTTTCTTGGCGAAGTTGACGAAGATAAATCCTTCCCAGACATCGCAGTGCACCGATACCAGCCCGTAGCGGCTCTTGTCGAGATCGAAAAACTCCTCCTCCTGTTGCACGAAGGTCAGGTTGCCGTCGAGGTCGTAACGCCAGGCGTGGTACTTGCAAGTGAACTGGCGGCACACGCCGCTGGTCTCCTCCAGTGGCATGTCGTTCCACACCAGTTTGTTGCCGCGATGCCGGCAGACGTTGTGATAGGCCTTGACGTCTCCAGATGCGGTGCGCACCAGGATGATCGAGGTGTTGGCCACCTTAAGCTCTTTGGTGAAGTAGCTGCCCTTACGGGGAAGCTGTTCGACCCGGCCCACATTCAGCCAGGCGCGTTTGAAGATCGCCTCGCGCTCCAGCTCGTATATCTCGGGGTTGATTGAGTCCTCGTAGGACACCGGCTCGGTGCCCAACTCAGGATAATGCTGCGTCCAGCTGCCTTCCGAGGGCTTGGGGAATCGAGCCATAACCGCTCCTGTCCTAAGTCCGTCGGGCCGACGGTATATGCTCGAGACTCGAATCGCAAGTAGTTGATATTGCGCATACAAGGGAGGCGCACAATGCGGTCGCAGGCGGAGGCTTTGGAAGTCATCTCACCGCACACTGAACAACCCATCGCCGAGGTCGCAGCGGCGGGGCCGGACGAAGTCGACGCCGCCGTCGATGCCGCCCGGTCGGCCTTCGACTCTGGTCCCTGGGGCCGCTCCGAGCCTGCCGAGCGCGTCGCCGCGATCCGCAGGCTCGCCGACGTCTACGACCAGCGCCGCACCGAAATGGCCGACACCATCACCGCGGAGATTGGCGCCCCCATCACCTTTGCGAAGCGCGCCCAAGTCGGCCTGCCCGCAATGATGATGCGCGCGTTCTGCGACCTCGCCGATCGATACCGCTGGCAGGAGACCCGGCCCGGCTTCTTCGGCGCCGATGTGCAGGTCCGCAAGGAGCCCGTTGGCGTCGTCGCCGCGATTGTCCCGTGGAACATGCCCCAATTCCTCATCGTCGCCAAACTGGTGCCGGCACTCCTCGCCGGCTGCACCGTCGTGCTCAAGCCCGCCCCCGAATCTCCCTTGGATGCACTGCTTTTGGCTGAGATGATCGACCAAATCGACCTGCCGCCGGGCGTCGTCACCGTACTGCCGGGTGACGCCGCGGTCGGTGAAGCCCTCGTCGCCCACGCGAAAGTCGACAAGGTCTCGTTCACCGGATCCACGGCGGCGGGCCGGGCGGTCGCCGCGGCTTGTGCGGCCAACCTGACCAAGGTAAGCCTCGAACTCGGCGGCAAGTCGGCCGCGATCGTCCTCAATGACGCCGCACCCGAGAAGGTCGCCGCCGGAGTGCGATCGGCCAGCCTGTCCAACAGCGGCCAGATCTGCAACGCGTTGACCCGCGTTCTGGTACCCGCCCCACGACATGATGAGTATGTCGATGCTCTTGCATCCGAAATGGCCGGCTTGCGGGTCGGCGATCCGAGCGATCCCGACACCCAGCTCGGCCCGCTGGTTTCGCACCGCCAGCAGCAGCGTGTCCGCGACTACATCAAGATAGGTCAACGCGAAGGCGCGCGACTCGTAATCGGCGGCACCGACATGCCCGACGGCCTCGAGCGCGGCTGGTACGTCCAACCCACCCTCTTCGCCGACGCAGAGAACACTATGCGCATTGCGCAAGAGGAGATCTTCGGGCCGGTGATCACCGTCATCCCATATCGCGACGAGGACGATGCGGTGGCCATTGCGAACGACTCCGACTACGGCCTTGCAGGTTCGGTGTGGACTGCTGACACCGATCGAGCCCTGGGCATCGCCACGCGCATCCGCACCGGCACCTTCGGAATCAATGCGGGCTACACCATGGATCCCTTTGCGCCGTTCGGCGGCGTCAAAGCCAGCGGTTACGGTCGCGAACTGGGTCCGGAAGGCCTCGACGCCTATCTCGATGCCAAATCCATCGCGGTCTCACCCGGAGCGTGACAGCACCGAATGACACGTTTCATGGAGCGCGGGTTGAGCGTCCTGGCAGCAGTCGGACCAACCAGCCTTAGAACCAGACCTTTCGACCGGCCACCGGGCGCCCAACCGCGCCGAGGATCCACAAGATCACACCGATGACCACCAGGATTGCGCCGATCGTGTACAGGATTGACAGGCTCGTGAAGTAACCGATGATCAAAAGAATGATGCCCAGGATGATCACAGCACACTCCTCTCCATTACGCGCACGTTGAATTAGCCCGAAATGCCCGAGTACCCGCCCCGGAGGGCTTCAATCGCGAGGAAGACTCAGCCGAGCGCGGGCAGGACCACGTCGGTGAGGAGCTGGACCGACTTCCATGCTTCGTCGACAGGCATGCCGCCGACCAGCGGATGCATCACCAGCGGCCCGTAGTGCTCGGTCTCGCGGACTTCGGCGATGAGCTGCTCGGGAGTCAGGAATCGGTATCGTCCCGATGCCTTCACCTCGTCCAGCGTCCGGACTCCCGGCAGGTGCATGAGTGAACGATGGTCGGTTGCCCATTCGCCGTAAGTGACTGCCTCCCAGAGGATGTGCTCACCGAGTTCCGCCCACGCCCGGTCCGGATCCTCGTGCAGGTAGATCATGCCGCGATTGATCGGCCCGGGCATGATGACGAATGGCGTGAGGCCGACCTCGGAACACAGCTCGCGGTAGTAGGCGGCGATGTCGGGTAGGTGGTCGGCCAGGCTGAGCGGCAGCCGGAAACGCGCGGCCCGCCGCGCGGTGGCACGCGCTCCCCCACCGACATACAGCGGTGGGTGCGGCCGGGTCCACGTGCCGACATCAGCCCACACCGACAGCATTCGCTCGATCAGGCCGTCCATCAGCTCGCCCCGCCGGCTGAAATCCACCGCCAGCGCGTCGTATTCGACGGTTCGGTAGCCCAATCCCACGGTGGTGTGCAGCCGTCCTCGGCTCATGTTGTCGACCAGCGCGATGTCCTCGGCCAGCCGGACCGGGTTCCACAGCGGGCCGAGCGCGCAGTCAACGCTGGCGATCAGGCTCGTCGTTCGCGCCAAGAACATTGCCGCCGCCATGATCGGATTGCAGCTCCATCCGTGGCCGGTCGCGTGGTGCTCGTCGACGCTGACCGTGGTGATGCCGTGGGATTCGCCCCACTGCGCCAATTCGAGCGCGGCGGACAAGATCCTGCTCTGCGTCTTCGGTTCGCCCTGCGGCGCGGCGAAGTTGAAGCGCAGCACGGTCAGCACCATGTTCGACCCTCAGCCCTGGACCGGCGCCGCGGCCGACTGCAGAAACGCGGCGAAGTCGGGAAAGAGTGCGCGGTCGACGATTTCGATGCGGGTACCGAAGGCGTCGACGTAGTACGCGAACAGCGCCAGGCCCGGGGCTGAGACGTCGGCGGTGGCTTCGAAGGTGAAGCCGTTGGCCTCCAGCATCTCGGCGCTGCCGGCGAGGTCGTCGGTGAAGTAGCCGAGGTGATGAGCGGAGTTGCCGGGCGCCGCCTTCCACGGGCTATTTGGGACCTCTTGGATGAGTTCGAGGTGCGGGCTCTGCAGGGAGTAGACGAATGTCGAGGTGAGTTCCCGTGTTTCGGTCGCGGTGCGGAAGGGCAGCGTGTAGGTGAGCGGCGTGATCCATCGGTAGCCGGCCAGCGCGCTGAGCCGGGCCATCGCGGCTTCGAGGTCGGGCACGACGATGCCGGTGTGGTAGAAGTCCTCGGGTCGAAGCGCGAGTGCCATGGTCTTGTCCTTAATCTCAGACGCAGTCCGACGCACCGTCGACGACGAAGACTGCGCCGCTGGTGTAGCTGCTCTGCTCGGTGCACAGAAATGCGATCGTGGGAGCGATCTCCGTGACGGATCCGAAGCGGCGCAACGGGATATGAGCCAGCTCGGAATCCACGATGTCCGCCGCGGCGTGCATGGGCGCGGTCATCGGCGTGTCGATGGTTCCCGGTGCCACGGCATTCACCCGGATTCCCTTGGTGGCCCACTTGACCGCGAGGTTCCTGGTGATATCGACGATCCCGGCCTTCGCGGCGCCGTAGCCGGGCACCAAGGGAACAGCCCGCAGCGCAGACATCGATGCCAGATTGACCACGCTGGCGCCTCCCGCCGCCGTCGATGCCCTCAAGGCACGGTACAGCCCCACCGTAAGCCGGTACGGCCCAACGAGGTTGAGGCTCACCGACGCCTCGAAACCCTCCGGCTTCGATTCGTCCAGGCCGCCTGGGAAATTCGCGCCGGCGTTGTTGACCAGAACGTCGAGCCTGCTGAAGCTGCCGGCCAGCGCGTCCACGGAGTCATGGTCGGTGATCTGTAGCGGGCGGTAGGCCATGCCGGCCAGGTCGGCGTCATAGTCCGCCGCCGCCGCTTTGGTGCCGGTGATGGTGACCTCGGCTCCGGCATCCCGGAACAGCACCGCGGTGGCGTGGCCGATCCCGCTGGTACCGCCGGTGATCAACGCGGTCGTGCCGGTGAAGTCGAAGCCCACACGGGCCGTCATGAGTTCCTCGCTATTTGTTCGGAGAGCCAGGCTCGTTCCCAGAAATTGGTGCTGTCCGCGAGCAGGAGTTCGTGTGCCTCCCGCAGTACCGCCCGGGCCGCGGGATCATTCGACGAGACGAGCTCGGCGAGATGGATGGCGTGCAGGGGGCGGCTCGCGGCAAGATGCTCCCGGGCGTGATCCACGAGGGCCTTGGCGCCGGCCAGTTCGACCACGTCGGCGGCCACGGCATCGAAGCCGACCGGGTAGAGCTCGGTGGTCGAGCGGTGATGGAACCAGCCCGAGTAGTTCTCCCAGATCGCCCGGACATCCCAGGCGACCTTGCCATAGCCTTGTCCCACTTCGTATTCCGCGGGCAGCGTGATCTCGCGCATCAGGGTCTGGACGTCCTTGCCGGCGTTCATCCCGGCCACGGTGGCGTCGTGCACGTACCGGATGGCGTCGCGCAGCCGGGTGAGCTCGGCTTCGATCAGATCGGCGCCCGCGATCGGTGCGAAGTGACCGGTAACCAGCAGCTCGGGCCGCAGGTCGCGCACTCGCTCGACCGATGCGATGGCGGTCAGGGCGTCGCGGTAGCGGTCGCCTCGCATGGTGACCAGGTTGGGGATGTGCCCGAAGACCGGACCGAAGGTGTTTCCGCACAAGCAAATTCGCTCGTCGGGCAACCACACCACCAGCGAGTCGGTGGTCTCGCCGCCGGGCACCGAGATGAGCTCCAGCCGCCGCCCGCCCACCTCGAGGGTGAGGGTGTCATCGAAGTCGAGGTCGACGGTGGGAACACTCTGGCCGGGCAGGTGCTTGGTTCCGAGGCGCCGTTGTATCGCCCGGATGCCGGACGCCAGCGTGTCTTTGAAGGCGAACGCGCTGCGGCTGGCGCGGTAGGGGATCAGCCGTTCGTTGTCGTCCCGCCAGGCGGTCCAATTGGCTTGGGCGACAACCGTTGTGTCCTCGTCACGGACGCTGTCCAGGCCGCCAACGTGGTCCACATGGCCCTGGGTGAAGATGATGTAGCGCACCGGCGAGGAGTCCACGGCGTCGAAGTTCGCGCGGTGCACCGGCCCCTCGAAGCCCATCCCGGTGTTGACGATCACCCGGCCGTCGGCCGTGGTCAGCAAGTACGCATTGGACAGACCCGGCGAGCACCAGAGCCCCGGGGCGAGCTGCTCGGCTTGTTCGGCCGACGCCGGGCGCATGGCCTCGGCACCGGGCCTGTTGCGATAGACCGGTCCGGGCATCGCTGTTGGCTCCTTCATTCGGGGCGGACGTCGAATCTATCGAAATAGAAGTTGAACCGCCCACGGAGTTCGTCGGCCGAGATTCCGAAGTGGCGTTGCAGGTCGTAGCGGATGCGGCCGTGCTTTCCGCGCGGATTGGCGTCCAGGTAGCGCTGGAATCGTTCGCGCACCTTCGGGGTCAATTCCACGGTGCCGCGGCGGTAAAGCTCGTCGAGCAGCGGCATTTCGTTGCCGTTGAGATGGTGGAAGCTGATGTCGAGGCTGCGATCGGCGGGCACCAGGTCGCGGTCGCGCACGCACGCGCTGAGCAACCGGTGCACGCGGTCGCTCCAGTAGTCCAGTAGCCAGCCCGGGTCGATGCTGTTCCGGCGCAATCGATCGGAGTAGGCCATCATCGTGATCGCCGATTGGATCACCGCGACGGGATCGCGGTGTGTGAACGCCACCGTCGCGTCGGGAAATGTTGCCATCAGCGGACCGAGCTGCTCACAGTGCTGCGGGCTTTTGAGGATCCATGTCCGCGGGCCGCGCAGGAAGGTCAACGCCTGCAACACTTTCTTCATGTAGGCGTAGTGCCGCGTCTGGTCGAGCGTCAGGTAGTAGTCGCGCCAATCGGGAACGCGCGCATGCCATTCCAGTACATAGGCGGCCAGATCGAGGTCGAGGAGCTCGACCTCCTCCTCGATAGCCTCGGGAAACCGGTCGTGCATGGCGGCCACCACCGGGGCGCTGGCCATGAGTGCGTCGTGTTCGGACTTGGCCCGCGCGTAGCGCGGGTCGACCCCGAAAATGTCGGGTCCTTCGCCGCGCGCGGGTATCGGCTCCTGGCTTTCCCAATACGGCAGCGCGCGTCGGCGCGGGTCGGCCGCAACTAGATTGACCAGATGCGTGGTGCCCGATCGCGGCATCCCGACGACGATGAACGGTTTCTCGATCGGGATCGTCTCGATCTCGGGATAACGCTTGAGGAGTTCGGTCAACGACAGCCGGTTGCGCAGCAGGCGAACGCCCCGTTGGCGCAGTGAGGAACGCGTCAGCTCGCGCAGGCCCTCGTCGGCTTCGATCGCGGCCACGTGTGCGCGCAGGCGGTCACCGAAGCCGTCCGTGTCGTCCAGGTCGCTGACGCCGGCCCGCTCGACGGCCTCGGCCCGCATCCGCTCGATGTCGAAGTCGACGCGCTTGGCCTCGGTGAATTCCAGAATCTGGCGCTGCACATCGGTGAGCCTGGGCGCCGTCAGGTCGTCGAAGTCGATATCCGCGATGTCGGGGCCCGCAGAGCCCATGCGAGCGCCTCCTAGCGGGCTCTACAAGTTAGCCAGGTCGTCGGGAACGTCGACTTTGTGTTCCTTCAGCGCCTCGAGAGGCACGACCTCCAGTGTGCGCTCGTGAGTCGACGCCAAGACCACGGGGGCGGCGCAACCGTCTTGATGGGCCCGAAGCCAGTTCAGGGCGGTGACGCACCAGCGATCGCCGGGCAGCAGGCCGGGGAACCGGTACTCGGGCACCGGCGTCAACAAGTCATTGCCGATGGAACGCTGATGCTCCAGGAATTCGGCAGTCATCACGGCACAGATAGTGTGCCGGCCCCGGTCTTCGGGCCCGGACGAGCAGCAACCGTCGCGATAGAAACCAGTCAGTGGGTCGGTACCGCACGGTTCCAGCGGCCCGCCCAGCACATTGCGATCAGGCACTTGCTCAGTATCGCGCTCCCGGGCGCGAAGTTTGCGGGAAATGCGCCATCCACGCCGCGAAAAACTGCCCGCCGGATCGCGCCGATCAGGCTTGCGGCAGTTGCCGCCCCGACCGCTGAGCCCGGCTGAGCACACTGTGGCCAGCTTCGGCTGTTTGCCGGAGCTGACGACGGCCTGCGTGGGCTATGTTCTTGGGATGGCGAGCCCGAACCCACCCGGAAACCCCTCCGACGAGCCACCCCAGGGGTGGCAGCCGCAGGGCTATGGTCCGCAGCAGAATCCCCAAATCCCTCCGCCGCCCGGATATCCGGGCCCACCGGGGTACCAACCGGGCTATCCGCAGCCGCAGCCGTACCCGCCCCCCTACCCCGGCTACGCGGGGAACGTCGATCCCCAGGCGCCGTTTGGTCGTGACCCCGCCACCGGGGTCCCGCTGTCGGACAAGTCCGCCACCACGGCCGGTCTCCTGCAGTTGTTCCTGGGGGTGTTCGGGGTCGGCCGGTTCTATATCGACTCGACTCAGATCGCGATCGCTCAGTTGTGTTTGGGCATTTTCGGATTCGTCTTCACGCTGTTCTGTCTTTTCGGCTTCCCGGTCCTACTCGCTTCGGGCATCTGGGCCCTCGTCGACGCGATCATGATGTTCACCGGAAGCGTCAGAGACAACTACGGCCGCAAGCTCCGCTAGAGGATGTCATCGACTGGACAAGCCCGCTCAACACCGCTTGATGACAATGAAATAACGATTTTCAGCAAAACGTATCGCGACGCGCTAAGTAAATACCGGGGACGGGGCCCCGACCCACTTATCGTCAATTCGTGTATCGCCGTACGGTGTTGAAGCTTCCGCTGATGTTGGCAGCAGGCAGTGCACTGGCCCACGCACCCCGCGTTTCCGCGGAACCAGCGCCCCGCTCTTCCGGGGAGATAACCCGGTGGTCGGCCGAACGCGCCAATCGCTGGTACCAGGCCCAAGGTTGGCTTGTCGGAGCGAATTTCATCACCTCGAACGCCATCAACCAGCTCGAGATGTTTCAACCCGGCACCTACGATCCCCGGCGCATCGACACCGAACTCGGCTGGGCCCGCGCGGCCGGACTCAACAGCGTGCGGGTCTTCCTCCACGATCAGCTCTGGGCGCAGGACGCCCGCGGCTTCCTGATGCGTCTGGCGCAGTTCGTCAATATCGCGGCGCGCCACCGCATTAAGCCGTTATTCGTCTTCTTCGACTCGTGCTGGGATCCGTTGCCCCGAGTTGGTCCGCAACACGCGCCGCGGCCCGGTGTGCACAACTCCGGATGGGTGCAGAGTCCGGGAGCCGAGCGCCTCGGCGATCCCGGGTACGCCCGGGTCCTGCGTGACTACGTCACCGGGGTGCTGACCCAATTCCGCACCGACGACCGGGTTTTGGGCTGGGACCTGTGGAACGAGCCCGACAATCCGGCGAAGGTGTACAGCAAGGTCGAGCGCCCGGACAAGCTGGACCGCGTCGCCGAGCTGCTCCCCCAGGTGTTCCTGTGGGCACGTGCGGTCGATCCGAGCCAACCGCTGACGAGCGGTGTGTGGCGCGGTGACTGGGGCGAGCCGGCGGGGCGCAGCGCGATCAGCGCCACGCAACTGGACAACGCCGACGTGATCACGTTCCACTCGTATGCTGAGCCCGCGGGCTTCGAGTCCCGAATCAACGAGCTTGCACCCCTGGGGCGGCCGATCATTTGCACCGAGTACATGGCACGGCCCCAGGGCAGCACCATTGAGTCGATATTGCCCGTGGCGAAACGCCACAACGTCGGCGCGTTCAACTGGGGCCTGGTCGCCGGAAAGACCCAGACCTACTTTCCGTGGGACTCGTGGGATCACCCGTACACGGCACCGCCGAAGGTGTGGTTCCACGACTTGGTGCTGCCCGATGGACGGCCGTACCGGGACAGCGAGATTCAGGCAGTTCGCGGGCTGACCGGCGCCCAGGGCTAGTGCTGCCGAACGGGTTTCGAAGCCGGCGTCGATGACGACGGGGCGCTTCCGTACAGCCCCAACCCCCGGGCGGCCGCTGTGGCCACTTCGCCGCGCAGATCCGAGATCGGTGGGCTACCGCGCACATGGATCGCGTTCGAGAGCAGGATGACGTAGGTATCCGATTCCGGATCCAGCCACAGCGTGGTTCCGGTGAACCCCGTATTGCCAAAGCTGCCAACGGGAAAGATCGAGCCGCGCGGTCTGGAAAAGGGAGTGTCGATGTCCCAGCCGAAGCCGAATAGGTTCTGTCCGTTGATCGCGGGATAGCTCGGAGCGATGGCCCTGCGGGCCGCATCGTTCGCCACTTGAAGTTGTCGGGCGCTATGCCCGGGCTGCTGTGGCGTCGTCATCATCTCGAGCGTCGCTTGCTGCAGCGGAAAGCTGCTCGGGCGGCCCGCAAGTCGATCAAGCAGGGCCTGCGCGTAGATGGCGACGTCGTGCGCCGTCGCGAAGACGCCGGCGTTCCCGGCCACTCCGCCCATGCGCCGCGCCGTCGGGTCGTGCACGGTGCCGCGAAGCAGGTGACCGTAATCGGGATTCTTGCTCGGATCGGCCCTGTTTTCCTCGTCGAGCGCCGTCGGTGCGATGCGCGGCAAGAGACTGGCTGGCGGAAGGTAGCGGGTGTCCTCCATGCCCAGCGGCGCGAATACGTTTTGCTCTACGTAGACGTCTTCCGCCTGGCCTGAGACCTTTTCGAGCAGAGCGCCGAGCAGGAGGAAGTTGATGTCGGAGTAGCGGAACACGTCACCGGGACCCGACTGGAGCGGCGTGGTGAGCGCACGACGAATGCCCTCCGCCTTGTCGGGGCGGTCCAGTCCCCACGGATCGCCTAGGTTTACATCTATCGGTTCGCCCGACGTGTTCGTCAGCAACATGCGAAGCGTCACCTTGGCACGCTGTGGGTCGTTGGCCGCGTTGAACTCGGGCAAATAGTTCTGGACCGGATCGTCGAACCCGACCTTGCCTTGTTCGTAGAGCTGCATGACGGCGACGGCCGTCGCGAGGCACTTGGTCAACGACGCCAAGTCGAAGATCGTGTCCTCGGTCATCGGCTCTGCGGGTGCGGGCGATCCGTCCAGCCCCGGTTCGCCCGCAAGTTTGCGCGAGCCAAAAGCCTGATGGAAGACGACCTTGCCCCCGTGCCCGATCACCACCACGGCACCCGGAAGTCTGTTTGCGGCAACCGCAGCGTTCATGAGCTTGGCGACGGCTGCGAAGTCCCCCGCGGGCGCCGCATCCGGCGGCGGCACGGCTTGCGGTGGCTCCGTCGCCTGCGTCGGTTGCGGCGGCTGCGTCGCCTGCGTTGGCTGCGTCGCCTGCGTCGGCGGTGTGGCCTGCGCGTCCTCGCCTACCGCTAGGCGCGCCATGTAGCCGCGCGAGGAGGGCACAGCCAGTATCAAGATGAGAATTCCGGCAACAATGGCCGTTCGCACCGATGCCTTGCCGGGCATATGGCCAAGCGTAGGTCGTCGGCTTGGAAGTCGGGAGAGCGAACAACGATGCGGCAGACTTGCAAGCGTGAGGACTCATACCAATTGACGTCCTGCCGGCGATGGATTGTCGTGCCGGTGAGCGCGCTGGCGGCCGGTGTCTTGCTGTTGCAGTGCGGCGCGGCCCCGCCGGCACACGCCGATGCGACGGTCCAGCCGGTGACTGCCGCGGAACTCGGCGCAAGCTGGCGGCCGGGTTGTCCGGTCGAACCGGCGCGGCTGCGGCGGGTCGGCGTCGACCATGTCGGTTTGGACGGCCAGACCCACCGCGGCGAGCTGATCGTGCACGAAGACCTGGTGCCGCAGGTCATCGCGATCTTCGAGCAGCTTTACCGCCTGCGCCTTCCCATCGAGAAAATCCGCACCGTCGACCACTATCCGGGCGCCGACGACGAGCTATCCATGGAGGACGACAACACTTCGGCATTCAACTGCCGAGGCATCCCGGGATCCAGCGAATGGTCTCAACACGCCTACGGCCGGGCCATCGACGTCAATCCGCTTCTCAATCCGTGCGTCTACGCGAGCGGCGTATTCGAACCGCGGAATGCGGCGCCGTATCTGGATCGCAGCCGCACCGACGCGGGACTCTTACATAACGGCGACCCGGCCGTACGCGTCTTCACGGACCGGGGCTGGAGCTGGGGCGGCCTTTGGTCGAGTCCCCTCGACTACCAGCACTTCGAGCTGCCTTCACGATGAATTACGCCGGCTCAGATACCGGCGCAGATAGATACAAACGGTATGGGCGCGCAGATGCCGATCGAGACGTATGGTCGCGGGCCGTAATAGGCGGGCGGGGGT
>NZ_MBES01000033.1 GCF_001954195.1 Mycobacterium sp. IS-1264 | reverse complement strand
GCACCCCCACCGGAACCGGAGACAACCCCGCATCAAGCACAAACACCCGCATATTGCCCAACGGCACACCAATCGGCGACGGTTTGTGTCCGGCGTGCTCGGTTTTCAGCTCCAAATACGTTAAATGCACAGTGGTTTCGGTAGTGCCGTACATGTTGATCAAGGCCGGCGCGTGCGGGCGTTCATCCGGATACCAGCCTCGCAGTCGCGATGTATCCAATGCCTCCCCGGCGAACACCACCATTCGCAAAGCGGAACTCTTTGCGGTAGAAGGGCATTCGTGCTCCGCGCGCATCAGCTCGTAAAATGCCGACGGAGTATGGCTGAGTACCGTAATACGCTTCCGAAGCAGTAGTTGCCACATTTTCAGCGGCGACCGCACCGTATCCCATGGCACCACCACGACCCGTGCGCCGTGCAGCAGCGCTCCCCACAACTCCCACACCGAGACGTCGAACGCCGGTGAATGGCACCAAGCCCAGACATCGGTGGGTGGGAAACCGATCCACTTCTTAAGGCCCGCAAACAACGCCACCACGTTGCGTTGGGTGATGGCGACGGCTTTGGGGCGTCCGGTGGAGCCCGAGGTGTAGATGATGTAGGCGAGGTTGTCCGGTGTGGGCAGGTGGTGTGGGGGGGTGTCGTTTGGGGTGAACGGGTCGAGTGTGGTGAGGAGTTGGGTGATGTTGTGGTGGGTGATGGCAACGCCTATGGGCGTCCCGGTGG
>NZ_MBES01000032.1 GCF_001954195.1 Mycobacterium sp. IS-1264 | reverse complement strand
TGCACATGATCGCGCCCCGCCGCCCGCAGCAGCTCCGCCGTCGATGGCGGGACGCAACCCGTGTCGTTGTCGCGCTCGTCTTGCACCGGCCCCGGCAAGTCCATGAGTCGAGCAAGGAGATTCGCCGACGCCACCCCGTCGGCCAAGGCGTGGTGCAGCTTGCCGATGAGCGCGACAACGACACGGGTTGCGTCCCGCCATCGACGGCGGAGCTGCTGCGGGCGGCGGGGCGCGATCATGTGCAGCAGTTTGCCGCGCTGCCGGCGGTGATCGTCGACGCGCTTTCCGGTGTCCGGCGGCTCCGTCGGCGCGGCCGCGAACGTGGTGAGCAACCGGATTTCGCCCGGCTGCTGCACGCGCCGCCGACATTCATCAACCATGTGGTCTCACCGGTACGGACTTTCGCGACCGCGACCCTGTCGCTGGCGCAGGTGAAACACGCGGGTAAACGGTTGCGGATCACCATTAACGACGTGGTGATTGCGATGGCCGCGGGCGCATTGCGGGAGTTGCTGTTGCGCTACGACGGCGCCGCGGACCGGCCCATCCTCGCCTCGGTGCCAGCCAGTACGGACCGCTCGCCGCACCGGATCAGCGGCAACGAGCTCGGTGGGATGGTGGTGTCGCTGCCGACGCAGGTCGACGACCCGTTGGAGCGGGTGCGGTTGACGTCGTTGGCGACCTCGATCGCCAAAGAAAACAATGAGCTGTTCGGTCCCGAGCTGTACGGCAAATTGATCACCTACCTGCCGTCGGTCGTCGCCCCCGCCGCGTTTCGGTGGCTGGCCCGGCGAGACGCGCAAAACAGGCTGTTCAACCTGCCCGTGTCCAATGTCGCCGGGCCGCGCGAGCGTGGGCGTTTCGCCGGTGCCGTGGTCGAAGAGATCTATTCCGCCGGTCCGCTGATCGCGGGGTGCGGCATCAACATCACCGTGTGGAGTTACGTCGACCAGCTCAACATCTCGGTCATCGCCGATGATCGCACCGTTGCCGACACCCACGAAGTGACCGACGCTATGGTCGGTGCGTTCCACGAAATATGCGCTGCCGCAGGGATTTCAAGCGACGTCGCCGAATCCTAGCCCAGGACGGGAAACCGGCGCTCGCTGGCCAGTCGATCGAGCGCGGTCTGCATCACCGCACGCACATGCGCGTCGACGTCGGAGACTTCCGGCTTGTCGCCGAACCGGGCGCGGATATCGATCGGTTCCAAAACATCGGTCACGATCTTGGTCGGCAACGGGAGATTGGGCGGCATAATCACGCTCAACCCGAACGGGAACCCCAGGGTCACCGGCAGAATGTCCGACCGAAACCGCGACAGGCCCAACCGCTTCGCCAACCAGGTCCCCCGAGTCAAGAACAACTGGCTCTCCTGCCCGCCGACGGACACCGCCGGCACAATCGGCACCCCCGCGGCGATCGCCGACCTGACATATCCCGTGCGCCCATTGAAGTCGACGACGTTTTCGGCCAGTGTCGGCCGGTACGCGTCGTAGACGCCGCCGGGGAAAACCAGCACGACTCCTCCCGACCGCAGCGCTTTGACGGCGTTTTCCGTGCTGGCGTGGATCACGCCAAGACGGGTGAACACGCCGGCCAGCGGTCCGGCAAACATCCCGTCGTGACCCAGCGTGTACAGCGGGCGGTCGTAGCCGAATTTGCGGTAGAACGCTGAGGCGAAGATCAGCACATCGGGCGTCAGCATGCCGCCGGAATGGTTGGACACCAGCAGCGCGCCGCCCTGTACCGGCAACGATTCCAACCCGCGCACCTCGAAGCGGAACCAGCGCCGCGCTACGGGGCCCGCCGCATTCACGAGCCGCTCCGTGAATCCGGGATCCCACCTGGCGGTTTCGTGCATAGCGCTCACGCGATCGGGCTGAATCCCAGGTGCAGTTCGGTGAGGCCACGCATCTGCCACGTTGGTTCGTAGGTATAGCGCCGGGCATCTGGAGGACCGTGCTGCTCCTCGGCGATGGTGATGTCTGCCATCCGGTCGAGGATGCGATTGAGCGAGATCCGTCCCTCGGCCCGGGCCAGGGGTGCGCCGGGGCAGGAATGATTGCCCCGTCCGAACGCGATATGTTCGCGAACATTGATCCGGTCAATGCGAATCTCGTTGGGGTCATCGAATTTACGGGCGTCCCGGTTGCTTGCGCCGGGAAGTAGCATCACGGTGCTGCCCGCCGGAACCTTGATGTCACCGATGGACGTCGATGTCCGCGCCATGCGGAAATGACACTTGACCGGACTTTCCATGCGCAGTGTCTCTTCGACGAAAGTCGGTATCTTGCTCCGGTCTTCGCGAAGCAATTTTTGGAGCTCCGGATGTTCGGCGATCGTTCGTACGGCGAAGCTGAGCAACTTGGTGGTCGTTTCCTGTCCGGCAGCGAACAGGAAGGTGGCGAGCCGGACGACGTCGATGACTTCGGGAGTCGAGCCGTCGGGATACTTCGCCAGGGCCAGCTCGGTCAGCACGTCGGATCGCGGTTCGCGGCGGCGCTCGGTGATGTGAGTGGTGAACTTTTCGTCGAGGTACTCGAGCGGGTTGTGTGCGCGCGTCACCGAGTCGTCGTCGATCCCGCCAGGGACCTGGCCGGAGAACGCCGCCCGAAACTCCTCGTGGTCTTCCGTCGGAACACCCAGCAGATCGGCAATCACCAATCCCGAAAAGGGTCGCGCGTAGTCGTCCAGGAACTCACACGTTCCGCGGGAGACGAACTCGTCGAGCTGCGCATCGGCGAGCCGCCACATGAAGTCTTCATTTTCCTTGAGCCGCTTGGGAGTCAGCAGGCGGCTGAGCAGCCCCCGCGTCCGGGTATGGTCCGGCGGATCCTGGGTGACGATGTGTTCGCTCATCGGGATCTGCGTGCGATGCTGCTCGATCAGCTCGCCGATGTCGTCGCCCACGGGCTCGAAGGGCAGGCCCGAAAAGGGGCCGGCGACCGAGACACATGAGGAGAAGGCCGGATCCTTGTACACCGCGAGGGCTTCCTGGTGCCCCGTTATCGCCATGACGCCCTGTTCGGGTTGCGGCATCACCGGGCAACGGCCGCGCAGGTGGTCGAAATAGGGGTACGGATCGGGGATAAGGGAAGCGTCGGTGAAGAAATCGACCGAGTCGAAATCAGTCATTCCGTCATACCCTTTCGCGCGTCACCCGGCCCTCCGTCAAATCTAGAACGGAACAAAAATTAGGTCAAATCGCCAGGAGGAGCAGGTACCCGCTCGAGCAGCCGTGCCAGGCCCGGCCCTTCGAGCCGATGCAAGAGCGCGGTGCGGCCGCTGACCGCCATCATGAGCGCGGCGACCGGTCCGCGAATCTCGGCACCCCTCCCCCAGGTCCGACGAATATCGTTAGCGCGCAGGCTGATCCCGCGCAGGCGGCCCAACGGAACGAAACCGAACGGCCACGGACCGGTCAGGAAATCCATCGCCAGCGCCGCCAACTGCGGGTCGGGGGCAAACGGCAGGCCGAGCGGGATCCTGATGTCGCCACCGTGCACCAGGACGTCAGCCAACGGATCGAGTGGGCCGAACAACGGCGGACTGATCCGGCGATCCGCACATTGACGCAGGCTGGCGGCGATATCAGAGGCCGGCCGCCGCGCGCCCCGTCGGGCCAACTCGTCGATCGCGCGCGCCATGCTCCGATGGCGCAGCGCGAGGCTCAGAAATGCCGGGGTTCCGTCCGTGATGGTGCTGACGATATGGGCGGCCACAGTCTTGACGTCCCAGCCATCGCACAGGCTGGCGGTGGCCAACTGCGACTCGTCCAAACGATCCAGCAGATATGCGATGCGGCGCCGTTCGTCGGCGACGGCGGCGAACACAAACTCGCGGTCCTCTCGCACGGCGGCTAGACCTAATGCGCCGAGATTGCCGTCATGGCTGCGATCGGCTCCAAAACCACAACCCTGACGGCAATCTCGACGCCGGCAACTCAGCCGACGGGATACCCCACGGACTTGATTTCGGTGTACTGGTCGAACCCCGCGACGCCGTTCTGGCGGCCCACCCCGCTGTGCTTGTATCCGCCGAACGGGGTGTCGGCGCCGTACGGCGCCCCGCCGTTGACGCCGATGAAGCCGGCCTTGATCCGGCGAGCCACCGCCAGCGAATGCTCCAGCGAGCCCGACATCACGTTGCCGGCCAAGCCGTACACGCTGTCGTTGGCGATCCGGATCGCGTCCTCCTCGTCGTCGAACGGGATCACCGACAGCACCGGCCCGAAGATCTCCTCTTGGGCGATCGTCATGGAGTTGTCGACGTCGGTGAAAAGCGTTGGGCGGATGAAGTATCCCTTGTCGAAACCGGTCTCCGCGCCGGGCCCGCCGACCAGCGCGGTGGCGCCCTCTTCGACGCCCTTCTTGATGTAGCCCGTCACCCGCTCGAACTGTCGCTGCGAAATCACCGGACCGCACAGGGTTCCGGGGTCCTGCGGGTCACCGCACGTGACGTTCTCATAGATGCCCTTGAGGATTGCCACACCCTCGTCGTAGCGAGACCGCGGCAACAACATCCGGGTGGGATTGGCGCAGCCCTGGCCCGCGTGCATGCACGGGGCGATGCCGATCGCACACGCCAACCCGAAGTCGGCGTCCTCGAGAACGATGGTGGCCGACTTGCCGCCGAGTTCGAGGAACAGCCGCTTCATCGTGGCAGCGCCCTTTTCCATGATCCGCTTGCCGACCACCGTCGAGCCGGTGAACGAGATCAGGTCAACCTTGGGCGAGAGCGTAAGCTCTTCGCCCACAAAGTGATCCGAGGCGGTGACGACGTTGACGACGCCGGCCGGGATGTCGGTCTTTTCGGCAATCAGCCGGCCCAGCCGGGTCGCGTTGAACGGGGTATTGGGCGCCGGTTTGAGCACCACCGTATTGCCAGTTCCCAGCGCCTGGCCGAGCTTGTTGAGCGTGACCTCGAACGGGAAGTTCCACGGCACAATCGCGCCGACTACGCCCACCGGCTCCCGCCAGACCTTGATGGAGGTGTTGGCGCCGGTCAGGCTGATCACCCGGTCCCCGAGGTCGGTTTCCCACGCGTACTCGTCGATCAGTCGCGCCGGGTACTTCAGTCCGTCGGCCAGCGGGGCGTCCAGCTGGGGGCCGAAGGTGATGGCCCGTGGGGAACCAACTTCGAGGATGAGTTCCTCGCGTAGCTCTTCCTTCTCGGATTCGATCGCGTCGTGCAGTTGCAACAGGCAGCGCTTGCGAAGCTCACGGTTGGTCGACCAGTCGGTCTCGTCGAAGGCGCGCCGGGCGGCGTCGATGGCCCGGTGCATGTCCTCCTTCGACGCGTCGGCGACCTCGCCGAGCGATTCCTCGGTCGCCGGGTTGATGTTGGTGAAGGTGCCCGCCTGGCCCTCGACGAGCTTGCCGTCGATCATCATTTTGGGCTCGAAGCGAACCTTTACAGCCTCGGTCATATCTGTCACTCTCTTCTGCGTCGTTTGAAGGGCTACGGAGAGCCTTACTGGAAACTAGCCGATTGACAAGGTGCAACCGCTGCGGGGCTGGTCACTGGGGGTCGAACAGCACCGGGACCGACGTCGGCGACCGGAAAACCTGCCCCCGTATGTGCGGGTCGTCCCCGTCGGGGTCCAGTCGAAGATTCGGCAGCCGGTCGAGCAACAGGTTGATGGCGGTGCGCATCTCCAGCCGCGCCAGGTGCATGCCGAGGCAGACGTGCACGCCGTGCCCCCAGCCGAGGTGTCCCCTGGCCTGTCGGTAAATGTCGAACTTGTCGGGATCGGGGTAGCGGTCTTCCTGCCGGTTGGCTGATCCCAGCATCGGCATCACCGTCGAGCCGGCCGGGATCGGCACCCCACCGAGTTCGGTGTCGCGGGTGGCAACCCGGGTGATGGTCAGCAGGGGCGGTTCCCACCGCACCCCCTCTTCGATCGCCTGGGGCAATAGCGATCGGTCCGCGCGGATGGCGTCCAGCTGCGCGGGGTCGGACAGCAGTGCCAAGAGCAGGCTGCCCAGCGCGCGATAGGTGGTCTCCACCCCCGCGGGCAGCAGTAGGCGCAAGAACGAAAAGATCTCCTCGTCGTCGAGCTTCTCCCCGTCGATCTCCGCCTGGGCCAGCGCGCTGATCAGATCGTCCTTCGGTTCGGCGCGGCGGGCCTCGAGGATCGGCGCGAAGTAGTCACACAGCGCGGCCGACGCCGCGAGCCCGCGTTCCGGGTTGAGGATCCAGCTCAGCAGGGAGATGGACCAGCGCTGAAACTGCGGATAGTCCTCCTCCGGCAGGCCCAGCAGCCCGGCAATGATCTGGCTTGGATAGTCGAAGGTGAATTCCTTGACCAGGTCGGCCTTGCCCTTCGCCGCGAACTTGTCGATCAGGCTGTTGGCAACGCGACCGACCAGCTCGTCCTCCCACCGCGCTAAGGCCTTCTGCGAGAACGCCTTTGACACCAGCGACCGCAGCCGACCGTGCACCGGTTCGTCCATGCCGAGCATCACGCCTTCGCCGAGCACCGGACCGAACGCCGCGATGACGGCCGCCGACGAGAACGTTTCGTTGTCGCGCAGCATCTGCTGGGCTTCCTCGTGGCGGTAGACGATGAACACCGGCTTGGACTCCTCGTGGGGCATTCCCGAGGTGTCCAGGCGCTGGACCGGCTCCTCGCGGCGCAGCCGCGCCAGTTCCGTGTAGGGGTCGCGCACGTCGCCGGAGACGGCGTCGTCGAAGGCGCCGAAGTCTTCCAGGTCGTCGAAAAGCTGTTCCATTACTGCTCCTTTGATCCCAAGCGCCGCAACACCGACGCCGGTAGAACTCGAGCGGCGAGCACCATCAGCCGTTGGCCGACGGTCAGCGGCCATGTCCCGCCGCGCATCGACCCCTGTCTGGGGATGCCCAGCACGATCCGGGACATGTGGTGCATGCCCGAGGCCGGGAGGATCCTGTTGAGTGCCAACAGCATCGAGGCATCGGGTCCCACGCCGCGACGACGGAACGGCACACGGTCGCCCAGCGCCTTGACCAGGCCGTCGGTGAACCGCTCGGGTGGCCTGGCGAAACGGATCGCGAAACGGCCGCGGGTGTTCATGGTGGTATGCAGCCGCGCGTAGGGGCCGTCGAAATCACGGTCGTCGGTTGTGCCCGCGTCGGTGATGATGTCGGTGTCGTACACGCCGGTCACCAAAACGGTGACGCCGAGGCCGAAGGGCGCGATCTCGCACGCCATCGCCTCACCCCATCGCTCCAGCGCCCCCTTGGCCGCGGAATACGGCGCGGTGCCGGGCTGGCCGCGCACCCCGGACGCGCTGGACACCAGCACGATGCGTCCCTCGCCGGCCGCGCGCATCGCCGGCAGCAGCGCCTGGGTGAGCGCGACGGGGCCGATGACGCTGGTGGCGAACATCTTCTGCCACAGCTCCGTATCGGTCTCCTCCACCATTCCGGCGGCGGAGATCCCCGCGTTGTGCACCAGCGCGTAGGGCGCGCCGACGGCTTCCTCAATTGTCTTGGCGGCAGCGGAGATTGACGCCGCGTCCGTAAGATCGAGCTGCACGCCGACCAGACGGTCGTCGTCACCGGCCGCTCCCGTCGCCTCGCGCAGCGCCGCGATCCCCTTCTCGGGTGCGCGCATCGCCGCGATTACCCGCCACCCTTCGCGGTGGAGGCGCACCGCCGAGGCGAAGCCCAGGCCACGGGAAGCGCCGGTGATGACGACGCTACGAGGATCAGCCATTCTTACTCGGGGTTGCACAGGCACCCTCACCGGGCGCCGGCGGTTGGACTTGCGGTCGGCCGTTGGGTTCCCCGCTCGCCCAGGTCGACCAGATGCCGACCGAGTACGGGCCCTGCGCCCCTGCCTTCTCGTAATACCCTTGCGGGTCATACACTTTGGCCTCCGGGTAGGGCCACGGGCAGGCCACCGAAGTCGCCGCATGGCTGACCTTGATAGCCCAGAACCACGCCCCGTACGCGAAGTAGGAGACATTGATAATGGCGAACATCACGAGGAAGGTGCCGAGCACCGGGCGCGTCGGAAAGACCTTGGCCTTGGCGGCCAGCTTCTCCGCCACCGATTTACCCGTGTCGTCGCGATAGCACAGGATCGCCGCGGGCACCATCACGAACGTCACCGAGAAGGACTCCCAGATCAACGGGAACTGGAACGTCGTGCCGGTGAATACCGAGCCCCAGGGAATCACCTGCGAGTAGATGTACATGCCCCAGTGGATGAGGGTGTTCTCCAGAAACGCATCCATGACGAAGCCGATCACCATCGTGATCAGACCCAGGCACACCAACGGATGTCGCGACACGAACGCCTGCGGCCCGTGCTTGGCCTGCAGCTTCCGCAGGATCCAGACGGCCGGAAAGTAGGGGCCGAAATAGAACATCACGTAACCGAAAACGACAAACGGTTCGACCGTCGGCGACAGCGACACCAGCGGCCACGACTCCGGCCAGTGGACGAGATCGGGGTTGTACACCGCGAACGGGGCCCAGTTCATGATCGGGTCCTGCCACACGATCAGCGTGGTGCACAAGAACATCAGCATGACCGGACTGCCCGGATTCCGTCGCCAGCCTCGGATAAAGACCAGCAGCAGCACAATGAGCGCCACCACAGTGGCAGCATCCAGGAACCCGATGTAGTCCAGCCCGAATTGGAACTTGACCGGGCGCGGCCGGCCCACGACATTCGGGTTGGCGACCCGCGGATCCAGGGCGACACGGCGGTTCGCGATGAAGAAGAGCGCGAACGCTGCCAGCGCAGCGCCGGCGATCCAGCCACCCCAGCCGCGTTTGCGGCTTCGCGGCGGCGATTCCGGCTTCTCGTCGGCGGCAAGCGGTGCGGATTGGTCAGTGCTCATTTCTCACTCTCCGAAGCGATCGACCAAATGCGAGTTGGTGCCGTCGGCGTCGAGGGTGCGCGCCACCAGGTAGCCGGCACCCATCCACGCCCGCCGAGTCCATTTGCCGAAGGAGACCCGGGTGCCGGGCGCGCCGGAGGCGGCGGGCATCATCTTCACCCGCTCTAATGCCTCTTTGACGCCGCGCGGGCTGAGCGGGTGCGCATCGGTGAACGCGCGCACAAGTGTGGCGGCGACGTCACGGTTGACCACCGACACGCAATATTCGGGGCGGCTACCGTCGTACTTCTCGGCGTAACGATCGAGGAAGTCCTGGCCGACTCGATTCGCCTCGTCATACTGATCGACCCCGACCCAGCCCATGAATGCGTCCCACATGATCGGGTTCACCCACGCGTTCTGGAAAGCCGTGGTCGTGAATCGCGGCGGGTCCCAATCGACGGCCTGCAGCGCCGGGTTGATGAACACGATCCCGAAGCCGAAGCCCAGATGCACGATCGCTTCGGCCTTCGCATCGTGAAGGGTGCGGATGGCTTCATTGATGTCCTGCGCGGTTTGGGCGATCGCCGCTTCAGCAACGATGCGAATGCCATTGCGGCGGCAAGCGCTTCGCAGGTTCTTGAGGTAGCTCTCGCCGATCAGGTTCTGCTCGACGAGGACGCCGATCTCGGAGAGTCCGCGTTTGGCGACGAGGTCCGCGATGAAGATCGGCTCGTCGGTCATCGAACCCTGCGGGAAGGAGAACGTCCATTCGCCCAACCAGTCGTCGGTGCCGGTGACGCTGATGGCGGGGACCTTGAACCGTTCTTGGATCGCCTCGCGGGTGGGAACGCAGTTGTCGGTGATGTGCGGGCCGAACACCACGAGGCAGCCTTCGTCGACGAGCTCGCCGAAGGCATCGATCACGGCCTTGACCGACCCCTTCGGCAGCCCCTCCACTTCGCGGTAGATCATTTGCACCGGGCGATCGATCAGGCCCTGCTCGTGCGCTTCGTCGAAGACGAGGTCAAAGCATTGGGTGAAGGACGCCTTCAGTTCTTCGGGAAAGCCCGGCGGCAGCGTGAAGTCCATCAGGTAGCCGACCTTGATCGGCTCAGCAGTGCTTTCGTAGGACATCCGACCTCCCGGGTGGCGATCTCGTGCGCGCCGATCCGAAAACCTAATATTTGTTCAGACCCTAGCGGGGGCGGTTTAGACCGTCAATCATCGCGCCCCATCAACCCCGGATCCGCCCAGATAGATGTCGACCATCTCGCCCAACCCCTTGCCCACGGCCACGTCGTCGGTCAGTGGCCCGGCGATCGCCGCCCGGGCCGCCTCTTGCAGTGTCAGGCCCTCCGCGACGAGCCGGCCCGCCGCGATCAGCACGCGCGTCGAGGCGACCTCGCGCAACCCGCCGGTTTCCAGCCGGCGGATCGCCTGCCCGAAACGCACCAGCTCGGCTGCGGTCGCATCGTCGACACCCGACTCGTGCGCAACGATGGCCTCCTCGACATCTGCTGCGGGGAAACCGAATTCGATGGCGACCATGCGCTGACGCGTGGAATCCTTCAGGTCCTTGAGCACGCTTTGATAGCCGGGGTTGTAGGACACCACGAGGCCGAATCCGGGGGCCGCGTCCAGTGTGACACCGAGCCGTTCGATGGGCAGCTGGCGGCGGTGGTCCGCGAGTGGATGCAGCACCACGGTGGTGTCCTGACGGGCCTCCACCACTTCGTCCAGGTAGCAGATCGCGCCCTCGCGCACCGCCCGGGTGAGCGGACCGTCCACCCACACAGTCTCGTCGCCCTGCAGCAGATACCGACCGACCAGATCCGCGGTGGTGAGGTCGTCATGGCACGCGACGGTGATCAGCGGCCGGCCGAGGTCGAAGGCCATCGCCTCGACGAAGCGGGTCTTGCCGCACCCCGTCGGGCCCTTCAAGACGAGGGACAAACCCTGGCGGTACGCCGCCTTGAAGATTGCCTCTTCGCCGCCAATCGCCTTGTAGTAGGGCCGCACCGTGTCCGCCTCGGGGGTCACGCCGTTCCGGTAAGCGACTCCGGACTCGTCGGCCATTGCGTCCCCTCTGTCAGCCGCAGCACCGCGGTGTTTTCGAGCCTATCCGGAACAGATGTTTGTTTCAAGCCCGCTGAACAGCTGGTTTGGACACCCTTCGGTGAACCTCAGCCGATCGTAATGCGGACCGGAACAGCGGTCCGACCACGCCGGCGAGCTGATCGGGCCGCGCGATCGTCGCGTGCGCGGTACTGCCGAACACCCGGCGCAACGACTGCACATCGGTTCCCGCTCCGATCGTCAGACATACGCAGCCGGTGCCGCGGCGGCGCGCCTCGATCAGGGCGCGGCGCGCATCCGCGGCACCGTAAGCCCGCTCGTAACCGTGGTCGTACGCGAGCCCGTCGGACAACACCACCAACAGCCGCCGCGACGTGCCTCCGCGTGCCTCGAGCACCGCCGAGCCGTGGCGGATGGCCGCGCCGAGGCGGGAATACGCGCCGGGTTCGAGGCTGTTAAGCCGCTTCATGACCCGGGAGTCGAGATGGTCGTCAAACCGTTTGACGGGCACCATGTTCACCGCGCGCCGGCCCTGCGAGTAGTAGGCGTAGAGCGCGACCCGGTCGCCCAGATCGTGCAGTGCCACAGCGAGATTGGCGACCGCCGCACGCTGTTGTTCGTGCACCGTGCGTCCGACCGTTCCTGGCTCCGCCGCCGACCCCGACACGTCGAGCAGGAGCAGCACCGACAGGTCGCGTCGGCGCCGCAGGCTGTCGAGGTATACCGCCTCGTCGGGCACCGACCCGGCCAGCACCTCGACGCGAGCTTCGACCGCGGCGTCGATATCGATGTCGTCGCCCTGCGGCTGGCGGTGGCGGCGGTGCAGGCCCATCCCCAGTCGCGATAGCGGGCGCCGCACGCCGATGGCGGCATCGATCGCGTGGGTCGCCGATGGCTTGATTTCCCCCTCGATTTCGCGCACGGTGCACCACGCGGGCCGGTAGCTCCTGCGCGTGACATCCCATTCCGGATAGGTCACGCCGTCGACGTCGCTGTGGGTTTCGTGGTCGTCGACCTCCTCGCTCGCGGTTGACGCCAGCGAGGCGACGGCGTGCAGGCCGCGGTTGGCGGAGTTCGTCCGGTGCGTCGGGGTATCCGCGCCGGGCGGACCACCGCCGCTCCCGGTCTTACGCGCCGAAGACAGCATCTTCTTCAGCCACTTGCCGATGAAGCCGCCCCCGCCCACCGGGCTGGTGAACATGTCCGGGTCGTCGGAATCGTCGATCGCGCCGTCCTCTAGCTCCTCGAGTTGCTTCGCGCCGTCCCCGCGCGGGACATGAACGGCGTTGCGCCGGTCCTCGGGCTTGGCCGAACCCGCGGCCAGTACCTTCGCGGCACGGATCACCCCGAATTCCGGCGGCGGGTCGTCGATCGCCTCCCTGCCCTCGGCAATTCGCAGGGAATCGACGGCCGACCCGGTGCGACTCGCGACGTCTCGGTTGCCCATCGATGCCAGCGTGCCCGGCAGCAGATCGCTATTGGCGACCAATGCGCGATGACCCTCGATCGCCAGATACCGCTTGGCCAGCCGTGGGCGCCGGACCAGGGAACGCACCACGTCGGGGTCCAGGCTGCCGGCCGCGAGCATCGAGGCCTGGACGGCAACCGCTTCGAGTTTCGCGCGGGCCGGCGCGGAAGGATCCAGGTAAATCGTCTGGCCGTCGGTCCACGACGGCTCACCCGGTTGCAGTTCAGCCACCGCCACCGCGCTGCCCGCAAGGGCGGAGGCCAGCAGGCCGAAAACCTGCGGCTGGTCGCCAGGAGCGTCGCTCGGCACGCTCCACCTCCGAACCTTGGACCGCGTTGACCAAATATCTGTTCCAACGTAAAGTCCGGGGCTTGGCCCAGTCAATCGCACGAGGTAAACAAGAGAACGTGGATTTCTCCTACCCGGCTGAGGTGGAACAGTTCCGCGCCGAGCTGCGCGACTGGCTGTCCGCGAATCTGACCGACGAGCTGATCGCCGCCCGTCGCCCCTCCGGCCGCGACGACGCCACCTTCGCGATGCTGCGCGCCTGGAACCACACGATGGCCGACGCCGGCTGGGCGGCCGTGTCGTGGCCGCGCGAGTACGGTGGCCGCGGGGCGACGGTTCTGGAGCAGCTGGTCTACACCGAGGAAACCACGCGCGCTCGGGCACCGTTGCCGCTCAACGTCATTGGCATGAACAACATCGCGCCGGCGATCATGCAATACGGCACCGAGACGCAGAAGACGACGCTGCTCCCCCGCATGATGCGCGCGGACGACATCTGGTGCCAGGGGATGTCCGAGCCGGAAGCGGGATCCGACCTGGCCGCGCTGCGCACCCGCGCGGTGCGCGATGGGGACGACTTCGTCGTCAACGGACAGAAGATCTGGACCTCGCTGGGGCATCGCGCCGACTGGTGCCAGCTCTATGTGCGTACCGATCCGGAGGCCCCGAAACACAAAGGCATCTCGTGCCTGATCGTCGACATGACGCTGCCCGGCATCGAGGTCCGCCCGCTCGTCACCCTCAACGGCGACACCGATTTCGCCGAGATCTTCTTCCACGACGCGCGAGTTCCGGCGGACGCGCTGCTGGGCCCGCTGAACGGCGGCTGGCAGGTGGCCACCACCACGCTCAGCCACGAGCGCGCCGGGGCCGCACGGCTCTACGCCGAGATGCAGGTGCGGCTGGAGGAATTGGTGTCCGACTTCGCCGCCGCCGATGACGCGCAGGGCATCCTTCAAGACCCGGTGACACTGCGTCGCCTCGGCGAAATCGGGGTGCGCATCAAGTATCTCGAATTGCTGTGTCAGCGCTCGATTTCGGCGACGCTGCACGGCGGCTCGGACAAGACTGCCATGGGCTCGGCCAGTCTCGCCAAGAGTGTCTGGGGTGAGATCGGACAGGACATGGCCGCCCTGGCCTTCGACGTGCTGGGCACCGGCGGGGAGCAGCACCGGTGGGCTGACTACCGCCTGACGTCGCGCTCACTGACCATCGCCGGCGGCACGACCCAGATCAACAAGAACATCACCGCCCAACGCGTGCTCGGATTGCCGCGCCAATGAACCTCGAATTGAACGACGAGCAAGTCGCGCTCCGCGACACGGCGCGACACTTCCTCGCCGAGAAAGCCCCGATTTCTGGACACGTGCGCGCTCTACTCGACGACCCGACCGGTACCACCGGCGCCGTCTGGCGCGGCCTCGCCGACCTCGGAACGACCGGGCTGTTGGTGCCGACCGAGTACGGCGGCGCCGGCATGACGATGGTCGAAGCGGGCATCGTGGCCGAAGAGCTCGGCGCCGCCCTGCACCCGGGACCGTGGCTGTCGAGCGCGGTTGCCGCGCCGCGCGCGCTGGCCAGGCTCGGCGTTGGGGCCGAAGCGGCCGACCTTTTGACCGGGATCGCCGACGGAACCACGATCGTCGCCGTCGGACCGCTCGATCGCAATGACGCTGCGGTCAGCGCCGCCGGGCGCGACCGCGACGGCGTGCTGCGGGGCGAGGTCACCATATCCGACGCAGCCGCGGCGAACGTCCTGCTCGTACTCGCCGAGTACGAGAACGGGACCGGGCTTTTCGCGGTGAAGACCGACTCCGCCGGCATTTCGGTGGCCCCCCAGCGCGGTATCGACCAGACCCGCAAGCACTTTCGAGTCGCGCTCGATGACGCGCCCGCACACCGGCTGGCCACGTCGTCCCCGGACGCCGTTGCCGCGGTGGTCGACGACGTGCTCGTTGCCACGGCCGCCGACGCGCTCGGCGCCGCGCGGGCCGTGATGGACCTAGCCATCGAATATGCCAAGGTGCGAAAGCAGTTCGGTCAGGTCATCGGCTCGTTCCAGGCCATCCAGCATCTGTGCGTCGACATGTACGAAACGGTCGAGTTGGCCCGCAGCGGGGTGATCCACGCGTTGTGGGCGGCGGACCACGCCGATGCGCAGCAGCGCCATCTGGCAGCGTTGCGGGCAAAGGCGTTCGCCGGACGATTGGCCACCGTGGGCGATACCGCGATCCAGGTGTTCGGGGGCATCGGCTACACCTGGGAACACGATGCCCACCTCTACCTCAAACGGCTGCTGAGTTGGAGCGAGTTCCTTGGTGGCCCCGACGGCTATCTCACGGAACTCGGTGCGCGTCTTGCGAAAGACGCTGTCTCATGATCGATTTCACCGACCAGGTCGCGATCGTGACAGGAGCGGGCCGGGGGCTCGGCCGGCTGTATGCGCTGGAGCTGGCCCGACGTGGCGCCTCGGTGATCGTCAACGACCTGGGCGGCACGATGCACGGTGACGGGTCCGACGCCACGGTCGCGGACCAGGTCGTCGCCGAGATCGAAAGGGAGGGCGGCGTGGCCGTGGCCTCGCACGACTCGGTCGCCAGCCCGGAAGGCGGCGACGCGATCGTCGAGATGGCCCTCGCGCGCTTCGGCCGGCTCGACGCCGTGGTCAGTAATGCCGGGATTTTCAACAGCATTCCGTTCGACGAGCTGTCCGCGGACGACTGGCGCAAGATGCTCGGCGTGCATCTCGACGGCGGGTTTTACCTGAGCCAACCGGCGTACCGGGTGATGAAGCGGCAGCGCTATGGCCGCTTCGTGTTCATCTCCTCCTCGGGCGGCATGTTCGGCCAGCCGTTGGAAGCCCATTATGCGGCGGCCAAGGCCGGGCTGGTCGGGTTGTCGAACGTGATCGCGATCGAGGGCGCCGAGCACGGCATCCTCTCCAATACCGTGCTCCCGTTCGGCTTTTCGCGCATGGTGACCGAAACCGTGGGAGACCCGAAAGCCCTTGACGAAATTGGGTTCTTGGGCGTGATCAAGCCCGAGCTGGTCGTACCCATGGTTGTTTTCCTGGCGAGCCGGGCCTGCCAATTCAGCCACCAGAACTACTCGGCCTGCGCCGGTCGTTTCGCCCGTGTCTTCGTCGGCCTCGGCCAGGGCTGGCTCGCCGAGAAAGACAGCACCCCGACCGCCGACGACATCGATGCTCACCTTTCCGAAGTCTCGGCAACCGAACCGTTCACCGTGCCCGACTCGATCTTCGAGGAAGTCTTCGCCGTGGCGGCCCAGCTCGGCGTGGGCACCTGATGGACATCGAGTATTTGCTCACCGCAACCCGGTCCGCGCGCAAGTCGCTCGACCTGGACGCGCCCGTCGACATCGACGCCATTCGAGAGTGCCTGCGCATCGGGTTGCAGGCCGCCAACGGCTCGAACCAGCAGGCGTGGCGGTGGCTGGTGGTGACAGATCCCGTGTTGCGGGACACAATCGCCGAGCTGTACCGACAGGCTTATCTGCTCAGGGTCGGCGGCCACCTGCTCGCCGAGATGCTGCCGGCCGGAACGCCGGAGGGCCGGCTCATGTCGTCGACGGAGTGGTTGGTTGAGAACATGGCGCGGGTGCCGTTGTTGGTGATCCCCTGCTATCAGCCGTACCTGCCGCGCATCGACGGCGACGAGTCGTTTCACCAGGCCACGCTCTACGGATCGATCTTCCCGGCGGTGTGGAACTTTCAACTGGCGTTGCACACCCGCGGCTACGGAACGTGCGTTACGACATTGCACCTGCACCGCGAAGGCGAGATCCGGCAGCTGCTCGGCATTCCGCAGACGTACGTCCAGGGCTGCCTGCTGCCGGTGGGCCGCCTGAAGGCAGGGCACACGTTTCGGCCGGCCGCCAGGCGGCCCGTCGAGGAGGTGGTCGCGCGCGATCGCTGGGACGGCCCCAGCCTTTAGAATGGGTCCATCACCGCTGTATGCAGCGAATTCATTCGAGGAAGTCTGATAGCCTTTAACAAAGATTTGGTTCGGCGGGAGGACGAATGGCCAAGGCCGAATCATTGGCTGCCAGGCGACCGGTGGATCGTTTGGACCACGGCGGCACGGACGATTCCGGAACGCGACGCACCGAGATCCTGCAGACCGCTGCGTCGCTGATCGCCTCCTCGGGACTGCGGACGTCGTTGCAGGAAATCGCCGACGCGGCAGGCATTCTCCCCGGCAGCCTCTATCACCATTTCGAGTCCAAAGAGGCGATCCTCGTCGAGTTGATACGCCGGTATCAGGACGATTTGAACCGCATCGGGCTGGCGGCCCAGGCGAGACTTGACGAACCCGACTCGAAGCCGGTCGCGGAGCAGATCATCCAGTTGGGATCCGCGATCGCCAATTGCGCCGTGCAACACGGGGCGGCCCTGCAGATGTCGTTCTACGAGGGGCCGAGCGCGGATCCCGAGCTGATGAAGCTAACCCAGCAGCAGCCCACCGCGATTCAGCAGGCGATGCTGCAGACGCTGCGCGCCGGCCGGTGGAGCGGCTACATCAAACAAGACATCGATCTTCCCACGCTGGCCGACCGCATCTGCCAGACCATGCTGCAGGTCGGGCTCGACGTCATGCGCCACACCGCTCCCGCCGACCAGGTGGCCGAGCTGCTGTGCCGAATCATCTTGCAAGGGTTGGCGGCCCGGCCATATACCGATTCGGCGTTGGACCGGTCCAACGCTTTCAAGGCCGCCAGTGACGTGATCGAGACGTGGGCCGACGACAGCGAGGCCGATCCCAGCGACAAGGCGGCCCACATCCGGGCCGTGGCACGAACGGAGTTCGGCCGCAAGGGATACGAAGTCACCACCATCCGGGACATCGCCTCGGCCGCGGGCATGGGTACCGGGACCGTGTATCGCGTGATCGGATCCAAGGACGAGCTCCTCGCGTCGATCATGGAGTCATTCGGCAGGAAGGTTGAGGCGGGATGGGTCAGCGTGCTGCGTTCGGATGCCACCCCCGTCGAAAAGCTGGACGCGCTCAGCTGGGTCAACGTCAATGCGCTGGACCGGTTTTCCGACGAGTTCCGGATTCAGCTTGCCTGGATGCGGCAATCCCCGCCGAACACTCCCAACCCCGGTTGGCTGTACGCAACGCGGCTTCGCCAGATGAAATCACTGCTCTCCGAAGGAATCCGGTCGGGTGAGATCCGCATCGACGCCGGCTCCACCGCGATGCTGGCGCGGTGCGTCATCGGCCTGCAGTGGATACCGGAGAACATCCTTCGCGCCGTCGGCCGTCGGGCGGCGCTGGTGCACGCCCGCGACACCTTCCTGCGTGGTGTTGCCGTGCGCGGCAAGTAAGGCCGCCAATCCGGACCCGGTATTGAGCCAAATAACTGTTACCCATACAGTTGAGCAGTTAGAACCGGGTTGGCAGTTACGGAGAAGGGGATTTCCATGACCATTGTCGATCGGCTGCGCTACGACGGCAAGCGCGCGCTCGTTGTCGGTGGCGCGACAGGCATGGGCGCCGCGGCGGCCAAGTCGGCGGGCGAGCTCGGCGCCGAGGTCATCGTGATGGACTACGCGCCGGTGAACTACGACGTCGCCAAGTCCATCCAGGTTGACCTGCGCGATCCCGCGTCGATTGACGCCGCGCTCGAGCAGCTGGACGGCCCGGTCCACGCCGTGTTCTCGGCCGCCGGCATCGCCGAGGGAACCACGGACCTGATGGCAATCAACTTCCTCGGCCACCGCTACCTGCTCGAACGCCTGCTCGAGAAGAACCAGCTTCCCTCGGGTGCGGCAATCTGCTTCATCTCCTCGGTCGCCGGCATGGGCTGGGAGAACGACTTGGACTTGCTGAACGAGTTCCTGGCCACGCCGGACTTCGCGACGGCACAGGAGTGGGTGAAAGCGCACGAATCGGAAGGCATCATCCACTACGGCTTTTCCAAGAAGGTCGTCAACGCCTATGTGGCCACCCAGGGCTACCCGCTGCTGAAGAAGGGCATCCGCATCAACGCGATCTGCCCGGGTCCCACCGACACCCCGCTGGCCCAGGCCAACGCCGACCTCTGGCTCACCTTCGCGCAGGACTACCGCGACGAGACCGGCTCCAAGGTGCACACGCCGGAGCAAATGGGCGATGTCATGTGCTTCCTCAACAGCGCCGCCGCGTTCGGCATCAGCGGGATCACGCTGCTGGTGGACTACGGGCACACGATGGCGTCGCTCACTGGCGCCTACCCGCCCGGAAAGCCGATCATCGACCTGATCATGGGGCGGGTAAAACTCTGACGGCGGCAGGTGGTGGGTCAGTGCGGCCGGCCCACCATCCCCTAGGGTGCCGGCGCCTCGTTAGGGGGCACACCCAATGACGCGGCACGTGGGGTTGTCCGCCGTCGGTGGGGGATTCGTTCCGTCGTAAAGATCGCTGGGCAGCTTGCCGTCATAGGGAACATTGCCCTTCCCGTTGACCCAGTAATAGGTGTGGCAGACATTCCAGTCCCAGCCGTAATGTGGGCCTGGCCCCGTCGGGTAGTAGATGGAATCCCCTGGGCACCAGTGATGTGGGCCGGGTCCTTGCGCCTGGGCGATGCCTGCGCCCAGCCCGCCACCGGCAAACAGCAACGTCGCCGTCGCTAGCCCTGTGATTCCTCGTCGTAGGCTGCGGGTGCTGTTCATGTCGCGTTTCTCCTTGTTCAGCGCGGCCTCCCCGGCGGGCGGCAGGGGGTGTTACCGCATTTTTGCTGACTCAAAATTTGCACCGCCTGCGTTGCTACCGATCCCAACATCGCGGACCAGCTTTCTCACCCTGACCCACGACACGGCAGTACCGTCGGGGCATGGCACGCATCGTCATCATCGGCGGCCACGGCAAGGTCGCGCTGCAGCTGGCCCACATCCTCTCCGAGCGCGGCGACGAGGTGACCTCGGTCTTCCGCAATCCCGAGCACTCCGACGACGTCGCGGCCACCGGCGCCCAGCCGGTGGTGGCCGATATCGAGCAGCTGGATACCCCCGCGCTCGCCGAACTGCTGAGCGGGCACGACGCGGTCGTCTTCTCCGCCGGAGCCGGTGGTGGCAATCCGGCGCGCACCTATGCCGTCGACCGCGACGCCGCGATCCGGGTTATCGATGCGGCCGGGCAGGCGGGCGTGCCGCGGTTCGTGATGGTGTCGTACTTCGGTGCCGGTTCGGATCATGGTGTATCGCACGATAATCCGTTCTTTCCGTACGCCGAGGCCAAGGCCGCCGCCGATGCCCATCTGCGCTCCAGCGCGCTGGACTGGACGGTGCTGGGACCGGGCCGGCTCACCCTCGAACCCGCCACCGGCCGGATCGCGATCGGCAAGGGCAATGGTGAGGTGTCGCGAGCCGACGTCGCGCTTGTCGTCGCGGCCGCGCTGGCAGACGACTCCACCATCCGCCGCACCATCGGATTCAACAATGGCGAAGTGCCCATCGCGAAGGCGCTGGCCGACTGACGCGCCGGCATCGAGCGAGGCAGGTTAGACACGCGTCGCGAGCGGGAACCCGGTGAAAGTCCGGGACAGTCCCGTAGCGGTATGCAGGAACGACCGCCGTCGCAACGCACTGATTTCAAAGAGACCGGGAAGCGACGGCCAGTAGGAGCACTACGACTATGGGCGCCTGCGAGTCCGAAAACCTGCCGACTGTGCCGGGCGCGCCGCGTCCGGCGGGCTCATCGCCTCCTGGAATGGGCGTTTGGCCCCGGCCGTTGCGGTTGGTGTGCCAAACCGTCGAATGAAGGACGACATCGTGACTCACTTCGTAAGTAGTCAACCATTCACCGCCACGGTTACCGGCTCGCCGCGCATCGGCCCGAAACGCGAACTCAAGCGCGCGACCGAAGGCTACTGGGCCGGACGCACCAGCCGATCGGAATTGGAGTCCGTCGCCGCCACATTGCGCCACGACATGTGGGCAAGCCTGGCGGCCGCCGGCCTGGATTCGGTGCCGGTGAACACCTTCTCGTACTACGACCAGATGCTCGACACGGCCGTCATGCTCGGCGCCCTACCGGCCAGGGCCGCGAATGTGCCCGACGAGCTCGACCGATACTTCGCCGCCGCGCGCGGCAATGACGAGGTCGCGCCGCTGGAGATGACCAAGTGGTTCGACACCAACTACCACTACCTGGTTCCCGAGATCGAGCCCGCAACCCGGTTCGCGCTGAACCCGGACAAGGTCCTTTCCGAGCTGAAAGAGGCGCTCGGACAAGGCATTCCGGCGCGTCCGGTCGTCATCGGACCGGTGACCTTCCTGCTGTTGAGCAAGGGCGTCAACGGCGGGGATGCACCGATCGGGCGGCTGCGGGAGCTGGTCCCGATCTACTCCGAGCTGCTGTCGCTGCTCGCCGACAACGGCGCGCAGTGGGTGCAGTTCGACGAGCCGGCGCTGGTAACCGACATCTCCCCCGACGCGCCCGCGCTGGCCGAGGCCGTCTACAACGCGCTGGGCTCGGCGAGCAACCGCCCCGCGATCCACGTCGCGACCTACTTCGGCGACCCGGGCGCGTCCCTGGCGGGACTCGCCCGCACACCCATTGAGGCGATCGGCGTCGACCTGGTCGCCGGCACCGAGACGGCCGCGGCCGGCATCCCGGAATTGGTCGGCAAGACCCTGGTGGCGGGCATCGTCGACGGACGCAATGTCTGGCGCACCGACCTGGAGGCGGCGCTGGGCAAACTGGCGACCCTGCTCGGCTCGGCGGCCAACGTCGCGGTATCGACGTCGTGCTCGACGATGCACGTGCCGTACTCGCTGGAGCCGGAAACCGAGCTCGACGACGCCCTGCGCGGCTGGCTGGCCTTCGGGCGGGAGAAGGTCGCCGAGGTGGTGACGCTGGCGCGGGCGCTGCACGACGGACGCGACACCGTCGCCGACGAGATCGCGGCGTCCAACGCCGCCGTGGCCTCCCGTCGCGGCGACCCGCGGCTGCACAACGGACAAGTCCGGGCCCGGATCGACTCGATCGTCGCGTCGGGCACCCATCGCGGTGACGCGGCCGCCCGCCGCGCGAGCCAGGAGGCGCGGCTACAGCTGCCCCCGCTGCCGACCACGACGATCGGCTCGTACCCGCAGACGTCGGCAATCCGCAAGGCACGCGCGGCCTTTCGGGCCGGTGAGATCGACGAGGCCGAGTACGTCGGCAAGATGCGCAAGGAGATCGCCGACGTCATCGCGCTGCAGGAGCAACTCGGCCTGGACGTGCTGGTGCACGGTGAGCCGGAGCGCAACGACATGGTGCAGTACTTCGCCGAGCAGCTCGAGGGCTTCTTCGCCACCCAGAACGGCTGGGTGCAGTCCTACGGCAGCCGCTGCGTGCGCCCGCCGATCCTTTACGGCGACGTGGTG
The DNA here is from genome assembly GCF_001954195.1 of Mycobacterium sp. IS-1264. GTDB lineage: Bacteria > Actinomycetota > Actinomycetes > Mycobacteriales > Mycobacteriaceae > Mycobacterium. The sequence goes on along the minus strand of NZ_MBES01000032.1, from coordinate 54,404 downwards.
CGCACCCATCCGATGACGGTCGAGTGGATCACGTATGCGCAGTCGCTGACCGACAAGCCGGTGAAGGGGATGTTGACGGGGCCTGTCACGATCCTGGCGTGGTCGTTCGTCCGCGACGACCAGCCGCTGGCCGATACCGCCAACCAAGTGGCCCTGGCGATTCGGGACGAGACCGTGGATCTGCAGGACGCCGGTATCGCGGTCATCCAGGTCGACGAGCCGGCGTTGCGCGAGCTACTGCCGTTGCGTCGCGCCGAGCAGGACGAGTACTTGCGTTGGGCCGTAGGCGCTTTCCGGTTGGCCACGTCCGGGGTAGCCGACTCGACGCAGATCCACACGCACCTGTGCTACTCGGAGTTCGGCGACGTCATCGGCGCCATCGCCGACCTCGACGCCGACGTCACGTCCATCGAGGCGGCGCGCTCACACATGGAGGTACTGGACGACCTGAACGCCGCCGGCTTCGCCAACAGCGTAGGTCCGGGCGTCTATGACATCCACTCGCCGCGGGTGCCGAGCGAACGCGAAATGGCCGAGTCGTTGCGTGCGGCGCTGCGCGCCGTTCCGGCGCAACGGCTTTGGGTCAATCCCGACTGCGGGCTGAAGACCCGCAACGTCGACGAGGTCACCGCGTCGCTGCGGAACATGGTCGCCGCCGCGCGGGAAGTCCGGGCGTCGGCCTAGGTTGACGCGGCAGTCCCGGACAGCACCTGGACCGGGACGTCGTCGGCCCACGGTTGCCGGGTCACCATGTCGGCGACCCGGACGATGCCGCGCTCGAATTCGCCTGTGGCGGCGTCGACTAGGCGATATTCCTGGGTCTGCTTGTGGATCGGCTGCGCGTCGAGCAGGACCACGCGCACCTCGCCCGGCTCGAAGTGACAGCGCTCCTGCATCGCGGTGATCAGTTGTTCGTTGTGCATGTGGCCGTCGCCGAAGTTCCAGCCGATGGCGGTGCTGCAGATGCGCTCGCCATCGGTGATGACATAGTCGTCCTCGTTCTGGCCGGCCATCGCGCGGTGCGCCAACGTGAACAGCGCGCGGCCATGCGTGTTGAATCCGCGGAACGCATAGCCCATGTAGATCGGGATCTGCGCGGCTTCCGGGCTGCCGTAGAACCGCTCCAGCTGCGCCTGCGGCATGCTGGCGATCGCCACGATGCCCCGGCTGATCTTGTCGTTGGCCGAAGGCTTGATGCACCACAGCGTGGTGTCCCAGTTTCCGGCGTAATAGCGCATGCCCGGCAGGAACGAGATCTTGCGCGGGAACATGTTGCCCAGCGCGACGATTCCCGCGATGACGACGAACAGGATCGCTACCGGCACAGGGTGTTTCAGATCGCCCAAGCCCAAGCGGGCATGCGCGACGAACAACGACAACACCCCGAAGATCATGAAGACGTTCCACTCCAGCGGCACCCCCATGGGGATGGACACCAGGATTCCCAGGTGGAAGCACACCATGACGATGGCCGCGATCGTGGTCGGCCAGCCGCCGTGGCAGAAGAACAGCGGCAGCGGGACCAACATCTCGATGGCGGTGCTCAGGTGAGCGAGCAGCCGCGACAGCAGCCCGGGCCGCAGGTCGTCCGGGAACTTCTCGAAGAAGCGCCGTTTCAGCCATCGGGGCCGCATCAGCGGGTTGTTGGACATCATCGTGGAGATCACGAACGGGAAGTGCTTGTTGAGCTTCGACGTCGCCGCGCCCATCCAGATCACCAGAAACACCAGCTTCGCGGCGACGATCATGTCGACGCCCCCGAATAAGAACGTCACCGTCAAGGTCACGTACACCTCGCCGCGAGCGGCGAGAAAGATCACCTTGTCGCGTAGCCCCAGCACGCCGACGAGGAGCAGGATCGTCACGATTTCCCACGTCGGGAGCAGCCCGATCGTCGTGCCGAGCTCGGGCACCGGCCCGGTACCGTCCGAGAAGAGCGCCCGCAGCGTCACCAGCAACAGCAGCGCGTACAGCGCGACATCGAACGGGGTGCGCTTGGTGCCGCTGGTCCCCGGCACGCGATCGGGCCACGGTGGCAACCGGATGGTGCCGAACCGCATCCAGTACAGGATCGAGCCCAGGGGTGGGAAGAACCGGTTGTTCAGCGGACCGAAGCCGCAGCCCAGCCCGATCACCTCGAAGAGCATCGTGTAGAGCACGACCTTCTCGAACACGATCGGTTCCGACCACCACGACGCGACGTTGGTGAACCCGCCGATTCCGTTGGTGGCCGAGGCAAACAACCACGCGAAAAGGATGTAGAGAAGGATTTTGACGACGTAGAACAGGTGCAGCGCGACGGGTGTGCCGAAGCCCACCTCGGCCCAGTGCTTGGCCATCGGGCGGATCTTCTCGCTGCGGGTGCCCTTGCTCCACTCGGCCATGTCGATCTGCGGCAGATCAGGCTTGAGAAATCCCATGGTTTGACAGATTAGAACGCGTTCTAGGCGCATGGCTTGGGTAGGGGCAAGAATCCTTTGCCTGCGGCTCTTTCGCCGGATACGGTGAGGTCGGGTCGGCATGTCCTGGGGAGACATCCATCATGAGCAAATTTCGATACGGCATCGCGGCGCTGATCGCTGCCGTGGCACCGGTCGCATTCGCCGCGGCGGGCGGTACCGCTCGCGCCGACCCACCGGCACCCGGAGATACGTGCAGGGTATTGCACGCAACCACCAAAGACGTCAATGCCCGGATGATGTGGTGCAACCCGACGATGACCGGCGACCACACGCTGGTGTGGCAGTACGGCGGACCCTCCACGCCTTAGCCCGACCGCTCGAGTGTGCGCAAACGGCTTCGAGTGTGAGCCCACGGCGGCGACACGCCGGGCGGATTCACCCACGATTCACACTCAAAGCCAAGGCAGCACAATCGAACTCAGCCGAAGATCCCCGGCGGGATGACCGGCGCCGTCTGCAGTACCCGCGGGTCGATCACCACGTTCAGCGCATCCACGGCCTCGAGCTCGGCCAGCGATTCCACCGCGGACAGAAACCGGCGCTGCTCGGCGGGGTCGACGATGCCGTCGGCGAGGTCGGAGAACTTCTGCACATACTGCGGGCGCCGAAAAGGCCGCGCCCCCAATGGATGTGCGTCGGCGACGGCCAGCTCGTCACAGATCACCTCGCCGCTCTTGAGGGTCACCTCCGCCCGGGCGCCGAAGGCCGGATCCGTCGAGTGGTACCGGCGGGTCCATTCTTGGTCTTCGACGGTGGAGATCTTGCGCCACAGCTCGACGGTGTCGCGCCGGTGGGCACGCTCCGGCGCGTAGGAGCGTTCGTGATGCCAGGCGCCGTCCTGCAGTGCGACGGCAAAGATATAGGGCAGCGAGTGGTCGAGCGTTTCCCGTGACGCGTCGGGATCGAACTTTTGCGGATCCCCAGATCCCGTCCCGATCACCACGTGGGTGTGGTGGCTGGTGTGCAGCACGATCGAGGCGACCTCGTCGAGATCGCCTAGGCGCTGGCGCAGCCGCCGTGCCATGTCGATCGGCGCCTGACTCTGGTACTCCGCCGAATGCTCCTTGGTGTAGCTGTCCAGGATGGCCCGCTTCGGCTCGCCGGGAGCGGGCAGCGGCACGTGATACTCGCGCTCGGGTCCACCCAGCAGCCAGGCGATCACGCCGTCCTCGCCCTCCCAAATCGGCGCCGGTGAGCGCTCGCCGCGCATCGCCCGGTCGACCGCCTCGATGGCGATCTTTCCGGCGTGCGCCGGCGCGAACGCCTTCCAGCTGGAGATCAGGCCCTTGCGGGATTGGCGGGTGCTCGTTGTCAGGTGCAGCGCTTGTCCGATCGCGTGGTAAATGGTCTCGGTGTCCAGCCGAAGCATGGTTCCCAGACCGGCGGCCACCGAGGGTCCGAGATGCGCGACATGGTCAATCTTGTGCTCGTGCAAGCAGATTCCGCGCGACAGGCCGATCTGGATTTCGTATGCGGTCGCCACGCCGCGCATCAGGTCGGCACCGGGCACGCCGAGCTGCTGCGCCACCGCGACGAGTGGCGGGATGTTGTCGCCGGGATGAGAGTATTCCGCGGCCAGAAACGTGTCGTGGAAGTCGAGCTCGCGCACGGCGACGCCGTTGGCCCACGCCGCCCATTCGGCCGAATAACCGCCCCCGACGCCGAAGACCGCAGCCCCCGGCCGCGCGGGATGCGCCAGCGCCTGCATGCGGGCCACGGCGACCGGACGGCGCAGCACGGCCGCGGCGCTGACGGCGGCGTTGTCGATGATCCGATTCGCCACCATCTCCGCGGTATCCGGCTCGACGGCAACCGGATCGGCGGCGACCTCGGCGATCTTGGCGGCCAGATGTTCGGCGCGCGGAAAGTCATCGGAGCTACGCCGCGTCCGAACGGTATGCACCAACATGAGCCGCACCCTATGCAAAGCCGGTTGCGGGTCAATATTCGAACTGGACGTTTGCCGATTTGTCACAATTGCTCCCCCGACCGGAGTTTGATGCTGAGCTATCTCCGAAGGGAGGTGCGAAGCGTGTCCCGATTCGCGTCGTGGCTGGCTCGGGCTGATCAGTTCGACTGGATCACGGATATCTTGCGCGACCGCGGGCTGCTTCGCGCGACGCAGTGGACCCTGGCCGTCATCTCCCTGATATCGGCGCTTGTCCCGGTGACCTCACTGCTCAGCACGCATCACCGCACCGCCGGGGTCGTGCTCATCAATGCGACCGCGGCAGGGTTCGTCGTTGCGGTAAGTGTCTTCTGGTTGACGCGCTGGCCGACCCGGATCCAATCGGAAATCTTCGGGGTTGTCGCCGCGACATGCATCGCCGGGTGGAGCCTGACCCAGCCAACCGCCGCCCTGGCGGCAGTGGGCTGCAGCGCTCTGGCGATTAATAGCGGATATGTCGCGCTGTTTCACAGCAATAGACTTCTGGTGTTCAACGTCGGCTTGGCGGTCACAGTCTCTGTCGTGGCTGCCGTGCACCTGGCTCGCGAGAGCGACACCGGAACGGGAATCGCCGCGTTTTGGGTGATCTCAATGCTCAACTTGTCGGTCCCCCTGGCGATGCGCGGGATGTCGCGCGCAATGGGGACATACGCAGTACGCGCCGACGAAGACGCGCTGACCGGCCTGTTCAACCGTAGAGGGTTCATCGCCGCGCTCACCCGCAGACTGACCAATCCACACGCTGACACGACCCATCTGACCATGGTCATGATCGACCTCGACGCGTTCAAACGCATTAATGACACCTTCGGTCACGCCGCGGGTGACCGCGCGCTGATCGCCGTCGCCGGCGTGTTGCGGCAGCAAGTGTCGCCGACGGCATTGGTTTGCCGCGCGGGCGGGGAAGAGTTCCTCATCGCCGCCACTAGCCCGTCGCCGGACGCCGAGCCAATCTCGGCGCGATTGCGTGCCGCCATCGCCGAGCTTCCCCTGGGACTGACGGCCAGCATCGGTACGGCGACCGCCGAACTACCCCCGATGGGCACATTCGACGCACTCGGACTCATTGAAAAACTCATCGACGTCGCCGACAGCGCGATGTACACGGCCAAACGATGCGGTGGCAATCGGGCCCATCACCTGTGAGCGGCCGCGGCCCGCAACCGGTCCGGAAGTCAAACCGTCGAGCAACCCGAGAAATCCGGGTAAACACGCCACGTCGCGCGCCGCTATCGGTGTAGTTTGCTGCTGGGGCGGGGCTAGGTGAGGAGCCAGTCGTGGCCGATGTCGATTTTTGCGTGGTCGGAGCGGGTTTCGCCGGTTTGACGGCCGCGTTCCGGCTGAAGCAGGCGGGCCGCTCGGTGGCCCTGCTGGAGGCGCGCGACCGGGTCGGCGGTCGCACGTTCACCGTCACTCGTGACGACGGCGTGTGGATCGACCGCGGCGGCGCCTGGATCGGGCCTGGCCAGGACCGGATCTACGCGATGATGAGCGAATTCGGTGTGCCGGAATACAAACAACACCTCGACGGTGAATCGATGATGATCGTCGGCGGCAAGAAGCACCGCTATGGCGGCACCATCCCGTGGACGATGAGCCCCTGGGCCGTCACCAACCTTGGCATCGGTTTGCTCTCGTTCGACAAGATGTGCAAATCGATCCCGCTCGAAGCGCCGTGGGAGGCAAAGCACGCCGCCGAGTGGGACCGCATCACCGTTGGTGAATGGATCGCGAACAACACCATGTCCAAGCAAGCCCGCGAGATGCTGGACATGGTGCTGGCCGGCACCTACACCTCGGCGGGGTCGGAGACGTCGCTGCTGTGGGCGCTGACGCAGATGGGGTCCTCCGGCGGGGGTGCGACGTTCGTCATTTCAGTCAAGGGCGGCGCCCAGGAAGCCCGGCCCGTGGGTGGGATGGGCGCCCTGCACCGCCCGATGGTGGCCGCACTGGGCGACGCGCTGCACCTTTCGCAGCCGGTCCGGCAGATCAGCCAAGACGACGAGGGCGTGACCGTGAGCGCGGACGGTTTGACGGTGCGGGCTCGGCGGGCCATCGTGGCGATACCGTTGGCGGTCGCCAGCTCGATCGTCTACGAGCCGATGCTCCCGGTGGATCGGGCGCTGCTGCATCAGCGGATGCCCAGCGGCGCGGTCATCAAGATCTCGGCGATCTACGACGAGCCGTTCTGGCGCGCCGATGGGCTGTCCGGCCAGTCGGCCGCACCGGGAACCCCGGCCTCCCTGACCATCGATGCGTGCACGGACACTGGTAACCCCGGGATCATGTGCGTCATCACCGAAGGCCCCGCGGCGCGCCGGCTGACAAAACTCGACGAGGCCGAACGAAAAGCAATCGTCATCGGCGAACTCGTCGACCGGTTCGGCAGCAAGGCCAAAGCGCCGCTGGAATTCCACGAGCAGAACTGGACCACCGAGCGCTACTCCGGCGGCGGGATGATCGGCCACGCCCCGCCGGGCGTGCTCACCGAGTTCGGATACACCCTGCGCGAGCCATGCGGCCGCGTCCACTGGGCCGGGACGGAGAGCTCCGCGATCATGTGCGGCTGGATCGACGGCGCGATCCGCTCCGGCGAACGCGCGGCGGCCGAGGTGATGGCACTCGATACCGAGGCGGTTGCCTCGCCAACGCCGGCGTGACGACTTACCCGGCTTGCTTTGCAGGCGGCCGGTAGAAGATCAGCAACTGGCCGATGGCCCCGCCGAGACCGAGCGCTACCGACAGCACCAGGCCTTGCCAGCCGTCGAGCCAGTTCTTTCCGAAGATCAGCCAATCCAGGCTGAGCCGCCCGGCGCCCAGCGTCGCCACCACCACGGCGCTGACCGCCAGCACCAGGTTGTACTCCCAGCCCTCCTTGACGATGAAGAAGCCGTTGGGGCGATGCACAGTCCACGCCGCGACCAGCATCAGCGACACGAAGCCCGCGGCGGGGATCGGGGTAAGCAGCCCGGCGGCCAGCCCGAGTCCGGCGGAGACCTCCGTGGTGGCGGCCACGGTGGCGTGGAACTTACCGGGCTTCATGCCGATGCTCTCGAACCATCGCGCGGTGCCCGGTATCCGGCCGCCGCCGAAGAACTTGTTGAAGCCATGCGCGGCGAGTGTCAGTCCCAGCACCAGCCGCAGGATCAGTAACCCGACGTCATACACATTCATAGCTGCAAACCTAGATCATGGGTCAGTCGCGTTCGCGAGTAGCGTTCCTGGACGGAAAGGAGTCCGACATCAAGATCGCGATCATCGGCGCCGGCAATGTCGGCACCACGTTGGGCACCGCCTGGCGCAACCGCGGCCACCAGGTCACATTCGGTGTCCGCAACACCGACGACCCGAAATACGCCGCGCTCGGCGGCGTCGAGACGAACGAATCCGCCGCGGCCGCCGCCGAAGTCGTCGTGCTGTGCACGCCGTGGCAGACCACGCAGTCGGCGGTGCAGGGCTGCGGCGACCTCACCGGCAAAGTCCTCATCGATTGCACCAACCCGCTGACCCCCGACGTCACGGCACTAGAAGTCGGGCACTCCACCTCGGGCGGGGAAGAGGTCGCGAAGTGGGCGCCCGGCGCCCGGGTCTGCAAGGCGATGAACCAGATCGGTTTCCCGATGATGGACGCACCGCAACTGCCGGGCCAACCGGTGATGTTCGTCTGCGGCGACGACGACGAGGCCAGGTCGGTGACCGCCGGGCTGGTCGCCGAGCTCGGCTTCGAGACCGTCGATGTCGGCGACCTGACGTTGGCACGGCTGCTCGAGCCCTACGGGCTGCTCTGGATCCACCTGGCGCTGCGTCGCGGGTTCGGCACGAACTTCGGCTTCGGACTGTTGCGCGGAGGGTCCTGACATACTCGTCGAGGCCTGCTGGGAAGGTCCCACCGGGGGCGGGCCGCTGACGAGGGGGTGCACCGTGGCGGTCGTGTTGCTCGACGGCGACGCGAATCTCCCGCGCGAGCTGCTGGGCAACAAGGGCCACGGCATCGACGTGATGCGCCGGCAGAATTTGCCGGTACCGCCCGCGTTCTGCATCACCACCGCGGTGGGCCTGAAGTACCACGCCGACCCGGCGGCGACGATGGATGCCATCTGGGACGAGGTGCTGGACGGGATCAGCCGGCTGGAGGCCGAGACCTCACGCACCTTCGGGCGGGGCCCGCGCCCGCTGCTGGTGAGTGTGCGCTCGGCAGGTACACACTCCATGCCCGGCATGATGGACACGATCCTGAACCTGGGTATGAACGACGCCGTGGAGCAGGCACTCGCCGCGCAGGCGACGCCCGAGTTCGCCCGCGACACCCGACGGCGGTTCACGGCCACCTACCAACGCACTGTGGGCGATACCTCAGGACCCTTAACCGCCGACGCGCACGCGCAGTTGCGCGCGGGCATCGAAGCCGTGTTCGCCTCGTGGAATTCACCGCGCGCGGTCGCCTATCGCGCCCACTACGGACTCGACGACCGGGCAACGACCGCCGTGGTGGTGCAGGCCATGGTGTTCGGAAATCAGGGTCCCAATTCCGGTGCGGGGGCAGTGTTTTCGCGCAATCCGATCACCGGCGCCGACGAACCGTTCGGTGAATGGCTGCCCGGCGGCCAGGGCGACGACGTGGTATCGGGGCTCGTCGACGTCGAACCGATCACCGCATTGCGCGCCGAGCAACCGGACGTCTACGACGAGTTGATGGACGCCGCCCGCAGCCTGGAGCGGCTCGGATCCGACGTACAAGAGATCGAGTTCACCGTCGAAGAAGGCAAGTTGTGGCTGCTGCAGACACGGGCGGCCGAGCGCTCGGCGCAAGCGGCGGTGCGGCTGGCGCTGCAGCTGCGGCGCGAGGGGCTCATCGACGACACCGAGGCGCTGCGACGGGTGACGCCGGCGCACGTCGCGGCCCTGCTGCGTCCAGCGCTGCAGCCCGAAACACGTTTGGCCGCGCCGCTTCTGGCGACCGGCCTACCCGCCTGTCCCGGCGTGGTATCGGGCCAGGCGTACACCGACGTCGACGCGGCACTGGACGCCGCCGACCGGGGTGAGCCGGTCATCCTGGTGCGCGATCACACCAGGCCCGAAGACGTCCGGGGCATGCTGGCAGCACAAGGCATCGTCACCGAAGTGGGCGGGGCGGCCAGCCACGCCGCAGTGGTGAGCCGCGAACTGGGCCGGGTGGCCGTGGTGGGTTGCGGCCGCGGAGTCGCGGCGGAGCTGGCCGGCAGGCAGATCACCGTCGACGGCAACGAAGGCGAAGTGCGCGAAGGCAATCTGACACTTTCCGCGTGGTCGGAGGCCGATACGCCCGAGCTGCGCGAACTGGCCGACATCGCACGAGCGACCGCCCCGCTGCGCGCCCACACCACCGGCGACCACCCGAGGCTGGACGACACCTCCGAGGCCGCGGTGCGCGCGGCCCTGGACGCCGGGCACAGCGACGTGGTGTCGGCGACCCCGTTGATCGTCATGCTGACCGCGTTGAAGTTGGCGGGCCAGTGACGGAACTGGCTGTGCTGCAAGCGGTCCGGCTGAAGGGCCGCGTGGCTCCCCCCGACCTGGCGAAGACGCTGGGCGAAGAGCTCGACGGCGTCACCATCACCATCGAACGGCTGACCGCGTCGGGCTTGTTGGTCGACGGCGCGACGCTGAAGCTCAGTTCCAGCGGCCGCGCCCGGCTGGAGCATCTGCTCGCCGAGGAGCGAACGGGCATCGACTCGGCCGCAATGGCCGCCGCCTACGACGACTTTCGTTCCGTGAACGCCGATTTCAAGGCGGTGGTCACCGACTGGCAACTGAAAGGCGGCCCGGGCGGCGAGCCCAACACCCACGACGACGCCGAATACGACGCCGCGGTGCTGGCCCGCCTGGACGAGGTGCACGCCCGGGTGGTTCCGATCATCGACGCCGCCGCCCGGCAGCTACCGCGGCTGACGGCCTATTCGTCGAAACTGCTTGCGGCACTGGGCAAAGTCAAGGACGGCGAGAGCGCCTGGTTGACCAGGCCGCTCATCGACTCCTACCACACCGTGTGGTTCGAACTGCACGAGGAGCTGATCGGCGCCGTCGGCCTGACCCGCGAACAAGCGGCAAAATCCGGCGACGCGCAATAGCTCACAGCGCCGCGTCGAGCAGTTGCACGTAGGCATCGACGCCGGCGCCGTGCCGAAAGGCCGACTCCGCGGCATGCACGCTGATCGCGACGGTATCGCCGATGCCGTGCACGCCGTGCGTCAGGCTCATCGCCGGCGACAGCGCCGGGTATCCGGCCGTCAACACCACCGGCGCACCTCCGAAACTCAGATCCGCGGGGCCGCGATTGACGCTGGACACCACCGTGTTGCCGGCCACCTGCGTCGGCCTGGCGTCGGCATCGAATTGCGAGATGCCCCAGCGCAGCAGTGCAGCGGGCACCGCCGCGAACGCCCGGTCGGCCGAGCGCATGGCCGGGTGCTCCATGCGACGCCGGCCGTTGGCCAGGTCGGCCGCGATCCGCTCGATGCGCGCGTTCGGGTCAAGATCGGGATACAGCCCGACAACGACGTTCGCGAAATGGTTATGGGCATGCGGCACACCGGGTTTAGCCATCGGCACCTCGGCCCCCAGCGACTCGGCGGCGTCGCCCAGGAACGCGGACAGCGCCGTGGAGACCGCCGCCAGCACCCCGACCGTGACGGTCGGCCCGGGCACCTGCGAGCGGTGCCGCACCAACGTACGCACCGAGCGGACGCCCTCAGGGCGTTCATTGGTGGGCAGCGGCGGCCGGGAGCCGACCCCGGGCGCCACGAGTCCCGCGCGGGTGTCGCGGACCAGCCGCTGATGGGTGCGGGCCGCCTCGACCGCCCGCCACGGCAGAAAGCCCGCCCGCGGCCGTGTCACCCCGGGCACCGGCGCGGACCGGCCGAAGAGCCATGCCGCCATCGCCGAGGCACGGGCGCCGTCGCCCAGCGCATGCGCGACCTGCATCACCGCGACGCAGCCCGGGCCGGCGGCGCCGGGAATCCCGCGCACCGGCGTGAAGACGTGCATCCGCCAGGGCATCCGGCGGATGTCGAGCTGGTCTTGTGCGAGCGCGACGACGGCAGCCAGGCAGCCGCGCCAACTTTGATCGACCAAGTCGTGACAAACCACCCGCTCCGGCCCGACGGCCGCGGGCACCCAGTGCGGGTAGGTCATTCGGCTGCCGTCGTCGACCCTCATCCGCAGCTCCGCGCAAGCATCGGCGCGACGGCGAAGCTGTTCGACGGCATGCCCCAGATCGGCCGGCGCACCGTCGAATGCGTAGAGCAGGAACTGATCGTTGGGCAGCTTGGCCGACATCCAATAGAACTGGGCATCGACGGCCGCCATGCGGTGCGCCGACACGGCTTCAGCCGGATGGGCCGACAAACGCGAGCACCAAGTCGGCGACCTTGTCCGGCTGTTCCAGCTGCAGAAAGTGACCGGCGTGCTCGACAATGGCCGCCTCGCTGCCGGCGGGGAGCGCCTTTTCCGTCCAGTGCGTGAAAGCCGATGTCATGCAACCGTCGTCGCGACCATGCAGATACAAACTCGGCAGGATGGGCGCCTCGGTCCAGAGCCGGTTCAACTCGGCGTAGCGCTGCGGGGCTCGGGTGTTGCGCAGCGTGGCCCGGTACGGTCCCAGCGCCGCACGCCAGCTCTCCGCCGTGCCGATCGCGGCGTCGACATGGCGGAGATCCTCATCCGCGTGATAGCCGGGCGACCACCGACGCCACAACAGCGGCAACACCCAGGACGCGGAACGCTCTGGCAGCCAAGGCAATTGGAAGTAGAAGATGTACCAGCTGCGCAGCAGCTGACGTGATAGCAGGCGGGCCAGCCGGCCGCGCTCGGTCACCCGTCCCAGCGGGCGGAACGCCGCGGACACCGGCACCGACATGATCACCGCCTTGACGAACGGGCTGTCGGGCATCGCGGCCAGGCCGGTGGCCGCCATTGCGCCCCAGTCGTGTCCGATCACCACATCGCGCTCGGTGCCGCCGGCCGCCGCGCGGACGCGCAGAGCATCGTCCATCAAGGCACCGACGTGAAAACTGCCGTCGGCCGGGATCGCCGACGGGGCGTATCCCCGCATGAACGGCGCGACGACTCGCCAACCGGACGCGGCCAACCGCGGAGCCATCTTGCGCCACCCGTAGGCGGTGTCGGGGAAGCCGTGCAGACACAGCGCGATCGGGCCGTCGCTCGGACCCCAGGTCAGCGCCTTCAGATCCCCGCCGGGGCCGGGCACGTCGATCCAGCCTGGTTCACCCATCTTGACTCCCTGTTCGGCGCGTCCGCACGGACCAACGTAACCCGTGCGGATATAAGACGGGAGCGACTCGGCGATGGGTGAACTATCGGGCGGCCTACGGGATGAGCTCCGCTGCCTTTTCCAGCTCGGCGATCACGATCTTGCGCATCCCATACATCGCCTGGGTGGCCGCCGCCGCGCGGGCGCGGTCCGGGTGGCCGATCAATTCGAAGAGTCGGTCGGGAATGATCTGCCAACTCAGACCAAAGCGGTCCTTCAGCCATCCGCACTGCGATTCCTCGCCCCCGTCGCTCAACCGGTCCCAGTAGTAGTCGACCTCGTCCTGGTCCTTGCAGTGGATCGTGAACGACACCGCCTCGCTGAAGTTGAACGTCGGGCCGCCATTGATGCCGATGAATCGCGTGCCGTCCAGAACGAAGCTGCCCGACAGGACCGTGCCCGGCTCGCCGGGTCCGGCCTCGGTGGTGCGGTTGAAGCCCTCGATGTGTGAATTGGGGAACACCGAGGTGTAGAACCTGGCCGCGTCCTCGAGGTTGTGGTCGAACCAGAGCGAGGGCGTGATCGATGGCATGCCGCCTCCTTCTTCTTAGTGCAGGGTGTGTACTTGACTGACCCCGACGACGTCAGAAACTCACCGCCGCCGGGGCCCGCTCGGGGGTGAATAGACAACCTAGGTAACGTCGGAGGACGACCTACCGAGAGGACGCCCATGAGCGCCGTTAGCAGCAGCCCTACGACGGTCGAATTTTCCGGTGCCGGCGGGATCACTCTGGTCGCCGACGAATGGAACCGCGGCGCCACCAACCGGCCAACCATCCTGATGCTGCACGGCGGCGGTCAGAATCGGTTTTCCTGGAAAAACACCGGGCAAATCCTGGCCGACGACGGGTTTCACGTCGTGGCGCTGGACTCCAGAGGCCATGGTGACAGCGATCGCGCGCCCGACGCCGACTACGACGTCGAGACGCTGACCGCGGACGTGATGCGTGTCCTGGACGCCATTGGGCGCCCGGTGGCGATCATCGGGGCGAGCATGGGCGGGCTGACCGGCATCCTTGCCGCCCACCGGGCCGGCCCCGCGCGGGTGACCAGACTGGTCCTCGTCGACGTGGTACCGCGATTCGAGAAGGGCGGCAGCGCCCGCATCCGCGACTTCATGTTCAGCGGCCTCGACGGATTCGAATCGCTCGAGCAGGCCGCCGACGCCGTTGCCGCCTACCTGCCCTACCGGGAGAAGCCACGCAGCCCCGAGGGGCTGAAAAAGAACCTGCGGCTGCGTGACGGACGCTGGTACTGGCACTGGGACCCGGCCTTCATGACCAAGCCCGGCGACGACCCCGAGCTGCGCACCGAGAATTTCGAGCAGGCGGCCAGGGGACTGACGATCCCGGTTTTGTTGATACGCGGGAAGCTCTCGGACGTCGTCAGCCCCGAGGGCGTCAAGCATTTCCTCGCGACCGTGCCCAATGCGGAGTTCGTCGAACTGTCGAACGCGGGGCACACCGCCGCCGGCGACGACAACGACGCCTTCAGCGAAGCCGTCGTAACCTTCGTCGAGCGGGTTAGTTAGCGGGCTTCTCCGCGTGCCCGCCGAACTGCTTGCGCATCGCCGAGAGCGCCTTGTTGGCGAAGTCGTCGAGGCTGCGCGAGGCGAAGCGGGCCTGCAGCGCCGTCGTTAGCACCGGCGCGGGAACGCCCTCGTCGATCGCGGCGATGGCGGTCCACCGGCCCTCGCCGGAGTCGGAGACTCGTCCCGAAAACTCCTTCAGCTCAGGCGATTCGTGCAGCGCGATGGCGGTCAGATCCAGCAGCCAGGAACCGATGACGCTGCCCCGGCGCCACACCTCGGCGACCTCGGGGATGTCGAAGTCGAACTGATAGAACTCGGGGTTCGACAGTGGCGCCGTTTCGGCGTCGCCCTCCTGCACGTGCTTGCCGATGTCGGCGTTGCGCAGAATGTTCAGCCCCTCCGCGAGCGAGGCCATCATCCCGTACTCGATCCCGTTGTGCACCATCTTGACGAAGTGCCCTGCGCCGGACGGACCGCAATGCAAGTAGCCCTGCTCCGATTGCGCCACCTCACCGTCGCGGCCCGGCGTACGCGGTGCCGCGTCCACGCCGGGTGCGACGCTGGCGAAGATCGGCTCGGCACGGGCGAACGCCTCGTCGTCCCCGCCGATCATCAGGCAGTAGCCGCGCTCGCGGCCCCACACCCCGCCGCTGGTGCCGCAGTCCAAAAGGTGAATACCGTTGTCCGACAATGTCTTCGCATGACGGATATCGTCGCGGTAGTACGAGTTCCCGCCGTCGATCACGGTGTCGCCCGGCTCGAGCGTGGTGGCCAGCTCCTCGATCACCCCAGTGGTGATGGTGCCCGCGGGAACCATTACCCAGACGACGCGTGGTGCGTCGAGTTTGTCGCGGAGCTCCGCGAGGGAACTCGCCCCGGTGGTCCGCTCTTCACCGGCCATCGCCTTGACCGCGTCGGGATTGTGGTCGTACACCACACATTCGTGTCCGTCCTTGGCCACGCGGCGCACGATGTTGGCGCCCATCCGGCCAAGTCCAATCATGCCTAGCTGCATTTGCTTGGGTCTCCTTACTGTGCTGAGGACGTGCTTCGCGGCATCCACGGCTCCTGCCAAGCGTGGTGACCATGCAACAGTGACCGCGCGGCGTCGGGCCCCCAGGAACCGCGGTCATACGGGTGGATTTCGGACGGGTTGTCCAGCAGGGGCTGCACGATGCGCCACGTCTCTTCGATGCTGTCTATCCGGGCGAAGAGTTGGCGATCGCCGGTCAGCGCGGCTTGAAAGAGGCGCTCGTAGGGCCGCTCCGGCTCGCCCAGGTCCTCGGCGAACAACGAGTCCAGGTGAATGTCGCGCCATTTGTCGCCCACCTGCGCGGAGATCTGGACGCGCATCCCCGGGTCGGGGTCGATGCGCAGCACGATCTGGTTGGGCTCCGCGGGTCGGCAGTCCGGGAGGAAGGCCAGCGCCGGGACGCGGCGCAGAAACAGCCGCACCTCGGTGACCTTCTCCGGCAGCCCCTTGCCGGTCCGCAGGAAGATCGGCACCCCGGCCCAGCGCCAGTTGTCGATCTCGGTGCGCAGCGCCACGAAGGTCTCGGTCTGGGAATCCTTCGGCACTTCGGGGACGTCGGTGTAGCCGCGGTACTGACCGCGCACGCAATGGTCGGGCGATAAGGCCGGCATCGCGCGGAAAACCTCGGCCTTCTTGTCGTTGAGGTCGTCGGCGCTGGAACCGACCGGCGGATCCATCGCCGCCAGCGCCAGCACTTGGAGCAGGTGGTTTTGGACGACGTCGCGCAGGGCGCCTACCGCGTCGTAGAACTTGCCGCGGGTCTCGACGTCGAAGTTTTCGGCCATGGTGATGTGGATTTCGGAAACGGTGCGCCGGTCCCATAGTTCGGCGAGCGCGTGGTTGCCGAAGCGCAGGCACTCCAGCTCGAGGACGGGTTGCTTGCCCAGGAAGTGGTCCACCCGCAGGATCTGGTCTTCGTCGAGCACCGCACGCAGCCGCGCGTTGAGTTCGCGCGCGGAGGCCAGGTCGTGGCCGAACGGCTTTTCCACCGCGACCCTTGCCCGCTCCAGCAGCCCGACTTTCGCGAGGTTCTCCACGATCGGCGCGAACAGGGACGGCGGCATTTCCAAGTAGTACAGCGGGCGATAGTCCGAGCCGATCATGTCGGCCAGGCGGCTGTAGAGCGCGCTGTCGGTGACGTCGCCGTGCAGGTAATCCAGCCGGCCCGCCAGCCGGTCGAACACCGCGTCGTCGATCTTCTCGCCGGTGTCGCCGATCGATTCGCGCGCCCGCTCGACCAACTTCTCCACGGACATATCGTCGCTCGCCACGCCCAGGATCGGGCAATCCAGTAGCTTGCGGGCCTCGAGCCGATACAACGCCCGGAACGTCATCTTGCGGGCCAGATCGCCGGTTATTCCGAAGATCACCAGCAGGTTTGACGAACCACCTCCGTCGTCGGCCAAGACCGAACCTCCCAAAAGTGACCTATCGGCTCGCTTGAGATGCACTACCCGGGGCCGTCCGGGCTCAACCCTAGACAGTGCCGGTAGGCCCGACAACCGATCGCGAAGTTTGGCAGGATTCCTGGCGTGGGTGATGCGCTGCATATCGCGGTCTACGCGTTCGGCGGGATTGCGGCCGCCGAAGCCATCGCGCTCGTGGTGCTGTGGCAACTGCTGGCCCGCAGCCGGCAAGAGGTCGACGACCTGCGACAGCGCATCGACGCCCGCACTCAGCTGCTGTCGGGCGGTCGCGAGGCCGTCAAACGGGTTTGGAACACCGCCAACCTGGTGCGCAAGGAGGGTTTCGGCGCGGCCGTGCGCAGTTCGATCGAGGACCTCGCCGACTGGGCCGAGGTCGAGCGGCCCGACCTCGCCCGGGTCACGCCGGACGGCCGCGTGGTGATCTTGTTCTCCGACATCGAGGAGTCCACCGCGCTCAACGAGCGCATCGGCGATCGCGCGTGGGTCAAGCTGATCAGTTCGCACGACAAGCTGGTTCAGGATCTCGTGCAACGGCGTTCCGGACACGTGGTGAAGAGCCAGGGCGACGGATTCATGATCGCCTTTTCCCGCGCCGAGCAGGCGGTGCGGTGCGGAATAGATCTCCAGGACGCGCTACATCGGGACGCAAAGCGCAAGCGGCACGAGGAGATTCGGGTGCGCATCGGCATCCACATGGGTCGCTCGGTGCGCCGCGGTGACGATCTGTTCGGGCGCAACGTGGCGATGGCGGCACGGGTCGCCGCACACGCCGTCGGTGGCCAGATCCTGGTGAGCGAACCGGTGCACAACGCCCTGAGGGATTGCGACGACATCACCTTCGACGAGGGCAGCGAGGTTGAGCTGAAGGGCTTTTCCGGCAGCTACCGCTTATTCACCGTTCAGACCGAACGCGATGGGGATTGAAAACCCTCGGGGTTGGACTCGGCCAGCCGCTGATGCAACCTCGCCCGGATCTCATCGGCGGTGTAGGCCCGCCGTTTACGTTGATCGCGCACCACCAGCGCACCGCCGGCGACGACGCCGGCGACGCCGGCCAGGCCGATCCACTTCCAAATGTTGCGCATAGTTGACAGGCTATTACGGCCATGGACACCCTTCGCGACACGACCGCCGTGATACCGGAGCGGGCGGCGGCATCGGCCGCGCGATCGCGTTCGCGCTCGCCGAGAGGAGGCCCGGCAATCTACGTGCGGCCCAAAAACATTGGCGTCACGACTCCCAGATCGCATGCGAACCCGAAAGGCGCGCACCGATGACCGATGACGGCGGGATTACATGCTGACCCTGGACCAGGCACTCAACGAGACCAGGACGGGTGACCTGTGGTTGTTCCGCGGGCGCTCGCGGCCCGATCGCGCAATTCAGACGTTGACGAACGCCCCGGTGAACCACGTTGGCATGACGGTAGCCATCGACGATCTGCCGCCGCTGATCTGGCATGCCGAGCTGGGCGACAAGCTCACCGACATGTGGACGGGCAGCAACCATCGCGGCGTGCAGCTTCACGATCTGCGGCAGGCCGTGCTGCAGTGGACCGATCGCTACCAGCAACGGTGCTGGCTACGACAGCTGACGCCCTATGCCACCCGCGAACAGGAAGACAAACTGCTGCGGGTCATCGCGCGCATGGACGGCACCCCCTTCCCGACCACCGCTCGGCTGACCGGCCGGTGGTTCCGCGGCCGGCTGCCGACCATCAACGACTGGGTGCGAGGAATTCCGTTGGTGGATAAGAAGGTTCGCGAGCAGACCCAGCGCCGAAGGGAACAGCGCAAGATGAGCCTGGAGACCGCGTACTGCGCGGAGACCGTGGCAATCACCTATGAGGAGATGGGCTTGCTCGTCACGGACAAGGATGCGCATTCGTTCGACCCTGGCTCGTTCTGGAGCGGCGACACTTTGCCGCTGGCACCGGGCTATCAGTTGGGCGAGGAAATCGCGATCTCCGTCGGACAGCCCGGCTAGATCGGTCAGTCGACCGACATCTCCCCCATCTTCGACCAGCCCGTCGCGTCGATCGTCTGGCTGATGATCTTGGGCGTGGACTTCAGCGCCTGCGGCAATTCCCGCATCGCGCGCTGGAAATGATCGCTGTTGACGTGGACGCCGCCGGCGTCGGCGTCGCGGAAGGCTTCGACCAGGACGTACTCGGCCGGATTGTCGAGGCTGCGCGACCACTCGAACCACAGGTTGCCCTCTTCGGCGCGGGTGGCCGCCGTAAACGCGGCGACCAGTTCCGGCCAGCGGTCCGTCCACTCGGGCTTTGTTTCGAACTTCACGACGATGAAGATCATGGCCGCTCCCGCCTTCGCTCGGAACTCTCGTGGGCCTGCGCAGCGTCAGGATACGTGCCGCCCGTGCCGATGGTCGCTGCCAATAGAGCTTTGTTCGCGGTCGGCCCGCACAGCAAAATCCGCCCCGGCATCATCGACGCCTGGGGCGGACTTTGTATTGGTGACGCTGTGACAATTGCTCATCCGGATAGTGACGTAGCACACAAACCGTAGTGGTTCGGACCTATTTCACTTTTCCCAGGCCCGCAATGCAAGCAATGTGACCAATGTTGCGCAGCGGTCTGCCGCATTAACCGACAGACGTGCGATGCGTTTTTTGGTCAATTCGCAATTCCGGGATCGCCGGGGGGAGGCAAATCGGGCGCCGGCGGAGGCGGCGGCGCGGGAGCCACAACGCCGATCAAAACGGGCGGTGCGTCCGGCGGCGGGGGTGCGTCCGGCAGCGGCGGAGCGTCCGCAGGCGGAGGCGGAGCGTCCGGGGGCGGAGGCGGTGCGTCCGGCGGCGGAGGCGCGAGCATCTCTGCGTCGGGTGGCATCGGCAGGAACATGTGATGCGTGAATCCGGCCTGGTAGGCGCCCGCCCCGCCGATGTGCACGCCGCCGCGCTCACCGCTGGATACGGGGGTCCCGTCCGGCAAGGTGACCGCGGTGTGGCCACCGTTCCATCCGATGACCAAGGCGTTCGGGGCGGTTCCATATTGGAAGCCCCGTGCCAATAAAGCGGATTCTTCATTTCCGGTGTTAAAACGACTTCCAAAAACCGGCCTATCACTTGCCGCATTGGCAATCCAGGAAGCAAGACCGGAACAGTCGGTCCCGGCCGGAGAATCTCCGCCCGGAATATACGGCGTCCCGGAAACCTGGTTGATGAGCGACATCAACGTAGCGAGAACAAACATGGCCAGGGACATTAGCAACGAGATACTTAGCAAGCCAAAATTTGTGGCGGGCATCACGTGTAAGCGAAAAAATGGCTTGGACCGCATATCCAGCAAATTTATTACACAAAAGTATATTTACAGATACGAATGACGAGACGAGCGCGGTCGACAGCCTTAGGGGTGGTCGGAGTCCCGCTCGGTGTCCGCCATCTCACGCGACACGTCGGCCTGCTCACGCCTGGCACGGGCTTGGCTGCGCTCCACCCCTTCGGTGATGCGTTGCAGCCGCTCCCGTTCACGTTTCGCCGCCGTGCCCTCGCGTTCGTCCGCGCGCTGCTCGCGTTCGTCGGCGAGCTGCTCGCGCTCATCCGCGATGCGGTCCCGCTGATTAGCGATCCGATCTCTTCGGCCAGCGATCCATTCGCGTCTTCCGGCCTCAGCCTCACGCCGCTCTAGAGCCTTCTCGCGCTCATCCAGCGCGGCGGCCCGGCGTTCATGTTCCTCGGCCATGTCGATATGGCCATCGGCGACCACGCTTCACCTTAACGCTGCGACGCAGGAAAGGCTCCGCGTGGCATCGTCAGACGCCAAACTTGGCACGGGCCTCCTCCGTGACAGGGGTGAACAGGTTGACGAGGTTTCCATCCGGGTCGCGGAACAACAGCGCGCGGTTACCCCACGGCATGGTCGTCGGCTCGGTCACGACCTCGCCCACGCGTTCGCGAAGTCGCTCGTACTCGGCATCCACGTCCTCGACGATGAACTCCAGGATCGCGCTCCGGTTGGCCGCCGGCTCAGCGGATCCGTCCCCAAAGAGTGGCACGGTCTTGTCGCTGCCGATCGCCAGCGTGCCAATCGGCGTCGGAATCTCGGCGAACAGCTCGTTGCCCCATACGGCGGAAACCTTGGTGACCATCTCGTAGAAAGCCACCAGCCGATTGACGTCGCCCGTGATGATGCGGGTCGAAATGAACTTCACGAAACCTCCCTGGGGCCGCGGCGGTGCCGCGCGGCGATAGCGCTTGCGTGAGGCATGCTAGGCACCCGGTCCGACAAGCCGGCGCGCCCGGCGTCGGCGCCGCAAGACGCGCGGCGGCGACGGGTGTTAGTTAAGCTGCGATGGAATCTCGTCGCGAGTTCGCTGGTCACGGGACACCGCGGAACAACCAGGGGGATGCCATGGTCGTGAGAGCCATAGCGTTGATGGTGCTTTCCATCGGGTTGGCCGTGCCCGCGCACGCCGACGCCACCGACGACGCATTCATCACCAACCTCAACACCTCCGGCATGGATTACGGCGCACCCGAGAGAGCCATCCAGGTCGCGAAAACCGTCGTGTGCGCCACCCTCAGCGATAACCCCAACACCAGCAACGCGGATCTGGTCACCAAGGTCACCAACGCCACCAATTGGCCACCCCTCAATGCTGCCTACTTCACGGGAGCTGCGATCCAGGCCTACTGTCCCCAGTTCGGCTCGCTCACTCCTCCCGCCGTCCCCAGCCCGGCCCCCAGGGGCCCCGGTGGTGCTCCATCACCGTCCCCGACGTCACCCGTTGAGGCGGCGTAAACGCGCAGGACCGGCCCCCGATGGTCGTCTTCGGCTGACTAGACGTTGAAGCGGAACTCCACCACGTCGCCGTCTGCCGATTTACTGCTGCCCTTCCAGCAGATGTGCGTATGGATCCGCCTCGGCACCGACGGATTCCGGCATCGGATAGTACGTCTTTATCAACAGATTGCCGTCGTCGTCCCACGCAAACGTCTCGATGCTGTATGCCATTTGCACGTTCGGCTCAGTGCCGAAGTGGTTCTCGCACACCCAGGCCATCTCGTTCCCGTTGACCTGAACCGTGATCATTGTGATCTTGAGGATCGACTGGAACATGTCGAAGGCATCCGACGTGGCAGTGGCGAAACCGTGCTTTTCCTCGGTGCCGACCGGGTCGAACATGCGGACCTCGCCGGGACAGATGGTGCGCCACGACGCTACCCACTCGTCCTTCTTGCCCTGATTCCATAACTCAGCGTGCTTGGCTGCGTGTGCCAAACGAGCCTGACGACTCGGAACCTTGCTCATCTCAGCCGTTCCCCTTGCATCAACGTGATGGTCAGGATAGCTGGACACCTGTCCAGTCGGAAGGGTCTATGCCTTGGCTTTCGATGTAGACGTTGATCCGAATCGGAATTCGACCACGTCGCCGTCGGCCATCACGTAGTCCTTGCCTTCCATCCGCACCTTGCCGGCGGCCTTCGCCGCCGCCATCGACCCGGCCGCGATCAGGTCGTCGTACGACACGATCTCGGCTTTGATGAAGCCCTTCTCGAAGTCGGTGTGGATCACCCCCGCCGCCTTCGGCGCGGTATCGCCCTGGTGGATGGTCCAGGCCCGCGCCTCCTTGGGGCCGGCGGTCAAAAAGGTCTGCAGCTTCAGCGTGTGAAAACCCGCCCGGGCCAACGCATCCAGACCGCGTTCGGTCTGCCCGATCGATTCCAGGAGCTCGGCGGCCGACTCGTCATCGAGCTCGGTCAGTTCCGATTCGATGGCGGCGTCGAGGAACACGGCGTCCGCGGGCGCGATGAGCTGACGCAGTTCGGCGACTCGCGCGGCATCGGTGAGCACCGCCTCGTCGGCATTGAAGACATAGAGGAATGGCTTGGTGGTCAACAGGTTCAGTTCACGCAGCACCGAAGTATCGACCCCAGCGGCGAACAGTGTCTTCCCGCTATCCAGCACCTGCTGGGCGGCGAGCGCGGCGTCGTAAACGGGCTTGCGCTCCTTGTTGGTGCGGGCTTCTTTCTCCAGCCTGCCCAGCGCACGTTCCAGCGTCTGCAGATCGGCCAGGATCAGTTCGGTCTCGACGACCTCGATATCGGATTGGGGATCGACGTCTCCGGCCACATGTGTGACGTCCTCGTCGGAGAACACCCGGACCACCTGGCAGATCGCGTCGCATTCGCGGATATGCGCCAGGAACTTGTTACCCAGGCCCGCCCCCTCGGAGGCCCCCTTCACCAGGCCGGCGATGTCGACGAACGTCACGGGCGCCGGGACGATGCGCTCGGAATTGAAGAGCTCCGCGAGCTTGGCCAGCCGCGGATCCGGCAGCGAGACGACGCCCTCGTTCGGTTCGATCGTCGCGAACGGGTAGTTCGCCGCCACCACGTTGTTCCGGGTCAGGGCGTTGAACAGCGTCGACTTGCCGACGTTGGGCAGACCGACGATTCCCAGGCTCAGGCTCACGGGGAACCAAGTGTAGGGCTCGGCGGCGAGGGCCGGCCGCGGTGGATCGTTCCTGCACCAACGGCATGCCACGCCCACCGCTGCAACATGGTCTTTACGGGCGTTTCGTCCCATTGCCGGTACGGTCTACATGTGTCTGCAGAGCGGGCCCGATCGGCTGTGGAACCTACCCACCGCTCGATCCTCCCCAATATCCCAGGTGTGCCGTGGTGGGCGGCCCTGGTCATCGCTGTCACCGGCACGGCCATCGGGTATGCCATCGACACGGGATCGGGACACAAGGAGCTCACGCACGTCTTCGCGGGCCTCTATATAGCGGGCTGCCTGGCGGCGGTGCTGGCCGTGCGCCAGGAAGGCCTGTTCACGGCAATCATCCAGCCGCCGCTGATACTTTTCTGCGCCGTGCCCGGCGCCTACTGGCTATTCCACGGACGCAAAATCGGCCACCTGAAAGACCTGCTGATCAACTGCGGGTATCCGCTCATCGAGCGGTTCCCGCTGATGCTGGGCACGGCCGGCGCCGTCCTGCTGATCGGACTAGTCAGGTGGTATTCCGGCACGTCCAACCGAAAGACGTTGGCCGCCAACAAAACCGACGAAAGGCCCAGCGCCACCGAACGAAAGTCTTTCTTTGGCGGCGTCAGCGCGAAACTGAACTCATACCTGGGCCTCGGTTCGGCGGACGGCGATGCCGACGAGGCCGCGTCCGCCCGCCCAAGGCGGGCCCGCGCGAGCGCACGGGACGCGGCCACGAAGACCGGGCGGGCAGCGCGCGGCGATCGTTCCTCCACCCGTTCGACCCGAACGCGATCCCGCCGGCCTTTCCCGGAAGACCCGGACCAGGCGCAGGCCGATCGTCCCCGGCGTCGGCGCCCTGCCCCACCCCGCGACGTCGACCCTGCCGACCCGCCGCGCCGGTCGCGCCGCCGTCCCAGGCCCGAGGGTGATCCAGACGTGCCCGCCCAGCCGCGGGAAAGCCGTCGGGATCCGCGGACGCGCCGTAATCCGTACGAGCGACCGGCACCCCGCAGCAGTCGGTTCGATGATTACGACAGGTATGAGCCGCCCGGACCCTCCGAGCGTTTCGGCCGGTACGAGCCCTACGACCCCTCCTACGAGGCCCCGCGGCGTCGCGGCGGCACCGGCGGCGGGTCGAACGGCGCGGATTCGACGCACCACCCGATCTCGCGCGTGCGCTACCGCGGGGAAACTCCGCTGGATCAGCCGCGCGGCGCGCCGAGAGCCGAACCCCGCCCCGAACGACGGGGTCGGTCACGGGCGCACGGCCGGTCTCAGGGCCGGCCCCCGGCCGACTCCTGGGAATACGACGTCTAGCGACCCGACCGGATCTCGCGGGGCAGGGCGAACACCAAGGTCTCCTGGGCGGTCGTCACCGGTTGCACCACGTCGTAGCCGTAGTCGGCGAGGCGTT
This sequence comes from Mycobacterium sp. IS-1264, assembly GCF_001954195.1. Lineage (GTDB taxonomy): Bacteria > Actinomycetota > Actinomycetes > Mycobacteriales > Mycobacteriaceae > Mycobacterium. The sequence goes on along the minus strand of NZ_MBES01000032.1, from coordinate 29,824 downwards.
CCAGCACGCCGCGCACCAGCACCTCGGGCACTGACGCGCCGGAGGTGACCCCCACCGTGGTCACGCCCGCCAACCACGTCGGATCGATGTCGTCGGCCCAGTCGACCAGGTGAGCGGCCGCGGCGCCGCCGCCCAACGCGACTTCGACCAGCCGCACCGAATTCGACGAGTTGCGGGACCCGACGACGATCACCAGTTCGCACTCGGGCGCCATCGCCTTGACCGCGACCTGCCGGTTCTGGGTCGCGTAACAGATGTCGTCGCTGGGCGGGTCCTGCAGCTTCGGGAAACGACGGCGCAGCCGCTCGACGATCTCCATCGTTTCGTCGACCGACAGCGTGGTCTGCGACAGCCAGACCACCTTGTTCTCGTCGCGAACCGTGACGTTGTCCACCGAGCCGACCCCGTCGACCAGCTGCACGTGCTCGGGCGCCTCCCCGGCGGTGCCGATGACCTCCTCGTGACCCTCGTGGCCGATCAGCAGGATGTCGTAGTCGTCACGCGCGAACCGCCTGGCCTCGTTGTGCACCTTGGTCACCAGCGGGCAGGTGGCGTCGATGGTGTGCAGGTTGCGTTCGGCGGCCGCTGCATAGACCGTCGGCGCGACGCCGTGAGCGGAGAACACCACGATGGCGCCCTCGGGAACCTCGTCGGTCTCCTGGACGAAAACGGCACCCGCGTTGACCAGGGTGTCGACCACGTGGCGGTTGTGGACGATCTCGTGGCGCACGTAGACCGGGGCGCCGTGCTTCTTCAGGGCGCGCTCCACCGTCTCGACGGCCCGATCCACCCCGGCGCAGTAGCCACGCGGCTCCGCCAGGAGCACCCGCTTACGGGTGGGATCGGCGACCGGCGTCCCCGACTTCACAGCGCCGGGAATCCCCACATCGACAGTCGGCGGCATGACATTCAGGGTACGGGCCGCCGCGCCACGGGGCACATAGTCCAGCCCGCGCGGGCGGGCTTGGAGTTATCCGCAGCTGCTGGCAGGCTTGGACCCATGGCTACTGCACCGTATGGAGTTCGGCTACTGGTCGGCGCGGCGACAGTCGCCGTCGAGGAGACCATGAAGCTGCCGAAGACGATCCTGATGTACCCGATGACGCTGGCCAGCCAGGCGGCGCACCTGGTGATGCGCTTCCAGCAGAACCTGGCCGAGCTGGTGATCAAGGGCGACAGCACCCTGGAATCCATCTTTCCGCCCAAGGACGAAAATCCGGAGTGGGCAACGTTCGACGAGGATTTGGCTGACGGCGCTGAGAACGGGGCTCCCGCGATGCAGCCGGAAGGCGGCAACGGCGATCGCCGGGCCGAGGGGCGCTTCGCCCTGTACTCGGTGACCGAGGCACCCGAGGCCGCCGACCCCCCGATGAAGCCCGCGAGAATATCGACGAAGTCGGCGGCGGCCGACACGGGAGTTCCGGAACCGGCGGTCGCCGCCGAACTCGACTATCCGGCGCTGACGCTGGCCCAGCTGCGCGCCAGGCTGCAATCGCTGGCCGTCGACGAACTCGAAGCGCTGCTGGCCTACGAGCAGGCCACCAAGGCCCGGGCTCCGTTCCAGACGCTGCTCGCCAACAGGATCACCCGCGCGAACGCGAAGTGACCCGAGCGGCGAATCCGGAGCCGAACTCCGCGGAGAACCCCTTCCCGGTGCGCGCCGTGGCGATCCGCGTCGCGGGCTGGATCGACAGGCTTGGCACCGTATGGGTCGAAGGGCAATTGGCCCAGATCAACATGCGCAATGACTCCAAGACGGTGTTCATGGTGCTGCGCGATCCGGCGGCCGACATGTCGCTGACCGTGACGTGTCCGCGCGACTTGGTGCTGGGTGCCCCGGTCAAACTGGCCGAGGGTACCCAGGTGGTCGTGTGCGGCAAGCCGTCGTTCTACACCGGGCGCGGCACTTTTTCGTTGCGGCTCAGCGAGATTCGCGCCGTTGGGGTCGGCGAGCTGCTGGCGCGCATCGAAAGGCTGCGCCGGCTGCTGGACGCCGAAGGGCTCTTCGATCCGCGGCTAAAGCGACCAATTCCCTTCCTGCCCAACATGATCGGATTGATCACCGGGCGGGCCAGCGCCGCCGAACACGACGTGACGACGGTGGCGAGCGGGCGGTGGCCCGGAGTGCGGTTTGCGGTGCGCAACACCGCCGTCCAGGGCCCCAACGCGGTCGCGCAGATCGTCGACGCGCTCCGCGAGCTCGATCGCGATCGTGAAGTCGACGTGATCGTGCTGGCCCGTGGCGGCGGCAGCGTCGAGGACCTGCTGCCGTTTTCCGACGAGACCCTGTGCCGGGCGATCGCCGCCTGCCGCACGCCGGTGATCAGCGCCGTCGGCCACGAACCCGACAACCCGCTCTGCGATCTCGTCGCCGACCTGCGCGCCGCCACGCCCACCGACGCCGCGAAGAGGGTGGTCCCGGACACCGCCGCGGAGCAACGGCTGATCCACGACATGCGACGGCGCAGCGCGCAGGCGCTGCGCAATTGGGTATCGCGCGAACAACGCGCGCTGGCCCAGCTGCGCAGCCGCCCGGTGCTGGCCGAGCCGCTGACCGCCCTGACGGCGCGCGCCGAAGAGATTCACCGCGCGCGTTCGGCGGTTCGCCGCGACATCACGCGGCTGATCACCGCCGAGACCGACCGCGTGGGCCACCTGGCCGCGCGACTGGCCACGCTGGGCCCGGCGGCGACCCTGGCCCGTGGATACGCCGTGGTGCAGACGGTCCCGGCGGGTGGGGCGCCGGCGGAGGTGCTGCGGTCAGTCCAAGACGCGCCCGCGGGCACCCGCCTGCGGGTGCGGGTTTCCGACGGCGCCGTAACGGCGGTGAGTGAGGGGCTGGCCGATGGTTGAGCAAGACGGCTTGGACGACGGTGGCGGGGCCCGGCCGATTACGCCTATTAGTCAGCTTGGCTATGAAGCTTGCCGGGACGAGCTGATCGAAGTCGTGCGGCTGCTCGAGCAGGGCGGGTTGGATCTTGATTCGTCGCTGAAACTATGGGAACGAGGCGAGCAGCTGGCGAAAAGGTGCGAAGAGCACTTAGCTGGCGCGCGCAAGCGAGTCGAGGATGCGCTCGCCGCCGGGCAGGCCGAGGAAGCCTGAACGCGGCGCTGCGGCGAAAACGATTCCAAAATTTTTTCCCAAACTGGAACACGTTTCAGTTATGCTTCGCGGCATGGGTGATCCATCACTGACAACCGAACTCGGCCGAGTCCTGGTCACCGGCGGCTCAGGGTTTGTCGGCGCAAACCTGGTGACCACCTTGCTCGACCGCGGATACCAGGTGCGTTCCTTCGATCGCGCCCCGTCGCCACTGCCACCGCATCCGCAGTTGGAGGTGCTGCAGGGCGACATCACCGACACGTCCGTGTGCGCCGCGGCCGTCGACGGGATCGACACGGTGTTCCACACCGCGGCGATCATCGAGCTGATGGGCGGCGCGTCGGTCACCGACGAATACCGGCAGCGCAGTTTCGCGGTCAATGTCGGCGGTACCGAGAACCTCGTGCACGCCGGGCAGGCGGCAGGGGTGAAGCGCTTCGTCTACACGTCGTCCAACAGCGTGGTGATGGGCGGAAAGAACATCTCCGGCGGGGACGAGACGCTGCCCTACACAAGCAGGTTCAACGACCTGTACACCGAGACCAAGGTGGTCGCCGAGCGGTTCGTGTTGTCGCAGAACGGCATTGGGGACATGCTGACGTGTGCCATCCGGCCCAGCGGCATCTGGGGCCGTGGAGATCAGACGATGTTCCGCAAGCTGTTCGAGAGCGTGATCGCCGGCCACGTCAAGGTGCTGATCGGCCGCAAGTCGGCGCGCCTGGATAACTCCTACGTGCACAACCTGATTCACGGTTTCATCCTGGCCGCCCAGCATCTGGTGCCCGGGGGGACTGCGCCCGGTCAGGCGTATTTCATCAACGACGCCGAGCCGATCAACATGTTCGAGTTCGCGCGCCCGGTCGTCGAGGCCTGCGGCCAAAACTGGCCGCGGATCCGGGTTAACGGTCCGATGGTGCGCGCAGCAATGACGGGTTGGCAGCGAATGCATTTCCGATTCGGGATGCCGGCGCCGCTGCTGGAGCCGCTGGCCGTCGAGCGGTTGTATCTGGACAACTACTTCTCCACCGAGAAGGCACGGCGCGACCTGGGCTACGAGCCGCTGTTCACCACGGAGAAGGCGCTCTCGGAATGCCTGCCCTACTACGTGGACCTGTTCCGGCAGATGAAGGACGAGGCAGCCAAGGCGACGGGCTAGCAGCGCTCTGGCCCACGCGAACTGCGCTACCGGAAACCCACCATCTCGCTACCCCAAGCCGCCCGGATGTGCGCATCGGGATCGCTGGCGACGATGTCGACCTTGTCGATGATCAGGCAGGCGCGATCGTCATCCCGGTAGGCCGTCCAATCCGGCTCGCCGGCCGGGCCCATGGGCTTACCGTCCGTGGCGAAGTTGATCCACCGGGTACGTACCCTTTTCGAGACCGCCCTGGCGGTCTTAGTGCCGCCGAGCTTCAAGGTGGGATCCTTCTGCGCCCCGAGATTGCCCCATACGTAAGGCAATTCGGTGGCGTGGGCGGCGCCGACCAACAACAGTTTCAGCAACGGCGTGGCATAGTCGAAGCGATACAGATACACCGGCGCCACCCTGCTGTGGCCCTCGGCCAGCCACACCGTCGGCATCCGGAAGCCGACGTCGGTGGCGATGCTCATAGACCTTGCCTTGGCCCGCCGAAATTGCGAATACGCCGAGCCGATCTGCTCTGAGGTGGGCAACTGCAGGTCGGGCTGCTCGGCGGCGATCTGGGTGAACATCGACGTGATCGCGCGCGGCGTGATCGGCATCAGCCGCGAGCGCAGCAACCGAAACAGCGCCGCCTCGTGCTTGTTGGTGCCGATGATCAACGGGACCGGATGCGAGCGGCCGTCCTGCGCCGCCTTCACCGGATAGTCGTGCAGCAGATCCCCGTCGACGATCGGAACGAACGCAAGCGTGCCCGGGTTGCGCACGGGCACTTCGTCGAACACCCGCTGTGACGCGGCCAGCAGGGCGGAGATCGGCACGCCGGGCACCCGGTCCACGTCCGACGGCGCGATTCCCAGCTTGTCTAGGACGCTCACCGCGACCTGACGAGCCCGTTCGCGGTCGTACACCGATGTGGCCGGCGAGCTTTGCGCGATCGCACCGGTGAACAGGCCCCGGGCCGCCGGGGTGGCGAGCAGAGTGGTCACGATCCCGGCGCCCGCGGATTCGCCGAACAGCGTGACCCTGTGCGGATCGCCGCCGAATGCCGCGATGTTGTCGCGCACCCAGCGCAGCGCGGCAAGCACGTCATGCAGGCCGATGTTCGAGTCGAAGCGCCGCCGCGCGGTGTTGAACGACGAAAGGTCGAGGAAGCCCAGCGCCCCGAGCCGATAGTTGACCGTCACCACGACGACCTCGCCGCCGCTGACCAACCTGCGGCCGTCGTAGAGCGCTTGGCTGCCGGACCCCAGCACGTAGGCCCCGCCATGCAGCCATACCATCACCGGTTTTCCGTCGCCGGGTGCGGTGTCCCCCGACGCCCAGACGTTGAGGCTCAGGCAGTCTTCGTCCTGGGGCGCCCCCAGCTCCAGCGGCATGTTGGGAAAGGACGGCTGCGGGCAGGCGGGCCCATAGGAGGTGGCGTCGGCGACCTCGGCCCATCGCTGCGGGGGCTCCGGCACCCGGAAGCGCAGGTCGCCGACGGGCGGCGCGGCGTAGCGGATGCCCTTCCACATCCTGGCGCCGCCGGCGTCAGCGCCCCGAACCGGGCCATACGTGGTTTCGACCACACGCTCGTCGAGCACCATGCGGCCCTAGCTGAGCCGCGCGGTGAGGAACTCGACCACCCGCTTGCGTGCCTCGTACGCGGGCTGACCGTCGACCTCACGGACCTCGTCGGTCAGCACCGAATGGGCCATCTTGCTGAAACCGCCTTCGTTGCCCGGGCCGGAGTCGATCTCGATGATCTCGAACGCGTCGCCGAGGCGTTCCTTGATCGCCGCGAACCGTTCCCGCGGCACGATCCTGTCCTCGCTGAACCGCAGGCCCATCGCGCACAGGCCATCGTTGGCACAGCGATCGGCGATGGTGGCCATCTCCGGTTCGCTCAACCCGGTATCGCGGCGCTGCGCCCGGCCCAACGGCAGCGGGACGGACGGCTGGGAAACCACCGGCGCCAGCACGCTGTCGTCGACCGCGGCGGCCAGCGCGAAGCCGCCGGTGAAGCACTGGCCGATCACGCCGACGCCCTTGCCCGGCGTCGACGCGTTGAGGTCACGGGCCAGCGCGCGCAGGAACAGTGACACCGGTCGTGGCTTGTTGGTCGCGAAGGCCGCGAATTCCTTTGCGACACAGGCGCGTGCGATGGTCGCGGCCGTGTAGCCCACCGTCGCGGCCCTGCCCGGCTCACCGAAGAGCGATGGCATGGCGACCGTGAAACCGTTGTCCACCAAGTGGTTACCCAGCGCCAGCACGCCGGGGTGGATGCCGGGTATCTCGGGAATCAGCACCACCCCGGGTCCGGCGCCCTTGCGGTAGACGTCATGGGTGTAGCCGCCACCGGTGAACGGTGACGCGGACCAGCCGGACAGGTCGGCTTCGGGTGCGGTCACGCGGGTCCCTCCTATCGGGTTGGCAGGGGCGGCTGGGATTGGGTCGCCGCGGCCAGCGTACGAAATTGGTCGGTGTTTCCGGCACCCGTGATTGCGACCTGGGTGGCGCCACCCGGACCGGTGAGCCGGGTGGTCCACACCGGCTCGGCGTCCGCGCCGCCTTGTCCGGCGCCCTGATACACGACCCAGTGGGTGCCGGCGATGTCGACCGCCCCGGTGGGGTATGCAGTCGAGTGGATCGAGCCGACCAGCTTGTCTTCGTCGGCGTTGCTCTGGGTCAGGGACAGATACATCCCGGTCGGGCTCAGGTATCCCACGGTCGACGTCGCCGCGTTCAGATGCTGGCCCGTCGATGGGTCGGTGCGCCCGCCCTGGATACCGCCGCGGCTACCGGAGTTGGGTTGCCAGCCGGCGGGCAACTGCGGCAGCCGAATGGGGAATCCGAGCGCCTGCGCGTCCGCCCGCAATGCCGTCGCCGCGTCGTAGGACGGGACCGTTCCCTTGTTCGTCCCGCCCGGCTGGAAGGAACACATCCCGACCAGGCCGGCCAGCAGGATGCACCCCAGCACCAGCGGTGCCAGCGACCAGAACATGTCGCGCCCGTCCTGCAACAGCCGCGGTTTCGCCGGCCTGGGAACGGGCCCGGGTGCCGGGACCTGCTCGCCGGCCACATCGGCGTTGGGCTGCAGCTCCTCGGTCATCCTGTGAGTATCCCAGTCGGTGATCACCGCCCAGAGCCCAGCTCCAGCGGGCGGATCTGCTTCTGGGAGAATCACGGCCATGACACGTGAGGGCGACCGCTCGTCGCAGGCACGCCCGCGCGGCGAAGCACCGGATCGCAACCTGGCCATGGAATTGGTGCGGGTCACCGAAGCCGGCGCCATGGCCGCCGGGCGGTGGGTCGGTCGTGGCGACAAGGAGGGCGGCGACGGCGCCGCGGTCGACGCGATCCGCGAACTGGTGAACACGGTGTCGATGCGCGGCGTGGTGGTCATCGGCGAGGGCGAGAAAGACCAGGCGCCAATGCTCTACAACGGCGAAGAGGTCGGCAACGGGGACGGTCCCGAATGCGATTTCGCCGTGGACCCCGTCGACGGCACCACGTTGATGAGCAAGGGCATGCCCAACGCGATCTCGGTGCTTGCCGTCGCCGATCGCGGGGCAATGTTCGACCCGTCGGCGGTGTTCTACATGAACAAGATCGCCGTTGGGCCCGAGGCCGCGCACGTGCTGGACATCACCGCGCCGATCGCCGAGAACATCCGCGCGGTCGCCAAGGTCAAGGCGTTGTCGGTGCGCGACATGACCGTGTGCATCCTGGACCGCCCGCGACACGCCCAGTTGATCAAGGATGTCCGCGACACCGGCGCCCGGATCCGGCTGATCACCGACGGCGACGTGGCCGGGGCGATCTCCGCATGCCGGCCGGAGTCGGGCACCGACATGCTGGCCGGAATTGGCGGCACGCCGGAGGGCATCATCGCCGCCGCGGCGATCCGCTGCATGGGCGGCGCCATTCAGGCGCAGCTCGCGCCCAAGGACGAACCCGAACGCCGCAAGGCGCTCGACGCCGGCTACGACCTCGACCAGATATTGACCACCGAGGACCTGGTGTCGGGCGAAAACGTCTTCTTCTGCGCCACCGGGGTCACGCAGGGCGACCTGCTCAACGCCGTGCGCTACTACCCCGGCGGCTGCACCACCCAGTCGATCGTGATGCGCTCGAAGTCGGGCACCGTGCGGCTGATCGAGGCCTACCACCGGCTTTCGAAGCTGAACGAATACTCCGCGATCGACTTCACCGGCGACAGCTCTGCCGCCTATCCCCTGCCCTGATCAATCCAAAGCGAGGAAAGCCGATCTATGGCCGACACCGAGTACCGCATCGAGCACGACACCATGGGCGAGGTCCGGGTACCCGCAAAAGCGTTGTGGCGCGCCCAAACTCAGCGGGCGGTGGAAAACTTCCCGATCTCGGACCGGGGTCTGGAACGTACTCAGATCCGCGCCTTGGGCCTGCTGAAGGGAGCCTGCGCGCAAGTCAACAAAGACCTGGGATTGCTGGCACCGGAAAAGGCTGACGCGATCATCGCCGCGGCGACAGAGATCGCCGATGGGCGCCACGACGACCAGTTCCCGATCGACGTGTTCCAAACCGGTTCGGGCACCAGTTCCAACATGAACACCAACGAGGTGATCGCGTCGATCGCCGCGGCCAACGGCGTCACCGTGCACCCCAACGACGATGTCAACATGTCGCAGTCGTCGAACGACACGTTCCCGACCGCCACCCACATCGCGGCGACCGAGGCCGCGGTGCGGCATCTGATCCCCGCGCTCGAGGCCCTGCACGGCGCGCTGGCGACCAAGGCGCGCGAGTGGCGCACCGTGGTCAAGTCCGGCCGCACCCACCTGATGGACGCCGTACCCGTCACGCTCGGACAGGAATTCAGCGGATACGCCCGCCAGGTCGAGGCCGGGATCGAGCGGGTACGCGCCACGCTGCCCCGGCTGGGCGAACTGGCGATCGGCGGCACCGCGGTGGGAACTGGACTCAACGCTCCCGAAGGCTTCGGCGCCAAGGTGGTCGAGGCGCTGGTCGACAAGACCGGTCTGAGCGAATTACGCACCGCGGCTAACTCTTTCGAGGCGCAGGCCGCCCGCGACGGGTTGGTGGAGGCGTCCGGTGCGCTGCGCACCATCGCGGTGTCACTGACCAAGATCGCCAATGACGTTCGCTGGATGGGTTCGGGTCCGCTGACCGGCCTGGCCGAGATTCAGCTGCCGGACCTGCAGCCTGGCAGCTCGATCATGCCGGGCAAGGTGAATCCGGTTCTGCCCGAAGCGGTTACGCAGGTGGCCGCGCAGGTGATCGGCAACGACGCCGCCGTCGCGTGGGGTGGCGCCAATGGCGCCTTCGAGCTCAACGTCTACATCCCCATGATGGCCCGCAACATCCTGGAGTCCTTCAAGCTGCTGACCAATGTGTCAAAGCTGTTCGCCGAGCGCTGCATTACCGGTCTGTCGGCCAACGTCGAGCATTTGCGCGAGCTGGCCGAATCGTCGCCGTCGATTGTGACGCCGCTGAACTCGGCCATCGGCTACGAGGAGGCCGCCGCGGTGGCCAAGCAGGCGCTCAAGGAGCGCAAGACCATCCGCCAGACCGTCATCGACCGCGGCCTGATCGGCGACAAACTGTCGATCGAAGAGCTGGACCGCCGGCTCGACGTGTTGGCGATGGCCCGCGTACAGGACGACGCCTAGCCGGCGGACTAAAGGATGGTGGTTGGACGATGACGGTACCGCCCGGTGGTCCCTACGGAACGAATCCGTATGGGCAGGACCCATATTGGGGCGGCCAGCCCCCGGGCGGCCCGCCCCAAGGCGGCCAGCCACAAGGCGGCCAGCCCCAAGGCGGCCCGTACCCCTACCAGCAGGGCAGCCCCTACCCCTACCCGCCGCCGGGCCAGTACGCCAGTCCCTATGCGCCCCAGCAGTACCCGCAGCCGGGCCAGCAGATTCCGCCGGGCTGGCCGGGCGGTCCCTTCCCGCCGGGCCCACCGCCGCGGGGGCCTGGGTCGAAGGCGCCCTGGATCATCGTCGCCGTCCTCGCGGTGCTGGGCGTCATCGCGTTGGTGGCGACCCTGATAGTCGTGTTCGGCGGCAACGGAAACGGCGGCAACAAGTCCCCCCAGGCCACGTCGCCTTTGGCGACGACGAGCGCCCCGACGTCGCAGCCCGGCGGGGGCGGTCAAACCGCGACCGATTGTGGCCCCAACGTGTCCGGCGGTGACAAGCCGGCGGGCGGCGCCCCGGTCAGCGCGGGCAAGCTGTCGTTCCCGGCCACCGCGGCACCCGGATGGATGCCGTTCTCGGACGACCAGACCCCGAACCTCATCGGTGCGGTGGGCCTCGCCCAAGAGGTCCCCGGCGCCAGCCAGTGGGTGATGCAGGCCGAGGTCGCGATCACCAACTTCGTCAGCAGCATGGACGTCAGCGCGCAGGCGTCGAAGCTGATGCAGTGCGTGGCCAATGGCCCCGGCTACTCGAATGCGTCGCCCACCCTGGGCCCGACGAAGACGTCGTCGATCACCGTCGACGGGACCAAGGCGGCTCGGGTGGACGCCGACGTCACGATCGCCGACCCCTCCCGCAACGTGAAGGGCGACTCCGTCGTCGTCATCGCGGTCGACACCAAACCCGTCACGATCTTCTTGGGCGCCACGCCCATTGGCGATGCGGCGTCGGCGGCGACCCTCGGCCAGGTGATTTCGGCGCTCAAGGTTTCGAAGTAGTCGCGGCGACGGGCGCGCACACGTGGGTGGCTTCGGAGCGCCCACGCAGCACCGTGGAATAACATTCGGCCCAGTGCGCCCGCTCGTCCTCGCCCGCTCGATCGATGGCTTCCACCGAACACAGGATCCGCCGGTCGGCGGTCTTGGCGAGATCGGCCAGCCGCGCGGCCTCGTTGACGGCGTCACCAATCACCGTGTATTCGTAGCGGTTTTCGGCACCGACATTGCCGGCGAAGACTCGGCCCGCCGAGACGCCGATGCCGAAATCGACGGGCAGCCGGCGCAGCTGCGTGCCAAGCGAACGCGCGGTCGCCAGCGCCGCCGAGGCCGGGTCATCGGTCCGCAATGGCGCCCCAAAAACCGCGAGCGCCGCATCGCCGGCGAATTTGTTGATCAGACCATGATGTTCGTCGACGGCGTCGACGACGATCCGGAAGAAGTCGTTGAGCACGGACGCAACGTCTTGCGGCGGGCGGCTTTCCGCGAGCTGCGTGGAGCCCACCAGGTCGATGAAAAGGACCGCCGCCTCCACCACGTCTCCCGACAGTGATACGCCCTCCTCGATGGCGCGCTGGGCCACGTCGGCGCCGACGTGGCGGCCGAATAGGTCGCGCAACCGGTCCCGCTCGGCAAGGCCGGCCACCATCCGATTGAATCCCGTTTGCAGGCGCCCGATTTGGGAGCGCTCGTAGGCGCCCACATAGGTGTCGATGTTTCCGTGTTCAACCTCGGCCATCGCATCCACGACCTCGCACAGCGGATCGGAAATGGATCGCGACGTAAGGATCATCGTCGGCAGCCCGAGCAGCAACGCCGCCAGCGACACCACCAGAACGGGCACCTCCAGCGCCGCGGACTTCTGGATGAGCCAGCCGTACGAGCGAAGCACGACCAGGGTCGCGATCACGAGGATGGGTAGCGCGCTGCACATGAACCACATCAGAACCAGTCGGGCGAACACACCGGGTACCAACAGACGAGGCTCCGAACCCCGGGTGGCGGCGCCCATGAGAGGCCGCAGGGTGCGCTGGGCAAACAGCATGCCGGTGCCCGCGGCGGCCGGCCCGCCCAGCAGCACACCGAGCGCTATCGGCAACAGAAGTGCGGCCCCGCCGTCCCGATTGAGCAGCATCAGAATTGCGCCGGCCGCGCCCCAGGCGACCAACAGGATCGCCGTCTGGCGGCCGGCGAGTTTCATTGTGGCTTCCCGTTGGGCCTGCGTCGGTTCTTTCCCCGCGGCGTACCACTCCAGCGAGGGCGCCAGGCTCACCACACCGGCCACCGCGACGCCGATGATCCCCGCCGTCACCAGCACCAGCACCGTGGTGGTGTTCTTCTGCGCGAAGTCGACGTCCGACGCGACGGACGTGTGGCCGCGCAGCGGGATCAGGATGGCCGACGCGTCGACGACGGCGATGATGTAGGCCAGGGCGAGGTCGATCGCGTATTGAATCGATAACCTGCGGGCGCTTTTTCGCTGCCCGGTGCTCGCGGAGCCCGCCTTGGTCACCCTCTAACGGTAGCGGCGCGTGGGGCTAAGCACCGTTATTCGGCCCGCCGGAGTTCTGGCCCGGTATGTCGGTGATCGGGAAGTTGGGCATCGGCTTGGGCGAGGGCGTGTTGGGCAGCGTCGGGATCTCGCTGGCCGGGATGTCATGGAGTTGGTTGGCGGGCGGGCCGTTTTCCCGACTGCCGTAGCTGCTGCCGGGTGCCCGCGGGCCCAGCAATTCGCTGACCGTCACCAGCCGATAGCCGTTGGCCCTGAGTACCGGGATGAATTGGTATACCAAGTCGACGGTGCTCGAGTAGGTGTCATGGAACAACACCACCGAGCCCGGCTTGATGTACGTCATCAGCATGGATCGCGTCGCCGCGGTATTCGAATCGTTCGCCCAATCGAAAGGGATGACATCCCAAAGGATTTCGGCCAGCCCGAACTTGGCCGCGGTCTGCCGGACCGCATCGTTGGACAGCCCGCCGGCCGGACGGTAGATGGTCGGTGTGCGCCCGGTGGCGGCGGCGATCGCGTCGTTGGCCCTGGAGAATTGGCCGGCGATGTCGTCGGTGGGGATCGTCGCCATGTTCGGGTGTTCCCAGGTGTGGCTGCCGATCTCCATGCCGGCATCGGCGATGCGCTTGGCTCCCGCGGGGTTGGCCGCGACCTTGTTGCCGATCAGGAAGAAGGTGGCCTTCGCGTCGTTGTCCTTCAGGATTTGGAGCAGCCGGTCGTCGAACGGACCCGGACCGTCGTCGAACGTCAGCGCGACGCACTTGACCACCGAACAGCCCGGGTTGTCGGCCCGGGTGACATGGCCGGTGAGTCCACCGATCACCAGGACCGCACCGGCGGCCACGACACCGAAAACGGTGCGCCAGTACCGCCAGGCCTGGCTGTCGGGTCGTTTCGGCACGGTGGAAGCCTACCCGGCATCCGGTGTGCAACCACGGCGTCGAATGTGCGCATACGTCGCCATCAGCGCACACGCACAGCGGGCGGCACCGGCTAGTGCGGCCCGGCGATTTCCTCCAGCATCTCCGTGACCAGCGCGGCGATCGGCGATCGCTCGCTGCGTAGCAGGGTGATGTGTGCGAACAACGGATGGCCTTTGAGCTTCTCGATCACGGCCGCTACCCCGTCGTGGCGACCGACCCGCAGGTTGTCGCGTTGGGCGATGTCATGGGTCAGCACCACCCGCGATCCGGCACCCAGCCTGGACAACACGGTGAGCAGGACGTTGCGCTCCAGCGACTGCGCCTCGTCGACGATGACGAACGAGTCGTGCAGCGACCGACCCCGGATGTGGGTCAGCGGCAACACCTCGAGCATGCCGCGCGAGAGCACCTCCTCCAGCACCGCCGGGCTGGCCAAACCCTCCAGGGTGTCGAAGACGGCCTGCGCCCACGGGCCCATCTTTTCGCTCTCGCTGCCGGGCAGGTAGCCCAGCTCCTGGCCGCCGACGGCATACAGCGGGCGGAAAACCACCACCTTGCGGTGGGTCCGGCGTTCCAGCACCGCCTCGAGGCCCGCGCACAGCGCCAGCGCCGACTTCCCGGTTCCGGCTTTGCCGCCCAGCGAGACGATGCCCACCGACTCGTCGAGCAGGAGGTCAAGCGCGACCCGCTGCTCGGCTGAGCGGCCGCGCAGGCCGAACACCTCGCGGTCACCGCGGACCAGTTGGACGCGCTTGGCCGGAGTGACCCGGCCCAGCGCATGGGAGCTGCCGCCGAGCAGACGAATCCCGGTGTGACACGGCAGGTCTCGGGCTTCGGTCAGGTCGATTTCGCCGTCGGCGAACAATGTGTCGATATCCTCGGCCGCCGTCTCGATCTCGTGCATCCCCGACCACCCGGAGACGATGACGTCCTGGGCGTGGTATTCGTCCGCGGCCAGGCCCACCGCGGCGGCCTTGACTCGAAGCGGAATGTCCTTGCTGACCAACGTGACTCGCCGGCCCTCGGCGGCGAGGTTGGCGGCGCAGCTCAGAATGCGTGAGTCGTTGCTGTCGGTGCGGAAGCCGGCGGGCAGCACCGCCGGGTCCGTGTGGTTGAGTTCGACGTGCAGCGTACCGCCTTGTGTGCCAATGGGAATCGCTTGATCCAACCGCCCGTGCTCAAGGCGAAGATCATCGAACAGGCGCAGCGCCTGACGGGCGAACCACCCCAGCTCGTGGTGATGGCGTTTGGCCTCCAGCTCGCTGATCACCACCAGCGGAACCACCACCTCGTGCTCGGCGAACCGACTGCACGCCCACGGATCGGACAGCAGGACGGATGTGTCGATCACATAGGTCCGGGTATCGGTCACGAAGCGCTCCTCGAGCGGGAAAGCCCGCGCGGACCCACACAGGCATGTCGGCGGGAAACGCGGCACCAGGACCGGGGCCGGTCCTGCCGTAGTCGTGACGGGAGGTGCCGCCCTGGCAGCAGAGTCTGTCGCTGGCCATCGAAGAATGACGCTACTCCCGTGGCCGCTCCGCTGCCGGGCAGGCGCGCCGAGATCCGCCGCGCGACCGAAAGATCCGAGCCGCGAAAGGTACGCCGGCGGGCGAAGGTTGGGTTAACCGATGACGAACTGCTTCAGGGCGGGCTCGTCGGCCACACCCCACCCGGTGATGCGATCGGAAATCGCCTGCCGCAGCTCGGCGGGACCGAAGATGCCCGCTTCGGCGACGTGCTGCACCTTGTCCCCGTACGCATCGATGTCGGCGCCGACGACCTCGAGGTCCGCCGCGCGGGCGGCGATCGCGGCAATCGTCTCTTCGCGCGTGTACTCGAGGCAGTGCGCGACGAGCTTGGCGAAGATCTCCTCGTGGCGCACCTCGTCCCGGGCGATCCGGTCGACGAGGCCGGCCAGGACAGGCTCTTCGATCTGCGCGGCCAGGTTGCGGCAGAAGACGGCGTGGGTGCGTTCGGTGAACGCCATGTACACCAGAGTCTCGACCTGTGTGTACATGTCGCCGCGGTAGCCCTTCATCACATGCTGGACGCGGGCCTCCTCGTTGGCGGTGGGGTCGACCTCGCGGGTCACCACCAGGTACTCGCGCAACGCGATGGCGTGCAGGTGCTCCTCGGCGGTCCACCGGCCGAGCCAGCGACCCCACCACTCCTCGAGAATGAAGTGCTCAACGAGCTCGCGGTGATGGGCGGCCAGGTTGTCCTTGAGCAGCAGCAGGATCTCGCAGGCGTCCGTGATGGTCCTGGGCAGCGTCGTCTGGGAGGGGTCCCAGTCGCGCCCGCCGAGGAAGGCGAAGTTCTCGCCCTGATCGAACGGCACGTAGTCGTGGGCGAACCAGATGTCCTCGGTGTTGAGGTGGTGATCCATCAGCTGCTCGACAACCGGCTCCAGCTCCAGGGTCAGCGCATTAGGTACAGGTTTCTGTGCCATAAAGTAACTGTAACCTCCATACACAGATTTCGTGAAATTGGTGCGGTCGTGTCGCGCCCCGCGTACGGGCGGGGCTAGCGATCGACCAGCGTCCAGTCCTCGAGCCCGTCGTACAGCGGAAAGTCCCGCGCCAGCCGCGTCACCCGCTGCCGCAGAGCGGGCACGTCCGCTGCGGTGCCGGCCGCGAGCGCGGTGGCGATGATGTCGGCGACCTCGGTGAACTCGGCGTCGCCGAAACCGCGAGTGGCCAGGGCCGGGGTGCCGACCCGCAGGCCCGAGGTCACCATCGGCGGCCGCGGATCGTTGGGGACGGCGTTGCGATTCACCGTGATGCCGGTCTCGTGGAGGAGATCCTCGGCGGCCTTGCCGTCGAGCGGCGAGTCGCGCAGGTCCACCAGCACCAGGTGGACGTCGGTTCCACCGCTGACCACCGACACACCGGACTTGGCGACATCGGATGCCAGCAGCCGTTCGGCGATGATCCGGGCGCCCGAGAGGGTGCGCTGCTGCCGGTCGGCGAACTCGGGCGTGCCGGCGATCTTGAACGCGACCGCCTTGCCGGCGATGACGTGCATGAGCGGTCCGCCCTGCTGGCCGGGGAACACCGCCGAGTTGATGGCCTTGGCGTACTCCTGCTTGCCCAGGATCATCCCGGACCGGGCGCCGCCGAGTGTCTTGTGCACGGTCGTGGACACCACGTCGGCATGGGGCACCGGGGTCGGGTGCAGGCCCACGGCCACCAGCCCGGCGAAGTGGGCCATGTCCACCCACAGCTTGGCGCCGACCTCGTCGGCGATCGACCGGAACGCCGCGAAGTCCTGGATCCGCGGGTAGGCCGACCAGCCCGCGATGATCACCTTGGGCCGAAACTCGAGCGCCTTGGCCCGCACTGCGTCCATGTCGAGCAGATGCGTCGTCGGATCGACGGTGTAAAAACCGACGTCGTAAAGCTTGCCGGAGAAGTTGAGCTTCATGCCGTGCGTCAGGTGGCCGCCGTTGGCGAGGTCCAGACCCAGCAGCCGCTCCCCGGGCTCCATGAACGCATGCAGGATTGCGGCGTTGGCCTGGGCGCCGGAATGCGGCTGCACATTGGCGAACTCGGCGCCGAAGAGCGCCTTGGCGCGGTCGCGGGCGATGTTCTCGACGACGTCGACGTGTTCACAGCCGCCGTAGTAGCGCCGGCCGGGTAGGCCTTCGGCGTATTTGTTGGTCAGCACGCTGCCCTGCGCCTGCAGCACCGAGCGTGGAGCGAAGTTCTCCGAAGCGATCATCTCCAGCGTGTCGCGTTGCCGGTGGAGTTCCTTGTCGAGCAACTCGGCGATTTCGGGGTCAACCTCGGCCAGGGGGGCCGACATCAGGGATGCGGTAGTGCGGGCGTCGGGTGCGGCAGTCACGGCCGCCAGTCTATCGAGCCGCGTTTTTGGCCAGCCCAGCCGTGGGGCGCGCGTCGGCCCCTGCGACACTGGCACTATGCCGCGGCTGAGCGAGCCGAGCCCCTACGTGGAGTTCGACCGAAAGCAGTGGCGCGCGCTCCGCATGTCGACGCCGCTGGCTCTCACCGAAGAGGAACTGATCGGCCTGCGCGGCCTCGGCGAGCAGCTCGACCTGCTCGAGGTCGAAGAGGTCTATCTGCCGCTATCCCGGCTCATTCACCTTCAGGTCGCCGCGCGGCAGCGGCTGTTTGCCGCCACCGCGGAATTCCTCGGCGAGCCCCAACAAAACCCGGACCGGCCGGTGCCGTTCATCATCGGAGTGGCCGGCAGCGTGGCGGTGGGCAAGTCGACGACGGCCCGCGTACTGCAGGCGCTGCTGGCGCGCTGGGACCACCACCCCCGGGTCGACCTGGTCACCACCGATGGATTTCTATACCCCAATGCCGAACTGGATCGGCGAAACCTCATGCACCGCAAGGGTTTTCCGGAGAGCTACAACCGCCGGGCGTTGCTGCGGTTCGTGACCTCGGTGAAATCCGGTTCCGACTACGCGTGCGCGCCGGTGTACTCGCATCTGAAGTACGACATCATCCCCGGGGCCAAACACGTGGTCCGCCATCCCGACATCCTGATCCTCGAGGGGCTCAACGTATTGCAGACGGGTCCGACGCTGATGGTGTCGGACCTGTTCGACTTCTCGCTGTACGTGGACGCCCGGATCGAAGACATCGAGCAGTGGTACGTGTCGCGGTTCTTGTCGCTGCGCGGCACGGCGTTCGCCGACCCGGAATCACACTTCCACCACTACTCGGCCCTCAACGACACCAAGGCCGTCGCGGCGGCCCGCGAGATCTGGCGCTCGATCAACCGGCCGAATCTCGTCGAGAACATTCTGCCCACCCGTCCCCGCGCCACCCTGGTCCTGCGCAAGGACGCCGATCACTCCATCAACCGACTGCGCCTGCGCAAGCTCTGACGACCCGCAAAGGCCGGAGCGGGGCGGCGCTCCTGGCGGAGGCGCCCCGCACCGGCGGGAGGGGAGGCTAAGCCGCGAGGCGCCGCACTCCCAGGTATTGCAGCGCGGCGAAGCCCGCCGTGTAGACACCGGTGGCCAGCGTCGCGGCGACCCCGAATGCGGTCATCGGCACAACGCCGGCGGCCACGATCGCGGCCAGGGTGTAAACGATGTTGGCGACGACCACGCCGATCCCTACCCGACGCAAGTCCTGCACCGCCGCCAGGCCGAACACCCCCAGGCCATAGAGCACGAAAAACGCGCCCAGGGCGTATTCCTGAAGCGACGTCAGGCCGGTCAGCGACGAGAGTGGGTCGGCGACGACGGCGACCGCGAGACCGCACAATCCCGTCAACGTGGCATCGGCACGCATGGCGAAACGCAGCAGCGAGTCGGTCGAATCGTAGAGGGGCCTGGTTGGAATACCAGATACAGCGGTCATGATTACTCCTCGCGATGGCGGTAGTCGAACAGGTTTGAGCGTGCCGCCCACGCACTGCCATATCGACGCGTGGCACTGCCAATTACTGCCACGGGTTGTACGACCAGGTAGTTCATCGGACTATTCCCGCTCGGCGCCACCAAATTCGACACGTGTCTCAAATCGTGGGGTTGGTGGCGTGATCAGCTGCTTGCTCTATTCCCGCGTGGCGCCGACGTGTCCTAAATCGTGCGGCCCTCGACGACGCAGTACGGCGACGCCGTTTCGACCACGCGCGTCAGTTCGAAGCCGGTACGGCTCAGCAGGTCTCGGTATTCGGCGGCGGTCCGCTCGCGCGCGTCCGTCCCGACCAACATTTCCAGGTCCACCCATTTGCCGGGATAGTCGCGGCGGTGACCGGGGATGACGAATTCGACAAGCAGCAAGTACTTGCCCGGCCCAGCCGCGGTGCGCACGTTGCGAAGAATGCGTGCCGCCTCGTCATCGGACCAGTCGTGGATCACGGTCTTGAGCAGGTAGGCGTCGCCACCTTCGGGAACGGCGTCGAAGAACGATCCCTCGACAATCCGCACTCGATCCTCGACACGGTTTTCGCGAAATACGGCCGGTGCGCCCGCAACCACATGCGGGAGGTCGAATAACACCCCATGCGCCTGGGGTGCCGCGTCGAGAATCGCGGCCAGCAGTCGACCATGCCCGCCACCGACGTCGACGATTGTGGAGTGGCGGCCGAAGTCGTAGGCGGCGATCACCGGCGCGATCGCGAGTTGCGACGTGCCCGTCATGGCATCGTTGAAGATTTCGGACAGTTCGGGCTCGTCGGCCAGAAAGTCGAAGACGGGCTTGCCGCGCAGGCCGGGGACGACCGTCCGGCCCGTCCGGATGGCCTCGGTCAGATGGCTCCAGTGCTCGCGGTGCTGAGGCGAACCCACCCATCGGGCCATTCCGGCCATCGACACTTCGGCGTCGCGACGAAGCGTGGCGCCGAGCGGGGTGAGGTCGTAGCGGCCGTCGCGGAGTTGACGGAAAATACCGCGCCCGATCAGCGCCCGCAGCAGCCGGGCGATGGCGCCGGGATCGGCGTCGACCGCGGCCGCCAGTTCATCAACGGTCAGTGGGCCTTTCGCGAGCGCGTCGGCGATGCCCAGGTCCGCCGCCGCGGTGATCGCCTGGGCTGACCACGCGTCCATGATCATCTCGATCATCGCGACCGAAGGCGGGACCAGGCGCCGGTACAGCTGAGCGAGGTGATGGCGAGCGCGTTCGATCCCACGCACAACCTTGGCCGGCGGAACATTTGATGCCATGACTGCCTCCCTAGTTTCGGTCCTCTGTCCGCGTATTCGAGGCTGACCGCCGTGAAGATGGGTCTACTGAGCCGCGAGCGTAACGCCACGGCGAAATTTGGGGCGATTTTTCGCCGTACCGTTACGCTCGGCGAGCTCTACGGCGCTGATCGACGCCTACTCGCTGGCGACGGGGACGCGCCCGCGCAGGTCGGCCGCGATGAGCCGGGCCGCGGCGTTTTGCCAGTTGTGCAGCGAGCGCTGCGGGACCTCGGTCACCAGCCACTGCCAGGCCTGCCGGGCGGTCGGATCCAGGCCCGCGGCCGTGGCGTTCTGTGCGTATGCACGCACCCCGACGACGTAGGGGAAGTACAGCGAGTTGTAGTAGCGCCACTCCTCGGTGGTGCCGAAATCCCCCGCGTCGCGTGGTTTGAGCCGCGCGATGCCGTCGGCGAGGACGGCCTTCAGTTCGTTGGCCCGCTCCACGGGGTGGTCGGGCGCGCCGCGCGCGGCCAGTCGCTCGTCGATGATGGGCAGCGCCGTCAGCGGGCTCGCGACCAACTTGGTCAGGTCGGCGTAGTGGCCCAGCGCCCGGCGGGTGAGCCTCGCGAAGGTGTCGTCGTCGACGCCCCGAAGGTTCCTGAGCGGATCGGCCGAGCGCAGCGGCAGGGCCGCCCCGGTGTGCCGCAGCGCGGCCCGATCAGCGCGCAGCGTGGGCGATTTCGAGAACGCCAGCCGGTCCAGCACCCCGGCCAGCGGGTCGGCCAGGACCTGCACCGTGATCGCGATCGCCAGTGTGGTGAACAGCAGCACGGTCAGCACTGTCTGCGCGGCGGTCTCATGCCCGATGACGGCCAAGCCGATCAGCGCCTGCCCGCCGAACAGCACGGCCACCGCCGAACAGCCCACAAACGAGCGCAGCATGTCCGCGCGCAGCGCCTGGCCCTCGTCGAATGCATCCCACAGTGCCACCGCCACGCCCAGCGTCAGCACATCGAAACCCGTGGACGCCAGCGCCAGCCAGCTGGGCACCAGGCCCAGCGGGATGATCAGGATGGCGTTGGCCAGCGCGAAGAACAGGGTCGCGACGACGACGATGCCGGCCACCGGCACCGGCTGCTGCGGACGCCGCACGGCGGCGACCATCGCGCCCAGGGTGGATATCGAGATCACCGCCATCATCAGCACATGCCCGGGCCGCAGCGGCCCGTCGACGCTGCCGGCCATCACCGCGCCGAACAGCGTGAGCGCGCCGACGCCGCCGACGAGCAACAGCTCCCAGGTGCGCGCCCGCCAGCCCTCCGACGGCCGGGACAGCTCGAGCAGGACCGCGAACCACGCCACGCTGGGGACGGCGGCCAGGTAGATCTCGATCTGGCTGAGCAATCCGCTGCGCGCAACGCCGACGGTGCGCACCGCGTCCAGCGCCACCACGAGCGCGAACCCGCACAGCCCGATCGCCGCCAACGCGAGCACCGGCTTACGCGGATCGCGGGCCAGCAGATACAACCCCAGCCACCCGCTCAGCGTGAACACCACCGCCGACAGCGCAGCCATGCCTCTAGTTTGTCACGGGTTATTTCCCGTGGCGGCGATGGCGCTGGCTGTAATCACGCAGCGCGCGCAGGAAATCCACACGGCGGAACGCGGGCCAGTGTGCTTCGCAGAACCACATCTCCGAGTACGCGCTTTGCCACAACAGAAAGCCGGACAACCGCTGCTCCCCCGACGTGCGGATGACCAGGTCGGGGTCGGGTTGCCCAGAGGTGTAAAGGTTTTCGGAGATGGCGTCGACGGTCACCGCGTCGACAAGCTCTTCCGCGCTGGCCCCGTTGGCAAGTTCCTTGCTCAACAGCGCCCGCACCGCGTCGACGATCTCCCGGCGCCCGCCGTAGCCGACGGCGACGTTCACGTGGAAGGGCGCCACCGCCGGCGTGGACTCCACCGCGCCCCGCAGCCGCCGGGCGGGCTCGTCGCCGAGCAGCTCCAAATCCCCCACCGTGCGCACGCTCCACCGGTTGGCGGGCGCACAGATCTCCTCGACGACGTCGGTGATGATCTCGATCAGCGCGGCCAGCTCGTCGGGGTCGCGCTGCAGGTTTTCGGTGGACAGCAGGTAGACGGTGGTCATTTCGATACCGGCGGCCTGGCACCAGCGCAGCATCTCGGCGATCTTCGCGGCGCCCATGCGGTAGCCGTAGCTGACGTCGTCGTAGCCGGCATCGCGCGCCCATCGCCGGTTTCCGTCGCACAGCACCGCGATGTGGCGGGGCAATTCTGACTTCGACGCGGCCAGACCCTGCCGCAGCCGCAGCTCGTAAATGCGGTACAGGGGCTCTTTGAGCCGCGGCGGGATGACCTCCACGAAGATTCACCCTACTGTGAGCTGCGCCAATTTCCCGCCCGCATTTCCGGCAATCTCACTGCACGTCTGACCTGCGACTGCGCCGACGGCCGCTAATGTTTAGCGGTATGAGCGGCCAGATGACCACGGTCACGCACCCGGAGCCCGAATCGCAGGGTCCCGCGGCCAATGCCGCGCAGCATCTCGTCGACGGCGTCGCCCGGGTTCTGACCAAGCCACGCTTCCGCGGCTGGATTCACGTCTACTCCGCCGCGACCGCCGTCGCCGCGGGTGCCTCGCTGATCGCCGTGTCGTGGGCGGTCGGATCGACCAAGGCCGGCCTCGCGACATTCGCCTATACCGCGGCCACCATCGTGATGTTCACAGTCAGCGCGACCTACCACCGCGTCAACTGGCGATCCGAGACCGCGCGGAAATGGATGAAGCGGGCCGATCATTCGATGATCTTCGTGTTCATCGCCGGCAGCTACACCCCGTTCGCGCTGCTGGCCATGCCGCCCGCCGCGGGGCGAGCCGTGTTGTCCATCGTGTGGGGCGGCGCAGTGGCCGGGATCCTGCTGAAGATGTGCTGGCCGTCGGCGCCGCGCTGGGTTGGAGTGCCGCTGTATCTGCTGCTGGGCTGGGTCGCGGTCTGGTACACGGGCACGATCCTGCACAACGCCGGGGTGGCCGCGATGGTGCTGCTGTTCGTCGGCGGCGCCCTGTACAGCATCGGCGGCATTCTGTACGCGCTGCGCTGGCCCGACCCGTGGCCGAACACGTTCGGATACCACGAGTTCTTCCACGCCTGCACCGCGGTAGCGGCGATCTGCCACTACATCGCGATGTGGTTCGTCGTCTTTTAGAGCTGGGTGACGTTGTCCGCCGACCAGTAGGCCTTCATCGCGGCGACCTTGCCCTGGTCGTCGAACACCATGACATCGATCGGCTCGATCAGCATCCGGTGCTCGCCCGCGGCCACGGTCAGCCGGAACTGAAAGGCCGCCTCTTTGCCCGCGACGCGCAGCGAGACCAGTTCGCACTCCCGCTGCAGATCGTTGACCGCTGAGTAGAAGCCGTGGATCGCCTGGCGACCGATGTGGACCTCGCCGCCGACCGGGTCCTCCACGGTGGCGTCGTCGGCGTACAGCTCGACCACGTCGTCGGCACTGCCCTTGGCCATCAGTTCGATGTAGCGGTTGACCGTTTCGGTGATGTGTTCGGCGCTCGGCATAAAACGTCACGCTACCGTGGCGCGGCCAACGCCTTTGCGAGGTCTTCGACAGAGGTGACCGGCAGGTCGCAGACGCGTCCCCGGCACACGTAGGCGGCGTCGGCGCCGCCCAGCCGGTCCCGCCCGGCGAGCAGCACCGACGAGTCCTTTTCGCCGCCAACGACGATCGCCCCACCGGGCGCCAGCCGGCGCGCGTCGGCGAGCAGCGGCGAGCTCGACGGATCGCAGGCGACCGCGATCTGCAGCGGGCCACGAACCGCGGTTTCGGCGACGGCCAGCCAATGTCCGGCCGAGCGCGGCGCGCGTGCCAGCAGCACGGAGTGCGCGCTGAGCGCATCGGACGCGGCTTGCAGATACCGCTGCGCCCGGTCGCCGTCGACCAGGTGGGCCGCGGTCAGCAGCGCATCGGTGACGGTCGAGGCCCCCGAGGGCGTCGCGCCGTCCAGCGGGTCGGCGGGCCGCAGCATCAGTTGCTCGGCGTCGTCGGCCGTGTCGAACCACCGGCCGGGCCGCTGCGGGTCGGCGAAGTGCGCGAGCGCGATGTCGAGTAGCTCGGTCGCCCTGGTCAGCCACACGTCGTCGGCGGTCAGCTGATACAACGTGAGCAGTCCGGTGGCCAGCATCGCGTGGTCTTCCAGGATGGCGGCGCTGTCGCCGACAACCCCGCCGAGGCTGGCGCGCCGCAGCCGGCCGTCGACGACGTGTAAGTCCAGCAGCGCCGTCGCGCAATCCCGTGCGGCGCTTGCGAATTCGGGCTCGTCCAGGGCCACGCCGGCCTCGGCCAGCGCGGTGATCGCCAGCCCGTTCCACGACGTGACGACCTTGTCGTCGCGCCCGGGCTGGGGCCGGGTGCGCCGGGCGGCCAGCAGCGCGGCCCGGACGCGGTCCAGCCGCTGCGAATCGTCGGGATCAGCGGGCAACTGCAGCACCGATGCCCCATGTTCGAATGTTGCGGATTGGGTGGCCGCGAAAACCTCTGCGGCCCAACGCCCGTCGTCGGCGCCGAGCACCTCGGTCAGCTGCCCCGGCGTCCACACATAGGTCAAGCCCTCGCGCCCGTCGGCGTCGGCGTCCAGCGACGAGGTGAACATGGCGCCGTCGGCGAGCTCGTCGAGCAGAAACCGCGCTGTCTGCGCGGCGACGCGGCGCGCGAGCGGATCCCCGGTCCGCCGGGCCCAGTGCGCGTAGCAGCGCAGCAGCAGCGCGTTGTCGTAGAGCATCTTCTCGAAATGCGGCACCACCCAAGCGTTGTCGACGCTGTACCGGGCGAAGCCGCCGCCCAGCTGGTCATAGATGCCGCCGCGGGCCATTGCGTTGCCCGTGTGCGTCACCGCCTGCAGCGCCGCCGACGAGCCGGTGCGCTCGTAGTGGCGCAGCAGCGCCTCGAGGATCGCCGACGGTGGGAACTTCGGGGCGCCACCGAATCCGCCGTGCGCGGTGTCCTGTTCACCCAGCACCGTCGCGACGGCCTGGTCGCACAGCGCGGGCGCCACGTCCGGGCCGCCCCCCGGCAGCCCGGACGACATTTTGCGCAACTCGCCGGCGATGTGTTCGGACGCTTCGTCGACTTCACCGCGGCGGGTTCGCCACGTTTCGGATACGGCCGAAAGGAGTTGCAGGAAGCTCTCTTTCGGGTAGTACGTGCCGCAGAAGAAGGGGTGGCCGTCCGGTGTGAGGAAACACGTCATCGGCCAACCTCCCTGCCCGGTGAGCGCGACGGTGGCGTTCATGTAGACCGCGTCGATGTCCGGCCGTTCCTCGCGGTCCACTTTGATACAGACGAACCCCGCGTTCATCGCCGCGGCCACCTCGTCGTCCTCGAACGACTCGTGCGCCATGACGTGGCACCAATGGCACGCGGCATAGCCGATGGACAGCAGGATCGGCACATCACGCGCGGCGGCTTCCGCCAGCGCCTGCGGCGTCCACTGCTGCCAGTGCACCGGGTTGTCGGCGTGCTGACGCAAATACGGGCTAGTGGCCAGCCCGAGTGTGTTGGTCCCGGCGCCCTCAGCCGGGCTCATCGCCGGAACCTGGCGGTGCCGATCCGTCGGGCCACCCGGGGCGCCGCTCCGGCGCCTCGTCGACCGTGTCGGTGCCCTCGTCGGCGGCCTGATCGGGCTCGGGGTGCTCGGGATCGAACGTCTTCGGCACTTTCTTCAGCTGCCGGTTCATCGATCGCAGCAGCAACAATGTGGCGATCAGCAACAGCACGACGACCAGCAACCCCAGCGGGCTGGCCTTTCCGAAATCCGGGCCGTTGTTGCGGGGCGACCCGTCAGCGATCACCGTGAGCAGAAGGGTCCTCACGAGTGGTTCTCGATCCCGGCGAACAGGTCGTCCTCGGGCAGCCGGACGGGCACCCGGGAGCGGGCCAATTCGAATTCCTCGGTCGGCCACAGCCGCTGCTGCCATGAGATCGGAACCGCGAAGAAATCGTGGTTCGGATCGATCTGGGTGGCGTGCGCCCGCAGCGCATCGTCACGCTGACTGAAGTACTCCGAACACTCCACGCGGGTCGTCACCCGGGACTCGAACGGATCGTGCGCGGGATCCCAGTGCTCGAGCCACTCCTTGAACGGCCCTTCCTGGCCGTGCTTGACGCATTCGTCATGGAACAACTGCATCCGCGCCCGCAGGAAACCGTGGTTGTAGTACAGCTTGGACACCTGCCAAGGCTCACCCGCGTCGGGGAAACGCGCGTAGTCGCCGGCCGCCTCGAAGGCGGCGACCGAAACGTTGTGGCAGGCAATGTGATCCGGATGCGGGTAGCCGCCGTTCTCGTCGTATGTGGTCATCACGTGCGGCCGGAACTCGCGGATGACGCGCACCAGCGCCTCGGTGGACACCTCCAACGGGACCAGCGCGAAGCAGTCCTCGGGCAGCGGCGGTGGTGGGTCGCCCTTGGGCAGGCCGGAGTCGACGAAGCCGAGCCAGGTGTGTTCCACACCGAGAATCTCGGCGGCCTTGGCCATCTCGTCGCGGCGGATTTCGGCCATGTGCCCGTGCACGTCGGGCAGGTCCATCGCCGGATTGAGGATGTCGCCTCGTTCGCCGCCGGTCAGCGTCACTACCAACACCCGATGGCCTTCGTCGGCGTATCGGGCAAGTGTCGCCGCACCCTTGCTCGACTCGTCGTCGGGGTGGGCGTGCACAGCCATCAACCGCAGTTCGCTCACATGCCCCCTTGTCGGTCTGCTGAACGCCGTTGTCGACCCTATAATTCCAGGTGCCGATCGCTGCATCCCGTCGGCCGAGGTCCGGCAGTCGCTCAGCCCAGGCATACCCACCCATGACCGAAACCCCCATCGCTCGTCCGGAGGCCCGCTACGGGCGTTCGCGGCTCTCTGGGCTCTCGCGCCGCCGGATGGTCATCGCGGCGGCCCTGCTGGCCGTCGCGGTCGGCCTGGTGGTCGCCGTCGTCGGCTACCTACGGCTTGGCACCAGCGACGTCACCGGTTCGCTGGGCGGCTATTCGGTGATCGATGACGAGACGGCGTCGGTGACAATCAGCGTGACGCGATCTGACCCGTCGCGACCTGTCGACTGCATTGTGCGGGTTCGCGCCAAGGACGGCAGCGAGTCCGGTAGGCGCGAGGTGCTGGTCCCGCCGTCTACCGAGACCACGGTGCAGGTGACGACGACGGTGAAGTCCTCCCAACCCCCGGCGATGTCGGACATTTACGGCTGCGGCACCGACGTGCCGGGCTATTTGCGCCCGCCCGACAAACGATAAAGAACTGCGAATATGTCGTCATCAGTTGTTTCCGCAGTGGTAACATGGGTGAATGCACGGTTCCTGCTGGGACCGTGTATTGCTGCTTAAAGGCCGTGAGCAGAACGGCGACGTAGCACGGGGGTGGGACCCCAATACCCCGACAACGGGGATCAGAAGCTTACGCGGATACGCGGAACGGAAAGACGAGGAGCGCGACGAGATGACCGACACTCAGGTCACCTGGCTGACCCAGGAATCACATGACCGGCTCAAGGCCGAGCTCGATCAGTTGATCGCGAATCGCCCCGTTATCGCCGCGGAAATCAACGACCGTCGCGAGGAGGGTGACCTCCGGGAGAACGGCGGCTACCACGCCGCCCGCGAAGAGCAGGGTCAGCAAGAGGCACGCATTCGCCAGCTGCAGGACCTGCTCAACAACGCCAAGGTCGGCGAGGCGCCCAAGCAGTCCGGTGTGGCGCTGCCCGGCTCGGTGGTCAAGGTCTACTACAACGGCGACAAGTCCGACAGCGAGACCTTCCTGATCGCCACCCGCCAGGAGGGCGTCAACGAGGGCAAGCTCGAGGTGTATTCGCCGAACTCACCGCTGGGTGGCGCCCTGATCGACGCGAAGGTGGGCGAAACCCGTAGCTACACCGTGCCCAACGGCAATACCGTCGAGGTCACGCTGGTCAGCGCGGAGCCCTACCACTCCTAACCCACTTCCCGCCGCGAGTGTGAATCCTGCGACGGCTCGACGGCGTGTCGCGTCGTCAGATTCACAATCGGCGCAGTAGTTAGGACAACGCCTGTTCGAGGTCGGCAAGCAGGTCTGCGACGTCCTCGATACCCACCGAAAGCCGCACCAGGTCGTCGGGCACTTCCAGCTGCGAGCCGGCCGTCGATGCGTGGGTCATCGCGCTGGGGTGCTCGATCAGCGACTCCACCCCGCCCAGCGATTCGGCCAGGATGAACACCTTGGTGCCGGCGCACAGCTGCTCGGCGGCGGCCCTGCCCGCTCGCATCCGCACGGAAACCATGCCACCAAAGCCGCCCATCTGCTTCGCGGCGATCTCGTGCCCGGGGTGACTGGGCAGACCCGGATACAGCACCGTGCCCACCGAGGGATGCCCGGCGAGGAATTCCGCTACGGCCAAAGCGTTTTCGCTGTGCCGCTGCATCCGCAGCACCAGCGTCTTCAACCCGCGCATCGTCAAATAGGCGTCGAACGGGCCCGGCACCGCCCCGGTCCCGTTCTGCAGAAAACCGAAGGCGTCGTCCAGCTCTTCATCGTTGGTGACCAACGCGCCGCCCACCACGTCGGAGTGACCGCCGATGTATTTCGTGGTCGAGTGCAGCACCACATCGGCGCCCAGCGTCAGCGGCTGCTGCAGTGCGGGTGACGCAAACGTGTTGTCCACCAACACCTTTGCCGAGTGCCGTTGGCCGATTTCGGCGAGGGCCCCGATGTCCGCGATGGAGAGCAGCGGGTTGGTCGGTGTTTCCACCCAGACCAGCCGGGTGTGCGGCGTGATCGCGTCGCGCACGGCGTCCAGGTCGGACAGGGCCACCGGCGTGTACGCGACGCCCCATCGCGTGAAGACCTTGTCGATCAGCCGGAAGGTGCCGCCGTAGGCGTCATTCGGGATGACGACGTGATCGCCGGGCCGCAGCATCGCCCGCAGGGCACAGTCGGTGGCGGCCATCCCGGAACTGAATGCCCGTGCGAACGTGCCCTCTTCGACGGCCGCCAGCGAGGCTTCGAGCGCCGATCTGGTCGGGTTGCCGGTCCGGGCGTATTCGAATCCGCCACGCAGGCCCCCGACACCGTCTTGGGCGAACGTGCTGCTGGCATAGATCGGAGCGTTCACCGCCCCGGTCGCGGGATCGGGCCGGTAGCCGGCGTGGATGGCTTTGGTGGCTAGGCCGGTGATTTCGTGGTGTCGCTTACCGTCTCCGCTCATCGACGATCAGCCTAGCCAGCCCGGCCATTGCTAGCCCTGTTCGATCGGCAGGACGACCGTCGTCATGATCTTGTCGGCCAGAGTCTGTCGCTTGGCGTCCCACAGCGGGAACAGGAAACCGATGTAACAGATGATCGCGTCGACGAAGTGTGCAAGCTGGCGAACGATGGACAGCCCGAAACCGAGGGGCTGGCCGGTGATTTCGCTGACCACCTTGACCTTCATCACCGATTTACCGAGGCTCGACCCGGTGGTGCCCTGGCGGTAGCCGTAGTTCCACAACAGGTAGGCGAGGCCGGCCAGATGCGCCAACCACTGCACGAGTTGACCGATCATCGAGGGCTGGCTGGCGCAGTACTGGTTGACGTCGTACTGCGTGATATCGGTGACGCACGACGTCTGCTGCGTGGCGATCATGATCACGGTGCCGATGCCGACCACCACCGCGTACGGGATGACATCGATGATGAAGGCCAGCACCCTGGTGAGCCACGGCGTGTAGGCTTCCGTCGGCAGCGTCCGGATGGGGGGCCCCGGTGGGGGCGGCGCAACAGCGCCGGAAGCCGGCGGGGGC
>NZ_MBES01000031.1 GCF_001954195.1 Mycobacterium sp. IS-1264 | reverse complement strand
AGCTCGAAGTCCACCACCTCGCGCAGGAATGCGTCCGGGACCTGGATCAGGATGCCCGCGCCGTCACCGCTGCGCGGCTCGGCGCCCTGGGCCCCGCGGTGTTCAAGGTTGAGCAGCGCGGTGATCGCCTTGTCGACGATGTCGCGACTGCGGCGGCCGTGCATGTCGACGACCATGGCAACCCCGCACGAATCGTGCTCGAACGCGGGGTTATACAACCCTGCGCGCTTGGGCGTCATACGCACCTGACCCTTCACCAGAACTTCCTGCACGGCCGCTGTCTGCGGCTCCGGCGGGGCCGCACCCGGAGGTTGCGGGCTGAACCCCTTCTTCGGTCTTGTCGATAGGCTGTCCCCAGGCGGATATGTTCCGGTCAGGGAATCGTCCGTGCTGCGCTGAACGGTGGCG
Source organism: Mycobacterium sp. IS-1264 (assembly GCF_001954195.1). Classification (GTDB taxonomy): domain Bacteria; phylum Actinomycetota; class Actinomycetes; order Mycobacteriales; family Mycobacteriaceae; genus Mycobacterium. Next base: position 179 of record NZ_MBES01000031.1, on the reverse strand, counting down.
AGTACCCGGTCTCGACAAGTCGTAAAACGATATGACAAAAACCGCCTGACATGCCAACTTCCCCAAGTCTAACCTGCGAGGTAGCGCCACCGTAAATTCGCTGCAGGAGACTCTCGACACGGTCTCGACATGCTGTTTTGGCGCCGGGTCATCGGGCCATCGCGGTATCGCCGCGACGG
>NZ_MBES01000030.1 GCF_001954195.1 Mycobacterium sp. IS-1264 | reverse complement strand
AACACAGTGCGCAGGCTTTCATGACGGCCCACCACATCGGTCAGCGCCGCAGCCAATGCATCAACATCGAGCGGCCCGCTTAGCCGCAACGCCGCCGCGGTGTTGTAGACCGGCGAGGGCCCCTGCAACTGGTCGATAAACCACAACCGCTGCTGGGCAAACGACAACGGAACCACCGCCGGGCGCTCAACTGCCACCACGGGATCCAGCCGACCAGCGCCCTCAGCGATACGCGGCGCCAACCTGGCAACCGTGGGCGCATCGAACACGACACGCACCCCAACGTCGGCATCCAATGCGGTGTTGATCGCCGCCACCAGGCGCATCGCCGAGAGTGAGTCTCCGCCGAGGTCGAAGAAGGAGTCGTCGATGCCGACGCGGTCGTGTCCGAGTATTCGGGCGTAGATGCCGGCCAGGATTTCTTCGGTGGGGGTGCTCGGGGCCCGATACCCGCCGATGGTGTAGTCGGGGGCGGGGAGGGCGGCGGTGTCGAGTTTGCCGTTGACCGTGAGCGGTAGCGCGTCGAGCATCATGATCTGGGCCGGGATCATGTAGGCGGGTAGCCGCGCGGCGAGTTGGTCGCGGATGGTGGCGGGGTTGGCTGTTCCGGTGATGTAGCCGATGAGGCGTTTGTCGCCGGGGCGGTCCTCGCGGGCGAGCACCGCGGCTTGTTGGACCCCGTCGAGTTGGGTTAGGGCGGCGCGGATTTCGCCGAGCTCGATGCGGTAGCCGCGGATTTTGACCTGCTCATCAGCGCGGCCCACGTAGTCGAGTTGGCCATCGGCGCGCCAGCGCACCAAATCCCCGGTGCGATACATCCGCGTTCCCGGCGCCCCGGGCCCGCCGAAGGGGCAGGCCACAAACCGCGACGCGGTCAACGCTGACCGCCGCCAATAGCCGCAGCCCAGCCCGGCGCCGGCCACATACAACTCCCCGACGACCCCGATCGGCACCGGGCGCAGCCACCGATCGAGCACCCACAATGCCGCCCCGCTCACCGGCGCGCCGATCGGCGGTGGCTCACCATCCGGTGTTAGGGGCGCGGTCAGGGTCACGCACATGGTGGTTTCGGTGGGGCCATAGCCGTTGATCACCACCCGACCCGGGCCCGCCCAGCGGTTGATCACTTCCGCCGGGCAGAACTCACCGCCTAACACCAATGTCAGCGACTCCAACCCCTGCGGGGACAACGCCGCTGCCGCAGAAGGGGTTTGGGTTAACACGCTGACGTGTTGGGCAGCCAGCACATCGTGAAGATCGGGGGCCGAACGAGTCAGTGAGTCCGGGATCACCACCAACCGCCCACCATGAAGCAACGGGCCCCAGATCTCCCACACCGAGATGTCGAAAGCAAGCGAATGACACTGCGCCCACACCTGTTTCGACTCGGCCAGCAGATCAGCATCCAAGCACCCCAGCAGTTGGGTGATGTTGCGGTGGGTGGCCGCCACCCCCTTGGGCGCCCCGGTGGTGCCCGAGGTGTAAATCAGATGGGCGATATCCTCGGGGCCCGGCGCTGGTAAAGGGGTGCTCGACTGGCTCTGCACCCCGGGGTCGGTGATGTCGATGACCGCCATACCCAACCCGTCGAGGCGCCCAGCCAGATCCGCGGTGCTCAACACCGCTACCGGCGCGGCATCGGTGAGCATGAACTCGATACGCTCCCGCGGATGTTCAGGGTCGATGGGCAGATACGCCGCCCCGGTTTTGAGCACCGCGGTGATCGCGGCGATAGCGTGTGGAGAGCGCTGCAGCAACACCCCCACCACACACCCAGGCCCCACGCCCCGGCCAACCAACAAATGCGCCAACCGATTAGCCGCCTCATCGAGTTGGCGATAAGTCCAGGACTGCTCACCACAACTGAGCGCCACCGCCTCCGGAGTCCGGGACACCTGCGCGGCGAACAACTCCGGAACCGACACCGGCGCGCTCACCGACTGGGTCACCACCGTCCGGTGACCGATCTCATCCAAGCGGGCATGCTCAGCCGCATCGAGCACATCCACCGACGACACGCGCCGCCCCGCATCGGCGGTCATCGCCATCAACACCCGCTCCAACCGCTCGATGAGCACCTGGATGCTTTCCGGGTCGAACACGTCGGTGCGAAATTCCACCGCCCCACCGATTCCGGCGGGCTCACCAGCCTCGGTGAAACGCTCCCCCAACGAAAACGCCAGATCCATACGCGCGCTATGGGTATCCAACGGAATCGGGCTGACCTCAAGGCCCTCCAGCACCAAACCCGCCGCCGGGTCCTCATGACCGGCGAAGTTCTG
>NZ_MBES01000029.1 GCF_001954195.1 Mycobacterium sp. IS-1264 | reverse complement strand
TCGTTCACCCAGAACCGGTTGTGGTTCTTGGACCAATTGCACGGGCCCTCACCGGTTTACAACATGGCGGTGGCCCTACGGCTGCGGGGTCAGCTCGATGCCGATGCGCTGAGTTTGGCGTTGGCCGATGTGGTGGCCCGCCACGAGAGCCTGCGCACCGTGTTCGTCGCCCCGCAGGGCGCACCGCAGCAGGTCGTGGTGCCGGCTGAGCGGGCCGACTTCGGCTGGGATGTGGTGGACGCTGCGGGCTGGTCGGAAGGCCGGCTGCGGGACGCCATTGAGGAGATGGCGGCCCACGCGTTCGATCTGGCGGACGAGATCCCGTTGCGGGCGCGGCTTTTCCGCGTCGGCGAGGATGAGCATGTGCTGGCCGCGGTGGTGCATCACATCGCGGCCGACGGGCTCTCGATCGGCCCGCTGGTGCGCGATCTGGGCGTGGCCTACGCCAGTCGCGCGGTGGGGCAGGCGCCGGGGTGGATGCCATTGCCGGTGCAGTACGTCGATTACACGCTGTGGCAGCGCGCGCAATTCGGTGAACTCGACGACAGCGAGAGCCGGATCGGCGCCCAATTGGCTTACTGGGAAGGCGCTTTGGCGGGGATGCCGGAGCGCCTTGCGTTGCCGACCGATCGGCCCTATCCGCCGGTGGCCGACTACCGGGGGGCCACGGTTGCGGTGGAGTGGCCGGTCGAGGTGCAGCAGCGGCTGCGCCGCGTGGCGGCGGAACACAACGCGACCAGTTTCATGGTGATGCAGGCCGCGTTGGCGGTGCTGTTGGCGAAGATCAGCGCGACAAGCGATGTGGCCGTGGGGTTCCCGATCGCCGGGCGGCGTGACGCGGCCCTGGATGACTTGGTCGGCTTTTTCGTCAACACCCTGGTGTTGCGCCTCGATGTGGCCGGCGACCCGACCGTAGCCGAGGTCTTGGCGCAGGTGCGCCAACGCAGCCTGGCCGCCTACGAGCATCAGGATGTGCCCTTCGAGGTATTGGTCGAGCGGCTCAACCCGGCCCGCTCGCTGGCCCATCACCCGTTGGTTCAGGTGATGCTGGCCTGGCAGAACTGGCAACAAGGCGATCCCACCGCCGGAGTGGCCTTGGGTGATGTGGAGGTCAGCCCGCTGCGGGCGGATACCCATAGCGCCCGCGTGGATTTGACGTTTTCGTTGGCCGAACGCTGGACCGAGGACGGCCAGCCCGCCGGGATCGGCGGCGAGGTGGAGTTTCGCACCGATGTCTTCGACGCGGCCAGCATCGAAACCCTCATCGAGCGGCTGCAGCGTATCTTGGTGGCGATCACCGCCGACCCGACGCGGCGGCTGTCCTCGGTCGATGTGCTCGACCCCGGAGAGCAGGCCCGCCTGGATGGCTGGGCCAACCGCGCGGCGCTGACCCAACCCCCGACCACGTCGGTGTCGATTCCGGCGGTGTTCGCGGCGCAGGTCGCCCGCGCCCCCGAGGCGGTGGCCATCAGCTTCGAGGGCCGTCCCATGACGTACCGGGAGGTTGACGAGGCGTCGAATCGGTTGGCGCACTTGCTGGTTGGCCAGGGGGTGGGCCCGGGACATCGGGTGGCACTGCTGTTTTCCCGGTCGGCCGAGGCGGTCGTGTCGATCCTGGCGGTGCTGAAAACCGGTGCGGCGTATGTGCCGATCGACCCGGTGGTGCCGGACGCGCGGATGCAGTTCGTGCTCGGCGACGCCGCGCCCGTCGCCGCGATCACCACTACAGCCCACGCCGACCGCCTCGACGGGCAGCGGCTGCCGGTGATCGACGTCGACGACGCGCGGATCGCCGCCCAGCCCAGCACCGCATTGCCGGCCCCGGCGCCCGACGAGATCGCCTACCTGATCTACACCTCGGGCACCACCGGAGTCCCCAAGGGGGTGGCCGTCGCGCACCGCAACGTGACCCAGCTACTCGAGGCATTGGACGCCGACCTCGGGCTCTCGCCCGGGCAGGTGTGGACGCAGTGTCATTCCCTGGCTTTCGACTTCTCGGTGTGGGAGATCTTCGGCGCGCTATTGCACGGTGGGCGGCTGGTGGTGGTGCCCGAATCGGTGGTTCGCTCGCCGGGACACTTGCACGCCTTGCTGATTCGCGAACAGGTCAGCGTGTTGAGCCAAACCCCGTCGGCGTTCTATGCGCTGCAAACCGTCGACGCGCAATCCCCCGAGTTGGGAGATCAACTCAAGCTCGAGACGGTGGTGTTCGGCGGTGAAGCGTTGGAACCGCAGCGTGTTGGGACCTGGTTGGACAATCACCAGGGGCTGCCGCGGCTGATCAACATGTACGGCATCACCGAAACGACGGTGCACGCGTCGTTCCGCGAGGTCGTTCACAGCGATGTCGACAGCGCGGCGAGTCCTATCGGGGTGCCGTTGGCGCATCTGGGCTTTTTCGTGCTCGACGGCTGGATGCGGCCGGTGCCCGCCGGGGTCGTCGGGGAATTGTATGTGGCCGGTTTCGGGTTGGCGTATGGCTATGTGGGCCGCGCCGGGTTGACCGGATCGCGGTTTGTGGCTTGCCCATTCGGGGCGCCCGGCGCGCGCATGTATCGCACCGGCGATGTGGTGTGTTGGGGTTCCGACGGGCAGTTGCGGTATCTGGGGCGCGCTGACGAACAGGTCAAGATCCGCGGCTATCGGATCGAGCTCGGTGAAGTCCAGGCCGCGCTGGCCGGCGTGGACGGGGTGCAGCAGGCGGTGGTGGTCGCCCGCGAGGACCGCCCCGGCGACAAGCGATTGGTCGGCTACGTGACCGGGACCGCGGATCCGGTCGCGGCGCGCGCGAAGCTGGGCGAGCGGTTGCCCGAATACATGGTGCCGGCCGCGGTGGTCGTGATCGATACCCTGCCGATGACGGTCAACGGCAAGGTCGACAAGCGGGCCCTGCCCGCGCCGGAGTATCAGGACGCCGGCGGTTACCGCGCCCCGACCACCCTCACCGAGGAGATCGTGGCCGGGATCTATGCCCGGGTGCTCGGGCTGGAGCGGGTCGGCGTCGACGAGTCGTTCTTCGAGCTGGGCGGGGATTCGCTGTCGGCGATGCGGGTGATCGGCGCGATCAATGCCGCGCTGGATGCCGGTCTTTCGGTGCGCGCCCTGTTCGAGGGGCCCACGGTCGCACAGCTGACGCCCCGCATCGGTGCGCGCGGGGACGGGCTGGAGCCGTTGGTGGCCGTCGAGCGCCCGGCGGTGATCCCGCTGTCGTTCGCCCAAAACCGGTTGTGGTTCCTCGACCAGATGCAGGGGCCGTCCCCGCTCTACAACATGGCGGTGGCGTTGCGCCTATGCGGGCGCCTCGACGCCGATGCATTGGGTGCCGCCCTCGCCGACGTGATCGGCCGCCACGAGAGCCTGCGCACGCTGTTCCCGGCGGTTGACGGGACCCCCCAGCAGTTGGTAATTCCGGTAGAGCGGGCCGATTTTGGTTGGGACGTCGTGGAGGCGACGGACTGGCCGGAAAGCCGGCTGCGGGAGGCCGTCGGCACAGCGTCGCGGTACACGTTCGACCTCGCCAACGAAATCCCTTTGCGGGCAAAGCTTTTCCGGGTAGTCGACGACGAACACGTACTGGTGGCCGTGGTGCACCACATCGCCTCCGACGGGTTGTCGGTTGGCCCGCTGGTGCGTGATCTGGGTGTGGCGTATGCCAGCCGCTGTGCGGGAGAAGCCCCCGACTGGGCGCCGTTGCCGGTGCAGTACGTCGACTACACGCTGTGGCAGCGCGAGCAACTCGGCGAGCTCGACGACGCACACAGCCGCATCGCCGCGCAGGTGGCCTATTGGGAGGATGCCCTGGCCGGGATCCCCGAGCAGTTGGCGCTTCCCACCGACCGGCCCTATCCGGCGGTTGCCGATCAGCGCGGCGCCCGCGTCGCGGTGGACTGGCCGGCCGACTTGCAGCAGCGGGTGCGAGAGGTGGCGCGCGAGCACGGCGCGACGAGCTTCATGGTGGTGCAAGCCGCCCTGACGGTGCTGCTGTCCAAGCTCAGCGGAAGCAGTGATGTCGCAATCGGTTTCCCGATAGCGGGGCGCCGCGATCCCGCGCTGACCGAGCTGGTCGGTTTCTTCGTCAACACCTTGGTGCTGCGTGTCGATCTGGCCGGGGACCCCACCGTGGAGGAATTGTTGGAGCAGGTGCGCGAGCGCAGCCTGGCCGCCTACGAGCACCAAGACGTGCCCTTCGAAGTGCTCGTCGAGCGGCTCAATCCCACCCGTAGCCTGAGCCATCACCCGCTGATCCAGGTGGCGCTGGCGTGGCAGAACCTTGCCGGGCAGGACAGCGATCCCGCCGCCGCGTGGGCGCTGGGTGATCTGCGGGTTACGCAGGTTCCAGCCGAGGCCGACACCGCTCGCATGGATCTGGTGTTCGGCTTGGCCGAGCGTTGGACCGAGTCCGGTGAGCCCGCCGGGATCGGCGGGGAAGTGGAGTTTCGCACCGACGTGTTCGACGCGGCCAGCATCGAGATGCTGATCGAGCGGTTGCGGCGGGTGATTGTGGCCATGACCGCCGATCTCGAAGGGCAGTCATGAGCGCCCGTTCGGGGCAGCGATTATCGGCGATCGATCTGCTCGATGAGGACGAGTTCGCCCAGCTGGATGTGTGGGGCAACCGGGCGGCGTTGACCCGGCCGCCGACGGCGGCGTCGTCGATTCCGGCGTTGTTCGCCGAGCAGGTGGCGCGCACGCCCGAGGCGGCGGCGGTGACTTTCGACGGCCGCACCATGACGTATCGCGAGCTGGACGAGGCGTCGAACCGGTTGGCGCACTTGCTTTCTGGCCACGGTGCACGGCTCGGGCAGTGCGTCGTGCTGCTATTGCCGCGGTCGGAACGGGCGATCGTGGCGCTCTTGGCGGTATTGAAGACGGGTGCGGCCTATGTGCCGATCGACCCGGTGGTGCCGGACTCCCGGGTTGAATTCGTGCTCGGCGACGCCGCGCCGGTCGCCGCGATCACCACCACCGAGCTGATCGGCCGGTTGGACGGGCACGACGTCCCGGTCGTCGACGTCGACGACCCGCGCATCGCCGCTCAGCCCGGCACGGGCCTGCCGACGCCGGCACCGACGGCCGGGGATTTCGCCTACCTGATCTACACCTCCGGCACCACGGGCGTGCCCAAAGGGGTGGCGACCACCCACAGCAACGTGACGGAGCTGTTGTCGACGTTGGATGGCGGTCTGCCGGCGCCGGGCGTGTGGGCGCTGTGCCACTCCTTGGCCTTTGACGTCTCGGTGTGGGAGATCTTCGGCGCGCTGCTGCGTGGCGGGCGAGTGGTGGTGGCGCCCGAAGAGGTGACCGCCTCACCGGACGACTTCCACGCGTTGCTGGTTGCCGAGCGGGTCAGCGTGTTGACCCAAACCCCAACCGCGGTGGCGGCATTGTCACCCGAGGGCGTGGACTCGGCGTTGGTCATGGGCGGTGAGGCCTGCCCGGCCGAGGTGGTGGATCGATGGGCGCCGGGGCGGGTGATGGTCAACGGCTACGGCCCCACCGAGACCACGATGTGCGTGTCGATCAGCGCACCGCTGAAGGCGGGATCGGGTACGCCGCCGATCGGGTCGCCCGTCGACGGGGCGGCGTTGTTCGTCCTCGACGGGAAGTTGCGGCCCGTCCCCACCGGGGTGGTCGGGGAACTCTACGTAGCCGGCACCGGCGTGGCCGCCGGCTATGTCGGTCGGGCCGGGTTGACGGCGACCCGGTTTGTGGCCTGCCCCTTCGGCGGTCCGGGGATGCGGATGTATCGCACCGGCGATCGCGTGCGCTGGGGCGCCGACGGGCAGCTGCAGTATGTGGGGCGCGCCGACGAGCAGGTCAAGATCCGCGGCTATCGCATCGAACTCGGCGAAGTGCAAGCCGCCCTCGCCGCCGTCGATGGGGTGGAGCAGGCGGTGGTGATCGCCCGCGAGGACCGCCCCGGCGACAAGCGGCTGGTGGGTTATGTCATCGGGACGGCGAACCCGGTCGAGATCCGCGCGCTGCTGTCCGAGCGGCTCCCGGTCTACATGGTCCCCGCGGCGGTGATCGCGATCGACGCGCTGCCGCTGACTTCCAACGGCAAGCTGGACACCCGTGCGCTTCCGGCACCGGAATACCAGGACGGCGATCACTTCCGAGCCCCGAACGGCCCGGTCGAGGAGACCCTGGCCGGTGTCTTCGCCCAGGTGCTTGGTCTGGCGCGCGTCGGGGCCGATGAGTCGTTCTTCGATTTGGGCGGGGACAGCATTTCGGCGATGCGCCTGATCGCCGCGATCAACACGGCCCTGGACGCCGGCCTCGCGGTCCGCACCGTGTTCGAGGCGCCGACCGTCGCCCAGCTGGCGCCCCGGATCGGTGCCGACGGGGAAGGGCCCGAGCCGTTGGTGCCCGGCCCGCGGCCCGCCGTCCTGCCGCTGTCGTTCGCCCAGTCCCGGTTGTGGTTCCTGGACCAGTTGGAGGGGCCGTCACCGACCTACAACATCGGGGTGGCGTTGCGGCTACGCGGCGAGTTTGACGTCGACGCGTTGGGCGCGGCGCTCGGCGATGTGGTGGGCCGCCACGAAAGCCTGCGAACGCTGTTCGCGGCGCCCGACGGCATGCCCCAGCAGGTGGTTGTTCCCGTCGAGCGGGCCGACTTCGGGTGGCAGGTCGTCGACGCCGCCGACTGGTCGGCTAGCCGCTTGGATGAGGCCATCGGTGCGGCGGCACGTCACCCTTTCGATCTGGCCTCCGAGATCCCTTTGCGGGCAAGGCTTTTCCGCGTCGCCGAAGACGAACACGTGCTGGTGGCCGCGATGCACCACATCGCCGCCGACGGGTTGTCGGTGACCCCGCTGGTGCGGGATCTCGGCGTGGCCTATGCCAGTCGGAGTGCCGGACAGGCCCCGGGGTGGGCGCCGCTGCCGGTGCAGTACGCCGATTACACGTTGTGGCAGCGCGACCAGCTCGGTGAGCTGACCGATCCGGATAGCCGCATCGCCGCCCAGCTGGAATTCTGGCTGGCCGCCCTGGCCGGGATGCCCGAGCGCCTGGCGCTGCCCACCGACCGGCCCTACCCGCCGGTGGCCGATCACCGCGGCGCCAGTGTGAAGGTCGACTGGCCGGTCGAGATACAGCAGCAGGTCACCCGGCTGGCCCGCGAGCACAGCGCGACCAGCTTCATGGTGATGCAGGCCGCGCTGGCGGTGTTGCTGTCCAAACTCAGCGCCAGCCCCGACGTGGCGGTGGGATTCCCGATCGCCGGCCGTCGAGACACCGCGCTCGACGAGCTGGTCGGCTTCTTCGTCAACACCCTGGTGCTGCGGGTGGACCTGACCGGCGATCCGACCGTCGCCGAGGTGTTGGCCCAGGTGCGCCAGCGCAGCCTGGCCGCCTACGAACACCAAGACGTGCCGTTCGAAGTGCTCGTGGAGCGGCTCAACCCCACCCGGTCGCTGACCCATCACCCGCTGGTCCAGGTGATGTTGGCGTGGCAGAACAACGAGCCCGCGAAGCTGAGTTTGGGCGACGTGCAGGCCACCCCGTTGCCGGTGGACACCCAGAGCGCCCGCACGGACCTGACGTTCTCCTTGGCCGAACGCTGGACCGAGGACAGCCAGCCCGCCGGGATCGGTGGTGAGGTGGAGTTTCGCACCGACGTGTTCGACGCGTCGAGCATCGAGGCGTTGATCGAGCGGCTGCGACGGGTGCTGGTGGCGATCACCGCCGATCCCGCCCGCCGGCTGTCCTCGGTGGATGTGCTCGATGCCGGTGAGTACGCCCGCCTGGATGCGTGGGGCAACCGCGCCGTGCTGACCGAGGCGGCCCCGCCCGCGGCGTCGATTCCGGCGTTGTTCGCCGCGCAGGCGGCGCGGGCCCCGGAGGCGGTGGCGATCACCTGTGGGGATCGCGGCATGACTTACCGGGAGGTCGATGAGGCGTCGAATCGGTTGGCGCACTTGATGATCGGGCAGGGGGCGGGCCCGGGCCAGTGTGTGGCACTGCTGTTCGCCCGTTCCGCCGAAGCGGTCGTGTCGATTCTGGCCGTGCTGAAAACCGGGGCGGCGTATCTGGCCATAGACCCGTCGGCGCCCGCGGCGCGCATGGAGTTCATGCTCGACGACGCCGCACCGATCGCCGCGATCACCACCACCGAACTGGCCGTGCGGCTGGACGGATGCGGCCTTCCCGTCGTCAATATCGACGACCTACCCGACGACCTCCCCGCCGACGCCGAACCCAGCGCCGTGTTGCCCGGGCCGACCCCCGCCGACGTCGCCTACCTGATCTACACCTCGGGCACCACCGGCGTCCCCAAGGGGGTGGCCGTCGCCCACCGCAACGTGACCCAGCTGCTGGAATCTCTGGACCGCGACCTGTCGCCGGGTCAGGTCTGGACCCAATGCCACTCCCTGGCATTCGACTTCTCGGTGTGGGAGATCTTCGGTGCCCTGTTGCACGGCGGGCGCCTGGTCGTGGTGCCCGATTCGGTGGTGCGCTCGCCCGAAGACCTCCACGCCTTGCTCGTCAAAGAACAAGCCAATGTGTTGAGCCAGACCCCTTCGGCGTTTTACGCGCTGCAAACCGCCGACGCGTTGCAGCCCGAGCTGGGGGACCAGCTCAAGCTCGAGACGGTGGTCTTCGGCGGCGAGGCGCTGGAACCCCAGCGTCTCGCGACGTGGCTGCACCACCACTCGGGGTCGCCGCGGCTGATCAACATGTATGGCATCACCGAGACGACGGTGCACGCCTCGTTCCGGGAGGTCGTCGACGCCGATGTCGACAGCAACGCCAGCCCGATCGGCGTACCGCTAGCACACCTCGGGTTCTTCGTGCTCGACGGCTGGTTGCGGCCGGTGCCCGCCGGGGTGGTCGGGGAGCTGTACGTGGCCGGCGGCGGGCTGGCGTACGGGTATGTCGGCCGGGCCGGATTGACGGCGACACGGTTTGTGGCCTGCCCGTTCGCCGGCGCGGGAGCGCCAGGAGCACGCATGTATCGCACCGGTGACCTGGTGTGCTGGGGTGCCGACGGACAACTGCGGTACCTGGGCCGCGCCGACGAGCAGGTCAAGATCCGCGGGTATCGCATCGAACTCGGTGAGGTGCAGGCGGCGCTGGCCGCGCAGCCCGGCGTGCAGCAGGCCGTGGTGATCGCCCGCGAGGACCGCCCCGGCGACAAACGCCTGGTCGGATACGTCACCGGGACCGCCGATCCGGCCGCGGCGCGCGCCGCACTGGCCGACCGGCTGCCGGCCTACATGGTGCCGACCGCGGTGCTGGTGATCGACGCCCTGCCGCTGACCGTCAACGGCAAACTCGACACCCGCGCCCTGCCCGCGCCGGAATACCAGGAGGTCGATCAGTACCGCGCCCCGGAGGGCCCCGTCGAGGAGACCCTCGCCGGCATCTACGCCCAGGTGCTCGGGCTGGAGCGGGTCGGCGCCGACGAGTCGTTCTTCGAGCTGGGCGGCGACAGCATCCTGTCGATGCAAGTGGTGGCGCGGGCGCAGGTGGCCGGTCTGGTGTGTCGGCCGCGCGACATCTTCGTCGAGCAGACCGTGGCCCGGCTGGCCCGGGTGGTCCGCAAGGCGCCGTTGCTGTCCGTGACCATCGGTCCGGATCGCACGGCGGACGAGGGTGTCAAGCATGTGGTCGCAACGCCGATCATGCGGTGGTTGAAGGGGCTGGGTGGCCCCGTCGAGCAGTTCAACCAGACGGCGGTGTTGCGGGCTCCAGCGGGCGTGACCGAGGCGGACGTGGTCGTCGTGCTGCAGGCGTTGCTGGACCGGCATCCCATGCTGCGGCTGCGCGTCGCCGACGACGGGGCCCGCGGCTGGTCGTTGACGGTGCTCGAGGCGGGGTTGGTCCACGCGAGCGCGCACCTGCGATCCGTCGAGGCGCTCTCCGACGAGGCGGTGCTGCAGGCCCGGTCGAGGTTGAACCCGGCCGTCGGGGCGATGCTCAGCGCGTTGTGGGTGCCCTCGACCGGCCAGCTGGCGTTGCTGATCCACCATCTGGCCGTCGACGGGGTGTCGTGGCGGGTGCTGCTGACCGACTTGAACATCGCCTGGGTTCAGCATCGCGGTGGGCAGCCGGTGGTCTTGTCCGCGGAGGGGACGTCGTTTGCCCGGTGGGCGTCACTGCTCGCCGAGCATGCGCAGCGCCCGGAAGTCGTGGACCAGGCGGACGCTTGGCGGCGGGTGGCGGCGGTTCCGGCGGCGCTGCCCGCGGTGCGACCCGCGGTGGACACATTCGCCAGGGCCGGACGCTTGTCGGTGTCGCTGGGTGTCGAGGACACCCGCATGCTGCTCGGTGAGGTGCCGGCGGCGTTTCACGCCGGGATACACGAGATCCTGTTGATCGCGTTCGGCCTGGCGTGGGCGCAGTTTTTGGGGAGCGACGGCGCGCCGATCGGCATCGATGTGGAGGGCCACGGGCGTCATGAGGAGCTGGCCCCCGATCTTGACCTGTCGCGCACCGTCGGGTGGTTCACGACCATCTACCCCGTGTCCCTGGCGGTCGGTGGGGTGCCCTGGGCGCAGATCGTGGCGGGCGACGCCGCGTTGGCGGCCGCCGTCAAGGAGGCCAAGGAGCAGCTTCGCGCTCTGCCGGATCCGTTGACGTACGGCTTGCTGCGTTATCTGAACAACGAGGTGCAGCTGGCCGGACCGGGTCCGCGGATCGGTTTCAACTACCTGGGGCGGCTGGGCGCGGCGGCCACCGAGATCTCCGACGATTTCTGGCGTGTCAGCTCCGACGGCGAAGAGATCGCCGGCGTCAGCGCGGCCATCGAGATGCCGCTGCCGCACACCGTCGACCTCAACGCCGCCACCGTCGATACCGACGCCGGCCCGCACCTGCAGGCCAACTGGACGTGGGCGCAATCGGCGCTGGACGACGAACAGGTCGGCAGGCTGAGCCGGCTGTGGTTCGACGTTCTGGGCGGCATCTGCGCGCACGTGCGCCGCGGCGGGGGCGGGTTGACGCCGTCCGACATCGTGCCCGCCCGATTGAGCCAGCAGCAGATCGACGACCTGGAGCGGCAACACCGCGTCGCCGACATTTTGCCGCTGACCCCCCTGCAGCAGGGGCTGTTGTTCCACGCCAACGCCGCGCACGGATCGGGCGACGACGCGTATGCGGTGCAGCTGGACATCACCATCACGGGCCCGCTCGACCAGCATCGGTTGCGCGATGCGGCGTCCGCGGTGGTCAAACGGTATCCCAACCTGGCGGCCCGCTTCTGCGCGCAATTCGACGAGCCGGTGCAACTCATCCCGGCCGATCCGGCGCCGCCGTGGCGGTACGTCGAGCTGGACGCGAGCGGCGCCGATGTCGAGGAGCAGATCCAGCGGCTCTGCGCCGACGAACGCGCCGCGGTCTGCGATTTCGACAACCCACCGGCCTTTCGGGTGGCGTTGATCCGCACCCGGGCGGATCGGCACCGGTTTGTGCTCACCAATCACCACATATTGATGGACGGCTGGTCCCTGCAGATCCTGCTGCGGGAAATCTTCGCCGGCTACTGCGGGCATCGCCTGCCCGCCGCCGTGCCGTATCGCCGATTCGTCGACTGGCTGGCCGATCGGGATCGCGGAGCCGCCCACGCGGCCTGGCGCGACGCGCTGGCCGGCTTCGACACCCCCACCCTGGTGGGCCCGCCGGATCGGTTAGGGCTCGGGCGCCGCGGCGATCAAACGTTCCGGGTGCCCGAGGAGACCACCCGCGCCATCGGCGAGCTGGCCCGCTCGCGGCGCACCACCGTCAGCACCGTGTTGCAGGGCGCTTGGGCGCTCCTGCTGATGTCGCTGACCGGTCAGCGTGACGTCGCCTTCGGCGCCGTCGTGTCGGGGCGGCCGGCCGAGGTGGCCGGCGCGGAATCGATGGTGGGCCTGTTGATCAACACGGTGCCGGTACGGGCCATCGTCGCGGCGGAAACCACCGCAGCGGACCTGCTGGACCAGCTGCAAAGCGCACACAATCACACGCTCGAACACCAGCACCTGGCCCTTAGCGATATTCATCGCATCGCCGGCCGGGAAAGGTTGTTCGACACGGTTTTCGTGTACGAAAACTATCCGACCGACACCGCGGCGTTGTCGGGCATCGACGGGCTGGCCATCACCGACGTCACCACCCGCGACTACTACCACTACCCGCTCACGATCCAAGCCGCGCCGGGCCGTGAGCTGGAGCTTCGCGTCCAATACCGGACCGAGCTTTTCGACGAGGCCGGCATCGAAGCGTTGATCGGGCAATTGCGCGGACTGCTGGTGGCGATGACCGCGGAGCCGACGCGACGGTTGTCGTCGATGGATGCGCTGGACGCCGATGCGGACGCCCGGCCAGGCGGCCGTCGTGACCCCACGGCGCCGCCGGCGGCGCAACACCGGGATGCCGAGGGTTACCGGGCGCCGGCCAATGCGGTCGAGGAGATCGTGGCCGATATCTATGCCCGGGTGCTGGGGATCGAGCGGGTGAGCGTCGATGACTCGTTTTTCGATATGGGCGGGGATTCGTTGGCGGCGATGAGGGTTATCGCGGCGATCAACGCCGCTTTGAACGTCCGCCTTGCGGTGCGCGCCCTATTCGACGCGGCCTCCGTTCGAAGCTTGAGTCAGCACTTGGGCAGCATGCCGACGGCCGTCATCACCGCGAAGTGACGCGGCGCCGGAACCCGAACCACGCCAAGGGATTTCGCGGCCGCCCGGCCGGCCAACGTCGAGGCCCGCGCGCTTTGACGAATAACCGTCGGCAGCGAATTCTTCGGCGCCGCTTATGAAGTTCTTATGAGCGGCAACGTCGGGGTTGTGTTAACGCGGCATTGACGAGCACCAAAAATTCACCGTCTGGAGCGGCTAGGGCTCCGGCGGACAACCGCGCCGAAGCGGAACCCATCGTCGCAGCTCAGAGCGCCGGAAGCGCCAGCCGCGAAAGCCCGTATGGGGCACTGATCGGCGAGTTGTGTCGAGGGTCACTCGGATCGCACCAGGGACTTTTTCGAAAGCGCATACAGGCCCTACTAGCCTCCATTACCGTTTGTGAGGGGTTTCCTTCATTTCGACTAGCGGGTACGGAGAATCGGTGAGCGTCAATCCGTTCGACGACGACGGTGGCAGCTTCCTCGTCTTGATCAACGACGAGGAGCAGCACAGTCTGTGGCCGGTCTTCGCCGATGTTCCTGCCGGCTGGCGGGTGGTTTACGGCGAAGCCGAGCGCGCTGCATGTCTGGACTACATCGAACAGAACTGGACCGATATCCGGCCGAGGAGTCTGCGCGAGAGGCTGGCAGCGGTTCAGGCAGAGAAGTAGACCATCGGGCTTGGGGGATCTTATGGAACTTGAGGACCGGGCACTTCCGCTGACGAGAGCTCAGCAGGACATCTGGCTGGCCGAGGAGACGGGGCTCTTCGGCGCCAGGTGGCAACTGGGCGTGTTCGTGCGAATCGCCGGACCACTCGACACCGATGTGTTCGAATCGGCGATCCGTCACGCGGTCAGCGAGGCCGAACCGCTGCGCGCGTCGTTTTTCCAGCAGGACGGCCAGGTTTTCCAGAAGATCGTGGACGACCCGCACGTTGAGCTTGCCCGCTATGACCTGATGGGCTCGCACGATCCCGAGCGCGATGCGTATCGGCTGGCGTCGTCGATTCAGCGCACGGTAATGCCGCTGAGCGGTCCGCTGTTCAAATTCGCGTTGATGCAAACGCGGATCGACGAGTTCTATTTCTTCGTCTGCTGCCACCACATCGTGACCGACGGCGTCGGCCTCGCCTTCGTTCTGCACCGGCTGGCGACCGTCTATAACGCGATGACTGAGGGCGTGTCGGCCCCTCCCGCGTTCTTCGGGTCGCTGACCGATCTGGTCGATTGCGAGCTGGCGTACGAAGCCTCCGCCGACTACGACGAGGACCGGGCCTACTGGGCGGATCACCTTCCGCCGGACAGCGAACGGCAGGCCGGGTCGGTGGTGGAGGCCGGCGGGCGTGACCCGCACGAGTTTGGTGCTCCGGTGGAGTTGGACCCGGTCGCGGTAGCCGGGATGGACGAGTTGGCGCGGGCGCTGGGGATGCGCCGATCGTCGGTGATGACCGCGGCATGCGCGCTGCTGGTGGGCGGCTGCGACGGTGAGGGCTCGCAGGTCGTGTTCGACTTCCCGGTCAGCCGGCGGGTGGATCCGCAGCTGAAGTTGGTGCCCGGGATGATTTCCGGCGTCGTCCCGCTGGTGTTGACGGCGTCACCGAGCGCGTCGATCGCCGAGTTCTGTGCGCATGTCGACACGCGGATCCGCGAGACGTTGCAGCACCAGCGTTTCCCGGTGCACGCCATGGAGAACGCGGCGCACTTCCATGCCTTCGGGCAGGCGTCGAATCGGGTTGGGCTTAATTTCATTCCGACGACACACCTGACGGACCTTGCCGGTTCCGCGGTGACGGCGACGCTGACCCACGACGGTTTGGGGGATCAGTTCCGCCTGGTCTTTTTCCGGGACGAGGAAAAGCTCTTCCTGAGCACGCCGGGTACCGGCCAATTGTTTGCGAACTGCGAGATCGGCGAGCTGGCCAAGCGCCTGGAGCGGGTGTTCACAGCGATGACCGCCGACCCGACACGGCGGCTGTCGTCGATCGATCTGCTCGATGAGGCCGAGCAGGCCCGCATCGACGAGATCGGTAACCGGCCCGTGCTGGCCGAGCGGCCGGCGCCCGCCGCGTCGATCCCGGCGTTGTTTGCGGCGCAGGTGGCGCGCGTGCCGGAGGCCGTGGCGGTGAGCTTCGCGGGCCGCTGCACGACCTACCGCGAGCTCGACGAGGCGTCGAACCGGTTGGCGCACTTGCTGGCCGGCGAGGGAGTGGGGCCGGGGCAGCGGGTGGCATTGCTGTTCTCCCGGTCGGCCGAGGCCATCGTGTCGATCTTGGCGGTGCTGAAGACCGGGGCGGCGTATGTGCCGATCGACCCGGCGGTGCCGGCGGCCCGCATCGAGTTCATGCTCGAGGACGCCGCCCCGCTCGTGGCGCTGACCACCGGCGACCTGGCCGCCCGGCTGGACGGGCACGAGCTGCTGGTCATCGATGTCGACGACCCGCGGATCGCCACCCACCCCAGCGCGGCGCTGCCGGCCCCGGCGGCCGACGAGACCGCCTACCTGATCTACACCTCGGGCACCACCGGCGTGCCCAAGGGCGTGGCGATCACCCACCACAACGTGATCCAGCTGATGAAGACGCTGGACGACAGCCTGGAGTTGACCGGCCAGGTGTGGTCGCAGTGGCATTCCCTGGCGTTCGACGTCTCGGTCTGCGAGATCTGGGGCGCACTCCTGCACGGCGGCCGGTTGGTCGTGGTGCCTGAATCGGTCGCACGGTCACCGGAAGACTTCCACGCCCTGCTGGTCAGGGAGCAGGTCACCGTGTTGAGCCAGACGCCGTCCGCGTTCTACGCGCTGCAAACCGCCGACGCGCTGTCGCCCGAGCTGGGCCGCCAGCTCAAGCTCCAAACGGTGATATTCGCCGGCGAGGCGCTGGAGCCCCAACGTCTCAAGAAATGGCTGCACAACCACCCCGGGCTGCCGCGGCTGATCAACATGTACGGCACCACCGAGACCACGGTGCACGCCTCGTTCCGGGAGATCGGCGAAGCCGACATCGACAGCACCGCCAGTCCCATCGGGGTGCCGCTCGAGCACCTGGGCTTTTTCGTGCTGGACGGCTGGATGCGGCCGGTCCCGGCCGGGGTGGTCGGCGAGCTGTATGTGGTCGGTTCCGGCCTGGGATACGGCTACGTCGGGAGGGGCGGGTTGACCGCGACGCGGTTTGTGGCCTGCCCGTTCAGCGAGCCCGAAGCGCCGGGAACACGGATGTATCGCACCGGCGATCTGGTGTCTTGGCGTGGCGATGGGCAGCTGGAATACCTGGGCCGCGCCGACGAGCAGGTCAAGATCCGCGGCTACCGGATCGAGCTGGGTGAAGTCCAGGCGGCACTGGCCCGCGTGGGCGGGGTCCAGCAGGCGGTGGCGATCGTCCGCGAGGACCGCCCCGGCGACAAGCGACTGGTGGGGTACACGACCGGAACCGCCGAGCCGGCCGCGGCGCGCGCCGCGCTGGCCGAGCGGCTGCCGTCCTACATGGTGCCGGCCGCGGTGGTGAGGCTGGAGGCGCTGCCGCTGACGGTCAACGGCAAGCTCGACAAGCGCGCCCTGCCCGCGCCGGAGTACTCCGATGCCGATCGTTACCGCGCCCCCGTCAGCGCGGTCGAGGAGATCCTGGCCGGCATCTACGCCCAGGTGCTCGGTGTCGAGCGGGTCGGCGTCGACGAGTCGTTCTTCGAGCTGGGCGGCGACAGCATTTTGTCGATGCAGGTGGTGGCCCGGGCGCGGGCGGCCGGTGTGGTGTGCCGTCCGCGCGACATCTTCGTCGAGCAGACCGTCGCCCGGCTGGCCCGGGTGGCCGGTGTCGCCGACGGTTCCGGCGACGTGGTCGACGAGGGCCTTGGCGCGGTGATAGCCACCCCGATCATGCGGTGGCTCAACGACATCGACGGCCCGGTCGACCAGTTCAACCAGACCGTGGTCGTTGCGGCTCCGGCCGGCGTCAGCGAGGCCGACGTGAAGGTGGTGCTGCAGGCGCTGCTGGATCGGCACGCCATGCTGCGGCTGCGCGTCGACGACGACGGCACCGGAGGTTGGTCGCTGCAGGTGCCCGACGTGGGATCGGTGGATGCCGGCGCATGCCTGCAATCGGTCGACGTGCTCTCTGACGAGGTCCTCGTCGATGCGCGGTCGCGGTTGAATCCGGCCGCCGGCGTGATGCTCAGCGCCGTGTGGGCGGCCTCCACCGGGCAGTTGGCGTTGATCGTCCACCATCTGGCCGTCGACGGGGTGTCCTGGCGAATCCTGTTGGAAGACCTCAACATTGCGTGGGCCCAGCATCACAGCGGGCAACCGGTGGCGTTGCCGGCCGGCGGGACGTCGTTTGCCCGGTGGGCGAAGCTGCTGGCCGAATACGCACGCGATCCGGCGGTGGTCGATCAGACCGAGGCGTGGCGGCAGGTGGCGGCGGTCCCGGCGGTGCTGCCCGACGTCCAACCGGAGATCGACAGCTACGTCAGCGCCGGGCAGTTGTCGGCGGAGCTGGACGTCGAGACTACCCGGATGCTGCTCGGTGAGGTGCCGTCCGCGTTTCGCGCTGGGGTGCAAGACATTTTGCTGATCGCGTTCGGGCTGGCGCTCTCGGAGTTCTTGGGGACCGGTGGCGCGCCGATCGGTATCGACGTCGAGGGCCACGGACGCCACGAGGAGCTGGGCGCCGATGTCGATCTGTCGCGCACGGTGGGTTGGTTTACCACCAAATACCCTGTCGCCCTTGCCCTTAGCGGGCTGCGCTGGGCTCAGGTGGGAGCCGGCGAAGCCGCGCTTGGTGCCCTGGTCAAGGAGGCGAAAGAGCAGCTTCGGGCGCTCCCGGACCCGCTGACTTACGGGGTGCTGCGCTACCTGAACCCCGACGTCGACCTGGCCGATGCCGACCCGCCAATCGGCTTCAACTACCTGGGGCGCATGGGCGCGGGGGCAGCCGAGATGTCCGACGACCTCTGGCGACTCTGCGAGGACGGTTTGGCAGCCGGCGGTGCCAGCGCGGCAATACCCATGCCGCTGATGCACACCCTGGAGCTCAATGCCGGCACCGTCGACACCGGCTCGGGCCCGCGCCTGCAGGCCAACTGGACCTGGGCGCCCTCGGCGCTGACTCACGCGCACGTTAACCGGCTGAGCCAATTGTGGTTCGAGGCCCTGGCCGGTATCTGCGCGCATGTGCGCGGCGGTGGAGGCGGGTTGACGCCGTCTGATATCGCGCTCGCCGGTCTTAGCCAGCAGCAGATCGACGAGCTCCAGCGACACTATGCGGATCGCTGACGTCCTGCCCCTGACCCCACTGCAACAGGGGCTGCTCTTCCACGCCAGCACCGTCCAAGGTGGCGACGATCTGTACGCCGTTCAGCTCGACATCACCGCGACCGGCCCTCTTGACCCGCATCGCCTGCGCGATGCGGTGCAAACAATGGTCAACCGGCATCCCAACCTGGCGGCGTTGTTCTCCGAGCAATTCGACCAGCCGGTGCAGATCATCCCGGCCGATCCCGAGACCGGTTGGCAGTACGTCGATTTGGACGGCGGCACCGACGCCGACGTCGAGGAGCAGGTGCAGCGGCTCTGTGCCGCTGAGCGCGCGGCGGTCCGCGATCTCGCTGAGGAGTCGGCTTTTCGGGCGGCGCTGATCCGCACCGCGCCGCATCAACACCGGTTCGTCCTGACCTTCCACCACATCGTGGTCGACGGCTGGTCGCTGCCGATCGTGCTGCAGGAAATCTTCGCCAGCTATTACGGCCAACGGCTGCCGGCGGCCGCGCCGTATCGCCGGTTTGTCACCTGGCTGGCCGATCGAGACGTCGGCGCGGCCCGCGCGGCGTGGCAGGCGGCGCTCGCGGGGTTCGAGGCGCCGACCCTGGTCGGCCCGCCCGATCGGCTCAAGCTGGGGCGGCGCGCCGTTGCCTCGTTCCGGGTCCCGGCAGAGATCACCCGCGACGTCGGAGAGCTCGCGCGGTCCTGCCGGACCACGGTCAACATCGTGCTGCAGGGCGCCTGGGCGCAGCTGCTGACCCTGCTGACCGGCCAGCATGATGTCGCCTTCGGTGTCACGGTCTCGGGTCGGCCCGCCGAGGTGCTGGGCGCGGACTCGATGGTGGGACTGCTGATCAACACGGTGCCGGTGCGGGCGAACATGGCGGCGGGCACCACGGTCGCGGACCTGCTCGATCGGCTGCAGCAGGTCCACAACGACACCCTCGACCACCAGCACTTGGCGCTGCGCGACATCCACCGCGTCACCGGTCACAACCAGTTGTTCGACACCCTTTTGGCGTTCGAGAACTACCCGATCGACATCGAGGTGTTGTCGGGCGTCGACGGGCTGACCGTCACCGAGTTCACCAACCGCGAATACAACCACTACCCGCTCGCCGTGCAGGTGCTGCCGGGCAGCGAATTGGGCCTGCGCGTCGAATACGACACCGATGTGTTCGACGCGTCCACCATCGACACACTGATCGGGCGGCTGCAGCACATCTTGGCGGCCATGGCCGCCGATCCCGCCCAGCGGCTGTCGGCGATGGATGTACTGGACGCCGAGGAACGCGCCCGCCTGGACGGATGGGCCAACCGGGCGGCGCTCACCCGGCCGGCCAGCACGTCGGCGTCGATTCCGGCGTTGTTCTCCGCGCAAGTCGCGCGCGCGCCCGAGGCGGTGGCGCTGACCTTCGAAGGCCGCTGCACGACGTACCGCGAGCTGGACGAGGCGTCGAATCGGTTGGCGCACTTGCTGATCGGCCGGGGCGTCGGACCGGGCGAGCGGGTGGCGCTGCTGTTTCCCCGCTCGGCCGAAGCGGTCGTGGCGATCCTGGCGGTGCTGAAAACCGGTGCGGCATATGTGCCGATCGACCCGGTGGTGCCGGACGCGCGGATGCAGTTCGTGCTCGGCGATGCCGCGCCGGCCGCCGCGATCACCACCGCCGAGGTGGCCGAGCGGCTGGCCGGGTCCGACCTTCCCGTCCTCCATGTCGACGACCCGCGGATCGGCGCCCAGCCCAGCACGGGGTTGCCGGCACCAGGCGCGGATGAGATCGCCTACCTGATCTACACCTCGGGCACGACGGGTGTCCCCAAGGGGGTGGCCGTCGCCCACCGCAACGTTGTTCGGCTGCTCGAGGTGCTCGACGCCGACCTGGAGCTGTCGCCGGGGCAGGCGTGGACCCAATGCCATTCCCTGGCCTTCGACTTCTCGGTGTGGGAGGTCTTCGGGGCGCTGCTGCACGGCGGGCGCCTGGTGGTGGCGCCCGAGGCGGCGGTGCGCTCGCCGGAAGACTTGCGTGCCTTGCTGATTCGCGAACGGGTCAGCGTGCTGAGCCAGACCCCGTCGGCGTTCTATGCGCTGCAAGCCGTCGACGCGCAATCGTCCGGAGATCAGCTCACACTCGAGACGGTGGTGTTCGGCGGCGAAGCGCTTGAACCACAACGTCTTCGGACCTGGCTGGACAACCACCCCGGATCCCCGCGGCTGATCAACATGTACGGCATCACCGAGACGACGGTGCATGCCTCGTTCCGCGAGATTGTCGGCGACGACGTCGACGTCAACGTCAGCCCGATCGGGGTGCCGCTGGGACACCTCGGCTTCTTCGTGCTCGACGGCTGGTTGCGGCCGGTGCCCGCCGGCGTCGTCGGGGAGTTGTATGTGGCCGGCTCCGGCCAGGGGTACGGGTATGTCGGCCGGGCGGCGTTGACGGCGACGCGGTTCGTGGCGTGCCCGTTCGGCGGACCCGGAGCACGCATGTATCGCACCGGCGATCTCGTCTCCTGGGGCGTCGACGGACAGCTGCACTATCTCGGGCGTGCCGACGCGCAGGTCAAGATCCGCGGCTATCGCATCGAGCTCGGCGAAATCCAGGCCGCGCTGGCCGGCGTGGACGGGGTGGAGCAGGCGGTGGTGATCGCCCGCGAGGACCGCCCCGCCGACAAGCGGCTGGTCGGCTACGTGACGGGGACCGTCGAGCCGGCGACGGCGCGCGCGGCGCTGGCCGAGCGGTTGCCCGAGTACATGGTCCCGGCCGCGGTGGTGGTGCTGGACGCGCTGCCGTTGACGGTGAACGGCAAGCTCGACACCCGCGCCCTGCCCGCACCGGAATACTCGGATGCCGGTGGTTACCGCGCCCCAGCGACCCTGACCGAGGAGATCGTGTCCGGGATCTACGCCCAGGTGTTGGGGCTGGAGCGGGTCGGCGTGGACGAGTCGTTCTTCGATCTGGGCGGGGATTCGCTGTTGGCGATGCGGGTGATCGCCTCGATCAACAAGTCTCTGAATGCAGGCGTTTCGGTGCGAACCCTGTTCGAGGCGCCCACGGTGGCGCAGTTGGCGCCCCGCATCGGGGCGGGCGGGGACGGGCTGGAGCCCTTGGTGGCGGGGGAGCGGCCGGCGGTGGTTCCGCTCTCGTTTGCCCAGAACCGGTTGTGGTTCCTCGACCAGCTGCAGGGGCCATCCCCGATCTACAACATGGCGGTGGCGTTGCGGCTGCGCGGGCGCCTCGACGCCGACGCGTTGGGTGCGGCCCTGGCCGATGTGGTGGCCCGCCACGAAAGTCTGCGGACAGTGTTTGCCGCGCACGACGGGATCCCCCAGCAGATAGTGCTGCCGGTCGAGCGGATCGACTTCGGTTGGGAAGTTATCGACGCCACCGGCTGGCCGGAAAGCCGGCTGCGGGAAGCCATCGGCACCTCGGTGCAGTACACGTTTGACCTTGCCGGCGAGATCCCTTTGCGGGCAAGGCTTTTCCACGTCGGCGAACACGAGCACGTGCTGGTGGCCGCCGTGCACCACATCGCCGCCGATGGCTGGTCGGTGAGGCCGCTGGTGCGTGATTTGGGTGTGGCGTATGCCAGCCGGTCCATTGGGCAAGCCCCCGACTGGACGCCGCTGCCGGTGCAGTACGTCGACTACACGCTGTGGCAGCGCACGCAGTTCGGTGAGCTCGACGACAGTGACAGCCGCATGGCCGCGCAGCTGGCCTACTGGCAGGACGCCCTCGCCGGGATGCCCGAGCGGCTGGAGCTTCCCACTGACCGGCCCTACCCGGCGGTCGGCGATTACCGCGGTGCCCGGGTTTCGGTTGACTGGCCGGCGGACCTGCAGCAGCGGGTGCGCGACGTGGCCCGCAAGCACGATGCGACCAGCTTCATGGTGATGCAGGCCGCGCTGGCGGTGTTGCTGTCCACGCTCGGCGCCACCGACGACGTGGCGGTGGGGTTCCCGATCGCCGGGCGGCGCGACCCCGCGCTCGACGAGTTGGTGGGCTCCTTCATCAACACCCTGGTGCTGCGGGTGGATCTGACCGGTGATCCCACGGCCACCGAATTGTTGGACCAGGTGCGCCAGCGCAGCCTGGCCGCCTACGAACACCAAGACGTGCCCTTCGAGGTCCTGGTGGAGCGGCTCAACCCCACCCGGAGCCAGGCCCACCATCCGCTGGTGCAGGTGTTGTTGGCCTGGCAGAACAACGAGCCCGCCACGCTGAGCCTGGCGGATCTGCGGGTCACGCCGCTGCCGGTCGACACCCACACCGCCCGCATGGACCTCGCCTTTTCCCTGGCCGAACGCTGGACCGACGCCGGCGAGCCCGCCGGAATCGGCGGGGAGGTGGAATTTCGCACCGACGTGTTCGATGCGGCCAGCATCGAGGGGCTGATCGAGCGGTTGCGGCGGGTGTTGGTGGCCCTCACCACCGACCCGGCCCGGCGGCTGTCGTCGATCGATCTCGTCGACGACGACCAGCAGGCCCAGCTGGACCGGTGGGGGAACCGGGCAGTGCTGGCCCAGCCCCCAGTCCCGGGGGCGTCCATCCCGGCGTTGTTCGCCGCGCAGGTCGTCCAGGCTCCGGAGGCCGTAGCGATCAGGCACGGGGAGCGGTCATGGACGTACCGCGAGGTCGACGAGGCGTCGAATCGGTTGGCGCACTTGCTTTCCGGCCACGGTGCGGGCCCGGGGCAGTCGGTGGCGGTGCTGTTTCCCAGATCGGCCGAGGCGATCGTGGCGATTGCGGCGGTGCTCAAGACCGGGGCCGCCTACCTGCCGATCGACCCGGCGCACCCCGACGCGCGGATCGAGTTCATGCTGGCCGATGCCGCGCCCATCGCCGCGATCACCACCGCCGAGCACGCCGACCGGCTACACGGGCACGGTGTGACGGTCATCGATGTCGACGACCCGCGGATTCGCGCCCAGCCCAGCACCGCACTGCCCGGACCCGCACCGGACGACATCGCCCACATCATCTACACCTCGGGCACGACCGGTGTCCCCAAGGGGGTCGCCGTAACCCACCGCAACGTGACCCAGTTCCTCGCGGTCGCGGATTCCTATGTGCCGCCGGGGATTTGGACGCAGTGCAATTCCTATGGCTTCGACACGTCGGTGTGGGAGATCTGGGGCCCGCTGCTGCACGGCGGGCGCGTGGTGGTGGTGCCGGAATCGGTTGCCGCCGCGTCCGAAGACTTTCACGCCCTGCTCGTCAGGGAACGGGTCAGCCTCCTGACCTGGACCCCGTCCGCGGTGGCGACGTTGTCGCCGCAGGAGTTGGGGCAGATGGCGTTGATCGTCGCCGGCGAGGCCTGCCCGACCGACGTGGTGGATCGGTGGGCGCCGGGGCGGCTGATGCTCAACGCCTGCGGCCCGACCGAGACGACGATGGTGGTGACGTTGAGCGCGCCGCTGGCGCCGGGGTCGGGTGTGGTGCCGATCGGCTCGCCGGTGCCCGGGTCGGCGTTGTTTGTGCTGGACAAGTGGTTGCGGCCGGTGCCGGCCGGGGTGGTCGGGGAGCTATACGCGGCCGGTCGCGGCGTCAGCTGCGGCTACGTCCGCCGGGCAGGTTTGACCGCGTCGCGGTTCGTGGCGTGCCCGTTCGGCGGGGCCGGGACGCGGATGTATCGCACCGGGGATCTGGTGCGGTGGCGGCCCGACGGGCAGCTGCAGTACCTGGGCCGCGCCGACGAGCAGGTCAAGGTCCGCGGCTATCGCATCGAACTCGGTGACGTCCGCTCGGCGCTGGCCGGCCTGGACGGGGTGGACGACGCGGCGGTGATCGCCCGCGAGGATCGGCCCGGCGACAAGCGGCTGGTGGGTTACGTCACCGGGGCCGGCGAGCCGGCTCGCCTGCGCGCCCAGCTGGCCGACCAGCTGCCGCCGTATATGGTGCCGGCCGCGATCGTCGTCGTCGACGCGCTGCCCCTGACACCCAACGGGAAACTCGACGTCCGCGCCCTACCGGCACCGGACTACCAGGACGGTGCCGTTTATCGCGCCCCTTCGGGCGCGGTGGAGGAGATCCTGGCCGGCATCTACGCCAAGGTCCTCGGTCTGGAGCGGGTGGGGGTTGACGACTCCTTCTTCGAGCTGGGTGGGGATTCGCTGTCGGCGATGCGGGTGATCGCGGCGGCCAACAAGTCGCTGGACGCCGGGCTTGCGGTGCGTGTCTTGTTCGAGGCCCCGACGGTGGCCCAGTTGGCCCTGCGTGTCGGCGCCGAGGGGGACGGGCTCGAGCCCCTGGTGGCCGGGGAGCGGCCGGCGGTGGTGCCGTTGTCGTTCACCCAGAACCGGTTGTGGTTCTTGGACCAATTGCA
>NZ_MBES01000028.1 GCF_001954195.1 Mycobacterium sp. IS-1264 | reverse complement strand
CAACGCACCACGAACGCCAACGAATGCCATTGCGACCAAACCCGTTTCGCCAGCTCGAGGTGATCGGGGGCGGCGTCGGTGAGCATGTATGTGGTGCGTTCGCTGGGGTAGTTCGGGTCGATAGGCAGGTAGGCCGCGCCGGTTTTGGAGATGGCCAGCAGCGCGGTGACCAATCGGGTGGAGCGGGGCAGTGCGACCGCGACGATG
Source organism: Mycobacterium sp. IS-1264 (assembly GCF_001954195.1). Taxonomy (GTDB): domain Bacteria; phylum Actinomycetota; class Actinomycetes; order Mycobacteriales; family Mycobacteriaceae; genus Mycobacterium. The sequence continues at coordinate 1,682 of NZ_MBES01000028.1, read as the reverse complement.
GTTTCGGGTCGGGCTCCATAGGTGGTCAGCTGGGCGGCGAGATGGTTTGCCCGAGCGTCGAGTTGGTGATAGGTCAGGGTCTCGTCGTCGTCTTCGACTGCGAGCGCCTGGGGTGTGCGGGCGGCTTGGGCGGCGAACAGTTCTGGCACGCTGCCGCGCGGTATTGGGGTGGCGGTGTCGTTCCACCGGTTCACGACCTGGTCGCGTTCGACCGCATCGATGATCTCGATCTGATCGATCCGCCGCTCCGGATCAACCGAGACCGCGTCGAGGACCCGTAGGTAGTGGTTGGCGAACTTCTCGACGGTCTCGTGGTTGAAAAGGTCGGTGGCGTATTCGATGGTTCCCGGGATCGGTTGTGGTTCTCCCGGCGTGGGCGGAAGTTCGAAGAGGTTGATGGACAGGTCGAACTTCGCAGTGTGGGTGGAAGCAGGAAGCACGTCGACGCCAAGCCCGGGGAATTCGACCGTCGGCAGCGGGTTGTTCTGCAGCGCGAGCGACACCTGAAACAGCGGGTGATTCGCGGTGGAGCGGGATAGGTTGAGCGAGTCGACCAGCCGCTCGAAGGGAGCGTCTTGATTTTCGTAGGCGGCCAGTGCCTTGCTGGCTACCTGCTGGAGGAGCTGCCCAAACGGCGGATTGCCCGAGGTCGCCACCCGCAGCACCCACGTGTTGGCGAAGAACCCGATCAGGTCGGTCAGTGCGTCGTCGGTGCGCCCGGCGATCGGCCCTCCGATTGTCAGGTCGTCACCGGCGCCGAGCTTGCGCAACAGCACGGACAACGCCGCCTGTAGCACCATCGACGTGGTCGTCCCGGTCTGGCGCGCCAGTTGCTCGATCCGGTTCCGCAGCGGCGGGTCGATCGCGAACGCCACGATCTCCCCCCGAAACGACCGCTTCGGTGGACGAGGCCGGTCGAACGGCAACGAGATCCGTTCTGGCGCCCCCGACAGCTCACGGCGCCAGTACGCCAACTGCCGGGACAGGACGCTGTCGGGGTCGTCCTCGCGGCCGAGGACTTCTCGCTGCCAAAGGGTGTAGTCCGCGTACTGCACCGGGAGCGGTGTCCAAGTCGGAAGCCGCCCAGCGCGCCGCGCGGCGTATGCCGCGGCCAAATCCCTCGCGAGCGGCACAACCGATGCCCCGTCCCCGGCGATGTGATGGATGACCAACACCACCAGATGCTCGGTCGCTGAAACCCGAAGGAGGGTGGCCCGGATCGGGATCTGCGTCGCCAGGTCGAACCGGTGTTCGGCGGCTGCAGCCACCGCTGCGGCCAATTCTTGCCGGTCGGACACCTCGCGGGCGACCACCGGCGAGGCCACTGTCTCGGCGGGCAAAATCTGTTGCCACGGGGTTCCGTCGGCCTCAGCGAACACCGTGCGCAGGCTCTCGTGGCGGGTCACTACATCGCCGATCGCCGCGGTCAATGCCGCCGTATCCAGCCCGCCGGTGAACCGGATCGCCAACGGGATGTTGTAGGTCGCCGAGGGACCCTCGTATTTGTAGATGAACCACAGTCGGGTCTGTGCGAACGACAACGGCAATCGCGGCGGCCGTTGCCGCGGCATCAGGGGCGGCCGCATCTGGTCGCGGGCATGCGTCGCGATCCATTGGGCGAGTTGGGTGACGGTGGGGGCGTCGAAGATTGCTCGGATGGGGATTTCGACGTCGAGTTCGGT
>NZ_MBES01000027.1 GCF_001954195.1 Mycobacterium sp. IS-1264 | reverse complement strand
CTTGCTACCACCGGCGGCGCCGGGGTGGATGTGGTGCTCAACTCGCTGGCCGGTGAGTTCATCGACGCGTCGCTGCGCCTGATGGTCGGCGGTGGACATTTCATCGAGATGGGCAAGACCGACCCGCGCGACCCCCAACTCGTAGCGGCCCAGCACCAGGGCGTGCACTATCGGGCGTTCGATCTGATCGAGGCCGGCCCGGACCACACAGCGACGATGCTGGCCGAGCTGATGACGCTCTTCGCGGCGGGCACGTTGAAGCCGTTGCCGGTCAAGACCTTTGACGTGCGATGCGCCCCGGCGGCGTATCGCTTGATCAGCCAGGCGCGCCACATCGGCAAAGTGGTGCTTACCATCGGCGACCGTGGGCTTGCCGGGGGCAGTGTGGTGGTCACCGGGGGCACCGGGATGGCGGGTTCGGCGCTGGCGCAGCATCTGGCGACGCGTTATGGGGTGGCGCATGTGGTGCTGGCCAGCCGCCACGGTTCCGATGCCGAGGGTGTGGCCGACGTGGTGTCGCGGTTGGAAGAAGCCGGGGCGCGGGTGTCGGTGGTGGCCTGTGATGTCGCCGATCGTGACGCGGTCGCGGCGTTGATCGCCGGGCTGCCGCCGCAATATCCGCTCAAGGGGGTGTTTCATGCCGCGGGCCTGCTCGATGACGGGCTGATCGGTTCGTTGACGCCGGATCGGGTGGATGCGGTGTTGCGGGCCAAGGTGGATGGGGCCTGGAATTTACATGAGCTGACCGCGGATTTGGATGTGCCGGCGTTTGTGATGTTTTCGTCGATGGCCGGCATCGTGGGAACCCCGGGGCAGGCCAATTATGCGGCGGCCAATAGTTTCCTCGATGGCCTGGCCGCCTATCGGCGTGCGCAGGGGTTGGCGGGGTTGTCGGTGGCGTGGGGCCTGTGGGAGCAGGCCAGCGGCATGACCCGACACCTGGGCGAGCGCGACAAGGCCCGCATGACGCGACTCGGCCTCGCACCGCTGTCCACCGAACACGCCCTGCAACTCTTCGACGAAGCGATGCTCGCCGACCTTCCCATGCTGGTGGCCGCGCGCGTCGATGCCGCCGCGCTCGCCGACCAGCGCGCCGCGCTGCCCCCGCTGCTGAGCCAATTGGTCGTCGCTCGTCCCACCCGGCGCGTCATCGACGACACCGACACCACGGCGGCCTCGACGACGAGCCTCGTCGCACGGCTGCAGGGCCTGACGTCCGAGCAGCGACACGACCGACTCGTCGAGGTGGTATGCAGCAACGCCGCCATCGTGTTGGGCCGCCAGAACGCGGCCGACATCAACCCCGGCACGGTGTTTCAAGACCTCGGGTTTGATTCGCTGACCGCCGTCGAACTGCGCAACCGGCTCAAAACCGCTACCGGACTGACCCTTTCGCCCACACTGATCTTTGACTACCCGACGCCGATCGTGTTGGCCGAGCACCTCGACGCCCGCTTGGCCGTCGACGCCACCGATGCCGGCCAACCAAACCTGATGAACCGATTCAACGACATCACTCGTGAACTACAAGCACTGCTCGATCAAGCCGACTGGAAACCCGAGGACAAGACGCAGCTCACCACCCGCATCCAGGCCCTGATGACCACCCTCAGCACCCACCTCGACCCGTACGAGTCCTACGACGCCGACGACGAGGACATCGAAACCGCCACAGAAAGCCAGCTCTTCGCCATCCTCGACGAAGAGCTCGGCTCCTAAAGCCCGCAAGGAGTGACAGTGTCGGGCCCCGACAAGCATCTCGATTACCTCAAGCGCCTCACCGCCGATCTGCGGCGTACCCGGCGGCGCCTTTCCGAATTGGAAGACAAGTTGTCGCAGCCCGTGGCGGTGGTGGGGATGGCGTGCCGGTACCCGGGCGGCGTGGATTCGCCCGAGGGCTTGTGGGACATGGTGGTTGAAGGCCGCGACGCCGTGTCCGACTTTCCCGCGGACCGGGGCTGGGACGTGGCCGGGCTGTACGACCCGGACCCTGACACGCCGGGCAAGATGTACGTCCGCCAGGGCTCCTTCCTGTCCGACGCCGGCGATTTCGATGCCGGATTCTTCGGCGTCGGGCCCAGCGAGGCGCTCGCGATGGATCCACAGCAGCGGCTGATGCTGGAGTTGTCGTGGGAAGCGTTGGAGCGCGCCGGAATTGACCCGTTGGCGCTGCGCGGCTCGGCGACGGGTGTGTTCGCCGGCGTGATCCACGCCGGCTACGGCGGCGAGGTGCACGGCGAGCTGGAGGGCTACGGACTCACCGGCTCGACGTTGAGCGTGGCCTCCGGACGCGTGTCGTACGTCCTGGGGCTGGAAGGCCCGGCGGTATCGGTGGATACGGCGTGTTCGTCGTCGCTGGTGGCGCTGCACCTGGCAGCGCAGTCACTGCGGTCGGGAGAGAGCGATCTGGCGCTGGTGGGCGGTGTGACCGTGATGGCCACCCCGGCGGCATTCGTGGAGTTCAGCCGCCAGCGGGCGCTGGCGCCGGACGGCCGGTGCAAGGTGTATGCCGGTGCCGCCGACGGCACCGCGTGGTCCGAAGGCGCGGGGGTATTGGTCGTAGAGCGGTTGGCCGACGCCCGACGGTTGGGACACCCGGTGTTGGCGCTTGTGCGGGGCTCCGCGGTGAATCAGGACGGCGCGTCCAACGGCCTGACCGCTCCCAATGGGCCGTCCCAGCAGCGGGTCGTCCGCGCGGCGCTGGCCAGCGCCGGCCTAGCGGCCGCGGACGTCGATGTGGTGGAGGGGCACGGCACGGGCACCACGTTGGGCGATCCGATTGAGGCGCAGGCGCTTCTGGCCACCTATGGACAGGATCGGCCGGCGGACCGGCCGCTGTGGCTGGGGTCCATCAAATCGAACATCGGTCACACGTCGGCCGCCGCGGGCGTCGCCGGCGTGATCAAGATGGTGCAGGCGATCCAACACGGCGTGCTGCCGCAGACGTTGCACGTGGATGTGCCCACGCCGCATGTGGATTGGTCGGCCGGAGCGGTGTCGGTGTTGACGGAGTCACGGCCCTGGCCCGCGGGGGATGGTCCCCGCCGGGTGGGCGTTTCGTCGTTCGGGATCAGCGGGACGAACGCGCATGTGATCTTGGAAGAGGCCCCGACGCAGGCGCCGGCGCTGGAGATCGAAAGCGTTCCGGCGCAGCCCGATGACGCCGCGACGGCGTGGGTGTTGTCCGCCCGCTCGGAGCGGGCGCTGGCCAACCAGGCCAAGCGATTGCTGGCGCGGGTGGCCGCCGATGCCGACTTGACTCCGGCCGATGTGGGTTGGTCGTTGGTGACGACGCGGCCGGTCTTCGACCATCGGGCCGTGGTGATCGGCGCCGACCGCGACGATCTCGTCGCGGGGTTGATCGAGCTGTCGGCCGGCGAGCCGGGCGGGGGCCTCGTCGTGGGGCGCGCGCAAGTGGGCGGTAAGACGGCGTTCGTGTTTCCCGGGCAGGGTTCGCAGTGGTTGGGGATGGGCCGGCAGTTGCATGAGCGGTTCCCGGCGTTCGCGGAGGCGTTTGACGAGGCGGTCAGCGCGTTGGATCCGCATCTGCGATTGCCGCTGCGCCAGGTGATCTGGGGCGACGACGCCGCGCTGCTGGAAAGCACCGAATTCGCTCAGCCGGCGTTGTTCGCCGTCGAGGTGGCGCTGGCCGCATTGCTGCGGCACTGCGGCGTGGTGCCGGACGTCGTGACGGGTCATTCGGTCGGGGAGATCGCCGCGGCCCATGTGGCCGGGGCGTTGTCGCTCGCCGATGCCGCCCGGGTGGTGGCGGGCCGGGGCCGGTTGATGGCGGCCCTGCCCGCCGGCGGGGTGATGGTCGCGGTGGCCGCCGGCGAGTCGGAAGTCGCACCATTGCTGACCGAGGCGGTGAGCATCGCCGCGGTCAACGCGCCTAACGCGGTGGTGATTTCGGGTGCCCAACAGCCGGTGGAGGCGGTCTCGGATCGGCTGGCGGAGTCGGGTCGACGGGTGCACCGGCTGGCGGTGTCGCACGCGTTTCACTCGGCCCTGATGGAGCCGATGCTCGACGAGTTCGCGAAGCTGCTCGACGGGATTTCGGCCGCACCACCGCGAATTGCATTGGTGTCGAACCTGACCGGCCAATTGGCCGGAGCCGGCTACGGGTCGGCGCAGTACTGGGTTGACCATGTGCGGCAACCCGTCCGTTTCGCCGACGGCGTAAGGGCCGCGGAGTCGTCGGGGGCTGACGTTTTTGTGGAGGTGGGTCCCGGCCGTGGCCTGACCGCCGCGGTGGAGCAGTCGTTGACCGCCGACCGGGCGGTGTCGGTGGTGACGCAGGCCACGGATCGACCCGAACTCGAGTCACTGCTGGCCGCGCTGGCGCGGTTGTTCGTCCGGGGTGTCGGTGTGGACTGGCCCGCCGCGTTGGGGGGCGGGAACCGAGTCGACTTGCCGACGTACGGATTTGTGCGGCAGCGGTATTGGTTGCCTTACGGCGCCGTGGGATCGGCGGACGTGCGGGGTGCCGGGTTGCTGCACGCCGGACATCCGCTGTTGAGCGCGATAGTAGACCGGCCCGATTCGGGCGGCGTGGTGCTGACGGGCTCCCTGTCGGTGGGGGATTTCCCGTGGCTGGCGGATCACGTCGTCGATGAAGTGATGTTGTTTCCCGGTGCGGGATTCGTGGAGTTGGTGCTGCGGGCGGGGGATGAGGTCGGCTGTTCGGTCCTGGAGGAGCTCACGTTGTTGGCGCCGCTGGTGCTCCCGGAGACCGGCGGGGTGCGGGTGCAGCTGGTCGTCGACGCGGCCACCGAGTCGGGTTCGCGCGCCGTATGGGTCTATTCGCGTGGCGCCCACGCGGATTCGATCTGGGTGTTGCACGCGCAGGGCGTGCTGAACGCGGGCTCGGCGGCGCCCGCGGACCTGTCGGTGTGGCCGCCGGCCGGCGCGTCGGCGGTCGACGCGGTCGATGTGTACGGCGTGTTGGCGGCGCGGGGCTACGAGTACGGGCCGGCGTTTCGCGGCGTGCGGGCGATGTGGCAACGGGGACAAGAGATTTTCGCCGAAGTCGCCGTCGGTGAGGGTGTGACGGTCGCGGGGTTCGGAATTCATCCTGTCGTGTTGGACGCGGCGCTGCATGCGATGGGGGTGGTCGGCCAACAGGTCGAGACGATGCTGCCGTTTTCCTGGCAGGGCGTGTGTCTGCACGCAGCCGGTGCATCGAGGGTCCGGGTGCGGATCGCGCCGGCCGGCGCCGGGGCGGTGTCGGTGGACCTGGCCGATGGCGCGGGTCTGCCCGTGTTGTCGGTCCGCGAGTTGGTGCTTCGCCCGGTCTCGGCGAAGGCGTTGTCGGCGGCGGTCGCGGCGGCCGCCGGCGGCGGTGGCGGCTTGTTCGACGTCGTGTGGTCCCCGGTTCCGGTGGAACCCACTGGCATTGGCGACAACGGTGCGACGGTGTGGCAGCTCGGCCCGGCGGCCGACGGTGTGGTCCGGTCGGTGCACGCGGCCACCCATGAGGTGCTGCGGGTGTTGCAATCGCGGCTCGCCGCCGAGGATGCCGGGGAACTGGTCGTGGTGACGCACGGCGCGGTCAGTTGGGCCGGCGAGGATGTCGAGGACTTGGCCGGCGCTGCCGTGTGGGGGCTGGTGCGCTCCGCACAGGCCGAGCATCCGGGTCGGTTCGTGTTGGTGGACTCGGACGGATCGATGGATGTCCGCGATGTTATCGGTTGTGGTGAACCGCAACTCGTGGTGCGCTCCGGTGTCGCGCACGCCGCTCGGTTGACCCCGGTCGGGGCCGGGGCGGTACTGGAGCTGCCGGATGGGGGCTGGCGGTTGGCAGCCGGTGGCGGCGGCACGCTGGAAGACCTGGTGGTGCAGCCGAGCGCACGGGTGGAGCTGGCCGCCGGGCAGGTGCGGGTGGCGGTGGCCGCGGTGGGGGTGAACTT
>NZ_MBES01000026.1 GCF_001954195.1 Mycobacterium sp. IS-1264 | reverse complement strand
GCGGATTCCGCCGAGATTGCCGCCATGGTCGTGGCAGGCGTCCAAATCGCGACCCTCACGGCAATCTCGGCGGAGAAGGCGCGCCTGAGCTCTCAGAACCCGAAGTCGCCGCCGCCGGAGTCGAACCCGCCGCCGGAGTCGGACCCGCCGCCGAAGTCCGAGCCGCCGCCTGAGTCGAACCCACCGCCGGAGTCCGACCCACCGCCGAAGTCGAAGTTGCCGCCGCCGGAGTCGTAACCGCCGCCGAATCCGACCTCGCCACCGGAACTCGAGTAGCCCCCGTCAAATCCGACGTTTGCCTGCTGGCTGTCGTAGCCGGCGGATTGACCGCTGGTGGAGCCCGAGTCCGCGAACGCCGAATCCCGGCCCGCCTCGAAGCCGCGCTCGTAGCCGCCGTAGCCGCCGCTCCAACGGTCGTCCAGCAGCGCGTCCAGCACCACCACATCGGCGAGACCCCAGCCCCAGCCCGGACCCCAGAACGCGTAGGGGTAGTAGCCGGGATTGAAGAACATCCCGTTGTAGTAGCCACCGCCGTAGTAGTGCGGGTAGCCCGGTTGCGGCACTGCCCGGTAGTCGGTGTTGTTGATCGTGACGTACTGCCCGGTGTCCGGGTTCTTCGCCCGCACCTGGGCCTGCTTGGGGTCTTCTTCCGGGTTCGCCGCATACTTCCCCGGGTTGAGCTTCCGGTCGGCCTTGTCCACCGTGGACCGCACCGCCCTGAGGTGTGCCAGAGCCGCGGTGTAGTCCCCTGTCTCGGATGCCTTGCGGGCATCGTGCAGGCCGGCGTTGGCCTTCAGCTGCTCGGCGCTGACGTCCGGGGTGCTCTCGGCGAGCACCGCGTTGTCGAGGTCGGCGACGTCGGATTCCGCCGCGATCAGTTCCTGTTTGAACTGCTCTCGCGCCTCGGAGTCCTTGCGGCGCTTACGATTCCGGCTCGCGACGAACGAGACTAAACCGATCGTCGCTAGGACGAGGGCGACGATGGTCAGCAGCACCCACAACCACGTCCAGCTGGTGTGCTTCTGGTGCACCGCCGGAGAGCTCGTTACCGGCGCGCCGGGAGCCACCTCCACGGCGGTCAGCCTGGCGACGAACTGACGGGCCGCGCCGCGGGGGTCATTGCGGTTGTCCCTGGCCGCCTGGCCCATGAGTCGGTCGACGTTGTCCGCCACCGCCTTCGGCACGTTGTAGGCGCGCACGTGGTAGCCCTTGGCGTCGATGACCAGGATGACGCCGCTGAAGTCGGGATTGCGACGCACCATGACGTCGTGAATGGCGTCCGGGGTGGTGACGCCGGTTTGGGCGGGTGCCACCGCCGCCACCCAGACCGGCGGTGCCGAACTCCACGTCCACCGGCCGGTGAGGATCTGCTCATTCAAGGCGTCGGGGTTCTGCAACGGCGGGCTGGCCGCCGGGTCGGCCACCACATGCGTCTGGGCGTTGAACTTGGCCACCAGCGCGTCGGTGTAGGTGTCGGCGTGCGCCGGCGGAGCCAGCAGCGCCGCGAGCGCCCAGATGAGCGGGAGCGCCAGGAGGCCACCGAATCGTCGTGTCACATCTCTCCCGTCGTCGGACCCCGTTGGGTGCGCCTATTCCCGCCGATCGAACCACAACGCGCACGCGCGAGCTTTCGTTCCCGCTGACGAGCGCGCGGCAAACCCATGGGTTAGCCTGAGCTTTCCCGAAGCCACCACGGCAGGAGCTCGATGCCAGAGCTAGACAGCGCCACCGTGCGGCTCGCGCGCGAAGACGCGGGCTATCACAAGGGCCTCAAAAATCGCCAGATACAAATGATCGCCCTCGGTGGCGCCATCGGGACGGGCCTTTTCCTCGGTGCCGGTGGGCGGCTCGCGTCGGCGGGGCCCGGGCTGTTTCTGGTCTACGGGATCTGCGGCATCTTCGTCTTCTTGATCCTGCGCGCGCTCGGCGAGCTGGTGCTGCACCGCCCGTCGTCGGGATCGTTCGTGTCCTACTCCCGCGAATTCTTCGGGGAGAAGCTGGCTTTCGTCGCTGGCTGGATGTATGTCCTCAACTGGTCGATGACGGGCATCGTGGATACCACCGCGATCGCGCACTACTGCCACTACTGGAAGACGTTGCAGGCTGTTCCGCAGTGGGCCCTCGCGTTGATCGCGCTCGTCCTGGTGTTGTCGATGAACCTGATCTCGGTCAAGGCCTTCGGTGAGCTCGAGTTCTGGGCCTCGCTGGTCAAGGTGCTGGCGCTGGTGACCTTCCTCGTCATCGGCACGGTCCTTGTGGTCGGGCGCTTCAAAGTCGACGGGCGTGACACCGGGACGGGGCTATGGGACAGCCATGGGGGCCTGTTACCCACCGGCCTGCTGCCCTTGGTGCTGGTTACCTCGGGGGTCGTGTTCGCTTACGCCGCAATCGAATTGGTCGGCATCGCGGCCGGAGAAACGGCCAACCCGGAGAAGATCATGCCGCGCGCAATCAACTCGGTGGTGTTTCGCATCGCGGTCTTCTACATAGGGTCTACGGTCCTGCTGGGTCTGCTGCTGCCCTACACCGCCTATCGCGACCACGTCAGCCCGTTCGTGACGTTCTTCTCCAAAATGGGTTACAGCGGCGCGGGCAGCGTGATGAACCTCGTGGTGCTCACCGCCGCGCTGTCGAGTTTGAACGCGGGGCTGTATTCCACGGGCCGGATCCTGCGATCGATGGCGATCAACGGCAGCGGCCCCAAGTTCACCGCGCCGATGTCGAGGAACGGCGTGCCATACGGCGGGATCCTGCTCACCAGCGCGGTCGGTTTGTTGGGCATCGTGCTCAACGCCGTCAAACCGAGCCAGGCCTTCGAAATCGTGCTCCATGTCGCCGCCGTGGGCATCGTGTTCGCGTGGGGGACGATCGTCGCGAGCCAGCTGCAGCTTTACCGGTGGGCGAAGGCCGGAAGGTTGCAGCGGCCGAATTTCCGGATGCCCCTGTCGCCGTACAGCGGCTACCTCACGCTGGCCTTCCTGGCCGGCGTCGTGGTCCTGATGTTCTTCGACAAGGTGCAGGGCCCGTGGCTGCTCGGCGCGACGATCATCGGTGTGCCCGGGCTCATCGGCGGTTGGTTCCTGGTCCGCGGCCGGGTGCGGGCCGCCGCCCTCGACGCGATCCCGGCCCTACCGCCGACCGACCCCTCCGTGGCGGCGTAGGACACGCGCCCGTGTCACACCGCGATAAACCTGCGCCATCGGCTCGATATCGATAACCGCCCGCCTGCAGCAACTTTCGTTATGCCGGCCGTACGCTGATTTCCTGATATCTGAGATCCTCGGGGAGTAACGCGTGCAGTTATCGCGGAAGGCGCAGCGGAGTCTGGCCGGTGGCTCGCTGCTGCTCGTGGCCCTGCTGGCGAGTCTTGAGTTGGTTTCCGGCTGCAGCTCCGTCATCGAGGGCAGGCCGATCGCCAAGCCCGGTACCGGGCCGACGGAACCGTCCTTCCCCACGACGACGTCGAGCCCCACGACGACGTCGAGCCCCTCGCCGGGGTCGTCGACGCCCCCCACCAGCCCGACGCCGGGGAGCCCGACCGCGCCGGCCGGGGCCATTCCGCTGCCCCCCGACAACAACGGCTACGTCTTCATCGAAACCAAGTCCGGTGTGACCCGCTGCCAGATCAACAAGGACAGCGTCGGGTGCGAGGCACCGTTCACCAACTCTCCGCTGCAAGACGGCGAGCACGCCAACGGCGTCAGCATCACCTCGGCCGGTTCCGTCGAGTGGGTGCTGGGCAACCTGGGGGCCATCCCGACCGTCACCATCGACTACAAGACTTACGCGGCCCAGGGCTGGACGATCAACGCCAGCAGCGACGGAACGCGGTTCACCAACGACCACACTGGGCACGGAATGTTCGTCAGCGTCGACAAGGTGAACACGTTCTGAGCTGACCCGCTGGAGGGGTCAGTACCATCGGTGCCGTGGCACGCACTGGCCCGCCGGACGACTTCCACAATGAACCGACCCGCCATGCGGGTTTTGGCATGGGTGAGCGGCCGCCATCCACCGAAGCGGCCCCCACCGGCCAGGCCCCCGGAGAACCTCCGCCCGGGGAGTACCAACCGGATCAATCCGTCGATCCGTTCGACGAGGATTCCGAGCCCACCGCCTGGTATCGCAGGCCGGTCATGCTGCTCGGGTGGGCCTTGCTCGTCCTGATCCTGATCGCGTTGATCGTTTTCGGCATCACGCAGCTGCTCGGCGGACAGCAGGGCACCAGCCACGTCCCGAGCACCAGCACGACCACGCCCACCAGCACAACCACCACCACCACGACATCGCCGAGCACGACGACCGAGTCACCGCCGAGCAGCAGTGCGGTGGAGCCGCCGGCCCAACAGCCCACCCAGCAGCCGACCCAGCAGCCCTCCCAGCAGCCCTCGCATCGGCATCACATGCCGTCGCTTCCGCCGGTGATCACCATTCCGGGCGGGCCAACCATGACGGTCCCGCCCGCCCTGCGCTGACGGCAGGTCGCGATGCGATCAAGGTTTGGTCGCTGATCGGTGGCGGCGCGCGTGGCAGCGGTCTGCGGGTACCGCCCGCCGATACCGTCACGGCTATGACTAGCTACGCGCCGCCGCGTGCGATCGGCGTGATCGGGGGAATCAAAGAGCCTGAGCCGGCGGAGTCGGTCCCGCGCTGGCGCAAACTCATCGCGTTGGTCGGATGGGGCGTCCCCATCGCGGTGCTCGTCGCACTCAACATCTGGGGAGTCCTGCAGCTCGCCCAGGGTCCCTCCATGTCAGCGCCGGTAATCGAGACCACGCCGACGACCGCCGCGCCCTTCGTTCCGCGGCCTCGACCGATGCTCGACGACACGGCCACGGCCGCCGGAGCAACCATCGACTCGCCGGCGCCCGAGGCTTTCCCGGAGGTACCCTCGGTCGTCACGTCGCCGCCGCCCGAGGCTTTCCCAGAGGTGCCCACGATGATCACGTCGCCACCACCAATGACCGAGGTCAGCTTGCCGCCAGGCCGGTGATACGGCGGCGCACCTAGACTCGCCAGCGAGACAACGGACACGGGGGTGCGCGATATGGGCGAGTCGCTCGGATTGTCGCTGGGCTTGGCCAACTTGGTCGCGGCCCGCGAGGGCACCGCCCCGCTGGTCCGCAAATCGGTGCTGACGCTGTATAACGACCGACCGTCCGAAGTTGGCCTGCCAGAACAGAATCCGAACCCAGCCGGACTGGTGATGCGTGGATTCGTCGAGCGGGTCGGAGATCGGGCCCGGTTGGTGGCAGCCGACGGAAGCAAATACTCCGGCGAGGCCCTGACCGTCGAGGCGCTCGAGGGGATGGCGCGCGCAGCCGGCTACGGCTCACCGATCACCGTCGCGGTCCCCGCGTATTGGTCCGAGGCGCAGTACGACGCGCTGCGCGCCGAGTTTTTCGCCCAGCCGACGCTGGCTGCCAACGGGGTGGCGCCAGCATTGATCTCCGACGCCACGGCCGCGCTGACGGCGCTGCGCGCAAAACCCGGATTTCCGACCGCCGGCACCGTCGCTCTGTGCGACTTCGGCGCGGGCGGCACCAGCGTCACCCTGGCCGACGCGGCGACGAACTCGCAGCAGGCCGGCCCTTCGGTCAGGTATACGGAGTTCTCCGGCGACGCCATCGATCAGCTGATCCTCGACCACGTGCGGTCGGCGGCCGACGCGGACACCACTCGGGCAGCCGCCGGCGTCACTCGGCCTTGGTCGCTGACCCCCTTGCTCGTCGAATGCCAGCGCGCCAAGGAACATCTTTCGGCGGCGACGATGGCCACGATCCACGACGGTTCGGGCCGGGATGTCACCCTGTCGCGCAGCGAGTTCGAGCAACTCATTTCCCAGCCCCTGGATCGATTCGTCGGCACCGTCGAAGAACTGTTGCGGCGCAACGGAATTGCGCGGTCCGACCTCTCCGCACTGGCGATTGTCGGCGGCGGCGCGAGCATCCCGCTGATCACCACGCGACTGTCGGGGCGTCTGCAGGTGCCCGTCCTCACGATGCCGGAACCCGTCTACAGCGCCGCCATCGGCGCCGCTGCACTCGCGGAAGTGCAGTCGTCGGCGGGCGCGGCGACCGCGGCGAGTCCGCTCGTCGAAAACCCGACCGAAGCGGTTGCCACCGCCGCCGCAGCGGGTGTGCCTCCCACCCCGTTGGCGTGGTCACAGGACGCCGAGGGGGCGGAGCCGGTCCCCTACACCGGCCCCGAACACCCGGTCGGCTACGGCAGGGAACCAACGGGATTCGGCTACGCCGACGAGGATCGTTATGCCGCGCCGGCCGCCGGGCTGCCTTGGTACAAACGCACGGCGCTGGTGCTGACCGTGGCCGCGGCGCTCGCGGCGGTTCTGGTGGCGGTGGTGTTGGCGCTGACCCTGCTCCGCACCAACACCGCCCCGACGAACGCCCCCGGACCGCCGCAGACGTCGCAAACCGTCACCATCACCGGGCCGAACAACAGCCCCACTGTGACGGTGCTCCCACCGCCACCGCCGTCGACGAACACCACACAGTCGCCCGCGCCCACGACGACGACGCCGGCCCCCACCACGACGACGACGACCGCGCCGCCCACGACGACCACCCCGCCGCCGACCACCACCGCCACCACGGCCCCGCCGACCACGACGGCGCAGGTTACGACCACCGCGGCGACGGCGACCACGCGCGGGGGCCTGCCGCTGCCGCAGTTTCCGTTCGGGCGCTGACCCGGACGGCAGGTTAGGGCAGCCTCTCTCGCGTCGAAAGCGGCGAAGGTGTCACTATGAGCAAGCCTGAGCAGGCAACAAAGCACGCTAGAGCAACGATGCATGGGAGAGACCTTCTGTGACCACGCAGACCGTCATCAGACTGGTAGTGGGCCTGGGCATGACCGTGTTGGTGGGCGCGTTCGCGGCCCGCCGGGTCCTATGGCTGTACAAGCTGGTGATGTCCGGCCAGCCGGCGACCGGGCGCACCGACAACGTCGGGACCCGGGTGTGGACCGAGGTCGCGGAAGTCTTCGGGCAGCGCCGGCTGCTGAAATGGTCGATCCCGGGGCTGGCGCACTTCTTCACGATGTGGGGCTTCTTCATCCTGCTCACGGTCTACATCGAGGCCTATGGGTTGCTCTTCCAGCCGAACTTCCACATCCCGATCATCGGCCGATGGGACGTGCTGGGTTTTCTGCAGGACTTCTTCGCGACGGCCGTATTCCTCGGCATCGCCACCTTCGCGGTGATCCGCGTCATGCGCAGCCCGCGTGAAATCGGCCGCACCTCAAGGTTTTACGGCTCGCACACCGGTGGCGCGTGGCTGATCCTGTTCATGATCTTCAACGTCATCTGGACGTACGTGCTGGTGCGCGGCTCCGCGGTCAACAACGGCACGCTGCCCTACGGTGACGGGGCGTTCCTGTCGCAGTTGTTCGGCGCAATCCTGCGGCCGCTGGGCCACACCGGCAACGAGTACCTGGAGACGGTGGCGCTGCTGCTGCACATCGGCGTCATGCTGGCCTTCCTGATCATCGTGCTGCACTCCAAGCACCTGCACATCTTCCTGGCGCCGATCAACGTGGTGTTCAAGCGGCTGCCCGACGGGTTGGGCCCGCTGCTGCCGGTCGAGTCCGGCGGCGAACCGATCGACTTCGAAAACCCGCCCGACGACGCGGAATTCGGGCGCGGCAAGATCGAGGACTTCACCTGGAAGGGCATGCTCGACTTCGCCACCTGTACCGAGTGCGGGCGCTGCCAGTCCCAGTGCCCGGCCTGGAACACCGGCAAGCCGCTGTCGCCCAAGCTCGTCATCATGGACCTGCGCGACCACTGGATGGCCAAGGCGCCCTACCTGTTGGGTGAGAAATCGGCGGAGCCTCTGGAAGGCCTCGACCTCGAGACGGTGGAGGAAGAGGGCCACCACGTGCCGGAGTCGGGATTCGGCCGGGTTCCGGGGCACGGGCCCGAGCAGGCGAGCCGCCCGCTGGTCGGCACCGCCGAGCAGGGCGGCGTGATCGATCCCGACGTGCTGTGGTCCTGCGTGACCTGCGGCGCGTGCGTCGAGCAGTGCCCGGTCGACATCGAGCACGTCGACCACATCGTCGACATGCGCCGCTACCAGGTGATGATGGAGTCGGAGTTCCCGTCCGAGCTGTCCACGCTGTTCAAGAACCTGGAAACCAAGGGCAACCCGTGGGGGCAGAACGCCGCCGACCGGACCAACTGGATCGACGAGGTGGACTTCGACGTTCCGGTCTACGGCCAGGACGTGGAGAGCTTCGACGGCTATGAATACCTGTTCTGGGTCGGCTGCGCGGGCGCCTACGACGACAAGGCCAAGAAGACCACCAAGGCCGTCGCCGAGCTGCTGTCCATCGCGGGCGTGAAGTACTTGGTGCTCGGCACCGGTGAAAGCTGCAACGGCGACTCCGCGCGCCGGTCGGGCAACGAGTTCCTGTTCCAGCAGCTGGCCCAGCAGGCCGTGGAAACGCTGGACGGACTGTTCGAGGGTGTGGAGACCGTCGACCGCAAGATCGTCGTCACCTGCCCGCACTGCTTCAACACCATCGGCAAGGAATACCGGCAACTGGGCAGCAACTACACGGTGCTGCACCACACCCAGCTGCTCAACCGGCTGGTGCGCGACAAGAAGCTGGTCCCGGTCACCCCCGTGTCGCAGGACATCACCTACCACGACCCGTGCTATCTGGGCCGGCACAACAAGGTGTACGAGGCGCCGCGCGAACTGATCGGGTCCTCCGGGGCGCAGTTCACCGAAATGCCGCGCCATGCGGAGCGCAGCTTCTGCTGCGGCGCCGGCGGCGCCCGGATGTGGATGGAAGAGCACATCGGCAAGCGCATCAACCACGAACGCGTCGACGAGGCGCTGGCCACGGGGGCCAACACCATCGCCACCGCGTGCCCGTTCTGCCGGGTGATGGTCACCGACGGTGTCAACGACCGGCAGGAGGAAGCGGGTCGCAGCGGTGTCGAGGTGCTCGACGTGGCCCAGGTGCTGTTGGGGTCGCTCGAGTACGACAAGGCCACGCTGCCGGCGAAGGGCACGGCCGCCAAGGAGGCCGAGAAGCGGGCCGCCGCGGCGCCCAAGGCGGCGGCGCCAAGCGCACCCGCGGAAGCCCCCACTGAGGCACCCGCAGAGGCACCGAAAGCGCCCGCCGAGCAGCCCGCCGCTGCCAAGGCTCCCGCACCCGCCAAGGGTCTGGGCATTGCCGGCGGCGCCAAGAAACCCGGCGCGAAGAAGGCCGCGGCCCCGGCGGCCGAGGCATCGGCAACCGCGGCGCCCGCAGCGCCGGCCGCACCCGCCAAGGGTCTGGGGTTGGCCGCCGGCGCCAAGAAACCCGGCGCCAAGAAGGCCGCGGCCCCGCCCGCCGCTCCCGCCGCCGACGCGCCGGCCGGGGAGGCTAAGGCGCCCGCCGAACCCGCCGCTCCCGCCGCTCCGGTGAAGGGCCTGGGCATCGCCGCGGGAGCCAAGCGGCCCGGCGCCAAGAAAGCCGCGCCCGCAGCGCCGGCCGCTCCGGCGCAGCCGGAGTCGGCCGAGCAGCAACCGGAATCGAAAGCCGAACCGGAGCAAAAACCGGAGCCCTCCGCCCAGCCCGATGGCGACGCCGCACCGCCGGCAGCACCCGTCAAGGGGCTGGGCATCGCCCGCGGCGCCCGTCCACCCGGCAAGCGCTGACACCACAGCCACGCCGAGCGTGCTCACAGGGCGGCAAATCGGCAAAAATCTCGCCATGTGAACACGCTCGGCGAGGGTGCCCGGCGCCCAATCAGCAAATTTCGGTGGACGGGGATGGCACCATAGGTGTCGTGACCCCGCACCCGCTCCACCTGCATACCGCCGGTCATCACCGGCAGCGTGCCTTCGCGCAGTCGTCCAAGCTTCAGGACGTCCTGTACGAGATCCGCGGTCCGGTGCACCAGCATGCGGCACGGCTGGAGGCCGAAGGGCATCGGATCCTCAAGCTCAACATCGGAAACCCGGCGCCGTTCGGCTTCGAGGCGCCCGACGTGATCATGCGCGACATGATCCAGGCGCTGCCGTACGCGCAGGGCTATTCGGACTCGCAGGGCATCCTGCCGGCCCGGCGTGCGGTGGTCACGCGGTACGAGCTGGTCGACGACTTCCCCCGGTTCGACGTCGACGACGTCTATCTGGGCAACGGTGTCTCCGAGCTCATCACCATGACGCTGCAGGCACTGCTGGACAACGGCGATCAGGTGCTGATCCCGTCGCCGGATTACCCGCTGTGGACGGCGTCGACCTCCCTGGCTGGCGGCACCCCGGTGCACTACCTGTGCGACGAGACGCAGGGCTGGCAGCCGGACATCGCCGACATCGAATCCAAGATCACCGAGCGCACCAAGGCGCTGGTGGTAATCAACCCGAACAACCCCACCGGCGCCGTCTACAGCCGCGAAGTCCTCACCCAGATGGTCGACCTGGCGCGCAAGCACCAGCTGCTGCTCCTCGCCGACGAGATCTACGACAAGATCCTCTACGACGACGCCAAGCACATCAGTGTGGCGTCGCTCGCGCACGACATGCTCTGTCTGACCTTCAACGGCCTGTCCAAGGCCTACCGCGTCGCCGGATACCGCGCCGGCTGGCTGGCCATCACCGGACCCAAGGACCACGCCGAAAGCTTCATCGAGGGGATCAGCCTGCTGGCCAACATGCGGTTGTGCCCGAACGTTCCGGCACAGCACGCGATCCAGGTCGCCCTCGGCGGCCACCAGAGCATCGAGGACCTGGTGCTTCCCGGTGGCCGGCTGCTCGAGCAGCGCGATGTCGCGTGGAAGAAGCTCAACGAGATTCCCGGGGTGTCGTGCGTAAAACCCGCGGGCGCGCTGTATACGTTTCCGCGGCTGGACCCCGAGGTCTACGACATCGAAGACGACGAGCAGCTGGTGCTCGACCTGCTGCTGCAGGAGAAGATCCTGGTCACCCAGGGCACCGGGTTCAACTGGCCCACACCGGATCACCTGCGCATCGTGACGCTGCCCTGGGCCCGCGATCTGGCGGCCGCCATCGACCGCCTGGGCAACTTCCTGGCCAGCTACCGGCAGTAGGCGGTTTCCGGCCGCCTCTACGGTGGAGCGGGTGACCCACTCACACTCCCACAACTTGTCGTCCGGACCGACCCCGCTGGGGCCCCTGCCCGCCCGGATCGTCGTCGGGCTGCTGGCCGCGATCGGCCTGGCGGTGATCGTCGGCGCGGTGTTGTTGTGGCCCAGCCGCCAGCACGTCGCCATCCCGATGCCGTTCCAGAACGCCTCCGGCGGCGCGGTGAGCACCCAGCGCGGCCATGTGCTGTCGAGCGGGCTGAGCGACTGCGGCAGCCCGTCGACCGGTCAGGTGCTGAGCACCGCGCCCCAGCCCGGAACCCCGGGCGCGGGGCGGTGCGTCATGACGGTGGTCGCAATCGATTCCGGACCGAACGCCGGCGCGAACACCCTGCTGGAGTCCTCCCCCGGCCCCGGTCAGCCCCAATTCGCGGCGGGCGACCACATCCGGCTCGTCCGGCAGGTCGACGAGCAGGGCGCCACCAGCTACGCCTTCTACGACTTCGAACGCGGCTGGCCCCTGGTCGGCCTCGCGATCGTGTTCGCGGTGGTGATCGTCGCGGTGGCGCGCTGGCGCGGGCTGCTCGCGCTGGTGGGCATCGTCGTCGCGTTCGGCGTACTCGTCGTGTTCCTGCTGCCCGCGCTGCGAGACGGCGCGCCGGCTATCCCCGTGGCGCTGGTGGCGTCGGCGGCGATCCTTTACGTGGTGATCTACCTCGCGCACGGGGTCAACCTGCGGACCAGCGCCGCCCTGCTGGGCACCCTGTCGGCATTGCTGCTCGCCGCGGGATTATCTTGGGCGGCAATCGAATTCGCCCATCTGACCGGACTATCGGACGACCAGAACTCAACGGTCAGCGCGTATCTGGGCAACGTCTCGATCAGCGGCCTGCTGCTTGCCGGGTTCATCATCGGATCGCTGGGTGTGCTCAACGACGTGACCGTGACCCAGGCGTCGACGGTGTTCGAGCTCGCCCACTTGGGCGGCTCGCGGCCGGCCATCTTCCTCGGCGCGATTCGGGTGGGCCGCGATCACATCGCCAGCACGGTGTACACGCTTGTGCTCGCCTACGCGGGCAGTTCGCTGCCGCTGCTGTTGTTGTTCAGCGTCGCCAACCGCTCGCTCGGTGACGTGCTGACGAGCGAGAGCGTGGCCATCGAGCTGGCGCGCTCGGCGGTTGGCGGTGTCGCGCTGGCACTTTCGGTGCCGCTGACGACGGCGATCGCGGCGGTGCTGGCCAAACCGGGGGGCGTCAGTTCCGTTCCAGCAGCTCCAGCAGGTAGCGCCCGTACCCGGACTTGACCAGCGTGTGCGCGCGGCGCTCCATCTGCTGCGCGTCGATCCACCCCTGCCGCCACGCCACTTCCTCGGGAACGCTGACCTTCAGACCCTGTCGTCGTTCCAGGGTGCGGACGTAGTCGCTGGCGTCCAGCAGCGAGTCGAACGTGCCGGTGTCCAACCACGCCGTGCCGCGGGCCATCACCTCGACGGCGAGCCGCCCCCGGTTGAGGTAGATCTGGTTGACCTCGGTGATCTCGTACTCGCCGCGCGCGGATTTCTTTAAGCCCTTGGCGATTTCGACCACGTCGTTGTCGTAGAAATACAAGCCGGGCACGGCGTACTGGGACTTGGGTGTGGCCGGTTTCTCTTCCAGCGACAGGGCCATGCCGTCGGGCCCGAATTCGACAACGCCGTAGTCCGACGGGTTGGCCACCCAGTAGGCGAAAATTGCTCCGCCGCTGATGCTTTGGAATCTGCTCAGGCTGGTTCCCAAGCCCGGGCCGTAAAATATGTTGTCCCCCAACACCAATGCCACCGAATCGCCGCCGATGTATTCTTCGCCGACGACGAAGGCTTGTGCCAGCCCGTCGGGTCGATCCTGCGTCGCATAACTGATGTCGACCCCGAATTGCGAGCCGTCGCCGAGGAGTCGCTCGAAGCCGTCCGCGTCGTGCGGGGTGGTGATCACCAGAATGTCGCGGATGCCAGCCATCATCAGGGTGGACAGCGGGTAGTAGACCATCGGCTTGTCGTAGACCGGCAGCAACTGCTTGCTGATGCCCATGGTGATCGGGTGCAGGCGCGTCCCCGAGCCGCCCGCCAAGATGATCCCGCGCATGAATGCTCCTGATGCCTCAGTCGATGGAGTCGGCTTCGGTGAGCTCGGTGGCCGCCAATGCCGATGCCAGGTCGTGATGATGGAAGACCGAAGTGACGCGGTCGTGGACCACCCGGAACGCCGACGCGGAGTTGGTGACCGCGCCGGGATTGTCCGGGGTGCTGAGGTACTGCTCGACGACGACAACGCCGTCGCGTACGTAAGTCCGGCCGACCTCCGCCGTCACGTTGCGCGCGGCGGCCCACCGGCGCAGCGCTTCGTGGCCTTGTGCCGCCCCGTGGGCGTCGCCGATGTCGATGTCGTCGCTGGACAGGGCCACCAACGTGTCGAGGTCGGCGGCGTTGAGAGCGTCGTGCCACGCCAGAACGGTGGCGATCTCCGATGTGGTCATGGTCTGAAAGTTACCGCGTGGGCACCGGGCCGTGGCTAGAAAGCCGTGTGGTCGAGCCAGTTGCGCCAGACCGAGTCGTCGCCGAACACCTCGACGCCGGTGTCGCCGACGGGAACGCGGCGCACGAGCGCCAGCAACAGGTCGGTGGCCCCGCCGCGCAGCGCCGCGGTGCCCTTGCCGTGCTCGTGCGAAAAGCCGATCCGGCCGCCGGCCGCGCTGATCGTCCATTCGCTGGCCGCGCCGGAATCGGTTGCGTGCAGGTGGATGGTGTTGCCTTCCTCGAGCGGCAATGCCTCGCCGTCGCTTCCGGCTTGGATCGCAACCCGTTCAAGCCATTCGGTGATCGCATCCGCCGCGATGTCGGGTTCGAGCGTGAACTCGCGGCCCAGCGCGATGGCGGCGTCGGCCCGGTGCACCGCGACTTCATGCAGCCGGCGCCGAACCCACCAATTCGCCGGCCGCGTCCCGAGAAACGTCCACACCGGCGTCTCGACGCCCGACAGCTCGACGGCATCGACGAGGCGCTGGGCGCCGCCCTGCAGCCAGGAGATCGCGTCGGCGGGATCCGGCGGCGGCTTGCCGCCCTCGACGGTGCGTGGGTCGAGGTAGCTGTCGAGCCGGTCCCGCACGATCTGGGCCGCCCAGCGATCGCCGCGGCCGACGTGGCGCAGCAATTGCTTGAGGCTCCAGCCCGGGCACGTCGGCACGGGCGTGGCGTCGTCGACGTCGCGGAAAAGCTCTGAGAACGCGCGGTTCTCCTTCAGGAACGCGGCCGCATAGTCCACGCGGTCAGGTTACTCGGGGCGCCTGGGGCGTCACGCGGGTGCGGCAGCCTCCGCGACCGTCGCCGGCTTCCGGAAGCGCGCCCGGCCGGGAGTGCGGACGTAGGCGAACCACGTGATCACCGCGCACACCACGTAGAAGGCCAGGAACACCCCGAACGCGGTCGTCGCCGATTTCGCGGGCGACAGGTACGACGCGCGCAGCACGACGTTGATGCCAACACCGCCGAGCGCGCCGATGGCCCCGGCGATCCCGATCAGCGCGCCCGACATCCGCCGCGACCAGTCGGCCTTCTCGGCCTGGCCGAGATCGTCGATGCTGTGCGCCTTGGCGTCGAAGATCGACGGGATCATCTTGTACACCGAGCCGTTGCCGATTCCGGACAGGATGAACAGCGCCACGAACCCGGCCACGTAGGCGGCCATGCCGCCGCCCGACACGGCGCCGTGCCTGGCGTCGGCCATCCGGCCCAGCGCCACCAGCCAGCCGGCCACCGCGATCATCGCGGCGAAGACGTACAGCGTGACCCGGCTACCGCCGATGCGGTCTGACAGCGAACCGCCCAGCGGCCGCGCGATCGAACCGAGCAGCGGACCGATGAACGCGATCTGGGCCGCATGCAGGGCCGCCTGGGCAGTCATGGCCGGGGTGACTTTGGCGCCGTGAGACAGGTTGGCCAGGAAGCTGATTTGCAGCACTTGGCCGAACGCGAACGAGAAGCCGATGAACGAGCCGAACGTGCCGATGTAGAGCAGGGCGATCAACCACGAGTCGCGGTAGCGCATCACGTCGATCATCGAGCGGCCATTGGTGCGCTGGTTGGTCAGGTTGTCCATGAACAGCGCGGCGCCGACCGCGGCGAGCGACAAGAGGACCAGATACACGGCGCACACCAGGTGCGGCGCGTGGTTGCCCGCAGTGGCGATCACCAACAGCCCGACGATCTGGATCATCGCGACGCCGATGTTGCCGCCGCCGGCGTTCAGGCCCAGCGCCCACCCCTTGAGCCGCTGCGGATAAAACGCGTTGATGTTCGTCATCGACGACGCGAAGTTGCCTCCGCCCAAGCCGGCGACCGCCGCCACGATCATGAAAGTCGTGTAGGACGTGCCGGGGTGGGCCATGAAGTACAGCGTCAACGCCGTGGGCACCGCCAACGCCACCGCGGAGAAGACCGTCCAGTTGCGTCCGCCGAATGTGGCTGTCGCGAACGTGTACGGCAGGCGCAGGATCGCTCCGACCAGTGTCGGCATCGCCACGAGGAAGAACTTTCCGGCGGCGTCGATGTGGTAGACGTTCTGCGGCATGAAAAGGACCATCACCGACCAGATCGACCAGACGGAAAACCCGACGTGCTCGGCGAAGATCGACCAGATCAGGTTGCGGCGCGCGATCTTTGCGCCGCCGTTGTTCCAGGCGGTGACGTCTTCGGCGTCCCAGTCATCGATCGTGTGTCGGCGCGTCTGTAACAGCATGCAATCACCGTAGGAAAGTGTTATTGCGGCAACGATTCCCGCGATGACCCGCGTGCTACAAGCTGCTCACATTCGGGCACGCGGGGGGCGTGAGCTATTTGTGAGATCGCCGTCACACCCACCGGCTGCGTGCGGGTGGCGCCACCGGCGCTACCCAGGCCTTCGCGTAACGGTTGGCCGACGCCTTCTGCGGGTCTCGGCTGCGGTAAACAAGGTAAGGACGCACCAGGTATCCGGCCGGCGCGCTGAACATATGCACCAGCCGTGTGTAAGGCCAAATACCAAGCAGTGCAAGGACTATCAGTGCATGCACCTGAAACGTCCAGGGCGCGTTGGCCATCAGCTCGACCGCCGGATCCAGCGTGAAAAGGCTGCGGAACCACGGCGACACGGTCTCGCGATAGTTGTAGGTGGTGAACACGTTGTTCAGGGTGTTGAGCATCCCGGTCACCAGCGCGCCCACCAGTAGCGCGTACATCACCTTGTCGCTGCGGGTGGTTGCCTTCCTGACCTCGGGCACCGTGACGCGCCGGTACAGCAGGATTCCCAGCCCCGTCACGACTGCGGCCCCGGCCAGCGAACCCATCGTCACGGCCATCAGGTGGTATGCCCATTCGGGGAACCCGACCGCCGACGTCCAGGATTCGGGGATCATCAGGCCGACGACGTGTCCACCGAAGACGCCGAGCAGGCCGAAGTGAAACAGCGGGCTGCCCATGCGCAGCAGCCGGCTTTCGTAGATCTGCGACGACCGTGTGGTCCAACCGAACTGATCGGTGCGGTAGCGCCAGAGGTGGCCCACGACAAACGATGTGAACGCGACATACGGCGCGGTCATCCAGAGCACGATGTTCATCGGCGACCTCCGGCGCTCAGCGGATCCATCGCGAGCGGATCCATCGCGAACGGCTCGAGTCCGACGTCTTCCTCCGGCGGTCCCTCCGCGGCCAGTTCGGCGATGCGGCGTCGGTCGGCGGTGCTGATCGGCGGCAGCGTGGCGAGGACGGCGGCGAGGATACCGGCGTAGCCAGAACCGCTGTCCTGCAGTGACAGTCGGAGCAATTCCAGTACCGGCACGTGTTCGGCGAGCAGCCGCTCGCCCTGTGCGGGGTCGACGGTCGCGGCGAACTCGAGCACCAGCGGCAGGTAGTCGGGCAGTTCGTCGTCGCCGAGTTGCATCCCCGCCTGGCGATAGGCGTGTTTGAAGCGCAGCAACGCCATGCCGCGCTTGCGGGTGTCGCCGTAGGCGTAGTACGTCAGATGCAGGCTGGCGCGCCGGCGCATGTCGAACGTCTCGACGTAGCGCGCGGCCAGCCACATCGGATCGGCGCCGCCGAACTCCTGCTGGAGGAACTCGAGTATCGGCGTGCGCAGCGCGATGGGCAGTTGCGTTGCGGCGGTAGCTAATTCGTCGGTCATTGCGAGCGTCTGGTCGCTGGGGTAATCCAGCAGCAACGCGGCGATGCGCCACGACAGCCGGCGGTCGAGTTCGGATAGGGCGGCGCCGCGTGCCGGGCGCCGATTGCGGGTCAGCGTCTTCACTTCGAAGGCACCAGCCCGTCGGTGCTCTTGCCGTCCCAGTTGAGCAGGTTCCTTCCGGACTTGCTGCGGTCGCCGTTGTCGGTGCCGTTGCCGTTGCCGTTGGTGACGTGGAATTTGTCGGCCATCGCGTCGTAGGCCGTCATTCCCGGCCCGCCATCGCCGTCGAGGCTGCACCCGGTGGCGAGCGCGTCGAGACGGTGCGCGTCGGACCCCGCGCCGCTGGGGATCACGTAGCGGTCGGCGTACTTGGCGATCGCCAGTAGCCGGTACATCGATTCGATCTCGTCGCCGGTCAGCCGCACCGAATCCGGAATCGTGTCGTCGAACTCCTCGCCCAGGTTCGCCGCGCGCATGTACGAGCGCATCGCCGCAAGCCGTTGCAGCGCAAGGCGAACCGGCCCGGGATCGCCGGCGGTGAACAGCTCCGCCAGATACTCGATCGGGACGCGCAAAGCGTCGATGGCGCCGAACAAGTTGTTCTTGTTCTCGCCGTCGTGGCCGGTCTTCGTCAGCACGTCGACGACCGGGGACAGCGGCGGGATGTACCAAACCATCGGCATCGTGCGGTACTCCGGGTGCAGCGGCAGCGCCAGCTGGTAGTCGACGATGAGCCGGTACACCGGCGAATTCTGCGCGGCCTCAATCCATTCGCTCGATATCCCCGCGCGTTCGGCCTCCGCCACCACCCGGCGATCGTGTGGGTTCAGGAACACACCGAGCTGCGCCTTGTACAGGTCCTGCTCGTCTTGGACCGACGCCGCGGCCGCGACGGCATCGGCGTCGTAGAGCAGCACCCCGATGTAGCGCAGCCGGCCCACACAGGTTTCCGAGCACACCGTCGGGATGCCCACCTCGACGCGCGGGTAGCAGAACGTGCACTTCTCGGCCTTGCCGGTCTTGTGGTTGAAGTAGATCTTCTTGTAGGGACAGCCCGTGACGCACTGCCGCCACCCGCGGCACTTGTCCTGATCGACCAGCACGATGCCGTCTTCGCTGCGCTTGTAGATCGCCCCGGACGGGCACGACGCGGCGCACGAGGGATTGAGGCAGTGCTCGCAGATGCGCGGCAGGTAGAACATGAACGTCTGCTCGAATTCGAGCTTCACTTCGTCGGATAGCTTGGCCAGCAACGGGTCCCGGCCAACCTGCTCGGGTCCACCGCCGAGGTCGTCGTCCCAGTTCGCGCCCCAGGTCACCTTGGTGTCCTGCCCAGTGATCAGCGACTTGGGGCGGGCGACCGGGGTGGTGTCCATCGCGGGCGCAGACAGCAGGTTCTCGTAGTCGTAGGTCCACGGGTCGTAGTAATCCGACACCGTGGGCAGGTCGGGGTTGGCGAAGATGTTGAGCAGCCGTTTGATCCGCGATCCCGACTTGAGCGTCAGCTTGCCGCGCTTGTTGAGCGTCCAGCCGCCCTTCCACTTTTCCTGGTCCTGGTAGCGGCGCGGGTATCCCTGCCCGGGACGGGTTTCCACGTTGTTGAACCAGGCGTACTCCATGCCGCCGCGGTTGGTCCAGGCCTGCTTGCAGGTGACGCTGCAGGTGTGGCAGCCGATGCATTTGTCGAGGTTCATCACCATCGCGAGCTGAGCCATGACTTTCATGTCAGTACTCCACTTTCTGCGAACGGCGCCTGATCGTGGTGACCTCGTCGCGCTGGTTTCCGGTGGGGCCGTGGTAGTTCAGCGCGAAGGACTGCTGGGCGTAGCCACCGATCAGGTGTGACGGCTTGATCATGATCCGGGTCAGCGCGTTATGGATGCCACCGCGTTTTCCGGTCTTCTCGGTGCGGGGCACGTCCACCGCCTTGTCCTGCGCGTGGTACATGAACACCAGACCTTCGGGCATCCGGTGGCTGACGATCGCGCGGGCGTTGACCACGCCGTTGCGGTTGGTGCATTCGATCCAGTCGTTGTCCTTGACGCCGATCTTCGCCGCGTCCACGTCGGACATCCAGATCGCCTGCCCGCCACGAGAAAGCGTGAGCATGTGCAGGTTGTCCTGATATGCGGAGTGGATGGACCACTTGGAGTGCGGCGTGAGATACCGCACGGTGATCCCACCGCTGGTGTCGCCGACGGCCGGCTCGTCGAAGAGCGCGGTCATGTCCAGTGGTGGACGGAAGATCGGCAACTGCTCGCCGAGTTCGCTCATCCAGTCGTGGTCGAGGTAGAAGTGCTGGCGACCAGTCAGGGTGTGCCACGGCTTGAGCCGTTCGGTGTTGATCGTGAACGGCGAGTAGCGGCGGCCGCCCGTCTCCGAACCCGACCACTCCGGCGAGGTGTTCACCGGCACCGGCCGAGACTGCGTGTCGGCGAACGTGATTCGCCGACCCTCGTTCTCCTTCGCCAGATCGGCCAGCTGTGTTCCGGTGCGCCGCTGCAGCGCCTCGAACCCCTCGACCGCCAACCGACCATTCGTCGTCCCAGACAGCGCCAGGATCGCCTCGGCGGCGTGGGTGTCCTTGGCCAGCGACGGCCGCCCGACGGCCATGCCGCTGACGACCGTGCCGTTGACACCCTTGAGGTACTCGACCTCCGCGTCGGGATGCGTCGTCACGCCCTTGGTCGTCAGCCCGACGGTTTCCACCATCGGCCCCAGCGCCGCCATCTTGTCGCCGACCGCCGGGTAGTCCCGCTCGACGACGACCAGGCGCGGCATCGTCTTGCCCGGAATCGGCTCGCACTCACCGGCTTTCCAGTCCAGCACGCGCCCGCCTGGCTGCGCGGTGGCGTCGGCGCTGTCGTGCTGCAGCGGCATCGCGACGATGTCGTTGCGCTTCCCAAGGTGCTTTTCGGCCAGCCAGGAGAACCCGCGCGCGATGCGGTGGAAGGCCTCGAAGTCGGTCTTGGTTTCCCACGGCGGTGAGATCGCAGGCGAGAACGCGTGCACGAACGGGTGCATGTCGGTGCTGGACAGGTCGTGCTTCTCGTACCAGGTGGCCGCCGGCAGCACGATATCGGAAAACAGTGTGGTGCTGGTATTGCGGAAGTCGATCGACAACAGCAGGTCCAGCTTTCCCACCGGCGCGTCGTCACGCCAGCGCACTTCCTGCGGCCGCACCGCATCCTCGTCTGTTGCCGCGACGTTGGAATCGGTGCCCAGCAGGTGTTTGAGGAAGTACTCGTTGCCCTTTGCCGACGAGCCGAGCAGGTTGGACCGCCACACCGTCAGGCAGCGCGGGAAATTCTCGGGCGCGTCCGGATCCTCGCAGGCGAACTGCAGGTGACCGGACTTCAGGCCGTCGACAATGTGCTCCGACGCGTCCTTGCCCAGCCGCGCCGCCTCATCGGCCAGATCCAGCGGATTGCGGTTGAAGGTCGGATAACTCGGCATCCAGCCCAGCCGGCTGGCCAGGGCGATGCTGTCGGCCGCCGTCCGGCCCGCGAACCGGCCTTCGGCCAGCGGGGAGGCCATCACCTCCGACGTGAACCGGTCGTAACGCCACTGGTCGGTCGCCAGGTACCAGAACACCGTGCCCTGCATCTGCCGCGGCGGCCGCTGCCAGTCCAGCGCGAAAGCCAGCGTCGACCACCCGGTGACCGGCCGGCATTTCTCCTGCCCGACGTAGTGCGCCCAGCCGCCGCCGTTGACGCCCTGACAGCCGGTGAGCATCACGAGCGTCAGAAACGAGCGGTAGATCTGGTCGGAATGGAACCAGTGGTTGGTTCCGGCGCCCATCAGAATCATCGACCGGCCGCGCGAACGTTCGGCGTTGTCGGCGAATTCGCGTGCGATCCGTTCGACCGCCTTGGCGGGCACACCGGTGATCGGCTCCTGCCAGGCCGGGGTGTACGGGACGGTTGCGTCGTCGTAGTCCGCGGGCCACTGTCCGGGCAGGCCGTCGCGGTGCACGCCGTATTGGGCGAGCAGAATGTCGAAGACCGTCGTCACGCGTTGTCCGGCAACGATTTTCGTCGGGACTCCGCGGGCGAGGACACCCGGCCGGTCGCCGTCGAAGCGCGGCAGTTTCACCTCGGCCACGTCGTCGCCGACGCCGTGCAGCGTCAGCAGCGGGTCCACGCCGTGCAGGTCGAGGTTCCACTTGCCCTCGCCCGACGCCGTGAACCGGTGTCCCAGCGAGCCGTTCGGCACCACCGGGTTGGCCTGCGCGTCGAGCAGTACCGTCTTGGACTCGGCCCCTTCACCGGTGTCGCCGAGATCCGCTGCGGTGAGGAACTTTCCGGGCAGCCAGCCCTCGTCTCGCTCGGTCAGCGTCACCAGGAACGGCAGATCGGTGTAGCGCTTCACGTAGTCGGTGAAGTAAGGGGTCGTGCGGTCGACGAAGAACTCCTTGAGGATGACGTGTCCCATCGCCATCGCCAGCGCCGCGTCGGTGCCCGGTCGCGCCGGCAGCCATTCGTCGGCGAACTTCGTGTTGTCCGCGTAGTCGGGCGAGACGACGACCACCTTTTGGCCGCGGTAGCGGGCCTCGGTCATGTAGTGCGCGTCGGGCGTGCGGGTGACCGGAACGTTGGAGCCCCACATGATCAGGTATCCGGCGTCGAACCAGTCGGCCGACTCGGGCACATCGGTCTGGTCGCCGAACACCTGCGGCGACGCCACCGGCAGGTCGGCGTACCAGTCGTAGAACGACAGCATCGACCCGCCGAGGAGCGAAATGAACCGCGCCCCAACGGCGTGGCTCACCATCGACATCGCCGGTATCGGCGAGAAGCCGGCGACCCGGTCGGGGCCGTACTTCTTGATCGTGTGGACGTGCGCGGCCGCCGCGATCTCGGCGGCCTCCCACCACTCGGCGCGGACGAACCCGCCCTTGCCGCGCGCCGCCTTATAGCGGGCGGACTTGACGGGGTCGTCCACGATGTCGGCCCACGCCAGTACGGGGTCGTTCAGCCGCGCCTTGGCCTCGCGGTAGTACTCGAGCAGGACGCCGCGCACGTACGGATAGCGCACCCGCGCAGGCGAATACGTGTACCAGGAGAACGAGGCGCCGCGGGGGCAGCCGCGCGGCTCGTACTCCGGCTTGTCGGCGCCCACCGACGGGTAGTCGGTTTGCTGGGATTCCCAGGTGATTACGCCGTCCTTGACGTAGATCTTCCACGAACACGATCCCGTGCAATTGACGCCGTGGGTCGACCGGACGACCTTGTCATGCGCCCAGCGGTCCCGGTAGAAGTCGTCCGCCGACCGGCCGCCAATCTTGTGCAGCGCGCGATGGTCCGGTGAAATCTCGCCGCGGTGAAAATATTTGCTGAAACCGAGCAAGGCGTCGGCGGCGGTCTGGTAATTCGGGTTCAGATCGACCATGGCGCCTCCTCTCGAACGACGGCTATCGCGGGGTCATTTACCGAGGGTAAGGGAGCTTTTTACCCGAGCAAAAATTCGCACTGACACGGTCTCACCGCTGTGCGATTGCCGTAACACCACGGTCATATTGAGGTGTGTGAGCCCAGTCGCACTTTTGCCAGCGGCGGCAGAAAAGCACTGATGGGAGGCACGGCCGCCGGAACGTGACGGCGGCGGACCGCGCGGCCGTCACAGCGCGGAATCAAGTATTTTTCTTCTCGTTAACACATTGGGGCCCAGGGCGAGTCGCGTGTCGAGGGCGCCCAGACGGCAACCGAACCGGCCGCTAGGGCCGTCGTGCGCCGAGGCGGAACACACGCCAACCCGCCCCCTGCCAGCGCGCGACATCGAGGCAGTTGCGGCCGTCGACGATGACCCGGGCACGCACCCGGTCGGCGAGGTCACCGGGGTCGAGGTCGACGAACTGCCGCCACTCCGTGAGTACCAGCACCGCGTCGGCGCGCTCGCAGGCTTCTTCCACCGACACCGCGTAATTGAGCGTCGGGAAGAGTCGCTGCGCGTTGTCGAGGGCCTTCGGGTCGTACACGTTGACCGCGGCGCCGTTGAGTTGCAGCTGGCCCGCGACGTTGAGCGCGGGTGAGTCGCGGACGTCATCGGACTCGGGTTTGAACGCCGCACCGAGCACGGCGATGTTGGCGCCCAGCAGCGATCCCCCGCACGCGGCGGTGGCCAGTTCGACCATCCGGGTGCGGCGGCGCATGTTGATGCTGTCCACCTCGCGCAGGAATGTCAGCGCCTGGTCGGCGCCGAGCTCACCGGCGCGCGCCATGAAGGCGCGGATGTCCTTGGGCAGGCAGCCGCCGCCGAAACCCAAACCCGCGTTGAGACATTGGCGCCCGATGCGCGGATCGTATCCCAGCGCATCGGCCAACACGCTGACGTCGGCGCCGGCGGCCTCGCACACCTCGGAGATCGCGTTGATGAACGAAATCTTGGTCGCCAGAAAAGCATTGGCCGACACCTTGACCAGCTCCGCGGTCTGCAGGTCCGTCACCAGGAACGGCACACCCGCTCCCAGCAGCGGCCCGTAGAGTTCGCGGACCGCGGCCTCGGAGTGCATCGAATCCTGTTGGACGCCAAGCACAATGCGGTCCGGGTGCAGGGTGTCCTGCACGGCGTATCCCTCGCGCAGGAACTCCGGATTCCAGGCGACCTCGACGTCGACGCCCCGCGGCGCCAGCGTCGCGGCCCGTTGACTCAACTCGGCTGCCGTTCCCACCGGAACCGTCGACTTGCCGACAAGCACCGACGGCCGGGTCAGGCGGGGCACCAGCGTGTCGATGACGGCGTGCACGTGGCACAGATCGGCGCCGTATTCGCCCTTCTTCTGCGGCGTGCCGACCCCCAGGAAGTGCACGTCGGCGAATTCCGCGGCCAGGTCGTAGTCGGTGGTGAACCGCAGCCGTCCCGCCGCCAGGTTCTCGGTCAACAGCTTCTGCAGGCCGGGCTCGTAGAAAGGAATGTCGCCGCCCGCGAGCTTGGCGACTTTACCCGGATCGATATCGACCCCGATGACCTCGTGTCCCAGCTCGGCCATCCCGACAGCGTGCGTGGCACCCAGGTAACCGGTGCCGAAAACGGTGCATCGCATACAACCGGTGTAGGTGGCCGCGATGAGCTAACTGCATCGTCCCGCTGAGCGACAGGCAAACGGGAGATGACAGGTGACCGCGGGGGAACTAGTGTCCGCGGCCTCCGCCGTGGCCGCCGCCGAAGCCGCCGCCACCGCCGAAGGGGCCGCCACCGCCGAAGCCGCCGTGGCCGCCGCCGGGGAATCCGCCCCCGCCGCCGCCGAACGGACCGCCGCCGTCGTGACCACCGCCGCCGCCGTAGTCACCGTGACCGCCGCCACCGCCGCCGGGGAATCCGCCCCCGCCGCCGGGATATCCGCCACCGCCGCCGGGGTATCCGCCACCAGGCCCACCGCCGATGCCGGGTATCGGCAACGGAATCGGCACCGGAATCGGTGCCACCGGCACGGGGGCCGGCGCCGGCGCGGCAGGAATCGGCGCCGGAGCCTCGGGGACGGGTACGGGAGCCGGGGCGGGCACCGCAACGGGCGGGGCCG